>NZ_JAUOSF010000001.1 GCF_030548465.1 Tamlana sp. 2_MG-2023
CTGGAAGCCGTACCTATAGGATTTAGAGTCTTTATGTCTGTTAGGTTGTAGCATCCCAAACGGATAGTAATTATTGTGGCCAAATTAATAACATATTCAACGAGTTATAGGACGAATATGTTATCTAAAAATGACCATTTATGGTCAAAAATCATCAAAAAAGTAGTATATATCAAAGATCTAAAATGTATTAATACATTTTATAAAGTTAAGTATAAATTATATAGTATTTGTTTGTTTTAAACAATTATTACAGGGTGAAATTAATTTTATTTAAAAACCTTTTATTGGATCTATATTTAATTATTGTTTCAACATGTTTAAATGGATAACCTTAAATCACTGACTATTTACGAATACATTTATTCTTTTAAGTAATCTAAGTCAAATCGTTTCTTAAAAAAAAGTTAAAGAATTGCTTTTTTCTCGTGCTCACATATAATATATTTGGCTACTTTATTAAGAAAAGTTAAATATTCTAAGCCCCAAAGCTCAGGAACTTAAAGTTAAACCACCTATGCTCATAACTACTATAAGGAAGATGCTATTCTTCTTTTGTGTTACTTCTTCTGCATTTTTATTTGCTCAAGACTTTACTGAAACAGTTAAGCTTGCTCCTTCCATTAGACGTAGTAATCAATATTTTGGTGGATCTGTTGGTATTAGTGGTGATTACGCTATTGTTGGAGCCTACGGCGAAGCCTATGATGTTAATGAGGAAAACCCTATTCAATACGCAGGTGCCGCATATATTTATGAAAAAGAAGAAGGTGTGTGGCGTTTTAAACAAAAACTGGTTCAAGAACACCGATGGTATTCTGATCATTTTGGAGTCATGGTTTCTATAGAAGGCGAATATGCCGTGGTAGGCATAACGGGGGAAGATATGGATGATCCCGAAGACCCTAATAGTAACAGATCTACTCAGCTTGGGGTCGCTATGGTTTACAAAAGGGATACAGATGGAATATGGAAAGAACATCAGTTAATACATGGGGGAGACGAACGTGTTAGTGGTGAGCAATTTGGTTTTCCTGTAAAAATAAAAGAAGGCGTAATTTTAGTAGGTGCTTTAAATACTAGCGAATGGTTAAATGGAGAGTACTTGCCCAGAACGGGGTCAGTATATGTATTTGAAAAGGATGCTCTTAGTGATCAATGGGTGAAAGTTAAAAAACTAAAAGGATCTGATCGAGTGGGGCAAGATGTGTTTGGTAAAATGGTGGATATAAGCAATGGAACAATTATTATAGGAGCAGCTAAACATGATCCTCAAGAAAATGATTATTGGGTGGGCGCTGCTTATGTGTTTAGTAAAGATGAAACCGGAGAGTGGATTGAGGAACAAATATTAGAAGCTTCTAATAGAAGTAATAAGGCTCAATTTGGAGAATCTGTAGCTATTAGTGGTGATTATATTTTTATTGGAGCACCAACACATCCTCGAATAGTATCAGGAACTGGCGTGGAATCTGGTGCTGCGTATGTTTTTAAAAAAGATTACAATGGGGATTGGAAAGAAGTGCAATATATTATTCTTGAAGATGCTAGTAATTTTGCTGAAGCTTTCGGGCAATCGATTAGTGCTTCAGGTAATAGGGTTATTGTATCTGCTGACAAGAAACCCTATATTTCAGAAGAATATGGATTACGATCAAAAGGCGTCTGCTACCTTTATGAACTTAATGATGATACAGACAACTGGGACTTAATACAAACGATTATTCCTAAATACGATTATAGCGATAAAGAATTTGGATTGCATGTCATTATGAGCAATAATAAAATTATTGTAGGAGATGGAAAGGATAATGGTGGAGATCAAAATATAAATTCATCTGGGGCGGCACATATTTTTGAGATTCCTGAATCGCTCTCAATTTCTGATCTAAACAATGTAAATCCTTCTGTATTTATATACCCTAATCCAGTTGAGAGTACGTTTTTTATTCAATCTAAAAAGATTTTAAAAGACAGCCATGTTTTAATAATCGATATGTTAGGTAGAAGGGTTTATGAGAGCTCCAAAATTACGATTAATGGGAATCACGCCATTGAAGTTAACTTGTCTAAAGGATCTTATATACTTAAGATTGTATCGGAAGGTAAAACGTACACATCAAAATTTGTAAAATAATTAAGTTATAATTACATATGAAATATTTAATTACCATTTGCTTTTTGTTTTGTTACGCTAGTTCTTTTTCACAATATTCCTATCCAAAAAAGGAGTACGCTCAGTTGGTTTTAAAGAGTAAGTTAGTTGTGACATTGCTTGAAGGAGAGTCTGAGTATGTAGCTAATATGAATAGCAGTATCAAAGAAATATTTACAAATAAATGGACTGATACCGAAGTGCTTTTTTTAACACAACCCGAAATAGATAACCTTAGAAAGGTTCATAAAAATGGATATTCCTTTTTGTATCAAAAGGCAGGAGAGAGCAACGAACGTAGATTTGGAGAAGATAATTTAGGTGAGTCTTATACTTACAATGCGTTCACCTTTTCTAATTACCAGTATTATTTAAATATTTTAATTGACGGTAAGAATCATTTTGTGACTGGTGTTGATTTTGGTAATGCAAACCTAATGAAAGCAGATCACCTATTTTTATGTCAGCAATTATCAAAATTAATTAAAGCATCAGCAGAAGGAAAAAAGTCTAATCAATATTTTAATGTAAAGAACAATATTGAACAGCTTAAAAATTCAACATTAGTGTTACCACGTTTTATGTTTAGAGAAAAGGATTTAGATAAAATTGGGAACTATTATGATTATCCTTTTCAATTAGTGGATCTGCAAGGATATCAAGAGGTAATCCTAAACGAAGAGAGTGGGAATTCATATGTTAAAATCATATGGTCAAGGCAACATCATCTATACGTGTGGGTTGTTGTAGATGCTACTAATGGTTCTATTATATCAATTAATAGTTTTGGAGGTGTTCATTTTGGTAGCGACCAAACAATGAACGAGGTTATAAAGGCTAAGTACCTCAAATATGCAACAAGTAAGTTTGCTCAAAAAGTTAATAACCGGTATGGTAGAAAATTATAGAATAACTCTAGTGCAAAAGTCTTTTTATGTAGTCGCAATATTAATTGGTCTGGTTAGTTGTAAAAGTTCAAATGAGCCATTCACCAAAATAATTACTAGTGATACAGAATTTAAGGAGCATTTCTTTATATCGGATTATGAACCAAAACCTCGTAGAGATAAAAGATATTATTGGTTTAAATCCCAAAAGGTTCATAGTTCTCAAGGAGATTATGGTGGTGCATTATTAGATGGAGTTTATCAGAAATATTATTATACTAATGAGTTAGCTGAAAAAGGAGATTTTATTAAAGGAATAAAGACAGGAATCTGGAATTCATGGTATAAAAATGGACAAATTGTTACTTCTGAAAAGTGGGTTAATGGAAAATTATCTGGAAAAAGTGTTTTCTATGATAGTATAGGCAAGATTATTTGTGAAGGAAAATATAGAAATGGCCTACGCTCAGGAAAGTGGATATATCCTATTAAAGGGGTTACCGTTAAATATAAAAAAGGTGAGAAGGTAATTAAAACTAAAGACACTACTAAAACTAGGTTTTTTAATCGATTATTTGCTAAAAAGGAGAATGGGGATAAAAAGGGAGATAAGAACAAAAATAAAGTTGGAAAATCATCAGTAAAAAACAGCTCCAAAAAGGAAGTGAAAAAGAGTAGAAAGAAACAAAGCAAGCAAAAGAAGGAGTTCGATAAGGCACCTAATTTTTTCCAAAGATTGTTTGTAAAGAAGGATAAAGATTAGATTACGTGATTAAAGCAGGTTCCATAGCATATGCAATACTTATATGCATTGTAGTTGGTGTGTTTTGCTACGCACTACTGATGATAAGTAGTTATTCTAAAATGCATCAAACGATGCTATTTACCTCTACGGAATTGCATTCTAATAATGAATCTGCTAAGCAGTATTTTCTAAGCAAAGCAAATGATATTAGTCAAAATAATTCAATCGACCTTTTTGACAATGGAATAGTTTCGTCTGCAGAAGTTAAGCCTTGGGGGTTCTACCAGATCTTAGTAACTACATCTAATTTTAAGACAGATACGATTAGACAAACTGTTTTAATCGGTGAAAAGCAACAAGATGATGGGTTGGCATTATATTTAACAGATAACAATAAAGCTTTATTTATGGTAGGAAAAGCCATAATTAAAGGAAATGTTTTTATCCCTAAAAAAGGCATAAAACAGGGGTATATTACCTCAAATGCATATACCAACACAAAAATCTTATTAGGATCCAAAAGTGTTTCTAAAGCTCAGCTACCAGAACTGAAAACTACTTTTTTTAAATTTGAAAATCAGCAAACGGAAAGGATAGATTTGAGAGAACTTAGTGATTCGATTAAGTATTACCAAAGTTTTGCAGAAAAGACTTTGTTTATTGATGCTATTGAGACCGAATTATTACAAAAAAAACTCTCCGGAAACATAGTGATCGAATCCAAAGACTCTTTATATATTAAAAAAAATAATGTTCTTGATAATGTGATTGTAAAGGCTCCAAAAGTGGTTTTTGAAAGTGGTTTTAAAGGAAGTGTACAGGTTGTCGCAGATCAATTGGTCGTCTTAGAAGAGAATGTGATTTTAAAATATCCATCAGGAATTTTTATCCATCATGGAGAAACAGCGCATAAAGAAATTAGGTTAAAAAATAGTAGTAAACTTCTGGGAGCGATTGTATTGGATGATCAGAATAGGAGTGCAGATAAATTAATTTCCATTGAAGAAAATGTAGAAATTGTTGGCGATGTTTATTGTAGTGGTGAAATTGCACTTGAAGGCAGCGTGATAGGGACGGTATATACGAATAGTTTTTATTTGAGAACAGATGCCTCAATTTATGATAATTATATTATGGATGGTGTTATTGATAAGAAAAACCTTCCAGATAACTTTTTGAAAGTTTCACTTTTTAATAATATTAATAAACGAGAAAGGAAGTATGCGATCATTACGCCACTTTAGCTTAAAAGCGAGTTCTATTTCAGAATCAGTAATAGCTATGACAATTATCGCAATTTGTCTCTCTATAGCAATTACGATTTATAGTAGCGTTTTACAAACCGATCATAATATTACGTTCTATAAATCACAACAAAAAGTAAAAGAACTGTTGTGGGAAACAAAAAGAGATAGGCAAATAGAGAATGAGGATTATGATTTTGAGTTTTTTAAAGTCCAGAAAAGAATAGAAGTATTGGATGGATTATCAAGTTTTAAAATTGATTTTATAGTGATTACAAATAATTCTAAAAGAAAGTATCAATACATTGTTAGTTATTAAAAAACATTCCAATCAAAAGGCATTTACTGTAACGGAATTAGTAGTTGGTATGGCTATTTCTTCCATTATCATATCTATGGTTTATCTAATATATACTAATATTACCAGACAAATCACTGTTTATACATTTCATCAGGCTGAGTTAATGGAATACAATCAGTTTCAAAATGTGTTAGCGATTGATGTTAAAATGTGTCGTCAACTTAGTTACGTTGATCATAAACATATAAAATTAAACATGGCTACAAACGATATTGATTACTTTTTCAGGGAAGGGCTTGTTATCAGAAAGAGTATGACGCAAGATACATTTAAAATAAAAGTAAAAGAAATAGCGCTTAACACTAATGAATACATTCATGATGAATACAAAACTATACGATTGACCATGAGTTTGCTTGGTGAAGATGTTATGGTTTTTGAAGAAAAAAAAATTGCCTTGGCTGAACAGTTAAATAATTTCTTTCTAGATGGGTATTAATATATCTTCATATAAACCTGAAAATAATTCCTATAGAAAGAAAAATAATACTAGTTTCTTTTCAACAGAATTAAGTTTTGGAAATCGTTTTTCTGACAAAGATAAAATGGAGCTATATAAAGAGCTTTCTATTTTGTTGAGTTCTGGGGTAGATTTTAGGAAGGCCCTAGAAATATTGAGGGAGCAACAAAAAAAAGCGAAGCATAAGGATTTAATACAATCTATTCTAAAAAAAGTAGTACAAGGAAAATCTTTATTTGAGGCACTAAAGGAGTCTGAAAAATTCTCTACTTATGAATACTATAGTATTAAAATAGGTGAAGAAACGAGGAAACTTGATGAAATACTTTTAGAGTTATATCAGTATTTTGATAGGAAAGTAAAAATGAAGCGTCAGTTAGTGTCCGTGTTTACCTATCCTGGTTTTGTGTTATTGTTGACTTTTGGGGTGCTATATTTTATGATGAAATTTGTAGTACCAATGTTTGCATCAGTGTTTAAACAGTTTGGTAAGGAATTGCCTAATCTAACAAAGAAAATTATATATATATCAGAACATTTTTCAAGCTTTAGTTTAACTTTTGTTTTGATAGTAATTTTGGCTATTGTAGGACATTTCTATTTTAAAAATCAATTATTTTACCGAAAACACCTCTCTTCATTCTTAATGAGACTCCCTTTTGTGGGAAATATTATAAGAAAAATATATATAACACGGTTTTGTCAATCATTAAGCCTCTTATTATCGGCAAAGACTCCATTGGTAAACTCATTAGATTTAGTGCAGAAAATGATTTCATTTTATCCACTGGAGTATAGTTTGCAAAGTATAAAGAAAGAGGTAACTAAAGGAGAGTTGTTTTCAGAGGCATTATCTAAACATAAAATATATGATTTTAAATTGATTTCACTAGTAAGTGTAGCTGAACAAATAAACCAATTAGACACGATGTTTGAGCGATTGGCAAAACAGTATGATGAAGAATTGCAGCATCAGACTAAAATGATTGGAGTTATCATGGAGCCACTTATAATCGTTATTATAGGAATTGTAGTCGGGACTGTATTAATAGCAATGTATTCTCCTATGTTTGATTTAAGTAAAATTATTCAACCTTGATAAAATAAGAACATGAAAAGAAACAAAAATATAGTGAAGAGTGTTTATGTCAAAGCATACTCGATGTCCGAATTAGTTATCGTGCTTTGCATTATAGGAATTTTAATTTTGTTGGTACTACCTAATCAGACTTCAGTGGTTGCCCAAGCTAAGGCAATTGAAGCTCAGAGTATGTTAAATCATCTATACGGACTAGAGAAGAGCCATTTTTATAGATATTCCAAATATTCATCAGATTTTGAAGCCTTAGGGTTTGAACCTGCTCTTTCTGTAAATGAAGGTGGTCAGGCAGTTTATAGGATTGAAATTATCGAAGCTTCTACTAATTCATTTAAGGCAATAGCAGTATCACAATCTGATTTTGATGGAGATGGGAATTTTAACACATGGGAGATTGATCAAAATAAAATACTTAAAGAAACTATAAAAGATTGATGGAATACGTTTTACTTTCTTTCTTGCATGTGATTTTTATTATCATAATTTATCAGGATATAAAATTCAGACATATTCATATCATATTGCCTGTTTTGATATTTGCGATAA
Organism: Tamlana sp. 2_MG-2023; assembly: GCF_030548465.1. GTDB lineage: Bacteria > Bacteroidota > Bacteroidia > Flavobacteriales > Flavobacteriaceae > Pseudotamlana. Next base: position 7,498 of record NZ_JAUOSF010000001.1, read on the forward strand.
ATTATTATTTAAATTTCAATTTGACAAGTTCTTTGGAAATATTCAAATCCTCAGGCTTTTTAATAATAAATTTTATTTGTATAACTATTTATTTTTCTATTAAAAAGTCTGAGTTGGTAAACCCTTTTAAAGGTCAAATTGGTTTGGGGGATTTTATTTTTTTAGTCGGAGTGATTCCTATGTTTTCATTTAGAAATTATGTTTTGTTTTTCATAACAGGTATGTTTTTTACGTTAATATTACATGTTCTGTTTCGTAAGAAATCTATCCAGAAGACTATTCCCTTAGCCGGCTACTTATCTATTTATATAATAGTACTGCTTTCATTTAATATTTTAATTCCAACAAATATTTTTTACAGTTTTTTATTTTGAAAATAACAAAAGACATACAGGTATCCGTAGAATTACAACAATTAATCAACACTGATCTCGCGCATCACTATAGTGTAGTACCTAAAGAGAAGATTGATGGTGTCTTAACGTTGTACGCCGATGAGAAAAAATGGACACCTAATGTTAAGGAAGAATTAGAGTTATATCTGGGGATATCCATAATTTTTGAAAAAATTTCAACAGAACGATTAAATAAGGCACTGTTTCTGTATTATAGAAAAAATTCTGAACAGTCAACAGTAAGTTCTAATTTTTCAGGACAAAACAATTTTCTTGAAGATCTTATTTTTGAAGCCAAATCAATAGGTAGCAGTGATATTCATTTTGAAGTATATGAGGACGAAGCTAGAGCAAGGTTAAGAATTGATGGAGTCCTTGTTGAGAAATATAAAGTGCCTAAAGAACATTATCTAGAATTAGTTAATAAAATAAAGATAGAGTCTAATCTGGATATTACAGAAAAAAGGTTACCACAAGACGGTAGAATTAATTATGAAAATTTTGACCTTAGGGTTTCTATTCTTCCAACGCTTCATGGAGAAAAGGTAGTAATGCGAATATTAGGTAAAGACGCATCTGAAATTGATTTAGAGGACCTAGGTTTTGAAAAAGAAGAAAAAGAGATTTATCTCGAAGCTGTAAAGAAGAGCAATGGTATTGTATTAATCAGTGGACCAACGGGATCTGGTAAAACAACAACGCTTTATGCTACCCTTAAATTACTAAATAATATTAAAAGAAATATTGTAACCGTTGAAGATCCAATTGAATATACTCTGAAAGGAATTAATCAAGTACAATTAAAAGAAGATATTGGACTTACTTTCGGAGCCGCTCTAAGGTCATTTTTACGTCAGGACCCCGATATCATAATGCTTGGGGAAATTAGGGATTCTGAAACAGCTAAAATGGCAATAAGAGCCTCCTTAACAGGACACTTAGTTTTATCTACTATACATACTAATTCTGCTCTAGGAACGATATCGAGGCTCATTGATATGGGAGTACCAGCTTTTTACATAGCAGAAACATTAAATGTGTCCGTAGCCCAGCGATTGGTACGTCGATTATGTAATCATTGTAAAAAAGAAGTTCGTTTTGATGAAAATGAACTACCTAAGAGTTATGAGATGTTGAAGTTACTTAATACTCATTTTGTAGCTAATGGATGTCAAGAATGTTACTATACAGGCTATAGGGGAAGAAGAGCAATATATGAAATCGTGCCAGTAACCGATGAAGTGGTTAAAGGAATAAAGAAAGATAATCATCAATTAAAACAGTGCTTGGGGATTACATATGTAAGCCTTGCAGATAAAGCATTTAACCTACTTGAACAAGGAGAAACTTCTTTAGAAGAGATTTATTCCTTGTTAATTAATTCCTAGTTATGAAGAAAGTTTTATTATATTTTTTATTAACCTTGGTTGTTCAATTTTCATTTGGACAACAAGATATTTTAAAAATAGAAAATCAGATAAATGAATATGCTGAAGAAAAACCAGAATTGAATGAAACAATACAGATAGATGTTTCAGGACTTACACTCTATGATTTTTTAACATCTATTGCCATAGAACATAAATTGAATATTAGTGTTGATAATGAATTAAATGAATTGGTTTCAAGTAGTTTTTTTGATGTTCCGGTTAAAGATGTGTTTTTGTTTGTAATAAAGAAATACAATTTGCAGATTGAGTTTATCAATAATATTATAGTTTTTAAAAAAGAAAAACGAGCCAAAGTACTACCAAAAAAGATAGTAGAGAAAGAGATTGAAGTTAGCTATAATGAACAGAATGATTTTTTATCTGTTAAGTTGAAAAATGATTCATTACCAAAGGTTGCTCAAAAAATTACTGATGTTTCAGGAAAGAGTATTGTACTCTCTCCTTCAATAAAAAATGTAAGTATTTCAGCTTATATACTAAATAGGCCATTCGACCAGGTAATAGATATGATGGCAAAATCTAATCAACTACTTGTAACTAAGGATGAAAATGGTTTTTATTATATAGAGAAGGATAATTTGGAACCTTTAACAAAAGAAAACCTTGGAAAGAGTAGAAATAGAAAAGAAAGAGTAAATGGCTCGGAGTCTTCATCTGAAGTAGAAGTAAATAAAAATGGTTTTTTAAGTATTCAGGCATTTGATATTTCGGTTACTGACTTAATAATGGAAGCTGCTGAGAAACTAAATATTGATTATTTCATGTATGATAAACCAGTGGAGGATCAAACAACTTTAGTGGTGAATGATATTACGTTTGATGAGCTTTTAGATCATGTGTTTAAAGGAAAAGGGAGTACTTATAAGAAAACCGATAATTTTTACTTAATTGGAGATCGAAATTCTGAGGGTTTAAGAAGTTCAGAACTAATTCAACTTGAAAATCGAACTATTGAGACTGTACTGGAAACATTACCAAAAGATTTAATAGTAAATGTAGAGCTAAAAGAGTTTATAGAACTTAATGGATTTGTCGCCTCTGGTTCAAGACCTAGAATATTGGAGCTAAAGGAATATATTAAGCAAATTGATAAAGTTGTTCCTATGATCCTCATTGAGGTTTTGATTGTGCAATATCAAAAAGGTTACGAAATACAAACAGGGATTAAGGCCGGATTAGATAATCAACCAAAAACAACCTCAGGAGTTGTGTACCCTACTCCAGAAGTTACAGTTAACTCAACATCGATCAATGACCTGATAGATGCATTTAATGGTTTTGGAATTTTTAATTTAGGAAAAGTTGCTGAGGATTTTTACATGAATTTAAAAGCACTTGAGAATAACTCAATAATCAGATTACAATCAACTCCAAAGATTTCTACCTTAAGTGGTCATGAAGCCAAATTATCTATTGGAGAAACAAATTATTATTATGAACAAAATAATAGGTTGATAAATAGTGGTATAGGGAATGATATTTTACAATCTGGACAATGGAAATCTACTGATGCAAATTTAAGTGTAAATATTAAACCATTTGTGTCCAAAGATGAACAGATTACACTTACAATTATAGTTGAAAAAAGTTCGTTTTTAGGTAGAGCTGGCGAAAATGCACCTCCGGGAAAATCTACACAGCAGTTCGAATCTTTATTAAGGGTAAGGAATGGAGAAATGGTTTTATTAGGAGGTCTGGATGAGTTAGATAGACAGGATTCTGGAACAGGAACACCAGTTTTATCCAGAATTCCTATAATTAAATGGTTTTTTAGCAGCAAAATTAAAAGTAAAAATCAATCTAAACTTCACGTTTTTATAAAGCCAACTATAGTTTATTAATTTATGTTAGATACATTGAAAAGCATAAATCCTTTCCAGGAAAAAAGATATACTATTATAGGTGTAATAATGGGCGATATTCCTGTATATGAGGTGTTAGTTTTAGAAAAGGAATCTGATAGGATTGCTGTGATTGAATCATTTACAACGAAAAGATTTGATGAAATTAGAGATAGAGTAGAAGTTTCAATCCCTGTTTTACTTAACTTTTCAGGTAAAGGAATTATAAATAAGAAAGTGGCCTCTGAAGGCAATTATTTGAAAGAGGTACTGTTCAGTGCATCACCGGATGATTTTTATATCTACGAATTACAGCAGTTAAAATTTAAATATATTTCAATAGCTAGAAAGAGCGCTTTGGACTTTTATTTCAATCAATTTGAAAATGAAAAATATATTTTAATTGATTATAGTATTGGTCCTTTTTCGGCAGTTTTAATTAAGGATATTTTGAATAAGGGGGCTTTTTATTCTGGAGAGTGCCACTTAATTTTTGAAGGAGATAACTTAAAAGAATTCCAAATTAGTCAGTTGCCAAGTTGTTATTATAGTATCGATAAAGAGAAATTAAGTAATTCTCAAGTTCCTTTATTTTCTACTTTATTAAATCACCTATATCCATCGGATAGTATTAGCTATAATTTTGAATTCCTTAGTTTTAATAAGCAAGAACTGTTGTTAAAAAAAATATTTGATAAGGCCGTTGTGTTTTTGGGACTGTTTTTTCTTAGTGCATTGCTCAGTAGTTACTTATTGTTGAGTTATTTTAATAATCAATATATTGATTTTGAATCACAGCTATATAATTTAAATCACACTTATAGTCAGGTCAAAAAATTAGAAGAAGAGAAAAGAAGCAAGGTTTTAGTACTTCAAGAATCAGGTGTGTTAAAAGAGAATTTTACCTCTTATTATATACAAGAAATTGTTAGCTCTACTCCTAGAGAGATAGTATTAAATAGCTTGAAAGTAAATCCAAACAATAAGAAAATTAAAAATTTTGAAAAAATAATATTTGAGTCTAATTCAATTTTCATAGAAGGTAGTTCAATTTCAAGTTTACCACTAAATATGTGGGTAAAGAAATTAAAATTAAAAAAATGGATAGCAAAAATCCAAATATTAAATTACAGTAACACCAATAAAAACGGAGCAGTATTTTCATTAAAAATTAATATTAAATAATGTTTACAAACCTAACATATAAACAGAAATTATGTGGAGTAGGCTTGCTTGCGGTTCTTTTATTTTTTACAGCCAATAAACGATCATTTAAGGTTACTAAACAAGCTTATATCCAGTCAAGTAAACTTGAGGAAAAATTAAACTACATTAATGATTCTAATTCAAATGTAAGTGATCTGCAAAATGAGTTAGATTTATATGATAGAATTATAGGAGTTCAAGGTGTACAGCCAGAAGATGTACAACAAAGTGTTTTAGACTTTACTACTGAGTTTATCAATGTAGACGTTTTTGGAATGGAAGAAATGCATTTTTCTGAAAGTAATGGTTTTAAAATTATAACAAATCAGTTAATTCTTGAAGGAGATTATAACTCCTTAATTGAAGTGATTTATGAGTTCGAGAAAAAATTTGAATTTTCAAGTATCGTTAGTGTGTCCTTCCAGAAAGAAAAAGAATATCTAACTAGAAAAAATAAATTAAGGGTTAAAATAATATTTCAGAATTATGAGAAAATTAATTAATATTTCATTAGTTGTTTTTGTGGGCTATTTTAATGTTGGATGCGATGATATTTTTGAAGAAGATATTACCAACGATTTTGTCAATATTACCTCCCCCAAAAATGGTATAGTCCTTACTGGAAATTCAGTTCAATTTAGGTGGGATCTTATTGATGGGGCTAATGCTTATAGAGTTCAAGTAGTGGAGCAATTCACACAGATAAGGTCCTTGGATTCTTTAGTAGAGGGTAATAGTTTTACCTTTGGTCTCAATCCTGGTGAATATAGTTGGGTAGTTAGAGCAGAGAATTTTGCCTATGAAACGGCTTATAGCTTTCCAGAATTATTTACTTTGGTTTCATCAAATGATTTGTCTAATCAAACTGTGTTTTTAGGGTTCCCTTCACAGGATTATTATACAAATACCGATGAAATTATATTAACATGGGACGAGATTCAGTCCGCGGATTCATACAATTTGGAAATTGATAAGACCTTTCGAGGAAATACAGGGACAGAAGTTCAGTTTTTAGGGATAACTAATACTAATTATACACTAGACTCTTCAGTTTTATCAGAAGACGCGATATATACATGGAAAGTAAGAGGAGTGAATGAAAATAGTAGTACTAAATTTACTTCTAGAAGAATTTTTTTAGATACGCAAAATCCAAATCAACCTATGTTAAATTTACCTAATTCAGATGACACCACAACGGATATTGTTAATTTTTCTTGGAGTTTAGGTAGTGATTCTGGGGAAATAAAATCTCCCGTTTCAAGTATACTTGAAGTTGCAATTGATAATGGTTTTGGAAACATAATACTAACTGAAAATGTAGATGAAAACTCTAAACAGATTGTGTTTACATCGAAAGGAGAATATTATTGGAGAGTAAAAGCTATTGATCAGGCAAGTAATCAAAGTATTCCAAGTGAGGTAAGGAAATTAACTGTGCAATGATGAATAAGCGACTATTAAATGGTGTATTAATAATTATGATGTCAGTAATATGGCTCGTTGTTTTTTACAGAGTTTTTAATACTTTTTTTACAGGTGATAGTTCAGTGAATGACATTACTAATAATGTATCGTCAAGAAAAAGTTCCTTATATAATTTTTCAAAAGACACTTTCATTCTCAAAAAGATTGAGAGAGACCCCTTCTTAGGTAAGAGTAGGCCAGTTAGAAAAAAAAAGGTCTTAATTGTAAACGATAAGTCTAGCAAGAAATCTTCTGAAAAAGGTATAAAAAAACCAATTAAAAAGGTCATGAATAAAAACCATATTTGGCCTAAATTAAGTTATTATGGTTCTTTAAAAACAGGAGAGAGTTCATCATTATTATTTTTGATAAAAGTAGACAACCAACTTCATAAGATAAAAAAAGGTGATAAATTACAGGATATTATTATAAAAAAGGTATACAGAGATTCTATTACAGTGCAAATGTATAAGGAGAGTAAAACGATTTTGAGAAATTAAAAATGAATATGAGAAGAGTTAAAGCAATGGATTTTACTAATATAGTATGCCTGTAAAATTACAAATTTTTAGTTCTAAATTTGTTCTTTTAAAAAATGCTTTCTTTTCCCTTATCAAGGAAAAAGAAATGCGCAGCTAGGGTGTATTTTGCCTTACTAGAATTCAATAGTTAAAAAAAACATTGAAGTCAGGGTTATTTTTCCTAACAACTATATTTCATTAATTAAAATTGTAACTTTATTGCAGATTGAAAGTCATTGGTCGATAAACCAATTTAATTGTTATGGTAGTTATATAGCTACCTCAAATTAATGATACCTTATAAACCCTTATAATGACTGCTAGTTTTAGATTAGGTTCGAATCCCTTCGCGGTCACTAGTTTAAAACCTTAATTGTTTGTTCGCAAATAATTAAGGTTTTTTTGTTTTCAAAAAATCTATTTTTTTAAATAACCATCTACATTCTATAAAAAGCCTTTGGTTAAGAGTTAATTTCTTAAAAGATATTACTTAACTTTATAACTTAGTTAACCAATCGAAATAAATGTTATGAAAAAATCTGGAGGTATTGTTAAGTCTTTTTTTGCAGGAATATTCTTTGTTGTTGTGCCTGCAATTATTGTAATAGTCTTATTTTCTAAGGCCTTACATTTATTAATGCCGCTTACGCATAAAATTACTGAAGCTTTGGATTTAAAATCCATCTTTGGGTCTGCAGCTGTGCTTATTGTTGGTATTGTTATCGTTTTACTTATCGGTGTACTGTGTGGGTATTTTTTATTGAACGGATTTTTAAAACAGTGGAGTAATAGTTTTGAAGAACGTTTATTTTACTTTCTGCCTTCATTTCAAATTATGAAATATCGTTTTGTTGAAGAAGAGGCCTATAAAAAACAAAAGTTTTGGGAACCAATTTTACTTAAAGAAGATACGTTTTATCGAGTGGCATTTATAACCGATAGAAATCAGCCTAACATTATAGCTATTTACATCCCTGATGCTCCTAAAATGGATGCTGGAGAAGTGCGTTATTTTGCTGCAGATGCTTGTGAATACGTGCCTATAACCATGAAACAAGCTATGAATTCACTTCATCATTTTGGTCGAGGTGTAGATATTAAACTGCCAAAAAATTTGAATTAATAAACAGTGACTTTCATCATGCTACTTGTTTTTTTATGATAGGGCGAATAGTGCTTTTATGAAAAATAGCTTATTATTGATGTTTAGTAAATTATATGAGTTTCCCCATAATCATACAAGACGAAAACCTGACGGGTCAAATTATTTTAGGTGTCTTATTTGCTATATTATTTTATATGATATTGCATTTTTTGGTTCGAACCTTAGAAATGGGATATGTTCTACGTTACATGAAACCGTGGTATACACACTTTTATGTGTTTCGAAAAACCCTCAATAAAAACCAAAAACAAGTTTTAAAAACAAGTTTTCCTTTTTATAATAAATTAGATAAAAAACGTCAAGGCTATTTTGAACACCGTGTAGCTTGCTTTATAGACGATAAAAATTTCATTGGAAGAAATGGTTTCGTGATTACCGATCAAGTTGAGGTTTTAATTTCCGCAACAGCGGTTATGCTAACCTTTGGTTTTAGAGATTTTTATATTGGTATCATTTCAAAAATTATCATCTATCCAGAAGCTTACTATTCGAATATAAACAAAGCCTTTCATAAAGGAGAGTTTAATCCAAGATTAAATACACTGGTGTTGTGCTGGAAAGATTTTAAAAAGGGTATCGATATTGAAGATGATAACCTGAATTTAGGAATTCATGAATTTGCACACGCTATACATATTAACAGTATAAAAGAGCGGGATATAAGTTCTACCATTTTCAGTGATTCTTTTAAAGAACTTACAGAACTCCTGCAGAATGAGCCAGTTTTACGGGCTAATCTTATAGAATCTCATTATTTTAGAAAATATGCGTTTACCAATCAGTTTGAATTTTTGGCTGTTATTTTGGAGACATTTATTGAAACGCCTTCAGAATTTAAATCGAAATTCCCTGAAGTTTATAGTAAAACCAAGCAAATGCTCAATTTTAACTTTGCGGGGTATTAAAATTGCTCCGTTTTATATTTTATTATTAAATATATAATGTATTGAGCTCATTTACTTCCCTTTTTTGATTGAATATTGTATTATATTTGAAAGGGTTTAAAATATTTTTCAGACTTATAGAATTCATTTAAAAGTGTTTAACTATGAAAATTTTTCAATGCAGTGCTTGTGATTTTCCAGTGTTTTTTGAGAATACTTCGTGTGAAAGTTGTGATTCTGTTTTAGGGTACTTGGATTCAGAAAATGAAATGTTCGCTAGGAAACCAGAAGATTTGAACTGGGTAATAGACGGTGAAACATATACCAATTGTAAAAATGAACCTTTAGGTATTTGTAACTGGCTGGTTCCTATTACAAGTGAAACGGGGTTTTGTAAGTCATGCCATTTGAATAGAACAATTCCTGATGTTTCGATTCCGAAGCTTCATGAGCGTTTGCAAAATATGGAAATAGCAAAACACCGCCTTATTTATACCTTAGAGCGTTTGGGTTTGCCTGTAGTGAGTCAGTTTGAAAATGCTGAAAACGGTTTGTTTTTCGATTTTTTATCTAAAGGCGATAGAAATGTTGATGGGGATAAAGTCATGACAGGGCATGCGAATGGAGTTGTAACTATTCTTTTAGCAGAGGCTGATGATGTTAATAGGGAGCAAATGCGAGTGTCCTTAAACGAAAAATACCGTACTGTAATTGGACATTTTAGGCATGAAGTTGGACATTATTACTGGGATGTTATTTTTAGAAATAACGATACGTTTTTAGCGGATTTCAGAAAATTGTTCGGCGATGAAAGTGAAAGCTATGCTGACGCATTAAAGGCGCATTATGCCAACGGAGCCCCAAAAGATTGGAAATCACGGTTTATTAGTGAATATGCTTCTGCTCACCCTTGGGAAGATTGGGCTGAAACTTGGGCACATTACCTTCATATTTTAGACACTATGGAAACGGCCTTTTATTTTGGTTTAGAAGGTGATCCGAATCTAAGAAATTCACCACATATGCGGGTGGTTTCCCTTTATCCGTATAATGAAGATCTGTCATTTAAAACCATTTTAGAAGAAACGACACCACTATTTTATGCTGTAAATAGTATAAATAGATCTATGGGGATTACAGATGTGTATCCTTTTGTTATTTCAGATAAAGTGAAAGAGAAACTAGAATTTATTCACGAAATTTTACAACGTTTTAAAGCTGAAAGCAATCTATATTAATAGTTTTAGTCTGTGTTGTTTTCTTTCTCATTCATGTGAATAATATGTGCGAGATTTTTAACCAATCGGTCATGTTTCTTTACGAAAGGATTTGTTTCATCCCACACGTATCCTGCTAAAACAGCGCAAATTTGTTTTTTAATTTCTGGGTTTTCAGGTCTGTGGAAAAATAAAGTTTGTAAATTTCCAGTGTACCATTCCTTCACATAAGTGGCAAAAACGTTAACGCCTTTCATGATATAATCGCTGTATTCTACTTGCCAATCTACTGTTTGATTGTTTAGTGCTTTATCAATAAGTTTGGCTGCTTTTAAAGCTGATTCCGTTGCAAAAGTAACTCCAGACGAAAAAACAGGATCTAGGAATTCTGCACTGTTACCGGTTAATACATAACCTTTTCCGTATAATTGCGTTACAGATTTCGCATAGTTTTTAATACTTATAGGGTTGAATTTAAAATCAACACCTTCAAAGCGTTTGTGGTAATATTTGGAAAGTTTCAACATATTTTCCATATCGCCCTCATAAGATTCAATAAGCTCTGTTTTGCCTACAAAACCAATACTGGTGTCGCCGTTTGAAAAAGGAATCACCCAAAACCATGTATCGCGATCGAGAACGTCAAAAGTAATTAATGTGCCTTCCTCGCCTTCAGGTCTGTTAATATCTTTAACGTGGGTGAACATAGAAGAATGTTCAGGAATTGAAGACGGTTTATCTAAACCTAATAACCGTGGTAATACACGACCGTAACCACTAGAATCGATGATAAAATTTGCTTTTATGACGTATGATTGGCCATTTTCATCTTTTATATTTGTAAGTGAAATACCTTTATCGTCTATCTCGGTATTTATAACCTCATGTTCAAAGCTAAGATCTACACCTTGATTTTGAATTTCAGTAGCTAATAAATTATCAAAATCGGCACGAGGTACTTGCCAAGTCCAGTCCCAACCAGGTGTATGTTTTTTACTGAAATCAAAGTTGCAAACAATATCGTCTCTCAAAAATCGAGCACCTTTTTTTATTTCAAAACCATGATTTTCTAAAACATGCAAAAGACCTGCTTCTTCAAAGTGGTCCATGCATTTAGGAAGTAAACTTTCACCAATTACAAATCGCGGAAATTTATTTTTTTCTACCACTTTAACTTTTACACCTTTTTTATTAAGATAGGCGGCTGCAACGCACCCTGAAGGTCCAGCTCCAATAATTAAAACATCAACTTCTATTGGGTTTAATTTCATAGGAATAATTTTTTTTAGAAAAAATTGGTGAATCAAAATTACGAGAAATTTAGTAATAGAAGCCAACCAAATCCACATTAATTGAAATTGTACAAATTAAAATATTAGTAAAATTTAGGAGTCTGCAACTATTGCTTGTCTTGTATCGGTAAAGTTGGTTACTGTGAATAGGAAATGTGTTTCTTGTAGATGTGTATAAGGAAGTAAAGGGTTTGTGTCGTGGAAGTTATTTGGTAAAATGATTGTTGTTTTTTGACTGAAGTTAAGGGCGTTTAATAATTTGTTGTTATATTTACTATGCAATTTTATCTCTCCCTACTTAATTGATAGCGTTAAAACAATAAATATTCTTTAAAACATTAACGTTAAAACAATTCAATTATGAAAACAAAAGTATTTTTAGGTGTACTATTTTTATGTACTATTTTTAGTCATGCTCAGGAATTGGCGCTTGCAAGTGTAGATGACAAGGCTGGGTATATTAGTAAAACAGGAACTTGGGCTATTGACCCCACATTTAAAATGGCTAAGAGTTTTTCTGGTGATTTGGCCGAAGCTATGAATGATGATAAACAGTGGGGGTTTATTAACCGCTCGGGTGAATGGGTGATTGAACCACAATTTGATAAAACAAAAGCGTTTAACTCAGGATATGCGATAGTTAATAAAGACAAGGAATGGTTCTATATAAATGAAAAAGGAGAGAAGGCTTTATCTAGTGTGCAAACCGATAAATATTATGATTTCAGCGAAGGAATGGCGATTATTCGTAATGGTGATAATGTTGGTTTTGTTAACACGAATGGAGAAGTTGTTATTGCGCCAAAATTCAAGAAGGTGTTCGGTTTTGTAAATGGATACGCTAAAGTTTTAGAAAATGATAAATGGGGCTTGGTCGATAAAACAGGGGCGTATTTTGTGAAAACGGAATATGATGGTGTTAGTAATAATTACCATGGTAATGTAGTGGCTCAGAAAGGTGATGTTTATGGCTTAGTTATTAATGGCGCTTTTAAACCCGTTGACGGGGCGGAAAAAATTTGGGACTTTTCGGTACATGAAGATATGGCTTATGCCAAAAAGGACGGGAAAATGGGTTTTATAAACGGTCAAGGGGAGTGGGTTATTCAACCAGAATACGAGAAGGCAAGAGCTTTTGTTAATGGTTTGGCTCCCGTTTATGATGGTAAAAAATGGGGAGCTGTTAGTCCTTCAGGAGCCGTAATGGTACCCTTTGAATTTAAGGATTTAGAGATCTTTAGCGATGATGGATATGCGCCTGCAAAACCTAAAAAAGAATGGGGTTTTATTGATAAAACAGGAAAATTAGTGGTTGAAGATAAATATGATATTTCTGCTTTTGGGTTAAGCATGTTTGAGAAAAATGCTGTAAAAGGTTTTGTTGATGGCTTAGCTCGAGTGAAATTAAAAAAGAAATGGGCATATATCGATACTAGTGGTAATGTCCTGAATGATAAATGGTATGAACACCTAGAGCTGTTTAAGTAACTGATGTAAAAAGGGCTAAGGCTGTATGAGGTTATTTTCATGCAGCTTTTTCTTTTGGCAATACAGAATAATAGTTTTATTGATGACGGTATAGGTTGTAAGGATGTCAATTAAATTTAACGATGAAAACCATAGATGGAAAAATTGATGTATTTTTGCCAATCTCATTTGGATTTGATACCCTCAAATTATTAAAAAGTAATACTGAAATAGAAATGAATAAAGCGCTTATTGTTGAAAAAATAAACGACTTTCTTGTTGATGAGTTTGAAGTTGATGCAGACGCTATTACTCCAGAGGCTAACCTAAAAGAAACTTTAGATCTTGATAGTTTAGATTTTGTTGATCTGGTAGTGGCTATAGAGTCCAATTTTGGAGTAAAACTTAAAGGTGAAGACTTTATTAATGTTAACACTCTCGAAGATTTTTACAATCTTATTGAAAATAAATTAAGTTAATAGGCTCTATGTTAAAGGAGTGGCGAGGGAAGTCGAGAGGAACCGTTTTTGGTTATAAAATTTTCGTTTTTTGTATTAAAAAACTAGGGTTAAGGTCGGCTTATTTCGTTTTATATTTTGTTTCTTCTTATTTCTTCTTTTTTGCTTGGGGAAATACTCGCGCCAATTTTGATTACTTCAAGAAAAGACAAAAATTTTCCACATTAAAAAGTATTCTAAGTATTTTCAAAAGCTATTATGTTTTCGGACAAACAATTATAGATAAAATCGCTATTTCTTCTGGGTTAAGAGATAAATTCACTTATCATTTTGATGGTGGTGAACTCATCAACGAAACACTTAAAAATAAAAAAGGAGGCATTTTAATTAGTGCTCATGTTGGGAATTTTGAAATTGCCGAGCATTTTTTTGGTGAATTAGAAGAGAAGGCCGCTATTAATATTTTAACTACAGATGCAGAGCATTCCGATATAAAAATATATTTGGAATCTGTCACCAATAAACCCAACGTTAACTTGATTTTTATTCAAGAAGATTTGTCTCATATATTTGAGATTAATGCTGCGTTAGCAAGAAATGAACTGGTTTGTATTACTGGCGATCGTTATGTTCCTGGTTCAAAATATCTGTCTGAATTATTTTTTAACGAAGAAGCTGCGTTTCCGGCAGGTCCTTTTTTAATATCTTCACGACTTCGTGTTCCTGTTTTGTTTGTGTATGTTATGAAGGAAACACGAACACATTATCATCTATATACAAGAAAGGCTGAATTTGAACAAAGGGATGCCAAGGCACTATTAAAGGAGTATACCGAAAGTTTAAGATGGATATTGGGTAAATACCCTTTACAATGGTTTAACTATTTTCACTTTTGGAATACTCATAAAAAATAATTCTTTTGAAAAATATTTTAGTTATACATTATTCTCAGTCTGGGCAGCTTACTGAAATTTTACAAAATATTGTTGCACCTTTAAAACAGGATACCTCTATTCAAATAGATTTTCATGATATAAAAATGGTCGAGGATTTTCCTTTTCCTTGGACTAAAGAAAAATTTATGGGGGTTTTCCCTGAATCATTTCTTCAAGAGCCAGCTAAAATTTATCCTCCTTCAAACCATATTTTAGATAAAACCTACGATTTAATCATTTTTGGTTACCAAGTGTGGTATTTAACACCTTCCATCCCTGCAAATTCATTTTTGAAAAGCCCTGAAGCTAATAAGCTGTTTGCAAATACGCCAGTTATAACCGTGAGCGGTAGTCGGAATATGTGGATTATGGCGCAAGAAAAAATTAAAAAGGAACTAAAATCCTTGCAAGCAAATCTTGTTGGAAATATTGCTTTAGTAGATAGGCATATTAATCATGTTAGTGTGATTACTATCGTGCAATGGATGTTTTCTGGGAAAAAAGAAAGATTCTTGAAAATTTTTCCTAAACCAGGGGTGTCTCAAAAAGATATTGATGAAGCAACCAAGTTTGGTGACGTTATTTTAAGTCATTTAAAGCTTAATGATTACAGTACCTTACAGGAGGATTTACTGCGAAAAGATGCGGTAAAAATTAAACCGTTTTTAGTGGTAACCGATAAACGAGGTAACGCTATTTTCGATAAATGGGCTAAGTTTTTAAAGTCTAAAGGTGAAATAAATGATGATAAACGTAAGTTTTGGGTCAAGTTTTTCACGAAATATTTGTTAATTGCCATCTGGGTCATTGCTCCTATCGTTTTTATCTTATTTTTGCTCACCTATTTACCGTTCTATGGAAGAATTAAAAGGGAGAAAATGTATTATGAATCGGTAGCATTAAAGTAGAAGATTTAAAAAGTATGAAAGACGTTTACATTACAAGAATATCCAAGTTTTTACCAAATAAACCTGTTAGTAATGAGGAGATGGAAGCTAAGCTGGGGATGCTTAATGGTAAAGCTTCAAAAGGGAGACGTATTGTTTTACGTAACAATAAAATAACAACACGATATTACGCTATAGACGATCAAGGTAATATGACGCATAATAATGCGGAATTAACTAAAGAAGCAGTAGAAAATCTTTGTGATGCAGATTTTAAATTACAAGATATCGAGCTGTTATCTTGTGGGACTACCAGTCCTGATCAATTAATTCCTTCTCATGCAGCTATGGTTCATGGTGCGTTGAAAAACGGGAATTTAGAAATAAACTCACCTTCTGGCGCTTGTTGCTCGGGAATGAATGCCTTGAAATATGGGTTTTTATCTGTAAAGTCAGGACAGACGAATAATGCGGTATGTACGGGCTCAGAAAGGTCTTCATCATGGCTCATGTCAAATACCTATGAAGAGGAGATAAAACATTTACAAACTCTAGAGGATGATCCAATCCTAGCTTTTAATAAAGATTTTTTACGTTGGATGCTTTCCGATGGAGCTGGTGCTTTTTTATTGGAAAGTGAGCCAAAAGGAAAACAGCCCTTAAAAATGGAATGGATGGAAGGCTATTCATATGCTTTTGAAATGGATGCCTGCATGTATGCTGGAGGTGATAAGCAAGAAGATGGTTCTATAAAATCTTGGACTGAATATCCTTCTGCAGAATGGAGTACAAAATCCCTTTTTGCTGTAAAGCAAGACGTTAAATTACTAAGCGAAAATATTCTAGCGAAAGGCGTTGATAGTTTTAAAAAACTCCTAAAAAAACATGACTTAAAGCCTAGTGATGTTGATTATTATTTACCACATATTTCTTCATACTACTTTAAAGAAAGCTTATATAAAGAAATGGTTGATCAAGGTGTAGAAATTCCTTGGGACAACTGGTTTATGAATTTAGATAGAGTTGGAAATGTTGGTGCGGGGTCAATTTACTTGATGTTAGAGGAGTTAGTAAATTCGGGGAAACTTAAAAAAGGAGATAAAATTTTACTTTCTGTACCTGAAAGTGCTAGGTTTTCTTATGCATATGCCTTTTTAACTGTTTGTTAGATTATGAAGCAGCAGTTACCACTTAATCATATTGAGCACTTAATTCCGCAAAAAGCACCATTTATTATGGTAGATACTTTATTAGAGTTTTCTGCTGAAAATGTGGTCTCAAGTTTTTTAATTTCAAAGGATAATCTTTTTGTAAATAACAGCCAATTACTAGAACCTGGTTTAATTGAAAATATGGCACAATCTGTGGCCTTGCATACAGGGTATGACTATTTTTTGAAAGGTGAAGAAGCGCCTACAGGTTATATAGGAGCCATAAAAAAAGTAGAGGTATTCGGGCTTCCCATGTTAAACGACAGAATAATTACCAAGGTTAAAATTCTTCATGAGTTCATGGGGGTTACCATGGTAGAAGTGGCCGTCTTTAACAAAGTGAATGAAAGACTAGCTCAAGCTGAAATGAAAACTGTAATTGCAAGTGATGCGTAATATTCAATCACTTGATATAAAAAAATTTCTACCCCATAGGGCACCATTTTTAATGGTTGACTCGGTAATTTCTATTGATGATGAACATGTAGCGACTTCATTTAAAATTCGTCAAGATGATATATTTGTTGTCGATGGTGTTTTTAGTGAAGTGGGCCTGGTAGAAAATGCTGCGCAAACATGCTCTTCTATAGTAGGAAAAAGTTATTTTGATGAAGATGATGTTGAAGGAGAGGGGGCTAAACTTATCGGGTTTATCAGTGCGATAAAAAGTGTAAAGGTTAGTGCTTGTCCGAAAGTTGGAGAAACCATCCGATCTGATGCCAATTTAGTCTCGCGATTTGATGCAGACGATTACAGTATTTGTACGTTGTCGTGCACGGTTTCTACTTCAGATAAAGAATTACTATCTTGTGTTTTGAATTTATTTATTCAGAAAATCAATTAATATTTGGTTATGAAGAAACGCGATGTGCCTCAGGATAAAAGTAATTTGGAATCTACAAATTCCAAAGAGTTGTGCTATGCCGTTAATGAAGATGGCGAGTATACAACTGCGCACAGTTCGGGTTGGGCACCAAAAACAATTGCGTTAGATAATGCCATTGCCGATATTAACGAGCGTATTGAAAATGCTAAACAAAACGTATTAAACGAGAAATCTAGTCCGTTAGAATATTACATGGAGGTTCATAAAATGGACATCGGTATTTTAGCGAGCTATGCGGGTTTATGGACATGGCGGGTAAAACGTCATTTTAAACCAAAGGTTTTTAATAAGTTATCAAATAAAATACTTCAAAAATATGCTGATGTTTTTGAAATTACTATTGAAGAATTAAAAAATATAAAGCATGGAAATTAACTTTACACACCATCAATCTGCGCATTGTGAGAATGGTGTGGTATCTAACTTAATGAAGCATAATGGCTTTAATGTTAGTGAGCCCATGGTGTTTGGTATAGGTTCCGGACTGCTTTTTTGTTACATTCCTTTTTTAAAAGTAAACCATGCTCCCGCAATTACTTATAGGGCTATGCCAGGGGCTATTTTCAAGCGTTTTGCAAAACGTGTTGGGATAAAAATTAAACATGAAAAATTTAAGAGTCCCGAAAAAGCGAAGTTAAGATTAGATGAAAATTTAAAGAATAATAACCCTGTTGGATTGCAGGTAGGGGTGTATAATCTCGAATATTTTCCAGATGAATACCGTTTTCATTTTAACGCGCATAACTTGGTTGTTTACGGCAAACAAGAAGATAAATATCTTATTAGTGATCCTGTTATGGAATCGGTAACGACCTTAACCGGCAAACAACTTGAAAAAGTGAGGTTTGCCAAAGG
This sequence comes from Tamlana sp. 2_MG-2023, assembly GCF_030548465.1. Classification (GTDB taxonomy): domain Bacteria; phylum Bacteroidota; class Bacteroidia; order Flavobacteriales; family Flavobacteriaceae; genus Pseudotamlana. Next base: position 25,636 of record NZ_JAUOSF010000001.1, read on the forward strand.
TGCATTTGCTCCAAAAGGTCATATTTACTACCCAACGGGTTTTCCTGATAAGTTAGATTTGGAAGGTGCTATTGCAAAAGGGATTAAGCACACATGTAAAGATATGTTAGCACCCATTCCCATTGTTGGCGTTAATGGTATTAAAATGGTTGCTAAACTTATTCGTAAGTGGCCTAAAAAGAAAGGCGTGCGTAAAGCAAATCATTATTTGGGACAGATTGTAAGAATGCAAGAAGAAATTGGTACTGGTGGAGGTGGTTTTCGCTATATTTATGCCGCCTTTTTACAGGAGTCTAGTAAGATTCTTAAAAATGAAGAATTAGCTGAACTTTCTAAAGAAATGACTGTTATTGGAGATTTATGGCGTGATTTTGCACTTGATGCTTCGCGCATCTACAGAAATAGAAAAGCCAAAATTGATGCTTATAATGATGTGGCCACACAGTTAGAGGTTATTGCGGATAAGGAAAAGGTGTTTTTTAAAAAATTAAGGAAAGCCATTTAGTAACATGATAAATATTGAACAAATTTCTAAAAAATATAAATCTGCTGAATCTTATTCAGTCAAGGATTTAGATTTGTTCATTGCTGAAAAGGAGATTTTCGGACTTCTAGGACCGAACGGGGCAGGGAAAACAACTTTAATTTCTATGTTGTGTTCGCTTATAAAACCTACCTCAGGATCTTTCACTATAAATGGTCTAAACTATAAAAACAATAAAAATCAGTTAAAGCAACTTATAGGTATCGTGCCTCAAGAGTACGCTTTGTACCCAACACTTACCGCTTTTGAAAACTTAAAGTACTTCGGAAGCATGTATGGACTGAAGGGAAAAAATCTTGATGATAAAATTAACGATAAACTCGATCAATTGGGCTTGTTGAAGTTTGCTCATAAAAAAATAGAAACATTTTCAGGTGGCATGAAAAGGCGTATAAACTTAATTGCAAGTTTGCTACATAACCCGAATGTTTTGTTTTTAGATGAACCTACAGTGGGAGTCGATGTGCAATCAAAAAATGTGATAATTGATTTTCTTCAGAATTTAAATAAAGAAGGTGCAACGATAATTTATACATCGCACCATCTAAATGAAGCGGAATTATTTTGTACCAAGGTGGCGATTATTGATCAAGGTCAACTTATAGCAAATGGTAAACCGAAAGAACTTATTACGCTCCAGGAAGGTGCTCAAAACCTAGAAGATGTATTTCTAGGATTAACAGGTAAAGGATTAAGAGATAGTGCATAAACTTTGGGCGTCAACATATAAGGAGCTTTTGCTATTAAGTCGCGATATTGGTGGTGTGGCGATTTTGTTCGTGATGCCGTTGGTTTTAATTATTACGGTAACCCTCATTCAGGATAGTACTTTTAAAACGATATCAGACACCAATATTCCTATCTTATTAGTAAATAATGATAAAGGGGAAGTTTCAAAAACTATTGAAAACGGACTTGAAACCTCAAATGCTTTTGAAATTATTTCTGATAAAACAGAAGCGGAAGCTAAAGATTTGGTTTATAAAGGCACTTATCAATTAGCTATCGTGATTCCTGAAAATTTATCAGTAGATTTAGAGCGTAAAGTCAATCAGAATGTAAATGCTATTATAGCAAAATTTGGATTAGATGATACGCCAGAAGAAGACGTCATTGAAATTCCAAAAAAGGAAGTCAGACTTTACTTTGATCCTGCTACCCAACAATCTTTTAAATCTTCAGTAAAAAACGGCATTGATAAAATGGTTTCAAAAATAGAAACGGAATCTATTTATAAAGCCTTTCAAAAGCAAATAACAGACGACCCTTCAGAAGTTGTTTTTGAAACTGAAAACTTTATCACTTTTAAAGAAGTTGTAGCAAAAAACGGGGAAAAAGAACTGTTACCAAATTCAGTACAACACAATGTGCCAGCTTGGACACTATTCGCTATATTTTTCATCATTGTACCACTTTCAATAAATATTGTTAAAGAAAAAAGTCAAGGCACATTTGTAAGATTGCGTACCAATCCTGTTTCATACACGACTGTTTTAGCGGGTAAAACCATGGTTTATTTAGCTGTTTGTATCATTCAGTTTATTTTAATGCTTCTGGTAGGGATATTTGTTTTTCCAGAAATTGGTTTGCCTACATTAGATATTTCAGGCCGATTACCGTTACTCTTGCTAGTAACTGTTTTTACGGGATTAGCAGCAATTGGATTAGGATTACTTTTAGGGACTATCGCGACAACTCAAGAGCAATCAGCACCTTTCGGAGCCACATTAGTGGTGATACTTGCAGCACTTGGAGGGGTTTGGGTTCCTGTTTTTATCATGCCTAAAATAATGCAGGTTTTATCGAATATTTCGCCTATGAATTGGGGCTTAAATGCCTATCTTGATATCTTTTTAAGACATACCGGTGTGGTTGAAATTCTGCCTGAATTAGGTTTGTTATTTTTGTTCTTTATAGGAACCACGTCAATTGCCATAATTTATAATGAAAAGAAAAATGCCGTCTAAGTATAAGGAAATAGAACATACCAGTCAGGTGCGTGTGCGTTTTGTTGAAACAGACCCCCTAGGGATAGTTTGGCATGGTAACTACATTCAATATTTTGAAGATGGTAGAGAGTCCTTCGGAAGAAAACATGGCATCTCTTATTTAAATCAGAAAGATCATGGTTTTGCGACACCCATTGTAAAATCGAGTACCGATCATAAAAGACCACTTCGTTATGGCGATGTAGCAACTATAAAAACAATTTATGTAGATAATCCAGCCGCAAAAATGATTTTTAGATATGAAGTCTATAACCAAGATGAAGATTTGGTATGTACAGGAGAAACGGTTCAAGTTTTTGTTGACGATATAGGTAGGGGCGAATTATCTCTAAATATTCCAGAGTTTTTTCTGGAGTGGAAAAAACAAGTAGGACTAATATAAATTGAAGATTCATTAAGTATTGAGTACCGTTCACGTTTCATATAATAATATCGTATCTGCGCTAGGATTTTCAACCGATGAGGTTGTGAAAAACATTGCTGCTGGTCATTCAGGTTTAAAAATTGTTGATGATAAAAGGATTTTTCAAGAAAGTTTTTGTGGTGCTTTAATCGACACCGAAAAATTACAAACAGCTTTCAACAAGCTTTCACCCATATATCAATACACGCGTTTGGAGCAAATGATGATCACCTCGTTAAGTGATGTCATAAAAAATTCAGGAATTAAATTAAACGAACGTGTCGGACTTATCATTTCAAGTACAAAAGGTAATATTGATGCTTTAGGAAATGATAATTATTTTGATGAACATCGTGCGTACCTGAGTAAATTAGGAAATCAAATAAATACCTTTTTTAATTTTAAAAACGAAGCTATAGTAGTTTCTAATGCCTGTGTTTCTGGTATTTTGGCAGTTTCAATTGCGAAACGCTATATCGATCATGGCGTTTATGATCATGTGTTTATTGCTAGCGGCGATGTAGTGAGTAGATTTACCTTATCTGGATTTCATTCTTTTCAAGCCTTAAGTAAAGCGCCTTGTAAACCATATGATGCCAATAGAATAGGAATAAACATAGGGGAAGTCGCAGCTTCGGCATTAGTAACAAACAGTGAACAGCATCTTTCTGAAGATTCAGTTATCGTTTTGGGAGAAGGTACAAGCAATGACGCCAATCATATTTCTGGACCTTCAAGAACAGGGGAGGGCTTGTATAGAAGTATGCAATCTGCGTTTAAAGAAGCAAAAATTTCAGCAAACGAAATCGATTATGTTTCGGCACATGGTACCGCCACTTTATTTAATGATGAAATGGAAGCGATTGCTTTTAACCGCATGGGTTTAAGTAAGGTGCCACTTAATAGTTTAAAAGGTTATTTCGGACATACTCTAGGGGCTTCAGGGCTTGTAGAAACTATAGTAGGGATGCAATCGTTAAAAAATCAAACCGTATTTAAATCGGCTGGTTTCGAAACTTCAGGGGTGACACAACCGCTAAACGTTATTGAAAAGACAGAAGAAAAAAAATTACAAATATTTTTAAAAACAGCCTCAGGTTTTGGAGGTTGTAACACAGCAGTAATATTCAAAAAATCTAAATAAAACATGTCAAATCAAAGTATTAAGGCTATAGACGCTATTCAGGAAGCTCAAAAAATCGCTTTTGCACCATTTGTTTTTCAAGCTGTTGTAGCCTTGAGAAAACTAGGCGTATTTCAACTCATATTTGATCGTAGAAGAAAGGGAGGGATAACACTTGAGGCGCTTTCAAAAGAATTAGGAATTAGTGCTTACGGCATTGGTGTGTTATTAGAAATTTCAGAATCATCTCAAATTGTTAATCAGAGTGAAACGGGGCATTTTGAATTAACCACAACAGGTTACTTTTTAGCTTTTAACGAAACCGTAAATGTGAATATTAATTTCACGAATGAGGTTTGTTACAAAGGACTTTTTCATTTAGATGAATCGATTAAAAGTGGAAAACCAGAAGGTTTAAAAGAGCTTGGAGAATGGAATACCATTTATGAAGGTTTATCGCAATTAAATCCGTTACAACAGAAATCTTGGTTTGAATTCGATCATCATTATTCAGATGATATTTTTAGCGATGCGGTTAAGTTTGTATTTGAAAAAGATAGAAAAAACATCTTTGATATTGGAGCAAACACAGGGAAATTCACCATTAAGTGTTGTCAAAACAATGACGATGTTCATATGACTATGATTGATCTTCCAGGTCAATTAAATAAAGCATTAAAAAATGTAAAAGATGCTGGTTTTGAAAACCGTGTGACCGGTCATGAAATCGATTGGTTGTCTGAAAACCCACAAATTCCTACAGGAGCAGATACCATTTGGATGAGTCAGTTTTTAGATTGTTTTTCTAAAGAAGAAATCTACAAAGTTTTGAAAACATGTGTAGATGCCATGAATGATGATGCCGAATTAATTATTGTTGAAACTTTTACAGACAGACAGAAATTCGATAACGCGAAGTTTATTTTAGAAGCTACTTCTATTTACTTTACGGTGTTAGCCAACGGAAACTCTAAAATGTATAAAGCCACAGAATTTATGGAAATTGCAGATCAAGCTGGTTTAGCGCTTCAAGAAGATATTGCATTTGGAGAATACCATACCATGTTTACATTCAATAAAAAGTAAGATGTTAGAATCGTATAAAATAAAATCATATTGTCATATTGAGGATAGTCAGTTGTTACTCAATGGACAGGTTTTATATGCGGATCAATCAAAAGCATTTACCGAATTTATAAAGGCAGCCTATAAATCTGAAAACACCAAGTATTCGAAGTTTTTTAAGATGGATAGCTTGAGTAAATTAGCCTTTTTAGCTGCAGATGTTTTATTGAAAAATCAAAATTATACAGATGAAGAACAAGATATTGCTATTGTTTTTTCTAATAATTCTTCAAGTTTAAATACAGATAGAAAACATCAAAGTACGATTGAAGATAAGTCAAATTATTTCCCCAGTCCTGCGGTATTTGTTTATACTTTACCCAACATTTGCATTGGGGAGATTAGTATAAAATATAAATTGAATTCCGAAAATAGTTTCTTTATCTTTGACAGGTTTAATGCCAATCATTTAAAGACTTATTCCGATATTTTACTATCGAAAAACAAGGCTAAGGAAGTGCTTTGTGGCTGGGTAGATTTTGAAGATGAGAAAGATTATAAAGCTTTTTTATATTTGGTTTCTTCGGAAGGAGACCTAGACAATAACGAACAAGAAATTAACAAATTATACAATATTTAATATGGATGCTTTAAAGCAAGAATTAAAAGAATTTATCATAGAACAATTGAACTTAGAGGATATAGAAGTTAAAGACATTGCTAATGACGATGCGCTTTTTGGAGACGGATTAGGTTTAGATTCTATCGATGCCCTAGAACTTATTGTGATGTTAGATAAAAATTACGGAATTAAACTTACCGACCCAAAACAAGGTCGTGCCATTTTTGAATCTATAGATACTATGGCTGCTTATATTACAGCAAACAGAACAAACTAAGAACCTTTAGTTGTTCTAATTTTACAGTATATTTATGAGTAAAGGCGTTGCTATAACGGGAATGGGAATCATCTCTGCCATTGGAAACAATGTCGAGGAAAACTATCAGTCTTTAATTGAAAGCAGAAAGGGTATTTCTAGAATTTCTAAAATAAAGACCAATCATGTTAATGATATCATGGTTGGAGAAATTGCTTTTACAAATGAAGAAATTGCCGCCCAGTTAGGTTTAAAGTCAGATAATAGTTTTACAAGAACAGCTTTGTTGGGGTGCTTGGCCGCAAAAGAAGCGGTTGAAAACGCTGGTATTGATAATGTTGACGATTACAAAACAGGGTTAATCTCCTCAACCAGTGTTGGTGGTATGGATATGACCGAACGGTACTACTATGAATCTTTTGAAAATAAAGCTGTTCAGAAGTATATTGAAAGTCATCATGCGGGTGATTCAACACAGAAAATAGCCGAAGAATTAGGTATCAATAAAAGTTTTGTAACAACAATAAGTACAGCTTGTTCTTCCGCAGCCAATGCGATTATGCTAGGAGCTCGATTGATAAAATCGGGAGAACTCGATCGTGTTATTGTTGGTGGTGCAGATTGCTTGTCGAAGTTTACAATCAATGGTTTTAAAACCCTTATGATTTTATCGGATACCTATAACACACCTTTTGATGAAAACCGTAAAGGACTTAACCTCGGCGAGGCTGCAGCGTATTTAGTTTTAGAATCTGATGCCCTTGTTCAAAAAGAAAATAAAACAGTACTGGCTTACGTTAAGGGCTATGGTAATGCGAATGATGCCTACCATCAAACCGCATCATCAGAAAATGGTGATGGGGCTACTTTAGCGATGAAAAAAGCCTTGAAAGTTGCCAATTATAATGCAGCGGATATTGATTATATTAATGCACATGGTACAGCCACTGGGAACAACGATTTATCTGAAGGTCGCGCGATAATACGTGTTTTTGAAGATACTGTTCCCGATTTTAGTTCTACGAAAGCATACACCGGACATACTTTGGCAGCAGCAGGAGCGATTGAAGCCGTGTACTCGATTTTAGCGCTACAGCACAATGTTGTTTATCCAAATTTGAATTTTAAAACTCAAATGAAGGCGTTTGAAATAACACCAGAACTTCAATTAAAGAAAAAACCAATTCAAGCAGTGATGTCAAATTCGTTTGGATTTGGAGGAAATTGTTCCACGGTTATTTTTTCAAAAGAACCCTAAAATAAAAGATATTGAAAAAGGTTTACATAAATAGTATTGCTTCTGTCTCGGCTCAAAAAACATTTGATAACGCTGAGTTTTTAAATGATTTTATTGATCATGAAGGCATAGAAATACCTGTTGTTAATCCTAATTATAAAGATTTCATTCCGCCAGCGGCAGCACGACGCATGGCAAAGGGTATAAAAATGAGTATTGTCGCTTCAAAAATTGCACTTCAGGAAGCTGAGCTTGAAGCTGTTGATGCGATTATTACGGGTACGGGCATGGGCTGTCTTCGTGATTCAGAAAAATTCTTAAGTACACTAATAGACAATGACGAGCAATATTTAACACCTACATCCTTTATTCAATCAACACATAATACAGTTGGCGGGCAAGTTGCACTAGAATTACAATGCAAAGGTTACAATTTTACCTATGTACACAGCAGTAATTCTTTTGAATCAGCCCTCGTAGATGCTAAAATGCAACTAGCAGCCAATGAAGAAAACACTATTTTAGTAGGAGGTGTTGATGAAATTGGAGAGCACACCTTTAAGCTTCAAGAATTAGTAGGCCATGTTAAGGTCAAGCCGGTAAAGGTTTCAGAATTATTAAATTCAAAAACTTCAGGTGCTGTTTATGGAGAAGGCGCTAATTTTTTTGTGCTTTCAAATGAGAAACAAGAAAGTTCTTATGCTCAATTAATGGCTGTAAAAATGTATAATACCCTGCCTAAAGAAGCGCTTTCAGAAACAATTAAAGCATTTCTAAGTGCTAATGAATTACAGGTTGAAGATATCGACTTGCTTGTTTTGGGTTGCAATGGTGATATAGAATTTGATGACTATTATGATATTCTAGGTGAAGGAGGATTTAATGAAACACAACAAGCTTATTACAAACACATTTCTGGAGAATTTAATACCGCTTCATCATTCGGGTTCTGGTTGGCTTCAAAAGTATTAAAGCTTCAAACCCTTCCTGATCTTGTTAAATTAAATGATATTAAGTCGTCCGATTTTAAAACAGTTCTACTATACAATCAATATCGTGGTGAGAACCATAGTTTCACCTTATTAAAACAATGCTAAATTTTAAAAAGGTCAATATAATAGCAAGCTTCTTATGTCTAGGTTTGTTTATATTATTCCTTTTTTACGATTTTTCATTGATCTTCTTTTATATAGGGTTGTTTATTTGGTTTTTACTTACGGCGGCTGGTTCAGCATTTATTGGTTGGAACTATCATGTACAGTCGTTAAATTCAAATTATAAAACAACCCACAACCAAATTGCGATTACTTTTGATGATGGCCCTAACCCTGAATTTACCCCGCAAGTTTTACAGCTTTTAAAAACTTATAATGTTAAAGCCACTTTTTTTTGTATTGGAAAACAAGTAGAGTCGCACCCAGATCTTTTTGATGAAATTATAGAAAATGATCATGTTGTGGGGAATCACACATATTCGCATAGTAATTATTTTGGTTTTTTCGGCGCAAAAAAGGTTGAACTGGAATTGGAACGTACATCTAAAATAATTGAAAAACAGTCTGGGTTAAAACCACTGCTTTACCGTCCAGCATTTGGAGTAACCAACCCCAATATAAAGCGTGCTCTAAATAGAACAGGCTTGCAGTCTATTGGCTGGAGTAAGCGCTCATTGGACACTACAGGCTTAGATGAAAATGCTGTTTTAAAAAGAATAACAACTAATTTAAAGGCTGGTGATGTTATTTTGCTGCATGATAGCAGTCAAAAAACAATTATTGTTTTGGAACAGTTATTGTTATTTTTACAGGAACAAAACCTAACTTCTGTCACTGTTGACACCTTATTTGATATTAAAGCCTATGCGTAATCTTATATTTATTTTATTTTTTGTTGCTTTTTCAATGCAAGGTCAAACCAAAATGACTGCTAAAGAAGCTTCCGATTTAAAATTAAAAGTGAAAACCTTAGCTAAGGACGTTCAGAGTATTTCTAGTGATTTTACTCAATATAAGCATTTAGATTTTTTAGATAATGACATTAAATCTACAGGGAAATTGGCTTTTAAAGCTCCAGATTTGGTTAAATGGGAGTATGTTACACCTTTTAAATATGCCATTATATTTAAAGAAAATAAGATTTATATTAATGATGAAGGAAATAAAAGCGATATTGATATTGGTCGTAATAAGTTATTCAAGCAATTGAATAGCCTCATCATCAGTAGCGTTAAAGGCGATATGTTTGATGATGAAAAATTTACAATAGATTATTTCAAAAGCGACAATGGTAGTCTCGTACATTTTAGTCCGAAGGATGAAAAATTAGCGAAATACATAAAAACATTTCATATTGTATTTAATGAAACTGCCGATGTGGTGGAAGTTAAAATGATTGAATCTTCAGATGATTACACCAAAATAGTTTTCAATAATAAAGTTTTAAACCAGCCTATAGATGAAGCGGTTTTTAATAATTAGTATATGTTTCCTTTTTGTAGCTTGTGTCTCTTACCCAAAGAAGCATAATTTTGAAGAGATAGAAACGCAAAGCATACTACAAAACCCATATTTTTCAGATGCTAACAAAGACTATGTTTATAAGGCAACTATAACGGTTTATGATAAGGTCTTTGGCGGAATATTTATCGTAAAAAAAATAGAAACAGATCATCATCGCGTGGTGTTCACTACCGAAATGGGAAATAAAATATTAGATTTTTCCTTTAATAAGAATGATTTTCAAATCAATTACATTTTAGAAGCACTCAATAAAAAACTACTCATTAATCTGCTTAAGAAAGATTTTGAAGTTTTAATTACTGAGCATTTGAATGTTCGCACTTCATTTAGTAACCATACGGAAACCGTAAACCAGACGTTAATAGATAAAGATGATTATTTTTATTTTGGTGATTTGATAATTAACAAAATAGTAAGAGCAAATCACGGAAAGGAGAAAGTCGTGTTTACATTTTCAGAAATTAATGATAATATTGCACAACAAATTCAAATTCAACATCTAAACATAAAGTTTAAAATGTTGCTTAAATCTATAAACTAAACCTATTGAAATTATGAAAAAATGGTTGTTAACTATATTTTGCTTTGGAATGATCACCTTGGCATATGCACAAAGAAAAAGCTCTTTTGGGTTTAGAAGTGGGGTGAATTTTTCTGAAATATCAAGAACTCAGTTAGAAACGAAAACAGGATTTTACTTAAGCTTTTTAGGACATTTTAAGTTCACAGAATTTTATGCTCTTCAACCAGAAATAGGTTATTCGCTTCAAGGCGGTCAATCTGAAACAGTTTCAGAAGCGAATGTTGATATTCATTACATTACCGTAACAGTTGCAAATAAGTTTTTTATAAAGGATTCAGGTTTTCATTTTATTATTGCACCTGGTTTTGATTTTGATGCCGATGATACCTTGATAGGACTGTATAATAACAAGGACGGAAACGATGTTTCATTTATTGATTTAACTGTATCCTTAGGTGTTGGTTATGAGTTTAATAACGGTTTAGGCATCGAGGCGAGATATAAACAAGGTACTATTGATGTTTTTTCAGGGACTTTTAATAGTTTTGAGTCGGAACAACTTAGCGAGGAAACACAATTGAATTCTACTTTTCAACTGGGGTTATTTTATAAATTCAATTTTTAAATTTATGCAATTAAAGGATTTTTATACGGTTAATGATTTATCAGTAAATGACGCTGCAACAACGGCTAAAATCACTATAAATAAAGAGCATGCTATTTTTAAAGGACATTTCCCTGGTAATCCTGTAACTCCAGGGGTTTGTATGATGCAAATCATTAAAGAGCTTACCGAGCAAGTTGTTGGAAAGAAGTTGTTTATGCAGAGCTCTAGTAATATAAAATTTATGGCGATTATTAATCCTGAAAAAACGCCAAATTTGGAAATACAATTGGATATCTCTGAAACAGAAACAGGGTATAAGGTTAAAAATACGACGCGTTTTGAGGATACAGTGGCATTAAAATTGTCTAGTAATTTTATAGAAAAACAATAGTTATGAAGTATTTATTGATATTGACTTTATTATTAATTACACAGTCTGTTGATTTAGAAGTTATCAGAAGTGACTATAAATATGCGGCTCAAGATTCGAGTAAAATAGAAGCACTTTATCAAGATTTAGAGAGTGTAACTAAAACCGATAGAGCAGAGCTAGTAGCGTACAAAGGCGCTGCGGTTGCGCTTATGGCAAAAGAGGCCAATAGCATAAAAGGGAAAAAGGACGGCTTTCTTGAAGGTACTGGCTTGGTTGAATATGCCGTAGAAAGGGAGTCGAATAATATTGAAGTACGCTTTGTGCGACTTAGTATTCAGCAGAATATCCCTAAATTTTTAAGGTATTATTCTGATATTGAAAACGACAAAGCATTTATTCTTGATAACTATAGCAGTATTAATAGTGCTTCTTTAAAAAGTCATATTGCCGATTATATTTCTCATTCCAAAGATTTTACCGAGGAAGAAAAAGCACGTGTTGCAGGTTTCTAATAAGTGCTCTAACCCTTAAATTACTTCAAAAACTTAGTAATTTCTTTATTTATAGATTCTGATTGGTCAATACTTAGAAAGTGGCCTGCATCTTCTATAACAGCTGTTTTGTCTTTAAATAATAATTGATTGGCCTTTGCTAAGCTTTCTTCAGAATTGATAACGTCTTCATCACCTATTAAAACAAGCACCGGAATGGTAATGGCTTTTAATTGCTCATCTGAAAAAGGTTTCATTTGAAGCATGCTACTATTCGTTTTTGCATATTTATTAGCTAAATAGAATTGCTTTTTGTAAATCGAATTAATTTTTTCGGGGTGTGATGAAAAGGTTTCTAAGGTTTTTTTAAACTTTTTCTCACTCGGAAACAGTTTTAAAAACAAGGCGTTTGATGTTTTTCTTAAATCATCTATATATTCAAATGTTTGGGCCGGGCTCAGTAAAACCATCTTGTTAATAGCTTGATTTTCTTGAGCGGCCAATAGGGTTGCTATCCAGCCTCCGCGTGAGGCCGCAACTAAATCAAAGTCTTTTAATTGGTAGTGATCAAAAATACTGTTGTACCAAATGATGATTTCTTCAGAAGTTAACGCGTCTTTAGTTAAAGTTGATTTTCCTGGCTCCATTAAAAAATCAATAGCATACACACGATGGCTTTCAGATAATGCTTTTATGTTAGGATACCACATCGTGGAGCTCGCATCCATACCGTGTAAAAGTACCATTTGTTTTCCGCCCTTCGGTCCAGAAATAATAACATGGGCTGTGCCGTATGCTGTTTCTATAGTGTCTTCGGTATATGGTACTTGCCAAAGCGTGAGTGCTTTGTTATAAGCTCTGAGATAGGTTTGTTTTTCTTTTTTATTCTGAAAAACATAATCATTAAATCCTGTTTCCTTAGAGGAAGCACATCCAAGACATAAAAATAAAATGATAAATTTTGAAATTAGCTTTGTCATTATTTTGAAAATCAAGCGGTAAATATCCATGTTGTAACTCGGGATATGAGTTATCTAATATAGCTAAAAAAATGTATGCTAAATTTAATTTGATTAACTGTATCGCGTTTCTGAATGGCATAAAAAAACCTCGATAAGTCTTAAATAAACTTTACGAGGTTTGATATTTTAATTAAAGTTATGCCTTTTCTTAAGAATTAGCAATCGCTTTTAAGTCTTTAATGGTTTCTAGCTGCGTATTACTTTTAAACACATAGCTTCCAGCAACCAAAACATCGGCACCAGCGTCTGTTAATTGCTTGGCGTTTTTATCGGTTACACCACCGTCTATTTCAATAAGTGTATTAGCACCTCTTGTCACAATTAGTTCTTTAAGTTGTTGCACTTTTTTATAAGTATTCTCAATAAAACTTTGTCCGCCAAAACCAGGATTCACACTCATGATACAAACAAGGTCAATATCGTTAATCACATCTTCTAAAACATTGATGTTTGTATGTGGATTTAGGGCAACACCAGCTTTCATACCTTCAGCTTTTATGGCTTGAAGAGTTCTGTGTAAATGCGTACAAGCTTCGTAATGTACCGTTAAAATATCACTTCCTAATTCGGCAAAAGTTTTAATATATCTATCTGGATCAACAATCATTAAATGCACATCGATTGTTTTTTTAGCATGCTTAGAAATAGCTTGTAAAACAGGCATTCCAAAAGAAATGTTTGGTACAAAAACACCATCCATAATATCAATATGAAACCAATCAGCCTCACTTTGATTAACCATTTCTATATCACGTTGAAGGTTAGCGAAATCTGCAGCTAACACCGATGGAGCAATTAATTTTGAACTCATTGAGATTGTATATTATAATTTTTGCAAAAATAAAGGTTTTGATTGAGGCAGGGGATTAGTTTTCAATAAAATTTTCAACCATCCCGATAACTTCGTTAGCTAGTTTATTATGCCCTAGTTTTAGCCATTCCAGGTATTCGTAAAGATTATCTAAATCTGACTTTTCATCAATAACGGTAAAGCCAAAATTGTAATCTTCAAAAATTCGTCCTTCAATGTTAGTGTTAATAACTTTAAATAGGTTGGTGTGCCGAGGGTCTGAGCTTATTTTTTTATAGACTTGATCTACGACTTTATCAGGGCCTTCTAAAACTTGAAGGAAATTAAAATTCTTATAAATAAGAACGCCTGTGATATTGTTTTTTTTATTGTTGGCTTTTGCTTTTAAGTAGATTTCATCTTGAACGTTATATTCAAGGTTTCTGGTAGCATCACTAATATAACAAATGGTTTTAAGCATGATTTATCATTGGGGGATGATCGGATTAATAGTAGGTATAAAAGTATTGAAATAATCCAATCTAAAAAAGGTGATTCAGTTAATAATTTGAATGCACATATGTGAAAAAATGAACCCTCGGTAATCAGCCGAGGGTTCTTTCATCAATCAAAAAACGAACAGTTATGAGTAACTGTTTGTTATTGTAATTTGGTCGTAATGTAAATGAATTACTAACCTAAATAAGTCTTTAAAATTTTACTTCTAGACGTATGCTTTAATCTTCTAATGGCTTTTTCCTTAATTTGTCTTACACGCTCACGTGTTAGATCGAAAGTTTCACCAATTTCTTCTAGAGTCATTGGGTGCTGATTTCCTAAGCCAAAGTATAAACGAATAACATCTGCTTCACGAGGTGTTAGTGTTTCTAAAGCACGCTCGATTTCAGTACGTAAAGATTCGTGTAATAATTCTTTATCTGGGTTTGGAGATTCACCACTGTTTAGTACATCGTATAAGTTTGAATCTTCACCTTCAACTAAAGGCGCATCCATACTTACGTGACGACCAGAATTTTTCATAGACTCTTTAACATCGTTAATCGTCATGTCTAATTCTTTTGCAATTTCTTCAGCAGAAGGTGGACGCTCATGACTTTGCTCTAAAAAGGCAAAAGTTTTATTGATCTTATTAATAGATCCAATTTTGTTTAATGGTAAACGTACAATACGTGATTGTTCAGCTAAAGCTTGAAGAATTGATTGACGAATCCACCATACCGCATACGATATAAATTTAAAACCACGGGTTTCATCAAAACGTTGTGCCGCTTTAATTAAACCTAGATTACCTTCATTAATTAAATCGGGTAATGTTAAACCTTGGTTTTGGTATTGTTTTGCCACAGATACAACGAAACGTAAATTTGCTTTGGTTAACTTTTCTAAAGCAATTTGATCGCCGGCTTTAATACGTTGTGCTAATTCTACTTCTTCATCGGCAGTAATTAAATCTACTTTACCAATTTCTTGTAAATATTTATCTAACGAAGCGGTTTCTCTATTGGTTACCTGCTTCGTAATTTTTAGCTGTCTCATTTAATGTTCTCCTGTAATTTTAATTGTGAATAATAGGGGCATTCAATAGTTATACGTATATAAAAAAGATAATGTTACAAAAAAGATCATCTTTTTTGTAACATTATTATCAATAGCCTTTATGTTCAATGTGATTACAAGAAAAAAGTGCTTATTTTTTAACCGCAAGTTCACGGGTTAACCAACCACTTCTACTTGCTGTAGCAATAGCGTAAGGGGTAATCCAGAATAATGCGAAGGTATATAAAATACTATAGCTATATGCCCAAAAAGATTCGGAAACATCATAACGTTTAGCATAAAACAACATTGAAAATGTTGATAGAATTAATGTACTTACCAATGTTGAACTTATAAAAAGTAGAGGATGTGTAATCACAAAAAATAACATGAAAATTAAGAACGGGTAGGTCATAATAATTTCCGACGACTGACTTAAAAATAAAAGTCGTGTTCCAAGTTTTGAGTCTTTTTTGAAATTTGTGAATACGTATTTAGACATTTCAATGTTTTCACGAACGTTACTACGTCCCCATCTGATAAACATTTTGTAAAGGCCTTGATATTTTTCTGGAACGTTCGTGTAGGCATACGCATTTCTTTGAAACAACACATGTTTACCTTGTTTTAAAATCATGTTAGTCATAGCACGATCTTCTCCTATATCTGATGGTTTTCCCATAAAGGTTTGGTTAATCCATTCTGGTAAACAAGCAAAAACAGCTGTTCTTCTATATGCGGCAAGAGCTCCTGGTGTACAAAGTACTGAGTTTAGTGTGCTTTCTGCAGATCTAACAAATTCAAAACTTAGTACAAAACTAACATCAAGCATTTTTGGCAATAAAGCCTTTTTATTGTTAAGCACTCTAATATTTCCGGCTACAGCTCCACATTGTTCATTTTTCACAAACGGACTTACTAAAAGTCTTACAGTATCAGGATTAACAATCGAATCACTATCAACAGTAACAAAAATTTCACCAGTACCCTGGTTAAAACCACGGTATAATGCATGACGCTTTCCTTTATTCTTTGGTTGTTTTAGTATTTCTAATCGGTTACCTAGTTGGTCTTTTGCTTTAAGCATCCATTGCCATGTATCATCTTTACTACCATCATCAATAGCTAATAATTGTAGTTTTTCTTCAGGGAAATCACTTTCAGCCAAACTGATTAGTGTATCCCAAACTTGCTTTCCTTCATTATATGCAGGGACAATAATGGTAACAGTTGGTAATTCTTCATCTGAAACCGATTCAACTGGTTTATAACAGAAATATTTATATAAAGTATATATGAAAAAACTAGCTTTAAAAACGAGTAATCCTGTACAGAAAATTAAGAAAATAGATCCCAATGTAGAACTTGATTGTGCTAAGTTAAATTCGTAAAAATCATTTTGCAGTAAATAGAAAAGATAAACGGCATTTGCCATTAATAAAAACGTACTCACTAAAACTAGAAAGCCCCAAGTGCGGCCTGTTTTGTTTGTTAATAGGTTTTTTATGGATTCAATCGTTTTATTGACAGGAGGTGTGGTTGTTACTTCGTTGATCTCGTTTTGTGCTGAAGTTAATTTTGTTCTATTTCCCATGGTTTGATGTTTGTGTTTGTTGGATGTACGTGTAGGCTTGGAGTTTAGATGCTTCTTAATTTCGTTTTAACATTTTTATAACATGCATAAAGTTTTCAAAAAGAGGATTACTCCCTGGTTTATACTAAAAAAGAAACCCCATAAAGTTTAAACTTTATGGGGTTTTATAATATTAGAAAAAGAATAAATTAGTTATCTTCTCTAGGTTTTCTATCGTCACGTCGGTTATCACGTCCGCGATTATCTCTACCTCTGTTATCACGTCCACCAGAACGTTTGTCATCTCTTGGTGGTCTAGCTACATAACCTTCAGGTTTTGGTAAAATGGCTTTACGAGATACTTTTTCTTTGCGTGTTCTTGGATCAACTCCGAAGTACTTCACATCAAAAACGTCACCCATATTAACTACGTCACTTACGTTTTCAGTACGTTCCCATGCTAATTCACTAACGTGTAGTAATACTTCGTTTCCAGGAGCATCTAAGTATTCAACCACGGCGCCAAAGTCAAGCATTTTAATAACTTTTACTTCGTATACGCTACCTACTTCAGGTTTGAATAATAAAGAATCTATTTTAGCTTGAACCGCATCAATACCTGTATTACCTACACCTAATATTTCAACGATTCCTTCTTCTGTAACAGGATCTTCATTGATAACAATAGTGGTGTTTGTTTCTTTTTGTAATTCTTGAATTACTTTTCCTCCAGGACCAATTAATGCACCAATGAATTCATTAGGAATTCTTCTTGTAATCATTTTTGGAGAATGCTCTTTTACATCAGCATTAGGAGCAGAAATCGTTTCGGTAATTTTTCCTAAGATATGTAAGCGACCTTCACGAGCTTGTTTTAGAGCATTAACAAGAATTTCATAAGATAATCCTTTTACTTTGATATCCATTTGACAAGCTGTAATACCATCAGCCGTACCTGTTACTTTAAAGTCCATATCACCTAAGTGATCTTCATCTCCTAAAATATCAGATAAAACAGCGTATTTTCCAGAATCAGCATCAGAAATTAATCCCATAGCGATACCAGAAACAGGTTTTTTAAGTTGCACACCAGCATCCATCATAGCCATTGTACCTGCGCAAACTGTTGCCATAGAAGAAGAACCGTTAGATTCTAAAATTTCAGAAACCACACGTACTGTATATGGGCAATCTGCAGGAACCATACCTTTTAAGGCACGTTGTGCTAAATTTCCGTGTCCAACTTCACGACGTGATGTACCACGAATAGGACGGGCTTCACCAGTTGAAAAAGGAGGGAAGTTATAGTGTAAATAGAAACGCTCTTCTCCTTCGTAAGAAGGCATATCGATTTGATTTGCTTCACGAGAAGTACCTAGCGTTACAGTTGCTAATGCTTGAGTTTCCCCACGTGTAAAGATAGAGGAACCATGAGTAGATGGTAAATAATCAACTTCACACCAAATTGGTCTGATTTCATCAGTTTTTCTTCCGTCTAAACGTAAACCTTCGTTTAATGTTAAATCTCTAACAGCTGCTTTTTCAGCTTTGCTATAGTATTTAGAAACTAAATCGCCAAAGTCTGCTAATTCTTCTTCAGAAAAAGTCGCTTTTATTTCTTCTTTAATTTCACCAAATGCAGCACCTCTTTCATGTTTAGAAGAAGCGGCTTTTGCTACAGCATATACTTTATCGTAAGCCATATCGTGAACCTTTTGTGCTAAATCAGCATCTTCACGTTCTGGCTCGTATTCACGAACTTCTTTTTTACCAAAGGCTTCAGCTAATTTAACTTGAGCAGCACATTGTACTTTGATTGCTTCGTGAGCGAATTTGATAGCTTCAGTCATTTCTTCTTCAGAAATCTCATCCATTTCACCTTCAACCATCATCACAGAATCAGCAGAAGCACCAATCATCATATCGATGTCAGACTCTTCTAATTGCGCTCTTGTTGGGTTGATGATAAACTCGCCATTGATACGGCCAACTCTAGCTTCAGAGATCGCGCATTCAAAAGGAAAATCAGATAGTTGAATAGCAGCAGAAGCAGCTAATCCAGCCATTGCATCAGGCATTACATCTTCGTCATGAGACATTAATTGAATCATCACCTGAGTTTCAGAGTGGTAATCTTTTGGAAATAACGGACGTAAAACACGGTCTACTAAACGCATGGTTAATACTTCACCGTCACTTGGTCTTGCTTCTCTTTTGAAGAAACCACCTGGGTAACGTCCAGCAGCTGCAAATTTTTCACGATAATCTACTGTTAAAGGTAAAAAATCAACGTCAGCTTGTTTGTAATTGGAAACAACTGTACATAATAACATACATTTTCCTGATTTAACAACAACAGAACCATGTGCCTGTTTTGCTAATTTTCCAGTTTCAATAGAAATTTCTCTACCGTCACCTAGGTCTATGACCTCTTTAAAAACTTGTGGAATCATAAATTTTGTAATACTAAATTAAACAATGGTCGTTGTGTTGTTGTGTGTAGTGTTGTGTGTGACCAATGAAAAACTGTAATTAGCTTCTTCAATACGTAGTTTAAACTCTGCGCTAGAGTTGTTTTTTTATTGATTTTATCTGTAATTCTAGACAAAAACCGATAAAGGCTAAGATAAAAAAAAGAGGCTAATTAAAGCCTCTTTTTTTATTATTTTCTTAATCCTAGTTCTTTTACTATGGCACGATATCTTAAGATATCTTTCTTAGTTAAGTAATCTAGTAAAGCTCTACGCTTACCTACTAATTTCACTAATGAACGCTCAGTGTTGAAATCTTTACGATTTCTTTTTAAGTGCTCAGTTAAGTGATTAATTCTTTGTGTAAACAATGCAATTTGTCCTTCTGCTGAACCAGTATCGTTTTTTCCGTTACCGTGTTTAGCAAACATCTCTTGCTTTTCTTCTTTTGATAAATACATGCTAATATTATTGTAAATGATTTTTATGTACACGAAAGATTTTCTTTCGAGCGGCAAATATACTAACTTTTTTGTGTTTGAAAGTTTTTTTGCGTAACTTTTACTAATTATTTCCTTAGAATTAAAGTAGATAGAATCATTTAATTTTTTTAATACAAAGCGTATAAATGAAGAAAGCACTATTCTCTCAAAACAACTTTCCTGATACTTACGATTCTTTAGAAAGCATTTTTAATAATACTTATAATGGTATTGCTATTCTAACTTTGGATGGTGACTGGATAAAAGTTAACGATAGTGTGTGTGAACTCTTTGGTTATACTAGGCTAGAGTTGTTCAATATGAACATTGAAAATATAATCTTTAGGGAAGATTTGGGTGTTCATCAAATTAAATATGACCGTTTATTGCAAGGGAAATTTGATCGCTACCGAGTCAGGCAGCGCTATTTTCATAAGGATGGTTCGGTTATTTGGGTTTTAATTTCGGTGTCTTTAATATTGAATGCCGATGGGACGCCGGGACAAATGATTTGGCAGTTTTCAGATATTACAAACCGTAAACGTAACCAAGATAAGCTAAAACTGATGTTAAGTGTTGTGAGGGAACAAAATGAAAGATTAACAGCTTTCGCCGATATTATTACTCACAATTTAAGATCTCATTCTGGAAATTTATCTACAATTAAAGGTTTCATGGAAGAGGAGTTTTCCTGGTTGAAAGGAAACGAAAATTTTGAGCTTTTATCACGGGCTATTGGCAATCTTGAAGACACCGTGTCTCATTTAACCCAAGTTGCTAAAATAAAACAAGTAGATTCTAGTGAAGTTAAGCATTTGAATTTATACGATTATGTTGATAAAGCAATTTATACCGTAGCTGCTTTTGCTAAAAATACAAAAGCGACTATTATAAATAAAGTTGATGAGGATTTACTTATAAAAGGTATACCTGCTTATTTGGATAGTATTATTTTAAATTTTTTAACTAATGCCATAAAGTATAGGGACGAAGAGCGTGCTGCTAAAATTAAATTAGATGCCTTTAAAGAGGGTAGCTTTATTATTCTTAAAATTACAGATAATGGAAAAGGTATTGATTTGAAAAAGTATGGTAATAAGCTTTTTCAAATGTATAAAACCTTTCATTCAAATAAGGATGCTATAGGTATTGGTTTGTTTATCACTAAAAACCATATTGAATCTTTAGGAGGAAAAGTGATGGTAGAAAGCGAAGTGGGGGTAGGAAGTGAATTTTCGATATATTTTAAAAGCGCATAAAAAATGCCTGCTCATTATATACTGGCAGACTTTTTAAGTTTATGATAATAAATATCAAATAAGTTTAAAACTTAGATGGCATCAATGGTAAATGTAGTTTTTATGTAGAATTGAATTTCAAAATCTACATCAGAAGTACCATTGTTAACGGTGCCTTTAGAAGAAATTGTAAGCTTTTTGTCTTGTTTTAATTTATTTGCAATCGCATTCAATTTCTCTGGATCTTCAATACTAAAAAGTTTACCAGCATCATATGCAGATTTTAAAATAACATCTTCTAAAGCTATTTCTACATCACCTAAAGTAACAGTAACATTACTTGCTGCTGTGTTATCTGGTCCAGAATAGTTTGTAATTTTATAGTCTAAACTGTTTATTTTTACTTTCTCAATGTATTTAAGATTGTCATTGATTTCGTCGTTATCAGAAATATCAATTGTTGTAGATGCATTCCAATCGTTACTGATTTCCTCTTTAGTAGCTCCTATTTTTGCAACAGCATCGCTTCCAGGAACGTCAATAGATAAAGATGGATCAAAAGTTTCAGTAACGTCAAATTCTGTTAACTCATCTGCTTGGTCACAAGATGTGAAAGAAACAATTAAGGTTAAAGCCAATAATAGGGCATTGATTTGGTTTTTCATAAAAAATGGTTTGGTTAAAAATTAAGTTAATAGTGATTAAATTTATGCTCTTATAGGTTGGTTTAATACTAAATCCAAGTATTGATTCACCTTATTTTTTAATTCTTTACGTTGCGTAATAAAATCTAAGAATCCGTGTTCCAATAAAAACTCTGACGTTTGGAAGCCTTCTGGTAAGTCTTTTCCAGTAGTATCTTTTACAATTCTAGGACCTGCAAAACCAATTAAAGCCCCTGGTTCTGCAATGTTAATATCACCTAACATAGCAAAAGAAGCAGTAATACCTCCTGTAGTAGGGTCTGTACATAATGAAATGTAAGGAATTCCAGCATCAGCTAATTGTGCAAGTTTAACAGATGTTTTTGCTAATTGCATTAGTGATAATGCCGCTTCCATCATACGAGCACCTCCAGATTTTGAAATAACCATTAAAGGAATGTTGTTTTTAAGCGAATAATCTGCAGCTCGAGCAATTTTTTCACCAACAACACTACCCATTGAACCTCCAATAAAAGCGAAATCCATACAGGCAACAACTAAATCTTTACCTTTAGATTTTCCTACTGCGGTACGAACGGCATCTTTTAAATTAGTTTTAGATTGAGCCGTTTTTAAACGGTCTGGGTATTTTTTAGTATCCTCAAATTTTAAAGGGTCTTTAGATTCTAAGTTGATATCTAACTCTTTAAATTTATTATCGTCAAAAAGAATTTCAAAATATTCTTTACTTCCTATTCTTACGTGGTAGCCATCTTCTGGGCTTACATAGAAGTTCTTTTCTAGTTCTTCGGTATCTACAATTTTACCAGTTGGAGATTTGTACCATAGTCCTTTCGGGGTGTCTTTTTTCTCTTCGGTAGTGGTTGTTATTCCTTTTGTTGTTCTTTTAAACCAAGTCATATTGATTAATATATTTTAGTTTTTTAGTCTAGCTAAAAAAATGTGGTGTTCAAAATAAAATGTTATCATTATACTTCAACTTAATTTTAAGAATGAATTTGAAATAAATTCAGCCATAAAAAATCAGAAAAAGCCTGACTACAAAATTAAGCCTTTTTTTAAATTTCTAGTAATCACATTCAGGTTTTATTAAGTAGACTTCTGTATTTTATTGAAAAACTGCGGTATAAGTAAAAAAGGTCCTGCAAGAAACAGGACCTTTTAAATAGTATTTGTAGTAAATTTATCTTAAATCTATAAAGTATTTACGTTGTTAAGGTCTTCAAAAGCCTTTTTTAATCGAGCAACGAAAGTAACTTCTCCTGCACGTAACCAAACTCTAGGGTCGTAATGCTTTTTGTTTGGAGAATCATCACCATCAGGGTTACCTATTTGAGCTTTTAAATATTCAGATTTTTCACCCATATAATCTCTAATACCAGTCATGAATGCATATTGTAAGTCGGTATCGATATTCATTTTGATTACACCGTAGCTAATTCCTTCACGAATTTCTTCAACTGTAGATCCAGAACCACCATGGAATACGAAATCAATGTGGTTATGTTCAACATTATATTTTTTAGAAATATATTCTTGTGAATTTTTTAAGATTTTCGGCGTTAATTTTACGTTTCCTGGTTTGTAAACTCCATGAACGTTACCAAAAGCCGCTGCAATTGTAAATTGAGAACTCACTTTACTTAATTCTTCATAAGCGTAAGCTACTTCTTCTGGTTGTGTGTATAATTTAGAATCATCAACATCTGTATTATCTACACCATCCTCTTCACCTCCTGTGATACCAAGTTCAATTTCTAAAGTCATTCCCATTTTGCTCATACGCTCTAAATAGGTTTTACAAATAGCAATGTTTTCTTCGATAGGTTCTTCCGATAGGTCAATCATATGAGAACTGAATAAAGGTTTTCCTGTCTCAGCGAAATGTTTTTCACTAGCATCTAATAAACCATCAATCCAAGGTAATAATTTTTTAGCACAGTGGTCTGTATGTAAAATAACAGGAACGCCATAAGCTTCAGCTAATGTATGAACATGTTTAGCGCCAGCAACACCACCTGCAATAGCTGCTTTTTGACCATCGTTACTTAGTCCTTTTCCTGCATTAAACTGAGCGCCACCATTTGAAAATTGAATAATCACAGGAGCATTCAAGTCTCTTGCGGTTTCTAAAACACCGTTTATAGTGTCTGAACCGATTACATTAACAGCTGGAAGTGCGTAGTTATTAGCTTTTGCATGTTTGAATATAGCCTGAACCTCTTGTCCTGTAGCTACACCTGGTTTAATATTGTGTCCCATTTTAAAAAAATAATGTTTTATGAGTTAGTAGAGTATAAATGTAAACAAATTTGGACTAACTCTACAGTGTTTTATGAGGCTAAAACGTTAAAACAATACTAAAACGTTGTAGTGAAATGTAGTGATTATTAGTGCTAAAAGGGATAGTTTATACCAATATTGTATACTGCATTGGAGAAATTAAAGTCTTGAAACCATCTGTTGTCTTTGTTATAAGATGGGTCGTGTGTTTTAAAACCAACATCGAGCCTAAAAACAAAAAAACTAAAGTCGTATCTAAGTCCTACACCAGAACCAACGGCTAGATCTTCTAGGGATTTAAAACCTGTAAAAGTCGCGCCTTCGTCTGTAACGTTATCTAAAACATTATAAATGTTACCGACATCAACAAAAACAGCTCCAAAGAATTTATCGAAAATATGAAAACGTTGCTCGGCATTAAACGCTAGCTTTAAATTGGCTTCATTAAACTCATCTGTTGTTTGAGAGCTCCCAGGGCCTAGGCTATAAGCTATCCAAGCTCTATTGTCGTTAGGGCCACCAGCGAAAAAACTTCGAGAAAAGGGAATACTATTTGAGTTTCCATAAGGAATAGCAACCCCTAAAAAGCTTCTAAAAGCAAGGATGTTTTTTTTACCTAAGTCCCAGTGTTTTATATATTCAACTTCTGTTTTAATAAACTGCGAATAGGCCACATCAAATAAGGTATTTCGACCTTCATCATCCTGTTTTAGATTTAATAAGTTAGCGCCTAAATTTAGTAGATTCCCCGCGGGTTCTACTTTAAAGCGAAAAATAGAATAATCTTCATCAAAAAGACTGGTGCGTTCGTTAACGGTAACATTCCAACTTGCGGATAAAATTAGGTTGTTTTCAGTTAATCTATTTTTTCGTTCACTAATACTATTTACTGTGTTGTATTGGCTATCTGAAAATTCAGATGGAGGTGGAATCGTTGTTGCGTATTCAATAAATTCGTTAGCCTGATCTGGGATGCTTAAATTTTCATCTGGACCAATATAATTTACATCCTGAGCAATGTCATTTAAGGATTCAAACGAATTTTGATAGACATTAAAATAGGCGTCAACATTTAAATTTTGTACGTATTGTACATTAAATACTTCGAGTCTATTAGTTACTGTCTGGTTTGGTGCCCAATTATAATTAAAGATACCCCCAAACGTTTGTTTGTCTAATCCGATATTCGTTTGACTTGTCATAGCCAAACTAATATTGGTAGTCGGCGACATGTATTTAGGTATTAAATGCTTGGTGTAAAATGGTGAGAAAAACCTAGGGATGGTTAATCGGAAATCAATACCATATTCTATAATATCGAAGAAAGCATCACTGCTGCTAATATTGTTATTGGCCTCTTTAGACGAGCCAATCGATCCTTTTCCTGCGATTTCGAGGGTTTCGGCACCTCTAAATATATTACGCATCAGTAGGCTTGGGTTTAAAGAGAACCCTAAAGTTTGAATATTACTTGTTGAAACATCCGTACTAAACCCTAGACTAAATTTTTTCAATGGCGTTAACTTGATAGTGTCGGTTATCGTGTTGTCAAGACGTTCTGTAACTTCAATGTTAGGGTATTTAAAGGTTTGTAATTCTTTTAAATGACGGTAGGTGTTAATCATGTCTTCGTCTCTAAAAACATCCCCTGGTTTTATAAAAACAGCATCTACAATAGCTTTAGGCTGGTGTTTTATTTTACCATAACTGTAAAATTTATAACCGTTAAATGATGTGGAATCTTGAAATGGTTTCCCACGGTTTTCAAAGGTGTAATCTGTAATGATATTAACGTCTCTAATGGTATAAACATCGAAAGGTTCACGCCTAATAGAATCATGAGTTCTTATCGAGCGATTTAAAATTGTTAATCCTACGTTTACCTTTTTATTAGTTCCAATGGTGTCAATTTCAAATGTAATATAATCTTGATTAAAATGATACACTCCAGAATTACGTAATCTTGTTGAAATTCTCTTGCGTTCATCTTCAAAATTGGCAGTTTGATATTGCTCACTAGACTTTATAAAAGATTCCGCTTTATAACGGTCATAAATCGATTTAACTTCTGGAGATTTAATCGTTTCTGTAATAGTGTCAATTAAAAAGGCTGCTCCTGTTTTTACCTCGTATTTTATAGCAGCTTTTTTGTCTTTTTCCTCAATGATATTGTAATTGGCTTCAGCATTAAACCACCCATTATTAATATAGTAGGCTTCTAATCGATTTACCGATTTCTTAGCTTTACTTTCATTAATAATTACAGGTGCTTCACCGGTTTCTTTTAACCAATTATTGAAGCCAATTGCAGATTTTTTTAAATTGTTAACCTGCTTTTGAGAGTATTTTCTTTTTAGACGTTCTCGACGTTTCGGGTTTTTATCCAACCAAGCTTCAAAAATGGAGTCTCTATTAGGTCTTGCTGTATTGTAGATATTTAACCTTAAAGGTAAACCAAAGAATTTACTGTTAGGTTGTTGGTAAAGTAAATTTTCAGTTTTATCTGAATTGTCTTTTTTTTCATTTACAAACACTTCATTCTGTGTTAATAAAAGTTCACTCTCATTAACTCTTTTTACGGTATCACAAGAGAAAAGATGTCCTGTGATGAATGCTAAAATGAATATTTTTAAGTGCTGTTTTTTCAAATGAGGAATAGTTAATTCAGGGTTTAAAAGTGTTTTTTTATATGAAGTATTCTAATAATATTAATTAGGAATCAAAAATACAGTATTTAAGCTAAAAAATGTATTTAATTAATTCGAGTCTAAGTAAATCTTCTAATTATTTTCTTTTCTTTATAAAAAAATAAAAAGTAGATGCTTTCTAAAAGTCAGATTAAGTTAATAACGAGCTTAAAGCAAAAAAAATATAGACAACAGCATGGTTTTTTTGTTGTTGAAGGTTTAAAAACAATTCGAGAACTTTTGAGTTCTGAATTAGAGCTTTTTCAACTGTATACTACAGAATCATTTGGAGAATACTTAGATCGTGAAGTTTTAATATCTTTTGCTGAATTGAAAAAAATTAGCTTTTTATCTACACCAAATACCGCTTTAGCATTATTTAAAATACCTGAACCGAAGCCTATTGAAGAAAACAAACTAATTGTAGCACTTGATGACGTAAGAGACCCAGGGAATTTGGGAACCATAATACGATTATGTGATTGGTTTGGTATTCATGATTTAGTGTGTAGTAAAGAAACTGTAGATTGTTATAACCCGAAAGTTATTCAGGCTACTATGGGCTCTATAGCAAGAGTGAATATTAATTATGTTGATTTGGAAGCCTTTATAAAGCTTCAAAACACTTCTGTTTTCGGAGCGTTTATGGAAGGTGAAAATGTCTATACTAGTAAGCTTCCTACTGAAGGCGTGTTGGTTATGGGTAATGAAGCTAATGGGATTTCTGAAGCTATAGAGAAATTAATTAAAGCTAAAATATCAATCCCTAGATTTGGTGATTTACAAGCTGCCGAAAGCTTAAATGTTGCAACAGCAACCGCTATTTTACTTAGTGAATTTAAAAGGGCGACCTTTTAGAGTTGCAAGTATTCAGAAATTGAAAAACACTTTTATCTCATCATAAATGTTAACCAAGAGAGTCTGAAAAAAAAGCAGTTTATTGAAACGTAAAGTTTAAAAATACACCTCTTGTTTTCATGCTAGCTATATTGCTAGTCCATGGGCTGTTAGGATCTTCATCTCTAATTAACTCATCAGAAATAGCAAATACCCCACGAACAGAAGGCGTAAACTTAAAGTTATATAAATAGAAGTCTATCCCGAACCCTAGTTCGTAAAACAAAGGAGTTGTTTCCGTTCTGAATTGTCCGCTAGAGTTGTCTTCAGGGTTCGTTTCGTTACTCGATAAATTTATGGCTGCTGAAAAACCTCCAACAATAAACGGTTTAAAATTGTTGATGCGTTTAGTTGAAACCTTCAATAATAAAGGTATATGTATATAAGTTGATTTAACTTCTCTAACTAAATCTGCATTGGAATAACTCATGCCATCAAAGTAAGTTTCGCTATACTTTAATTCTCTAGTCGAAATGTTTAACCCTGGTTCTAACCGTAAATCCATGTAGTTGTTCAAACGTAAGTTTCCTATTAAACCTACACTGAATCCAGGACTGCGTTTTACGTAAACATCACGTAAGTCTTCGTTATAATCGAAATTAAAATCTAAAACGTTAACGCCTAAATAGTAACCCCAACGGAGTAGATTATAATCTGTTGAACCTCGGCCTTGATTAGCGTCGTATATTACTTTTTCTTTGCTAAATAGTTGAGCGTATGATGTTTGGAGTATAAAAAAGAAAGCGATTAATGCAAAAAAGTGCTTCATATGTTTACTTAGATGATTTGTAAATAGTTGCCACACCCAAAGTTTGTGGAAAATCTTCAACATTAATAAACCCAATTTTTCGTAAAATATTGTTTAAAGCTTCACCATATGGAAAAACAGAAGCTGATTCTGATAAATATTGATAAGCACTTCGGTCTTTAGAAAAGATTTTACCAATAAGGGGCATAATGTTTTTGGTATATAAGTTATAACCTTGTTTAAATGGTGCTTTTGTTGGGATTGAGGTTTCTAAAATTACGAAAGTACCATTAGGTTTTAAAACGCGGTAAATTTCTTTCAACCCGCTTTCTAAATTCTCAAAGTTTCTAACACCAAAAGCCACAGTAATAGCGTCGAAAGTGTCATTTTTAAAAGGTAATTTTTCACTATCGCCTAAAACCATTTCAATTTTAGAATCAAGCCCTTTCCTTTTAACTTTCTCTTTGCCAATTTCAAGCATACCACTACTAATATCCAAACCAACAATTTTAGTAGCATTAGTTTCGGAAAGGTTTATGGCTAAATCTCCGGTTCCTGTTGCAATGTCTAAAATGCTTTCAGGATTACTTTTGTTTATAATTTTAACGACGTTTTTACGCCATTTAATATCAATTCCGAAAGAAATTACGCGGTTTAAGCCGTCATAGTCACTAGAAATATTATCGAACATTTTAGTGACTTGTTCTTTTTTGCCTAATGCGCTGTTTTTGTATGGTTTTACTTTTGACAAGTTTGTAAATTTTTCACAAATATAAACTTTTAAAGAAGCTTTACATAATAGGGCTCTAAATAATTATATTGATTCAATTTTATGTAGGCCCCTTTATTTTATATTATATTTGTTCTACTTTTTATGATGACACAAAAATGAAAATAATAATTGCAGGAGCAGGTGAAGTAGGATTTCATTTGGCAAAATTATTGTCTTACGAATCTCAAGAAATAACTTTAATAGATCCCAATAAGAAAAGTTTAGCACACGCAGATAACCAATTGGATATCCGTGTTGTTAAAGGAGATGCAACTTCTATCGCTATTTTAAGGGAGGCTAGAATAGATTCTTGCGATTTGTTTATTGCCGTTACTTCTAGTGAAACTACAAATATTACAATTTGCGTTTTAGCCAAGCAATTGGGAGCTAAACGAACGATTGCTAGAATTTCTAATACCGAATTTATCCGCTATAAGGATGAAGTTGGGTTTACTAAATTTGGTATCGATGAGCTAATTTCTCCTGAGGCTTTAGCGGCTTCAGAAATTGAATTGTCGTTGAAACAATCGTCCTTCAACGAGACCTATGAGTTTGAAGAAGGCGCCCTTTCAATGGCAGGATTAACACTTTCAAGATCGGCCACTTTTGTTGGTAAAACGGTGAAAGAAGCAGCTGAGGTTTTTCCTGAAATTCACTTTGTGCCTATCGCGATTCAACGTTTTGGAACACAGTATACTACGATTCCTCGTGGCGATACCGTTTTTAAACGTGGTGATAACGTCGTTTTTATTACTTCAGAAGGTGGTGCAGAAGAGTTATGTAAATTATCCGGAAAAGTTAATCGAGAGATTAAGGATGTCATGATATTAGGAGGTGGACAAATTGGTTTTAAAACGGCTCGTGATTTAAGTGCAAAAGGGTTTAATGTAAAACTGATGGAAGGTAATAGAGATCGTGCTTTTGATATTGCTGATGTTTTAACGAAAGTACTCGTTATTAATAGTGATGGTAGAAATGCAGATTTGCTAGATGAAGAAAACATTGGAGATATGGATGCTTTTATAGCCGTAGGTCCAAACTCTGAAACCAATATTATGTCTTGTTTAGTGGCGAAATCTAAAGGTGTTAAAAAAACTATTGCATTAGTTGAAAACATGGATTATTTTGATCTTTCCCACTCCATTGGGATTGACACCTTAATTAATAAAAAGCTTTTAGCAGCAAATAATATTTTTAGATATATACGTCGTGGTGAAGTTGTTGCCATGACCAAACTAAGTAACTTGAACGCCGAATTATTAGAGTTTGAGGTAAAGAGTTCATCGGCAGTTTGTAATAAAGCTATTAAATCTATCGATTTCCCAAGAAGTGCTATTATTGGAGGAGTCATTAGAGATGGGGTTGGAATGATTGCTTTAGGGAGCTTTAAAATTCAAGCAGGCGACCGTGTGGTGGTTTGTTGTTTGTTAAAATCTATCAAGCGCGTTGAAAAACTATTTATCTAATTAAACAGAATCCATATTGAAACTTAATTTTAAAATCATTTTTCATTTTTTAGGATTGCTATTATTGTTTAATGGTGGTTTTATGTTGCTTTCAGCACTAGTCAGCTTAATTTATCAAGACGGCGTAACATCTCAAATATCAATTGCTGGTGTTTTGACGATGTTTATAGGTGCTGTTGGAATGTTTTTTACACGAAATCATGAGAAAGTGATGAACAAGCGTGAAGGTTATATTGTTGTAACTTTTGGCTGGATTTTTATGTCACTTTCAGGAACCTTGCCGTATGTGATTACTGAAAGTATTCCTAGTTTTACAGATGCTTTTTTTGAAACCATGTCTGGTTATACGACTACAGGAGCTTCTATTTTAAATGATATTGAAGCGGTACCAAAAGGTGTATTGTTTTGGCGTAGTTTAACGCATTGGATTGGAGGTATGGGGATTATCGTACTCGCCATAGCTATTTTACCGCTTTTGGGAATTGGTGGGATGCAACTTTTTGCAGCGGAAGCGCCAGGTCCTAGTGGCGATAAGCTACATCCACGTATAACAGATACAGCAAAACGTTTATGGCTTATCTATTTTAGCTACACGGCTGCAGAAACTATTCTTTTAAACCTTGCTGGGATGTCGTTTTTTGATGCGATTAATCATGCTATGTGTACGCTTTCTACAGGAGGATTTTCTACTAAGAATGCAAGTGTTGCTTATTGGAATCATCAACCTATTATACAGTATATAATTTGCTTGTTTATGTTTTTAGCAGGTTCAAATTTTGTATTAAGTTACTTTGCTTTTAAAGGAAAATTTCAAAAAATATTGCATGATGAAGAGTTTAGCCTGTATTTTAAGTTTATAGCGATTTTTACGGCTATAGCAGGGGTTATTATTTATTTTCATGCCGATTTAAGTTTATCTTCCATTCATCATCCTGTTGTATGGGGAGAAGCTGAAAGTGCCTTTAGACATGCGTTATTTCAAGTACTATCTATAGTGACAACTACAGGGTTTGTTTCTGCAGACTATACCCTTTGGACACCATTTTTGGTGGTTTTCTTTTTCGGATTAATGTTTTTAGGAGGTTCGGCAGGAAGCACATCGGGAGGGGTGAAAGTAGTGCGTCATTTAATTTTGATAAAGAATGGTTTTTTAGAATTTAAACGTACGTTGCATCCTAATGCTATTGTGCCTGTACGATATAATGGGAAGGCAATTAATCGATTTATTGTATTTAATGTTTTAGCCTTCTTTATTTTGTATATGCTCTCCTTTATTATAGGAGGATTAGTGTTTTCTATGTTTGGTTTGGAGTTTAGCTCGGCCATTGGTTTAGCGGCATCTACCTTAGGAAATGTTGGGCCAGCTTTTGGTGATTTCGGACCAGTAAATAATTACGCATTACTTCCAGACTTGGGCAAGTGGTGGGCATCCTTTTTAATGCTTATCGGGCGTCTTGAGCTGTTTACAGTACTTATCTTGTTTACGCCATTCTTTTGGAGAAATAGATAATCCTTCAGATTTTGTTTTAGAAACCAAAATTATAGTTTAAAGATATGATATAAAAAAAGCCGCTAAATTCAATTAACGGCTTTTTTATATGAAGTGTTACTGTAAGTGATTATTCAGTAACAGCAGCTTTTATTCTTTTAATCGCTTCAATGATTTGTTCTTGTGAAGCAGCATAAGAAATACGAATACAATCCGGATTTCCAAAAGCTTCACCTGTAACTGTAGCAACAAGCGCTTCTTCTAATAAGTATAAAGAGAAATCTGTAGCATTGTTAATCTTTTTACCTCTTAAAGTTTTTCCGAAGTAATGTGTTACGTTAGGGAAAACATAAAATGCACCTTCAGGCGTATTTGTTTTGAAACCTTCAACATCGTTTAATAAGTCTAAGATTAAATCACGACGTACTTTAAACTCGTCAATCATGTATTGCACACGAGATGGAGCTTCGTTTAAAGCAGTAATTACCGCACGTTGCGCGATACAGTTTGTTCCACTTGTAATTTGTCCTTGAAGTTTGTTACATGCACGAGCAATTTTTTCTGGTCCTCCAATGTAACCAACACGCCATCCTGTCATTGCAAAGGCTTTAGAAACCCCGTTTACAGTAATGGTATTGTTGTACATATCTTCAAATTCAGCCATACTTGTATGACCTTCACCGTAGTTAATGTGTTCGTAAATTTCATCTGAAACTACGTAAATATTTGGATGCTTTACTAATACATCGGCTAAAGCTCTTAATTCAGATCTGCTATAAACCGATCCACTTGGGTTACAAGGAGAGCTGAACCAGATCATTTTAGTATTTGGTGTGATAGCTGCTTCAAGTTGCGCTGGAGTCATTTTAAAGTCAGTGTCTATAGTCGTTTTAACTTCTACAGGTACACCGTCATTTAATTTAACGATATCAGAATAACTTACCCAGTAAGGACAAGGTAAAATAACTTCATCACCAGCATTTAACATCACTCCAGCGATATTTGCTAAAGATTGTTTTGCTCCTGTAGAAACTACAATTTGAGCTGGCGTATAAGTTAAATTGTTATCACGTTTAAATTTAGTAATAACAGCTTCTTTTAAATCAGCATAGCCATCAACTGGAGAATAAGAATTGTAATTTTCATTAATAGCCTGAATTGCTGCATCTTTAATGAAATCTGGCGTGTTAAAGTCTGGCTCACCAAGACTTAGTCCAATAATATCTTTTCCTTCGCCTCTAAGTTCTCTTGCTTTTGCTGCCATTGCTAACGTTGCAGACGTAGCCATGTTTAAAATTCTATCAGATAGTAATTGCATGTAAAATTATTTGTTAATTGTAAATTTTAATAGTTTATGCGTAGTTAGGTTTTTGTCCCAATACTTTTAGTTGGTTGTAATGTTCGGAAACAGCTTTCCAAAATGAAGAATATTCATTGTAAGGTAAGCTGCATTCTTTAGCGGTTGCTTTAACGATTTTAGCTAATTTGCTGTAGTGAATGTGACTAATATGTGCAAACAAATGATGTTCTACTTGTCTGTTTAATCCACCTGTGTAAAATTCTGCTAACCAGCTTTTAGGTGAAAAATTTGAAGTCGTGTACAGTTGGTGAATCGCCCAAGTGTTTTTCATGTTACCATTTTCGTCTGGCTCAGGCATTTCTGTATTAGGCATCACGTGTGCTAATTGAAAAACAACACTTAAAATGATTCCTGCGGTATAGTGCATCACAAAGAAACCAATTAAAACTTGCCACCAAGCAAAGCCTAATGATAATGGTAAAACAATCCAAATGAGATAATAAATAATTTTACCAATAATTAGCTTCGTCCACTGCGTTGCTGGGTGGGGCATTTTGCCGTAGGCTAATTTTCTTTTTAAATATTTATAACTTTGAATAAAATCGGTTGTAATTGCCCAGTTTGCAGTCAATAAACCATATAAAAAGAAAGCATAAAAACGTTGGTATTTGTGAATTCTTAACCATTTAGTGTGTTTTGAAAAACGGATAATTCTACCTGCATCTATATCTTCATCGTGACCTTGAATGTTTGTATAGGTATGGTGTAAAACATTGTGTTGTACTTTCCAATTGTAATCGTTACCAGCTAAAACATAGATGCTGCTTCCCATGAGTTTGTTAACCCATTTTTTACTAGAAAAAGAACCGTGATTGGCGTCATGCATCACATTCATACCAACACCAGCCATACCAACACCAGTAGTAATCATACATAAAATTTGAGCCCACCAAGGTAAGTCGATTGTTAAAACTAGAGCAACAGGTACAATAAGTAAAGCAAACATAATCACTGCTTTTAAATAGAGTTTCCAGTTACCGGTACGTTTAATGTTATTTTCTTTGAAATATTCGTTAACGCGTTTATTTAGTGTACGGAAAAATTTTGCCGAATCTGTTCTAGAGAATGTTAATGCTTGTTTTGTCATGCTATAATCAATATTAATATGGTGCTGAAATTTTCATTCTACCATATTCTGCGCAAAGATAGGAATAAACAAAGTTAAGTAATCCCAATTTTTTGTAAAAAAATGGGTTTAAAAAGTATATTTTTGTTGAAAATTTAACAATAATGGAACTCATCTTAAAGTACTTTCCTGAGCTTACCGAAGACCAGATAAACAAATTTACACAGTTAGAATCGCTATACAAAGATTGGAATTTGAAAATCAATGTGGTGTCAAGAAAGGATATTGATGAATTGTATTTACGTCATGTTCTACATTCATTAGGTATTGCTAAAGTGATTTCTTTTAAGGATGGAAGCAAAATTTTAGACGTTGGAACAGGTGGTGGTTTTCCGGGTATTCCACTGGCTATCATGTTTCCTGAATGTTCTTTCCATTTGGTAGATAGTATAGGTAAGAAACTTAAGGTGGTTAATGAAGTTGTTGAAGGTTTAGGTTTAACAAACGTGAAAACAACCCACAGTCGCGTGGAAGAAATTAACGATCATTTTGATTTTATCGTGAGTCGAGCGGTAGCGATTATGCCAACTTTTGTGCATTGGGTTAAAGGTAAAATAGCGAAAGATCAGATGCATGAGCTTAAGAATGGTATCCTTTACTTAAAAGGTGGTGATTTAACCGAAGAACTACAAGATTATAGAACAACTACTGTTTATAATTTAAGTGATTATTTTACTGAAGATTTTTACGAAACTAAAAAAGTGGTGCATTTACCTTTAAAGTATCGAGGTTAAGTATTACAACTTAACCAACGCATTGATGGCTTTATTGAAAAAGAAGTATTGATGCTGAAACCAATAGGTTTCATTGTATTGTAGAATACTTGTTACGTTTGATCCAATTGATAAAATATTATTAGCACGATCAAAATGATGTTTAGCTTTAACGTT
Organism: Tamlana sp. 2_MG-2023; assembly: GCF_030548465.1. Taxonomy (GTDB): domain Bacteria; phylum Bacteroidota; class Bacteroidia; order Flavobacteriales; family Flavobacteriaceae; genus Pseudotamlana. The sequence continues at coordinate 60,924 of NZ_JAUOSF010000001.1, forward strand.
ATCGTTTAAATTAATATATGCAATGGCCAAGCCTAATTCGGCATCGAAATCTGTTGAATCAAATTCTAAAACCTGTTCAAAATCTGAAATAGCTTCAGCATCTTCGCCTAAAAATAAACTTGAAGCTCCTCTAAAGAAATAAGCAAAAGCATTGCTCTTGTCAAGAAATAGCGCATTATTAAAGTCGTTTTTAGCATCTTGATAACGGGTTATTTCCATGAAAAACACACCTCTGTTATAGTAGTTCTCAGAACTTTTTTCAATAAGTATAGCTGTTGAATAATCAATATGGGCTTTTTGATAATTTTCCAATGCATGATACGCTGAAGCTCTTAATGTGTATGTTTTTGGTTGGCCAGGAACCGATTTTATTACTTTATCGAAATCGCTTATGGCTTTTTCATACTCGCCTAATTCTAGACGAACACAAGCTAAACTATATAAGGCATCTATAAATTTATCATCTAAAATATAGGCTTTCGCATAATCTTCTTTTGCTTCCGTGTAATCTTGAACACTGTATCTGGAATTTCCTCGATTATAGTAGGTGTCGGCGTCTGGATTTTCTACTATAATTTTAGAATAGTCTACAATAGCTCCATAAAAATCTTCCGAATTATTTTTTGCTAATCCACGCTGAAAATAGGCGTCTAGGTTATTGGGTTCTAAATCAATAACGTCATTTAGCATTGAGATTCTTTCTTCTAAATCGGTTGTTCTTAAGGCTTGTCTGTAAAGTTTGTTTGCTTGCCCGAAGGTCAATAAAGGCAATGCAACACATAGAGTAAGTAGTAAATTTTTCATCAAGATTTATATGAGCAAAAAATATGCCGTTTTAAAGAATAAAGTTAATGATAATTTTTAAGATTTGATTAATCTCTTAGAATTGAATATTTAGTTCTATTGGTTTCTATGATGATATTTCATGGATTAAAATATTATAAAGTCTCTTTAAATGAAGATAAGCGCTATATTAAGAATTTTTGTAAGTTGCCATGGTGTTTAGCAGACTAAATTTCTATGTGTACCGTAACTATTATTCCTACCGATAATCAAAATTTTGTTTTAACATCTAACCGTGATGAGGCATCAGATCGTGTGGCTTTGGCTCCAAAGGTTTATGATGTAAATGGCGTAAAACTGATGTATCCAAAAGATGAATTATCCGGAGGGACTTGGATTGGTGTGAGTGAAAAGAAGCGATTAATATGTGTGTTGAATGGAGGCTACGTTCTTCATGAACGTAAAGCTTCTTACAGAAAGAGTCGTGGTATTGTTGCGAAAGACTTGATGCTTGCAGATACTATTTCTTCAGAAATAAATAATTATGATTTTAGTGATATCGAACCTTTTACAATTATTATTGCCGATTGGAATTTCAGTTTAAAATTTTATGAATTGGTTTGGGATGGAGAACAAGCGCATCTTTCAGAACTACCTTTAGAACCTAAAATTTGGTCATCTTCTACGTTATATACTGAAGCGATGAAAAAAGAACGTCAAGATTGGTTTAAAATCTTTCAAACTGTTAATCATTTGAACGCTACCAACATTCTTAAGTTTCATAAAACTACTGGTAAAGAAAACACAAATTATGGTGTAATTATGGATCGCGGTTTTGTGAAAACTACGAGTATAACACAGGTTGAAAAGCAGGAGGATACAGTTACTATGCGTTTTGAAAGTGTTGAAAATCAAAAGGTTTATGTTGAAAAGCTAAATTTCAAAGAAACTTTGGTAAATGAGTAGAAACGGTATTGTTTTAATTCTAGCTTATCCCGATACCATAGTTAGAGGGCCTAAAGAATGGTATGCACCATTTATGCGTTTCGTGGGAATGGGAACCAAAAACTACATACGCGCTGGTCATGCTGCTTTGGTTTTAATAGACGAAAAAACAGGAGGTTTAGCATATTATGATTTCGGACGCTATATCGTGCCAGAGCCTTATGGACGTGTTCGAAGTCAAGAAACTGATCCTGAATTAACTTTACCGTTAAAAGCTAAAATTGTAGATGGTTCAGTGCAAAATATGGATGATATTTTAGTGTATTTAACCACGCATCCAAAAATAACTCATGGCGATGGAAAAATGTTAGCTTCGTTATGCCATGCGATTGACTATGATAAAGCCAGTACTTTTATTTTGGAATTACAAAGTCAAAAGTCTGTTAGATATGCAGCATTTATTAAAAAAGCTTCAAACTGTGCGCGTTTTGTGACTGATGTATTGATAGCTTCAGTAACAGATGAAACGATTAAAAAAAATTTACTAAAATCGAAAAGGTTTACACCGAGCACGGTGGGGAATGTGTTATTAGGAAATACTGAAAAGTTGGTTTATGAAGTTTCCGAGCAAGGGGTTATTTCAGAATTCAATGGATCTCAAAAAAGTGAAAATTTACGATGTTTTTTAGATCGGTTGAAAGGTTATAAACCTAATTTAGAAGGAAATTTGAAGCCCAAAACGGTTTCTGGTTTACCCGAAGAAGCGCAATGGCTGCCTGGAATAGGCAGTGGTGCTTGGTTTTTGTTAGATAAAACTGAAAGTGAATCCGATTTCAGATTTAGACGCGTGTCTCCATATGGAACAGTAGATTGTGATGCTGAATTTTCGGTAGATAAAAAAGACTTTTGTTTTAATTCAGACTTTAGATTTTTGCCTTTTTCTAATTGTAAAAGTTTTCAGATAGAACAAGATGGTACCGTTTTTAATTTTAATCAGGTTGTTTCTTCTGAAGAAATTTACAAGTAAACGGAAACCGTTAGAAATACCATTGTTGTAATAATTAAAATAAGGAGTAGGGGCGTTATAAATTTCAGCCACTTGTCAAATCCAATTTTCACAATAGCTAAAGCTGCTAGTATTAGTCCGGTTGGACTTATTAAATAAAGCAATCCCATACCATATTGGTACGTGTTCACAATAACTTCGCGTCCTAAGTTTACAGTGTCTGCCAAAGGAGACATGATAGGCATGGTTAAAACTGCCATTCCTGAAGATGATGGCATGAAGAAGGATAGGCCTGCATATATAAAAAGCATAAAATTAGTAAAAAGGCCTTTGGGCATACCGGCAGTGATGTTACTAGCGTAAAAGAGTAAGGTGTCGCTTATAAGTCCGTCTTCCATTATAATGGTAACACCTCTAGCAATACCAACAATAAAGGCGACACTTAATAAATCGCCAGCACCTTTTGCGAAGTTTTCTATAAATACACTTTCGTTTATTTTAGCAATAAACCCGATAATTATGGCGCCTATTAAAAATGTTGTGGTCATTTCAACAAACCACCAATCTAAAAAAGAAACACCAATAATCATCACGATAAAACAAAGCGTAAAAACAAAAGTGATAAGCTTTAATCTTGGTGTGAATTTTATATTTGCATCCGTATTCAGCTTGAAAAGCGATTCAATAGCTTCTTTTTGATCATATACTATGGATTTTGAAGGATCGCTTTTAACGCGTTTGGCATATCGAAGTATATAAAATATGGTAATGGTTAAACATAGCATGAGCATGAGAATGCGGCTTTGTAAACCTGTGGTCCAACTAATCCCTGCAGCATCAGAGGCGATAATGGTTGAAAACGGATTTATAGTTGAGCACATCGTACCAATAGCAGAGCCTAGAAAAATACAACTCACACCAACGATAGCATCGTATTTCGCTGCTAAAAAAACGGGGATTAAAATCGGATAAAAAGCCATGGTTTCTTCGGCGAGACCAAAAGTAGTTCCGCCAGCAGCAATAAGCGTAGTGACTACGATAATTAAAAGGTATTCTCTTTCCTTTAAAGACTGAGCCATCCAAGCAATACCTGCATCAAAAGCACCAGTAATATTCATTATACCTATTAAGCCGCCAATAATCAGAATTAGAAAAATAATATCTGAAGCCGCAATAGTACCTTTTATAGGCGATTTTAATAAGTCACCAAAACCTTGAGAATTTGGTTCGAGTTCTTTATAAGAATTTGGGATGCCAATGGGTTTATAAATAGCGCCACTAGTGAATTTTTCCAGTGGAATTTTAATGTTGAGGTCGTTTAGGGTTTCTGTCGTTGCAGGGAGTTCGGTGGTTTTCTTTAAACTGACTACGGTAAAACTGTTGTTTGAAGCGTTATAAGTGAGGCTGTCATATTTTCCTGCTGGAATAATCCAAGTTAGAAGCGCAACAAGACCTGCAATAATAATAAGTATGGTTTGTGCTGAAGGGAATTTTAGTTTTTTCATATCCAATATTAAAACCAAGTAATAACTGGTATTGCCGTAATTTGGTTAAAAATAATGAATTTTAAATTACAATACTTCCTTGTAGATACATGTAGCAGTAGTAGTTTTCTACCAACTAGTGCAATAGAATTAGTTTATAGCAAAAGGTGCGCTAAGTTTAAAGTTAGGAATGGTGACTTGAAACTTTTTAGTTGTAGTAAAGTTGACCATACTGTAGTGGCCCTGCATGGCACCGAATGGTGAGGTTAGTAAACATCCAGAAGAGTAAGTGTGTGATTCACCTGGTTTAAGAACGGGTTTTTTTCCAACAACACCTTCCCCAGAAACGGTTTCAATATTGTTTAAGGCATCTAATATCTCCCAATGACGTGCAAAAAGTTGAACTGAATCTTTACTTTGGTTTTCTATAGTAATGGTATAGCCAAAGGCGTATTGTATTTTATAATTTTTATAAAACGAGCCCTCGTAAGTGGTTTTTACGGAAATCTTTATGCCTTTTGTAACCTGTTGAACCATGTTAACTATAGATATACCATGTGTTTATAGCTGCTAATGTAACAAAATATAAATGTCTGTCACAAATTTTAACGTGATTGGTACAAAAATTAGATAATTTGCAGTTTTAGTTGCTAATATTTACAGAACTCCCTTCGTTATAGCCTATAATTCTATCATATCGAGCTCCTAAATCTCTGTAATATACTAATACTTTGTAGCTATTTTCGGTTTGCCAATGATTTCCACTTATATACCCTTCATCTATTTCACCATCTGCATTGACAACAACATATTTATAATTGTAAAATCCTTGTTTCAACAAAAGGGAGCTACTGAAAATGTTTTTTGAAGCATCGTATGACATCTTGGTAGCTTCTTCAATGGCATAATTATTAAAGCTACCATAAACATGTATATTTTTGTCTTTTATGGTGTTATCCGCTTTTAATGAAAAATGCATCCAAACATAATCTGCTTCAATATCTGGGTTTGTGGCATCTAAATTGTTTATTACATAATTACCGTTGATATCCGGGTTATAGGTGTAGGGTTGGCTGACACGACTCACATTGGTGTACATATAATTATGATATAAATCTTGTAAGTCTATAAATTGTATGTTGTTATTCGCGCCACGAACATCTTTGTTTTCAAAAAAGAAGTATTCGTTTCCACCCCAAAAACTAGTTTCTGAATCGTATTTGTATATTAACTGATTGCCTAAAGTATATTGAGGCCTGATATCTGTAATAGCTGTTTTAAGATTATTATTTTGGATAATCACAGCATTAACAGTTTGCAATGGGTTGTTAAACTGAATTCGGTTAGAATCTACAATAAGTTCTACACGTTGCTTAGCTTCAATGCTTTCCATGTCTCTGGTTCGTTTTACAACAACACCAACATTAGCTATGTTTTCATAAAGCATAAATTTACGTGAAAAAACAAGTTCACTGTTGTTGTCGTAAATGAAAATCATGTAATTTCCAGACACTTTTAGACCTCTTGTTTGGTCGTTTGGAATGGTAAGTTTGTAGTGAGAAAATATTTGATAGGTATTAAAGGAGTTTTCGTATTCTCGTATACGTTGGTTGTCGAAACCATCTAGGTATTCTGACTGTACTAAAACGGAAGGTGTCCAATCGCGGTTATAATATTTTATTTTATAGTAAAAGTCGTCTTCATTACCATTTAAAGCATCAAATTCTAAAATAATAGGATCGCTCATATTTAAAATAGGCAATTGATTTTCGTTTGTGCCACTTCTAAAATTGATAGTTTTTATATAGTCAGGCGGATTTGTTTCTTCAACTTGAGCAAAAAGGAACACAGGAAGTAAGAAAGCGATGATGTTTAATGTGAGTTTTAGTCTCATTTGGGGTTTATTTTGGGTAAATATAGTTAAATTATAAAGGTTGACTAATTCAGTTATTAAGAATCAGTATAAATAATATCAAGCTTTCTTTTAAAGTGCGAATTTCATAATTTATACGTATTTTTGCTGCGATTTTTAGACAACTAATTTCAATAAATATAAATATGTCAAACGACATTCGTATTAAAAAAGGTCTGGACATTAAACTTAAGGGTGAGGCTGAAAAAACTGTTGAGCAAGCAGTGATCAGTAACTACTGCACCATAAGGCCAGAAGACTTCCACGGAATTATTCCAAAACTTATTGCAAAAGAGGGTGCTACAGTCCAAGCTGGAGATACTTTATTTTTCGATAAATCTAACGAAGCTGTTAAGTTTGCTTCTCCTGTATCAGGGAAAGTAGTTGAGGTTGTTCGTGGACCAAAAAGGCGTATCGATGCCATTAAAATAGAAGCCGATAAAACACAATCTCACAAGGATTTTGGACAGGTTAATGTTGAAACTGCAAAACCAGAGGACCTAAAAGCACATTTACTTGCTTCAGGGTGTTGGCCATTTGTAAAACAGCGTCCGTATGATGTTGTTGCAAACCCAGATAAGGCGCCTAAAGCGATCTTTATTTCTGCATATGCCAGCGCACCATTAGCGGCCGATTTAGATTTTACTTTAAAAGGTAAAGAAGCTGAATTGCAAGCGGCTATTACTGCTCTAGGAAAGCTAACCGAAGGTAAGGTACATGTTTCTGTTGGTAAGAATGCAAATTCTCCACTTTCAGGTTTAAACGGTATTACTTTACATAAAGTTTCTGGACCACACCCATCAGGGAATGTGGGAACACAAATCAATAAAATTGATCCAGTAAACAAAGGTGAAGTGGTTTGGACGGTAAATCCGCAGGACCTAGTCATAATGGGTGAGTTGTTGTTGACAGGAAAGTTCAACGCACAGCGTATTGTTGCTTTAGTCGGGTCTTCTGTTCAAAAACCAAGATATTTCAAAACACTTATCGGAAGCGAAGTGGCAACTATCATATTTGATAAAGGTATCGATAGATCAGGTCATGACCGTGTGATTTCTGGTAATGTTTTAACGGGAAAAGAAATCAAAGCAGACGGTAGTTTAGGGTATTACGATAACGTGATCTCTGTGATTCCAGAAGGTGATGATTATGAGTTTTTCGGATGGAATAAACCTATTTTTAACAAGGTTTCTACTTCAAGAGCATTAACTTTCTCATGGTTAACACCTAACAAAGCTTACGATTTGAATACCAATACAAACGGTGAACACAGAGCTTTTGTAACCACAGGAACTTATGAAGAGGTCTTTCCTTTAGATATTTATCCATTACAAATCTTAAAAGCTTGTATGTATAAAGATTTAGATGAAATGGAAGCTTTAGGGATGTACGAAGTTGCTCCTGAAGATTTTGCTCTAACTGAATTTGTTTGTGTGTCTAAGCAACCACATCAAAAAATAATTAGAGAAGGTTTAGACTTAATGCTAAAAGAAATTGGATAATTATTCATTGAGAAACGAAATGAAAAATATTACAAGATGGGTTTAAAAGAGAATTTACATAATTTTAAAGTTAAAAATAAAGGGAAGAAGTGGTTACCTGCTTTTTCAGCCATTCATACCTTTTTATTTTTACCTAATGAGACCACACATAATGGAACTCATATAAAAGCAGCCGACGATTTAAAACGTACCATGAATACTGTAATTATGGCTATGGTACCATGTTTAATCTTTGGTATGTTTAACGCAGGATATCAGCATCACTTAGCTTTTGATGGTATTCAAGCCGTATCAGGAGGATTTTTTAGTCCAGAATTTTGGACTCTAGACAACTTCACTGTTGGTTTTTGGAAAATCATACCACTAGTACTCGTGTCTTACGGTGTTGGTTTAGGTATTGAGTTCATATTTGCAATTATCAAAGGACATGAAGTTGAAGAAGGTTACCTGGTAACGGGAATGTTAGTGCCACTTATTGTGCCTATTGATATTCCATTATGGATGCTTTCAGTAGCTGTTATTTTTGGAGTTGTAATTGGTAAAGAAGTTTTTGGTGGTACAGGAATGAACATTCTTAATCCAGCATTAACTATTCGTGCCTTTTTATTCTTCGCATATCCAACATGGATGTCTGGAGATAAAGTATGGGTTGAAGGTGCTGTAGCCAGAGATCAAGCAATTGCTTCTGGTCAAAACTTAGATGCTGTTTCAGGAGAAACCATTTTAGGAACTTTAGCACAAGGTAAAGAAGTTGCGCATTCAGCAGCCGATATGTTCCTTGGGTTTATACCAGGTTCTATCGGGGAAACCTCTACACTTTTAATCATTTTAGGTGGTTTATTTTTAATATTCGCTAAAATAGGAAGTTGGAGAATCATGTTGTCTTCAGCACTTGGGGCTATAGTTATGGGCTTAATTTTTAACCAAATTGTTGACGCTGGTGTTATAACAGAAACAAGCAAGTTTTACGGATTAATGAGCACACCATTCTGGCACCACCTACTTATTGGAGGTTTTGCTTTTGGTACGGTGTTTATGGCAACCGACCCTGTAACGGCTTCACAAACAAATAAAGGGAAATGGTACTACGGTTTCTTAATAGGATTACTTTCTATTTTAATACGTGTATTCAACCCGGCTTACCCAGAGGGTGTGATGTTAGCGATTCTATTAATGAATGTTTTCGCACCAACAATCGACTATTACGTGATTCAAGGTAATGTGAAGAAAAGAAAGAAACGTTTAAAAGTAAAAACGGCTTAACAATGGAAAACAAAACGGATAAAAATTCATATACTATAATATTTGCCATTGCCATGGTTATCGTGGTTGGTGCATTATTAGCATTTACAGCTTCTTCTTTAAAACCGAAGATTTCTGAAAATCAACGTATAGAAAAGCAACAGAATATTCTATATGCGATGGGAGTTAATGATAATGATGAAGGCAGTGCAGTGTTTGTTTCTACAAAGGATGCGCCTGAATTATTTGACAAGTATATCTCGAAGCAGTTAGTGATAAAAAACGGAACACCTGAAGAAAACGATAAAGCCTATTTAATTGACCTTAAAAAAGACAAAGCCGCTGCTGGAGGCGATCCTTCAAAGCGTAACTTGCCTTTATTTATCGGAGAAAAAGATGGTGTAACGTATTACATAATTCCTATTTACGGAAAAGGTTTATGGGATGCGATTTGGGCCTATGTTTCTGTAGATGAAAACATGGTAATCAAAGGGGCTTATTTTGACCACAAAGGAGAAACGCCTGGTTTAGGTGCAAATATCAAGCAACGTTACTTCATGGACGATTTTATTGGAGAACACCTTTTAGATGATAATGGAAACTTTAAAGGGGTGACTGTAGCTAAAGGAAATGCAGATCCAACAAACGAAGATAAAACAGATAACGAGGTTGATGCTATTGCAGGAGCTACTATCACAGGTGATGGTGTTACAGCAATGATTAAAAGTGATCTAAAACTTTACAAGCCTTATTTCGATAATTTAAAAAATAATTAATTTATGGGACTTTTATCAAAAAAAGACACAAAGTTAATCACAGACCCATTAGCAGATAATAATCCAATTACCATTCAGGTATTAGGTATTTGTTCAGCATTAGCGATTACAGCAGAGCTTAAAGCTTCTATTGTAATGTCTATTTCAGTATTATTCGTACTAGGGTTTGGTAATGTTATTATTTCATTAATGCGTAACATTATACCTTCTAAAATTAGAATTATAGTACAGTTAACTGTAGTTGCTGCTTTAGTAATTATTGTAGATCAAGTGCTAAAAGCTTTTGCTTACGAATTGAGTAAAACACTTTCAGTTTTCATTGGTTTAATTATTACAAACTGTATTATTATGGGACGTTTTGAGGCTTTTGCTCTAGCGAATGGCCCTTGGAAATCTTTCCTTGATGGTATTGGAAACTCTTTAGGATACGGCGTTATTCTTATTATAGTTGGTTTCTTTAGAGAGTTATTAGGTTCTGGAACATTATTAGGTTTTCCTGTTTTAGGAGATCCAATTACAAAAACTGGATTATACTCAATTGGCTATGAAAATAACGGATTTATGTTATTATCACCAATGGCCTTAATCGTTGTGGGTATCATCATTTGGGTACAACGTTCAAGAAACAAAGCTTTAGTAGAAGATCATTAATAAGTCGCAGTTTGCAGTCACAGAGAACAGTAATTTACTGTAAACTGAGACTGAGACTGAAAACTAAAAACATATGGAACATTTAGAATTATTTTTAAAATCAATATTTATAGATAACATGGTATTTGCCACGTTCTTAGGGATGTGTTCTTACCTAGCTGTATCTAAAAAAGTGAGTACAGCTGTTGGTCTTGGTGCTGCAGTAATCTTTGTATTAGCTATAACAGTGCCTTTAAACTGGTTGTTGGATCAGTATTTATTACAACCAGGTGCTTTAAAATGGTTAGGTGCTGAGTATGCCGATTACGATTTAAGCTTCTTATCTTTTATCATGTTTATTGCAACTATTGCAACCATGGTACAATTAGTTGAAATTGTGGTTGAAAAATTTTCACCATCATTATATAACTCACTTGGTATTTTCTTACCACTAATTGCGGTAAACTGTGCCATCTTAGGAGGGTCTTTATTCATGCAATCTCGTGAAATTCCTTCATTAGGATTAGCAACAACTTACGGAGTAGGTTCTGGAATTGGATGGTTTTTAGCTATTCTTGCTATTGCTGCCATTCGTGAGAAAATTAGATACTCTAACGTACCACCGGCATTAAGAGGACTAGGAATCACATTTATCATTACAGGATTAATGGCCATTGGTTTCATGAGTTTTGGAGGGATGTTAACAGGAGGTGATGATGAAGGTGCTAAGGAAACTAAAACTGCTAAAGTTGAAAAGCCTCAAGCTGATTCAGAAAACAATAAAGTGATCGCTAACAACATAAAAGTAACCGAGTAATATGATTTTAGCAGCAAGTACAACAGGAACTATTTTAGTAACCGTAATAGCGTTTTTAATTATTACATTATCATTGGTTACTTTACTATTATTTGTAAAACAAAAATTATCACCATCAGGACCGGTAAAAATTACCATAAATGGTGAAAAAGAAATTGAAGTAGCTTCAGGAGGAAGTTTACTTTCAACATTAGGTAATGCGAAAATATTTTTACCATCGGCGTGTGGTGGAGGTGGAACTTGTATTCAATGTGAGTGTCACGTATTAGAAGGTGGTGGTGAAGCATTACCAACTGAGATTCCTCACTTTACTAGAAAAGAATTAGCTCATGGAGCACGTTTATCTTGTCAGGTAAAAGTGAAACAAGACATGAATATTACGATTCCAGAAGAAGTTTTCGGAATTAAAAAGTGGGAAGCTACTGTAGTTCGTAATTATAACGTAGCATCTTTCATTAAAGAATTTGTAGTTGAAATTCCAGAAGATATGGGCTACAAAGCAGGTGGATATATTCAAATTGAAATTCCACCATGTGAAGTGAAATATTCTGAAATGGATATTACAGCACACCCTGAGGAACATGAAACGCCTGATAAGTTTCAAGCAGAATGGGATAAATTCGGATTATGGCCATTAGTAATGAAAAACACCGAAACAGTAGAAAGAGCTTATTCTATGGCTTCTTACCCTGCTGAAGGACGTGAAATCATGTTGAACGTTCGTGTGGCTTGTCCGCCATGGGATCGTGCTAAAAACGGATGGATGGATGTAAATCCAGGTGTAGCTTCATCGTTTATTTTTAATCAGAAACCAGGAGATAAAGTGACCATTTCAGGACCTTACGGTGAATTCTTCATCAACGAGTCTGATAGTGAAATGCTTTACGTTGGTGGTGGAGCAGGTATGGCGCCAATGCGTTCGCACTTATACCACTTATTCAAAACATTAAAAACGGGAAGAAAAGTAACGTATTGGTACGGTGGACGTTCAAAACGTGAGTTATTCTACTTAGAGCACTTCCGTGAATTAGAAAGAGATTTCCCTAATTTTAAATTTTACTTAGCCTTATCTGAACCTTTACCAGAGGATAACTGGCAGGTAAAAGAAGATATCGATGCTCCTGGAGATGGTTTTGTTGGGTTTATTCACAATTGTGTAATAGATAATTACTTAAGCAAACATGAAGCTCCTGAAGATATTGAATTGTATTTCTGTGGACCACCATTAATGAACAATGCCGTTCAGAAAATGGGTGAAGATTTTGGAATCCCAGATGAGCATATTAGATTTGATGACTTCGGAGGATAAATTTCAGCAAAAGCAGAAATCTCAAGAAGATTATATTTATATAAAAACCGATACTAAAGTGTCGGTTTTTTTATGACTTCATTTCAGAAGGTAATTTTATGTTTACGGTATGAGCTTCAAAAAGTTTGGTATAATCCATCACATTTTGAATTTTATCTAATCCACATAGCAAAGTCACGACGGCATATAAACCCTGGAATAAAATAGCCTTATCGGAAATGTTTTTAGGTTTCCGATTTGTATGATGTAATGGTGTTTTAAAGCCACAAGCTTCTAAAAAGGTATGCTCTATTTGTAATAATTGGCTAGGTGTATAACCGTTAAATTTTCTGTTTAGGCTTTGGTGTACTTTTCCAACGTAATTCAATTGAAGGCTTCCATGGTGGTCTGAAAGATGTTTCCAACCGTCAGTTTGGTCTAAAATATTTCCTACGGCACATTGCTTACAACACTCCGGATTAAGAGTGTTATTATGAAAGGCCTTGTATAATTTGTTTATGGCCAAATCAAAACGCAAAGTTGTTTTCATCAGTTTTTTTCTTTCTAAGATAATAAAAAATCATAAATATTTAATCTTCATTAAATTACAAAGTGATTGTTTTCAGTGTTTTATGTGTTTTGAATTCATTGTGAACGATGTGTTTTAAATATAAAAAGAGAACATTACTGATTATCCGTAATGTGACATAATTGTTATCGTCAACCTCTACTTGTTTCAGGTTCTCATCACAATATATTAATTATCAGCTTTATTAGATTCCGAAATAAATTCGGAATGACGTAAATACAATATTTAGGTTACAAAACGGATATACAAAGAACATTACTATACTATAATCTTCAATTTAGATTTGAACCGATTTGATTTAAGGGATGCAATAGTTGAATATAGTGGTGGTTTGTCCTCAAATAATCAAAATATTATTAAGTTTGCTTAGTGAATATAAATTTAGAATATGAGTAAACCGCTTACAGAACAAGAATTACATAATCTAGCCATGAACCATGTTGGAAAGGATTTAGAAGAACGTGGTTTCGAATTTATAGCTATTAATAGTAAACTGAAAAAGCATCCGCAATTTGTTTGCATTGATAAAAACAAGCAGTACTTTTTTGTAATTGTTCGGGCTGTAGTTTTACCTGAAAACCCTAATAATTATGATGTTGTTTGGATGGAATCTTTTAAAAACCATGCAAGAGAACAGGACGCTAAAGTACTTTATGCAGGTGTAGGGATTGGCAGTCTTGAAGGCGAAAAAGAACCAATTTATTTAAACAGAGATTATTTGTTAGAATATAATGGTATTCAGTTTTTGGAAACAAATTTAAATTAAATCATAACACCTATGAAGAACATAGCACTAATTATCATACTTCTGGTGACAGTTTCTTGTAAAAAGGAGATTAAGAACACGAAGTTAGTAGGGAGTGTTTTCGGAACGACTTATGCGGTTACCTATAATTCTGAAGTTAATTATAAACCGCAATTCGATAGCTTATTTGCTGTGATTAATAATTCCATGTCTACCTATCAAGATAATTCTATCATATCTAAATTGAATGAAAATGAATTGGTTGAAGTTGATGATCATTTTATAACGGTTTTTGAAGCTTCTAAAACCATTTATGAAGAAACTGATGGCGCTTTTGACCCAACAATTGGAGCCGTGGTGAATGCTTGGGATTTTGGTCCTAAAGGCGAAATAAAGGAGTTAGATACTCTTAAAATTGATTGGCTTATGCGGTCTGTTGGTTTAAAACAGGTTACGCGACTTGATAAAAAAATTGTAAAGCCGAAGGGGACTTTCTTAGATTTTAATGCTATCGCAAAAGGTTATGGTGTTGATATGATTGGGGAATACCTAGAATCACGTAACGTGAATGATTATCTAGTAGAAATTGGTGGAGAAATTAGAACAAGCGGTATAAATGCTGAAAAAGAACACGGTTGGAAAGTGGGCATTGAGAGTCCGAATTTTGAAGGTGAGCACTCCATTTTAGATGTTGTAGAACTTATGGATGAAGCTATGGCCACATCTGGAACTTATCGTAAATTTAAAATTGATAAAGAAGGTAAGCGCTATGCGCATATTATCGACCCAAAAACGGGCTTTCCAAGTAGAACTAACTTATTAAGTATTTCGGTGATTCATGAAAACTGTATGACAGCTGATGCTTATGCCACAGCTTTTAAGGCTATGGGCTTAGAAAAAGTAAAGAACTTTGCAAAGGATCATCCGGAACTTAAAGTATACTTGATTTTTGAAAACGATAATCAAGAATTAGAAACTTTAGCGCTTAATGGTTTTCCTAAAAATTAATTTTAACAGAATCTCAGATCGCAGTCGATATCCAATTTTATTAAAATCTAAATTTGATGCAAATAAAAAGGCTGTCTAAACCTTATTGAATTTTGACAGCCTTACTAAAATAACTTAGCGTTTACAACACACTATTATTGTTTCTTTTTCTTTTTTCCTTTACTCCAGTTTGTTTTTAACTCATCTATAGTAACTTCACCACTAGAATCACTATCCAGTTTAGTAAATTGTTTTTCTAATTTTTCTGTAGGCACTTCTTTTTTTCTCTTAGCAGATTTGAATTCTTCAAGAGAAATCGTGCTGTTTTTGTCGGCATCAAAACGCTTCATCATTTTTTCAAAGTCTGGTTCCTTTTTTTCTTGAGCTTGCGCTGAAAAGGAAATAGTAAATAAAGCTAAGGCTGCAATTCCGAATTTTAAAGTTTTTAAAGTCATCTTATTTTGTTTTAATTGTTTTGTTGAATAATTCTGAGTGTTTAGACTCCAATTTTCAAACAAAGTTTAATTCAGAATTAAATATTTTTTAAACCCTCATAAACCACGATACTCACTGCGTTGGCAAGGTTTAAACTGCGCACATGTTCGCTATAAAGTGGAATCTTATAAAGTTTATCAGCATGTTGGTTTACGATTTCTGGAGCTAAGCCTACAGATTCCTTTCCGAAGATTAAAAACAGATCATCTTCAAAGGGAATGTCCCAATGATTTTTTTCACCTTTACTAGAAAGAAAGGCCATCTTTTTCTCCTTATTAATTCTGAAAAATTCCTCTACACTTTCATAGTAAGTAACCGAAAGGTGTTTCCAATAATCTAAACCAGCTCGTTTTAATCGGGTATCATCAATTTCAAACCCAAAAGGTTTAACCAAATGTAAATGTGAGCCTGAACCCAAAGCTAACCGTCCTATATTCCCTGTGTTATTAGGTATTTCAGGTTCTATTAAAACAATATTTAAAGGCATCAGGTTTTTTTTGTTTTTACACGATTAGCAACAGGCTTCATTATAATTCTTAGAGTACTGTCATTATTAAAATAACTAATCATCCAATTCATAAAGATAAGTAGTTTGTTTTTAATACTTAAAATGAGCATGAGATGTATAAACATCCAAGTAAACCAGGCCATTTTTCCTTGGAAACTGAATTTAGGCATGTCAACGACAGCCTTTCGTTTTCCAATGGTAGCCATCGAACCTTTTTCAGTATACTTGAATGGTTTAAGAGTTTTCTTCTCAGTTTTTCTTTTGAAGTTTTTTGCTAAAAGAGCCGCCTGTTGAAGAGCGACACTAGCCACCTGAGGATGCCCATGCGGGTAGTCCTTAGTTTCCATATAAGCAATATCACCTAAGGCATAAACTTGATTTAGACCTTTAACCTCGTTAACTTCATCTACAATAAGGCGGTTGCCTCGAGCTATGGTTTCTTCTTTAAAGCCATCAACTTTATTACCAATAACTCCAGCAGCCCAAATAACATTTTTAGAATTTATTTGTTCGCCTGAGTTTAGAGTAACCACTTCACTATCGTAGTCTTTTACGAAGGTATTGGTTTTTACCACTACGCCTAAATCTTCTAAATATTTTTGAGACATCTTTTGAGACCCTTTACTCATCGGACTCAAAGTGTTTGGTGAACCTTCTAAAAGATATATTTGTAACTTAGAAAAGTCTTTGTCTGGGTAATCTTTAGGGAGAATATGTTGTTTCATTTCAGCTAAAGCCCCAGCTAATTCTACACCGGTTGGACCTCCACCAACAATAACGAAGTTTAATAAAGCTTGAAGCTCATCTTGGTCGGTAGTGTTTAGTGCGTTTTCAAAGGTTTGTAAAATACGATTCCTAAGCTGAATAGCCTCCGGAATGGTTTTCATCGGGTAAGCGTAATCTTTGAGATTCTGATTGCCAAAATAATTGGTAGTACACCCAATAGACATCACCAAGTGATCGTAATCAAAATCCCCAATGGTTGTGGTGATGTTTTTCTGATCGAAGTTGATACCCTTAACTTCAGCGATACGTATTTTTACGTTTTTTGCCTTTTGAAATACTTTCCTTAACGGAAAAGAGATACTCGCAGGCTCCAATCTCGCCGAAGCGACCTGATACATTAAAGGTTGAAACTGGTGGTAGTTTTGTTTGTCAATTAAATAAATCTGATAATAGGGGTTGTTCATTAAGTCTTGGGCTAATCTTAAGCCTGCAAAACCAGCTCCAACAATTATGATTTTTTCCATGTTTGGTAGTTGTTTAGGTTGAAATATCTATTCTAAATTTGAAGGTATAATATCTTTAATAAATTAATGTTATTAAAGATATCTTAGTCATCATCTGTTTCATAGACATTGTTATCTAAGTCTATTTTTTCCTGGGCTCTTTTTTCAAAAATGTTATTTGATTTTGTGCCAAGTGCTCTTTGAGTAGGGGTTAAGCTTCCATTTAAGTTAATCATTCTATGCTCTATTTCGGGAATCATATTTTGAGTACTTAATCTTTGAATAGCTTCTTTATAAATTTCAATAAATATGGGGTTTTTTTCCTCTTTTAATCTTGATTCAAGATCAGGAAGCGCTTTTTTACAGTTAAGATCAGCTAATGCCATAATAGCAAAAATGATCCCCTTTCCATCTTCTTCTGATTTGAGATACGATAATGCACTTTCACTGTCATTGGTTAACAGCCACTTAGCATAAAGCGTTTGATGGACGAAAACATTGTTTTTATAATGTTCTCCTGTAATATTAATGGCGTTTTCTAATACTTGGATGTCGATTTGTTTATTGTAGTATAATAATAGTAAAGCGATGAAACCTGAAGCTTGATTTAATTCATAACTTTTCTCATCGGAAGAACAGAAAGTATAAATGTCGAATATTAAGTTTGAAAATTCTTCTCGATCTTCCGCGTTTAGGCAAGAAATGGCTTGAGAAATAACTAATAAAATAGTGCCACTTGGGTCACCACTTAAATAATCCCATTCTTTATTTTCTCTGGCGTATTTTTTCGCAAAATTAAAAGCTTGATTAAAGAATAAAGTCACTTCCTCTTTTCGGGAAGGATTGTAATAGGCTTTAATTAAATCAAATAACACTTGTCCGTCTTCATAGCGATATCCAAACTCATTCAGATAGTCATCACCTTTTAAAAAGTCTTCAGCATTTTTTAATACGATATCAAAAGATTCTTTATCGTCCAATTCGATTAGAATATCATACCTTTTATAGCTGTCGTTCAAGGCAATATGCTGAATTTCTTTTTTTAAGTTAGCATGATGTGATTTTTTATATTCATTTATGGCAAGCTTAAAATAAATATCACTCTGTTCTATTTTGAACTGGTTAAATTCACTATAATTTTCGGTGTAATCGCTGTATTTATATTGGTATATTTTATCGAAAATTGAAGTAAAGCTGAAGTCTTTAGAATTTGAAAAAGAAGATAACTCTTCTCTTATTTTGTGTTTATAACTATTTGAATCTGTCATTTTTATTATTTACAAATATCATAATTAGGGTGATTTATTAAATCTTAAGCCATTAAAACCAACTCCTAAAATTATTATTTTCCTTTTTGAAACCGCTTTATATTTATATAACTACTCTAAAATAGAATCTGTAAATTCTTTAATGGTATTAATCCCATGATTAGAAACATGTTTTACAAAAGCACTACCAATAATAGCACCTTTGGCGTATTGTGTGGCTTGTATGAAGGTTTCGTTATTGCTAATACCAAAACCTATAACTTGTGGGTTTTTAAGGTTCATATCAGCAATGCGTTTAAAATATTGGGTTTGTTCATCGCCAAAACCAGATTGTGAACCCGTAGTACTCGCACTACTCACCATGTATATAAAACCGTTTGAAATAGAATCGATATAACGAATACGCTCATCATTAGTTTGTGGAGTAATTAAGAAGATATTTCTCAGTCCGTATTGCTCAAAGATGGCTTGATATTGCTCATGATACACATCTACAGGTAAATCAGGAATGATTAAGCCGTCAATGCCTATTTCCTGACATTTTTTACAGAAGGCTTCTACACCATATTGAAACATCGGGTTAAAATAGCCCATGATGATTAATGGAATGTTTACCGTTTTACGGATGTCTTTTAACTGATTGAAAAGCACTTCGGTAGTCATACCATTTTTTAAAGCCTGTGTTGAGCTGGCCTGAATGGTTGGGCCATCGGCTAATGGGTCGCTAAAAGGTAAACCTATTTCAATAATATCAACACCGTTTTTTTCTAAATCTTGTATGATAGAAACCGTATCGTTAATATTAGGGTAGCCTGCTGTGAAATATATAGACAGTAGCTTTTTGTCTTCGCTTAGTTTTTTATTTATTCTGTTCATTGTAAATGAATAGTTTTTTCATTCCCTCGAAGGAGGGAATCTTTTAATAATTATTTTAAATATATTCTGAAAGATCTTTCCAATCAGGATTCAATCCATTAATTAAATTTATTTTCCATTCTCGGTTCCATTTTTTTAATTGGTGTTCTCTTTTTATAGCGTTATTTATATATTTCGTTGTTTCAAAATAGACTAATTTATCTACATTATATCTTCCCGTAAAGGTTTTTATACTGTTGTTTTTATGTTGAATTAATCTTGTTTTTAATTGTTTTGTACGACCTATATATAGAACGGTATGGTTTTTATTGGTTAATATGTACACATAATAAAGATCCATAAAAAATGGGTGAGATTTCCGCCTTCGCGGAAATTAGAAAATTTTAGATTTTGAAATACTCAATATAATTCTGTAAATC
Source organism: Tamlana sp. 2_MG-2023 (assembly GCF_030548465.1). Lineage (GTDB taxonomy): Bacteria > Bacteroidota > Bacteroidia > Flavobacteriales > Flavobacteriaceae > Pseudotamlana. The sequence goes on from NZ_JAUOSF010000001.1 coordinate 80,425, forward strand.
TTTATCACCACGACCTGATAAACTCACGACAACCACATCGTCTGGTTTAAAGGTCTTTTCTTCAAAAATAGCTAGGGCATGTGAGCTTTCTATAGCTGGAATGATGCCTTCTAATTTACATAAGTCTAAACCTGCTTTCATAGCTTGGTCATCGGTCATGGCCATGAATTCGGCACGTCCTGATTTACATAAATGGGCATGCATTGGACCAACACCTGGGTAATCTAATCCAGCTGAAATAGAATACGGCTCGGTAATTTGTCCGTCGTTAGTTTGCATCAACAAAGTTTTACAACCGTGAATGATGCCTTCTTTTCCTAAAATAGAAGTTGCCGCGCTTTCGCCTGAATCCACACCGTGTCCAGCAGCTTCTACAGCGATAATATTCACATCTTCTTCGTGTAAATAATGGTAATAAGTTCCAGCAGCATTACTTCCGCCACCAATACAAGCCACAACGTAATCTGGATTTTCACGACCTTCTTGCTCTTTTAATTGCCATTTGATTTCTTCGGAAATCACCGCCTGAAATCGGGTCACCATATCAGGGTAGGGGTGCGGACCAATAGCTGAACCAATAATGTAATGCGTATCTACAGGATTGTTAATCCAATCGCGAATCGCCTCATTTGTAGCATCTTTAAGTGTACGGCTACCAGATTTTGCTGGAACTACACTGGCGCCTAACATTTTCATTCTAGCCACGTTTGGTGCTTGTCTAGCAATATCAATTTCTCCCATGTATACAATACATTCAAGCCCCATTAGTGCACAAACTGTAGCTGTGGCCACACCGTGTTGCCCAGCACCTGTTTCAGCAATAATACGAGCCTTGCCTAAACGTTTAGCCATTAAAATCTGACCAATAGTATTGTTTATTTTGTGAGCCCCTGTGTGATTTAAATCCTCACGCTTTAAATATATTTTGGTGTTGTATTTTTCTGAAAGACGCTTTGCAAAATAAAGCGGGGAGGGGCGACCAACATAATCTTTTAAAAGCTTGTCGAATTCTGCTTTAAAATCAGGTTCGGCCATCACTTTTAAGTAGTTTTGGCGTAACTCTTCTACGTTTGGGTATAACATTTCTGGAATGTATGCACCACCAAATTCGCCGTAGTATCCTTTGTCGTTTACGTTATAATTCATGAACTTTTATTTTCGTTGTTCGTAAAAACGTTTTGTTTAAATTCTTTTAGTAATTCTATATTTTTTAATCCGGGTTTCACCTCGAATTTACTATTGACATCCAGAGCATAGCAGTATTTTGAAGCGCTGCTGTTCTGAAATTTTTTAATATCTGAAATTTGATCTACTCCAATGCCCCCACTTAAAAAGAAGGGTTTTTCGGAAGGATAATCGTTTAAAACATTCCAGTCGAAAGTATAACCGTTGCCTCCAGGTAATTTGCCTTTGGTATCAAATAGAAAGTAATCGCAAACGGCTTCATAAGGTTTTAAAACTTCAAAATTGAAGCTGTCTTTTATAGAAAATACTTTAATGATTTCGATATTAAAAGGCATGTCATTTTCTTCTGAAATGAATTGTGTATGTTTTAAAGCATCACAATATTCAGGTGATTCTATACCGTGTAGTTGCACGGCTTGTAAAGATAAACTGTTTACTTTTTCAATAACAAAATTGATATCGGCATCAACAAAAACACCAACTTTTTTTATTGAAGACGGCAATTCAGGAATGCTGTTGGTTCCAAAATCACGTTCAGAATCTTCAAAAAATATAAATCCGAGATAATCCGGTTGCAAAGCTGCAAGGGCTTCTATATTATCTTCGAATTTCATACCACATACTTTGAGGTGAAGCCCCTCCCTAACCCTCCCCGAAGGGGAGGGAATGGATTGCGAAGTGTTTTTGTCCTTATTCATTACTATACTATTATCGTTTGAGTAAGCGTTCTCCTCCGATGGAGGAGGCTTACAGTAAGTTTTTTATAAATGTTGTAGCACTAGCTCCAGGGTTATCGGTTTTCATGAAGTTTTCTCCAATTAAAAAACCTTGATATCCGTAAGGTTGAAGTTCTTTAATGGCTTCAATATTGCTGATGCCACTTTCTGAAACTTTTACAAAATCATCAGGAATTAAAGTGCTTAAGGTTTTACTGGTATCTAGACTAACATCAAAAGTTTTTAAATTTCGATTATTTACACCTAACATGTCTAAACTTGGCATGATGGATTTATGTAGTTCTTCTTCATTATGAACTTCTAGGAGTACATCTAAATTTAAACTTTTAGCAAATTCTGAATATTTTTTGATTTCATCGCGTGATAGAATCGCAGCAATTAAAAGAATAACATCAGCACCATAAGCTTTAGCTTCTAGCAGTTGATATTCGTCAATAATGAATTCTTTTCGTAATAAAGGTAAATTGCAACTGGCTCTAGCGGTTAATAAATCGTCTAAAGACCCACCAAAATACTTACCATCAGTTAAGACAGATATACCGCAAACACCCGCTTCTTCGTAGCCTTTAGCGACATCTTGAACGTTTAATGTGTTATTTATAACAGACTTTGAAGGTGAACGACGCTTGTGTTCAGCGATTATGCCTGATTGGCTTTGTCTTAGGTTGTTTGCTAATGAAACTGTTGGTCTTTCAAATAAAACCGATTGTTCTAATTGAGATACAGGAATTAAACTTTTACGAAGTGCCACTTCGTTACGTTTATCTAAGGTTATTTTATCTAGTATATTCATTTTAATTCGTTTGTGGTTTTTAGTTGTTGGTTTTTAGAGCGCAAACTTGCTAACTGAAAACTGAGACTGAAAACTTTTTACTTGCTTAACACAATCAGCTTCTCCAAACTAGCCTTTGCTTTTCCTGAAAACAATGATTCTTTAGCCATTTCAAAACCTTCTTGATGCGAAATTTGATTGGTTGTCGCAATGGCTAAACCGGCATTGGCACAAACCACGTTATGTTGGGCTTCGGTACCTTCGCCATTTATCACTTTTACGAATATTTTAGCCGATTCTTCTACCGTACTACCTCCGAAAATAGCTTCTTGTTTTATGCTTGATAAACCTAAATGCTCTGGTGTAAACAAGGTTTCGGCATTATTTGAAATGATTTTTGCTTTACCTGTTAGCGATATTTCATCGTAACCATCTAAAGCATGAATGATGCTATAGTTTTTATCGGTTTGTTGATAAAGATAGCCGTATAAACGTTGTAGTTCTAAGTTGAAAACACCAACCATTTGGTTTTTAGGAAAGGCAGGATTTACCATTGGGCCTAACATATTAAAAAATGTTTTCACGCCTAACTCTTTACGAATCGGGCCAACTTCTTTCATAGCCGGGTGAAATAAAGGCGCGTGTAATACGCAGATTCCTGTTTGGTCTATCGAGCGTTTTAAAAAATCAATATCGTTTGAGAATTTAATACCTAAATATTCCATAACATTTGATGAACCACAAGAGGAAGATACGCCATAATTTCCATGTTTGGTAACATTTACACCCGCTCCAGCTGTAATGAACGAAGCTAGAGTTGATATATTAAACGTGTCTTTGCCATCACCACCAGTTCCGCAAAGGTCGATGGGATTAAATTCGTTTAAATCTACAGCGATACATAAATCTAGAAGTGCATTTCTAAACCCGCTTAACTCCTCTAAAGTTATGCTGCGCATCATATAAACGGAAAGAAAACAAACAATCTGACTTTGGTTGTACGTACCGTTTGATATGTTCACCAAAACTTGTTTCGCTTCTTCGCTAGACAATGTTTCGTGGTTTAATAATCTGTTTAAAATGTCTTTCATTACTTTAATTTTTACTTAGTTTTTGGTTCCTAGCGATGGCTTTTTTATTTTAACCATTAACCATTAACCATTAACCATTAACCATTAACCATTAACCCAGTTTTTCAAAATTTGCTTTCCGTCAGGTGTTAAAACCGATTCGGGATGGTATTGAACGCCTCTAACATCGTAAACTTTATGTCTTAACGACATTATTTGTCCGTTTGAATCATAAGATGTTGCTTCGAGGCAATCTGGTAAATTAGCGTTAACCACCCATGAATGGTAACGTCCAACATTAAAGTTTTTTGTTAAGCCATTAAAAAGAACTTCGTCATCTACACATGTTTCTACAGGAGTTGCAACCCCATGATAAACATCGTCTAAATTTTCTAGAGTACCTCCAAAAACTTCACCTATGGCTTGTTGCCCTAAACACACGCCGAAAATACTTTTTGTTGGGGCGTATTTTTCGATAATGGCTTTTAATAATCCAGCTTCATCTGGAATTCCAGGGCCTGGAGATAACACAATTTTATCGAAAGGTTCAACGTCTTCTAAAGTTAATTTATCGTTTCTTACCACGGTAACATCACAATCTAAATCTTCTAAATAATGAACCAGATTGTAAGTGAAACTGTCGTAATTATCTATAACTAATATTTTTTTCATCGCTTTATTCCTAGGTCAATAGGAATCTATTTTAAGTTATACTTTATCTCTTTTTTCAACTAACTAAATATCTTCAGCTAGAGTGATGGCTTTAGTTAAAGCGCCTAGTTTATTAAATACCTCTTGTAATTCACTTTCAGCATCCGATTTTGAAACCATTCCGGCGCCAGCTTGCCAATTTAATTTGTAGTTTTTACTTAAAAAAGTACGTATCATGATGGCATGATTAAAGTTGCCATCAAAATCCATAAAACCAATCGCGCCACCATAGTAGCCACGACTTGTTTTTTCGTATTTTTCAATAAGCTGCATCGCCATGTGTTTTGGAGCACCGCTTAATGTTCCAGCAGGAAACGTATCGGCAACAACCTGCATCGTTGAAGTGGTCTCATGTTTTTTTCCAATAACCTTACTTACTAAGTGAATTACGTGAGAAAAGAATTGAACCTCACGATAAGTAACCACTTTCACATTGCTTCCGTGGCGGCTTAAATCGTTTCGTGCTAAATCTACAAGCATCACGTGTTCTGCATTTTCTTTGTCGTCTGCTTTTAAAGCTTCAGCAAGTTTTTCATCTTGTTCGTCGTTTCCGGTACGCTTAAAAGTTCCGGCGATCGGATGAATTTCAGCTAAACCATCATCCACAACAAGCTGCGCTTCTGGCGAACTACCAAAAATTCTAAAATCACCATAATCAAAATAAAATAAGTATGGCGACGGATTGATGCTTCGCAAGGCACGATACACATTAAAGTCATCACCAGTAAATTCTTGAGAAAAACGTCTCGATAATACAAGCTGAAAGATGTCGCCACGACCTGCATGCTTTTTGGCTACGGCAACTTGTTCTCTAAATTCATCATCGGTTAAATTCGATTGAATAGGACCTTTTGAACTGAAATCGTATTCAGCAAAATTCTGAGTATTTATCAGTTTATCAATCGCATCAATATTGTTTTCTTGATCTTCGTAACAATGTGCGAAAATATAAGCTTCATTTTTATAATGATTGATGGCAATAATGTTCTTGTAAACGGCATAATATATATCTGGAACCGTCACAGAATCATCTTTTTTGCTTATTTGAATATCTTCAAAGTAACGTACAGCATCATAAGCTGTATAACCGAAAATACCATTGTTTATAAACTTGAAGTCTTCATCTGAATTCGTATCAAAACGCTTGGTGAATTTGTATATTTCATCAACAACATTCACATCATCTGTAATGTCTATCGCTGTTGAACTTCCGTCAGGATAGGTTTCATAAATCACCTCGTTTTCAACTTTTATTGTTGCAATAGGATTGAAACAGATGTACGAGAAGTTTTTATGACTTCTATGGTAGTCACCACTCTCTAACAGTATACTATTCGGGTGTTTATCACGAATTTTGTAGTATACCGTAACAGGTGTTATGGTGTCGGTTAATATTCTTTTGTTATGGGTGTATAGGCTAAATTTTTTCATATATAACATAAAAAAGGCTTGTCGTGAATGACAAGCCTTTTGATATTTTAATTTTTAAATATACTAGGATTTTACTTCACGAAGTTTAGTTTCGAAAGCACCACCACCAAGAATTATTTAAAATAGTTTTCATTTTGTAAATTTTATCTGGCCAAATATAAAAATGATAAGCGATTGCGCAAAACTTTAGATCACTTTTTTAATTAAAAGTTTGTTAAACTAAAAGATATTCAATGAAGTATTATTTAGTTTTATGCTTATGAAATTAAAAGTGTTATTTGTTGCTGTTTTGATAATGGCAAGTTGTGCAAAAAATAAAAAGCAAGAAAGCGGTACTGAAACTACTAAAGAAGTTGAAACAACTAAAGAAAAAGAGACGCCACTTGAAGTCTATGATTTTAATGGTTTTGAAAAATTTCTAAATCAGAAAGATGATAAGATTCATGTCGTAAATTTTTGGGCAACTTGGTGTGCGCCGTGTGTCAAGGAATTGCCGTATTTTGAACAATTAAATGATACTTATAAAGATGAAAATGTTGAAGTGCTTTTAGTGAGTTTAGATTTTCCGCATATGTACGATAGCAAATTGAAACCTTTTATTAAGGATAGAAAATTAAAATCGAAAGTAGTGGCTTTGGATGATCCTGATATGAACACGTGGATTCCTAAAGTTAACGAAGCTTGGTCAGGCTCCATTCCGGCAACTGTAATTTATAATAAAAACAAAAGTGTGTTTTTTGAGCAGTCCTTTACTTTCGACGAATTGGAAAAAGAGGTCAAACAATTTTTAAACTAAAACGATCACAAAATGAAAAAAGCAATTAAAATAATATCAGGAGGCTTGTTAGTGCTTTTGATTAGTGCATTTACAGTAAATAATACAATTAATAAGGGCTATAAAATTGGAGATGTTGCAGAGGATTTTTCCTTAAAAAACATTGACGGTAAAATGGTATCTATGGCCGATTATAAAGACGCCAAGGGGTTCATAATAACTTTTACCTGTAATACTTGTCCATATGCGGTTATGTATGAAGATAGAATTATAGAATTGAACAAGAAATATGCCCCTAAAGGTTATCCAGTTATAGCTATTATGCCTAATAATGTTGAGGTGAAGCCAGGTGATGCTTTACCAGAAATGAAAAAAAGGGCAGGGGAGAAAGGTTTTAATTTTCCGTATTTAATTGATGAATCTCAAAATGTATTTCCGAAATTCGGAGCCACAAAAACACCGCATATGTTTGTTTTAGAGAAAACAAGTAAAGGGAATGTGGTTAAGTATATTGGTGCCATTGATGATAATTATAAGGATGCTGCTGCGGTAAATACAAAATATGTTGAAGCCGCTGTAGATGCCTTACTAAAAGGCAAAGAAGTTCCTGAATCTGAAACTAAAGCGATAGGTTGCTCTATCAAAGTATAACTTATAAATAATGGTAAGTAAAAGTCCGAAGCAGTAATTCTTCGGATTTTTTTTCGTCTATACTATTAGAAATCTTAATTTTGTAGAACACATATATAATTAAACATGGAAGATTTAACACAAGAAGAATGGGTAGAACAATTAGCGAATGATGAAAACGCTGTTGTTTTGGATGTAAGAACCGATGCTGAAGTTGCTGAAGGGATTATCGAGAATGCAATTCATATAGATATTTACAAAGGACAAGAGTTTGTAAACGAAATTGAGGAATTAGATAAGTCTAAAAACTACTATGTGTACTGCCGTTCTGGAAACCGTTCGGGTAAAGCCTGCCAAATTATGGAGCAACTAGGTTTTGAAAATGCATATAACTTAGAAGGTGGAATGTTAGAATGGACCGGTGATGTTGTTGAAAAGTAATAGGTTGTATGAAGTATTGTATACATTGTTTATTTATATTTTTTGCTTTTGCAAGTTGTAACCAATCTGCATCTGATGATTATATGGATATGAGCGTAAAACAATTTAAAACGGATGTAAGTCATGACTTTGTTCAACTTATAGATGTTCGAACGCCTGAAGAATTTAAAGAAGGCCACTTAGAGAACGCTATTAACGTTGATTTCAAATCCAGTGATTTTACAGATAATATTGAAAAATTAAATTCCGATAAGCCTGTATATATTTATTGTCGCTCAGGAAACCGTAGTAAAAAAAGTGTTTCCTATTTTAAAAAAGTTGGTTTTACTACAATCTATAATTTAAAGGGCGGTATCCTTGCTTGGAAGGCAAAAGATCTTCCTGTAGTTAAATAAGTTTACTAATTCGGAAAACAGTTTTTTGTTACCTATTTACTGATTTTCAACGACTAAACGTTAGTATAAAACGAATAATTAAACGTTTATCTAAAATTTAAGCCATTCATCTTTTTTATTTTAATTCAAGGGGCTCTTTTTTATACCTTTAATTACAAGTTTGCTAAAATATTGATGATTCAATAATTTTAAGGCAAAAAAAAGAACATAATTAATAGCGTTTAAAATGGAATACGGTTTTGTAGTACTAGGAATTGTTGCTTTATTATTTATAAGCATGTATGGATATTCATATTTATCTGTTGCTCAAGAGAGAGCAAAGTTAATGAAAGAAAGACAAGTGCGTAAAGATAAAGAAGAAGAGAGGCGTCAAAGTCGGCTTAGACATCAGGCAATCATAGATGAGAAAGTAAATAAGGTGGCAGCAAGAAGAGAAGAAATTCAGCGTGAGTTGAAATTATTAAAAGATATGAAAACAGCACAAAAAGTGAGTTAAAATTATTTGTGTTTCAATCTAAAAAAAGCCCATGTAACTAAGTTATATGGGCTTTTTTTAATTCAAAAACTCATCCTGAGTATTAATTCTGATACATTGTTCAGAACCAAGGTAGGCTGGGTCGCCATATTCCTCAGACCAAAAGCCTTCTAAAACATTCTTAGAAAGACATTTGTAAACAACGACACCATAAAATGTCTCGTGATTTTCTCCCTTGTACTGAAAATTTATTACCAGAATATTGTCTTTAAAAAAGCCTTGACCTAATTGTGTTTGGATATTATTAATGTACCATTCCGCTTTAATTCTATTGTGATGATCAAGACTTAAATTTAAAGAACCTTTATAGGTGTTTTTTTCGCTGTCTTGATTGCTGCCTACAATAGAATAATTACCAACTAAATCTTGAATTGTCATGTTTTGTGTTATGAATTTCACTCTAAAAAAATGGAGTTTGGCGTAATTATAAAGAATTTAATCCAATATATTTCGAAAAGCTTTTGTAGAATTAAAAAAAATAATTTGATATCTTTTATAAAGTTCTAACGGCAAGAACCATTGTCTATTTACGTGGTAACGATTTAGCTCTCAAAAAGAGGCTTTATAAGCGTCGACAATTCAAACTATAAAACTAATAGGGAGCAACTGTTAATCTAAATACGTTCAGTGCTTTATATGAAAAAAATCTCAGATTAATTTTTAACCTGAGATTTTAAAACTTACACAGTTTATGAGATACTGCCTTTAGGAGCAATTTCGTTTATATGTAAAAGATATATGCGTACACAAAAAGAAAATCGCCTAAAAATTACTTTTTAGGCGACCTCCTTTAAAAACTTGTAATTTATATGTCTAATTAATGACCACCGGCCGTAAACGAAGCCATCACTTCATCTAAATTAAATGAAGCTGGTTTTTGTCTTGGAGGAAAATCTTTAAACGTAGATATCATCTTCCCTGCAACAGTTTGGGAAGGTACTACTATCCATTGTACTTGCTCTTCCATCCATTGATAGTAAACATTTGAATTATGCTGTGCACGTTCAAAGGGATCCATACGTAAATCAAAAATTAAAGGAATTCTCAACTTAACAAAAGGATACATCCAAACACCAAATTTAGAAGATTGCTGCTCCATAAAAACTAACTTCCAACGTTGGTAACGCATAGCTACTAATTGACCATCATCACTCCAGTAATAAAATTCTTTTCTTGGAAAGGTAGTATCACCATACTTATCTTTTCCAGCTTCTTTTTCACCTGTTAAATAAGGTAATATATTATACCCATCTAAATGCACTTTAAAAGTACGTTTAGCACCTTTATAACCTGTTAATAATTTCTCTTTAATATTAGGTTCTCCAGCAGCAGCCATTAAAGTTGGCAACCAGTCATTACCAGCAACGATTTCGTTCATAACTGTTCCTGCAGGAATTTTATTTGGCCATTTTACAATACAAGGTACACGGTATCCACCTTCCCAGTTTGTGTTTTTCTCACCTCTAAACGGTGTAATACCACCATCTGGCCACATATTAAAGTGTGGTCCATTATCTGTTGTATACACTATTATGGTATTATCCTCGATACCTTTTGCTTTCAAGTGTTCTAACAGTTGACCAACCTGATTATCATGCTGTCTCATACCGTCTGCATACGTACCTAAACCTGTTTTTCCTTGCTCTTCCTCTGGAACATGGGTTACATAATGCATACGTGTTGTATTAAACCATAAGAAGAATGGCTTATCAGCATCAACCTGCTTATCAACAAACTTTGTTGCAGCTGCCATAAATTCGGCATCTACAGTTTCCATACGTTTTTTGGTTAAAGGGCCTGTATCTTCAATTTTACCATCTGCCGTACTATGAATAACGCCACGAGGTCCAAATTTTTTACGAAATTCTGGGTTTTGAGGGTATTCGGCTAATTCTGGTGTTTCTTCTGCATTTAAGTGATATAAATTACCAAAAAATTCATCGAAACCATGATTAGTTGGTAAAAATTCATCACGATCACCAAGGTGATTTTTACCAAATTGTCCTGTTGCATAACCAAGTGGCTTTAAAAGCTCTGCCAATGTTGGATCTTCGGGTTGTATCCCTAAAGTAGCACCAGCTGCTCCTACTTTAGTCATTCCCGTACGTATCGGCATTTGTCCTGTAATAAAAGCTGCCCTACCAGCAGTACAGGATTGCTCTGCGTAGTAGTCTGTAAAAATAGTTCCTTCGGAAGCTAATTTATCAAGGTTAGGAGTTTTATACCCCATCATACCTTGGTTATTGTAACTTAGGTTCCAATAGCCGATATCGTCGCCCATGATAACAACAATATTGGGTTTCTTCTGTGCAAAAGCAACAACAGAAATAAAGCACAGTAATAACGTGCCAAGGAGTTGTGTTTTCTTCATAAATACTTGATGTTAAGATTAATTAATGTATTTAAAGGTATGTTTTTTTTTTAACTTTTAATAATTAATGTTTTGCTATTGTTAGGCAAAAAAAAAGACCACCCTTTCGGGCAGTCTTTTTTATTTTACTCTTTTGTTTCAGAAAAATTAATTTCTAGAAGGTGTTTTTAAAGTTTCTAAAACTTGATCCACACTTAAAGAACTACCTTTTCTTGAAGGGAATTCTTTGAACGTACCTAAAAATTTACCAACATAGTTTTGTGCTGGTACCATCATCCACATTTGATCCGCATAATTTCTAATATATAGTGCGGCATCCATAGAAACTTCAAAAGGGTCATTTCTTAAGTTTAAGATTATTGGCCAAGATGGTGATTTTCTATAAGCTTCATTAATAGATCCTTCCATGATAGAGAAGTGTAATTTCCAGTCTTGATATCTTAATGCGTTTAAGTGTCCAGCAGCATCAAAATAGAAAATTTCTTTTCTTGCTCCTTCGCCTTTTTTAGTTTTACCGGTTAATAAGTCTAATTGGTTATAACCATCTAAATGTGCTTTAAAAGTTTTTCCAGAGTAGCTTTTACCTTTTAGTAATTCCTCTTTTACGTTAGGGTTACCGGCTGCAGCTAAAAGCGTAGGCATCCAATCTTCATGAGAGAAGATATCATTAATAACAGTTCCTGCTTCAATATGACCTGGCCATCTTACCATGGCAGGTACTCTAAATCCACCTTCCCAAGTTGTTCCTTTTTCACCTCTAAATGGAATGGTTCCACCATCAGGGAAAGTAAATTTCTCAGCACCGTTATCTGTAGAAAAGATAATAATTGTGTTTTCTGTAATACCTAGCTCATCTAATTTATCTAATACACGACCTACACCATCATCTAATTCCATCATGGCATCAGCATATAAACCATAACCAGATTTATGTAAATATTTGTCAGATAAGTGTGTCCAAACGTGTGTTCTTGTAGAGTTTATCCATGTAAAGAAAGGTTTGTCGTCTTTAGCGTTTTTATCAATAAAACTTAAGGCAGCATCAATAAATTCTGAATCTGCAGTTTCCATACGTTTTGTTGTTAATGGTCCCGTATCTTCGACTTTACCATCTGCAGTTGATTTTAACACACCTCTTGGTCCATATTTTTTGTGGAACTCAGGGTCTTTTGGATAAAATTCAGTTTCAGGCTCTTCTTCAGCATTTAAGTGATAAAGGTTTCCGAAGAATTCATCGAAACCATGGTTTGTTGGTAAATGCTCATCGCGATCACCAAGGTGGTTTTTACCAAATTGTCCACTAGTGTAACCTAATGGTTTTAATAATTCGGCTATAGTAGGATCGGCTGCATTAATACCATGCTCTGATCCAGGCATACCAATAGTTAATAATCCTGTTCTAAACGGATGTTGTCCTAAAATAAAAGACGCACGACCAGCAGTACAAGATTGTTGCGCGTAGTGATCGGTAAATATAGCACCCTCTTTAGCGATTCGATCAATATTAGGTGTTGTTCCACCCATCATACCATTGTGGTAGGCGCTAATGTTCCACATTCCAACATCGTCTCCCCAAAAGACTACAATGTTGGGTTTATCTTGTGCAAACGCGAGGGAGGTCGCCATGCAAAAAAATAACAGATTAAAAAAATGATTTTTTTTCATAAAGGTTTGATTTTAAGATTAATTAAAGTTGTAATTGTATTTATACGTTATAAATATACAAAATTATATAAGTAATTTCTTCGAGTTTATTTTAAAATAATCAACGATAACGTTTTTTATTTGTTTAAGAATAGTTTCCTAATTTAGGTATTAGGGTTAAATTCAATTAAGTCTAGAAACATGAATTATAAAAATACTAATCATGAATTTAAACAAAAAAAACAGGCTGTCCAAATACCATAGACAACCTGTTTTTAATTATACTATTATATGAATATTTAATTTTGGCCTCCGGTAGGCTGTTCCATCATTTTCATAGCTGTTTCAATAGATTTTTTCATACTTAGCGATTCTCCGCCTTGACTAGGAGGGTACTCTGCTAAAGATTTTAAATGCGCTTGCAGAAAAGGAACAGCGGCTGTTGGTGCCCATAATTTTTGAGCAACAAATTTCTTTCCAGCATAACCCCACTCTTCAGAATCTGGCGTCATTTTTTCCATAGGATCCATTAATAAATTGATTATATATGGCACACTTGGATACGATTTTTCATCGAACCAACTGCCATTATGCTTAACACCAATATGCATTTTCCAAGCATCAATACGTACAGCCATTAGGTCTGATTCGTCGTAATAGAATATTTCTCTTCGGGCAGATTTATCTGTTTTTCCTGTCCATAACGGCAGGTTGTTATAACCATCTAAGTGTTTTTTAGCAGAAATATTACCCACTTTTTTACCATTTAAAAAGTCTTCTTTTAAGTTTGGTAATCCTGCAGCTGCAGCTAAAGTTACGTATAAATCCTCATGACTCTGTATACCATTAGAAGATGTTCCTGCAGGTATGTGTCCTGGCCACTTAACAATCATTGGTACTCTAAGGCCACCTTCCCAAGTGGTTCCTTTCTCACCTCTAAAAGGTGCGTAACCACCATCAGGCCAGTACATCAATTCGTTTCCGTTATCTGTACTATAAACGACAATAGTATTATCTTCAATACCTAAATCTTTTAGTTTTTGGAGAATTTTACCTATTAATTCGTCGTGTTCTATCATTTTTGCACGAACGACATCTTCTTCTGCGCGACCTTCATCTACAGCAGCTTGGATATATTTATTAGTACTGTGAGACCAGATATGTGTTGCAGTTGTGTTGTACCACATAAAAAATGGTTTGTCATCTTTACCTACACGATCTAAATAATCTAAAGCAACATCGGTTACCTCAGAATCCATAGTTTCCATACGTTTACGTGTAAGTGGTCCTGTATCTTCAATACGTTGCTTACCAACTCGACCAAATTTAGGGTCTTCTGTAGAATCATCCTTATCTGTAGCCCAAGCATGTAAAACACCTCTTGGCCCAAATTTCTCTTTATACGCTGGATTTTTTTGTCCAGGGTAATCTAATTCTTCAGGCTCTTCTTCAGCATTTAGATGATAAAGGTTACCAAACCATTCATCAAACCCATGCATAGTTGGTAAAAATTCGTTACGATCTCCTAAATGGTTTTTACCAAATTGGGCTGTATTATAGCCTTGTGTTTTTAAAACTTCGGCTAAAGTTGGGTCTTCTTTTTGAATACCTTGTTTAGATCCTGGTATTCCAATAGTCGTCATTCCAGTTCGTATTGGCATTTGCCCCATGATAAATGCTGCACGACCTGCAGTACAACTTGGTTGTCCATAATGGTCTGTAAATAACATACCGTCTTTCGCTAATTTATCGATATTAGGAGTTCTCCCCATCATTCCATGGGTATACGCTCCGACATTCCAGTATCCAATGTCGTCTCCCCAAATCACTAAGATATTGGGTTTGTCTTGTGCAAAAACAAATGTAGTTGCCATGCAAAAGAATAAAAGATTAAAAAATTGATTTTTTTTCATAAAGGGTTGATTTTTAGATTAATTAAGAGTAAATAGTTTAATATAAGATATTAAATATACAAAATAATTTGAGCTATAGGATTATTATTTTAGGTTTAATTATGGGTAGTGTTAATTGTTTTAAATCCATAGGATTATATAATAATGTTTTTGTTTCTTAAGATTCTACTTTTTTTTAAACGTTAATAACTACTCATAATAACCTTTTTAAAAGCTATATTAAAGTTCTATTTTGCAAGCCTGTTTTAAAATGTATAAATGAAAGTCTGTATAGCCGAAAAACCCAGTGTTGCGCGTGAGATTGCTTCTGTTCTAGGAGCTAATACGCAGCGCGATGGCTATTATGAAGGCAACGGTTACGCGGTAACTTATACCTTCGGACATTTATGCACCTTAAAGGAACCCAATGATTATAAACCTTATTGGAAAAGTTGGGATCTGAATAATTTACCTATGCTTCCAGAGAAATTTGAAACTAAAGTGGTTTCAAATTCAGGGATTCAGAAGCAATTTAAAATTGTAAAAAGTTTATTTGATAAGGCCGAAGTGGTTATAAACTGCGGGGATGCCGGGCAAGAAGGAGAACTCATTCAGCGTTGGGTGTTGAATGAAGCTAATTATAAGGGCGAGGTTCAGCGCTTATGGATTTCTTCCTTAACTACCGAAGCTATTAAAGAAGGTTTTGAAAGTTTGAAACCTTCTGCAGATTACGATAACCTGTATTATGCTGGTTTTTCTAGAGCGATTGGCGATTGGTTGTTAGGTATGAACGCCACACGATTATACACTGTAAAACACGGTGGTTATAAACAAGTGCTTTCTGTTGGACGTGTGCAAACGCCAACTTTAGCTATGGTGGTGAATCGTTTTAAGGAAATAGAAAATTTTAAGCCACAACCTTACTGGGAGTTGCAAACCCAATATCGTGATACGCTTTTTAGTTATGAAGAAGGGCGTTTTTTAAAGAAAGCAGATGGAGAGGCTTTAGCGAATAAAGTCAAGGAAAGCGAATTTGAAATTGATTCGATTACCAAGAAAAAAGGTAAAGAATACGCGCCAAAATTATTTGATTTAACGGGTTTACAGGTGTATTGTAATACTAAGTTTGGCTTTTCGGCAGACGAAACGCTTAAAATAGTACAAGCATTATACGAACGAAAAGTCGTGACTTACCCAAGAGTAGATACCACTTTTTTACCAAATGATATTTATCCGAAAGTTTCAGGTATTCTTCAAAAACTTACCAATTACGGGACCTTAACACAGCCGCTTTTGGGTAAGAAAATTAAAAAATCGTCTCGCGTTTTTAACGATAAAAAAGTAACCGATCACCATGCCATTATACCAACGGGTATGCAAACGCACTTACAGGCTGCGCAACAACAGGTTTACGATATTATTGTAAAGCGTTTTATTGCGGTCTTTTATGATGATTGTACCGTGTCAAATACCACCGTTTTAGGAAATGCTGCTAAAATTGTGTTTAAAACCACAGGAAAGGAAATTTTAGAAAAAGGATGGCGTGTTGTTTTTGAAAACCCACATGCTAAGGAAAAGGAATCTGGCATCTTACCAACTTTTGTTAAAGGAGAAAAAGGGCCACATGAACCGTCGTTTTTAGAAAAGGAAACCAAGCCGCCTAATCAATTTACTGAAGCTTCCTTACTACGAGCCATGGAAACGGCAGGTAAGCAAGTTGATGATGAAGAGTTACGTGATTTAATGAAAGAAAACGGTATTGGACGACCATCGACACGAGCCAATATTATTGAAACGCTTTTTAGAAGAAAGTACATAAAACGAAATAAAAAACAGGTTTTACCCACAGTTACAGGTATTCAGTTGATTGATACGATTCAGAATGATTTACTGAAATCTGCCGAGTTAACGGGGTCTTGGGAAAAACAGTTAAAAGATATCGAAAAAGGAGAATTTAGTGCCGCTGCGTTTATTAAAAATATGAAACACATGGTTGATGCCTTGGTTTATGAAGTACGCAGCGAAACCAAACGCGCTAATATTTCTTATGAAACGGTGCAAAAACAGCGTGCGGCGAAGGCTGAGACTAAAAAGGTTGCGGGGATTTTAAATGAAAGCTGTCCGAAATGTAAAAAGGGAAAACTATTAAAAGGAAAAACAGCCTATGGGTGTAGTGCCTATAAAGCGGGTTGTGATTTTGTCCTGCCTTTTAGTTTTGCTGATAAAAAAATATCTGAAAAGCAATTTATTCGTTTGCTTCAGAAAGGTTCTACCGTAAACTTGAAAGGCTTTAAAACGGAAGCAGGAACTGTTGAAGGCTTGTTGCGTTTTGATGATGAATTCCAATTAAAGTTAGAACCGAAAAAGACTTCCGCGAAAGCGATAGAAAAACCAACTTCTGATGCTTTGGCTTGTCCGAAATGTAAAAAAGGTACCGTACTAAAAGGAAAAACGGCCTACGGATGCAGCGCCTATAAATCGGGCTGCGATTTTAAAATGACCTTCGATGCCGTGAGAAGCGCTATGAACGGACAAAAACCTACCAAAGCATTGGTGCATCAAATATTAAATGGAAGCGTTTAAAACGATACACAGGCACTTTATAATTTACAAGCCGTATGGTTTTTTGAGTCAGTTTAAAAGTCATGACTCCAAGCAACAATCTAAAAATTTTCTGGGGTCTCTACATGATTTCCCTGAAGGCATAATGTCTATTGGTCGCCTGGATGAAAAATCTGAAGGTTTATTGTTATTAACCACCGATGGAAAAATGAGCGATTATGTAAACAGTCGGAAAGTAGAGAAGGAATATTACGCGCAAGTAGATGGAGCAATTTCCGCGGAAGCGATAGCACAATTAAAATCAGGAGTAGAGATAGGTTTTAATGGTAAAAAGTACCAAACCAAACCCTGTAAAGCCTTTGCTTTAGAAACGTTACCAGATTTACCAACCCGATCGAAAAAAATTAGAGATGAACGTCATGGTCCGGCACCATGGATTTCGGTGACTTTAAAAGAAGGTAAATTTAGACAAGTACGAAAAATGACTTCAGCAGTGGGCTTTCCTACTTTGCGTTTGGTACGCGTTAGAGTAGGAGATATCAAGTTAAATAACATGCAACCTGGCGAAGTCGTTGAAATCCCCAATTTAAGCTCCCTCCTTGAGGAGGGCCGGGGAGGTGTTTTATAACTCGAGGAGAGTTAGGGAGGTGTTGGCGAGCTTGCAAGCTGCTCACAATTCCGCAAAAATCAAACCTCCAATTTCTTAAGCTCTCTATAATTTCTGTTTAAACGTTTTAATAATAAACCGTATAACAGCTTGTAAAACAACCAAAAACAAAGCAAGAAAAACAGCGCCATAACAAAGCAGACACCATAGAATACTAACATTTCTGAAGTGCTAGCGTTGGTGAGCATGTTAGAAGCTTCAGTAGAGTGTTTAATGCCGAAATATAAACCGAGTATGATTGAAATAAAAAGTACGATGAGGTTGTATAGCACGTAGTACTTTATGATTTTACGTGTTTTTAGGATGCTTTCCATGAGTTTTTTAGCATTATCGGTAACCGAAATGGCCTTCTGTGATTTAAACAACAGATAAACAAAAAGTAGGATAATAGCATATGAAACCACATTGATAAGCACCAAAACTGTTTTGTTAGAGTAAACAAGGTCTAGTTGCTCGTTGTATGATTTCGAAAAGAAAGTAGGTAAAACATTAATTAGAATCCAAAAAACAAGCTCAGCAATACTGATATAAAACAGCGTCTTTACTATAGAAGACGATTTTTTATGCAGCATGGCATAAATAGATTTCGCAGAAACCTTATGATTGTCGGAACTTTGATTCCAATCTTTCTTTAATAAATCTAATTCATCCATAGGGTTACGGATTTAAAATGGTTTTAAGTTTCGTTTTAATTCTATTCATCTTCACGCGGGCATTCACTTCACTAATTCCCAAAGTTTCACTTATTTCTCTATAGTCTTTGTCTTCTAAATACAGAAACACTAAAGCTTTTTCGATATCATTTAATTGATGTACGGCTTGGTAAAGTACTTTTAATTGTTGCTCCTGGGTATCGTCGTACTCTTCAGCACTTATTTTAAATGAGACACCTTCAAAATCTTGTGTGCTAATGGTGCGTTTAGATTTTCTATAAAGCGTAATGGCGGTATTTAATCCCACACGATACATCCAGGTACTAAACTTGGCATCTCCTCTAAATTTCGGATACGCTTTCCATAACTGAATGGTGATTTCTTGAAACAAGTCGTTATGCGCATCGTAATTATTGGTGTACAAACGACAGACCTTGTGCACGATATTTTGGTGCTTTTCAAGTAATTCAACAAAATTATGTTCTAACTCTTTATTCAAGGGGTTGGATTAGTTATGATGTAAGTGTTCCAAAGTTTTAAATTGTTACACTTCTGTAGATTTTTTTTAATAATACTGCTTGGTTTTCTAAAAGGATATGGGAAATAAGACTGTAAATTAAAGATTTAGAGCGGTTTATAGTTGAGGTTTTTAAGATTTATTTATTATTGAAGTAAAAGTTTAGGGTGATTTTATAATTATCTGGTTTTTAGGTTTTTAAATATTAATGATAGATAAAATCTATGGTGGTGAAAAACTTAAATAATTGATTATTAGAAGGGCTAATATATGAAAAAAATATAATTGAAAAATTTCATAGGTCCATGTGTTTATTAATTACTAAAAAGGCTTCTGGTGAGTTCATTTTTTTGAGTGAAATATTATAGGTAAATATCTTTAAATGAGTTGTTTGTTATGATAATTGTCATATTTTTTTTGAGTTAAATTTCTTAGTTTTAGAATATTAATCAGTTCTAAAATATATCATCATGAAAGCTAAGAAAAATCCCGTAGTAGACATTGGGAGAAATAGCAGTATATATTTTGCTATTGGATTAAATATCATGTTGTTTTTTACTTGGCAGGCTTTAGAAATTAAAACCTATGAAGTAGACCAAGACCTTGTTGAAATTATCAATATGGAAAAACAATATGAAGAAGAAATTCCAATTGTGAACGTAAATACGCCACCCCCACCGCCACCTCCTGCATCTGTTCAAGAGTCTATCAAGATTATTGAAGATGTGGTTGAAATTGAAGAAACGGTTATTGAAAGTTCTGAAATCGGACTAGAAGATGCTATTGTTGCGCCAATTCCTGTAGCTGTTGAAGCTGTAGAAGTTGAAGAAGTTGAAGAAGATGTTCAAGTGCCGTTTGCTGTTATAGAACATGTGCCTGTATTTCCTGGTTGCGAACAAGGCTCTAATCAAGAGAAGATTGCTTGTTTTCAAGAAAAAATGAAGGCGCACATTTCTAAGCATTTTAAATATCCGCAAGCTGCTTTAGATTTAGGTACCCAAGGTCGTGTGTCTGTAGTATTTATAATTGATACTACTGGAAAAATTTCATCAATAAAATCAAGAGGCCCAGATAAAATTTTAGAAAAAGAAGCAGAACGCATTATAAGTTTACTGCCTAATATGACCCCAGGCAAGCAACGCGGAAAACCCGTAAAAGTTTCTTATGCTGTGCCTATATTCTTTAAATTTGAAGAGCGTTGAGTAAATTATAGTTGAATTAAAAAATTAGAGGCGGTTTGAATACCTTACTTTTCAAACCGTCTCCTTTACGTTTATACCTGGTTTCTACATTTCATCTCATAGTTTCTACAGTTCAGTCAAACTGTTTTTCAAAATCAGTTCTTCTGTTAGATATTTGCTTCATCATTAATCTTAAAACGTATCATTATGAAAAATCAAGACTATCACCTTAAACTTCATTCCCGTGAAAACGGGAATCTAAAAAACAACCGTAACCTCCACCGAAAAACTTTTCACTAAATTTAACTTTTAACTTCTAACTTTCGAACCCTTATGTCAAAATCTGCTAAAAATAGCATCATATTATTTGTTGTAGCCTGTATTGCTTTTGTAATAGGGACCTTAATTAACGGTGGATTTGAAGCTAGAAATGCAAACACACTCCTCATAGATTTTGTGTTTTATCAATTGTATGGTTTCGTGTTAGGGTATTCAAATATGTATTTCTTTAAGTATTTGAATGGTTTAAATTGGAAGAAAAAGGCCTATGCCAAACGAATTATAATCGGTGTTTTCGGGTCGATAGTCATCACTTTAGTAGGATTGTTTGTCTTGCGTTCAGCCTCGGCAATGGTTTATTATGACATGGACTTTAATACTTTCTTAAGTCGTGAGAAGATTGAATATTATCAATTCGGACTCTGGATTACCCTTACCATTGTAGCCATATTTCATGTTATTTATTATTACAATAGATATCAGCAAAACAAGTTAAAAGAGCAAAAAGTTATTGCAGGGACCGCCAGTGCAAAGTTTGACGCCTTAAAAAATCAATTAGACCCGCATTTTCTGTTTAACAGTTTAAATGTATTAACCAGTTTAATTGAAGAAAATCCTAAAAACGCACAAAAATTCACCACTGGATTATCAAAAGTGTACCGCTATGTTTTAGAACAAAAAAGTAAAGAGTTAGTTACGGTAGATGAAGAATTGCAGTTCGCAAAAACTTACATGTCCTTACTAAAAATGCGTTTTGAAGACAGTATCGTGTTCACGATGCCAGAGCAGGCTTCTAATCCAGAAAGTAAGGTCGTGCCGCTATCATTACAGCTTTTATTAGAAAACGCCGTAAAACATAATATGGTGACCTCCAGCAAGCCATTGCACATCACCATATATGAAGAAGGACATAATTTAGTGGTTGAAAACAATTTTCAGCCCAAACAAATAGTAAAAAAGAGTAGTGGAGTAGGTTTAAATAATATTAACCAACGCTATAATTTACTCACCAATCGTAAAGTCAATATAACCAAAGAAGCAAAGCGTTTTGCTGTGTCAATCCCTATGCTTACTAAAAAAATATCAATTATGAGAACAACATCACATACACATTTAGACGATAGTTACGTACGCGCACGCAAACACGTAGAAGAATTAAAAGGCTTTTATTACAGCTTAGCATCCTATTGGGTAGTCATTCCATTTTTAATTTTTGTAAACTATAAAACCTTTTGGGGCTTCCAGTGGTTTTGGTTTCCTATGTTTGGCTGGGGTTTAGGCCTTGTTATTCAAGCCTTCCGCGTTTTTGTAGACGACGGTGCTTTTGGCCGAAACTGGGAAAAACGCAAACTTGAACAATTTATGAAAGAAGAAAAAAGCAAATGGAACTAATACCATTTTAACCATATAATGTCGCATATAATTTGTTTCTTTTTCGCCCATATTTCAATATAAAATAAAACCGTAGCTCATGCTATGCTTGAATTTTCTATCTCATTTGAACAAAAAATAATTCAAATTAAAAACACGACATTATACAGTTAAATTGGTATAAATATAACATCATGGAATCAGATTATAATCACGAAAATTATCAAAAGGAAGAAGCGTATTTAAGAGCCGAAAAACGCTTAAAAGAACTCAAAGGTTTCTACTGGCATGCCTTTTGGTATGTGGCCGTCAACATTTTTATCACCGGTATGATCGTATTCAACGGAGGGCAATTTTGGAACTTTGGCACCTTTGCAACGCCGCTTTTTTGGGGTATAGGTTTAGCATTTCATGGGTTATGTATCTTCGGTAAAGATTTCGTTTTTGGAAAATCGTGGGAAGAGCGAAAAATAAAAGAATACATGGAAAAGGAACAAGAAAATTTTCAATAGTCATGGAAACAGAAGAAAAGAAACATCAGCTATATATTGAAGCTAAGAAAAAAGTAAAAGACCTAAAGATATTCTACATCCATTTTGTGGGCTATCTCATTGTAGTGCTATTACTTTGCTATAATTTATATATTATGTCAGGACCACATAAACCGTTTTTTCAATGGTTTGATATTAGTATTCTCGTTGGGTGGACGATCTTTATTTCCTACCATGCTTGGAATGTGTTTAAAGGCCGGTTATTTTTCAAGAAACGTTGGGAAGACGAGAAATTACGAAAATTTATGGATGCCGAAAACCAGACTTCACGTTGGGAATAAAAATAATAAATATTTGGGCGTTACCACAAGGGTCGGGCTTTCCGTTGCAATCTTTTTTTAGGCAAATTCAAGTGGTTTTTTCGGCTTTAAAAGGTCGTCGAAAGCCTCAAAACAAAAGCAAGTTCACAAATAAAAAAAAGGATTTTCACTGCAATCCCTAACGCAAAGCCCGTTTCTAATTAAACTTATAGAAAAAAATGAATGTCATAATTATAGAAGACGAAAAACCATCAGCAAGACGCTTACAACGGATGTTAACAACTTTAAACCTCGAAACCGAAGTCATGCTACATTCGGTAGAAGAATCTATAAACTGGTTTAAAACCAACACCCATCCTGATTTAATATTTTTAGACATTCAACTTAGCGACGGACTCTCATTCGAGATTTTTGAAGCTATAGAAGTGAAGTCGGCCATAATTTTCACCACAGCTTATGACGAATACGCGCTTAAAGCCTTCAAATTAAACAGCATTGATTATTTGCTAAAACCCATAGACGAAGACGAGCTAGCTACAGCTGTAGAAAAATTTAAAGAACGCGCACCGCTGCCCCAAGGAGTGACTTTAGATTTCGAAGATATTAAAAAACTGCTTGTAAATCCAATTGACCGCGCCTATAAAAAACGCTTTTCAGTAAAAGTAGGGCAACATTTAAAACTCATTAATATTGAAGATATTGAATGTGTGTACAGCGAAAATAAAGGCACCTATATTCATACTTCCGAAGGAAGAAATTATTTGTTAGACGCCACTTTAGATTTTTTGGAAAACGAACTAGAACCTGAAACCTTTTTCCGCATCAACCGTAAATTCTTTGTAAATATTAATGCCATTAAAGACATGGTAAGTTATACCAATTCCCGTTTACAAATAAAATTAAACAGTTATAAGGAGCAAGACGTTATCGTTGCTCGCGAGCGTGTAAAAGATTTTAAAGCCTGGTTGGAGTAATTATTACTTCTTCGTTAATCGCTTTAGTGCAACCCATTGTTTGAGCATTTCTCTAGAATCTTGCGCAGGGTAACCCAATACGGTTTGTCCGGCTTTTATATCTCCAATAACACCAGATCCTGCACCTACAGTAGCTCCAGATTCAATAGTGGTATGGTCTTTAATAGAAGCACTTCCGCCAATAATAACACCATCACCTAAGGTTACAGAACCAGCTAAACCACTGTGTCCAGCCATAATACAAGAACGTCCCATAACACTGTTGTGCGCGATTTGAACCAGGTTGTCAATTTTACATCCATCTCCAATAATGGTCGAACTAAATTTAGCTCGATCCACACAAGAGTTCGCACCAATTTCTACATAATGTCCAATAATCACGTTTCCTATTTGCGGGATTTTAACCAAGCCACGACCATCATCGCTAGGGCGGTAACCAAACCCGTCTGCACCAATGCTCACATTAGTATGGAAAATACAATGACTACCAATAATACAACGTTCTCTAATTATTGTTCCAGACCAAACTGTGGTGTAATCACCAATAATCGTTTCGTCATAAACACAAACATTAGGGTATAGCGTCACACCATCGCCAAGAACAACATTTGGCCCGATATAACAGTTAGCACCAATTTTACAATCGGAACCAATTTTTACCGTTTCATGTATTACCGCAGTTGGGTGCATTTCAACTTCAAACTCTGGAGCTGGCGGACTAAACATTTCTAAAATGCTAGCCATGGCCAAATCGGCGTTGGGCACTTTAATTAAAGCTTTATTTTCTCCCGGTTCAAGTTGAATATTGTTGTTTATAACAGCAGCACAAGCTTGGGTGGTTTCCCAAAGTTTACTGTATTTGGCACTTCCAATAAAAGTAATATGATTGTTTTTTGCGTTTTTTAATTGTTCAGGACCTTCAATAAGTACATCGGTATTACCTATTAATTCACCTTTTAAAATATCATTAATTTCTTGAATTGTATATGAAGCCATGGAGTTGTTTAGTTTACTTATTGCCGTAAAGCTAATAGAAAAATAACAATTATCCTTTTATTTAGTCATCAATCCTGTTTTCATCAAAGGCAGAAGGCAAAAGATTTGGTATAAATTTTATCACTAGTGGCAGTAAAATAGCGCCACCAGGAAGTAAAAATATGGCTAAACTCGGAATGGATTTAAAAATATCTAACAGCTGTTCTTGTACCTTTTTCTGCTCTGCTTTGGTTAATTCTCGCTTTGTAGATTGCGATATTAACACCATAAGTTCTTTACTTTCTTTTATCTCAGAGTACAAGCGTTTGCTGTTTCTCGTAATGAGTTTAAAAACCATTTTACTAGAATTGTTGTAAAAGGTCTGTACAATATTTGATGAACTTAAAAGCGCAATGCTTTTCTCATTTATTGTATAAAACCGATTTACCGATTTTATAGACTGGTGGATGGTAATCAGATTTAAACCCATGTCTAAGCCTAATTTTTCTAAAAACTGATGCTCATCGGTATCAATCATGCGGTCGCCCCAAGTCGCCATGCAAGCTAAGTCTAAAATATATTGCTTTTCAAACGGGCTTTTTAAATAGGTTAGGGCTTGGTCGTAATTTATATAACTACGGTCACTATAACGTAGAGAGGCTTCAAAGAGTTTAATTAAACTGTCTTCGTATTGATTTTTAATGTCTTTAGAGTTTAAAACCCCTAAGGTGATCGAAACAATAGACGCTTCAATGTTTTTTAGGTAATCTTTTGAGATGCTTTGTTGTTTTAAATATTCAGCATACGCTAAAACATCAACATAAAGTAAGGCGTTAATAACAAAGTAATTGAAGTTTTTTGTGAGGATATTATCATTAATATGAACACGCTTTTGAATGATTTTTTCAAGTTGTTCACTAGACTTTTTTCCTCCTAAGATATCCTGGAAAAGAGATGTTTTAATTTCGTTTATGTTCGTATAAAAATTGATAACACTTTCACTAAAATGTACTTTGCTTTTTGAGTTCTCGTGTGCGTATAGCAAGGCTAAAACCAGGTTGGTTTTGCATATTTCTTCTTCAGTAAGATCACTTTTTGGTAAGCTTTGCGCAACAACATCTAGGTTGTTGCCATATATAAAACCGCAATGTCTTAGGGTGATATAAAATTCTTCCTCACTGTATTTTAAAAAGAGGTTGAAGTTATAAAGTTCTTTAAGCAGCTTGTTTATCCAACCTGCAGCCGATGGATTCATAGTTATGGATTATGGTGCAAAAGTAATGTTTTCAATAATGAAATCGCTAACAATTCCTTTAACAAAACTTTAACAAAACCGCTATTTTCTTTTTTTCGTAGGTATGGGTGAGAGTCAAAAAATAACTTAAACAAAATCTCAAACATTATGAAAAATTTTAAAGCAGTATTAGGAATTGGAGTGATCGCATTAGCGGCTTTCTTCATTGTTGCAGCCGATCACATTGACGCGCCTGCAGTACAAGGTGGTAATAGTGATATTACCGATTTTTATGCCTTTCAAGGCGAAAACACAGATAATTTAGTTTTTGTAGCGAACCTTCAAGGCTTATTAAGTCCGTCGGCTACAGGAGCAGCATTATTTGATGAAAATGTGTTGGTGGAATTTAATATCGATACCGATCAAGACAACATGGAAGATTTAGTGATTCAAGCCATTCCTAGAGATGGTAAAATGTACTTCTTCGGTCCTGTAGCACCTTCTCAAACTGGTTTGGAAAGCACCATTCAATCTGACGCGATGGTAGGTGGCGCTGTAGATATTTCAGCTTATGGCGACAGTCCGAAAACAGCATCTTACGACGGTATGAAATTTTTTGCTGGCCCACGTGATGATCCGTTTTTCATGGATTTCGCTCAGTATTCAGAAATTATAGCTGGTAATGCAGGGAGCTTCAATATGCCAGGGGCAGATACTTTTAAAGGGACTAACGTGATGTCTATTGTAGTAGAAGTTCCAAAATCTATGATTGGTACTTCAGGAACCATCAATACTTGGGTAGAATCTAAAAGAAAATAATAACAACAACTTAAAAATAGAATCAAATGAAAACTTTAAATAAAATATTAGTTATGCTAGCCGTTTCATTAGTAGCATTTAACTGTTCTAACGACGACGATAATCAAGTTATAATAACAGGCCCAGATTTTTCTGGAACTTACATGCAGGAAGATCAAATGGGTAGGCCAGCAGTAAATACAGTTTTTGTGGCTTCAGCCGATAAAGACGCGTTTAACGTTACGGTACCTTCAAATCAAGATGCGGCGTTTCAAAGTAAATTTCAAACCAATTTAATGGCTTTAAGTCCAGCATTTGCAAATGCAGGTGACATGAATGCTTTAGGGCAAGATGCTGCAGCATTCACAGGATTATTAGCTACCGATGTACTTAACGTTTCCTTGGATGGTACCACTACGTTTTATGATGGCACCAACGTTTTAACAGGACGTGCCCTAGCAGATGACGTGATTACAGTAGAATTGTTACTGATTTTTGGTGGTGAAGATTTCACTGAAAACCCAGGATTATCTAACGATAACGTTGATGCCAATGATAAAGCCTTTTTGACCTCATTTCCTTACCTAGCATCACCACATTAAGCGGTTCTCTCTCAACCTCTCTCTCCGGGATTAAGGCACATGCCTTTCTCCTGGAGATTTTTAAACTCAAAAAAAACCTAAAAACTCAAACATTATGAAACCATTTAAATACATAGCATTTATTTGTTTATTGGTAGTTCAAGTTAGTTGTACGAAAACATCAAAACAAATAACCAGTACGCAAGATTACAATAGCACTTTAGAAATTACCGAGAACGAAAAACTAGAATTAGCACTGGCCGATTTTAATTTTTGGGATGAAAAACTGCAAAAAACACCTAATCAGTTTCCTTACTTAGCAAAAGCTGCGGCTTCTCAAACGCAAATTTTTAATAGCACAGGCCGTATTGATGCTTTAATTAAAGCTGAAAACTATTTAATAGAAGTTAATAAATCAACAAACTACGAAAAATCAGGGTACTTAAAAGCCCTAGCCAGAAACTACATTTCTCAGCATAAATTCAAAGCTGCATTAGATTTATTAAAAAAAGCTGAAGCCAATGGCGAAGGCTTGAAGGGTACAGAAAAAATGCTTTTCGATGTCTGTCTTGAATTGGGCGATTACGATTCCGCGAAAGCGTATTTAGAAAAAATTAGAAAAGACGAAGATTTCGATTATCTCATACGCCTTTCAAAATGGTCGGACCATAGAGGCGATTTAAATGCTGCGATAAAATACCTTGAAAAAGCTAAAGTGATTGCAGATTTATCAAATTTACCTAGTAAGAAGCAATGGGTTTATACCAATTTGGCCGATTACTATGGACATGCAGGTGAAATAAAAACGTCATATAATTATTACTTAAAGGCTTTAGACATTGACCCTAACGATGCTTATGCTAAAAAAGGTATTGCATGGATTGTGTATTCTCATGAAAAAAATCCGAATGAAGCCCTGCGCATTTTAAATCGTATTTCACAAAACTATAAATCACCAGATATTTATTTATTAAAATCTGAAATCGCCGAGTTTCAAGGTGATTTAGATGCCAAGATTAAATATTTCAATTTATACACCATGGCTGTTGAAAACCCTAAATATGGTGCCATGTACAATAAATACAATGCCTTACTATATGCTGAAGATGAAAAGAAAACGGCCGATGCCTTAAAAATTTCATTAGAAGAAATTGAAAATAGACCAACGCCAGCATCTTACGATTTATTGGCATGGACGTACTTCAAATCTGGTGATTACAAACAAGCTCTAAAAATTGCCGAAACTCATGTGGTGGGTAAAACATCGGAACCTGATGTTTTGTTGCATTTATCTGAGATTTACAAGGCGAATGGAAAGGTAGAGAAAGCTGAAGAATTAAAAAAAGAATTACTAGAAAGCACTTTTGAATTAGGTCCATTAGCAGAACAACAAATAAACAGAATTTAATGAGCAGGTCTATGAATTACATCAGTCAGTTTACTTTTTTGATACTGTGTTTGTTTGTAACTACTTTGCAAGGGCAAGACCTTAAAGGTGTTGTTGTAAGCCAGGCGAATCAGCCCTTAGAAGCTGTTTATGTTTATAATTTAAACTCAAAAGTACATGCGCATTCTTCTGAAAGTGGTTTGTTTGCTTTAGAGAATAGCAAAGTAGGAGATTCCATAAAATTAGGATTATTGGGGTATGAAAACCAAATTTTAGTTTTAACAGGCTCAAATTTTGAATCGAAATTAAGCGTTACTTTAAAGGAGAAAATTTTTCAGCTTGACGAATTGGTTATCCGTGAAACGCTAAACCCCTTAAATACGATCGCCAGATTAGATTTAAGCACCTCACCGGTAAATTCATCTCAAGAAATTTTAAGAAAAGTACCGGGATTAATTATTGGTCAGCATGCCGGTGGCGGAAAAGCAGAACAAATTTTTTTAAGAGGATTTGATATCGATCACGGTACCGATGTGGCTATTCAAGTTGATGGTATGCCAGTCAATATGGTATCTCATGCGCACGGACAAGGGTATAGTGATTTGCACTTTATAATTCCAGAAACGGTAAACAATATCGATTTTGGCAAAGGGCCTTATTATGCCCATAAAGGTGATTTTGATACGGCGGGGTATATCGATTTTTCTACAAAAGATTATTTAGGAGAGAGTACGGTGGCCTTGTCAGTTGGTCAGTTTAATTCCTTACGAACTTTAGGTATGTTCGATTTATTAGAAAACACTCCAAATCAGAATGCCTATGCCGCAGTAGAATATATTGCGACTGACGGGCCTTTTGAATCGCCTCAAAATTTTAATAGGCTAAACATGTTTGGTAAATACGTGATGTTTTCTCCTGAAAATGATAAACTCTCTTTAACGGTTTCGCACTTTACAAGCCGTTGGGATGCTTCAGGGCAAATTCCACAACGTGAAGTGGATAACGGAAACATCACACGTTTTGGAGCTATTGATGATACCGAAGGCGGAAATACCCAACGTACCAATTTGAATGTTGAATATGCCAAGCAAGTTTCCGAGAAATCGTTGTTAAAAACAAACGCTTTTTATGTGAAAAATCAATTTGAATTGTATTCAAATTTTACGTTTTTTCTTGAAGATCCTATTAACGGTGATCAAATCAAACAAAAAGAAAATCGTGATATCTTTGGCTTAAATAGCATGTTAACTCACGATACACGATTGGGTGATACAGAAGTAAAAATAACATCTGGATTAGGTTTTAGACAAGATATCACGAACGATACCGAGTTGTCAAAAACGCTGAACAGAACAACAACTTTAGAATTTGTGCAATTGGGAGATATTAATCAAACTAATATTAATGGGTTTGCAAATGCAGATTTTGAATTTGGAAAATTGACCGTGGCTCCTGGGTTACGATTGGATTATTTTAAGTTTATGTATAATGACAAATTGCAATCCGAGTACGAGACTTTAGCGCAAACGAAAACTATTGTATCTCCAAAACTGAATTTTTTCTATGCAGCAAAAGATAATTTACAACTGTATGTGAAATCGGGGATAGGCTTTCATTCAAATGATGCTCGTGTGGTTTTAGATAATCAAATTGATGATATTTTACCTAGAGCTTACGGTGTAGATGTGGGGAATATTTGGAAACCGACTTCTAAATTGGTTGTGAACACCGCATTGTGGTATTTGTTTTTAGAACAAGAATTCGTTTACGTGGGTGATGCAGGAATTGTTGAGCCTAGTGGAAAAACGGAGCGTTTCGGATTAGATTTAGGACTGCGTTATCAGCTAAATGATTGGTTGTTTTTTGATACCGATGCGACTCTAACAAAGGCCAGAAGTGTTGATGAACCTAGCGGAGAAGATTACATCCCGTTAGCGCCAAGCTTCACCTTAACAGGAGGTTTGGCTCTTAATAATTGGAAAGGATTTTCAGGAGGATTGCGCTACCGTTTTATTGATGATAGACCAGCAAATGAAGATAATAGCATCATCGCTGAAGGTTATTTTGTTACAGATTTTAATCTGAATTACACCATTGGTCAAGTGACTTTAGGTGTTGCTATTGAGAACCTGTTTGATACCGAATGGAATGAAACTCAATTTGCTACAGAGTCGCGATTACAAAACGAACCCCAATCAGTGACTGAAATACATTTTACACCAGGAACCCCGTTTTTTGCTAAAGGAACGATTTCGTACAGATTTTAAAAAAAATGACTTGACTTTTAGGTTTTACGTCGAGTTTGTAAGCGTTCAGTTTTAATTAATTGGGCGCTTATTTTTTTTAAGAGTAGATTTTCGTCAAACTGAACTTATTTCAGTTTCTCATAATGATTGGTTTCTATGAGGTGATTCTAAAAAAAGTCCCAAAATGACGATTAGTTTGTTGTTTATTAAGAATTAGTTTTATATAAATCTAGAGCCAAATTTAAAATGGTTTTTATGGTATCGATTGGAAGATCTTCATTAGGGTTTATTCTGAAGATTTTCATTCGCGAACGACTTCCTGTTTCTAATTGCGGATGTTCAATACGGTTACCATCAACAATTAAATAATAAGGTTCTAGTGTTTTTTTGTCCGTCCAGATATAGCAGAACATTTTTCCTTTATAACAAAAGCAAGGCATACCGTATTTTGTAGTTTCTGTAATATTTTCATCAAATTGAAGCAAAATATCACGCATGGCCAGCACACAACTTTTAATAGGTTCTTCTTTTTTGAAATAGAATGTGTCGTTGTTAGGCATGGTTGAAGATGGTTTTAATGTTGGAGGGTGTCATGTTAAAGTACAAGCTTATTAAATAACGTTTTTTTTCAGTTAAAGCTACTAAAATTTCAACCCTAAATTTACATCAAAAGGAAATCCAATAGTTAAATTTCCAGTAGTATTATTTTTGAACTTATATTCTGTTCCAGTTGTCATGTAGTACTTTGAAGGTTCTTCAATGTTTAGCATTTGAAGGTTTCTACGCTCCACTTTTCTCGATTGTGCCCCTAAAGATGTTGACCATCTTTCTGAAATGTTATATTTAATCAAAACCGGAATTTCTAAAGTATTAAAATAAAACCCTTTTCTATATGAAATACCATTTTGAAGTGTCAATTTTTTTGATAGCGGAATGTTGCTCAAAAAACTAGCACTGAAGAGATTGTCTTTTATTTGGATTGGTGGCTCTTCTTGGTTTGAAATAATACTTTGTTGAGCTGAACCTATAATTGCAAATAGATATAAAAATAAAAGTATTGATTTCATAATAAAAATGTTGGTTTATTAGACAAACTTAATCTTATTCTGACATTGCAGGTGTTAAATAGCTCTTAATATGTTAGTTAAATAAAATATAAAATTAAACTTTGAGATTTTTAGAATGCGTTTGAATTTTGAAAAAGTATCTGTCAGTATTTTTTAATTTATATTTGTGAAGAAAGTATGGTAGTGTACGCTGCCTTATACCGTTTCAATTAGAACCACCTGCGTTTTCTAAATAATTAATTGCTAATTTAGAAGCGTTTATT
This sequence comes from Tamlana sp. 2_MG-2023, assembly GCF_030548465.1. Taxonomy (GTDB): domain Bacteria; phylum Bacteroidota; class Bacteroidia; order Flavobacteriales; family Flavobacteriaceae; genus Pseudotamlana. Next base: position 112,580 of record NZ_JAUOSF010000001.1, read on the forward strand.
AAGGCTATATGACTAAAACCAAAACCAAAGATTTTTTATTTTCTATTGAGCAAATCCCTTCGTTATTGTACCTTTTAAAATGGACTTTAATTTGTGCGGTTTTAGGGGCTATTGTAGGTAGTGTTTCAGCATTTTTCTTAATAAGTTTAGAGTGGGCTACAGATTATCGCGAGTCCAACCAATGGATTATTTGGCTCTTACCAATTGGCGGATTCATAATAGGGCTCTCTTATCACTTATACGGTAATAGTGTGGTTAAAGGCAATAATTTGTTGCTCGAAGAATTTCATTCACCGAAAAAAATTATTCCTTTTAGAATGGTACCACTGGTGTTGTTTGGTACAGTTTTAACCCATTTATTTGGTGGTTCGGCCGGTCGAGAGGGTACGGCAGTGCAAATGGGAGGGGCGATTGCCGATAGATTCACTAAGATTTTAAAATTAAAGAATCGCGACCGGAAAATTCTTTTAATCGCTGGTATCAGTGCTGGTTTTGCCTCAGTGTTCGGAACCCCTTTAGCGGGAGGTATCTTTGCTTTGGAAGTCCTCATCCTTGGAAGAATACGTCTCGATGCCATTATTCCTAGTTTTTTGGCAGCTGTTTTTGCCAATTACTTTTGCCATATTTGGAATGTATCACATACCCATTATACGATTAGTACTGTGGCTGAAATGACACCGGTAAATGTATTGTGGTGTTTGTTGGCAGGAATTATTTTCGGACTCGTAGCCATGCTTTTTTCTAAATCCACACACTTTTGGGGACATCTATTTGGGAAGTTTATTAAATATCCGCCGTTGCGACCTGTGGTTGGTGGTGTGATATTGGCGGTGACTATTTATTTGATGGGTACTACAAAATACATTGGTTTAGGTATCCCAATGATTGTTGATGCTTTTAGTGTTGAGCTTAACTCATACGATTTTATTCTGAAATTATTATTCACTTCATTTACGCTAGGAGCCGGGTTTAAAGGCGGCGAAGTAACACCCTTATTCTTTATTGGTGCAGCCTTAGGGAATGTGTTAATATGGTTTATCCCTTTACCCATGGGCTTACTTGCAGGTATGGGATTTGTGGCGGTTTTTGCCGGTGCTACCAATACACCGATTGCCTGTACGGTTATGGGTATAGAGCTTTTTGGGATTGAATCGGGTGTTTTTATTGCCTTAGCCTGTTCGACAGCCTATGTGTTTTCAGGGCATTCAGGGGTATATTCGTCTCAAATTATTGGAAGTCCGAAAAACAACTCTTTCCTTCGTGAAAAAGGGTTACATCTCTCTGAAATTAAAGATAAAAGAACCAAACATGAAGCACCTGATAACGATTAGAATCTATTTTGAGTACGGACAAAAAATTGAGAATAATTCTTTTTGGAAGAAATTATATGGTTCAGATTTTTCGGAAGTCTTGATGAAACGTGCCAAAAACTTTGGATTGCATCAAGTACTTCATCTTAATGTGAGTAAAGGGTATTTGAATGACCAGAGTGTAAACTGGGGGCAACATGAAATCCGAAACCATAAACACCCACATCTGATTGAAATCCTAGATTCCGAAGAAAAAATTAATGCTTTTTTAGACGAAGAAAAACTGCTGCTTCAAAATACTAAAATTTTAATGGTTAAGGGTGAAGTTTTGTTGAGGTGATTTTTTATAAAATTTAATCATTTAGATACGCTTTTCAGAGCTTCAATAATATCATCTGGTTCAGAGCGTGTTCTATAATCCACATCTACGTAACGCCATACTACAATACCGTGAGTATCTAATATAAAAGTTGCAGGAATTGGTAAAATACTGCCATCACCATTGTTGATTTTATCCAAATCCAAATTACGGTCTACGCGCATGTGCTCGGCTAAAAATTCAGGAACTTTCCAGGCGACACCGTATTGGGTAGCTACTTTAGCATCTTGATCGGATAAGACGGTAAACTCCATGTCGTTAATTTCTGATTCAGATAAAGAGTCATCAGGTACCTGCGGACTCACAGCAACTAAGGTTGCTCCGAGTTCGTGGATTTCAGAAAGCTTACTTTGTAGAGCTCGAAGCTGTAAGTTGCAATAAGGACACCAATCACCACGGTAAAAAGTGACAACCACAGGGCCTTTATCAAGTAAGCCTTCTAAATTTATTAAAGTACCTTCAGCATTTGGAAGCTTGAAATTTGGTGCTTTTTGGTTAACTTTTAGGGCTTTTTCACCTTGTTGAAGCGCTTTTGCTTCATTTATGATGTCATCAACGCCTTGCATGAATTCTGGTTTGGCTTGACGGCCAGCAGCAATTTTAGCTTCGGTTTGTGCTTTTAATGTTTTCATTTGGCTTGTTTTTGAATTTTGTTCATAAAGCAAACCCTTCAGTTTTTTGAAACCTGAAGGGTTTTTGTTGTATAAATATAATTTTTAAGAACGTGTTCTCCTAAAAACTCTATTATTTCTTTACAGGAAAACCACGATCACGCATTAAGGCATCAATAGTTGCATCACGACCTCTAAATTGTTTGTAGGCTTCAGCAGGATCCATAGCATTTCGTGGCGCGAATAGATATTTTACTAATTTACTTCCTACGTTTTTATCGTAAAAACCGTCTGGAGCTTCAGCAAAAGCTTCCGAAGCATCACTGGTTAAAACATCGGCCCACATATAACCGTAATATGCCGTAGCGTAACCTTCTCCTGAAAATACGTGACTAAACTGTGGTGTGCGGTGACGCATAGGAATTTCTTTAGGAATACCTAGCTCTTTTAAGGTTTCACGTTCAAACGTTGCCACATCTATGTTTTCTGGGTTGGCAAGATGAATTTTCATATCTATTAAAGCTGAAGCTAAATACTCTGTTGTTTTGAAACCTTGATTGAATGTTGCTGCATTTTTTATTTTTTCCACTAAACTTTTCGGCATTGGTTCACCGGTTTTGTAATGCACCAAATAGTTGTTGATTACCTTATCAGTAGATAACCAACGCTCTAAAAGTTGCGATTGGAATTCGGTGTAGTCTCTAACGCCTCCATTCAGCGTTGGGTATTTTACATCTGCAGAGAAAAAATGCAGGGCATGTCCGAACTCATGGAAAAAAGTTGTCGCGTCATCCCAGGAAACCAAAACGGCTTCACCAGGCGCAGGTTTTACAAAATTAGAATTGTTAGAAGCTAACACATTGGTTTCTCCTTCAAATGAAGAAGAGCTTCTGTAAGTCGTAGCCCAAGCCCCAGAACGTTTTCCTTGGCGAGCATAAGGATCTAAATACCATAAACCGATATGATTTTCAGTGTCTTTAACGGTAACTTCCCAAACTTTGACATCTTCCTGAAAAACAGGGACAGAACCTTCAGGAACCGGCGTAAAGTTATAATTGAAAATTTCGCCTGCAACAAAAAACATGGCTTCGGTAAGTTTGTCGAGTTGTAAATATTGTTTTACTTCCTCGCTATCTAAATCATATTTCTTTTTACGCACTTTTTCAGCATAAAATCTGTAATCCCAAGGTTCTATAGTGATGTTATCGCCAAGGGTATTGGCTACGTCTTGCATATCGGTAACTTCTTCTTCAACCCTTGCAATGGCAGCCGGCCAAACCGCCATCATGAGTTGCATAGCGTTTTCTGGTGTTTTTGCCATGCGGTCTTGTAAACGCCATTCCGCATAATTTTTATAGCCCATAAGACCAACACGTTCTTTACGAAGTTTTAGTATTTTGGCTATAGTGGCTTTATTGTCGTATTCGTCATTATTATCGCCTCTTGAATAATAGTTTTCCCAAACTTGTTTTCTTAATTCACGGTTTTCAGAAAAGGTTAAGAAAGGATCCATCGAAGATCGTGTATTTGTAATGGCATATTTACCTGATTGGCCTTTGTCGTTTGCAATTTTCGCAGCCGATTTAATAAACCCATCAGATAAACCGTCGAGTTGGTCTTCCGTTAAATAGGTGATGTAGTTTTCTTCGTCGTGTAAAACATTATTAGCAAAATCGGTGTAAAGAGAAGACAATTCTTTGTTGATTTCAGCATAGCGCTTTTTCTTTTCAGCATCGAGATTAGCACCATTCATTTCAAATCTTTTGTAGGTTAGAAATACAGTACGTTGCGCTTGGGGCTCTAAAGGGGTTGTAAGTGAAGCCTCGTAAACCGTTTTTATGCGTTTAAAAAGCTTTTCATTTTGTGAAATTTTAGATCTGAATTCAGAAAGTTCTGGAGCAAGTTCTGATTGTATGGTTCTAAATTGTGGAGACGATAGGTTGCTGCTTAGAATACCATAGTAGGTCGATACGCGATCTAAGGTTTTACCAGCACTTTCCATGGCAACAATAGTGTTTTCAAAAGTAGGAGCTTCGGTATTATTAGCTATGGTTTCAATTTCGTCAAGATTGAGAGCCATAGCTTCCTCCATGGCTGGTTTTATAGCTTCAATAGAAAGTTTATCGAAGGCAGGAACACCGCCATAAAGACCATTCCACTCTTGAAGGAGTACGTTGTCACTCATTGTTTTTTTAGTTTCGTTAGAAGTGTCTTTTTTACAAGCGGTTATTGAGATTAAGCTGCAAAAAATAATTGTTTTAATGCTATTAGAAATCATGAATAAAGATATTGAAATTGAAACAAAATGAAAATAGTGTCAAAAGTATGCAATATACATAAATTTGCTTGATTTGTATTTTAATTTTAAGAGGTTTTGGGGGTTTGTGTTTGGTATTGTAGTGTGTGTGTTGAGTTTTTCTTGAAATTGATAAGCTGTATGAAGTTCGGTTTTTGTTTGTATGTTTTTGATTGGTATTGTTGCTAATGAGCGCTAGTTTGGAAGTTAATTTGGAAGTTAGAAGTTTCAGGTTTCAAGTTTCAAGTTGGGTGTCATTTCTGAAGAAAAATATGTGGTATACAATAATCAGTGAAATCTGTGTCTAAAAATAGTCCTCGGTGAATCTCTGCGAAACCTCTGCGTAGCTCCGTGTCATAGAAAAATCTACCCCATAAGCCATTTAATAATACGCAACTTCATATTAGAATACGGACTATATTTCAAATTAGGTTCCAGCCAAAACGATTTGTGTAAAATACTTTTTTGATGTGAAAAAGCATCAAAGCCAGTTTTTCCATGATAAGCGCCTATACCACTTAATCCAACCCCGCCAAAGGGCAGTTTGCTGTTTGATAAATGCATTAAACTATCATTAACAGCGCCACCACCAAAAGACACTTCTTTTAAAATCTTTTTAATTGTTGTATTACTTTTTGAGTAAATATAACAGGATAAAGGGCTAGGTTGATCTTTTACCTTTTGAATGGCGTCATCAAGGTTACTAAAAGAAATAACGGGTAGGATAGGACCAAAAATTTCATCTTTCATCACTTCATCTTCAAAAGAGACCTTGTTTAAGATGGTCGGACTAATAAAACGAGCATCCTTATTGGTTTGTCCGCCAAAATAAAGCTTGTCTTGGTTAATAAGTTTAACCAAGCGTTCGAAATTAGTCGTGTTTATGATTTGTAAATAATTAGGCGCGTCCGTATAATTTTGATCATAATGGTTTTCAATTTCAGCTTTTAAAGCTTCAAGAAAACGCGTTTCAATAGTTTTTTCAACTAAAATATAATCTGGAGCGACACAAGTTTGTCCGGCGTTGAGAAATTTTGCCCAAACGATACGCTTGGCCGTCATTTTGACGTTTGTATCATCTAGCACAAAAGTTGGACTTTTACCACCTAATTCAAGAGTTACTGGTGTTAAGTGTTTCGCAGCGGCTTGGTAAACTATTTTTCCAACCTTAGTACTTCCGGTAAAAAATATTTTATCAAAGCGGTGATTTAAAAGTTCGGTGGTAATATCAACGCCGCCTTCAACAACATGGAAATAGTTTTTAGGGAAATTGGAGTTGATGAGCTCTGCCATTAAAGCTGCCGTCTCCTTAGGAAGTTCGCTAGGTTTTAGTATCACCGTATTTCCTGCAGCCAAAGCTGTTATAGCTGGTAACAAAGATAATTGATAAGGGTAGTTCCAGGCGCCAATCACTAAAGTGTTTCCTAAGGGTTCGGGGATGATGTAGCTTTTCGCTGGAAAGTTAACAAGATTAGTCCCTACCCTTTTCCGTTTAGACCACTTCGGGATGTTTTTTATGTAGTTGGAAATTTCATGATAAACTAGTGATAGCTCGGTAACATAGGTTTCAAATTCAGATTTTCCGAAGTCTTCATAAATGGCTTGGTATAAACTGTCTTCATTAGATTTTAGAATACTTTTAAGCTTTTTTAATTGTTCAATTCTAAAAGCAACACTTTTAGTTTCATTGGAATTAAAAAACACTTTTTGTTGTTGTAACAAGTCGTTAATATCCATGGTTTTTAGAATGTTAATTGCTAATTATGATTGTTCTATGTTGTTCCTGTTTCGGTTATTTAAATTTTATCTTTCTCGTTATTTACCAATTGGAGTTAGCACCGCCGCCGCCAAAGCCACCGCCACCAAAATAACTTTCATCTTCAGTCGGTGTTGAGTTTCCTCCTAATGTTTGTGAAGCTATAAAAGCGGTTAAATCTTTGGAATGTGTTTCGTTTAATATCATGTTTTCTCTGGTAAAACCATGACGTGGCTTTTTTAAGTAATTCAATAGAATTAGAGCACTTATAATTAATAATGCTCCGGAAATGGTGACCACAACTACGGGAGTTATTGTACTGAAGTAATATATGAACGTCATCACACTTAAAGCGGTTGTCATTAACCCCACACGTAAAAATAAAATCCTTTTCTTTTTGATGCCCCAATAGATATAGCCTAAAGGAATGAGTAAGGTGAATGCATAAAACAGGTAAGCAAAAGGAATGTCTTCGTCTTCTGTCAGGTTAATGCCCATGAGGTCAATACTTAATTCACGAACGACAAAGTAATTGCCTGCAACGTAAAAACAAGTTAATGAAACGGCTTTTAGAATGCTGTAAAAATCATTAAAAATGATGTTTGTAAATGTCTTTTCAAGCTTTAAAGTACCTAGAAAGAGTAATCCGAAATACAGCATAAAAGCAAACGGAATAACCGCTTTAGCATAGCCGCCAATATCTACTAAGGTTTGAAAGATAATCCACCCCAAAAACGCTATGGATAAAAGGAGTGTTACTCGGTTAAGATATCGTATTGATGCCAACGCAGAGAGGATAAACAGAACAATTGGGTAAACTAAGATATTTTCTGGCTCATTGAATAATATGCCTAAAGCAATAAATGAAAACCCCGAAAATAGTCCAGCTTCGGTAACACCAGATAGGTAATGGTGTTTGTTTTGAATCAAAACTTTTTCAGTGAGAAATAAAAGAAGTATGCCAACGATTGTAAATAATATTTGAAACCCAATATTATCTAAATCCATAAAAATAAACCCAAATGGTACTGCTGCCGTTGAAAAACCTATGTATGAAAGAATAAACAGTAATACCCTCATAAATACCGAAGGAGAATAAAGGTTCGTGTTAAACGCCTCACGGATGCCATCCCATTGTTTTTCACTTATCAATTTACTTTTATATAGCGATTGAGATGTAGAAAGGATTTTTTTCTTTTCTAATGCAATTATGTCGTAAGCGATAAATGACTTATTCATGAGCAAAATGTGATTTCTTCTTAACTAAAAATACGATGTAACCAATACAGGTACAAGGGAAGTAATAAATCAGAAGGATATAACCATCACTTGTGTTGGAAACTAATTCGAAAAACAAATAGCTAAATGCGATATATGCTGAAATATTCGAATATAAAAAGAAAAGAAACGCTTTTGTTTTCCAAGTGTAAAATGACATGAATACAGCCGATCCGAGTGCTACTAAAGTGTATGGTATATCAAAAGCGGTATAGAATATTCCGGAGAGACACCCCAAATAAAAAGTGATCAATCCGAAGTTTTGATAAGTGAATTTAAAATGAGGTTTGATATTTTCCTTTTCGGAAAGATAACCAGAAACGTAAAGGGATACTCCTAAAAGGATGGCGATAATGTGAGTGTAATTCGTAGATACCCCATCGTTTGCAGTCCAAGCGATAGGCGTAAAGGTAAAGCCTAAAGCGGCGGCAAGGGCGGTAATCCCCATAGCTAACAAGGCCCGGTTATCATACCTATAAGCCATAAAAAAGAATAGCGAAGCACTAAGGTATGAGCTCCAACTTGCTAAAATAGCTACTATTTCAAAATAAACTTGTATGTACGTAAACAGCCCAATAATTAAAAGCGATACAAGAATCAGTAGGTAGTCAAAGTATACCAGTTTTACAGTAACCAAATCATGAGCATATGGTTTTGCGAATTTAGAGATGTAGTAAAACCCAGTTATAATGAGTGTGCCCAGAAGTAGCATCAGTAATATATGGCCAAGCGACCCAATGTTTTCATAAATTAAATAGCCAATGCCACCTGTAAAAAGTAGAATGCCAATATAGAGCACAGTTCGTAGCTCGTAATAAAGGGAAATTATTTCTTCTTTTCTAATAGATTCTAAGAAAGTAAATTGCTTTTCTGTAATGTGTTTTTGCTCGAATAGAAGCTTATATATGTTGTTCATTTAAGAAGGTTGGTTAGCAATAAAGTAATTCATTGGTTTGAGTTTAACTTCATCACCCCGCACTAACAACACCCAATGTATAAAGCATTTCCATGGTTGGTGATTCACTTCCTCCAGTTGGCTCTAAAGTGATACCAAAAGCTTCACTGGCATTAGCATTTTCGATTTCAAATATTTTATTGGTATCTGAAATAAAGTTGTCAATAGTTCCTAAACTTGTAGGTGTTAAAGGACTTAACGTTAACGACCACACCTGGTAAACTTTGCCTTCTGGTGGTTCTGGTAAGCCTTGAGCATCTAAAAATATGCGGTTAGCGTTTTTATCCCAGTATACTTTAGCATAGGTGTTTGAGAAATTTCCTTGACCGTTAAGCGGAATTCGGGTAATATTATCATCACGCATTACGCTAATTAAGGTATTGGCTTCTTCTAAACTGTTTTTGGAGTTTTCAATTTGAGTCTCTAACAAAGATTGTTGTGTTTCGGCAACTTGAATGTCCGTTTGTAGCTGCTTGTTTTGGTTAAGCGTCCATAATAAGCCAGCTCCAAAAATAATGGATGCTGCCCAACCAGTATAGGTAATCCAGTTGTATTTAGGTTTTACGATTGATATCACTTTTGAATCTCCGTTATTAAAACCTAAACGTTGTTTTATGATATTATAAATATGATTGTTACTTCTTTGAGATGTTGAAGCTGTTAGTTTCATGATGGCAGCTTCAATTTCTAAAACCTCCTGAAGTAATTCAGGGTGTTTCTGTAAAAGCTTATGGATATCTGCATTTTCTTGTTCAGAAAGTGCGCCAGCCACGTAAAGCTCTAAAATTCCAGATTCTATGTAGGTGTTAATGTCCATATTAGTTTAAAACCATGCTTCTAAGTTCGTTAATACAATTCCTGTTTCGTGTTTTAATGGTGCCAATGGGCATGTCTAGTGCTTCAGAGGCTTCACTTTGTGTATACCCTTTAAAATAGAGCAGTTCAATAACTTCTATACACTTTTTAGCAAGCTTGCTTACGTATTTTTTAATCCCAATCGCATCGGTAGATTTGTCTAGGCTTTCACTGGTTTCAAGTATATCTACGAAAAAATTAGAGTTGAGGTTTTGTTTGGATTTTTTAAAACTTTTAGAACGCGTTTTATCAATGGCGGCATTACGAGATATATTTAAAATCCATGTGAAAAAACGGCCTTTTTTACTAGAATAAGTATCTGCTTTATGCCAAGCTTTTACGAATACATCTTGCATCACCTCCTCGGCGATATCATGGTCTCTTACTATGTTGAAAATAACACCATGCATGCTGTCTTTGTACATGTGGTATAAAGTTTCAAAAGCTTTTTCGTCTTTTTTCTTGAAATTTTCAACAAGAAGGTCTAAATCCATAAAGTTGCGAATGTTTACAATGTTTGGTTGTGAAGGCGTATTTCAATAGGTTTTAATATAAATTGTCAGGTTGGGTTTGTATAAACTACTTTTTGTTTGTAGTTTAAAGTTATTGAACAAACGCAACCTGACAACTAAAATATGCTTTTCCTGGCCTTATAAATAAGGTTTTAATGCTTAGTTATCACGTAAAAATGTGCTTACTTCAATAGCGACATCTTCCCACGTTTTACTAACACCATCAGCTCCAGTATGTAAAGCTTCACAGGCTTTGTTTAATGATGCTAAGGCGTCTAAGGCTTTCCAATTTGCTAAATTCATAGTACCTGTTAAAGTCACACGTCTTTCATCGGTAATGGTAACATCCATTGGTAAATTTTGTGTTTCCCCATTCATAGTAACTTCAGCAACTGCAGAACCATTTACGAATTTTATAGTACCTGTAATTAAATCGGTATCTAGCATAGCGCCGAAAAAAGAAGCTATAATTTTAGCATCACGTGTATTCGTCGCATCATTAGTAAATAAACTACTTACAGGAATTGAAAAATCTAAATTATTTAAAGCTTCTTCTGGTGTTGCTCCCGATTTTTCATCAAACTTAACGGTAGTGAATTCCCCGCCAACGCCAACTTTGTCAGTGGTTTTGTAAGCGGTAAATTTTACTTTAGTGGCTTCTGGTTTTACAACAAATTTTGCTTCAGATGAAACTTCAGTAGCGTCCTCAGTTTTTGTCTCCTTTTTTTCTTGCTTACAAGAAGCTAAACTTAAGGTGATCGCGATAAATAATAAGCTTAATTTTTTCATTTTTAATAATTTAGGAATAAAAAATTCTTTTAGTAATTGGAGTTTGATTTTTTAAAGATTGATTTAAAACCTTTAAGTTCTTAATCAAGCGGAAAGTTAGTGAATAATAAAGGAAACGCAAATAGTCACTATGACAAATATCATGTTTTAAAATGTTGTTTACAGCTATTTTTGTGTATTGATCCTTTTGTCATGTTAAACGAACTAGTAAATAAATACAATATCCCAGGACCTAGATACACCAGTTATCCTACGGTTCCTTATTGGGATAGCGGGACTTTTTCATTAGAAAAATGGAAAACATCATTACAAAAATCCTTTGCGGAAAGCAATGAGAAAGAAGGTGTTAGCCTTTACATTCATTTGCCTTTTTGTGAAAGTTTGTGCACTTTTTGTGGTTGTAATAAGCGTATTACTAAGCAGCATAGTGTGGAATCGCCATATATAACCGCGGTTTTAAAAGAATGGCAGTTGTATATAGAATTGTTTGACCAGAAGCCAATTATCAAAGAATTACATCTTGGAGGTGGTACCCCAACATTTTTTAGGCCAGAGCACTTGACCATGCTTATAAATGGACTTTTAAAAGATGCTATTCGTGCTGAAAATTATGAATTTAGTTTTGAAGGCCACCCCAATAATACCACAAAAGAACATTTACAAGCCTTGTACGATGTTGGTTTTAGACGCGTAAGTTATGGCGTTCAAGATTACAACGAAACCGTGCAAAAGGCGATACATAGAATTCAGCCTTTTGAAAATGTAAAACAAGCTACCGAAATGGCGCGAGCCATTGGTTATACGTCGGTGGGGCACGATATTATTTTCGGATTGCCGTTTCAAACCATTGAGCACGTTCAGGAAACCATTTTAAAAACAAAGGCATTGCTTCCCGATCGATTGGCATTTTACAGTTATGCGCATGTGCCATGGATTAAAGGCAATGGGCAACGCGGATTTAAGGATTCCGATTTACCTTCCGGGGAATTAAAAAGAAAACAGTACGAGCTAGGAAAACAATTGTTAGCAGAAGTAGGGTACGAGGAAATTGGTATGGATCATTTTTCTCTAAAATCAGATTCGCTTTATAAATCTATGATTTCTGGTGATTTACATCGGAATTTTATGGGCTATACCGCTTCAAAAACTCAGGCTATGATTGGACTAGGCGTATCGTCTATAAGCGATAGTTGGTATGGATTCTCTCAAAACGTGAAGTCTATTGAAGCGTACTATAAACTGCTGGAAGAAGATACAATTCCTGTTTATCGCGGACATATTTTAAATGAAGAAGACCTTATTATTCGTAAGCACATACTCAACTTAATGTGCCGCTTTAAAACATCGTGGACAGCAGATCAACTCTATTTTAAGGAATTGCCAGATGTGCTTGTGAAGCTGCAAGAAATGGAAAAAGATGGCTTGCTGATTAGGACTAAAAACAGTGTAGAAGTCACTCAAAAAGGACAACCTTTTGTGCGTAATATTTGTATGGCATTTGATGTGTTATTACAACGGAAACAGCCGCAAACGCAGTTGTTTTCTATGACGATATAAAAAAAGGCTATTTGCATATTTGTAAATACTCATAGTAGTGCCCGTCACCTTAAATTTATTTCAAGGTCTCATCATAAAATGTTGACTGAGCAGTTTCATGGGATACCGAATCAAGTTCGGCATGACGAAATCAAAGGAGATGTCAAAGGTTAGAAAAACAGATTCCCGTTTTCAAGGGAATTAGAAAAGATATAAATATAAGTACCATGGAAAAAATTATTGTTCCTGTAGATTTTTCTGAACATTCAGAGTATGCTTTACAAACAGCTGCAAAATTAGCTAAAAGGTATCAAGCAGAGCTGTTAGTGCTTCATATGTTGGAAATGCCCGAAATGGTATTGACATCAACTGGTAAAAAGCAAAATGAAAAAGCTGGTTTTTTATTACGTTTAACAGAGCAAAAATTTGAGAAACTACTTGATAAAGATTTTTTATTTGGATTAAAAGTAACCCCAATTATTAAGCATTTTAAGATGTTTAGTGAAGTAAATGATGTCGCTATAGAAAATGGCGCCGACCTTATTGTTATGGGAACCCAAGGCGCTAGTGGTTTCAAAGAAATGTTTATGGGATCTAATACTGAACGGGTTATTCGCTATGCGGAAATTCCTGTTTTAGCTGTTAAAAAAGAGGTCGTGGATGTTAGTTTTGAAGTGATTACTTTTGCGTGCGATTTCTCGGAAGAATGTATTCCAGCTTATTTAAAAGCGCTTGTTTTGTTCGAAAGCATGAATTCTAAAATGTATTTGGTTTATGTTAATTTGCCTAATGATAAATTTAAAAGCTCTGTAGAAATAGAAAAACGTGTTGCTGATTTTTTCATAAAAGCCTGCGGTAATTTAAGACGAATGAAGGATGTTCATTATGTATCGCATTATAGTGTTGAGGAAGGTGTTTTAAATTTTTCCAATAAAATAGGAGCCGATTTGATTGCGCTTCCAACTCATGGTAAAAAAGGCTTAGCTCATTTTTTTGAAGGTAGCGTAGGTGAAGATGTTGCAAACCATGCGACACTACCAGTTATGACATTTAAAATATAACGAGATTAAAAGCATAGAAGAAAGAGAGCGTGAAAGTAGCTGTAACTGTGATGATGCAATTACTTGGAATAGGTAGCTAAATTTTTAGCTGCTTTTTTTTATAAAATAGATGCTGCAATTATATTAAATAAGTTGGCTTTAGTTTTAAAAAAATCATTTTCTAAAGCAATGGCTTTTAGTTTGGCATCAATAAGTTTTGATTCTCTGGAGTTTACTAAAAAGAGTGAACTTTCACCTAAAAAGAATTTACGCTCTTCTGCTTCAAGCATTTTATTATAGTCGTTTACAATTTCGGCGGTGTATTTGTTTTGTAAACTGAAAGAGGTTAACTCTTGGTTAATGGCATTTACTTTATTCTTTAATGAAACTTTCGTGGTTTGTATTTCAAATTTAGTATCCATTATTTTTAGCTTAGCAAGCTTGAGATCGGCACGTTCCTTTCTTAAAAACAAAGGAAAACTAATATTAACACCACTTTTGTAGTCTGAAGTACTAAACGACCGTGCTACACCTGGTGTTTGCGATAAGAAATTGTACTGCAAATCTATTTGTGGTAGTAAGTTATTAGTTTTTAATCGTTTTTCTACGTTTAAACTTTGGTATTTGTAGTCTAAAGATTGTAGTTTTGGATGTTCGTCAAAGTCAAAATTTTCAATATCTAAAACCGAGGTGTTCAGGGTGTTGTCAATCGTGTTTAAAGTATTTGTGTCTGGGGTAATGTCCTCTTTTATTTCAATAGGCGTGTTTTCATTCAGCCATAAATAATTAGAGAGCTCTAATGACGATTTCATGTATTTAACCCGTGATTTCTCTAAATTTAATTTTCTGTTGTTAAGTGCAATTCTAGCTTCTAAAGTATCAATTGCTGGTACGTCGCCAACTTCATAACTCTTTTTTACACCGTTAAAACGTATTTGAGCATTCTCTAAAAAATCTTCGTAAACTTGTTTTTCATTGTAGGTTTTAAGCCAGTTAAAATAACTTATGGTGGCTTCGTAAAGAATATTGTTGACTAGTAATTGCCTGTCGGCTTTGGCTTGGTTTACAAATAATTTAGATTGTTTTAGCATGGCCATACGCTTATTGATAAGCAAACCTTTTGCAACAGAGACGGAGACTCCAACGCTATATAATCCGTCGTCAGGGGTGTTGTTTTCAGGGTTCAAATAATAGCCCGTATTTTCTTCAAAATTACCCTTTAGTTCAATGCCATACCAAGTTGGTATCTTAAAAGCTGCATTTAGCTTATCATAATATTCGGTGTCTTTAAACTTTTTTCTTCCGTAATCTACTTCCAGTTTAGGGTCAAAGGCACCTCTAGCTTTCATTAATTTCGCTTCACTTTCATTAATAACCAGATTGGCTTGTTTAACAACGGGGTGAAACGATTTTACAAAACCTAAATATTCAGGTAGGCTAATCACTTTTGTGCTGTCTTGAGCATGGAGCAAAGCGCTAGTAAACAATATGATATGAAAAAATAATGCTTTCATTTTTATGTTTTTTTAGAGGCGTCTTTTTGGTTTTTATTAGGTTGGTAGTAATTAGGAGGGAAACTATTGATTTGTCGCCACAATTCGAACCAAATTGGCACATCTTCTAGTAAAGCAATGGTACGTGCTCCAGACCCCACTCTAATGGCTTCAGGCCATTTGTAATCTTCTTCGTCGGGAGCCAGTAATACACGGTATTTACCGTTGGTGCTTATAAAGTTTTCAATAGCTACAACTCTAGCGCCGTATGTTCCGTAAGATGCGTTTGGCCATCCGCTAAAAACTATGGCTGGCCAGCCGTCAAATTGTACTCGTACTTTTTCGCCGATATGAAGCAATGGTAAATCGATTGGGCTCGCATAGGTTTCAACGGCTAAATCATATTGTGCAGGCATGATACTTACCAAGTCTTGGCCTTCTTTAAATGTAACACCAATACCTCCTGTATACGCTCTGTTTATATAGCCGTCTTGGGGAGCGGTTACAAATAGCAAACTGTTACGAATTTTGTAGTTGGAATGTGCGTTTTCAAGCTTAGTAACTTGAGCTTGAGCGTCAAATCCGCTAGATTGCGCCGTATACATATCACTTTGTGCTTTAGAGATTTTATCGGCATAAGAAGCACTAATTCTTGAAAGTTCAAGTTGCGCATTTAAAACTTCGTTTTGGCTGGCGATATATTTGTTTTCTTGTGAAATTAATTTCGCCTGAGTTTCCTGTAGTTTCAATCGTTTTTCCTCAACATCCTTCACAGCTTTTAAACCTTCTTCTTGAAGTGTTTCAATACGTTCAAATTGACGTTCGGCGATGGTTAAATTGGTTTTGGCAGCTTCTAAATCAATGCTATCACTTTTTACCTTTAATTTCGCCTGGATTAATTTATTTTCAGTTTGTTTAAACTTTAATTTTTGCTCGTTAAGTATGGCGCCAATTTGTCTATTTAATGCATTCACTTTGCCTTCATAAGCATTTACCGATGATGTTTTTGCTTCTATCTGTTGGTTTGTTCTTTCCACCAATTTATCATCAAAGTAGTCACTTTTCACTTCAGAAATTCTAAGAATTGTATCTCCTTTTTTTACATAGTCGCCTTCTTGTACAAACCATTCTTCAATGCGTCCAGGAATTTGCGACATGATATGTTGCGGTCGCTGGTTTGGTTTTAAGGTGGTTACCGTACCGTTTCCCGTAATGTTTTGAGTCCACGGCAGAAAAAGTATAATCACTATAATTATGGCAAGTGCTATTAAAAACTTGTTGAATTGCTTATAATAGTCTTTATTGAAAATGTCCTTGCTAGACTTATAACGTGTTAAATCTACCTTTTTGTTTAATTTATTATTAGATATATTTAGCATGATTTATAGGTTTTGAAGGGTTGCGTTACCATTTTCTAAAGTCAATAGTTCAGTACAGTTTTCCGCCCAGTTTTTATCATTGCTAATCACGATTACCGACCATGGATTTGACTTGTTAGTTAAAAACTCTATAATTTCTAAGGATTCTTCTTTGGAGGACTTGTTTAAAGGTTTTTCAAGAATTAATATTTTTGGAGACTTTAAAACTGCTCGCGCTAAAATAATTTTCTTCGAAACAGTAAATGACAATTGATTGCCTTCCGCTTGAATGATGGTATTCAAACCTTGTGGTTGTTCTTTAATAAATGATCTCAAACCTACTTTGTCGATAATCTCAAATATTTTTTCGTCGGTTATCGCTGGATTTCCAAAAGTTAAATTCTCTCTAATACTGCCGTCAAAAGGAGTTTCTTCAGAAAAGGAAACGCCAACTTGAGAACGGAAATGGTTCAAATTTAAACTGCTTATCGACATGTCGTTTACATATACCGCACCAGAAGTGGCTTCATTTACACCTGCAATAAGTCGTAATAATGTTGATTTTCCGCTTCCGCTTTCGCCAGTTATGAGAATACGACTATCTTTTTTGATTTTTAAAGAAATGTTGTTTAAAATGGGTTTACTTTTATCGGAAACTGAATAAGAAACTTGGTCTAATTCAATGGTTAAGCCATTTTTAAAAACGGGCATATCGCCTTCTTGACTTTCCATTTCTTTATCAACGATTTGACCTATTTTCTCTATTGAAGTTAGGGCATCGTAAAAGGATTCCAAGCCAAGGATCAATTTTTCAACTGAACCTATAATCAATAAAATGATGATTTCTGCAGCTACAAACTGACCAATATTCATTTCCTGATTTAAAACCAAAGCACCGCCGATAAGTAAAAGACTGGCGGTAACAATCACTTTAAAGCTTATCATTTGAATAAATTGTAACATGAGTATTTTAAAGTGACTTTCTCTCGATTTTAAATACTCACTAACCAATTCATCATTTTTACTCAAGCCTAAACTCGTGCTTCCAGACAGTTTAAAACTGGTTACCGTTCTGGCAATCTCTTGAATCCAGTGCGCAACTTTATATTTGTTTTTAGATTCTTTTAAACTGGTGTTCAGTCCTTTTTCTGCTGTAAACTTGAAAATAACAAATATTAGAATCAGTAGTAAAACACCAAAAATAATAAAGAATGAATGGTAAAAAGAAAGTAGAATTAAAGCAAAAATGGTTTGTAAAACAGCTGTAGGAACATCAATAAGAATTTTTGATAAACTTTTTTGAAATGTTATGGTATCAAAAAAGCGATTTGCTAATTCTGGTGGATGATAATTACGAAGTTCTGCCATTTTTATTTTTGGAAACCGGTAGCTTAACTCAAACGATGAGCGCATAAAAACGCGCTGCTGAATGGTTTCTAAAATACGTAATTGCATAATTTGTAAGCCGCCAGCGAAAGCCACACCAACAGTTACTAAAACAACTAGTACAATCCATGATGTAGATACCTGGGCACCTTGAATTAGGTTGATAATGGCCTGGATTCCTAGAGGGAGCGTTAAGGAAATAACACCCGAAAATATAGCATAATAGAATATTTGTAAAATATCTCTTTTTTCAAGCTCTATTAGTCCTAGAAAACGTTGCCATGGTGTCATTGTTGGTTCCGCCATTGTTATAGTTTTAAGGTGTTTAATGTTAGGTTAATAAAGAAACATGAAGGTAATATGTTTTCATTGCAATTAGTCATTTTTGGTAAATGATCTTTTAGAAAATGCTGATGTAAACTGCCTTCAATAATGGTACTTGCTAACGAAGATGCAAAGGCGTAATCTGGGGCGGCTTCAGTAATCATATCACTTAATCGTGCGATCAAACGTTTGTAAATTACAAAGTAACCAGCCTTGTTTTCTTGGTCAACTTCTTTGGTTAAAAAGGATTTTGAATTTTCGTTAATAATAATGTTATTTAAAATAACTTCATTGATATGTGAAAAATTTGAATCTTCTTTGGTGGTTCTGCATAAAATATAAATCGCTTTTTCTAGTTTTTCTTTTTTGTCATGAATACTGTAGGTTTCAAACACCATTTGATACTCTAACCAAGCCCAATACCAAGACGATAGATACAATAATAATTTATGCTTATTTTCGAAATAACGATAAATAGAACTTTCATTAGAACCTATTTTAATCCCTAGTTTTTTAAACGTAAAAGATTCAAAACCAATTTCATTAATTAAAATAATGCTGTTTTCAATGATGCGTTTGCCTAAGGTTGAAGATTCGGGATCTTTAACGTAAATGATGTCAGGAACTGAAATTTTAAGATTTGAAAGTAAATTACGCATCAGTAACTAATTTGATTTCAAATGTAATAGTAAAACTATTAAGGGTGAAATCAACGCTATTATTTCTTTTTATAAGTAATCAATAAAATCTATGTGGATGAAATTTTAAAATCAAAAATTGACTTTAAAAAAGGGTGTTAATGGCAATCAATTTCTGTTGAAATGGTATCGTAAACTGGAGCAGGAGAGAGGTATGGGATGCCTAAACCTAAACCGCGGACGATGAATAATGCACCAATAATAACTATAAATACAGGAATTAAATTTTGAATGCGTTGTCTGGCTGTGCCTTTTAAAAACTGACTAAAATAAATAGCAGTGGTCATTAAAGGAATGGTGCCTAAACCAAAAACGGCCATATATAAGCTTCCAGAAAGTGTATTTCCACTAGCAATAGCGGCAAAAACGGCCATATAAACTAATCCGCACGGTAAAAAACCATTTAAAAAACCAATCGTTAAAAAGGTATCGTAGGTCTTCTTCTTAAGGGCTTTTCCTAAAGCTGATTTCACTTTAGAAATGACTTTGTAAATAGGCTTAGAGAAATTGTATTTATTAAAGGTTTTCTGCGGAATTAAAACCATAAGAATCATTAAAATTCCAATAATGATAGAGAGCTGCTGCTGAAAACCGAACAAGTACAATTGCTTCCCTATAAAACCAAAAACTAAACCAATGATACTATAGGCGAGTAAGCGCCCTAAGTGGTAAATAAATATTTGCGATACTTTTTTTATTTGATTCGAGCGATCAACAGGAAGCATAAAGGCAATGGGGCCGCACATACCCACACAATGAAAACTGCCTAATAAGCCTAATATGAATGCCGAAACGAGCATGTTAAAGGTGTATTTCTTCCTTAAACAAATATGGTTTTCCTTGGTATTCCCATTCTATTCTAAGATCCCAACGGCCATCAAGTAAGCGTTTGTCTTTGATAAGTAATTCAGAATCAGTTAGTGAAATAGGGGTTTCAAAATCTAATTTTTTACTTGATGGTCTGTATAAAATTACTTTGCCTTCAATGGTTTTGTAGTCTAGACCCTTTGGAAAAGTAATAACTAGACCGTCTTTGGTTTTCTTATAGCTAACATTTTCTGAAAGCGTATTGGCATTGTTTAGTCTGTCAATATCATTTTGGTAGGCTAATTCTACACCATAATAATCTTCTGTTACCAACTCATGATCGTATGCTTTATCCACATTCATGGTGATAATAAAATACATGATGAAGGAAATAAATCCCACAAACGCTAATACTATGCTTGTACCCCAGTTTATTTTCATTGCTATTTTTGTGTTTTTTTAATTCCCGTGAAAACGGGAATCTGTGTTTTATTTTTTTAATGCAATAATTTCCTTCCTTAAGTTGGGAAGTTCTTTTAAAATGATTGTCCAAATTACCTCATCTGAAATACTATCATATTCATGAGCGATTCGGTTTCTTGTTCCAATTATTTTTTTTGCATTTTTAATAGTGATACCTGAATGTTTATATTTTAAAATTCTGTTAATCGCTTCTCCTATTATTTCAATATTTCGTTCAATTGCTTTTTTTGTTTTTAAATCTTTTTGGTACTCAGAAAAATCAAGATTCTCAGGTAAGAAATCATAAATTTCATCAATCGACCTTTCGACATCCTCAAGCCATGAATTAATTCTATTGTCCATAAATCAGGATTTTTGTTTCATCAAGTTCCTTTTTGAAATATTTATTTTTTATGGCACGGTGTTCAATGAGGTCAATCTGACGTTTTAATAATTTTTCTAGTTTGTCTTTCAGTTCAAAGTATAAATTAGTGTATTCAAATGGGTCATTTTCATCAAAATCTACAACAAAATCATAATCTGATTCATCGTTAAAATCATCTCTAGTTACAGATCCAAAAGCAGCGAAGCTTCTAACTTTGTATTGTTCACAAAGTTTTTTAATCCGATATATATTTTTGTCATTTATATTCATATTTCAAAAATAGTCAAATTTCTAGTGTGTTTGATTTTACATGAATCTTGTTTTGTTTCAATAAATTTTTTGCGAGATATTAAATCGGGTATAAGAATATATTATAATTTTTTTCATGTTTTAGCGATAAGGTCTGAGAACTATTCCTTTTTAATTTTTAATTATTCATTAACTATTTAAAACTTCGAGGCCCCAAAAAGTTAGCGGCAGTCGTTTCAATCAAGTTATCACCTTCGTAAACGCCAATTTCTATTTTATTTCGGTCACCTGATAATGCCGAATTATTAATTTCAACAAATAAAGTACCCTCTGCTAAGCCTTGACTTGGCACATGAAGTTTATCATTAGTCGCAACAATTTTAAGCATGCCTTTATGTGATAGTAATTTAAGCGTGACATCATCAAAATCGCGTGTGGTTTTATTTACCAATTTATAAGTAAATACATTACTAATAATGTTGTTGTCTTTGTGCTCATAAAGTTGCCCCGGAAGTCTTAAAACATTCGCTTCAATATCGTTTCTTAAGAACAACATACCGGTTAATAATCCAGTAAGAATAACTAAAACGGCGGTGTAACCTTTTAAACGAGGTGTGAATTTAAACTTGGCTTTCTTTTCAATTTCTTCCTCACTAGCGTAACGTATCAAACCTTTTGGTAAGTTGATGCTTTCCATAATATGGTCGCATTCATCAATACAGGCGGTACAGTTTACGCATTCTAATTGTGTCCCGTTACGAATGTCTATTCCTGTAGGACAAACATTTACACATTGCTTACAATCAATACAATCACCATGGCCAAGAGCCTCGCGGTCTTCGTTTTTCTTGTACTTTTTTCGTCCATTTTCGGCTTCACCTCTTTTGTGGTCGTAGGCAACAACAATCGATTTTGTATCTAGAAGCACGCCTTGTAGCCTTCCGTAAGGACAAGCGATTATACAGACTTGCTCTCTAAACCAGGCGAAAACAAAGTAAAAAACGGCTGTAAAAATTACGAGTGAAACTAGGGTGCTCAAATGATTACTCGGGCCATCTTTTATGTATTGTATGAGTTTATCACTGCCTATCAAATAAGCAAGAAAGACGTTTGCTATTATGAATGAGATGAGTAAAAATATGAAGAGTTTTAGTCCTTTTTTTCTTATTTTTTCGGCGTTCCAAGGTTGTTTCGCTAAACGCATTTGTTTGCCGCGATCGCCTTCAATCCAATACTCAATACGACGGAATACCATTTCCATGAAAATGGTTTGCGGACAAATCCATCCACAAAATATTCTACCAAAAGCTACAGTAAAAAGCGCAATAAAAATAACGCCAATAAGCATGGAAATTACAAATAAATAAAAATCTTGAGGCCAGAAAGGGAATCCGAATATATTAAAACGACGTTCTAGTACATTGAACATTAAAAACTGATTGCCGTTTACTTTTATAAAAGGTGCAGTTAATAGGAATGCTAATAATAGGTAGCTAACGTATTTGCGGTATTTGTATAATCTTCCGCTAGGTTTTTTAGGAAATACCCAGGCGCGCTTTCCGTCTTTGGTAACCGTACCAATAGAATCTCTAAATGTTTCGTTGTCCGGTGTTTCCAATATTTTTTGAATTTAGACCCCTTGAGCTGGTAACTCAAGAGGTCAATTTAGTTTAATGTGTGATAATCTAGTCTTATTCGTTTATATCTTCAGCAGGTGTTTCTGCTTGTAATGTCGTGTCTATTTGTGTTTCAGCAGTTTCTTCTGTTGATTCAGTAGTTACGGCATCAGCATCAGTTGTTGCTTCAGAACCTTCAGTACCTGCATTGGGATCTACGATAATGTCACCTTCAGCAGCTTTAGGATTTGCAGGTGTTGTGCCTTGAAACGTCATAACGTAACTTGCAACCTGTGCAATCTCTAAAGGTTTTAATTGTGCTTTCCAAGCAATCATCCCTTTTCCTGAACGACCACCTTCCGAAACCGTATGGAAAATACTTTTAATATCCCCGCCTAAAATCCAGTGCGTGTCTGTTAAATTCGGACCAATACCACCGCCACCGTCAGCCATATGACAGGCCACACAGTTGGTGTTGAATATGTTTTTACCCGCAGCTAAATCGGCTGTTTCTGTTAATTGCGTTACCGAATTAACATCTACCAATCCTTTAGCTGTTTTCTTATAAGCGTCTATCGCTACTTTAGCTTCAGCAAGTTCAGTGTCAAACTCTTCAATTTGATTTTGACCGCTAAAAACTTCAAATCTTAAAAGGTAAACGACAGCGAATACAATGGAGATGTAAAAAGCATATTTCCACCAGGGCGGTAAGTCGTTGTCTAATTCTTTTATACCATCATAACTATGGTCTAAAATGATTTCGTCTTCTTTTTCGAGAGGTTTAGATCCTAATAATTTAATGTAGGTTTTCTTTAACCAATCCAGTTGTACTGATTTATTTCTGTCGGCAATAAACTTTGCTTTTGCTTCAGGATCTAATTTTTGAAACATGACATTTTCTAGAGAACCAACAATACCTTCGATAGAAATTAAAATAAATAGCACTAATAGTAAGAACAGCAATACGGCTGGATATTTTACAAAAGCGGGTTGATTTCCAGAATCTACAAAAAATTCGACCGTTCCTAGAATGATAAAAAACAGGACCGGAACACGAATCCAAGATGGAATTAAGTTTCTCATGATATGTCGTCGTTTTGGTGGTTGTCTAATGGTAAATTACTTACTCTATCGATGTAATCTTTTTTAGCGGTAACTACCCACCAAAATAAGGCTACAAAAAAGATGAAAAAGATTAATAAGGAGATGATCGGGTATATTTCTATCCCAGCGATACTCTCCATGTGGTTTTTTATATATTTTAACATGTTTGCAGTTTTTAGGTGGTTATTATTGTGCGGTTTCCACTTTAATATCTGTTCCTAATCGCTGTAAATAAGCAATTATTGCAACGATTTCTCTGTCTTTCATTTCAATGAAATCTTCACCGTTTGCAGCAGCTGCCTTTTTATCAGATTCATATGCAGCTACAAAATCAGGATCTGAATATAAATTCTTCTCAATTTGAGCACCTTGAGCATCCATACTTTGCTGTGCATTGGCGATTTCTTCATCTGTATAAGGAACACCTAGGCTTACCATGGCTTCCATTTTAGCTTCAGTCATCGATTTGTCTAATCGGCTACTTTCTCCAGTAATTAACCATGGGTAACGCGGCATGATAGAACCCGAAGAGGTACTTTGCGGATCGTACATGTGGTTAAAGTGCCAGTTGTCTGAATATTTCTGTCCCACACGGTGTAAGTCTGGCCCGGTACGTTTACTACCCCATAAAAATGGATGATCGTAAACATATTCCCCAGCTTTAGAGTACTCGCCGTAACGTTCAACCTCATGTCTAAAAGGTCTAATCATTTGTGAGTGACATCCAACACAACCTTCTCTAATGTAAATATCACGACCTTCTAATTCTAAAGGTGTGTATGGTTTTACACTAGCAATGGTTGGAATATTCGATTTTACCATAATGGTTGGTACAATCTGGATGACACCACCAATTAGTATAGCAACAGTTGCTAAAATGGTTAATTGAATTGGTCTACGCTCTAACCAGGTATGCCATCCTTCAGAAGCAGTACGTTTGTTTGTTACTTTTTCTAAAGCCGCAGCTTCAGCCAATTCGTCTTCAACAGGTGTTCCTTGTTTAACCGTGGCAATCACGTTATAAACTAAAACGAACATTCCTATGATATATAAGGATCCTCCAATAGCACGCATCCAGTACATTGGCATGATTTCCGTTACGGTTTCTAGAAAGTTTCCGTAAACTAAAGTACCGTCTGGATTAAATTGTTGCCACATGGAGTATTGCGTAAATCCAGCAACATATAATGGTAAGGCGTACATGATAATCCCTAAAGTGCCTAACCAAAAGTGTAAATTAGCTAAGGCCAAAGAATATAATTTTGTTTTAAATAACCTCGGAATTAAATAGTAAATAATTCCAAAGGCCATAAATCCGTTCCATGCTAAAGCACCAACGTGTACGTGAGCAATGATCCAATCGGTAAAGTGGGCAACAGCATTTACGTTTTTTAATGATAACATTGGACCTTCAAAAGTAGCCATACCATAACCTGTAATGGCAACAACTAAAAATTTTAAAACAGGATCGGTACGAACTTTATCCCAAGCACCACGAAGAGTTAGGAGTCCGTTTATCATACCACCCCAAGAAGGCATTAATAACATGATAGAGAAGGCGACACCTAAATTTTGTGCCCATTCTGGTAAAGCGGTATATAATAAGTGGTGCGGTCCTGCCCAGATATAGATAAAGATTAACGACCAAAAGTGTACAATAGAAAGTCTGTAAGAATAAACAGGTCTGTTTGCTGCTTTGGGTACGAAGTAATACATCAATCCTAAAAACGGTGTGGTTAAAAAGAAGGCCACAGCGTTGTGTCCATACCACCATTGTACTAAGGCATCTTGAACTCCTGCGTATACCGAGTAACTTTTCATCGCACTCACTGGCAATTCTAAACTGTTGAAAATATGAAGTACCGCAACGGTAACAAAAGTGGCAATATAGAACCAGATAGCTACGTATAAATGACGTTGTCTACGTTTTAAAATCGTCCAAATCATATTAATACCAAAAACGACCCAAATTACGGCAATAGCGATATCAATAGGCCATTCTAATTCGGCGTATTCTTTTGAAGAGGTGTAACCTAAAGGAAGTGAAATAACGGCAGAAACTATTATAAGTTGCCAACCCCAGAAGTTAATATTACTTAGTAAATCACTAGCCATACGTGCTTTTAGCAAACGCTGCAGGGAATAATAAATACCCGCAAACATGGCATTACCTACGAAGGCAAAAATAACGGCGTTGGTGTGTAATGGTCTTAATCGCCCAAAACTAAGCCATGAAATGCCATCGGTTAGATTTGGGAATAAAAACAAAAAGGCAAGTAGTAAACCTACTGCCATGCCCACCACACCAAAAACTATTGTAGCGTAGATAAATTTGGTTACGATTTTATTATCGTAATGAAACTGTTGCATTTCCATAGTTGAGAATTAGTCTTTTTTGGTTAGAATTGATTTTTTGGGTTTTTCTTTTACGAGTTCGTCTTCAAACAACATACGAACAGAAGGGGTATAGCTATCGTCATATTGTCCGCTTCTTACTGCGACTACAAAGGCAATAAAGAAGCCAACGGCAACTATGATGCTGATTGCTAATAAGATGTATATCACACTCATTTGGTAGTTCTGAATTGTTGTTTAGTGTTCAAATATATTTTGATACGGCATTCTAAAATATGACATTTATCATGTTTTTTCAACCTTATCACGAATTTTTTTTCCTACGAAGTTAGTGCTAATTGTCGTAAATACAACAATGCTTATGGAACTTAAAGGCATTAAAATGGCTGCAATTACTGGTGCTAATTGGCCTGTAACTGCAAAATAGAGTCCGATGCAGTTATAAATTAACGATAAAGCAAAGCTCCATTTTATGATTTTAATAGCCGATTTTGAGGCTTTTATGAAGTTGTATAGCTGATTAAAGCTAGAAGCATCTAAAATAGCGTCGCAAGCCGGAGAAAAAACATTCACATTTTCAGAAATGGCAATACCTACATCACTTTGTGCTAAAGCACCAGCATCGTTTAGTCCGTCGCCTATCATTAAGACCTTGGCGCCTGAAGTTTGATGATGCTTAATGTATTCCAGTTTATCTTCTGGTTTCTGATTAAAAAGCAACTTCGTTTTTGCAGGAAGTAATTTGGTGAGGTTTTCTTGTTCTCCAGAATTGTCCCCTGAAAGAATAACTAAATCGTACTCCTTTTTTAACTGATTAAAAAGTTTAGAAAGGCCTTTGCGGTAGCGGTTATAAAAAGTAAATCGGCCTTTATATTGATTGTTTGTGCTTACATGTACCGCCGTGTTTAAGGTTTCTGTTTCTGAAGTATAACCAACAAAAGCGCCAGAACCAATTTTTATCGAATCTTGATTAGATTGCGCTTCAATACCTTTACCAATATGTTCTTCGTAGTTTTCAATGGTAACAATATCATGTTTGTTTAAAAGCGCATAAAGTGATCTGCTTAAGGGGTGATTAGAGTTTCTTAAGGTGCTTTTTAGAAAAGCCTCTTCATTTGTTGATAATTTTGAACCTTCATAGGCGATTGTGGTTTCTTTATTAGCCGTAATCGTTCCTGTTTTATCAAAAATAATGGTGTTTATTTGTGATAATTGCTCAATTACCGAAGCGTTTTTAGCATAGAATTTCTGCCTGCCAAAAATACGAAGCATATTTCCTAGAGTGAAAGGAGCTGCAAGTGCAATAGCACATGGGCAAGCAATAATAAGTACCGCAGTAAAAACATTCAAGGCTTTAGAGCTGTCGTTTAATAGCCAATATGCCGTAGCGACAAATGCAATGCTTAAAATAGCAATGGTAAATCGTTTACTAATAGTATTCGTTAAAGTTGTAAAAGCATCTTCTTTATTTTTATTGAACACATCGTTGCTCCAAAGCTGGGTTAAATAACTTTGTTCAACACTTTTTAAAACATCAACTTCAATACTGCCTTCAACTTGTTTGCCACCGGCGTATAATTTATCGCCAGATTGCTTTGAAACCGCTTCAGATTCACCGGTAACAAAACTATAATCAATGCGAGCTCTTCCGTTAATTAAAATACAATCAACAGGAATTAATTCTTCGTTTCTAATTAGGAGTCGGTCACCTTTTTGAATGTCATAAACTTGAATGGATTCTTCGTCACCTTCAGCAGTTATTTTAGTGATTCCGATAGGGAAATAAGATTTATAATCGCGTTCAAAAGATAGAAAGCTGTAGGTTTTCTGCTGAAAAAATTTTCCGAGAAGAAGAAAAAATATTAATCCCGCGAGGCTATCAAAAAATCCGGTTCCTAAATCTAGAACGATTTCGGCTGTACTTCTAATAAATAAAACGGCCGCACCCAAAGCTATAGGTACGTCAATATTTAAAATACCTGATTTTAGACCTTTATATGCTGAAATAAAATAATCTTGAGCCGAATAAAAAATTACAGGCAGTGAAAAGGTAAACATGAGCCATCTAAACAATGGTTTAAACTGTTCGAGCCAAAACTCACCGACTTGAAAATATTCAGGAAATGATAGAAACATGATGTTTCCGAAGGCAAAACCTGCAACGCCTAATTTGTAAATAAGCGACCGGTCTACATTCTTTTTTCCAACCGAATAGTCATCTAGGCTGATAAAAGGTTCGTAACCAATGCTGCTAAGTAATTTGACTAATGCTTTTATGGAAATACTTTCAGAATTATAAGTGACACGAACTGTTTTCTTTCCGAAATTAACGATGGAAGCCGTAATGCCAGGGTTCAATTTGTTTAAGTTTTCAAGAACCCAAATACAAGAACTGCAGTGAATATGTGGAATATAAAGTGTAACAATTTGCGTGTGCTCATCGTTAAACTCAAGCAGGGTTTCTACAATTTTAGCATTGTCTAAAAAATTGTATTTGCCTTCAGTTTCTATAGGTGTAGCACCGGGAGCTTGTTGTAAATCGTAATATGAAGTCAAATCGTTTGCCGAAAAGATCTCGTATACCGTTTTACAACCGTTACAACAAAAAGATTTTTCATCATAAATGATTTCCGAAGCTGTTGAATCTAGCCCACAGTGGAAACATGTGTTATGTTCCATAAAAATTTTGCTTGTTTTTTTGTCAATTAACAAAAATGAAAAATGAACAAATCAATACACATGATAATTGTCATGATTTATTTATTTTTACAAAATACAAAATAATAGGTATGAGCAAGTGTGAACAATGTATAATTAAACAGTTTAATTCTTTAAAAGCTTTAACTAAGGATGAGTTGGTGCGTATTTCTTCGTGCAAAACATCGCATACCATTAAAAAAGGAGCAGTTATTTTTGAAGAAGGAGAGGTTTTAAACGGTGTTTATTGTATAAAAGATGGCATTTGTAAACTATCTAAGCTCAGTGAAAACGGCAAGGATCAAATTGTGAAAATGGTTGTAAAAGGGCAACTTTTAGGTCAGCGTTCTTTAATTAGTGAAGAGAGTTCAAACTTGCAAGCTACGGCCTTAAATGATATGGAAGTTTGCTTTATTCCTAAAAGTGAAATTTTTGCCGATTTGCAGAAGAATCCTAAGTTTTCATTCGAAGTGCTCAAAGATATGGCGCACGATTTAAGAGACTCAGACGATATTATTGTGAACATGGCGCAGAAATCAGTACGTCAGCGCTTGGCGGAAACCTTAATATATATTCATGAAAACTTCGGAACCAATCCTGATGATACTTTAAGCGTGCTTTTATCTCGTGAAGATTATGCTGGTATCGTAGGAACCGCAACCGAATCTGCTATTCGTGTGCTTTCTCAGTTTAAAAAAGAAGGTTTAATTGAAGCCGTAGGGAAGTATATAAAAATTATTGACTTCGCAGGTCTGGAGCGTGTGGAGTAATTTCTAGAAGTACTCAGTTACAGTTTTCAGTCTCAGTTGTCGGTTCAACGATTAAACAAATAAACAAAGGGCAATTAATAATTAAAAAGGAATAATTAAAAATTGGCCAGTTGAAAGGAGTAATAAGTCTAATAACAATCTGTGGGAATCTGTGAAATCTGTGTCTAAATTCAGGTAGGTTGTTTAATCGTTTATTTGTTTAACTGTTGAATCGGCGGGAGGAAATCTAGTCCTGGGTTTCAAGTTTCAAGTTTTCATTCCTGACGAAAGAAGAAGTCTTTTCAATTGGAGTTTTTAGTTGAACAGTTACACTTCTGTATGAAACATTAATAACCCTCTGTGCCCCTCTGTGAAATCTCAGCGTAGCTCCGTGTAATAATTTTTCGCAAGAGTAAGCATCCAATAACCAAAAACTAATCACCCCATTTTCATATTTCTAGAAAATTATAGTATTTTTATGGAGCTATGAAAAATAAAAAGACACTACGGAAAGGCTTTGTTTTCAAAACCTTCGAAGCGCCTTATCAATCGCCTTTTGATAAACTTTTTGAGATTTTCAAAGAACTTATCACGCATACTTCAGGTGATTTTGATGAAGCCATAGATTGGTTGCGTGAATTGGATGTGGAATACAAATTAACCACCCCAGAATATACCATAGACGATTTTATTGAAGATCTTAAAAAGAAAGGCTATATACGCGATGAAATTAAACCAGACGGAAAAGGAGGTACGGCTATTACTGCGAAAACTGAACGCGCCATTAGGCAGCAAGCACTAGATCGTATTTTTGGGAATATCAAGCGCAGCGGACAAGGGAATCATAAAAGTAAAACCCCAGGATCTGGCGATGAACATACTGGTGATTTTAGAAATTACCAGTTTGGTGATGCGCTCGATAAAGTCTCTATGACCGAAAGTTTAAAAAATGCGCAAATAAGTCATGGTATTGGTGATTTTATCCTTTCGGAAGACGATTTGGTAGTTGAAGAAACCTTGCATAAGTCGCAAATGAGTACAGTGCTCATGATTGATATTAGCCATAGTATGATCTTATATGGCGAAGATCGTATCACACCAGCCAAAAAAGTGGCTATGGCACTTGCCGAATTAATTACCACACGCTATCCAAAAGACACTTTAGATATTTTGGTTTTTGGAAACGACGCATGGCAAATTGAAATTAAGGATCTGCCTTATTTAAAAGTAGGACCTTATCACACAAACACGGTGGCGGGATTGCAATTGGCCATGGACTTGCTACGCCGAAAACGAAACACCAACAAACAAATTTTTATGATAACCGATGGCAAACCAAGTTGTTTAAGACTTCCCGACGGTGAATATTATAAAAACAGCATGGGCTTAGATGCGCATATCGTCAATAAATGTTATGCTATGGCGCAACAGGCGCGCCGTTTACATATTCCCATAACAACGTTTATGATTGCTCAAGACGCTTATTTACGACAGTTTGTTAGGGAGTTTACACATGCCAATCAAGGAAAAGCCTTTTATACCGGTATTAAAGGTCTAGGCGAAATGATTTTTGAGGATTATGAAACGAATAGGAAGAAACGGATTAGGGGGTAGATAGAAGTTGTCAGTCGCAGTCGCAGTTTTCAGTTAAACAATTAATAAGTTAAGAGTTATGAATTTGAATTTATGTCATTCCGACGTTAGGAGGAATCCTTTAATTTAGAAAAGAGCTGTAAGCTATGGTAGTAGGCCATTTGCTATTGGAAATTAACAATGGAAGTGCCGATTCAACGAATAATCAAATAAACGAATAAACAAAAAAGTAATGAACATAAAAACTTTAGGAGCACTTAAAGCATCAGGATATAAGAGTCAGTCGATAAAAGACGAATTGCGACATAATCTCATTCAGAAAATAAAAAATAAAGAAACTACTTTTGAAGGGGTTCATGGTTATGAAAATACGGTGATTCCCGAATTGGAACGCGCCATTTTATCACGTCATAATATTAATTTGCTAGGACTACGCGGACAAGCAAAAACGCGTTTAGCGCGATTGATGCTAAATCTTTTAGATGAATATATTCCCTATGTGGAAGGTTCAGAAATTAATGACGATCCGTTACAACCAATTTCCAGATTTGCTATAGAGCTGATAAAAGAAAAAGGAGATGATACACCTATTGCTTGGTTACATCGAAGCGAACGTTTTGCCGAAAAGTTAGCCACGCCCGACGTGACGGTAGCCGATATTATTGGTGACGTAGATCCTATTAAAGCCGCCAATTTAAAATTAAGTTATGCCGATGATCGCGTGATTCACTACGGGATGATACCAAGAGCAAACCGTTGCATATTTGTTATTAACGAGTTGCCCGATTTACAGGCACGTATTCAAGTGGCTTTATTCAATATTTTACAGGAAGGCGATATTCAAATTAGAGGGTTTAAACTGCGATTGCCTTTAGATATTCAGTTTTTATTTACTGCAAACCCTGAAGATTATACCAATAGAGGAAGTATCGTAACACCTTTAAAAGATAGAATTGGTTCGCAAATTTTAACGCATTACCCAATAAATGTTGAAACAGCAAGACAAATTACTCAACAAGAAGCGAAACTGGTAGAGGCACAAAAATCTTCAGTAGTCGTTCCAAATTTAGCTCGTGATTTGTTAGAACAAATTGTTTTTGAAGCCCGTGAAAGCGAATACATTGATGCAAAGAGTGGTGTAAGTGCACGTTTAAGTATTACGGCTCTAGAGAATCTATTAAGTACAGCCGAGCGTCGTGCTTTATTGGCAGGCGATGAACAAACAACGGTGCGTTTATCTGATTTTGTTGGAATCATTCCGTCTATTACCGGGAAAGTCGAATTGGTTTATGAAGGTGAGCAGGAAGGTGCTGCGCTAGTGGCTTACAATTTAATAGGTGAGGCTGTAAAAACCATGTTTGTAGAATATTTTCCAAAAATTGAAAAACTTCAAAAGCAAGAAGATGATGGGGAATATGACGATATTGTATCCTGGTTTTTTAATCAGAAGGAAGGTTTTGAGTTGTTAGACGATTCCAAAGACAAAGATTATAAAAGGTTATTAAGTGGTATTTCTCCTTTAGATGATTTGTTAGGAAAACATCAACCGAATTTATCTTTAGAAGACAGTTATTTCGTTAAGGAATTTGTGCTTTGGGCTCTGGTGGAATTCAAACAATTAAGCAAACATAGGTTTACAGAAGGGATGCAGTTTAAAGATCCTTATGGGAGTTTTATAAGTGGAATTTAAGTTTATTTTTAGGTAATTTCCATATTCATGGTATAAGGAGTATATATTTTTAAATACATATTTTCAAGTATGTAATATTTTTATTTCAGTAAAAATAAATTCAGCAGTTCATATCCAATCTGATTGAGGACGCTTTTATGGCTTTTTTTGCTTAATTTAAGCCAATAAACATGTTTTTTTTGGTTGTTTTTGAGTGAAAACAATCGAAAATGCTTAAAAAATGTCTTTCTTATATATGGATACAAACCCTGTTAATAAGAGCACTATTAAGCTCTTGTCTTTCGATATTGACAACACGTTAATAGATTTTCACACTTACAAAAGTAATTTTCGTAAAATTTGGGAACAGTATAAGCCATCAGATGATGTGTTATTAACCTATAACACCGGGCGGCTTATTGATGATGTTTTAAATCTTATAAAAACTAAAGTTTTGCCAGAGCCTGATTATATCATTTCTGGTGTAGGAACGCACATTTATAACTATAATACCCAAAGTGTTGTTAAGGAATTTAATGATATTCTGGATGATGGCTGGAACTTAGATGCTGTTGAAAAAGTTATAAAAGGAATCACGCACCCCATAAGCGACCAACCTGCAAGGTTTCAGCATGCCTACAAAAGAAGTTACTTTTTTCATGATGCTACACCTGCTTTAATTGAAAGTATTGAGCAAGATTTTATCAATGCCAATATGGACATTAATGTGGTGTATTCTGGTGAACAATATTTGGATGTTTTACCTAAATGGGCGAATAAAGGAAACGCTTTACAGTGGTTGCTCAGAAATCTAGATATAGATTCTTGCAACGTTGTAGTGGCGGGCGATAGCGGAAATGATTCGGCTATGTTCGATTTAAAGGATGTTAAAGGTATTGTTGTGGCTAATGCCCATGAAGAACTTTATGCATATACCAAACACCGTAAAGTTTATCATTCTGAAAAGGAACAAGGTGATGGTATTGTTGAAGGTCTGGTTTTTTATGCGGTGTTATCAGAAGAAGCAAATTGTGCCGTAGACGTTGATCATACCGATGATTTTTTTGTTCAGCAGGAATTGAATAATATGGCTACTGAAGATGAAGATGAAAAAATAGCACTTATTAAGGTAGGCTATGAAAAAGCAGTTGAAGCTCTAAAGAAAAACATTACGCCTCTAGGGTTTTCTGCATGTTCTATTGTAGATAATATTACACACGGAACCGATGTCAATTATCATAGTGTTTGGGCTCGAGACGGTGCTATTACTGTGATTGGTTCTCTACCGCTTATTCACGATGAAGAAATTCATAAATGCCAGCGTCAAACCCTTTTAACATTATTAGAACACATTTCTAGAAATGGTCAAATTCCATCGAATGTGCGTATTAAAGACAATGTTCCTGACTACTCAGGAGTAGGAGGGATATGTTCTATAGACAGTGGTATTTGGGTAATTATAGCCTTATATGAATACGTAAATGTAACTAAAGACATTGAGTTCTTAAGAACCCATATTGAAGATATAAAGAAAACCATGAATTGGTTGGGCGCTCACGATAGTAATAATGATGCCTTATTAGAAATTCCTGAAGCTGGAGATTGGACAGATTTATTCGGAAGAAGTTATAACATTCTTTATGATGAAATTTTATGGTACCGTTCTAATGTGTGTTTCGGGCGCATGTTGGAAATGTTAGGCGATTCAGAACAGGCCGGTGAATACATTAGGTGGTCACAGGTGATAAAAAAGGAAATCGTTCAGAATTTCTGGCCCTCTACGAAACAGCAAATGTTTAATTCGGTGTCTTTTGCCGAAAAACAATTCACCTTAGGAGATACCTCTTATTTAATTGCACAAACCACACCTTTTGATTTTAGCTGGCGCTGTGATACCTTAGGAAACATCCTAGCATTCTTACATGGTACGGTAGATTCAGAAAAGGCTCATCAAACCTTTCGATTTATGTTAGGAGCTGGAGTGAATGATCCGTTCCCTGTGGCTAATGTGTATCCGGTGGTTATGCCAGGAGATCCCGATTGGCGTCCTTACTACACCGTAAACCTTTTAAACTTACCAAATCATTATCATAATGGTGGTATTTGGCCATTCGTAGGTGGTTTTTGGGTGAAGTTTGTGAATAAATTAGGTCAAAAAGAAATGGCTATTTCAGAACTGTATAAACTCGCTTTAATTAATAAAGAAGGGATGAGTGAAGAATGGGAATTCACAGAATGGGCACATGGTGTTACCGGAAAACCAATGGGGAAAGCCTACCAAGCTTGGTCTGCGGCGCAGTACATTTCAGCTTGTCACGATTTAAAAATAACTAAATAAAAACTAAAAAATAGAATACATGAAGTCAATATTAATGATCTCGTTGCACGGATATGTTGCAGCAAACCCAGAATTAGGAAAACCAGATACCGGCGGACAAGTAGTTTATGTTTTAGAGCTCGCAGAACGTTTTAGTCGTTTAGGACGTAATGTCGATTTAGTAACGCGTCAGTTTGAAGATCAGCCTGAATATGATGAGGTTAATGAAAATTATAATGTTTGGCGTATCCCTTTCGGTGGAAAAAAATTCATCAGAAAAGAAGATATGCATGATCATCTTAAAGCCTTTGTTACAAATACTTTAGCGGCGATTAAAAAGGAACGCAAAAAATATGATATCGTGTATTCTCATTATTGGGATGCAGGATGGGCCGGACAAAAAATTGCTGAAGAATTAGGGATTTCGCACGTACACACGCCGCATTCCTTAGGATGGTGGAAACAGCACTCTATGGGAAGTGATATGGATGAAAAGGAAATGGAGAAAACCTACCGTTTCAAAGAGCGTATTCGAAAAGAATATTTCGTGTATCAAATGTGTAATTATGTGATTGCAACTACTTTACCTCAGGTTGATTTGTTAACCCAGCAGTATGATGTTTTAGCGCGTAACTGTGGCATGATTCCTCCAGGAATTGATGAAAACCGCTTTTATCCCGTTCCAACAAAGGAGAATGATAAAATACGACTCAAATATGACATTCATCCTACCGATATTTTGGCATTAGGGCGTATGGCTCATAATAAGGGTTACGACTTGTTAATTAAGGCCTTGCCAACTGTTTTTGATCTTTGTCCTGAAGCACGATTAGTTGCGGCTGTTGGTGGAGACTCTAAACAAGATAAGCAAGGGGTTGAAAATTTGGTTAAGTTAGCCACAGAATTAGGGGTTGCCGATAAAATTAAATGGAAAAATTATATTGCAGATGAAGATTTAGCAAACGTTTACCGTTCGGCAAATATTTTTGCCATGCCTTCTAGGTATGAACCTTTCGGAATGGTAGCTATTGAAGCCATGGCTTGCGGAACACCAAGTGTGGTGACTGTTCACGGTGGTTTGTATGATTTAATTGATTTTGGAAATCAAGCTTTGTTTGCCGATCCGCATCGTCCGGTTGAATTTGGAGCGATGATGTCAATGCCTTTATTATATCCGAATTTAAGAAATGAACTGTCTGTGGAAGGAGCTCGTTTTGCACGACGTAATTTTGGGTGGACGGGTATTGCTAAACGTATTTTAGAAATATTTAAAAACTCTATTAATCAGCAAACCATGGAATCGAATATTTATTAAAAAGCATCACGTGGGGTATAGAGATTATGGTCATTAGCTTGAGCCGATTGTTGTCAGTTTTAGCAGACTATTGTCAGCTTGTTGAGCACAGTCGAAAGCGTTTCTGAGTAAGACGGTGTTCGAGCGGAGTCGAGAACATTGATACTATAAAACTGAATTCAATATCGACTCTACTATCATTGAGTGATAAGACCCTTCAGGTTTTTGAAACCTGAAGGGTCTGCAAACCAAAAAATAAATCACATCAATATCACCGTTTTACAAAATTTTTGTAGGATGCCTCGATCTGACGCCTAACCTAGCGCTTAATTTTATTGGCTTATAAATTTCTGATTTCAGAAAACAATTAAAGAAATAATAAAGTTGAAATGCTGAAACAAGTTCAGTATAACGAAAATTAATAAAAATTAAGACATGTCCAATATTGTTTGTTTTGGAGAAGTACTCTGGGATGTTTTTCCAGAGCATAAAAAAATAGGAGGAGCGCCATTAAATGTAGCTTTAAGATTGGCGTCGTTTGAACACAACGTTTCGATGATTAGTGCCGTTGGTCATGATGAGCTTGGTACGACTTTGTTGAAATTTGTTGAAGAAAATAATATAAATACAGAGCATGTTCAAAAGTTAGAAGACTTTAAAACTGGCGATGTTCAAGTGGTTTTAAGTGATAAAGGTTCTGCCAGTTACACCATTGAATATCCACGTGCATGGGATAAAATTACCGTGGTAGATGCTGCAGTATTAACCGTTAAAAATGCAGATGCTTTTGTTTTTGGTAGTTTAGCCACTCGTGATGCTATTTCTAAACAAACGCTTTATGACTTAATCGAAGTGGCTTCGTATAAAATTTTCGATCTCAATTTGCGTCCGCCATTTTATAACATCGATATTTTAATTTATCTCATGAATAAAGCTGATTTTATTAAGTTTAACGATGATGAACTTTTTGAAGTGAGCGCTTATCTAGGGTCTAAATTCAACGGATTGGAACAAAATTTAATGCTTATTGCTGAAAAAACAAACACGAAGCATATTTGTGTTACCAAAGGTTCGCATGGTGCCGTTTTGTTATACGATAACCA
Source organism: Tamlana sp. 2_MG-2023 (assembly GCF_030548465.1). Lineage (GTDB taxonomy): Bacteria > Bacteroidota > Bacteroidia > Flavobacteriales > Flavobacteriaceae > Pseudotamlana. Next base: position 149,556 of record NZ_JAUOSF010000001.1, read on the forward strand.
ATTATACTATAATAGTGGTTATCAAATAGAAGTGAAAGATACGGTTGGTGCAGGCGATTCTTTTTTAGCATCGCTAGTGAGTCAGCTATTAAATAATATAGAACCGCAAATGGCAATTAACTTTGCAAGTGCGGTTGGTGCGCTTGTCGCGGAAAGAGAAGGGGCTAATCCTAAGTTATCTACTTTTGATATTGAGACGTTTATTAATCCGAAGTAGCTGCTTAGTTATAAGGCTGAGGTTACAACTAAAAAATATTATTACGCAGAGAATCACAGAGGATTTCACAGAGGCGCGCTAAGCTTTCTTTTTGACACGAATTTCACTAATGCTCACGAATTTTACGTGTTAAATTTTTGCGGCTTAGCGTCTTCGCAAGAAATTATGTTAGTTTTTAGTTTTTGAAGCTTACTCTTTCGAGATTATAACACGGAGGTATACAGAGAATTCACAGTGACTCACTCAGATTTTTTTAGACACAGATTTCACAGATTTTCACAGATGAAATGACTTTGCAGACCCTTCAGGTTTTTAAAACCTGAAGGGTCTTTTGTTACTAAAAAATATCTTAATCCAGATGAATTCAGAATAGCCTAAAATCTATTTATTTAAACCAAAAAAGTCTGAACCGAAGTCCAGACTTTTTATATTATTAACTTGTAATTAGAAATTATTTGATCTCTACAAGCTCTAAATCGAATGTTAAATCTTGACCAGCTAAAGGGTGATTTGCATCAACGATGATGTATTCATCATGTACTTCAGCAACTCTAAATTGAACTTCTCTACCATCAGGATCTTTAGATGCTAAGCCCATCCCAACTTCAGGAGCCATATCTTGAGGTAATTGTTCTTTTTTTACTTCATATAATAATTCTTGACGCACATCTCCGTAAGCTTCAGCAACAGGAATGTTAACTGTCTTTTTCTCGTTTACTTTCATGTCAATAATACCTGCTTCAAAACCAGGAATAAGCATACCTTGACCTAGAGTTACTTCTAAAGGTTCTCTTTCCAAAGAGCTGTCAAAAACTTGACCATTTCCTAATTTTCCTGTGTAATGAACTTTTACGGTATCATTTTCTTTTACTTGACTCATAAATAATTATGTTTACTGTTTTAATAAATCGAAGGGCAAAGCTACAATTTATGAATTGAACGTCACAGTTTTATACGTTAAATACTGTTAATTGTTGACTTTGTGATGCTTAGGTTTCTGTAGAAGACATTACTAAGTCCTTGTATGTAAATAAATGAAGGTTTTAAGGTTTAGGATGCCTTACGGGGAATTCAATCACTTCTAAATTATCAATTTTCTGGCCATCTATAGTAAAGCGCAGCATGGTTCTCACTTTGTGAAATCCGTGTTTACCAACAGCTCCAGGATTCATATGAATTAAGTTCAGCTTTTTGTCTGGCATCACCTTTAGAATATGGGAGTGCCCACAAATGAATAAACGAGGAGGGTTGACTTTAATTTCATCTATTACTCTCACATTATATTTAGGTGGGTAGCCACCAATGTGGGTGATCCAAACATCAACACCTTCACACATAAAACGGTTGTGTTCTGGAAATTCTACGCGAATTTCAGCGTCATCAATATTGCCGTAAACACCCCGAAGCGGCTTTAGCTTTTTAATAGCATCGGTCACTTGTAAATCACCTATGTCACCAGCATGCCAAACTTCATCTGCTTGTTTTACATATTTTAAAATATCAGCGTCCATATAGCTGTGCGTATCGGAAAGCAGTAGGATTTTAGTCATGAAAATCTTTTAATATAGAATTAAGATGCAGACTTCTTAAGAAGCATAAAACTGCCTATCTTTGTTGATTGAACAAATGTATTAAAATTGAGATATTTTTTAGAACTTTCTTATAACGGAAAACCTTATCACGGTTGGCAAAATCAGCCCAATGCGATTTCAGTGCAAGAGGTTTTAGAAAAGGCCTTATCAACTATTCTGGGAGAAGCTATTTCAATCATGGGTGCGGGCAGAACAGATGCTGGTGTACATGCTTCGCAAATGTTTGCACATTTTGATACCGATGTTGTTTTTGAAAACAGCAATTTACTTTATAAGCTTAATTCATATTTGCCAATAGATATTGCAGTTCATGATGTTTTTAAGGTTAAGCCCGAAGCCCATACGCGATTTAATGCGTTAAGTAGACAGTATTTGTATCGTATTACGACCAAAAAAAATGTATTTCAATACCAAAATACGTATTTCGTAAAGAAGCCTTTAGATATTGATAAAATGAATGCTGCGTGTCAGGTGTTATTTCAATACAAGGATTTTCAATGCTTTTCAAAAAGTAATACCGATGTGAAAACTTATAATTGTGACATCATGAAAGCAGAATGGTTTTATAAAGATGATGAGCTTCATTTTATTATCAAAGCCGATCGTTTTTTGCGTAACATGGTACGTGCGATTGTTGGAACTATGATCAACATCGGATTAGGGAAAATGGAAGTTGAAGCATTACATGATATTATCAAATCTAAAAGTAGGTGTGAAGCCGGTTTTTCGGTACCAGCACACGGTTTGTTTTTAACGCATATTGAATACCCAGAAGATATAAGATATTAAGACTTTAGATGAGTAAACCAAAAGAAAATTTATTTGACTTTCAGCTTTTTAAGCGGCTTTTTGACTATATAAAACCTTATAGAACGGTTTTTTATGGTCTTATTGTATGTGTGATTTTGTTGGCAATTTTTAGTGCAGCAACACCTTATTTAACCAAATATGCCATAGATGAAAGTATCACCAAAAAGGAAGAGAGAGACTTTTTGTTTTATGTGGTTATCATGCTGGCGGTACTTTTAATTTCAACCGTCCTTCAGTTGTTATTTATCTATTACGCCACATGGTTAGGTCAGAATTTAGTGGTTGATGTGCGTATAAAATTATTCAACCATTTACTGCGGTTTAAAATGAAGTATTACGATAATTCTTCGGTAGGGGTTTTAATCACCAGAGCAGTAACCGATATGGAACGTATTGCAGATATTTTTGGTCAGGGATTATTTATGATTGTTCGTGATTTATTGACTATGCTTGTTGTTTTTGGGGTTATGGTGTATATCAATTTTCAGCTAAGTTTGATTGTTTTTGCCATGTTACCACTGTTGTTATACGCGACACGTGTGTTTCAGAAGTATATGAAAAAGGCTTTTGAAGAAGTACGAAATGAAGTCTCAAATTTAAATTCCTTTGTGCAAGAGCGTTTAACTGGAATGAAAATTTTGCAACTTTTTACGCGTGAAGATATAGAATATAAAAATTTCAAAGCCATTAACGAACGTCATAAAAAAGGCTGGTTAAAAACCGTTTGGTATAACTCTATTTTCTTTCCCTTGGCCGATTTATCAGCGTCAATTACTATTGGTTTAGTAGCTTGGTATGGTGGATTAAACGTTGTTATGGAAGATAGCACTGTCTCTCAAGGTGATTTAGTAGCCTTCATAATGTTCGTACCCATGCTTTTTAGGCCTTTACGACAAATAGCCGATAAATTTAATACCCTTCAAATGGGGATGGTAGCCGCTAACAGAGTTTTTAAAGTGATTGATACCACCTCTCAAATTGATGACCATGGTACACATGTTGCCGATAATTTTAAAGGTGCGATTGCTTTTGATAAGGTTTATTTTAATTACGTTGAAGATGAAACCGTTTTAAAAGGGATTTCCTTTGATGTGAAAGCAGGTGAAACCATTGCTATTGTTGGAGCAACTGGAGCAGGGAAATCAACCATTATAAATTTACTAAACCGTTTTTATGAAATTAAATCGGGCGTTATTTCTGTTGATGGTGTCGATATAAAACAAGTAACTTTAGCTTCCTTAAGAACGCAAATAGCTGTGGTATTGCAAGATGTATTTTTGTTTGCAGATACCATTATGAATAACATAACCTTAAATCACCCAGAAATTACTGAAGAGCAAGTGTTTCAAGCGGCGAAAGATATTGGAATTCACGATTTTATTATGTCCCTTCCAAATGGTTATAATTATAATGTGAAAGAACGTGGTGTCATGTTGTCTTCGGGGCAGCGTCAACTCATTTCCTTTTTACGTGCTTATGTCACCAATCCAAGTATTTTAGTATTGGATGAAGCAACATCATCGGTTGATTCCTATTCAGAACAACTCATTCAAACAGCAACCGATAAAATCACCAAAGGCAGAACTTCCATCGTGATTGCCCATCGTTTAGCAACCATTCAAAAAGCAGATAAAATTCTTGTTATGGATGCTGGTGAAATTGTAGAACAAGGCACGCACGAGCAATTACTCAAAAAAGAAAACGGTTACTACAAAAACTTGTATGAAGTGCAGTTTTTGAAGGAACATGTGGCTTAGAGGAGGGTTATTTATTGTTGTTCATTAACACACTCAGCCGAAAACTAATTCTGAATCTAAATTATTTAAATATTTTTTCTTAACTTTGTATCCAGGTAGATACAGTTTTTATGTTCTTTATTGAGAAAACAAATGAATTTGACAAATGGCTGAGAAAGCTAAAAGACTTTAAAGCAAAAGCCAAAATTTTATTCAGAATTCAAAAATTAGAGACTAATGAACACTTCGGCGATTGCAAAACTATTGGCGAAGGAATTCGGGAAATGCGAATAAATTTTGCAAAAGGCTACAGAGTTTACTTCAAAGAAAAGGATGGTAAAATAATTATTCTTCTGATTGGTGGAGATAAATCAACACAACAAAAGGACATCGAGAAAGCAAAAGTGATTTGGAAAAAATTAAATAAATAGAAAATGGGAACTTCAAGATTTGAAATAGCTGATTATTTGGACAGTAAAGAAATGATTGCGGAATATCTTAACACTGTTTTGGAAGAAGGTAATAATGCAGATATAATCAACGCAATCGGACATATTGCAAAGGCTATCGGAATGACAAAAATTGCGGAGGAAACTGGGTTAAGTAGACCAAGTTTATATAAAGCACTATCTGAGGGAGCGAAACCTCAATTCGCAACGATTATGAAAGTATTAAAAGCAATAGGAGGACAAATACAGATAAATCCTGCGTCTGCTTAAAATAACGCACCACAACAATGCCTATACTTAATACGGGTTTTGGTGCTTAATCAAAAGTTTAGTTTGTATTTGCAAAGTCCGCCATATCTTTTGATTTGGCTTTATTTCTAAAAAAGATAAAACAAAATAAAAAGATTTGGCTAAGTGTTTAAACTGAAAAGTTATTACTTTTAAATCCCGTACTAAGCATAGCTGAGAACGTTGTAAACACATAATAACATGATCAGTCAAACATCTTACAATAAAGAAATATTGAATATATTATGGAGTTAAAAAATCCAATTACTTTTTTTTCACTACTAATAATAGCGAATATTTTCACCTATATATTAACTATTGCAATTAGTAAGTTGTGGAATAAAATATACAATTATCAAGAAGATCTGCTTAAAAAGGAAATAATAGGTTCAATACTTATTTTGTGTATAAATATTATAATAGCCATACCTGGCTATATATTATGGGTTAATGATTTAATTATATTTTCTGAATACAATATTTGGTTCTCTTTTGTTGCTGTATTCTTGTTAATGGATTTTTTAATGTATGCTTTACACTATCTATCTCATCGTTTAAGTTTATTAAAAAAAATTCACTCAAAACATCACGAACATTCAGATAAATTTAATTCTGTTAGTTTATATCATATGTCTCCTTGGGAAGCTATATTTTTCGGATTATTACTAACTTTGATAACTGTTTTGTTTCAGTTTAATATTTATGGTTTTATTTTATTTTTATTTTTCAATTGGCTGTATGGTTTAATAACACATTTAAATGGGAACACCTACAAACCTTTCTTATTTATCTTCACAACAAATACATTTCATAAAGCTCATCATAAGCTTAATAATGGGAATTTTGGATTTTATACATTTTTTTGGGATAAATTATTTAAAACAGAGGCGAAAAGATGAAATGCGTTTGCTAACAATGTATAAAAAAACACATGGCTTTTGTGTTAACTCCAAAGGTCTTTGTTTATAAGTGAAGTCCACTAAATATAAAACTTGGTGTATTTATAAGATAAAATAAAAGCAAAATATTAATGAAAAATAGAAAAGCTTTATTAGTAATTGATATGCAAAAAGGCTCTTTCACGCCAAAAAAACCAAGATTTGACACAACTGGAGTTATTAGGCGAATCAACATTCTTTCAGAATTATTTCGCAAATTAAACTTTCCCGTTATTTGTATCCAACACGACGGAACAGGAACCGGTGAATTTGAAAAGTATAGTACCGATTGGCAAATTTTGGATGATTTAATCATATTAGCTAATGATGTTCGAATTGATAAATATGCAAATGATGTCTTTTACAGATCGCAACTTCAGTTAATGCTTAAAAAATTAAATGTAAATGAATTAGTTATTACCGGCTGCGCAACTGATTTTTGTGTAGAATCTACTATCCAATCCGCACTAATAAAGGATTACAATATAACTGTTGTTGAAGATGGACATACAACAGGGGAAAGACCACACTTAAATGCTAGACAAGTAATTGAGCATTATAACTGGGTTTGGAGAAATATGATACCGACAAAAGGGAAGATCAAAGTAGAAAAAGCGGAAGAAATAAAAACGTTACACCAACTATACCTATAATTAATTAGGGTTTGGTGTTTAATTCAAAAGTTAGTATGTATTTACTAAGTCCACAAAACCTTTTGATTTGGCTAAGTGCTTATTAGGAAATTAACTACTTTTAAATCCCCTACAAAGTATAGCAGAACGTTCTCCATGGAAAAATAATTAACTAGTTTCCATCTACTTAGAAAACACTATGAGTTTTCTTATGTTTCGTTTCATTTTGTCTAAATTAGGCCTTTAATCACGTAGCTAGTCTCATACATAAACTTGGTGTTAATTTAAAAAACTGAAAATGGAGATTAGAGAAATACATAGAGATGAATATACCATTTCGACCGATAAGAATAAATTAGATGTTTTGAGTATCCACAACTTCCTTGCAAAAGAAACTGATTGGGCTAATGGAATTCCAATCAATACTTTGAAAACATCAATTGAAAACTCTTTGAATTTTGGGCTTTACTGCGAAAACAAACAAATTGGTTTTGCTAGAATAATTTCAGACTATTCAACAATTGCATATTTAGGAGATGTATATATTCTAAAGGAATATAGAGGAAAAGGATTAAGTAAATGGTTGATAAAAGAAATAATGGAACATCCAAATCTTCAAGGATTAAGACGTTGGATTTTATTAACCAATACAGCAGAATGGCTTTATAAAAAATTCGAATTTAGGGAGTTATCTAATCCTGAATTTTATATGGAAAAGCATAATTCAAATGTTTATAGCGAAGAAAAAAACTAATGCCTACTCCGTATAATTTAATGATAGCTCTAGCCTACTTGCGAAAATTCTCCCGTCCCGATAGCAATCAGGATTCTATTAGTTTTATTTGTTAAATTACGGGGTAAACCACGCAACAAATCATATATAAAAATGCTAGCAGTAAATACATAAAATGAGGAACTATCTAGAAACATTTGGAATACTCACCACCGAAGATATTGATTTATTAGAAAAGAAGGTCGTTCTTAAAAAATTGAAAAAGGGCGAATTTTTTATTAAAGAAGGTCAAACATCTACTGAAGTTGGTTTTGTAACTTCTGGATTATTCAGGTCATTTTATTATTCATCATTAGAAGAAGAAGTAACCTATTGTTTTACTTTTTCAAATACATTTGTGAGTGCATATTCTTCGTTTTTATCTCAAAATAAAACTGTTGAGAATATTCAAGCCCTAACCGATACTGAAATTTTAACGATATCTAGGCGTGATATTTTAAAATTGGAGGAATCAAGTACCAATTGGTTGAAGTTTTTTAAACTCATCGCAGAACAAGAATATATCAAAATGGAAAAAAGGATATTCCTGTTGCAAAAGGAATCTGCTGAAAAAAGGTATCGAGATTTACTCGAAAATCATCCAGAATTTTTGCAATTAATACCTCTTAACTTCCTTTCTTCATATTTAGGGATTACTCAAAGACATTTAAGCCGAATAAGAAAGGCGATTTCGAATTAGACAAATGTCCTTTTAAAGAAGCTTGATGACACAGTTCTTTGTAAAAAAAAACATAGAACAAATATGAAACACGTACTGATTATTAATGGGCATCCAGATAAAGAGAGTTTTAATTATGCGTTATCTGAGGCTTACAAGAAAGGTGTAAATAAAACAGATTCAATACTGAGCCAAATTAACATCGCGGAATTGGAGTTTAACCCTAATCTGCAATTTGGTTACCGAAAAAGAACAGCATTGGAACCCGATTTAGTTGATGCTATTGATAAAATAAAACAAGCTGACCATATCGTGTGGGTATTTCCAGTGTGGTGGTATAGCTACCCTGCATTAATGAAAGGGTTTATTGATAGAACATTTCTGCCTGGGATTACTTACCAACTCATTGATGGGAAACCATTTCCAGAAAAACTCTTGAAAGGTAAATCGGCACGATTGATTATTACAGCAGACACTCCTAAATGGTACGATTTTTTAATTATGAAAAGACCAGCAATAAACCAATTTAAAAAAGGAACTTTACAATTTTGCGGAATAAACCCCGTTAAAGTCACTTATATTTCAACAATTAAAAGTTCAAGTTCCGTTTTTAGAAAAAAATGGTTGGAAAAAATAGCTTTGTTAGGAGAAAGTATACAATAACTATGATTAATAGCGTTTGAAATTGGTTGATGACTCAAGCTATAAAGGTTTAATGATTAAGCATTAAACCTAATTTCATTACAGATTTAGAAAAGTAATTAAAAAATCCAGAATGGTACTCCTTAAAAGTGCCAACCCTTAAAATTTATAAATGGCAATAGAAAAAGACCTCATAAAACGAGAAATACAAAAACTGAATTTATTACTGACAGGTTTAATTGAAAAAATAGGAGGAAGAAACCCAGATGATTATAAAAGTAGAATAGAGGAGTTGAATGCCGTTTTAAATAATGAATTTAATATGTCATTAAATAATATTTCTGAAATGAAAGCTTCGGAATTAATAAAGCAACTTTCAGAAATAGAAGCATCTCATACAGATAAGATCGCTGAATTGATTTATCTAGTTTTGAAGGATTCGTTATCGGTGGATTCTGAAGTAGGTTGTTATAAAAATAAGCTAGCAGCAAACGCTATTGTGATGATTGATTTTCTGAATGAAAACTCACAGACATTCTCCTTCAAAAGAATGAATATGAAAAATGAACTTCAGCAGTATGTATAGCTAATGGCTTGTTTATGTTACCAATGTTTAGTGATTTTGGATTAAATAGTATTCGAAATGGGAAAAAACACATCAATATCACTTGGGAATCATTTTGAAGATTTCATCAGAAAGGAAGTAAATTCTGATAGATATGGTTCTGTTAGCGTAGTCATTCGTTCGGCATTACGTTTGTTGGAGCGCGAAGAAAAAAAGAAAGGGAACTCATAAAAGCCCTAAAAGTAGGTGAAAATAGTGGTTTTGTTGAAGATTTTAATCCAAAAGAAAATCTGTCTAAATTGCACGGTAAACACTTATGAGTAAAAACAAATATCGAATAAGTAAACAAGCTATTGCTGATTTAAATGATATTTGGGTTTATACTTTTCTTAAATGGTCAAAAGAGCAAGCTGATAGATATTACGATTTAATAATTGGAGAAATCGAATTTATAGCAGATCATTATCTCGTAGGGAAATCGGCAGAACAAACTCGAAAGGATTATAGAGTAACGAAAATTAAATCACATCTCATTTTTTACAAAAAAAGTTGAAGGTGGCTTGGTTGAAATCGTTAGAGTTTTGCAGCAAAGAATGGATGTTAAAAAAGGATTGAAATAAATATTCGCACTAACGGTTGCAAACTTTCGACCAGCTGAAAATATAATATACATTTATTTCAGGCTTTACAACAACCTAAACCAACTCACGTTTAATAAGATTCTTCAATTCATTTAAATCATCATAAACCACAAACTCACCATCTTTAAAACAGGAAATATGACCTGTTTCTTCACTAACCACTAAAGCAATAGCATCTGTTTTTTCGGAAACTCCAATACCTGCTCTATGGCGTAAGCCAAAACGTTTAGGGATGTTTTTTTCGTTGTTTACAGGTAAAATAACGCGGGTCGCTTTTACTGTATTGTTATTTATAACGATGGCGCCATCGTGTAGCGGACTATTCTTAAAAAAGATGCTTTCAATAATGGGTTGGGTGACTTTTATGTTCATTTCATCACCAGATTCCGATAAAAAATCGAGGTTGTTATTACGTTCAAAAACAATTAAGGCTCCAGTTTTAGTTTGAGCCATTTTATTACAAGCCGAAATTATAGCATCTACATCGGTTTCGTTGCTTGCTTCAGATTTTAAAAAGTTTAATTGCTTGAATAGTTTTCCACGTCGTCCAATATTTGTAGAGCCTACCATCAATAGGAACTTCCTGATTTCAGGTTGAAAAACGACAATCAAGGCAATAATACCTACTTTCATAAAGCCTCCAAAAATTCCAGTGAGGAGTTCCATGTTAAGGAAGTCGGTTAATCGCCAAGCCCCGTAAATAATAATGATTCCAATAAATATATTGATGGCTACGGTGCCTTTAACTAATCGATATAGGTAGTAAAGCAGTACCGCAACAAGAATAACATCGATAATATCTACTACAGTAAAGTTTAGGATGTCTTTAAATATTTCCAATGATAAAAGTGATTTTTTGTAAATTTAGTGAAATATGAGAACGCGTTCTAATTAAAAATAAATTCGTTATTTGAAATCTTTATATTTTTTAAATTGAGTTTTGATAGTTCAGATTTAAAAGTAATATAATCTTCAAAAGGAAGTTTATCATAGAAAGATAAACCTATAGAGCCTGCTTCTTTAGCCTGAGAAGTTGTTTTCATTACAGTATTTACTAAATCTTTAATGTCTGTTTTATGTTCAGTACCATTTAGTCCAAAAACAATAATTTGATTCAAGTCAAAAGTTGCAATAAAATAGGTGTCTTCGGGAGTTAATTGGTCGGAGTCATTGCTATAAACAATATCGGTAAATTCAATAAAGCCCAAATCTTTTCGACTTATATCGTTACAGGTGTAGTAGTTTTTTGCGTTTTCATTTTTATGACTCGAATTCTCTTTTTTTTCTTGCAAAAACTGAATGTGAGGAACTACTTGTTTCAGTGATAGGCGTTTATCAACATTAATAAGCCAATTGGTTGAAACGATGAGGTTTTTTCGGTTAAGTTCAACACTATCTTTTTGTGTTTCATCGTAAAATAAATAAGCCGCTGAAACATCGTTAATTTCTGTAATTTCAGAATGGTCTATTTCTGGAAGTTGAATTACTTTTTCATTTCCGCAGGCACACAATAGAAGCGTCATTAATAGTAAAATAAAGTATCTCATGACGGTTTATTGTTTTAAAGCTTCAACAAGTTTAATCGTTTCAACAGCTTCTTTCACATCGTGAACGCGTAAAATAGAAGCTCCTTTTTGTAAGGCAATGGTGTTTAAAATTGACGTGCCGTTTAAGGCCTTGTCAGCAGTAGTTTCTAAGGTTTTATAAATCATAGATTTTCTTGAAATGCCTGCCAGCAAAGGTTTATCGGTCATTTTTAAGAGTTCCAATTTATTGAGTAGCTCAAAATTTTGTTCTAAAGTTTTCGCGAAACCAAAACCTGGGTCTACAATAATATCAATGATTCCTAGGGCTTTAGCGGCAGCAATCCGTTCAGAAAAATAAAATAATACGTCTTTTAGTAAATCGTTATAATCGGTTTGTTGTTGCATGGTTTTAGGCGTGCCACGCATGTGCATCATGATGTAAGGTACTTTTAAGTCGGCCACCGTTTGCAACATATTATCATCTAATTTTCCAGACGAAATATCGTTAATCAATGCCGCGCCTGCTTCAATACTTTGTTTGGCAACTTCACTTCTAAACGTATCAATAGATAATAAAATATCAGGAAAGTTTTTTACAAGAGATTTTACAATGGGAAGCATACGATTTAACTCTTCGGTTTCACTCACATGATCGGCATTGGGGCGTGAACTATAAGCGCCAACATCAATAAAAGTAGCGCCATCTTTTAGCATTTTTTCTACTACCAAAAGGGTTTCTTTTTCATTTTTATGAACGCCGCCATCATAAAACGAATCTGGTGTCATGTTTAATATGCCCATCACTTTTGGTGATGCTAAATCGATGAGTTGTCCTTTACAATTTATGGTCATTGATATGGTTTTGTGTGGTCTAGCCATATTAATTGAACTTTAAGACTTAAACCTTTGAACTTTCTAATAATTTATGCGAAATTTACGCAAAATTCAATTTATTCATGCAAGATACTTCAAAACAATACGATGCCGTAATAGATACCTGTAAAAGTTTATTTATTAAGAAAATGAGTGATTACGGAAGTGCATGGCGAATTTTAAGATTACCATCGCTTACCGATCAGATTTTTATCAAGGCACAACGTATTAGAGGTTTGCAACAAAATGAGGTGAGAAAGGTTGATGAAGGAGAGGTTAGTGAGTTTATCGGGATTATAAATTACAGTATTATGGCCTTAATTCAGTTAGAAAAAGGCGTGGTAGAACAACCCGATTTATCTACTGAAGAAGCGACCGAATTATACACAAAAATGGCCGCTGTAACGAAAAAACTTATGGAGGATAAAAACCATGATTATGGTGAAGCCTGGCGGGATATGCGCGTGAGTAGTTTAACCGATTTAATCTTGCAAAAGTTACTACGTGTAAAGCAAATTGAAGATAATAAAGGAAAAACCATTGTTAGCGAAGGCATTGATGCCAATTATCAAGACATGATTAATTACGCGATCTTCGCAATGATCCACTTAAACGCAGATAACGCATGAGACTATTAGTTGCTATTTCAAGAATTTTTGTTGGTGTCCTATTTATTATTTCCGGATTTATTAAACTGAATGATCCGCTAGGGTTTTCATATAAATTACAAGAATATTTTGGTGCCGATGTATTGAATATTGAAGTCTTAATACCTTATGCGCTAGGGATTTCAATATTAGTAGTTGTTTTCGAAGTGGTTTTAGGGGTGTTTTTATTAATAGGGTACAAGCCGAAATTCACGGTTTGGAGCTTACTTTTAATGATTGTCTTTTTCACATTCCTAACCTTCTATTCAGCATATTTCGATAAAGTTAAAGACTGCGGTTGCTTTGGTGATGCCCTAAAATTAACACCATGGGAAAGTTTTACTAAAGATTTAGTACTACTGGTATTTATTCTCATCCTATTTGTAGGTGTAAAATACATTCATCCTGTTTTTGGGAAATTACAAACTACCATTTTTGCGTTGCTTAGTTTTATCTTAAGTTTATGGTTTGGTTTTCATGTTTTAGAACACCTACCAGCTATAGATTTTAGAGCCTATAAAATTGGTGCCAATATCACTGAAGGCATGACAGTTCCTGAAAATGCGCCAAAACCGGTTCAAGAATACAGTTGGACATTCAAGGTGAATGGAGAAGAAAAAGTGATAAAAACCAATGGTTCTTATCCGTCTGTAGATGGTGAATACGTAAGTGTTGAAACCAAAGTGATTCAAGAAGGCTACGTACCACCAATTTACGATTTCTCCATAGAAAGCGAGGAAGAAGATCTAACAGCGCAGTTTTTAGCAGAAGAAAAATTGATTGTTGTGGTATCTTACAGTCTTGAAAAGATAGAAAAAGGTGGTGCTGTGAAATTAAAAGCACTGCAAGATAGAGCCAGACAAAATGGTTTTAAAATTATAGGATTAACGGCTTCTGGAGAAGCTGCTAAACAACGCATAAAAGAAGCTTATAGTATCGATTTTGAATTCTATCTTTGTGATGAAAAGGCGTTAAAAACCGTGGTGCGATCAAACCCTGGAATTATAGAGTTAGACAAAGGGACGGTGATGCAAAAAGTACATTGGAACGATATTGAAGATTTAAAATTATAATTTTAGACTTATTAAACGTTAACAAATAAACCATAATCTATTTGATAGGCTATTTATTAAATAAAATTTTATATGCTATACTCACTCTCTTTGGGGTGGTTACGGTGATATTCTTTTTATTTAATGTGCTTCCTGGTGATCCAGCACAAATGATGTTGGGTCAAAATGAAGACAGTGAACAGTTAGCACTGGTAAAGCAAAAGTATGGTTTCGATAAACCAATAAGTACCCAGTATTTATACTACATCAACGATTTATCACCTTTATCCTTTCACTCTAATAATTCTAACGACTATACCTTTTTAAGAGCAGGAAAGTATCATGAAACGCAATTGTTTTCTATTGGAAACACCACCACGGTATTAAAACTCCCTTATTTAAGAGAATCCTTTACAAAACAAGGTAAGTTGGTGAGCCAGGTTTTAAGTGAAACGTTGCCAAACACCTTTGTTTTGGCTATTACAGCCATTGTAATTGCGATGCTTTTAGGTGTGTTTCTAGGTGTTATTTCAGCGTTAAATAAGGATACTTGGTTGGATAAATTAATTCAAATAATAAGTACCTTTGGTATGAGTGTACCATCCTTTTTTAGTGCTATTCTATTCGCCTGGTTTTTTGGTTTTGTTTTGCATGAATATACTAATTTGGAAATGACAGGAAGCTTATATGAATTGGACGATTTTGGAGAAGGCATGCACATCCGTTGGAAAAACTTAATACTACCAGCCATAGTGTTGGGTATTCGTCCGCTAGCTGTCGTTATTCAGCTCATGCGTAATTCCTTATTAGAAGTATTTAATCAAGATTATATCAGAACAGCAAGAGCTAAAGGTTTAAGTGAGTTTCAAATTATAAATAGACACGCGATTAAAAATGCCTTGAACCCTGTGGTTACAGCTATTTCAGGTTGGTTTGCTTCCATGTTGGCCGGTGCCGTTTTTGTGGAGTATATTTTTGGTTGGAACGGACTAGGAAAAGAAATAGTAAACGCGTTAAACACTTTAGATTTACCCGTAATTATGGGCGCTGTGCTTATTATCGCGTTGCTGTTTATCATTATAAATATTTTTGTAGACCTTATTTACGTTTGGTTAGATCCCAAAGTGAAGTTAGAATAAAGTGTTGTTTGTGTTAGTTTCAAGCAGAAAATAAGACCGATTAGTTTAATAATAAATCATCATTAAAATGAAAAAAATAGTTTACCTACTTGTTATCTTATTAAGTTTTACATCGTGTAACGCACAAACCCCAACAAAATTTACCCAAGCCGCATTAAACGATACTTTTCTTAGTTTAGAAGGGAAATCTGTGGCTCTTAAAGATATTTTAAAAGCACACCAAGGCAAGGACGTCGTTATCGATATTTGGGCCTCTTGGTGTAGCGATTGTATAAAAGGCATGCCAAAAGTAAAAGCTTTACAAGAAAAACACCCCGATGTTGCCTATGTATTTTTATCTTTAGACCGAAAATTAGATGCTTGGAAAAATGGCATTAAAAAGTACAAAGTTGAAGGCGAACATTATTACTTAGAGAACGGTAAAAAAAGCGCCTTTGGAGATTTTGTAAATATAGATTGGATACCACGCTATATGGTGGTTGATGCAGAAGGGAACATAAAGTTATTTAAAGCCGTTGAGGCCGATGACAAGAATATAGAACACATTTTAAACAACTAATAAAATCCTTGATAAAACAAGGTAAAACTACCATGAGAAAACAAATTGTAGCCGGAAACTGGAAAATGAACAACGATTTAGCGCAAACAGAAACGTTAATAACAAAGTTGAAAGCACAGACAAAAACTACAAATGCAGAAGTCATGATTGCGCCTACTGCAACCAACTTATGGCATGCCTACAACAGTACAAAAGGTACAGGTATTGAGGTAATTGCTCAAAATATGCATTTCGCTGAAAATGGCGCTTATACAGGTGAAGTTAGTGCTGCAATGCTAAAAAGTATCGGTATAAATACGGTTATTTTAGGACATAGTGAGCGTCGTGAGTATTTCAATGAAACCGACGAAACTCTAGCTAAAAAAGTAGATGCGGCTTTAGCTAAAGGTATGCGTATTATCTTTTGTTTTGGTGAAGAGTTAGCCGATAGAAAAGCAGGAAACGAAGAAGCTGTTGTTGGAAGTCAGATTAAAAATGCACTATTTCATTTGGCAGCTGCCGATTTTCAAAATATCGTTTTAGCATACGAGCCAGTTTGGGCCATCGGAACAGGTGAAACAGCTACTGCAGACCAAGCACAAGACATGCACGCCTTCATTAGAAAGACTTTAGCCGATAAATACGGTAACGATATTGCAGAAGACGTTTCAATCCTTTACGGAGGAAGTGTAAAACCAGCAAACGCCGAAGAGATTTTCTCTAAACCAGACGTAGATGGTGGTTTAATTGGTGGTGCTGCACTTAACGCCGAAGATTTCTTTGGTATCGTAAATGCGTTTTAAACTCTAATAAAATAACCCATTTTCGTTAATCCGGAAAGGTATTAAAATAATTTGGGCGTTACCCCGATGAAAAATCGGGGTCGCGCTTTACGTTATATCTTTTTCTCGTACCTCAAAAAAGGATGCCACTTCAATCGCTAACGCGGGTACCACGTCCTTACGTTATTCTACACTTGATTGAGAATCCATTCGCTAAATAATTAGTTCTACAGCCTAGTATTTAGTTGTATACTTTTAAATTTTAAAGATGCTAACAATGCGCCAGCCTAAAGGAGTGCCGTCTAAAAGTATGTAACTAGCTACCGACCTCTATTAAAAGGATTTATTTGAATTCTGCGAAACAAAATTAACAACGAATCATAAAATGTTCCTTAACCTGTTCTTTTCTAAAAAAGATTAATCCCCAGAAAAAAGTATCAATACTTACCGTTACTTTGGGGTGTTGTTTTATGATTTCCCAAGCTTCAGTCATGCCTTCAGACCAGTAAATATCATCAAAAATAAATACAGAATCGTTAGTCGCTGATTGTAGTAAAGTCTCAAAATATTCTAAAGTGGATGCTTTTTGGTGATTGCCATCAAAAAAAATTAGGTCGTAGTTATTAGAGGTTATTTTTTTGATTTCAGAAGAAAAATCACCTTGAACGCTTTCGATATTATTAAGTTTTTCGTCTTTAAAACGCCTTTTTGAAAATTCTGAAATATTCGGACATCCTTCAATAGTGGTGATGTGTGACTCCGGATTTCCTAAACTTAAGGCCTGCGTAGCGATGCCTAGAGAGGTGCCAAGTTCAAGGATGTTTTTAGGTTTGAAATAAGCACTAAGGCGGTACAATAATTTAGCGCGTTTAAGCGTGGTTCCTGCGTTCTTAGCCATATTGCAGACTAGGCGTTCTTGTTGTTTCATCACTTGTGAGCCAGCGCCTAAATCAGTAACCTTGATACTACCTTTATCTTGAAGCAGGTTTTTTTTATAATTTTGAATGGTTTTATAAGCATCGTGCGGATTTCGATCATAAAAACATTTGGTCACCAAATTATAAACAAAAGGCGAGTGCACCCCGTGCTGATTGCTAGATTTTAAAAGGAATTTAATGTATTTGGTTGCTTGGTATAGCATGGTTGTATTTCGAAAGTCGGGGTTGCGGCACAAATCTACTTAAAAAAATGATATTTTACATTTAGTTGTTAGTTACTGGTCAATTACTCTAGCGTTCATTTTCTAGACACTTCAAAGTCAAAAGTCAACGGTCAACAGTCAACAGTCAAAGGTCAAAAGTCAAAAGTCAAAGGTCAACAGTCAACAGTCAAAAGTCAACAGTCAAAAGTCAAAGGTCAACAGTCAACAGTCAAAGGTCAACAGTCAACAGTCAAAGGTCAACAGTCAACAGTCAACAGTCAACAGTCAACAGTCAACAGTCAAAAGTCAAAGGCCAACAGTCTACCCCTCCAACTTCGCCGACAACTCAAACCATCGTTCTTCTTTTTCGTCCATGGTATCAATAATTTTCTGTAGTTCATCAGACAGTTTATTGATTTGTTCCTGTGTTAAATCGGGGTTGTTGAATTTGTTTTCCAGTTCTTTTTTATCATAAGTGAGAGATTTAAGCTTGCTTTCAATGTTTTTAAGCTCTTTTTCTTCATTATAAGACAGTTTAGCAATTTCGTTTTGTTTCTGCGATTTGTTGTCTTTTTTCTCTTCGGTGATTGCTGAAACCGCTGGCTGACTATCTTCATAAACACGGTAATCGGTGTAGTTTCCAGGGAAATCTTCAATAACACCTTCGCCTCTAAAAACGAATAAGTGATCGACAACTTTATCCATGAAATAACGGTCGTGAGACACGACGATAATGCAACCAGGAAAATCTAATAAGAAACTCTCAAGAACGTTTAGCGTAACAATATCTAAATCGTTGGTAGGCTCATCGAGAATTAAAAAATTCGGATTCTGAATTAAAACCGTACATAAATAGAGGCGTTTGCGTTCGCCACCACTTAGTTTTTCAACAAAATCGTATTGCTTTTTTCTGCTGAATAAAAAACGCTCTAAAAGTTGTTGCGCACTAATTTGGCGTCCTTTTTTTAGAGGAATGTAATCACCAAATTCACGAATCACATCTATAACCTTTTGTTCAGGCTTTATAGTGATGCCGTTTTGGGTGTAGTAACCAAATTTAACGGTTTCACCTTTAACAACTTTTCCAGAATCTGGTTCAGCGGTTTGGGTTAGAATATTTAAAAAGGTAGTTTTTCCCGTGCCATTTTTCCCTATAATACCAATGCGTTCCCCTTTTTTAAAGTTGTATTCAAAATTATCAAGAATGACTTTGTCTTTAAAAGCTTTGCCTACTTTGTGAAACTCAAGGATTTTACTTCCTATGCGTTCCATGTTAAGTTCCAGTTGCACTTCATGATCGTTTCTACGTTGGTGCGCGCGGTGTTTAATATCGGCAAAGTCGTCAATTCTAGACTTAGACTTGGTGGTTCGCGCTTTTGGTTGTCGACGCATCCAGTCCAATTCCTTTTTAAAGAGTTGCTTGGCTTTACCGGTTTCAACGGCTTCACGTTCAATACGAGCTTCACGTTTTTCAAGGTAGTAAGAATAGTTCCCTTTGTAGCTATACATCTGGCCTTCATCCAACTCAATAATTTCATTACAAACACGCTCTAAAAAATAGCGGTCGTGCGTGACCATAAAAAGGGTGATGTTTTCCTTAGCAAAAAAAGCTTCCAGCCATTCAATCATTTCAAGATCCAAATGGTTGGTAGGTTCATCTAAAATTAAAAGGTCAGGTTTATTGATTAAAGCATTCGCTAAAGCCAAACGTTTTTTTTGTCCGCCCGAAAGCACACTAACTTTCATGTCCAGCTTTTCAAGTTTTAATTTGAAAAGAATTTGTTTGTATAAGGTTTCAAAATCCCAAGCTTGATGGCGCTCCATGGCTTCAAAAGCGGCTTGGTAAGCATCGGTATCTTCTGGGTTTAAAAGCGATTTTTCATAATTGGCAATCACTTTTAAAATAGGGCTGTCGCTAGCAAAAATAGTTTCTTCAACCGTTAAAGCAGGATCGAATTTCGGGTCTTGCGACAGGAAGGACACTTTAATATCTTTTCGATAAATTACATTTCCCGAATCGGCTTGGTCATCACCAGAAAGAATATTTAAAATGGAGGTTTTTCCGGTGCCGTTTTTGGCTACGAAGGCAATTTTCTGATCTTTATGAACACTAAACGAAATGTCTTCAAAAAGGACATGCTCGCCGTATGATTTTGATATGTTTTCAACAGTTAAATAATTCAAAGTCTATCTATTTTTTTTGTAAAGAACGTAAAAAAAAAAATATGGCATAAGTTTCATGGTTAAAGTCGAACAGTTATATTTGTACAGAAAAATAACCTTATATGAATAAATGGTTTCTTGTAGTTTTAGTGGTGGTAAACACGGTTTTTGTGTCCTGTATCACTAATAAAGATGTGGTGTACTTACAAGATCATAGGGATGAAAACGATACGATTCCAGTATTACGAGAGCTTCCGAAACCTTATAAAGTTCAGGTTAACGACCTTTTAAGTATTAATGTAAAGGCTTTGGATGAGGAGTTGACTAAGATTTTTAATCCAGTAGAAACTAACAATAACAATGCTAATGGTCAAAACCAGTCGAATTTATATTTTAATGGCTTTACGGTAGATGACCACGGGAAAATTAAGTTTCCTATACTTGGTGAAATTACCGTATTGGGCTATACGACTATCGAAATAGAGGAGTTAGTTAAGAAAGAATTGTTAGAACAATATTTTAAAGAAACGGCTGAGTTGTTTGTTACGGTGCGACTTCCTGGTGTAACTTATACGGTTACAGGAGAGGTTAATGGTACAGGGATTTATACCATTTTTGAAGATCGTGTAAATATTATTGATGCCCTAGCCAATGCTGGTGATGTCATGCTTACTGCAAATAGAAAGGATATTTTAATTGTAAGGCAATACCCAGACGGACAACGCATTCATCATATCGATTTAACCGATATAAGTGCAATGAATTCGCCGTATTATTATATTCAACCAAACGATATCATATTAGTAAAACCATTAAAGCGTAAAGTAATTGGTGCCGGACAAACGGTGATCCAAAATTTTGCTGCAATTATGTCAATTCTAGCAGGAATTACGTCCATATATGTGTTAACAAATAGTTTATAATTTTGAAACTGTGACGGAAGAATTTGAAGCTTCAGAATCATCGGCCTCAAGCTTTGATATAAAAAAATTTTTATTTCGAGCCTTGAGCTATTGGAAGTTGTTCGTATTGCTTCTAGCAATAGGTGTTTTTTTAGTATATCAAAAAAATATCAGAGAAGAGTTTTCGTATCGCTTAGGGACCAAGATATCTATTGAGGATGATAGCAATCCGTTATTCACATCAAATGCCAGTTTAACTTTTAACTGGGGAGGGGTGACTTCAAAAGTACAAACCATGATTGTGACCTTGAAGTCGCGATCGCATCATGAAAAAGTTGTAGACCGTTTAGAGTTTTATAAAACCTACTTAAAAGAAGGCCGTTTTAGAAAGCAAGACATTTATAAAGCTGCACCATTTCGGTTTTATCAAGATAACGACTTTGCACAACTTATTGGAACCCCCATTAAAATTACGTTTTTAGAGCAGGATACTTTTGAGCTAAGTACTGAGTTTACAGGAACGACTGTAGCAGTTCAAAACTTTAATACCAAGGAAATTTCCAGAGTTGATGTGCCGGTAGGGGTATTTAAAGAAACTTTTAAATTGGGAGAATCTATTACATTACCTTTTTTAAAAGGGATTGTTCGATTGGCTGAAAACCGAAAAGCAGCACAAGGATCCGTGTTCTTTATTCAATTCAATAATTTTGATGGCGTCGTTGCTAGTTACAACTCTAGAATGAACGTAGCAAATTCAAGTAGTTCACCTATTTTAGATCTTACTTTAATTGATAAAAATACCGAGAAGATCGTGGATTACTTAAATATGGTAGTCGATGTTTTAAGTGAAGATCAATTAAATCGAAAAAATCAATACGCCACGAACGCTATTAAATTTATAGACGAGCAAATAGCCCGTGTAAAAGTGGAGATGACGGATAATGCTGAGGAACTCAACGATTACCGAAAAGAAAATAAAATTTATCAACTGGATAGCGACGGCACTTTACTGAATGAGAAATTGTCTAAGTATGAAGAAGAAAAGGAAGCGATAAATAGGCAGTTAGACTATTATTCAAGTCTTAAAAACTATCTATTAACAAGTAACACATTTACAGATGTTCCTGCGCCTTCTATTTCAGGAGTTGGTGACCCAAATATCTTGGCAAATGTGTCCAAAATTAATGAGCTTTCGGTTGAGAAATCGAAATTACAGTATTCTGTTAAAAATGACGCATCTATTTTTAGCGATTTAAACCGACAAATAGAAGGTTTGAAAAACGTGCTTTTGGAGAATATTAGTTCGGTGACTAGTGTTTTAAGAAGGGATTTAGAAATGGTTTATTCTAATCTACGTAGAGTAGAGTCAGAATTCAGTAAGTTGCCTGAAGATCAGCAAAAAATGCTAACCATAAAGCGCCAATATACCTTAAGCGAGAAAACCTATAATGTATTTTTGGCCAAGCGTGGTGAAGCTGAAATTATAAAAGCGTCCAATGTGTCAGACATCTTAGTGGTCGACCCGGCTAAAAACACAGGAGCTACCGTATTAGGAAGAAATTTAAATGTTCGTTACGTTTTTGCTTTTTTTGCTGCTTTACTGTTTCCTTTAATCATCGCCTTTGTTTTAACCTTTTTAGATAACAATATTCATAGTCCGATGGACATTGAAAAACTATCTACCATTCCGCTGTTAGGGGTGGTTGGCAAAAACACTTTGGAAGACAATTTAGTAGTCCATAGAAAACCAAAATCGGCAGTAGCGGAGTCTTTTAGAGCTATTCGAAGTAATTTACAGTATTATTATAAAACCAAAGACGTTAATGGTGCCAAAACACTCATGGTAACTTCTTCGGTAAGTGGTGAAGGAAAAACATTCTGTTCTATTAATATGGCTACGGTTTTCGCTTTAAGCGGAAAGAAAACCATTTTACTAGGCTTAGACCTTAGGAAACCAAAAATTTTCGGAGATTTTAAGATTAAGAATGATTTAGGGGTGGTGAATTACCTAATCGGACAATCAACATTGGAAGAAGTGGTTCAAAATAGTGGTATCGACCATTTAGATTTGATTGTTTCTGGGCCCATTCCGCCAAACCCTTCAGAACTATTGATTGGGGAAAACATGAAAACCTTAATTAATGAACTGAAAAAAGAGTATGATTACATTGTATTAGATACCCCTCCAGTAGGTTTAGTAGCCGATGCCTTAGAGCTTTTAGATTTTGTTGATGCCTCCATTTACGTTGTGCGCCAAGATTATACTAAAAAAGGCATGCTTAATTTTATTAATGAAAAGTATAAATCAAAACAAATAAAAAACCTCAGTTTAGTCTATAATGGTTACGACCAAAAGGCCAAATATGGTTACGGTTATGGCTACGGTTATGGTTACGGCTATGGCTACGGAAACTATGCTAACGGCTATCATGATGAGGATAAAAAACAAGGTGTTTTTTATAAAATAAAGCGATTTTTTAAGAAGAATAAAAGGGCTTAGTTTTTTGACTTCATTCTGAACTTTTATCTGTAAGAGGTAGGTAATTCGGTATCTCATTATCAATCTAAGTCGTAGTGTCATTCTGAATTTTTACCTACCGGAGGTAGGTGTTTCAGGATCTCACTAGAAACAAAAAATAAGCCTAAGAATTACAAACATCAATGGCATTAGAAACGAGAATATATCAAAAGGAAAATCAGTTACGACTGGGCCACATGTTTAGAGCCAGCTTTAAGGATTTAATTAGTTCACGTTTTTTAGCAAAGCAATTGGCGGTTCGCGATATTAAAGCTCAATATCGACAAAGTTATTTGGGGATTTTATGGGCATTTATTACGCCTTTATTTACTGCATTTGTTTGGGTTTTTCTATCACGTTCAGGAACGGTTACTTTAACTGATACTGGGGCGCCATATCCGGTATTTGCTTTTACGGGAACTTTAATCTGGTCTATCATCACCGAATCTATTAATGCGCCCACAGCGAGCACCAAAAGTGCCAAGGGGATTATGTCTAAAATAAATTTCCCTAAAGAAGCACTTATACTTTCAGGAGTATATAAACTGTTGTTTAATACAGGCATTAAATGCATATTATTATTGTTTTTCATATTTTTTTATGGCGTAGGCTTTCATGCTACACAGTTGCTATTTCCACTTGCAATTTTGGTAGCTATTTTATTTGGTACCACCATAGGATTGTTTTTAACCCCTATTGGTATGTTGTATAGTGATGTAGGTAAGATTATTAGTGTAGGACTCAGTTTTTTAATGTACGTGACACCTGTAGTTTATGTGATTCCTAAAACAGGTATCATGAAAACCATTATGGAAATAAATCCCTTAACTCCACTTATTTTAACAGCAAGAGACTTGATTTTGGGGAATACTCCAGCTTTTTTTAATTATTTTATAGGCATCTTTGTAGGGAGTTTGCTCTTGTTTTCTGTGGCGCTGGTTTTTTACCGTATATCCATTCCTATTCTAGTAGAAAGGTCTAATGCGTAGGGGTGTTTGTGAAACGGGAAGTTGTTTGTGGAGTCTCGTGAAACGTCTTTAGTGAAGCGTTTTTCGTAAATCGTGAAACGTGAGCCGTGAAACGCGATTTACGTATGAGTTTGGAATTAAAGGTGAAAACGTTGAAATATGAAATGTGAATCGTAAAACGTAGATCGTGAAACGTGAGAGGAAATTTACGTATAACTAAGTGTTTAGGTTAATAAGCTCGAAACCCGTTTCACGAAACCCGTTTCACGCCTACCCAGGCTAATGAGCAAAAAAAATGAAAGAAGAAAAAAACATACAAACAAATAATGAGGTTCTTGTTAAGGTAGAAGGCCTCAGCAAAAAGTTCTGCAAGGATTTAAAAACCAGTTTGTGGTATGGTATCAAAGATTTGACCTCAAATGTCTTTGGTAATAAAAATGACCGTGAGCTTCGCGATCAAGAATTTTGGGCTGTAAAAGATATTAATTTTGAACTGCGTCGTGGTGAATGTCTAGGCCTTATTGGGCATAATGGTGCCGGAAAATCTACCTTGCTTAAAATATTGAATGGCCTAATAAACCCAGATGCGGGTAAAGTCACTATAAAAGGACGTGTAGGGGCGCTAATCGAGTTAGGTGCCGGATTTAACCCCATTTTGAGCGGACGTGAAAATATTTATAACAACGGTGCCATTTTAGGCTTTAGTAAAAAGGAAATAGACGAAAAGGTGGAGGACATTATCGATTTCTCCGAAATACGCGAGTTTATTGATATGCCCGTGCAAAATTACAGCTCAGGGATGAAAGTTCGTTTAGGTTTCGCCGTAGCCGCTCAAATGGAACCTGATGTCTTGATTATTGATGAGGTTTTGGCTGTGGGGGATTTGGGGTTTATATTAAAGTGTTTTAAAACGATTGATACTATCTTACCAAAAACCGCTATAGTATTTGTAAGTCATAGTATGCCCATGGTATCTCGTATTTGTAGCCAGATTATTTTGATGGAGCATGGTAGGACGCAGTTTCAGGGGGATAACGTTAGTGAAGCGATTGACTTATATTATACTAGATTTTCTAATAATGAAACTAATGTTATTTTTGATGATGGAAGTATTGAATTAGAAAAAGTTGAAATAAATAATACAGTTAAAAAAGAAGGTATTTCTCACTTGGAATGGGGCAGTAACATGGAGCTTAGCTTTAAATTTAAAAATCACAAATTAAAAGAGCTACCAGTTTTTCAATTTGTAATTTTTGATAAGGAGCAAAGACCTGTGGCTATTTTAAAGCCGAATACATCGAATGCAGCTATTTTATTTAATGATAGTGTTATTACATTTAAAATTATACATAAAAAACTGCAATTATCTAAAGGTATTTATACGTTAAATGTATCGGTAAATGATTCAAATACTAAAGAACCGTTCTTAAGAATAAATGGAGTTATAGATTTTCAGGTGCTCAGTGAGCATCAGGTTTGGCAGCCATTTTTATTAGATACTCATTATTATACTGAAAATTAGATTATGATGTTATTTAGAAGGGGTAAAGTTAGAAAGCATAAAGAAAAAATATTCTGTATAGGAAGAAACAAAACAGGAACAACTAGTTTAGAGAGTGTGTTAGGAGAATTTGGTTATAAGTTAGGTGATCAAATTGAAGGAGAGATGTTGGTCAAAGCTTATGCTAATAAAGATTGGGGTGAAATAACCAACTTTTGTGAAAGTGCAGAGGCATTTCAAGACGCTCCATTTTCATGGCCGTATACATGGTTGTTTTTATATAATGCCTATCCTAAAGCCAAATTCATACTTACTATAAGAGATACGGAATCCTGGTATGAATCTATTACGCGTTTTCATTCTAAAATATTTGCCAATGGAGAAAGAATACCTAATAAAGAAGATTTATTAAATGCGAATTATAGATATGAAGGTTTTGTTTGGGAAACAAGTAGAGCTGTATGGAAAACTCCAGAAAATGATGTGTATAACAAAGAAATGTTTATTAGAAACTATATTAGGCATAATGAAGATGTTATACACTTTTTTAAGGATAACTCTAACTTTTTATGTATAGATGTTACGAAAAAAGGAAGTTATAAGGAACTAGCTGATTTTTTAAATAAAAAGATGCTACATCAAGAGTTTCCTCATCTTAATAAAACACAATGATTAACGTAACCAAAACATTTCTACCGCCACAAGAAGAATACCAAGCCATATTAAAACGCGCTTGGGATACAGGGTGGATGACTAACCGTGGTGTTTTGGTAAAGGAGTTAGAAGTGAAATTAAAGGATTATCTACAAGTCCCTAATATTATTGCGATGACCAATGGCACTTTACCTTTGCAAATCGCTATTAAAGCTTTAGGTTTAACGGGAGAAATAATAACCACGCCTTTTAGCTATGTGGCGACAACCTCAAGTATCATTTGGGAGGGCTGTACACCAGTTTTTGTGGATATTCATCCTGAATATCTAACTATTGATGAAACTAAAATTGAAGCTGCTATTACCAGTAAAACTTCAGCTATTTTGGCAACTCATGTGTTTGGTAATCCTTGTGATGTAGAAGTAATTGAAAAGATAGCGAAGAAACATGACTTAAAGATTATATATGATGCCGCCCATTGTTTTGGGGTGAAGTATAAAGGCCAATCGTTATTTAATTATGGGGATGTGAGTACTTGTAGCTTTCATGCAACTAAACTGTTTCACACCGGTGAAGGTGGCGCTTTGTTTTGTAATTCAGAATACTTTGAAACGATGTATTCAAAACATAATTTTGGACATGATGGGCCAGAGAAATTTCAAGGTTTAGGAATTAATGCAAAAATGAGTGAGCCTCAAGCGGCTATGGGTTTAGCTGTGTTTAATCATCTTAATGAGATTTTCGAAAGTAGAAAAAAAATAGTCCAATTATATCAAGAGTTATTAGATGATTCAGATTTTAAGTTCTTGAAAATAAGAGAAAGCACAGAATGGAATTATCATTATTTTCCTGTTATTTTTAAAACAGAAGAAGATTTACTTTTGGCTAAAGAAAGATTAAATAAAATTGATGTTTTTCCAAGACGCTATTTTTACCCAAGTTTAAATACAATTGATTATTTAAATGGGAGTAACACTTGCACAATAAGTGAATCTATAAGTGAAAGGGTATTGTGTTTGCCTTTGTTTGTAGGCTTAGAAAATGTTTGGGTAGAACGAATTATTAATCAAATTAAAAATGATGACCGTTAAGAAAATAGCTATCATGCAACCTTATTTTTTTCCCTATATAGGTTATTTTCAGTTAATCAATACGGTTGATAAATTTGTGTTTTATGATGATGTGAATTTTATTAAGGGAGGTTTTGTTAATAGGAATAGTATATTGTTGGGAAACAAATCATTACGGATAAATGTCATGTTAAAAAAAGCATCCTCGTTTAAAAAAATTAATGAAATAACTATCAATAATCAAATAAATTGGCAAAAGAAACTATTAAAGCAGATATCTCAAAGCTATTCTAAAGCGCCGCAATTTGATGTCATATATAATTTAATTGAAAAAATCATACTTAATAAAGAAGAGTGTCTTTCAGGATTTTTGAAACAAGGAATAGTTCAAGTTTGCAATTATTTAGATATTGAAACAGAGATTATTAATAGTTCAAAAATTTATGAAAATAAAGAATTAAAGGGTAAGGAGCGAATTTTTGATATTTGTAAACAAGAACGATCTAGTCATTATTTTAATGCCATAGGAGGTATCGCTTTGTACGATAAACAGGAATTTTTAAATGAATCGATCAAGTTAGACTTTTTGAAAACAGGAGAAATAAAATACGCCCAATTTGCTAATACGTTTGTTCCTAATCTATCAATAATAGATGTGTTAATGTTTAATTCAAAAGTAGATGTTCAGAAAATGCTGTTAAATTATAAGCTATCTTAAATGAAACGTATAGCTATACATAGTGTTCCTAGAAGTGGGTCTAGTTGGCTGGGAAGTATATTCGATTCCTCACCCCATGTTGCTTATAGGTTACAGCCACTCTTTTCATATACACATAAAGGACAAATAGGCGAACAGGCTAATTTGTATGAGATTAATGCTTTTTTTGCTGATATTTATAATACAGAGGATGAATTTGTATTGCAACGTGATTCAAAGTTAAGAGGAATTATTCCAAGATTCGAAAAGGATGAAATAAGTCATATACTTTATAAAGAAGTACGTTATCATAATGTACTTAAAAACTTATTAGAAAAGGATAAAGAGCTTAAAGTTATTGGTCTTATTCGAAATCCTTTTTCTGTAATTAGTTCATGGTTAAAAGCTCCAAAGGAGTTTAAAAAAGAATTAGGTTGGGTTGTCGATGAGGAGTGGCGTTGGGCACCTAAAAAAAATAAAGGAAAAGTTGAAGAGTTCAATGGGTTTGAAAAATGGAAAGAAGTAGTGTTTTTGTTTTTAAAATTAAAACAAAAATTCCCTGAGCAATTCTACCTTTTGGAGTATGAAGATTTAATTTCAAACAAAAAAGTGCAAATAGAAAAACTTTTTTCATTTTCAGATTTGGAAATACATGAGCAAACCTTGGGTTTTTTAGAAAATTCTAGTAAAAAAAACGATAAGGATGCGTATTCAGTTTTTAAAATAAAAAAACATGATGAAGATTGGAAGGAAGAATTACCAAAAAATATTATTGAAGATATTAAAGGAGATAAAGAATATCAAATCTTAAATGAAAAATTTCAATGGACATAGTGTCATTCAAGAAAAAATTTGAAAAGGTAATAGTAAATCCGTGTCCGAATCAGGTATCAAGTACCGTAACGGTATCAGTTTGTATTCAAACCTATCAACATAAAGAGTATATCCAAGAATGCTTGGATAGTATTCTTATACAGAAAACGAACTTTGATTTTGAGATTTTATTGGGAGACGATGCTTCTATTGATGGAACTCGTAAAATTTGTGAGTTATACGCAAAGAAGTTCCCAGATAAAATAAGATTGTTTTTACATCATAGAGAAAATAACATAAAAATTAACAACCAACCAACAGGGCGATTTATTTTTTTGTACAATTTATATGCAGCCCAAGGTAAATATATAGCACTTTGTGAGGGCGATGACTATTGGACAGATCCTTTAAAATTACAAAAGCAGGTTGATTTTTTGGAGGCTAATGAAGCATTTGTAGGAGTGTTTCATAACACTTCTTATATAGATGAACGTGTACCTAATTATATGCCTAAACCTTGGCGAACCTATAATAAGGATGTGTTTACAGCCGAAGATACAATTAGGAAGACTTCGCTTTTTCATACAAGTTCTTATTTTTTTCGAAATTTAAATATAGATTATAAGAATTTAGCAAATAAAAGAATAACCAGTGGGGATATGTATTTGTTGGGTCTTATTTCAAAATATGGCAAACTTAAGTTGTTAAACGAGTTTATGTCTGTTTACAGAAAAAACGAAGGAGGTGTTACTTCAAATGAGTCGTTAATAAACTACCATAAGAATAGAGTTGTTTTAAATAAAGCTCTAAATAAATATTTTAACTATAAGTATAGGCAACAAGCAAAAAAACTTATAAATTATCATAAAGAAGAGTTGTATAAGATTAAGTATCCGATGTTATATAAACTTTTAAAGAAATTAGCTTTTTAATTACGTCTTAACTTATATTGTAAATTAAAACAGAGAAAATAATTATTATTGATGAAATTAATCTTCTCAGGAAACAAAAGGAAACAATATTGTATGGAACCGCAACCAAATGAGTAAAACTTTGAATATCGCTATTTTTTCACCAAGTCAGAATCCATATTCAGAGACCTTTATTCAAGCCCATAAAAATGGGTTAAAGGGAAATGTGTTTTATTACTTCGGTACCGGTCTAGAAATTAAGCTAGAGGGCGAAAAAAAATTAATGCCTTATATTTTGTATAAATTACACCGTATAAATGCTAAATTTTTCAGGAAAGGAAGCCGCTACTTATGGACACAAAAAGTGCTATATAACTTAAAGAAGCATAAAATTGATACGATATTAGTGGAGTATGGCACGCATGCCCATCACTTATTGCCAGTTTTAAAAGTGGCTAAGTTACCTGTTACGGTTCATTTTCATGGTTATGACGCTAGCATAAACCATGTAATTACAAGTTGTGGCGCATACAAAGAAGTATTTGCTGTGGCAAAAAATGTCATAGCCGTTTCAACAGTAATGTATGATAGCTTATTAAAATTGGGCTGCCCTAAAGCCAAATTAATTTATAATGTTTATGGTCCACAATCTCTATTTGAAACTGTAAAGCCTAAATTCAGTAAAAAACAATTTGTAGCGATTGGTCGTTTTACAGATAAAAAAGCACCTTATTATACCATTTTAGCTTTTAAAGCTATTTTGAAAAAGCATCCAGATGCACAGTTGCTTATAGCAGGAATTGGAGAGTTATTGAATACCTGTGAAAACTTAATAAAATATTTTAATTTAGAAGAGAATATTGAGCTTTTAGGAGTCATCTCTCCAAATGACTACGTCGCTTTATTAGAAACCTCTTTGGCTTTTGTACAACATTCCATTACAGCTAAAATAGGTGATATGGAAGGGACTCCCTTAGCCGTTTTAGAAGCGAGTGTAGCAGGTTTACCAGTAATTGCAACAAAGCATGCTGGTATTCCGGATGTTATTGTTCATAACGAAACAGGATTACTATCCGATGAACACGATGTAGAAACCATGTCTGCAAATATGTTGCGAGTTTTGGATGATTTGGATTTTGCCAAACAGTTAGGAGCCGCTGGAAAGCAACGTATTCTAGAACAGTTTAATTTACAAAAGCATTTGGAGAAGTTGCAAAAGGCTATAGGTAACGATTAATAAGAAGTCTGTTTCTCTGAGAAATAAAGTAAATATTATCCAGGTAACACATTCAAGTAGTCTTTATAGACTAGTGGATTAGTATGTATCATCTCACAACTGGCTGTTTCTATCTATTTAAAAAGGTTAAAGAGTCTTTCAATAAATTAAATTTCCAATTGTTTCTCCGTTAAATTTACAAAATAATTGAGTAGCTCACATCTAAATTTATATTTTAGCCATACTTAATGTTAATAATGAGTAAACCTATCTTTTCAATACTTGTTGCAAATTATAATAACGGCCATTTTTTTAAGGACTGCTATCAAAGTATTATTAACCAAACATATTATAATTGGGAAGTTATTATTGTAGATGATGCCTCTACAAATGATTCTGTTAGTGTTATTAAAGATTTGATTAAGAATGATACAAGGTTTAAAATATTTCAAAACGAAATAAATAAAGGTTGTGGTTATACAAAGCATAGGTGTGCTACATTGGCAAAGGGCGAGGTGCTTGGGTTTTTAGATCCTGATGATACTTTGGTTCCAGAAGCTTTAGATTGTATGGTTCAAGCACATCTCTCAGATAAAGATATTGCGATTGTCACTTCAAAATATGAATTTGTTGATTTAGAAATGAATTTCACCAAATTAGGCGTTCATGGAAGTAGTATACCAAAAGGAAAGTCCTATTTAACTTATGGTAAAGGTGCTTTAACCCATTTTGCTACGTTTAAAAAAGTAAGCTATCAAAGTTCGGGAGGAATAAATCCCATTATGAAACGCGCGGTTGATCAGGATTTGTATTATAAGCTAGAAGAGCAAGGTTCTCATATGTTTTTAGAAGAGGTTCTTTATCGTTATAGGGTGCATAAAAATAGCATATCAAATAACAAGAATCTTTTTAAAGCAGAATATTGGCATTTTTATGCCAAGTTGAAAGCGTATAAGCGACGAAAAAAAAATCAGACTAAAATTGATAATTTCACAAAGCAATATATTGAGGAATTTGCCTCTAATTATTACTTAAAAAGATTTGAACGCTTAAAGTTTTCAAAGAAAAAATGGTCACAGTATTACTTACTATTTAAGGCCATCGGTGCGAACCCGATGCACAGGACTTCCTTTAAAATAAAAAGTCTAGTTGTTTTAATCTTGAGAAGAATATGAGAGGTAAGCCCTTAATTTCAGTTGTATTACCAGTTTTTAATGTTGAAAAATACATTAAAGAATGTATGGATTCTATATTAAGTCAAACCATACAAGATTTTGAAATTATTGTTATTGACGATTGTTCTACTGATAATACCTTAGTTGTTGTTGAATCTTATAAAGATACCAGAATTAGAATTATAAAAAAAACAAAAAATAAAGGGCTTGTTGATAGTTTAAACATAGGGTTTAAGGAAGCTAAAGGTAAGTATATTGCTAGAGTTGACGGTGATGATATTAATGTGTTGACTAGATTTGAAAAACAGTTAAAAATTTTAGAATCTAATAATGGAATTAATGCTTGTGGGTGTTGGTTGCAACAATTTGGTGAAGTTAATAGAGTATTAAAACATAAAGAATTTCATGATGAAATTGTAGCTAGAATGCTACTGCACTGTTCAATGAATATAGGGGCCGTAATGTTTGAAAGAAATGCAGTTAAAAATTATAAATTTAACCAAAACAAAACTCATGTTGAAGATTATGATTTTTGGGTAAGAATTGCTTGGCATTGTAAGTTTTATAATATTCAAGAGGTCTTATATTATTATAGAGTTCATAAAACTCAAGTTACTAATATTTATAGGGAGCATCAGATCAAAGCCGATATTCCGATAAAGTTGATTTTATTTAAAAAGCTTAATTATAACACAAAGGCTTATTCTGATGAGTTAATAACTAAAATGCTATTATTGAATAAAACTATTGAGGTTAAAGAAGTTTCGTTGTTCATCAATTGGCTTAAGGAATTAAGTAAATTGAATAAGAAATATAAAGTATACTCTCAGAAAGAATTAGTGCCTGTTCTACGAAGCATACTTAGGATTTTAGTGTTTTATTTATATTTTAAAAAGAAAGCGGTCGGTGTTGATAAAAAAATGAGGAAACAATTGTTTTTTAAATTACCTATGAGAGAAATACTTTTCGTAACAAGTGTAAAAGGAAGGGAAATTAAAAAAACTTTTTTTCAAAAATGATTAATAATGAGAATATAAATACAAACCAACAACTCGGTATTTCAATTTTAAGAATAGTTTCAACCTTTTCTGTTATTTTAATTCATGTTTCAGGCCCGTTGGTTGTAAAGTTTGGAGAAATACCTTTGATGGATTGGTATATTGCAAATATTTTTGACGGCTTAAGCAGGTATTCTGTTCCAATGTTTTTTATGATCAGTGGAGCATTATTATTAAGTAAAGATTACAAGTTATATTATTTTATAAAAAAGAGATTCGGAAAAATTATTCCACCATTTTTATTTTGGTCCTTAATATATAGTCTTTTAAATAGATATGTGTTCAATAGTGAGATTTTTCGCGTTGATAAAGTGATAAGGGATATATTTTATGGTAGTGAATATCACTTGTGGTTTGTATATGCTTTAATGGGGATTTATTTGATAACTCCTATTATTAGAAAATGGATTAAAAATGCTTCTCAAAATGAAATTTTGTATGTTTTAATTATTTGGTTATTTACTTTAATAATTGGTATCCCTGGTTTTAACAATTATTTTCCTAAAATAAACCTTTCTTATTTTACAGGTTTCATAGGTTATTTTGTGTTAGGTTATTTCTTAAAACAGTTTGCTGGCAACAGACAAAAGTTTGCTATTTTGGCTATTGCTTTTGGAGCTTTTATAACCATTGTTGGAACATCTTACTTTACTCTTAAGAATTCTACATTTTACCCATATTTCTATGAGTATTTAAATCTAAATACATTGTTGGTTGCTCTTGGTGTTTTTCTTTTTTTTAATAAAATAAATGTTACAAACGATAGATTAAAGGAACTACTTTTAAAGTTAAACCAATGTTGTTTTGGCATCTATCTTATTCATCCATTAGTTCTAAAGGTTTTTATCTTAAATGGATTTAATCTGAATGGATTAAACCCAGCCATCGCTATTGTATTAATAGTATTGTTATGTTTCTTACTTAGCTTTATCATAATTTATTGTCTTAAAAGCTTAAAAATAGGATATTTAATGACTTAAGAACGATATGAAAGAAATAGAAGAAAATAGAAAAAAAATAGTTTTTAAAATCCCTGAATTCCCGCATTTTTCGGAAACGTTTCTGGTAGCGCAAATCCTAACAGCTATTAAATTAGGTTACGACGTTAGAATTATAACAAGAAAAATTATAACCAATAACATTCATTTAGTTGAAGATTATCAATTGTTAAATAAAATTATTATAGATGACTATAAGGTTCCAAAAAATAAATTTGTTAGGGTTTTAAAATGGTGCCTATTATTCGTTTTTTATTTAAAGCAATTTCGCTATATATATGGTTATTTTAAACAACATGAAAAGTTTAGTTTAACATGGCTCTATCAGTGGGTTTTTTATTATCAATTTGATGAAGCTACAATATTTCATATACAATATGGTACATACAAGTATCCGGTTGACCTATTAAAAAAAACAGGTTTTTTTAAGCCTAAAGTTATAGTAACATTTCATGGTCATGACGCTTTTTTTCCATTGTACGGTTATATTGAGAATAATGGCTACTATGATAATTTATTTCATTATGCTGACATAGTTACAGCTAACACACCATATTTACGAAATCAACTATTAAGGTTGGGGTGTCAAAAAAATAAAATTGAACTTGTTCCTGTTGGTGTTGATACGGAACGTTTTTTTAGAAAAAATGAGAAATACGCTATTGGGAATACATTGAAATTAATTACCGTTGGTCGTTTAAATATTGTTAAAGGTCAAATCTATGCGCTGGAAGTTCTCAAAAAATTAATTGTTTCTGGACATAGAGTGGAATTTAAAATAATAGGTGATGGTCCAGAAAAAGGAGCGCTTCAAAATTATATCGATCAAAATAATTTAAGTGCTAATGTAAAATTAATGGGATCTAGAACTTCGAAGGAAATAATTACATTACTTAGAGAAAGCCATTTGTTTTTATTTACTTCAGTATCAAAATATCAGGGCAAAAGCACTGAAACGCAGGGTTTAGCGACTTTAGAGGCTATGTCCTGCGGGTTGCCAGTGATAGGATTTGATTCAGGAGGTATTAAATATACTTTTGAAGATAGTGTTTCAGGTTTTCTTTGCAACGAATATGACGTTAATTGTGTGTTTAATAAGGTGAAGTATTTAATTGAGAATCCTAAAATTCTTGAAAAAATGGGAGTTGAAGCCATAAAGTTTGTAAATAAAAATTATTCCCAAAAAATTGTTGATGAAAAGTGGAAGTATATTTACGAAAAAGCATTATAAGTATATATGATAAAAAGAATAAAAAAAAAGTTTAGATATGTAATTCTTACTTCGATATTGAATTGCAAGCAGTTTGCTTTAAAGAATACTATAATTATATGTAGTGACCCTAGAGGAGGTAGTACTTGGTTAATGGAGATTTTTAATGCTTTACCCTATACAATAGTTAATTTGGAGCCACTTCATGTGAATTCAGGCGTTGTTTCAAAAAAGAATAAATTAGGTTGGTTCCCGTACTTGCCAAAGGAATATTCTAATTTGCAATTTGAAAATCTATTTTTTAATATTCTTACACTAAAAATTTATAACAAATGGACAACGAGTTTTGTAAGTGTAAAAAAAATACTATGTGCTAAAATAGTAGTCACAAAATTTGTGTTAGCTAATCAATTATTACCATGGCTAGTTGATAAGTTTGGTGATGAATTAAAGTTTAAACCCGTATATTTAGTAAGGCACCCGATTACCACCTGTATATCTCAATTAAAAACGTTTCATAATATAAAGGACAAAGACTTATTTAAACCTCTTGATAATTCAGAAAAGTTTATTGTTCCTAAAGTAATTTTTAACGAACGATTTAAAAAACATGAATCGTATATAAATTCATTAAACACTAGGTTAGAACGGCAGATAGCCATGTGGTGTATAAATAATGCTAATTTAATTTTTAATGAATACCCTTGTGGGTGGATAATAGTATTTTATGAGGTGACTAAACTACTTAAAGCGATTAACATTGATTTTAATATTGAAAAATTGAGAAATTTTAACTTTAAAAAACCAAGTCATTCTAATTTCAATAAAGATTATCAGGATGATGCTAATTTACAGTTAGAATCTTTTTTTAGTAAGTTTTCAAAAGAAGAGCTACTTAGAATTCAGAATATTTTCGATTACTTTAATTTTACTGTATATTCTGCTTTTGAAGCATATCCCAGAATTGATAAAGAACTAAACGTTAGCTAAATTCTCTAACAAGAAACAATAATTTAATTTACAAATATAGTAAATGAGTAGCCCTTTAATTTCCATAATTATCCCCTGTTATAATCAAGGAAAATATTTAAACGAGTCTTTACTTTCAGTTTATAATCAAACCTATCAAAATTGGGAATGTCTTATTATTAATGATGGTAGTACAGATGATTCAGAAAAGATTGCTCAAGAATGGGTTTATAAAGATGACAGGTTTAAATATTTTCATAAGAAAAATGGAGGTGTAAGTTCCGCTAGGAATTTTGCAATAGAAAAAGTAAAAGGAAATTATATTCAATTTTTAGATGCAGATGATTTTTTAGACTCAAAAAAGCTTGAATTATCATTGAATGCTCTTGAACTGTTACCTAATGATAATAAACAGCTTGTATTGTCAAATTTTAGAATGTTTTTGCTTAATACCAATAAAACAACCGGCCCCTATTGCTTTTTAAGAAAAGACCTTTTTACGTTTGAAAGTTTGCTGTATGAATGGAATGCCTCCTTCTCGATTCCTATACATTGTGCTATATTTGAAACTTCGTTATTTGATGAAATTCACTTTCCTACAAATTTAACAGCACAAGAAGATTGGATTGTGTGGGTTCAAATATTTAAATTGAATCCATTGGTTTATTTTGTAGATAAACCACTAGCTTTGTATAGGAGAAACCCAGAAGGAAGAACAAAATCTCGCAGCTTACTTCCTGATCAAATGATAGCTTTTGATATGTTTAAAACCATCTTAAATAAAGATGAATTTTATGGGCTTTCAAAAGTTTTGATCTCAAGATATTACGTCGAACAAAAGGCCTTAAAAGCAAGATTACAAATAGTAAAATCATCATACCCTTATCAAACAGGGTTAATGATAAAAAAAACACTGAAAATTTTAGGGTTGTTAAAAATCTCTAGAAAATTATTTCCGTTTTTTTTGAAATTCAAATCCAAAATAGAATAAGCAAATAAAATATGCTCGCCATAGTCATACCTTATTATAAATATGCTTTTTTCGAATCGACTTTACTGTCGTTACAAAACCAGACGAATAAAGCCTTTACGGTGTACATAGGTGATGATGCTAGCTCAGAAAACCCTAAAAATCTACTAGAAAAATACAAGGGGAAGTTAGCTTATCAGTATAAACGATTCGATTCTAATTTAGGAGGTATATCACTTACCCAACAATGGGAACGTTGTTTAGAAATGGTACAAGGTGAAACTTGGGTGATGATTTTAGGTGATGACGATACAATTAGTGATAATTTTGTTGAAGCTTTTTATAAGCATATAGACGAAATAAATCAATTAAAAATTAGTGTTATTAGATATGCATCTGTTGTAGTGAATACTAAAGGTGAACAGGTTTCTAAACAATACATTCATCCAAATTTAGAAACGGCTGTTGATTTTTTAAAGCGAAAATATAAAGGGGGAACTAGAAGTTCACTAAGTGAATATATTTTTAAAAAAGAGGTAGTGAATGCTATTAGGTTTAAAAATTTTCCCTTGGCTTGGTCTAGTGATACATTAGCAGTTGTTGAATTTTCAAGGGGTAAAAATATTTATAGCATTAACGAAGCGTTTATGTACTTTAGATTAAGTGATATAAATATTACCGGCCAGGTTGACTCACTTGATAAAAATGAAGCTTGGTTTAAATTTTATGTGTATTTGCTTGAGAAT
Source organism: Tamlana sp. 2_MG-2023 (assembly GCF_030548465.1). Lineage (GTDB taxonomy): Bacteria > Bacteroidota > Bacteroidia > Flavobacteriales > Flavobacteriaceae > Pseudotamlana. Next base: position 187,754 of record NZ_JAUOSF010000001.1, read on the forward strand.
TATGGAAAGAAATACCCTGTTAATTTAGTCAATACTTTGTTTGAACGACTTGAAAAAGTGCAGTGCAATAATAAAAAGACACCTGGACGGTGGTTAAAACTCATTGTTTTATATATTCGTTTTTCTAAATATCCTAGGTTTTTATCGTTATTTTCGAAGATTAAAAGAAGTATTGTATGAGGTTTTTAGTAATAGCACAAGACTTAAGAGTTAGTGGTACAAGTGCTGGAATAGTAACTAGATCCTTAATAGTAAAATTACGAATGGCCTACCCAGAAGCCATCATTGATGTTTGCTACATCATTCATAGAGACACAGAAGATGCTTTAGATTTATTGCCTGTTAATAGTGTGAATAAGCATATTGTAAATAATATAAGACCATTTTATGTAACTTTCATCAACTGGTTTTACTGGAGGTTGTTTCATGTTTCTTTGAATGAGCGTTATATCCAAAAGCAATATGGAAAATTTATTGCCTCAATAAATCATGATAGTTATGATCATATTTTAATAACAAGCTCTGGCACAGAACATGAATCTATTTTGGCTACTCATAATCTTCCTATTCTGAAACGCGCAACCTTAATTTTTCACGACCCCTACCCCTTAGCATGGTATGTTGGAGCAAATAAAACACCTTCAAAATTAGATTTATTTCGCTTAAAGCAGGTGATGGAGGTCGTGGAACAATCTAAATCCTGTGCTAGTACAGCAAAATTTATGTCTCACGATTTACAGCATTTATTTGCTTCTAAAAAAAAGTTTCATACGTTGCCGCATCAGTTTGACACTTCTGTTTTTGATATGTCAGATGAGAGTCAAGTAAGAAAAAAGCAAAAAAAAATAAGTATTTCATACCATGGAGCATTGATGTATGGTAGAAATTTAATGAATTTACTGTTGGCTTATGAGTGTATAATACAAGAAAACTCGGAATATAAGGAGCTAACAGAATTCATTATAAGAGCCAAAGGTGACGGATTGAAAGATTTAAAATCAAGATTTAAAGGTGTTTCTAATATTCATATTTTAGAAACTATTGGTTTTTCAAATTCATCATATGAACAGGTTCATGAAAGTGATATCGTAATCATTTTAGAAAATGGTCCTTATTATTGTAATATTTTAGTCGGTAAATCTGCTTTCTTGGCTAATTATCATAAACCAGTTCTTTGTGTGTCACCAGAGAAGAGTGAATTGCGTAATATCATTACAGATGATAAATTTATTGCAGATATGAATGATTTAGATGATTTGAAAGTCAAACTCCTAAATTTGATAAAAGATAGAATAAATTCAAATCAACCCGTAAATCCTTTTGGTGATTATTTTAGTGATGACAATTTTAAAAAAGCTTTAAATATTATGCTTTCATGATAAAATATGTTTTTTGTATAAATACCGGCAGGTCAGGGTCTCATTATTTAGCAAATATTTTGAATTGTTGTAATAATGTAAGGGCTTACCATGAACCCCACCCAGTAATGAATGGCAAGCCAATGTTTGAATATTTAAAAGGGAATAAAAATCTTTTGTTGACTTTACTTCATGAAAAAATAGAAGTAATACAAGAATCCGTTAATTACGGAGAGGTTTATTTTGAAACAAATCATGCTTTTATTAAAGGTTTTGCCTGGGAAATTGTGAATAGAGTTCCTCATTCTGAAATAGGTGTTATTTACTTAAAGAGAAATTTAGACGATATTGTAAAAAGCTTTCATAGAATAGACACCACGCCTCTAAATTTTAACGGAAAAAATTGGATGTATACGCCTTTAATGGAAAAACCAGAAACAAGTCTGTCTTTAATATTTAAATTAGAATATAGAGTATTATTTTTTTTAAATAGGTTGTTTAAAAGTAAATACAATAAAAAGATTTTTAAATTCGGAAAACCAAAATATTTTATAGAAAAAGAAATTAATTATTTAAAATGGTATGTTAAAGAAAGTGATTTGCAAGCAAGAAAGTTTAAAAATAAGTACCCGAAAATAAAATATTTTGAATTGGAAAATGATAATTTGAATGTTATTGAAACATATAAAACTATGTTTGAGTTTTTTAACATTACATTCTCCCCTCAGGAAGGGTTTTATTCCCGTGTTGGTGTCACAACTAATTTAAAGGCAAACTAAAGGTAGTAGTTTTATGCGCATAGGATTAAATCCAAATAAAGACACTTCAATCAAGTCCTCTGGTTATCTTCACCAGGTAATTATTCCCGTTTATATACCAAATCATGAAGGTTATTTTAAAGATAGTTTTGAAGTTTTTAAATTATGTATTGAATCCCTGTTAAAAACTATTCATGGTAGAACTTTTATAACTATTGTAAATAATGGTAGCAGTCAGGTGGTTCAAGAGTATTTAGGGGCGTTATTTGATGCTAAAGTCATTCAAGAACTTATTCATACGGAAAACATAGGGAAATTAAATGCTATTTTAAAGGGCTTGGTAGGAAATAATATTGAATTAGTAACTATTTCAGATGCTGATGTTTTATTTCTACCAAATTGGCAGCAAGAAACAATTAAGGTTTTCAGTAAGGCGCCTAAAGCTGGTGTTGTTGGTCTGGTGCCTCAATTTAAAATGTTTGAAGCTCATTGTGGTAATGTCATTTATGATAATCTTTTTAATTCTAAATTAAAATTTTTACCAGTTAAAAACCCAAAAGGCTTAGAAATGTTCTATGATAGTATTGGCTGGAAAAGAAACTATAATCAAGATTATTTAAAATATAGTTTAGGATTGGAGTTAAGTAAAGGCTTAAGTGTATTGGTCGGTTCAGGACACTTTGTGGCAACTTATAAAAAAGATATGTTTTCAGAAATCACCTCTTATTTAGGTTTTAAATTAGGAGGAATTAGTGAAGCATACCTAGATAAAACTCCATTAGCTAAAGGGTATTGGCGTTTAACAACGCAAGACAACTTTGCTTATCACATGGGTAACACGGTGGAAGATTGGATGGTAGTCCCGTATAAAAAAGAGCAGTTTGACGAGGATATTAATTCTAATTTTAGAACAAATAAAAAGTCAAATAAAATTATGTTCTTTTTTAAAAATAGATTGTTCGTTAAATTTATTTCTATTCCTTTTTTTTATAAAATATTTTTAAAATGGAAGAGTCTGCCAAAAGAAATGATAGATAGATACTAAGTATATGAACCTCCCAGATTTTTCCATCTTAATAACTACTAAAAACAGGCTTCCAGATTTAAAGGAAACCCTTAAGGGGTTAGCTGATTTTATTGAAAACAGATATGTGGAGTTTATTATTTGCGATGATGGTTCTTCTGATGGGACTTCAGAATTTATAAAAAGTAATTATAAATCCATTCACTTAATTAAAAACAAAAAATCTAAAGGGCTTATTTTTAGTAGAAACCGACTGCTAAACCTGACTAGGGCCAAATACGCGATAACCTTAGATGATGACGCTCATATAGTGTCTAAAAATTCTTTGCAAAAAATAAAGAGTGTATTTGAATCTAATAAAAAATGTGCAGTAATTGCTTTTAGAATCTTTTGGGGAGAAATACTGCCTGATAACGTGAGTCATAAATTAGTAAATAAAAGGGTAAAAGGATTTGTTGGGTGCGGTCATGTTTGGCGTATGGCTGCCTGGAGAAGTATACCAAATTATCCAGATTGGTTTGTTTTTTATGGCGAGGAAGAGTTTGCAAGTTTTCAATTATTTAAAAATAATTGGGAAGTCTGGTTTGTTCCAGATGTTTTAGTGCATCATCGGGTAAATGTGAAAGCAAGAAAAAAACAAAAAGATTATACAGTTAGACTAAGACGTTCTTTAAGGTCGGGTTGGTATTTGTATATTTTGTTTTATCCTTTACAAGAAATCCCTAGAAAATTGGTTTATACCCTTTGGATGCAGTTGAAATTAAAAGTCTTTAAAGGGGATTTTAAAGCGTTGTTAGCTGTTTTACAGGCCTTGGGGGATGTTCTAGTTAATATGTTACAATTAACAAAAAGTGTAAATAGATTAACTCAAAACGAATATAAATTATATCAAAACATTGCTCAGACTAAAATATATTGGAAATCTTAGGGCTTTAAATTATTCAGATGAAAAAAACTAAAATTTCAGTTATTATTACATGTTTTAACTATTCGGAATATGTGACAGATGCCTTAGAATCGGTTTCATTACAATCTTTAGAAGATTTTGAGTGCATTATTGTGGATGATGGAAGCACGGATAATTCTAAGGATGTAATTAATCAATGGATAAAAAAGGATGCACGATTTATATATTATTATCAAGAAAATTCGGGTGTTAGTTCGGCAAGGAATAAAGCTATATCTCTTAGTCAAAGTAAGTATATTTTACCACTTGATGCAGATGATATGATAAGCGGCAATTATTTAGAAGAATGTTATAAGATTATTAGCTCGAATATAAATGTTAAAGTCGTATACGGAAGTTCATATCTTTTAAATAAACCAAAAAAAAGTTGGAATTTAGGTGTTTATAATTATGAAAATTTACTATATCAGAATATGATTCATTGTTCAGCTGTATTTAAGAAGGACGATTGGAATGAAATTGGAGGATATGATATCAACCTGAAAAAGGGATTGGAGGACTGGGAGTTTTGGATTAATCTTTTAAAAAAAGGAGGAGATGTTGTAAAATTAGACAGCTGTCATTTTTTTTATAGAATAAAAGAATTTTCTTTAAACAGAACAGTTGTAAAGGACAATTACGGATATGATTCGAGGTTATATATATTTAATAAGCATAAAAATAAATACAAAGCATTAAATGACTATGACTTGTGTTTTGAAAATTTTCATTTAAAAAATAAAATTAGAAATCCATTAATTTATTTGACAACTAAGAAATTATTTTTATTGCTTTTAGATTCAGCTTTATTAGATGTTTTTTCTTTGATTAGAAGAGTAAGGAGGAAGGTAAAAAGGTGAGTCCTGTATAAAGTCGATTAAGAAATATTTTATGATAATTTATTCTAGATTAGGTAACAAAGGGAACTTTGGTAATCAATTATTTCAAATAGCTTCAACCATCAGTATAGCAACTAAAAATGGTCATGCGTTTGCTTTTCCAAAATGGAAGTACGCCTCTTGTTTTAAATTTGATTTCAACTTGTACGACCCACACAGAAATTATCAAACTGTTAAAGAACAAGGCTATTATTATTCTGATATTGTAGTAAAAGATGGTAATTACGATTTAAATGGCTGGTTTCAATCTGAAAAATATTTTGATATCGAGGTTGTTAAAAACTGTCTTAAAATTCAACCTGAAATTATTAAGAAGGTAAAAGAGAAATACAACAAGGTATTATCAAAAAAGAATATTTTAATTTCTGTTAGACGAGGTGATTTTGTAAACCATCCTTATTATTATCAATTAGATTATAAATACTACTTTCTAGGTATAACAAAGAACTTTAAGGATTGGAAAGAAAGAATATTGATTTTTACTAGCGATGATATTGCTTATTGTAAAAAACACTTTGATTTTTTGCCAAATGCAATATTTGTAGAAAATTCTACAGTGATAGAACAGCTTGCTCTGGGGAGTTTATGTGATGATTTTGTTATAAGTAATTCTACTTTTTCATGGTGGCTCGCTTGGTTAGGGGAGAAAGAAGAAAAGCGAGTTGTTAGGCCAGTTCAAAATTTTAGAGGTAAATTTAGGATACAGAACGATGATAAAGATTATTATCCTGAACGATGGGAGGTTTTTAATGCTGAAAAAGAAAAAATAAAATTAAAGTATTGGTCACTTATTTGTAAAGGAGAATTGGGTAAGACTCAAGACAGTATTAAATATTTTCAGAAGGTTTCAGTTAAAAAAACAAAAAAAAATAATTAAAAAATTAATAGGAAGAAAATAATTAAATTGAAAACTATAGCCATAATCCCAGCAAGAGGAAACTCCAAACGATTACCTCATAAAAACATTAAATTATTGGGAGGTATTCCTTTGTTAGTTCATAGTATAAATTTTGCTAAACAACATGAATTTATAGATGCTGTTTATGTTTCTACAGATGATAAACAAATAAAAGATATAGCTATTGATCATGGTGCTTTTGTTATCGATAGACCGGAACATTTAGCTGGAGATTTTGAGCCCACAGTTACAGCAATAAAACACGTGTTAGAATCTATAGAAAGTGCTATTGAAAATGTGATTTTATTACAACCTACGAACCCCTTGCGTCCAAAAGATTTGTTGCGCATAGCTTTTCAACAATTCAATGATAGAAACTGTGATAGTTTATTTACGGTATCTAGAAATTATCACAAATTTGGAAAGATTAAAAATGATGAATTCTTACCGTACAATTATAATGTAGGGCAACGTAGTCAAGATTTAGAGCCATTGTTTTTTGAAAATGGTTTGTTGTATATTACAAAATCAAAACACATATTTGAAAATATAATAATTACAAAAAATGCATACCCGCTAATCGTTAATCACCCTTTTGCATCTATTGATATTGATACGCAAATTGATTTTGATATGGCGGAGTTTATGCTTCAAAAATATAAAAATGAGTAATCCATTTATAGAAATCGCTGGGCGTAAAATAGGTCAAGATTTTCCACCATTGGTTATAGCAGAAATAGGTATCAATCATGAAGGTTCCTTGCAAGTTGCTAAAGAAATGGTTGATGCTGCTCATAGAGCTGGTGTAGAGGTTATAAAACACCAAACTCACATTGTTGAAGATGAAATGAGTGCGGTAGCCAAACAAGTGATTCCTGGGAATGCAGAAATTTCCATATATGAAATCATGGAACGCTGCGCTCTTAACGAATCCGATGAATTAGAACTTAAAAAGTATGTAGAAAGTAAAGGTATAATTTTTATTTCTACACCATTTTCACGTGCAGCAGCAGAACGCTTAGAGAAATTTGGGGTGTCTGCTTATAAAATTGGTTCTGGAGAATGTAATAACTATCCGTTGTTAGAACATATTGCTCAATTTGGCAAGCCGGTCATCTTGAGTACTGGAATGAATACCATTGAAAGCGTAAAAAAAGCAGTAGCTATTTTTGATAAGTATAGTGTGCCTGTGGCACTTCTTCATACTACTAATCTTTATCCGACGCCAACGCATTTAGTACGTTTTGGAGCTATGTTGGAATTGCATAAGGCTTTTCCAGATAAAGTGTTTGGATTAAGTGATCATACCTTAAATAATAATGCCTGTCTAGGTGCCGTAGCTTTAGGAGCTTCTGTTTTAGAGCGCCATTTTACCGACCATATGCAACGTCAAGGGCCAGATATTATCTGTAGTATGGACGAAAGCGCTTGTAAAAACCTTATTGTAGATAGTCATGAAATGGCCTTAATGCGAGGAGGAACTAAACAACCGGCTAAAGAAGAGCAGGTTACTATCGATTTTGCTTTCGCAACGGTTTGTAGCATCTCAAATATTAAAAAAGGTGCTATTTTTACAAAAAACAATATTTGGGTAAAACGACCAGGTACAGGTGAAATTTTAGCAGAAAATTTTGAAAGTATTATAGGAAAAAAAGCAACTCGAACTATAGAGAAAGATGAGCAATTAACATGGGAGGATATTGAATAAAGTAAAAAAAATAGCATTTTTAACGGGGACCCGTGCCGATTTTGGTAAAATGAAGCCGCTTATTGAAATTACCGAAAGCCATTGTGATTTTGAAGCTCATATTTTTGTTACCGGTATGCATCTCCTAGAAACTTATGGTTACACCCTTATTGAGGTAGAACGTTGTGGCTTTAAAAATATTTCTACATTTAAAAATGATACGAATGAAGCCAGCATGGACTTAACTTTGGCCAAAACAATAACTGGGTTTTCAGAATTTGTTAAAAAAATAGAACCCGATTTAATCGTCATTCATGGGGACAGGGTTGAAGCTTTGGCAGGTGCTATAGTAGGTAGTTTAAATAATATTTTAGTAGCTCATGTAGAAGGTGGTGAATTATCGGGAACTATAGATGAGTTGTTGCGTCATGCTACCAGTAAAATGAGTCATATTCACTTTGTAGCCAATGATAAAGCGAAATTGCTATTAGAGCAAATGGGGGAGTTGCCTGAATCTATTTATAGTATTGGTTCTCCTGATGTAGATATCATGTTTTCTAATACCTTACCAGATTTAAATACTGTTAAATCGTATTACGAGATTCCTTTTGAAACCTATGCGGTTGCCATGTTTCACCCAGTAACTACTGAACATCAACAGATGGCGGAATATGCTAATTATTTTGTAGAGGCATTAATTGACAGTCAGAAAAATTATGTAGTTGTTTTTCCTAATAATGATATGGGAAGTCAAGCTATTTTAAATGCTTACCAAAAACTTTATGGTCAGTCAAGTTTTAAAGTATTTCCTTCTATTCGGTTTGAGTATTTTTTAACTTTATTAAAAAACGCTGAGTTTATAATAGGGAATAGTAGTGCGGGGGTTCGTGAAGCGCCCTATTATGGGATTCCTACAATAAATATTGGTACCCGTCAAAATAATAGAGTGTTTTCAAGTACAATTATAAATTCAGATTATACTGTTGCTAATATTGTAAATAGTATTAAGCAAGTAAAAAAATATAAAACGTCGTGTGAATCCAACAATTTCGGAACAGGTAATAGTGCTGAGGAGTTTTTAAAAGTTATAAAATCAGATTCGCTTTGGAATACAAATCATCAAAAACAATTTAGAGCGTTTTTATGAAGAAATTAGGATTGGTAATTACTGACGGTGTAGGCTTTAGAAATTTTATTTTGAGTGATTTTCTACTTTATGCGAAAGAAAGTTTTGACGAAGTGGTTATTTTGTCATGCTTGCCTAAGGAAACTTATAAAGACCATACAAGTACAAGAGTTATTGAGCTAGATGTTTTTGAAGAAACTTTTAAAACTTGGTTTTTCAGAAAAGCGAAAGAGATAGCCCACCTTAAATTACATCAAAATGGAAACTTAGGTATTCAAGATAATTTAAAGACGAATTATTCTAAATTTAGAACAACACGTGGCTATGCAACACGTATTATTTATAAGTTAACTACGGTTTGGTATTCAGAAAAAAGTATCCAAAGGCTTCAAAAATTTCAAAATGCTACGTTTAGTAATCACGTAATCACAAAAGATTATATTAGTTTATTAGAGAAAGAACAATTTAATTTATTGTTTTTTACACATCAAAGACCACCTTATATCGCCCCTTTAGTATATGCAACACAAAAAATAAGAATAAAAACAGCTGCTTTTATTTTTAGTTGGGATAACTTAGCTTCAAAAGGCAGGATGGCTGCAAATTTCGATTATTATTTGGTTTGGAGTAATTTAATGAAACAGGATTTACTACAGTTCTATTCAGCTATTAAAGCAGAACAAATAAAGGAAGTTGGAACCCCGCAATTTGTGCCTTATGTAATGTCAAATTATAAGGTTTCTAAATCAGAGTTTATTAAATACTTCAATTTAGATACAAATTTAAAAACCATTTGTTTTAGTTGTGGTGATATTTCAACTAGTAAAAATGATGAACTTTATATAGAAACTATTGCATCGGCCATTGTTAAAAAGGACATTACATTAGTTAATTTTATTGTAAGAACATCTCCTGCCGAAGACCCAATTCGTTTTCAAAACCTTGTTGAAAAGTTTCCATTTATCAAGTGGAATTTTCCAAAATGGATTCAGGTACGTGCGAATCATCAAGAATCTTGGTCGCAGCGCATACCAACGATTGATGATGTTAGACAATTAAGAGCCTTATTGGAGTATTCAGATTTGAATATTAATATGCTTTCAACAATGAGTTTAGATTTTATGTTGTTTGATAAACCTGTAATTAATCCTGTTTTTGGAAATGAGAATAACGAATTATATGATGATCAACGCTTTTTAGGGTACGCGCATATTCAACATTTAGTAAATAGTAAGTCTTCAAAGATTGTAAAAAACACGAAAGAGTTAATTCAAGCAATTTCTGATTATTTAAATAATGATAAAGATTATTTAAATCGAAAAAACTTTATTCAACAACAAGTTGGTGTCTCCTTGGGTGAAACAAATAAACGATTAGTTTCTAGTTTAAAATCATGGACATAAAACCGAAACATATCGCCGTAATTTGTAATTACGAACTTTTGGAAGACAGGGTTGGTGGTATGGATTATTTTTTTTGGGCCTTTCAAAAGGCTTGTCAAGAGAGTAACATTATAGTCGATTGGTTTTTTCCTAATTCGGCTAGTTATGGCGACTATGATCGTTTTCATATTATTCCAGCAAACCATATAAACTTAGAGTCCAGTTTTATTAGCTACATTAATAAAAATGATGTTTGTTACACGCATATAATGACGCATTTTGTGGAATTATGTACTTCGTTTTTTAGTACGGTTAAAAAACTGCAAAAATCAAAAATAATTACGATAGATCATAACCCTAGACCGATAGATGGCTATCCTTTAAAAAAGCGTATTAAAAAACGTCTAAAAGGGCTATTATATTCTAAAAATATAGATGTTTTTATTGGAGTTTCTAATTATACGAGTGAGGCTATTATAAATGATTTTGGGCAGTTTTTAAAATTAAAAACGCAAACCATTTATAACGGTGTGCTAATAGATAATATCATACCCAAAACAGCAGAAAGAAATCTAATGAACCCTAGTTTTTTAGTTGTATCTCACTTAAGAGAGTCGAAAGGGATTCAGGATTTGATACGTGCCGTTTACTTATTGCCAAAATCAATAAAAAATCAATTAAATATTGATGTGTATGGTGATGGGCCTTACAAAGAAGAATTACTTACTTTAGTATCTGATAAAAATATAGAGCGTGTATTTAGTTTTAAAGGGAGTCAATCGAACTTAAAAGCTTTATATAAGAATTATGATTACCTCTTACAGCCCACCCATATGGAATGTTTTAGTTTGTCTATTTTAGAAAGTTTAGCAGCTAATGTTCCGGTAATTACGACACCTGTAGGCGGAAACCTGGAAGCAATAGAGCATTTAAAAAATGGTTTTATTTTTGAAACAAAAAATCAGCGAGCATTAGCTTGTTTATTAGAAGAGGTTGTGTCTGGAAAGAAACGAATTATAGGAGATACAAGACCTTTAATTGTAAATAGATTTTCAATCAGTACAATGGTAGAGAATTATATAAAGTTATTAGATTAATAATTATGTTTTTTAATTCTTTTACTTTTCTTTTATTTTTTAGCGTCGTGTTTTTTGTTTATTGGTTTCCTTTAAAGCGAAATATTAATAAGCAAAATATTTTCTTGTTACTGGCTAGCTATGTGTTCTACGGTTGGTGGGATTGGAGGTTTCTTACGCTCATAGCCTTTAGTACGGTTGTTGACTTTTATTGTGGAAAGTATTTAGGAGCAGAAAAAAAACAAGCAAAAAGAAAATTAATTTTAGGCATCAGCCTTGTTGTTAATTTGGGTTTATTGGGCTTTTTCAAGTATTATAATTTTTTTATCGAAAGTTGGGTGGAGCTGTGGAGTGAAATGGGGGTACATGTTAATTTATATTCTGTGAAAATTATTTTACCCGTGGGTATTTCGTTTTATACCTTTCAGACTATGAGTTATACTATTGATGTGTATCGAAATAAAATAGAGCCAACACATTCATTTATAAATTTCGCTGCTTTTGTTTCTTTTTTTCCGCAACTCGTGGCGGGACCGATTGAAAGAGCATCACATTTACTACCTCAGTTTTCAAAAAAAAGAGTGTTTGACTATAATACAGCTGTTTCTGGTTCACATTTGATAGTATGGGGTTTATTTAAGAAAATTGTAATAGCTGATACTTGTGCGACTTATGTGAATGTTATTTTCGATGATTATCATAACATGAATTCATTGAGTTTGTTATTAGGAGCGGTATATTTTTCTTTTCAAATTTATGGTGATTTTTCAGGGTACTCAGATATAGCAATCGGAGTTTCTAGGTTACTTGGGTTTGATTTGAAACAGAATTTTAATTACCCTTATTTCTCTAGAAATATTGCCGAATTTTGGAGGAAATGGCACATATCACTCTCTACTTGGTTTCGTGATTACTTATATATTCCTTTAGGAGGAAGTAGAGGATCTTTAGCGCTTACCATACGTAATGTTTTTATCATTTTTGCAGTAAGTGGGTTTTGGCATGGTGCGAATTGGACTTTCGTATTTTGGGGCTTTTTACATGCGCTGTATTTTTTACCCTTATTGTTGTTTAATAAAAACAGAGAGTACTTAGATACGGTTTCATTGAGTTTGAATAAAAACGGACTCATACAGGGCGTTAATATCATCTTTACATTTTTATTGGTTGCATTGGCTTGGGTTTTTTTTCGAGCTAATACAATTAATGATGCTTTTGCTTATTTAGAACATTTAGTAACGAACCAAATTTTTACAATACAATATTTGTCAATAGAACGGTACGCTGTAGAAGCTTTATTGTTGCTGTCTAGTTTTGTGTTCGCAGAATGGTTTTCTAAGAAACGGGAAACGCCTTTTTTCGGGAAGCTTTGTTCTTTCAATTTAGGTTTAACTATTTTAGCTATTATTGTTTTAGGTGTTTATTCTACACATTCCGATTTTATATATTTTCAATTTTAAATGACTAAATTTTTAAAATATTGCTTGTTTATTTTGATTAGCATTATCCTCTTGTTATGCTTACTGGATTTACTTTATACAGAGGTTTATAAAAATGCTTTCCCAAGAAATAAAACACAGTATATATTAAGTTTGGATGAAAATGAAAAATTGGATTATGTGTTTTTAGGGAGCTCTAGAGTTGAAAATTTTGTTATAAGCTCTGAAATTGAAAATCAAACCGGAAGGCGTACATTAAACTTGGGTACACAAGGAGCCAAGTTAGATGATATGACTATTTTTTTGAGACTTTTGGTTGAAAATAAAGTTAAAATAGAACGACTATTTGTTCAGGTAGATTATATCTATAATTTTGAATCTAATTCCGATATCGTTCGTTCTCAGTCACTACCCTACATACGCAACAACTCCGTGATAAAAGATTATTTAAAAAGAGTAGATGCCGATTTTCACAAAAATTACTATATACCATTTTACAGGTATGTTACAAATGATTATCGAATAGGTTTTCGAGAAGTTATTGCTAGTGCTATAGATAAAAAGTCCAATATTAATTTTGAAGATGGCTTTGTACCTCTAAATGGAATAATGAGAAGAAATGGTGTTGTAGGAGGTTTGCCAAAAACAATTGCAGAATCTAATAAAAATATTATTGAAATTGATGCTATATGTAAGGCTAACAATATTGAAGTCACCTATTTTTGTGCTCCTTTTTGTTCAGGTTATAAGACTAGTAGTTATATTTTAAAATTAAAACGGAAACTTCCAAATTTTGTTGATTTTTCAAAAGCTATACCAGAACATTCATTATTTCAAAATTGTAGTCATTTAAATGAAGAGGGCGCTTTAGTTTTTACCAATTTGTTGATTAAAAGATTGAATTTATGAACATTGCCTTTCTAACCCCAGAATACCCGCACCCTAAAACAGGTTCAGCTGGTGGTATTGGTACCAGTATTGTAAGTTTGGCTAAAGCTTTAGTTGAACAAGGGCACCGAGTATCTATTTTAGTTTATGGACAAGATCAAGATGATTATTTTGAGGACGCTGGCATACATTTTTTTAAAATTAAAAATATTAAAGTAAAGGGGCTTTCCTTGTTCTTAACGCAAAAAAAAGTAGAACGCTTAATCAATAATTTATATGCTGAAAAAAAAATAGACCTTGTAGAAGCGCCAGATTGGACCGGGTTTACGAGTTTTGTGCAGCCTAAATGTCCTCTTGTTATTCGCCAAAATGGAAGCGATACTTATTTTTGTCACCATGATAAACGTAAGGTGAAGCTTAAAAACAAGTTTTTAGAAAGACGCGCCTTAAAGAAAGCTGATGGGCTCATTAGTGTGAGTGAATATACAGGAAATCTTACCAACAAGCTTTTCGGTCTAAATAGAGATTTTACGGTAATCCCGAATGGTATTGATATAAAACGTTTTACACCGAGTGCTTCTAGTTTAAAAAAAGAGACCATACTCTATTTTGGAACACTCATTAGAAAAAAAGGGCTTTTAGAGCTTCCGGAAATATTTAATCAGGTGCATAAAAAAAATAAAGAGGTAGAGCTTCTTTTGGTAGGAAAAGATAGTGGAGATATTCAAACAGGATATCATTCTACTTGGGCACTCATGCAACCCTTATTTAATAGTTCTGCTATGCAGAAAGTCCGTTATTTAGGTGCTGTGCCGTATTCTGAAATGCAAAATTTAATTCAAGAAGCTACAGTTTGTGTATTTCCTACCTTTGCGGAAGCACTTCCAGTATCTTGGTTAGAGGCCATGGCCATGGAAAAAGCCATAGTAGCATCAAACATAGGCTGGGCCAATGAAATGATTGAAGATGCCCTGGAAGGTTTTTTGGTCCACCCGACGGAATACCAGGATTATGCTAAGCGAATCTTAGAGCTTCTAGAAGATGATAATCTTCGTGTCAATTTTGGTCAATCAGCAAGAAAAAAAGTTGTACAAGTTTTTAGCCATGAATTGGTAGCACGGCAGTCGGTTGAATTTTATAAAAAGATTTTAAATTCATGATTATTGTTACTCATAACAACCAACAAGTACTTCGTGTCTTTTCTGAAGCGAAGCAAACGGTTTTGGACTTTTCTCCAAAGCAATCTATAATAGAAGTGCTTTATGCTTTTGCTAGTCAAAATCCAGAGTCTTTATTGGTTTGGCAGCATGAGTCTTTAGCAGAACAATTGGATTTGGATTATATCGCCAACATTCCAGCTATTCATAAAAAAGTGCTGTCCTTTAGTTCGAATGCCTTTTTACCACCACAAATTGGTTATGTAGAACAGTCCCCATTTATTGCTGTAAACAAAAAAGTATGTTATCCCACCTGGCAAATGTCTGGACAAGTAGGCTGTATCAAAGCAAGCAACCTGCTACAATTTCAATATGTCGTGAATGATACTAATTTTAGCTATGCCTTATGTTCCATAGCTAAACTAGCCATGCCTCAGGGTTTATGGTGTTATTCAGACCCTAAATTGGTTCAAAGTGATGTGGTTATTTCAGAAGAAATGAGTTCCATAAAAAACCTTTTTAAATTTGTAAAACAGCATTATAAAAGTGTTTGGGTAGGCTTATTATTCTTAAACCTGCTCATTTATGAAAAACAATGGACACTTTTTAGTGTTTTAGGAGCGCTTAGCTTAAAAAGAAGATTATCAAAATTTAAAATCAATGATACTCCCCTAGAACTAAAGTCTAGTCTAGAACCACCTAGTATCGATGTCATCATTCCTACCATAGGACGGGCCAATTACCTGTATAATGTTTTAAAAGATTTGACTAAACAAACAGTTTTACCGAAAAAAGTGATTGTGGTGGAGCAAAATCCAGAGCCAGGTGATAACACCCAATTGCCTTTTATTCAAGAAGAGGAGTGGCCTTTTCAAATTAAACACCATTTTATACAACAAACAGGAGTATGTAATGCTCGGAATTTAGCATTAAAAAGTGTGACTTCCGAATTTGTATATTTAGCAGATGATGATAATGTTTTTGAAGCCAATTTAATTCAAAACGCATTAAATTTTATTCAGGTTAGCGGTACCTCTACACTTTCCATGTCTTATTTACAAAAAGATGAAATTGAAAAAATAGAAACAACAGTCCAGTGGCCTACCTTTGGTGGTGGTTGCAGTATCATAAGTTCAGAACTATTAAAATCTGTAAAATTTGACCTAGCTTTAGAACATGGTTATGGAGAGGATGTAGATTTTGGGATGCAACTTAGGAAAGCGGGAGCTGACATCATTTATCACCCAAACTTAAAGATATTGCATTTAAAAGCGCCTGTTGGGGGATTTAGAACCACTTTTAAGCAACCTTGGACAGAGGATGCGTTGCAACCTAAGCCTTCTCCAACAGTACTGTATAGTATGATAAAGCATCAAACGAAGGAGCAAATTTTGGGGTATAAGACTTTACTATTTATCAAGTTCTACACTAAACAGTCTATTAAAAACCCTATAAAGTACCATAAAGTGTTTAAAAAGCGTTGGACAAGAAGTTTGTATTGGGTAGAAAAGATTAAACATAACTTTTAATATGGAAGATAAAAAAATTATATTTTTATATTCTCAATCTCCTCGTTCAGGACATAATTTTATAGCTGAGGTTATCAGGAGTATAAAAGAAAGTGAGACTCCATTAGGTCTTCGTAGTGAAATTCCTTTTGCCCCTATCTTGAAGAGTTATATTTCATCACGTAACCAAAACTATAAGAGTAATCGAGCTTCAGTGTTTTTAGATAATTTATTTATTGGAGGCTTACGTGAAAAACTAACAGATTCAAATCTTTCCAAGCTTATAAAATACACGAGTTTTTCAGGGGCTTCAGACTGTTTGAATTTGTTTCCAAATGATTATCATGTAATTTCTTTTAGAGATCCAAAAGATTGTTTGTTCTCTTTGTTTAAAGGTATGAATTTAAGGAAGTCTGATTTTAAGACTAAATTTAAGCGATTTATTCTTCCTTTTGGGGTATATCAGTACACGTATTCTAGAAAATATGCCAAAAAAGTATTAAAAGAGTTGCCTGATTTGGAAGAGTTTTACCTTATGCGTTATGAAGATTTGGTAAAGCGTGATAGAAAAACACTGAAGAATTTAATGATCTTTTTTAATTCTGAAGCGGATATAAATGTTGTTTTAAAAAAGATGGATGAAGTAAAAGTTATTAATACATCTTTTTATAAAGAAGAAACATTGGGAAAAAATATATGGGATGCCCAACCACAAACAGGTAAATTTAATCCAATTAACAGAAGTGGAAATTTTAATATTTTGCAAAGGTTAGGTGTTAAGTGGGGGGCCTATCCTTTAAGAAAAAAAATGGGATATATTTAAAATAACAATTCTGATAAAAATGAACTTCAGCCTAATCATCTGCACCTACATGCGCCCAGAACCCTTACTGAAATTATTAGATTCGGTGAAGGAGCAAAGCCTGTATCCAAATGAAATTTTAATCATTGATGGCTCATTAGATACCGCAACGCAAAACATGCTGGAGTCCAATTCCTTTAAAAACTTACAATATTTTAAGGTCGATGACACGCATCGCGGACTCACCAAACAGCGTAATTTTGGTATTACTAAGGTAAGTAAAGCTATGGAGGTGGTTTGTTTTTTGGATGATGATACGGTTTTAGAGATAGATTACTTTGAAAAGCTCATAGGGACTTATAATGAAAAACAAGAGGCTCTAGCGGTTGGTGGCTATATTGTTAATGAGGTAGACTGGAATAAATCAGATCATTTAAATCAAGACCATAAGTTCTATTATGATGGCTGGATGCGAACCGAACCGGCGCGTTTTAAAATTAGAAAACCTTTCGGACTCTTACCAGATGTGCCACCTGGTTTTATGCCTACATTTTCACACGGGCGTTCCATTGGTTTTTTACCACCATCAGGAAATATATATCCCGTGGAGCTTATTATGGGCGGGGTTGCTTCTTATCGGAAAGCCGTTTTTTATACTCAAAATTTTTCTAATTATTTTGAAGGCTACGGACTCTATGAAGATGCTGATTTTTCTCTACGTTTAGCTAAAAAGGGCAAATTATTTGTGAATACTCAGGCTAAATTATCGCATTACCACGATGCTTCAGGTCGCCCAAACCAATACAAATATGGAAAAATGGTGCTTCGGAATGGCTGGTATGTCTGGCGGGTGAAGTACCCAAAACCTACATTAAAAGCCAAATTTAAGTGGCACGCCACTGCTTTTGTATTAACAGCCATTCGATTTACAAATGTGCTAACCACCAATAAAAAACAAGAAGCTCTAACAGAAAGTTTTGGGAGAGTTGTGGGTTGGTTATCTTTACTTTTCAATCCGCCAAAAGTTAAGCGATGACATTTAGTGTTATAACCCATGCCATACATAAAAAGGAAGGAGGTCAGCTCTATGCCTACGCGCCTTATGTTCGGGAAATGAATTTATGGGCTAAGCATGTTGACGAAATAGTCATTTTAGCGCCAGTGTCTAATGAAGATTTATTACCTATAGAAACGGCATATATACATTCCAATATTAAAATTGTTGAAATTCCAAACTTTGATGTGACCTCGCTTAATAATGTGATACGGTCGTTTTTTGTTATTCCAAAAATATTACTAATGATTTATCGGGTCATGCGTAAAACAGACCACATCCACCTAAGATGCCCTGGAAACATAGGTTTACTAGGTTGCCTAGTACAAATTTTATTTCCAAAGAAACCAAAAACCGCTAAATACGCAGGCAATTGGGATCCCAAAGCCAAACAACCCTTAAGTTATAACCTTCAAAAATGGATTTTAAGCAACACGGTTTTTACTAAAAACATGCAGGTGTTGGTTTATGGGGATTGGCCTAACCAAAGTAAAAATATCAAACCGTTTTTTACGGCTTCTTATAAAAATTTAGAAATAGAAAAGCCAATGGTTAGAGATTATTCAAATAATCTAAAATTTGTATTTGTGGGTACTTTAGCCCAGGGAAAACAACCTTTGGTAGCGATTCAGTTGGTGGAAGCCTTACGTAAGCATGGCAAACTAGTAACCTTAGATCTTTATGGTGAAGGTGTTTTAAGAGAAAGTCTAGAAAGTTATATCGCAGACCATAATTTAGAGCATATCGCTATCCTTCATGGCAATCAACCGCAAAGTACAGTTAAAGAAGCCATAAAAACTGCACATTTTTCTATTTTACCTTCCAAATCAGAAGGCTGGCCCAAAGCCCTAGCAGAAGCCATGTTTTTTGGCGCCATACCTATCGCAACATCGGTTTCCTGTGTGCCCTACATGTTAGATGAAGGAATTAGAGGTATTTTATTAGAAAACGATTTAAGCGCGGATTGTGCAAAAATACTAGCATTATTAAATGCCGAGCATGTTCTACAGGAGATGTCGCAAGCCGCAGCCAGTTGGTCACAGCAATACACTTTAGATCGCTTTGATGAGGAGATTGTTAAGTTACTGTAATGGGTGTTGAATTGTTTATTTGTTGAATCGTTTAATCGAGGTTAGGTGTTTAAATGTGACATCTAGTTTCGGTCCCAGTCCCAGTCCCAGTCTCAGTCTCAGTCTCAGTCTCAGTCCCAGTCTCAGTTTTTAAGTTTCATGTTTTCATTCCTGACGAAAGAAGAAGCCATTTTAATTGGAGTTTTTAGTTGAACAGTTACACAGGCCGTCACGAACTATCAATAGAACTGGTGTTCGAGCGTGCATACCGGCAGACAGACGAAGTCGTAACCTCTCAAGAGTATGCGACCAAAAACCAAAAACTAATATCAAGTAACTAAAATAATAGTATCTCGTAAAGGCAAAAATTCGCCAATGTGTAGCACTTAAAAATTAGTGATAATTAGTGAAATTCGTGTCAAAAATAAAGTTTCGAAGTAAAATCAGTGCAAATCAGTGCAATCTGTATCTAAAAAAACTCAGTGAATCTCCGTGTATCCCTGCGAATCTCCGTGTACTAACTAAATCACCACCCAATATAAGAAATATTTTCCTACATTTGTGAAAATTATTAACTACAAAGTTAAATTTCTAGTTCAATAAAAAAATAACCAACTAAACAAAAAAATTATGCCTGGACCAATCGCCACCATGGGGAGTATGCATGTTTGCCCGATGTGCTCAGGGACGGTGCCTCATGTTGGAGGCCCCGTATCACAAGGAATTGCAAATGTTTTTGTAAACGGAAAACCCGTAGCTACTGTGGGAAGTACCTGCGTTTGTGTAGGGCCACCAGACGTTATCATTAGCGGTGAGTCTAATGTGTTTATTAACGGCATGCCAGTAGCGACACTTGGGAGTGGTACGGCTCATGGAGGTACCATAACCATTGGAGAGTCTAACGTACTGGTGAATGCGGGTACAGGCACACCGTCTAGCCTGGCACCGGTGGATCGGATAGAGCATCCAGAAATTAAACTTTCAGAACGTGCATTGTCGGTGCTTACAGGTCAAGGAAAACTTGTGACAGAAGCCACAAAACAACAGCAGAAAAACCAAGAAGAAGCTAAAGAAAACGGCTTTTTAGGTGATTTCAGTTTTAGTGTTTAACCCTTACGAAGTCACCCATTGAAATTTTTATATCCCCAAAAAGACAGCAACCTAGATCAACGTAAAACATCAAGTGCTTTTGGTAATTACCCACTAAGTAGTTACAATACTTGGCACGGTGGCGTGCATGTTGAAACCCCATTGGCAGCCTTAGTTGCTATAAGCGATGCGCGAATTATTGCTTTCAAATTACCGTCGGAGTATTTAAAAAGTGAACATGAGCGCCCTGAAATCTATTCCAATGGGTTTGTGCTCTTACAACATGAGTATAAGAGTGCGAAAGGACATGAAATGACTTTTTACAGTCTGTACCATCATATAGCGAGTCAGTTTGATATCGAAACTAATCATCTGGAGATACCAGACTTCCTTAGTGAAAAAGTGACCAAAATTAAATCCTCCAATACACCAAAAGGGGTGAGGGGGCGATCGGCTTCTGCTGAAAAAGGAAAAACACGCGGTCCGGAAATCGTGCTCATACCCAAAAATCATATTGTTACTCGTAATAGTGAATCTTTATTAGCTGATTGGGCTATTGCGTATAACTCAAAAAAAACTTCTGAAGAAAAAAAATATTATAGCTATAGCTACACCGATCCTTTTACAAATACCATTTATAAAGACATTCATATTCATTCCAATTGTTTAAAGTTGGTTCCAGGAGAATCAGCTAAGTATAAAATAACTTATGATAAAGAGACGAATACCACTACTGGTGGGAGCAAAAAGCAGGGCACTCCTTTAAACAAAACACTAAAAATTGGTGCATTATGCTATGATATAAAGACTAGTTCTATTGAAAAATCAGACATCGGGACTTGTATTGACGTGATTCCAAAAGGTACCGAGGTTACAATTATCGAAAATTCAGAATCTGAAGACAAGAAATGGGTAAAGGTCAAGAGCTCAGAAAGGGCATACCGAGGTTATGTACAAGTTCGTGATTTTGAAGAGCATAAAATAGTGGATAGCTCCATGGATACCGATAAAATAATAGCTTGCGATATTCCTGTGAAAGCAGGGCAAACGGTGGCTTATGTGGGGGTATTTGGTTTCCGAAAGCATGAAAAAAAATATGCCAGTCACGTGGAGCTTTTTACTGATGCTGATGATACCGATGTCTCTGCCTTATTAGATAATTGTGCCGGTGATGGTGAAGATAATTTCCTGCGTTATAAGCTATTGTCAGGGACAACTTTAGAACCTTATTTAAAAAGCAAAAAGGAACTCAAGGCTGGGACACCGGTTCGTGTTACCCAAGCCAAAGGAGACTATGTGCAAGTAAAGGTTAAAAGTCTTATTCGTGTTATTGATAAAGAGAAATACCTCTCTGCTAAACATTTAGGTAAAAATTCTAAAGGAAAGATAGTCTATATCAAAGATAGAATATGTAATCATAGCAGAACCAGATATGAAATTGATGCGGGTAGTTTTGAGTATGTCAATAAGCAATTTAATGGTCTGTTAACCAAAGGTGATTTTGTTTATTTTCACGACACCGATACAGGTAATCTTAGACAAATTATTATAGAACCGCCTTTTTGGAATCAAGAATTTTGGATAGATAAATCATTATTAAAATTAAAAGCAGGTGAGACAGTTACTTCTGGGTTAGAAACCATTTTGGATTCGGATAGTTGTCATATTTATATTAAAGAACCTCTTATACCTCACGAAAGCGGGAATACCTTTAAAAAAGACATAGAACTTAAAGGGAAACCAGAAATCACCATTACTGATGATGACGGACAACAATGGTACTTCGTAAAGGAAAGTTATGAATATGAAAAAGCACATTATCAGCATACCGGGTGGATAAAGGCTGATGATGTGGATATAGAGGATATCAACCCTTTTATATGGCGAAATTTTGGTTTTGAAACTTACGATGCCGGTAGTGAGTATGTTTATGCGATGAAGGATTATCATAAATCTCCAAAAACCGATGTCTTCATTGATGAAGCTTGGAAAATGGTAGACGAAGATGGCAACGGGGTACTCACACCTATGGAGTTCTTATGCGCACAACATGACCCGCAGAAATCGGAGCGTATGGGGAAAATGGTAGTCAAGCACAAAAGTGAGTGGAGCTACACCCCAGAAGCGATTAAATCGGAAGCCGAAGAGTTTTATAAACTGGGCATTGATTTAGAAAAAGACCTCAATAAAAAGAAGCTTCTAGAGCAAAAACGTGATGCTGAATTAGAGCATTTGGTGGAGAAAACCCAAAACCTCATGTTTTGGCAAGAACTACAAAATACGACCTACACGCCTAAAACGACGGAAAAGGACAAGGAATATGAAAACAAAAAAGCCAAAATAGACACAAAGCCTTTTGTTCATCCTAAAGATATGCCTGAAGGCGTAGAAAAAGAAAAAAAACAAGCCGATTTAGATGCTCAAAAAGATGCTTTAGACCAAGAATACAAAAAAGGGAAATACAAAGCGCCCGAAACCCGCCGTTTACCAAGTTCAGACATGCTATGGCATTTTAATGTGAATAGTTTTGTACGGCAGATGCGGGGGATGTATTTACAGGGTAAATTAATTGATGCAGATGTGATTTTTCCTTTGAGAAATAGGCCGACTAATGATAAATTGGGGATTCATAAAAAATTTTATTGGGGGGATAAAGCTGAGGGGCATCAAGCAACTTTTAAATCAAATAGGGATAATGGGAATAGGAAACATGCTGGTAGAGATTTATATACTCATCCCTATTCTGATGTTATATCAATGTGTGAGGGAGTGGTGTTAAGTATTTCAACTAGTTTTGCTGATGGCACTGGTGCAATAACTATATTGCATGAAAGTAAGTTAGGTAAAAAGTTTATTGCTAGGTATGGAGAGGTCGAAAATTCTACTGTAAACTTAAAAAAGGGAGATATCATAAAAAAAGCTCAATTTTTAGGTAAAACTGGAAATTTAAGAACATGGTATAAATCTATAATATCGGGATACGAAGTATATATGCTTCATTTAGAAATATATGATGGTTCGAGAGGGTTTAATTTAAATAAACAACTATCAAATTCTATATTGCCGTTTAAAAGAAGAGAGGATTTGATTGATGGTCTAGATATCTTAAAACTGGCATACAAAGATACATTTGAATCAATTATAGAAGTACCTAGAAAAGACATAGATGAGTTAAAAATAAGTCAAAAAGGAATTGACTTTATAAAGAAATGGGAGAATTTGAAGTTAGAAGCATATAATGACTCAGAAGACTATTGTACAATTGGTTATGGGCATTTAATTAAAAAAGCGAAATGCGAGTCATTTGAGTTACCTGATCAGTTTAAAAATGGAATTACTAAAAGTGAAGCGGAATTAATCTTCAATGAAGATTTAGAGCCTTTTGAGCAAGCTGTAAAAGAAGAAATTAAAGTTCCATTATATCAACATGAGTTTGACGCACTAGTAAGTTTACTATTCAATACTGGAAAATCATTTTTAAGTGTAGGAGGAGTAAATAAAGGTGATACGAAAATTAAACAGAATATTAATCAAAAAAAGTATATTGAAGGCGCAAATGAAATGATAGATGTTAATAATGGTGGCGTTTTTGGGTTAACCAGGAGGAGACAAGCCGAAATTAATATTTTTAAAAATAACATATATGAATCAAAACCTTAATATTAAAATCTATTCAATATTACTTGTTGTATTATCTTTTTGTGGGGGGTGTAAAATGAACTCTGACAAAAATAATATAGAATCAACAGGATCATGGAGTTGGCAATATTCAGCTGAAGATAATTCTTATTTGAATAGAGTGTTTACTCTTGATTTGATTCAAACAGGAAATGTATTGACAGGAAAATACTGTGCTATTGTTAAAAATGGAGCTAGAATTGATTGTTATTATAGAGATAAAACAAATAATATAAATGGAACCGTTAAAGGTGATACTATTTTTGTTGATTTTGTTGGCCATTATGATCAAAGTGCTACAGGGAAAGCAGTACTTTTCAAAAAAGGTAATGCTCTAGTATGGAACATTACAGAATCACAAGGTGATATTTTTGCTCCAAAATATGCTGAACTTAGAAAGAGTGAATTAGAATCTAAAAAGGAGCACTTTGAAAGCTTAGATAAACAGAAGTCTGGTTCATCTTGTTTGTATTCAATAAACTGTTCTTGTGAAGAAAATAATAGTGGAAAATCTATTTATGAAGATTCTTTGCAATTGACATGCCGATTCACAAATATGTCTTTTGAAGAAGTTTATGAAGCTATATATAAAACTGAAACAAATCTCGAGGGATTTCTCTTAAGTAATTTCCCGGAAAAATCTTTGATTCATACAGATTCTGAAACCTTCAGTACGGATTATAAAATTGAAGAAAATCGAGTGCGTATTTATATTTCCCAAGAGAACGGTGGTTTTGAATTTATTTTAAAACAGGAAGGGGGAAAGATAGTTTTAGAGAAACATGTTTTTCCAGGATGATAATTTTGAAGCTCAAACTTTAGTTCATGGGTTTTGATTGACTGAAAGTGACCAGTGAAACTGAAGATGAAAATAAAATATGAAACCACTATTAATAATTGTAGTTTTTGTTCTTGTTTCTTGTGAAACTAAAAATAAAACAGAATCGAATATTGATAATATAAAAACATCTGAATTAGCTTTATTCGGAGTATGGCATAAATTAACAGAAAATGCACAAGAAGAATTTATTATTTATTCACCTTGTGATGTCCTAAATACTACTATTTCTGTAAATGATGAAGAGCGTACTATAACCGTTAATTATGGCATTGAAACCCTAAGCTATACCTACAGTTCCTTTAAAGAAAAAGAAGGTGATGTTACCTTTGAAGGTGTTAAGTTTTTTAATCAAGAAATAGAAAATATTAGCTTAAAATTATATTCCGATACAGGTACATGGTACTTGCCTGATGATTTTGAAGTGATTTCTACAAAAAACATTGAAAACTACATAACTGTAAAGGAGGATTATAATCATGAAAAAATCACTATAAAAGCCCAAATTGAAGATTATAATAAAATAGGTTTTTTACTACTTGAAGAATATGTGTACGATATAAATAATGATGGAGAAAACGATGCTTTTCTTGTCTTTAAGGAGAAGCAATCTAATGATTATTTGTTGTCTATTTTAATTAATGAGAATGGTGATTTTAATATATGGAAACAAAGTAATAATATCATTTCTAATGTAGAAGCAAGCGGGTGCCCTGCGGAAGGTTTCAGTAACATCACTTTTAAAAACAATTCTTTTACAATTGAAGAGTCTTTATGTGATGGATGGTTGTTTGTTGCTAACAGCATAACATTTAAGTATGCTAAACCTACTCAAGATATATACCTGTACAAACAGGTTTTAAATTATACCGATAGAAGAAACCCGAATAAAGAATTACCAGAAAAAATATTTACCCAAGAGCAGTTTGGTGAGGTTTCATTTAAGGAGTATGATAATACGAATCTTAATTGGGTTAGATAAATTGGGGCAATTGTAATACAGTTACTGAGGTTTAAAAAATGAAAAAACTTATAATATTATTAATTCTACCAGTTTGTGTTTTCTTTTCTTGCTTACAAGAAAAGACAAAAACTATAAATACTAAACCAGCTAGTCTAGCCTTAAATAAAAGAGCTTACTCCAATGCGTTCAACGATACTATAATTGCCGAACCTACTGTCATTTTCGTCATGCCAAATAAGGCAGAAATAGAAATGTTAAAAAAGAAACACGGAGCTGATAACTTTTACACAATAGCTGATGATGCTAGTTTTTATATGGCGGAAATCACGAAGATTCTGAATGTTAAAGATGTTGTGTTTTCTTCAAAAAACAGTTTTTCTTTCGATAAAGAAGGTATTACAATAAACAAGAAAGGCTTTAAAGATCCCTGGTTTATTATAGATTATGTTAAGGGAAAACCTTTAAAATATTCACTGATAGATTATTACTCAAAATTAAATAGTGAGGTCAAATCACTCACGGTCTTTAAAAATAATAAGGACTTTTTTATTAAAGATATAGACATTAATAATGATGGTATTCAGGATAAAGTGGTGAGTAATAAGCCTTATAAGGGAAATGAGTTATATTTCTTCTGTAAAGAAAACAATAGCTATGTGTTTGCTTTGAAAAGTGTTAATTTTTCAGAGGACGGAGGAAATATAATTAAGGACATTTACCCTTCAAAAGAGGATAAAAATACATTTGTTTTACATACTGTATTTCCTGATGGCGGAAATTTTCAAGCGTTCCATTACATTAAATTTACTGGGGATAAAAACTGGGAGCTAGATAAAACCCTATTTCAAAAAACAAACTGGCAAGAAGCTAAAACTTATGAGTGTAACATTAAGCAGGGAATTGATATGAAAAAAATTCCATCAGGAGAAGGATTTGAACAATTAAAAACGATCCCTGAGAAGATTTCAGAAAGTAAAATGTGTATCCTGAAAAATTAAGCACTTTAGATAATCAAAGTCCTAGGTGAATTATGAGGTGTAAAATTTTAATTGCATACATTCATCCAAAAGTTGGTCTAACTATAGGCTTTTCTTTTACAGATGTGTAGTTATATAACATCCCAATCACGGTTAAACAATTCAACGATTAAACAAATAAACCTCTCCTCAAGTAACAAAACCCCAAATAATCAATAATAATTATTCAATATTCAATACAACCCTCCGTGTCACTCTGTGAACTCTCCATGCATCTCCGCGTAATAGTATCTCGCAAAGGCACAAAGTCGCAAGGTGTAGCACGAAAAAATTAGTGATAATTAGTGAAATTCGTGTCTAAATTCAGGCTGGTTGTTTAATCGTATATTTGTTTAACTGTTTAGTCGGCGGGAGGTATTTAAATGAGACATCTAATCTCTGTACTAGGTTTCAAGTTTCATGTTTCAAGTTTTCATTCCTGACGAAAGAAGAAGCCATTTTAATTGGAGTCGAGAACCTTTCTGATAGGCATAAATTACATCAAGAAGGCTTCAATCTGAAACGTGAATAAATCTGTGCAAATCAGTGCAATCTGTGTCTGGTTACTCCTCAGTGCCCCTCTGTGAAATATCAGAGTATCTCCGCGTAATAACTTCTCAAGAGTAAGCAACCAAAAACCAATAACTAGAAACCGACAACCCTAATAAACAACCAATCGAACAAAAAACTACCCATAACCCATGCCCTTACCAATAATACAATTATATTTAAACCCTAAAAAGCAGGTGTGCGGGTATTACAACTAATAGATTCTTTAAATGCAGGGGGTGCTGAACGTATGGCAGTGAATTATGCCAATGCTTTAGCAACGCGTTTGGAGGGTTCGTTTTTATGCGCGACACGTAAAGAAGGACTGCTTAAAGCAAGTATTTCCAAAGATGTTGAGTATTTGTTTTTAAACAGAAAGAAAACCATCGATATCACTGCGATAAAACGTTTAAGTACTTTTGTAAAAGAGCATCATATTGATGTGATTCATGCCCATGCGACATCTTTCTTTTTAGCAACCTTAGTCAAAATACTGAATCCGAAATTAGTTTTAGTTTGGCATGACCATTATGGAAACAGTGAGTTTTTAGAAAACCGTCCGCTATTTGTGTTAAAAAAGTGCTCGAGATGGTTTAATTATATCATTACAGTGAATACTAATTTGGAAGCTTGGGCCAAAAATAATTTACTTAATACACCGGTGGCATATTTGCCTAATTTTGCTCAAGTGACTAGTAGTAAACAGCAAACAACGCTAAAAGGTGTAAAAAATAAGCGTATCGTTTGTTTAGCAAATTTACGTCCGCAAAAAGACCATTTAAATTTATTAAAAGCCTTTAAGAAGGTTTTGAAAAAACACTCAGAATGGACGCTACATTTACTCGGGAAAGATTTTCAAGATGATTATGCTACTGAAATTAAAGGTTTTATTTCGAAAAATAATTTAGAGGAAAATATTTTCCTTTACGGAAGTTGTACAGATGTTAACCATATTTTAAGGCAGGGCGATATTGGTGTGTTGGCTTCAAAGTCTGAAGGCTTACCTTTGGCGCTGTTAGAATACGGTTTAGCAAAACTAGCTGTGGTGGCTACTCAAGTGGGAGACTGCCATAAAGTAATTTCAACGGAAGACGAAGGACTTTTAGTAGCCCCTAAGCATCCCGAAGCTTTAGCTCAAGCTATTGCAACTTATATTGAAAATGAAAATTTAAGAGTGGTCGCAGCTGAAAATTTAAACGCCAAAGTGTTAAGTGAGTTTTCAGAAACCGGTGTTATAGAAGTTTTAATCACCATTTATAATTCAAATAAACCATGAAACTGAACTTATTTTACAAACTGCTCGGTTTTCATATAGTTTTGGCTATTGGAGTCTATCTCTTTAGGCCACTAGCTCTACTGTACTTTTTATTTACAACAGCTTTTTTTAGTTATAAAATTTTAAAAGCTTCAGCAAAATATAAATCATTTTATGTTTTAATCGCTTGTGCCTATGTGGTTGGTGTTGAGGTGTTTTTGAGGATGAATGGAGGAACCGTATTCTATGAGGCGAGTAAATACTTGGTTATTGTGTTTTCTGTAATGGGCATTTTAAGTAATGGGTTTTCAAGGCAGTCTTTAATTTATGTAGTGTATATCTTTTTACTGATTCCTGGTATTTTTGTAGCTGTTTCCGAGATGGGCTTTGAAACGAATATTAGAAAAGCTATTGCCTTTAATTTAAGCGGACCAGTAAGCTTGGGGGTTGCAGCAATTTTTTGCTACCGGCGTACGGTGACTATGGAGCAGATGAAAATTATTTTATGGGCGTTTTTATTACCACTAATAAGTACCACTACTTATCTGTTTTTGTATACGCCCGACTTAAAGGAGGTGATTACCAGTACAGGATCTAATTTCGCGGCCTCAGGTGGGTTTGGACCAAATCAAGTAGCATCAGTTTTAGGAATAGGCATTTTTGTATTAGCCGTACGTTTCTTTTTATCTAAGGAGGGATTAGCACACAAAGGCTTCGACTTATTTCTTTTAGGTTTGATGAGCTTTCGAGCTTTGGCTACCTTTAGTAGGGGTGGGGTAATCACTGGGGTGGTTATGATTTTAAGTTTTTTAGGTCTGTATTATTTAAAGGGTAACTTAAAAACGAAATTCAGAATTAAATTTTTATCCCTTATCTTTTCTGGAGCCATCATTTTTATTTGGTTGGTGAGTTCGATTCAAACCAGTGGATTTTTAGATAAACGTTATGCTAACCAAGATGCAGCAGGTAGAGAAAAGGAAGATGTAACAACAGGACGTGCCGATTTATTGACTCAGGAATTTAGTGAATTTATGGATCATCCTTTTCTAGGCGTTGGAGTAGGGAAAATAAAGGAAATACGTTTAAATGAAACCGGTGTAGAGGCAGCTTCTCATAACGAGATGAGTCGTATTGTGGCCGAACATGGTTTGTTTGGACTTATTGCATTTGCCATTTTACTATTTACGCCATTACTTTATAGAATCAGAAACAGGCAAAATTTATTTTTCTTTTCATTCTACTTTTTCTGGTTCCTAACGATTAATCATTCGGCGATGCGCATTGCTGCTCCAGGTTTTATTTATGCGCTATCACTTTTAAACATTACGTATAAGTCTAAAAACCCAAAAAATTCCGAACTGAAACCAGTATCTTAGTGAAATGGTATACCCACTTCATACCAACGCGATAGAACGTTTATGAAAACAATTTTATACATAGGTAACCAATTGGCCACTAAGAATAAGACGGTAACGACTGTTGATACCTTAAGTCGGTTATTAGGAAATTCTGGTTTTAAGGTAATCACAGCATCAAAAAAAGAAAATAAGTTGGCGAGGTTATTAGATATGTTAGGGCATGTTTGGAAATATAGAAAATCGCTTGATTATGTATTAATAGACACTTACAGCACACAAAATTTCTACTATGCTTATTTGTGTGCTAAATTGTGTTCAAAACTTAACTTGAAATACATCCCTATTTTACACGGTGGAAATCTACCTAATCGTTTAAAAAAATCGCCTAACTTATCTAAAACATTGTTTAAAAATGCTTATGTGAATGTAGCACCGTCCAATTATACTAAATCAAATTTTGAAGCTTTAGGGTATCATAATATCATCTGTATACCTAATACGATCGAGCTAAAAAATTATCCGTTTGAATCGCGATGTTTTGATAAAGTCAAGTTACTTTGGGTACGTTCTTTTTCAGAAATTTATAATCCCATGTTGGCAGTAGATCTTTTAAAAGCTTTAAACGATGAAAACATAGCGGCCGAATTATGTATGGTGGGCCCAGATGTTGATGGGAGTTTTCAGAAAACCAAAAATCATGCTGAAAGTTTAGGTGTTGCCGTTACCTTTACTGGGAAGTTATCGAAACCAGAATGGATTGCCTTGTCAAAAGACTACAATGTTTTTATTAATACCACGAATGTTGATAATATGCCCGTTAGTGTCATTGAAGCTATGGCCTTAGGTTTATTTGTGGTTTCTACAAATGTTGGAGGCATGCCTTTCCTTATTAAAAATGAAGAAAATGGTGTTTTGGTAGCGCCAAATTCTGTAGATGCTTTGGTTAAAGTTATTTCAAGGGTAGTGGTTCATCCTTCTAAAGTAGAAAAGATGACCCAAAAGGCGCGTCAAGATATGGAACAGTACGATTGGGAGCAAGTTGAAAAACACTGGCTTAAAGTCTTTAGCTAAAACAAGGCCTAGTTAAATATACTTGTTATCTTTATGGCCCCTCAAAAGCTTAATCCATGCCTAAAAGTAATATACATTTTAATATCTCTGAACGTAAAATATTATTACGTCTTTTTGATATACTTTCTGTACTCGGTGTATTGTATTTAGTAAGTCATGTGCTTCATTTTGATTATTTTACCATAAATAAGGAGAATTGGACATGGGTTTTTGTATTGGTTTTATACATTTCTATTTTCGGATCTGTTTTCGAACTTTACGATTTACAGAAATCTAGTAAAATTGAAAAAATTTCTTTTGGAATTGGTATAACAGCTTCTGTAACGGTGTTGTTTTATTTATTAACACCGTTTTACACGCCTGTTTTACCTAATAACAGACTTCAAATTCTCGTTTTTTATTTCTCTATAGTCGTAGCGCTTTTTGTTTGGAGGTGGGCTTACATCGTGTTTATTGCCTCCCCAAGATTTCATAAAAAAGTTTTAATTATTGGTGAAGTTGGTACTATTGAGAAGATTATAGACGCCTTTAATGAAACCGATCCGAATTATAAGATTGTCGCTTTTGTGAACTGTGATATACAGAAACAAAATGAAATAACGCTCGATGGCGTTAATGAATATCCTCCTGAAGAGATAGAAAATATCATTCAATCTGAAGGTATTTCGGAAGTTATAGTAGCCAGTTATAATTCTGAAGCTATTACCACTGAAGTTTATAGTACCCTTATAACCTTGTTAGAGGCTGGTTTTCCTATTAACGAATACACCAATGTGTATGAGGAAATGACGCAACGGGTGCCTGTTCAGTTTGTGGGTAAAGATTTTTACAAATACTTTCCTTTCAGTAGAAACAATCAAAATAAATTGTACTTGTTTTTCAGACGAGTATTCGATTTGTTATTGTCTATTTCTGGAATTTCTATTGGGTTACTTTTTCTTCCCCTCATTTTAGTTGGAAACCTTTTAGGGAATCGGGGGCCACTTTTCTATGTGCAAGAGCGTATTGGAAAAAATGGAAAGGTGTTTAAAATTATTAAGTACCGAACGATGATTAAAAACGCTGAAAGTTCAGGTCCAGTTTGGTCAAAAAAAGGAGATAGTCGTATTACTTCCTTTGGTAAATTTATGAGGCATACGAGGTTAGATGAGTTTCCGCAATTCATCAACGTTTTAAAAGGAGAAATGAGTTTTATTGGCCCAAGACCAGAACGTGCTGTTTTTGTAGATGAATTATCGAAAGAATTGCCTTTTTACGAAACAAGACATATTGTAAAGCCAGGACTTACAGGCTGGGCACAAGTTAAAACGCGCTACGGGTCTTCTTTAGATGATAGTTTATTAAAACTTCAGTATGATTTATACTACATCAAGCATCGCGGATTTTTCCTAGACTTTATCATATTAGTAAAAACCATGAGTACTGTAGTGTTTCTAAGAGGACAATAGTAAACTCGCTCACTCCTTAACTCCTGAACTCCTTAACTCCTGAACTACTCCTACTACTAAAAAAACATACCGAACCAACAGAGCAATCACCACAGGAATAAGCCCGATAGCAAAAACTTGAACACCTATAATCCAATGCAGTATCATGAGGCATAAAAGGATAATTAACAGCTTCACGTATTTTACGAACCATGATGCAGGCTTGTCCTTAAAAAACTGTCCGATTACGAAAATATTAAGAGCAAAAGCCCAAAGTAGGTTGTAGTTTTGGTGCGTGCCTTTATGGTCTGTTGCAAACCAAAGTAGGAGAATAAGTATGCCTATTATGCCAGTAATGCTAAACAAAGTAATGTCTAACCACTTGCTTTGTTTTTTGTTTGTATAATCTTTGTAAGTAATAAAAATAATGAAGCAACTTATCAAACCTAAAATGAATAGGGGACTGCTAAAAAAAGAATTGTCTTTTGTTGAATCTTTCTGAGTATACAAATTTCGGCTTTCAGCAACAAGAGGTGTTTTGTTATTGTGAATGGTTGCATTCTCAAAGAATTTGTAAATGTTTTTAGGCAGAAACATATGATCCTCAGGAGATGCTGTTCTATCAATCACTGAACCTAAACAAATATCAATACCCAAGCTGCCCCAAGAGTTTTTAACCAATTCATCTTGAATTAAAGTACGGAAGGTAGCATCCTTAAAATCGTCAGGTTTGTTGAAGCTAATACTGTTGTTTACAGCAAGGTTAGTAACATCTTTGATTTTAGTGGCGCAATTATCAAAAAAGAAATCATACAAATACCCGCGGTTTTCAGGTTTGTAATTGTTGATTAGAAAATCGTATAATTTTTGTTTTTCCGCTTGCGAAAGATTTAAAACTTGCTCGTCAATCGAGCGGTCGTAGTAGCGGTAGGTTTGATAAAACCGATTGAATTCTGTTTTACTTATTAAATAATTTAGTTTGCCTTGGGCAAATTTTAAATAAAAGTTAGGTGAGTCGAAGTCGTATTCTCCATAGCCATAAACCACATCAAGTCCAGATAAACGATCTTTAATTCTAAAGCCACTATGGCCAAAAGCATCGTTTAAATGTTTTCCAGGTCCTACAGTAAGCACGCTTACCGTAGCGGTTTCAGACAGTTGATCGTGTTGCCCGAAAGAAAATTGAATTGTTAAGAGGAAGAGTAGAAAGCTTAGTGTTTTTTGCATCATCTAAAAATACTAAAGTCAAGTTTTAAAGAAAAAACGTTAGAGTATAAAGCCACACTTTGGTCGCCAATATCTGTAAAAGCATAATCCACTTGAATGCCTTTATATTGAAACCCGACACCAAAAGTAGGTTGAAAACTTACCTGTTCAGAATTATCTATTTGCAATTCATTTTGAAAATTACCCATCCCACCGCGTAAGTAAACCATATCGATATAGCCAAACTCAAAACCAAGCGCTGGGTTAATACTAGCTACTTCTGTGGATATGATATCGTTATTTTCTTCAAAGCGTACATTCAAATTTACCGAAGTAAGCAAGCTATAATCATAATTAAAATTCACTTTTTTGGAAACACCAACCTGTAGTTTTGGTATCGTAATTTCAGTGGTTTCCGGTAATTCTTGATTCTGACCAGGAATGGCATCACTAATGGTTTTAAATTCCTCTTCATCAATAGCCCAAGCATTAAAAGTGGTGGTGATATCTCGTGCCATTACACCAAATTTCCAATTGTTATTGGTTTCAAATTGCATTCCGAAATCGAGTCCGAAACCCCAAGAAGTGGCAAAATCGCCAATAATTCGTCTTATCACTTTTGCATTAACACCGTAATTCAGACCTTGAACAGGCATGTGTCTGGCGTAAGAAAATGTTAATCCGTAATCGGCTGTTGAAAATAAACTAATACGGTCGTAGTTAATGTTTCCTTGAGCGTCTATAAGTTGAGTAGTGTTTAAAATGTCATCTACTGCAAAACGGATAAGTGAAAAACCAACGGCACTTCTGTCGTCTATAGGCATAGCAAAAGCAGCATAATCGTAGTTTGCAATATTCGCAAAATAGCTGGAGTGCATGAGTGACGCTTGACTGTCTTCTAATTTTAAAAGTCCTGCGGGATTCCAATAGCCTGAATTCACGTCGGCTGAATGCGAAGTTACGGCATTACTCATACCTAAAGCAGCGGCATCAACACCAATATTCATAAACTCGTTGGAGTATTTTCTAACGGTTTGGCTGAATAAAGAAAAAGTTATCACACAAAAAAATGTGGTAATGTAGGCTTTCAATCGCGAATTTTTTACAAAGATGCACATTATTTATAAACCTATAAACTGCAAATTGATATAGATATTGTTAAAGACTCAAATTGTTTGTTATTTTTACTGAAAATTAGAATTTAGAAATGAAGAAACATATTCCAAATGCATTAACGCTTTTAAACCTATTGAGTGGAAGTGTTGCCGTAATTTTAGCAGTGAATGATAATTTAGTAAGCGCTGCTTTTTTTGTGTTTTTAGGAATATTCTTTGATTTCTTTGATGGTTTTGCAGCTCGAAAACTTAAAGTTTCTAGTGAATTGGGCTTACAGTTAGATTCTTTAGCCGATATGGTAACCAGTGGTTTAGTGCCAGGAATTGTCATGTATAAGCTATTGGAATTGTCTATTCCTGCTTGGAATGATTTGGATGCCGTGGAAACTACTGGGTTTAGTCTTTCTAATTTAGAATTCGAAATGCTTTTGCCGTTTTTCGGACTCCTAATCACGCTTGGTTCGGCGTACCGTTTGGCTAAATTTAATATCGATACCGAGCAACAGTCTTACTTTAAAGGTTTGCCTACACCTGCAAATACCATACTAATTTTAGGTCTACCTTTAATTTTAGAATATCAGAATAACGATTTTATCAATGCAATCATTTTAAACAAATGGTTTTTAATAGGGCTTACCATTTTAAGTTGTTACCTGTTAAACATGAGTATGAAACTATTTGCTTTAAAGTTTAAGGATTTCCGCTTTAAAGGAAATGCCATTCGTTATGTGTTTTTAATATTAAGTTTGGTGTTTATGGTGGTTTTAAAATATATCGCCATACCGGTAATTATTTTGTTTTACATTATCATGTCGGTTATAGATAATTCAACTTCAAAATAGAATAAATGGCTTCAGGTTTTTTTGCATTATTGGATGATATCGCTAGTTTAATGGACGATGTGGTAGTGATGAGTAAAATTTCAGCTAAAAAAACAGCAGGGATTTTAGGAGATGATTTAGCCGTGAATGCGGAAAAGGCAACGGGTTTTCTCGCTTCTCGAGAACTTCCTGTTTTATGGGCGATTACCAAAGGCTCTGCATTAAATAAGTTAATCATTTTACCGATTGCCTTTTTGTTAAGTGCTTTTGCGCCTTGGGGCGTCACTTTAGCTTTAATTTTAGGAGGGGTTTATTTAGCTTTTGAAGGGGTTGAAAAGGTTATTCATTATGTCTTTCCTCATAAAAGTGAACACGAAAGACCTGTAATTACAAAAGTAAATCTTACTGAAGCAGAACAACTTGCGGTTGAAAAAAAGAAAGTGAAAGCAGCTATAGTAACCGATTTTATTTTATCTGTTGAAATTGTGATAATTGCTCTTGGATCAGTGGTTGGAGAGCCCCTACTATCTCAAATTCTTGTGGTTTCAGTTATTGCTTTTTTAGCTACCATTGGTGTTTATGGTATTGTTGCATTGATTGTAAGAATGGACGATTTTGGCTTTAAGTTGATTAGTCTAAACGATAACAAAAAAAGTGTGTCCTATGTTACTGGAAATCTGCTTATAAAAACGTTACCCTGGGTAATTAAAGGCCTGTCTATAATTGGAACGATTGCCTTGTTACTTGTTGCAGGAGGTATTTTTGCACACAACATAGATATGTTTCATCACTTTTTAGATGTGTTACCAGGTTTTGTTAGAGAGTTTATTTTAGGACTTTTAATTGGTTTAGCAGCGTTTTTAGTGATTGAAGGTTTTAAGCGAATTCTTACGTTAATTAAAAATTAATAATTAAAAGTGAATAATTTGTCAAGAGTCAAGAGTCAAAGGTCAAAGGTCATTCATCTCCCGTCTCCCGTCAAAATCCCCAATTCAAAAAATCAACAAATTTCCAACGCCAGTAGATTTTTTTTTTCAATGGTAATCTCCCGTCATCTGTCTTCCGTCACAATGAATCAACATGCTTATTTACTCGCGAATCTTCTTTTTACGCAATTCAAAATTCTGACCTAAATATACTTTACGTACCATTTCATCGCTGGCTAATTCTTCAGGTTTTCCTGCTTTAAGGATGCTACCTTCAAACATTAAATAGGTTCTGTCGGTAATAGCAAGGGTTTCTTGTACGTTGTGGTCGGTAATAAGAATACCAATGTTCTTTTTGGTAAGTTGCGCTACAATACGCTGAATATCTTCAACGGCAACAGGGTCAACCCCTGCGAAAGGTTCATCCAATAATATAAAATTAGGATCGGTTGCTAAGGCACGTGCAATTTCTGTACGTCTACGCTCGCCACCAGATAATAAATCGCCACGGCTTTTACGAATGTGTTGTAAACTAAACTCTTCAATAAGCGATTCCATTTTGTGTAGCTGCTCTTTTTTACTCAATTTAGTAAGTTGCAGTACGCTT
Organism: Tamlana sp. 2_MG-2023; assembly: GCF_030548465.1. Classification (GTDB taxonomy): domain Bacteria; phylum Bacteroidota; class Bacteroidia; order Flavobacteriales; family Flavobacteriaceae; genus Pseudotamlana. Next base: position 224,746 of record NZ_JAUOSF010000001.1, read on the forward strand.
AAAATATTATCTTCAATACTTAATTTTCTAAATACTGAAGCTTCTTGAGCTAAGTAACCAATACCGTTTTGGGCACGTTTATACATGGGGTATTTGGTGATTTCAGTATCTTCTAAGTATATATGTCCGCCATTAGGTTTTATCAAGCCTACTATCATGTAAAAAGAAGTTGTTTTTCCAGCACCGTTAGGGCCTAAAAGACCAACAATTTCACCTTGCCTTACCTCAAGGGAGACGTCTTTAACAACTTTTCGTCCGCTATAGGACTTCATTAAATTTTGAGCTTTTAAAATCATAATGTTATATACTGAACGCTAAAAATAGTAAAATGATACAGACTAAATAAGCAAATTTCGGATTTATATTTTGTTTAACTTTGAGATTCTAGGTCGTCCCAAAACTCATAAGCACGTCGTAAGTGTGGAATAACTATTGTTCCTCCAACCAAAGTTGCAATGCCTAAAGCTTCAACAACTTCTTCCTTTTTCAAACCTAAATTATAAGCTGTTTCCAAGTGGTATTTCACACAGTCGTCGCAGCGTAAAACGGTAGAAGCCACCAAACCTAGTAATTCTTTTGTTTTCACATCTAAGGCACCTTCCGCGAAAGCGTTAGTATCTAGGTTAAAGATGCGTTTTATAATTTTATTATTATCGGCTAAAATTTTGTCGTTCATTTTAGCACGGTAGTCGTTGAATTCCTGAACTTTATTTGACATGCTGCTTTTCTTTTCGTTTTTGATTTCTAACTACAATTCTAGAAATAAGTATGCTTACTTGATATAAAATTAATATCGGAATGGCTACAATAACCTGACTGGCAATATCTGGTGGTGTAATAATTGCAGAAAGAATTAAAACAATAACCAAAGCGTATTTTCTATATTTCTTTAATATTTCTGGTGTGACTAAACCTATTTTAGTAAAGAAATAAATGATGATTGGTAGTTCAAATATAAGTCCGGAGGCTAAGGCTGAAGACCTTACCAAAGCAATGTAAGAACTGATATCAATTTGATTATCTACCATTTCGGAAATGCTATAATTCGCCAAAAAGTTAATCGATAAAGGTGTTACAATGTAGTAGCCAAAAAGGACACCTATAAAGAATAATACGGATGAAATAATAATAAATCCTCTAGAATGTTTACGCTCGCTACTGTGCAAACCAGGGCTTACAAACTTCCATAATTGATAAATAATATAAGGGAATGATATGATAAAACCACCCAAAATGGCGGTCCAGATATCTGCGGAAAACTGCCCAGCCATGGTTCTGTTTTGTAGAATTAGTGGGATTTTTTCATTACAGAAGGTCGTGTCTAACCCTAGAAAATTTGCTGTTTTACACAGAAAATCATAAGTCGGGAAACTCATGTTTAAAGGCGCGAAAATAATCTCGTTAAAAATAAATCGGCTAAAAATAAAAGCCAGAGTCCCAATGAGTATAACAGCGCCACAAATTCGAATAAGATGCCATCTTAAATCTTCAAGATGATCTAGAAAAGACATCTCGTTAATATTTTTTTTCGCCATTATATGATGCCTTCTTTTATTAAATCATGTAGATGAACAACACCTGCATAATTGCCTTCGTCTTCCACAAGTAATTGTGAAATTTCATTACTTTCCATAACTTCTAAAGCTTCAATAGCCATGGCTTTGGCTTCAATACGTTTTGGGTTTGCACCCATAATATCTTTTGCTGTTAAATTTGAAAAGTCGTCTACTTTGGTTAACATTCTACGTAAATCACCATCGGTAATAATACCTATAATTTTGTTGTTTTCAACAACGGCAGTTACCCCAAGCATTTTTTCGGTAATTTCAATAATCACCTCCTTAATACTCGTATTCGGGCCAATTTGTGGCTTTTCGTTCACCGAAGAAATATCACGAACGGTTAAATATAATTTCTTTCCTAAGGCACCTCCTGGGTGGTATTTAGCAAAATCGTTACTTGTAAATCCTCTTAATTCGAGCAAGCAAATCGCTAAAGCATCACCAACCACTAATTGGGCAGTGGTACTTGTAGTAGGCGCTAAATTATTAGGGCAAGCTTCTTTTTCGGTATAGGCATTTAGTACATAATCGGAATGTTGTCCTAAAAAAGAATCTTTATTTCCAGTAATGGCGATTAATTTGTTTTTAGCGCGTTTTATTAGCGGAACAATTACCTTAATTTCAGGAGTATTTCCACTTTTAGATAGGCATATAACAACGTCATCTTTTAGGATAAGACCTAAATCACCATGAATGGCATCGGCAGCATGCATAAAAACAGCAGGGGTTCCTGTAGAGTTTAAAGTCGCTACAATTTTGTTTCCTATAATGGCACTTTTTCCTATCCCTGTAATAATAACACGACCTTTGGAGTTATATACAAGATCAACGGCGTTAGCAAACTCATCGGTTACAAGGCTAGATAAGTTTAAAATAGCCTGACTTTGCATTTCAATGGTCTGCTTCGCAATATTAATAATAGACTGTTTGTCTTTCAAAATTTCGTATTTTTGAGTTGATTTTTAAAGATTTTAGTATCTTTAAGTAATAATCAGAATTGAATTTTAAATGTAATTTGAATTTTCGTTACAAAACTAACGAAAAAATAAATGAGGGATCTTTAATTACATTAAATAAATTAGTTCTTTGATTTTAGTTATTTTAAAAAGAAGAAGCAAGTAAATTAATTATTTTAAATTGATGTCAATAGCAAAAGAAGACTTACATGCAGCTTTAAAAAAGTATTTTGGATTTAATCAATTCAAAGGGCTACAAGAAGGAGTTGTAGAAAGTATATTATCAGGGCACCACACTTTTGTGATCATGCCAACTGGTGGTGGTAAATCTCTATGTTACCAATTACCAGCATTAATGCAAGAAGGAACAGCCATTGTGGTGTCGCCTTTAATTGCTTTAATGAAAAATCAAGTTGATGCCATTCGTGGTGTTTCCAAAGAAGAAGGAATTGCCCATGTTTTAAACTCTTCATTAAACAAAACAGAAATTAAACAGGTAAAAGAGGATATCACCAACGGGGTAACCAAGTTGTTATATGTCGCGCCAGAATCCTTAACTAAGGAGGAAAATGTTGAATTTCTAAGGTCTGTGAAAATTTCTTTCATGGCCATTGATGAAGCCCATTGTATTAGTGAATGGGGACATGATTTTAGACCCGAATACAGGAATTTACGTCATATTATTAAACGTATTGGCGATAATATTCCGATTATTGGTTTAACAGCTACGGCAACGCCTAAAGTTCAAGAAGATATTATTAAAAATTTAGGTATTCATGATGCAAATACTTTTAAAGCATCTTTTAATAGACCTAATTTATATTATGAGGTACGGCCAAAAACTAAAAATGTTGATGCCGATATCATTCGTTTCATAAAACAAAATGACGGTAAATCTGGTATTGTTTACTGTTTAAGTAGAAAACGCGTTGAAGAATTAGCGCAAGTTCTACAAGTAAACGGAATCAATGCGGTGCCTTATCACGCAGGGTTAGACGCCAAAACACGTTCGAGCCATCAAGATAAATTCCTTATGGAAGATGTTGATGTGGTGGTCGCAACTATTGCTTTCGGAATGGGGATCGATAAACCAGATGTGCGTTTTGTAATTCACCATGATATTCCAAAAAGTATAGAAAGTTATTACCAAGAAACTGGTCGTGCTGGTCGTGATGGTGGCGAAGGCCATTGTTTGGCTTATTATGCTTATAAAGATATCGAGAAGTTAGAAAAATTCATGTCTGGAAAGCCAGTGGCCGAGCAAGAAATCGGACAAGCCCTATTGCAAGAGGTGGTCGCTTTCGCGGAAACATCTATTTCGCGTAGAAAATTTATTCTTCATTATTTTGGTGAAGAATTTGACAATGAAACCGGTGAAGGTGGTGATATGGATGATAACGTAAGACATCCTAAAAAGAAAACTGAAGCGCAAACTGAAGCTAAATTATTACTTGAAGTGATTCGTGATACCAACGCGAAATACAAGTCGAAAGACTTAGTAAACGTTATTGTTGGTCAGGAAAACGCTTTAATCAACTCACATAAAACGAACGAGCAACCATTTTTTGGTACAGGAAAAAATCACGATAAGAAATATTGGATGGCACTTTTAAGACAAGCTCTAGTGGCTGGTTATCTTAAAAAAGACATTGAAACTTATGGTGTTATAAAACTGACTGATGCTGGACGTGATTTTATCGAAAATCCGAACTCGTTTATAATGACCGAAGATCACATTTTTGAAGGCGAACAGGAAGATGGTAGTATCATTACCGCTCAAAAAGCTAGTGGTGCTGTTGCCGACGAAACCCTTATGGGCATGCTTAAAGATTTACGTAAAAAGAACGCCAAGAAACTTGGTGTACCACCTTTCGTGATTTTTCAAGACCCTTCGTTAGAAGATATGGCCTTAAAATACCCAATAACTTTAGCAGAATTGGCTAATGTTCACGGTGTTGGTGACGGTAAAGCAAAAAAGTATGGAAAAAGCTTTGTGGAGCTCATCGCCAAATATGTTGAAGAAAACGAGATCACAAGACCAGATGATTTGGTTGTAAAATCGACAGGAACAAATTCAGCAAATAAACTCTATATCATTCAGAATATCGATAGAAAACTACCGCTTGATGATATTGCATCCTCTAAAGGGATGTCGATGGAAGATTTTATTAAGGAAATGGAAGCCATCGTTTATTCAGGTACTAAGCTAAATATCGATTACTGGATTCATGATATTTTAGATGAAGACCAGCAAGAGGAAATTCATGATTATTTCATGGAATCGGAATCTGATAATATTACTGCAGCTATCGATGAGTTTGATGGTGATTATGATGATGAAGAATTGAGGTTGTATCGTATTAAGTTTATTAGTGAAGTGGCGAATTAAGTAGTTTAGGAGTTAATAGTAGTTAAGTAGTATAGGAGTTAAGTAGTATAGGAGTTAAGGTGTTTTTTTAAAGTAGTTAAGTAGATTTTAGTCGTTAAAAAAAGCTTTTCTAAATTTATTAATCTTAATGCAATCACTATCTTTGTGCTTTCTTAAAAAATAGAACAATGCAAGACGGATTATACGCAAAATTTAATACAACAAAAGGAGAAATTCTTGTTGCTTTAGAGTTTCAAAAAACACCAGGTACAGTTGGTAACTTTGTTGCTTTAGCAGAAGGAAACTTAGAAAATTCAGTAAAACCTCAAGGAACAAAATACTACGATGGTTTAAAATTCCATAGAGTAATTCCTGATTTTATGGTTCAAGGTGGATGCCCACAAGGTTCTGGTTCTGGAAACCCTGGATATCAATTTGACGATGAGTTTCATCCAGATTTAAAACATGATGGCCCAGGTGTTTTATCTATGGCCAATGCAGGTCCTGGAACGAATGGAAGTCAGTTTTTTATAACACATGTTGAAACGTCTTGGTTAGATAATAAACATACCGTTTTTGGTAAAGTTGTTGAAGGACAAGATGTGGTTGATGCTATTGCTCAAGGTGATAAAATCGATTCTTTAGAAATTATCCGTGTTGGAGCCGAAGCGGAAGCGTTTAAAGCTGTTGAAGCTTTTAGAACTTTTGAAGGTTCTAGAGAAAAACGTTTGGCTGAAGCAAAAGCTGCTGCAGAAGCAGAATTAGATAAACTAGCGACAGGTTTTAATAAAACGGATAGCGGATTACGTTACCAAATCATTCAAAAGGGTGATGGTGCCAAGGCTGAAAAAGGTAAAACAGTTTCTGTGCATTATAAAGGACAGTTATCTGATGGAACCGTTTTCGATTCTTCATACAAGCGTAATGCGCCAATCGATTTTCCTTTAGGAATGGGACAAGTAATCTCAGGTTGGGATGAAGGTATTCAACTATTGAATGTAGGTGATAAAGCACGTTTTGTTATTCCAAGTCATTTAGGATACGGAAGTAGAGGGGCAGGAGGCGTTATTCCCGCTGATGCTACTTTAGTTTTTGATGTAGAATTAATGGACGTTAAGTAAGGCGTTTTAATTATAAATAATAAAGGGCTGTTTAAAATCAATTTTTAAGCAGCTTTTTTTTGTGGTACATTTTAATTATGTAACTTCATGTTTCTATTTTGAAAGAAGAATCCTATATGACAAATCAAGATTTGGAGAAACTAAAATATCCTATTGGTCATTTTGAATGTCCTGAAAACATTTCCGAAGAAATTATTAAAAATTGGATTTCTGTTTTAGAAGTATTTCCAAATCGGTTGGAAAAGTTAGTTAGCGGGTTAAGCGACGACCAATTAGATACCGTTTATAGACCGAACGGTTGGACGATTAGGCAGGTGGTTCACCATATTTCCGATAGTCACCATCATAGCTATACAAGATTTAAATGGGCACTTACTGAAGATAAACCTGTGATAAAAACCTATTTTGAAGAACTTTGGGCAGAACTTATAGATTCTAAATCGGCACCAATTGAAATGTCTTTGCAACATATAAAAGCTATACATTTTAAGTTGGTATACTTATTGAAAACCTTAACGGAAGTAGATTTAAACAAAAGCTTTATTCATCCTGAAACAAACAGTGAGGTAAAACTCAATTATCAAATAGGTAATTATGCCTGGCATAGTGACCACCATTATGCACATATTGAAAATGTTTTAAAATGAAAAGAAAATAATTAAAATGATAAGATCCCTCAAGAAACAAGACACTCAAGAAATATTAGATATATACAATTATTATGTTTTAAATTCCGTAGCTACTTTTGATATTGATGCATTAACATTAGAAGAGTTTCAGGACAAAATAAATAACATTTATAAAGATTACCCCTTTATCGTGTTTGAAGAAAATAACGAGATTTTAGGCTATGCTTATGGTAGCCGATTTCGTCCGAAGGCGGCTTACAACGATGTGGTTGAATCCACAGTTTATGTGAAACATGATACACATGGTAAGGAAATAGGTACTAAACTATATGCTGAATTGATAGCCCAATTAATTGAACGTGATTTTCATACGGTATTAGGAGTGCTTACCATTCCTAATGAGGCGAGTGTCAAACTGCATGAGAAATTTGGTTTCGAAAAAGTAGCCCACTTAAAAGAGGTTGGTTATAAATTTGATACTTGGCAGCATGTTGGCATTTGGCAATTAAAGCTTAATTAATTTTTCCACTTAATACTACAACCAATACTTGGTTTTTGAGTGGCTGTATTTTTTTTAGCGTCTAGTAAACAGTCTAAGGCCTGCTTTAAATCTTTCCCTGTAACAGCTTTGGCGTTTCCTGGTCTGGAGTCGTCTAATTGTCCCCGATAGGAAAGTTTTAAATCTTGATCGAACAGATAAAAGTCAGGGGTACAAGCGGCATCATAGGCTTTTGCTACACGCTGGGTTTCATCGTACAAATACGGAAATGGATAGTTTGCATTTTTCGCATGTACATGCATTTTTTCAGGGCCATCTTGAGGATAATTAACCGCATCATTACTTGAAATAGCAATAAAACCAATGCCTTTTTCCGCGTAAGCGTTCGCTATATTTACAATTTCTTTATTAATATGAATAACAAACGGACAATGGTTACAAATAAACATGATAACGGTTCCTTTTGCGCCTTTTAAAGCATTTAAACTTAAAGCATTGCCGCTTACAGTATCTGGAAGTTCAAAAAATGGGGCTTCTGTGCCCAAGGGTAACATGTTTGAAGGTGTGTCTGCCATGATAAAAATGTTTATCCAAAGTTCGTGAATATTTGTGTTTTTGTAAAATGATGTACTTAATTTCTTTTTAGAGATCGTTATAAATGACAAAGAGGCTGCTATAAAAGCAACCTCCTTGTACTTAACTAATTAATAGTAACAAAATGTATTTTAATATGTTTATTTTTTAATGATTTTAAATAAATCACTCACACCTTCATCGGTAACTCGAATTAAATAGAGTCCGTTTTGATAACCTGTTAGATCGATGTTAACACGGCTCTCTAGAACGTTTATTCTTTTAATTAAACTTCCCTGAATATTGAATATTTCTACAGTAGATGTCGTATTCACCCCTTCTATAACCACGTTGCCATGAGTAGGATTCGGGTAAACAGAAATATTGTCTAGTTTTTTATCTCCAACCGAAAGCGTTCCATTGAATGTTAAGCTAAACCAATCGGCATTCCATTGCCATTCTGTCGCCCCGGTCGATTCAAAACGAATGGTGCGTGTGCCGCTAGAGATATCGACATCTCCCGATCCGTCTTGGGTTACATAGGTATCCCAATCACCCGTTCCTGAAAGTGATGTTGTGTTTAATAGTACACCATCAACGTAGATGTTTACACCAATTCCTGTGGTATTAGGTGAACCAACATGATATTTAATAGAATACGATCCGCTTGCCGGAATGTCTACGGTGTAATCTGCCCAGTCTCCAGAAGTATTGTTGTTAAATCCGTTAGGACTAACAACCATTCCACTAGAGGCTCCATCAGTATTTACTAAAGTTTCAGCTTCAATATAAATGGTTTTAGAAACCGAAACTGTACATGTCGCAGAGATACTAGAATTTGAAGCTGATGTCGCTGTTATAATTGCTGTTCCGTCTGTTAATCCAGCGGTAATCACTCCGTTTTGGTCTACCGATACCGTACTATTATTTGAAAACCAAACAACATCCTTTTCTGTAGTGAAAGAAGGATTAAGGGTAGCGGTTAGTGTTTTGTTTCCGTCAGGGAATAAGTGTGCTGTTGCTGGTAAATCAATTGAAGTTACAGGAACCGAAACTTCATCAGACTGTACTGTAATTAAAACTTCATCATAAATCGTATTTGATTCTGCTGAGGTTGCTCTAATCGTAGCATCACCTGCTGACATTCCTGTAATTTCACCTGTACTTGAATCGACTGTGGCAACTGCCGTGTTACTAGAACTCCAGATAATGTCTTTATTAAAAGCGTCGCTTGGTAAAACAGTCGCAGATCGTGTAATCATTTTTCCAGTTTCAACAGCTGGTAGTCCATCTTCAATAGTCACGGAAGCAACACCAATATGATCTTTAATTTCGATATCTTTCGTTTTGGTGTCTAAAACGGTGTTTCCATCTTTTAGACTTACTCTAAAGGCATACCCGGTTCCCGCAGCAGGAGCGCTAGCTAAATTATAAGTCACAGACACAGTATCATCACCCATGACGTTTACGTTTTCAGTTCCAGAACCTAAAACTGTTGAGCCATTTAATAACTCCACCATAACGGTACGCGCTCCCATAGCTGAAATAGGAACATCTACAGCGGCCGTAGTAAACGGACGAATAAAATCAGGTAAAGCATTGGTAAATACCGTTTCATTTCCTGCAATACGAACACTAACTGTAATCGCATCAGAAATATTGGTTCCTTTAACTTTAGCTGTGATTATTGCTGAAGATCCAATGACTTTACCAACAACTTTTCCTGAAGGAAGTACTTCAACAATATTTTCGTTACTTGAAGTCCATTCAATTTCAGGAGCATTGTTAGGAGCAGGGTTTAATTGTAAAGTTAGTGGTGTATTTACATAGTGATCTGTTGTGATGGCATCACCTTCTAGAATTTCTATGGAAGTCACCTCTGATTCCTGGTAAGGCATCACCTCAATAGTTTTCGTATCAAGAATGCTAGCCGATTGTGTGCTTGTGGCTGTGATTATAGCCGTACCTGAATCGGCAACTGCTGTAACAATACCATTTTCATCTACGGTAGCAACACTTGTATCAGACGAAGTCCAAACTAATGCTTTATTTGTTGCATCTTCCGGAGTGAAAGTTGGTACGATAGCTAAATTGTTTCCATTCATTAAGGATTCGGTATCACTACCTAAATCGATAGACACTAAATCTATGTTTGCTGCATCAGTACGTCCTGGATCTTCATCCATATCCCAAACTTGCAACATTACTGAAGTGAAATCTGCTTGTTGTTGACGTCTAAAATAAATGGTATTTTCACCATCAACTAAGTAGTCTGCTGGTACATCTATTTCTAATACACCAAACCAGCCACCTTTCCAGCCACCTTTAACATAACCACGAGGGTTAACGAGCATCGGGCCATTTTGAACCACTTCATTGCCATTTACCAATAAAGAATGTACTTTCATAGTACCTCCAATACCAGTTGAGCCATCGGTAGGGTTATAGAAAAACCCACCAATTCTAACGACAGCTTCCCCTTTTGATGGTTTTGCAACATTAGGGATTGTAGTTGTAAAGTTGTTAACCCCTTCCAATCGACATAATTGCGTACCTCTAGAGTTTTTCGCTGTAGTAAGCGGCACAGACATGTATTTTGTTTCTTTCGATTCTTTGTCTATTACCACGTTATTTGAGTAAGTATAGTCTAAAACAATTGTAGAATTTGGTTTTAATGTCACTTGTGTTGGTGCATCAGTTAAATTCGCGATCACATAATCAGGTTCCCCTTGGCTTCCAAGGTTTGGGTTGAAAAATAAGTGACGCATTTCTACATTTGTTACGCTATTTGCTGCAGCTGTATTAAAAGTATTTAAGTTTATAGTTTTAGAATCTGCTTCAGCATTATTCAGAATTAAGTAAACATGTTTGTCTTTTACATAAGCATCGACTTGAACATCAAGGTTGTTAGATTTGGTATCAATACGTGTACCTTCAACATCTTTCCATAGTTGGAAATAATAAATGATAGGACTCCAGTCCCAACCACCTGTTGGTTCATTCATAGTCCAAGTAGCTTGATCTCCTGTCCATTGACCTTTTGGTTCAAAAAGTGTGGCACCATCATAACGTTGTACGGTTGTAGCGTTTTTAAAATGTGCTCCCCAGACTGCTTTTGCAGGTGCAAATGGCATACTCATCACTACATGAGAAGGACGCTCTAAAAACTGCATAAACATTTGGTTGAAAGGTTTTAAAAATTCCCAATCACGACGTCTATCTGGAAGACTATTGATGTACGAAGTGTTTACAGCTCCAAATTCTGATAAAACAATATCTTTTTTTGATCCAAACTGATTGTTATCATACCATTCTAGTAAATCTAACATCGCTGCTGTATGTCCTCCTGATCTTGTCGTTGCTTGCGCATCTGTTGCATTTGGCCAGTCGTAAATATGTACGCCGTAGAAATCCATATCGGCACCAGCATAATCGATAAATCCTTGCCATAGATAATCCCATTGCCACCAATCGTCACCTCTTCTGTCCCATGCTTTAGGCCAACCGTTTACACCAGAAAGCATGTTGTCGTATAATGCATTGGCTTCTGGGCTAGAGTTGTCGTACCAAAACTGTCCATCGGTACGGGAAGGAATACCATCTTGTTTGAAAAAGTCGTGCTGTCCTTGCGTCATACCTCCAATTAATGGCGCTTGGCTTCCTAGTCTATCACGAACCTCTTGTGCTACTAGCTTGTGATACTCCCAGTTTTTTTCCAAACTAGAGACAATCATACCAAAAGAGGGGTTCATGAAATTCATGTCTGGCTCGTTATAACATTCCCAGTATTTAGGAAGTTTATTTCCCGGAGCTCCTGGAGATTTTGCAAAATAATGATCCATGTATTTACCTACCCAATCTGCTGCAGCATCTACATCCTTAACAAACCAGCCATCTTTTCCCTTACCAAATCCTGGAAACCAAGATAGGTTTGAGTACATTGGGCTGGTATCGTTAATTCCCATAATCATGTTGTTGGTTTTACTTACATACTGTTGTCTTGAAATGAAATCTGCTGATGATTCCCATGCTTTCAAGCCGTTAGAATGTTCGACCATTTGGGCTTCATTTGCCCATCCTGGGTTGTTTGGGTCTTCTTCTACACCTTGCATTTTCCAAGTTGCCGATCCGGTTTCTCTTCCAAAGTAAACTCCTAAATCATTAATTAAGTAATCCAGCTTGTCTTCTTCTCCGTTCCAATCGTTTTCAAAGGGGGTAGAATGGATAGTCATGTGTCGTTCTCGACCGAAGTCAGACACATTATCCACGGAGTGTTTCATGTTTAAGTTAACGTCGACGTTAACATTTTGGGAAAATCCCGTACTGTAATATAGGAGGCCTATACCCAGTATCCATTTGTTTTTGTTTTTCATTGTTTAGGTATTATTTAGTTAGAAATGATCCAAAATTCTTGCTTTTGAATGTCTGATTTTAAGAACACTTAGTGGTGATAGGTGTTTTTTATCTTTTTTAGACTTTAAATGCTTGAAGAAATTGGATGGCAAATTATTTTGCCGAGTTGGTTTTGTGCTGTATTGATCCTAGGTTTATTTGGTATTGCATGTCTATGTAAGTTAATATCTGAATAAATTCTAAGTATTTACTTTTTGTAAAATCGATGTGTAAAATGTTAGAAGCAGACAGGTTAGCTTATGAAAGACATTGATTTTGAGTAAGTCATGTTTCACTATGCAGGTCCTAAATATTTATCAAATAAGTTTTAGGGGATAGTAAAATAAGCGCTCAGCTTTTGGGGATTAATATGGGTGAATAGTTTTCTTCGCTTGATGCTGAAATGCGAAATGATATAAGAAATTTTTCTTTTAGAATTTGGGTTTTCATGCCAAAATAGGCTAATAACACGTTCGTTTTTTTCATAATGTATTTATTTAGTAGTTAGGGTATTCTGGATGTGGTTAACTATCCGAATTCAAAATTATTTGTAAACACCTGTTAATCAATGGTTTTAAACTAGATTATAACTCGACAAAAATAAACCGCACCGATAAACAGTTAGTTTTTTTGGGAATTCGACTAGACAAAAACTTGATACACGCTTTTATGTTTAATTTTTTTGCTGTAGGAAGATGTTTACTTGTTTTTTTAGTCAATAAAATTACCAACTTGCTTACTATCTGTTTATAGCTAATATGTTGCGTTTTTTAAGACGAAGGTTGCTATGAAATTTTGTGGAAATACTACTGAATTTAATATATGACAAGCGATGTTTTTCAGATCGTTTGCATGATTTTATGGGTGTGTGTATATAATTTTAAAAAAATAGTGAATCAACTTTTCAATATTTGTATTTTTAAAAAATGAAAGACCTAATAACTTTTGATGATTTTACAAAAGTAGACCTACGTATAGGGACCATTTTAGAAGTACATGATTTTCCTGAGGCTAGAAATCCCGCTTATCAATTATACATTGATTTTGGAGAATTGGGATTAAAAAAAACTTCAGCACAAATCACAACACTTTACAATAAAGAAGATTTGATTAACCGACAAATTGTTGCTGTGGTTAATTTTCCTAGGAAGCAAATTGCTAAATTCATGAGTGATTGTTTGGTAATTGGTGTTGTTAATGGTAAAGATGTATTACTTTTAAACCCTGAAACTAAAGTTAAAAACGGAACTCCCGTGAATTAATTTTAATTGAAAACTCCATATTATTGGGGTTCAATAAATAACCGTTAGAAGCAAAAGTAGTTTGAAGTATTTTTTTTTGAGTATTGTAAGAGGCTATATGAATTTAGGGATGTTTTTCTATTTCAAAAAAATAACCGTTTACAATAAGGAACGTGTACCTAAAGACAAACCTGTTCTTATTTTAGGCAATCACCAAAATGGTTTAATAGACCCGCTTTTAGTAGCAGTACGGTTTAAGCGTTTTTTCTATTTTTTAACACGAGCCGGGGTATTTACAAAACCATTATTAGCGAAATTATTTCATGTTTTTCAAATGCTTCCAGTGTACCGTATTCGTGATGGTTGGGGGAATCTAACCAATAACAATGCAATTTTTGAAAACTGTACCAAACTACTAAGTAGAGGAGAAACAGTGGTAATATTTCCTGAAGGTGGACATGATTTAAGACGCACGGTTCGGCCGTTAAGTAAGGGGTTTACAAGAATTGTATTAGATACTTTAGAGAAACACCCAAAAACCGATTTGCAGTTAATTCCTATGGGTTTAAATTATGAAAGCCCCTTAAAGTTTCCTGATAGTGCTTCTATATATTTTGGAGAACCTGTAAATGCTAAAGACTTTTATACTGGAGAACGTAACAAAGATGTGGTACAGTTAAAATCTAGAATTCAATCAGAACTTTCTGAGCTAACAGCTAATATTCCTATTGATAATTATGCTGAAACACTTAGTAAATTAGAAGCTTTAAATGTAGATTTCCTAAAACCACAAGCCGTGAATGCTTGTATAAAAAATGATTTTAAAGCGCCAGTAACGAAACCAAAGGATAGCTTCGTAGCTATAAAAAAGTTTTTTCGTTTTTTACTGATTTGCAACTTTATTATGCCCTATGCGGTTTGGAAGTATTATGCCCAGCCAAAAATTAAGGAACTTGAATTTGTAGCCACTTTCCGTTTTGCAGTCACTATTGTTTTAGGACCACTATGGTTATTGTTAACAGCGTTAGTTGTAGGTCTGTTTTTTGGATTTTATATAGCTTTGGCTTACGTTTTGGCCAGTTTGGCTGTCGTATTGTTAGCGGTGAAATTATAGCATAAAAAAACCGCTAAACTAAGTTTAACGGTTTTGAATTTTATGATGCTTTCATATTAAATATCGTCAAAGCTAATATCTGTAAAGCTGTCTGGTGTTTTTAATTCATCTTCAGTAACACGACTTGTAGGGTCGTAGTCTTTCTTGAAGTCTTTTTGGTGACGTTCGCTAATAACTTCATCACCTTTTTCATTGATGATATAATCCGTCATTTCAGTTAAAATCTCTTTAAATTCTGAAAAATCTTCCTTATAAATATAAATTTTATGTTTTTTGTAATGAAATGATCCGTCGTCGTTTGTGAACTTTTTACTTTCTGTGATTGTTAAGTAGTAATCATCTGCTTTAGTAGCTCTTACATCAAAAAAATAAGTGCGTCTTCCTGCTCTTAAAACTTTTGAAAAAATTTCCTCTTTCTCCATCATACCGTTATTATTCATAATTGAATTGAAATTTATTTATAATCATAATTGTATCAAAAATCTAAAAAAAACCGTTACTAAGCAACAAATTTTGAGGTTTCTTTTTGAATTGTCCTATTTCTTTGCGTTTAATTAAATGATATGGTTGAGGTGGCTATTTTACTTGAAAGATTTACAGTGGGTTAGCAGTATTTTCGCTAAGTTGTTTTAAATAAAGATGATTGTAATAGCCTTCTACATTTATTAAACTCTCATGTGTGCCTTCTTGAACAATTTTACCATCTTCCAGTACAATAATTTTATCTGCATTTTTCGCTGATGATACACGGTGACTCACAATAATACTCGTTCTTCCTTTAGAAAGTTTATTAATATTCTTTAGTATTTTCTCTTCCGTTTCGGTATCTACGGCAGATAAGCAATCGTCGAACAATAATATTTTTGGAGATTTTATAATCGCTCTGGCTATGGAAACACGCTGTTTTTGTCCGCCAGATAGCGTAATGCCCCGCTCGCCTAAAACAGTGTCATAACCTTTGTTGAATTTGATAATGTTTTTATGAACCTGTGCGTTTTTGGCAGCTTCAATAACATCTTCATCGCTAGCGGCTTGGTTCCCAAATTTGATATTTGTTTTTATACTATCGGAAAAAAGAAAAGCATCCTGTGGTACATAGCCGATACTATTTCTTAGATCATTTAAATTAAGTTTATCAATTTCAGTACCGTTAATCAGAATAGATCCTTTATCAATATCGTAAAGGCGCCCTACTAAATCTAGCACCGTTGATTTTCCAGAGCCCGTTTTACCTAGAATCGCAAGAGTTTCTCCTTCTTTAATATTAAAGTTAATGCCTTTTAAAGCTTTAATATTCGTATCGTCGTAAGTGAAATGTACGTCTTTGAAATCAATATTTCCAATTATTTCGGTATGATGATCGGTATGGTTTCTAATTTCAGGTTCAATGTTTAAGAACTCATTAATTCGTTTTTGAGAAGCTTCAGCTTGCTGTACAATTGAAGTGACCCAACCTACAGTTGCCACCGGCCAGGTTAGCATATTCACATAAATGATAAACTCCGCTATGGTACCAATGCTTTCAATCTCACCATCTATATATTGCATACCTCCAATATAAATAACGAGTAAGTTACTCACGCCTATAAGTAAAATCATCATAGGAAAAAACCATGCCTGCACTTTAGTTAAATCTATTTGTTTGTCTTTGCTTTCCTTAGCAAGTGTATTGAAATTTTCAGCAGTTTGCGGTTCCATACCATAGGCTTTTATTACTGAAATTCCGCTAAAAGATTCTTGTGTAAAGGTTGAAAGTTTAGATAAGTATTCTTGAACTATCGTACTGCGTTTGTGGATTTCTTTACTCAGTTTATAAATAATAACCGATAAAATAGGTAAGGGTAAAATGGTGTAAAGCGTTAGTTTTGGTGACGCGTTAAACATGTAAATAATCACAATAACGAAAAGTGCTACCGTGTTGATACTATACATGATAGCAGGGCCTGCATACATGCGCACACGACCAACATCTTCTGTAATGCGGTTCATTAAATCACCAGTTCTGTTTTTCTTATAGAAGTTTAAAGAGAGTTTTTGGTATTGCTCGTAAATTTCATTTTTTAAATCGTACTCAATATAACGAGATACATTAATAATGGTTTGCCTCATAAAGAAAGTAAGAATACCTCCAATAATGGCTGCTCCAACAATGTATAAAATCACTTCGGTTAAATCGGCTTTAATAGAGGCTTCAGAAACACCACCTTTTAAATAATTCTCTATAATTACAAAGATTTCTTTGACGTAACGCGGCGTAAAAAGCAGAAAAATCCTAGCAATAATTGTAATTACAATACCTATTAATAGATGTGATTTGTATTTAAAAAAGTATTTATTTAGGTGCTGTAATTCTTTCATTTAATCTTTAAAATAGTAGCGCAAATATAGGGTATAAATGATAATTAACGTCTTTCTAGTTTTGGGCTAATTGTTAAATATCGTTAAAGCTATTTTATGATAATAAAACATAAATTACTGTATTTGTTTTTAAATATAGTGTTATTTTTGCGGCGTAAAAACAATAAAAAGCTTCACCTTTTTAAATTAAAGTTCTTTGTAATGATGTTAAGCAGAAGACATATTCGTGTAAAAGTAATGCAAACCATGTATGCATTCAAAGGAAGTGAAAGTGATGATTTTAGTAAAGATCAAAAGTTTCTAATCTACAGTATTGAAAACATGTACAATTTGTACCTTTTAATCATTTCTTTATTGATTGAAGTACAAAAAAGAGCTGAAGACGATTTACAGAAGAAACAAAACAAGCATCTTGCAACTAAAGAGGATAAAGATCCGAACCGAAAGTTTGTAAATAACGAACTTTTAAAACTCTTAAAAGACAATATTCAATTAGAAGACGAGATTAAAGGCAATGCGCATATTAATTGGGCATTGGATAATGAGTATGTTGATGTTGTTTTTAAAGCCATCACGTCAAGCGATTTATATGCAGAGTACATGAGAACGCGTGTATCAGACTTTAAAGAAGATCGTACTTTTATTGTAGATGTATTTAAGGATATCATTGCACCAAACGAAAAGTTATACGAATATATAGAAGATAAAAATTTAACATGGTTAGATGATTTGCCAACTGTAAACACGACCATTTTAAAGTTGCTTAGAAAAGCTAAAGTTACTTCTCCTGAAAAGCATTTTACACCAAAATTATATAAAGATATTGAAGATAAGCAGTTTGCGACAACCTTATTCAAAAAGACTTTATTAAATAGATCGGCAATAAATAAGGAAATCGAGCTTAAAACCCAAAACTGGGATGCAGAACGTATTGCAAATGTGGATTATGTACTATTGCAAATGGCCATTTCTGAGATTAAAAACTTCCCATCGATCCCAGTGAAAGTAACGATGAACGAGTATTTGGAAATATCTAAAGAGTATTCAACACCAAAAAGTAGCATATTCATTAATGGTATTTTAGATAAGCTAGTCAAGGAATATGAGGCAGAGGGCACTTTAAATAAAATTGGTCGAGGCTTGATGTAAGGTGTTACTTATAATATCTGTTAAGAAAATTGCAAAAATTTTTAATAGTATAAATAATTACTATTTTTACGCACCAAACCCAAAAAGAGAAGGAAAATGAAAAAAATAATTTTAGGATTGAGCACGTTATGTTTAATCGCATTTACATCTTGTAAAGATAATGCAGCAGCAAAAATTGATGAAACGAACGTAGCAGCAGCTGCCGAACGTGATGCTGTCGCTTCAAATTTTCCAGTATTAGAATTTGATAAGACAGAGCATGATTTTGGTGAAATAGAAGCTAAAACACCTGTTGAAACTGTTTTTAGTTATACAAATACTGGTGATGCACCTTTAGTAATTACCGATATTAAAAGTTCTTGTGGTTGTACTGTGCCTGAGGATTGGAGTAGAGAACCATTAGCACCAGGAGCTAGCGGAAAATTTACAGTAAAATTTAACGGTAGCGGATCTAATAAAATCACTAAATCAATTACTGTTACAGCTAATACTGAAAAAGGAACTGAAGTTGTTAAAATTTCTGCCTTTGTGAAACCAGAAGCTGCCAAAAGTTAAATAACAGCTTAACAGCTAAATCTATAAATAATGAGTGAAGGTATAGGTAGTTTACTGCCATTTGTATTAATGTTTGTGGTTGTGTATTTCTTTATGATTGCACCGCAAATGAAACGCGCAAAAAAAGAAAAGAAATTTGCAGCAGATTTAAAACGCGGCGATAAAGTAATCACAAAAAGTGGTTTACATGCTAAAGTTTTAGAATTAAATGATAAAGACGGAAGTTGTGTTTTAGAAACCATGTCTGGAAAATTGAAATTTGATAAATCTGCAATTTCAATGGAGATGAGTACAAAATTGAATGCTCCAGAAAAAAAATAATCATTTTTTAAATGTTTGAAAAAGCTCCCAATTTGGGGGCTTTTTTTTGCATCATACTTTTCCTGTTAAAATTTCTTAACGTTTCAAATTTGCTATTAGGGGTATATTTACGTAAATTTGGACAATGAGAAAAGGAATAAATGAAAAGAATTGCAGAATATTTAACTTCAACTTTCTAGTTTTTAGAAACCAATCTGACAAATTCATTCCACCTTCACGTTAGCGTCACTTTTCATTATCAAATTCACTTTTAAATGATTACCTTTTAGATGCGCTTGATTCTATTTCAGTGCTATTTAATAGGTAAATTTTATTTTAAAACACGTCTTGTTGTATCTATAACTTAGATGTAACCTATTTTTATGTCCGAAACCAAGTCAATGACAATAAAAACATTTGATGCCTTTACAAGGTTGTCAATTAACGATATTAACCGAACGGCTAATTTTATTTATGCTAATTCTGGTGATTTTAGAGATTCTAAAAGCGCCATTAGGAAGTCTTTGCTATATGCCGCTAAAGAAATAGCAGGGCTTGGAGGGTATGTGTTTATAATGGAGCATGAAAACAATATTGTAGGAGCAGTAGTTGTAAATAAAACAGGTATGAACGAATATTTATCTGAAAATATTTTAGTTTATATAGCTGTTAAAGAGGAGTATAGAGGACAAGGAATAACCTCTGAATTGATAAAACATACCAAAAGGTATTGCAGAGGAGCCATAGCAATACATATTAATAAAGATAACCCTATGATTAAGTTATTTGAAGATGAGGGGTTTGAGGCTCGTAATATTGAAATGCGATTAACTAGAAAATAAAGATTAATTGCATTAAATTTAAAACCTAATACATGAAAATTTTATATATTAAACGTCAAACAGAATACGAAAAACGATATAGCATAAAAATGGGTCAATTAATAACCAAAGTTACTTCTATTAAAAAGTATCTTTTTGGAATGCCCGTTAAAACACTTCGTACGAATAAGGAGACTTATTATAAGGAAGTAAAAGATCAAAACAATCACATGCTGTTCGTCTAAAACTAAATAAAATACAAGCTATTAATTAAATAAAATAAGTTAAAAAACACATGAAAGTACTAGTAATCGGAGCCGGAAATATGGGATTAACCTATGCCGAGGGCATGTCGAAGTCAAAACTTCTAAATAATAATAACATTATGGTTCTTGATAATAGCGAAGAAAAGCTAAAGGAACTTGATGAAATTCCATATTTTGATGCTCATAGAGATTTAAAAGAATGTGTGCCATCGGCAGATATTATTTTTATTGCCGTTAAACCATTTCACGCCGAAAGCGTTTTTGAAAATATTAAGCCTTACACTAATAAGGAACAAATCATTGTGTCGGTAATGGCGGGTGTTACAATAGCTGCCATGCAAAAAATGTCTGGTTTAGACAAGGTTGTAAGAGCCATGCCTAATTTACCTGCACAAATAGGTAAGGGGTTAACGTCGTTTGTGGCTTCAGCCGAAGTATCAAGTGACGAAGCTTCAGCAGTAGAAACGTTGTTAAGTACTACAGGGAAATCGCTTAAAGTATCTAATGAAAACTTTATAGATGCTTCAACAGGTATTTCTGGAAGTGGTCCAGCATATGTTTTCTTTTTTATGGAAAGCATGATGAAGGCTGCTGCAGAGATGGGCTTTTCAAAAGAGGACGGCACCACATTAGTGACACAAACTTTTGCCGGAGCTGTAGAGCTTTTTAGTCAATCGGATATTACACCGAGAGAGTGGATGGACCGTGTGGCCTCTAAAGGAGGAACAACTAGAGCGGCATTGAATTCTTTGGAAGACAATAAAGTAGATGTGTTAATTAGGGATGCTGCTTATGCTGCATTTAATCGTGCAATAGAATTAGGAGAAGAACATTAATAAGATGTATAAGGAAAGAGTAGTAATTAAAGTTGGTACCAATGTGATGACCAACAAGGATAACAGAATTGTTAGACCAGTATTAAGAAATTTAGTTAGACAAATTGCCGAGCTTTACGAAAGAGATATCATGGTAATTTTAGTATCCTCAGGATCTGTAATTGCAGGTAAAGAGGTATTAGGTAAATCTAAAATAAAAAATAAGGCACAGCGCCGTCAAGTGTATTCTTCAATAGGACAACCAAGAATGATGCGTTTGTATTATAATATTTTTTATGATTACGGAATTAAATGTGCGCAGGTGTTACCTACTAAGCGTGATTTTTCTCCTGGAGTTCATAGAGAAAATATGATTAACTGCGTAGAAGGCTTAATGCAAGAAGGTGTCGTTCCAATTGCAAATGAAGATGATGCTGTATCAGTAAGAAATTCGATGTTCTCAGATAATGATGAATTGGCAAGTTTAATTGCACAATTAATTCAAGCTGATAAACTTATTATTTTAACGGATATCGACGGACTTTACTCAGGGCATCCAGAATCTGAAGAAAGTAATTTAATATCTAATGTAGATCCTGATGATGATTTAGGACGCTATATTAAAAGTAGTAACAAAGCTGAAGGTGAAGGCCGAGGCGGAATGGGATCTAAATTAGATTATGCCCAAGCTGCTGCAGCTAAAAATATTCCAACCTATATTGCAAATGGTACAAATCCAAATACCATTATCGATATTATCGATGGAAAAGATGTAGGTACTAAGGTATCTTTATAAATCATGTAGACACTATTTATATATTGTCTGATATTATACCATTTCAACCATATAATATCGCATATAATTTGTTTCTTTTTCGTCCATATTTCAATATAAAATAAAACCGTAGCTACTGCTATGCTTGAATTTTCTATTTCATCTGAACAAAAAATAATTCAAATTAAAAATACGACATTATACAATTAAATTGGTATTAAAAAAGCTTCCCGTTAGAGGAAGCTTTTTTAGTTTTTTAGTAGTTTCTCAAATCGAGCTTGCCTATCGCTAGACAGGCGCAGGTGAGATTGATTTTTACTAATATTGATAAGTTTTTAATCGCAATGTTATTAATGTAATCAGACCCTTCAGGTTTCAAAAACCTGAAGGGTCTTCAAGGTTAAATATCAATCACTTTAATATCTTCGTTTTGTAAAAAAAATACTGAGTGGGTTTTGAACAGTACGTATCTTTTTAGTTTTTGAAAGATGAGGGGTTACAACAAACCTTCAATAGAAAGGTAGCGTTCACCCGTGTCATAATTCATAGTTAGAACAACATCGCCTTCTTTGAAATTAGATAATTGTTTTCTAACTGCTGCTAAGGAAGCTCCTGTAGAGATTCCAACCAAAACACCTTCAGTTTTAGCAATCTTTTTAACTTCAGCGAAAGCTTCTTCTTTAGTGATTCTAACGGCTCCATCTATGGCCTCCTTATTGAATACTTCAGGGAAAAAACCTGGTCCGATACCCTGTAAAGGATGCGGCCCAGCTTCGCCTCCAGAAATAATTGGCGAATCATCAGGTTCTACGGCAAGGACTTTTAAATTAGCATATTCTTTTTTCAACACCTCTGCAATTCCTGTAATATGACCACCGGTTCCAACACCAGTGATGAAATAGTCTAAACCATCAGGGAAATCTTTAGCGATTTCTAAAGCCGTTGTTTTTCTATGAATTTCAGGGTTTGATGGATTGGTAAATTGCGATGGCATCCATGAATTTTTAGTGGTTTCAGCCAATTCGTTAGCTTTAGCAATAGTGCCCCCTAAACCTTCTTCTTTAGGTGTTAAAACTAAATTAGCGCCGTAAGCCGCCATTAAGGCACGTCTTTCAATAGACATCGATTCTGGCATCACCAAAGTAAGTTGGTAGCCTTTTATAGCACAAACCATAGCTAAACCAACACCAGTATTTCCAGACGTAGGCTCAATAATTTGTGTGTCTTTGCTTAAAAGGTTTTTCTTTTCAGCATCTTCAATCATAGAAAGTGCAATTCTATCTTTAATACTACCTCCAGGATTTGCCTTTTCAAGTTTCATCCAAACGTTTGCTTCGGGAAACAATTTACTTAAGCGTACAACGGGTGTATTGCCTATACTTTCTAATATGTTATTAATTTTCATGATATATTTTATAGTATTGATGACTTATTTAATAGGATCTTGTTTTAAATTACTGGACGATAGCTGTTTTTTCAGTTGTGTTTCTTGACCAAATTTTATAACGCACTTCATAACCTTTAGGCGTGTAAATTACAATAGGTAATTTGCTGTTATAACGTATAATTTCACCAGGTGTTTGTACAAAGGCTTGATGTTTTGAATTATCTGGGCACATGCGTCTTGTACTTATAACTTGGCCATTCGTATCAAGGTTATAATATGAATACCCCCAACCAGATACTGTTTCTTTGGTAAAAGAGGCTGATAGCGAACTTTGATTACAATCTACTTCGGCCATTTTTCCAGCATAGATTTCTACTTTATAACCAAAATCATCATCTGTTTTTGGAAGATTTATAATATGTCTAAGTTGGTTGTCGCTCGCTTCGGGATACATACTAATATCGTGAGTGGTTGTTTCAGGTTTAGACATATTCGTTTCATTTTTATTTGTTGGGTTTTGTGCTTTACAGCTGCAAACCAATAGTACTATGGAAAGGATTAAAATATTAAATTTCATAATTTTTGTTTTTATAGAATGCACCCATTCTAGGTTATTAGACTGTCAACTTTACAATAACTATTCCTTTTTAGCGGTAAGCTCTGCGATTTTACAAATCACTTCTGTGGCTTTTATCATGCTTTTCACAGGAACGTACTCGTAGCGGCCATGAAAATTATGTCCGCCAGCAAAAATATTTGGGCAAGGTAAGCCCATATAGCTTAATTGTGCGCCGTCAGTTCCGCCACGAATGGCTTTTATAAGTGGCTTTATGCCAACTTGCTTCATGGCTTCTTCAGCAATATCTACAATATGCATTACGGGTTCAATTTTTTCAAGCATGTTGAAATATTGATCTTTAATTTCAGTAGAAACCACCTCATAACCATATTGCGAATTGAGCTCATTCGTAAGTTTCAGCATCATTTCTTTTCGCGCTTCAAAATGCCCTTTATCATGATCACGAATGATATACTCTAATACGGTTTCTTCAACTTCACCTTTCATATTATGTAAATGGAAAAAACCTTGGTATTCTTCAGTATGCTCTGGAGTCTCCAGTCTAGGTAAGGAATTAATAAACTCGGTAGCGATGTACATCGAATTTATCATTTTACCTTTAGCATAACCTGGATGAACAATCTTCCCTTTTACTTTTACAACAGCGCCTGCAGCATTAAAATTTTCATATTCCAGCTCGCCAATTTGGCTGCCATCCATGGTGTAAGCCCAGTCTGCTCCAAATTTTTTGACATCAAATTTGTGAGCTCCTCTACCAATTTCTTCATCTGGTGTGAAACCAACTTTAATTGCACCATGTTTAATTTCGGGATGATTAATTAAGTACTCCATAGCCGAAATAATTTCACAAATTCCAGCTTTATCATCGGCGCCTAAAAGTGTGGTGCCGTCTGTTGTAATTAAGGTCTGTCCTACATAAAGATTTAAATCCTCAAAATAATCTGGCGATAACACGATATTTTCAGCTTCGTTTAGTACAATATCTTTACCGTCATACTTATCTATAATTTGCGGATTTACGTGAGCTCCCGTAAAATCTGGAGAGGTATCAAAGTGCGATACAAAGCCAATAGTTGGAACCTCATGATCGACATTGCTAGGCAAGGTGGCCATGATATAGGCATTTTCATCAATACTAACATCAGATAGGCCAATGGTTTTTAATTCTTCAACCAGTTTATTGGCTAAATCCCATTGCTTTTCGGTGCTCGGTGTGGTATTTGAGGTTGGATCAGATTCAGTATCTATGGTTACATAGCTAATAAAACGTTTTATGATGTGTTCTTTTGATATCATTCTATAATAAATTAAGGGATTAACTTGTAAACCTATTGGTTTTCAGGGTTATAATTGTTTGAAAATTGAAGTTCTAAATTACGAATATTAATTTTTTTGGGCTTAACAATTGGTTGATTTTTTATTTAGATTAATTAGCGGTATTTTTGCACAAATAATAAAGATGTACAAACTT
Source organism: Tamlana sp. 2_MG-2023 (assembly GCF_030548465.1). Taxonomy (GTDB): domain Bacteria; phylum Bacteroidota; class Bacteroidia; order Flavobacteriales; family Flavobacteriaceae; genus Pseudotamlana. Next base: position 249,678 of record NZ_JAUOSF010000001.1, read on the forward strand.
TTACTTCGCCCGTTATTTTTCTTGTTCGATCCTGAAAAAATTCATCATTTTACCTTTTCTTTAATTAAAATCACTTCTAAAATCCCTGGTGTTTCAGCTATTTTTAGAAGTTTATATGTTATTGACGACAAGCGTCTGGAACGAAAATTATTCGGATTAACATTTAAAAACCCAGTGGGGTTAGCAGCAGGATTTGATAAAAACGCCGTGCTTTATAATGAATTGGCTAATTTCGGATTTGGTTTTATTGAAATAGGAACCGTAACACCTAAAGGTCAAGAAGGAAATCCGAAGAAACGCTTGTTCAGATTAAAAGAAGACCAAGGGATTATCAATCGTATGGGTTTTAATAATGAAGGTTTAGAGGCTGCTATTTCTCAGTTGAAGAATAATCAAGGCAAACTCATTATTGGAGGTAATATTGGAAAAAATACGACGACACAGCCTGAAGATTATACCAAAGATTATTTAGAGTGTTTTAACGCGCTACATCCTTATGTTGATTATTTTGTACTTAATGTAAGCTGCCCTAACGTAGGGAGTCACGCCAAATTAAATGATAAAGATTATCTGTTAGAATTAATTGGTGCCGTGCAAACAGCAAACAAAACGTTTGAGAAGCAAAAACCGATTGTCCTAAAAATTGCTCCAGATTTAAATAATGTGCAGTTGGATGAAATCATCGAATTGGTTAATGAAACACAACTTGATGGCGTTATTGCTAGTAACACGTCTACGGATAGGAGTGGTTTAAAAGCTTCAGATGAATTGTTAGAATCTATAGGAAACGGTGGTTTAAGTGGACAACCGGTTAAAGAAAAAAGTACAGCTGTTATTAAATACCTTTCGGAAAAAAGTAATAAAGCTTTCCCAATAATAGGTGTAGGCGGTGTGCATTCAGGAAAAGATGCCCTTGAAAAGTTAGAAGCAGGAGCTGATTTAGTTCAAATTTATACAGGATTTATTTATGAAGGCCCTGGTTTGATTAAGGAAATTAATAAGGCGGTTTTAAAGCAATAACGCGTCATGCCGAACGCGATTTGGTATCTCATTATATTGATAATACGATTTATGAAGCGCCTTGAATTAAATTCAGGGTGACGATATGCTATCTTTTGCTTTTACTTACACGTATTTTAAAGAGATGTGTTTAGCGTTTTCAAATTATTAAATAATAAATATTACTTTTATCTTCCATTAAGAAGTTTATGTCTGCACCAATAAAAATTATTGAATGCCCTAGAGATGCCATGCAGGGCATAAAACAATTTATTCCAACAGCTCAAAAGGTTCAATATATCCAGTCATTATTACGTGTTGGTTATGATGCCATTGACTTCGGAAGCTTCGTGTCACCAAAGGCTATTCCGCAAATGGTTGATACTGCTGAAGTTTTATCGCAATTAGATTTAAGTAAGACAAGCAGTAAACTTTTGGCTATTATTGCCAATACTCGTGGTGCTGTAGATGCGAGTCAGCATAAAGAAATTGATTATTTAGGCTATCCGTTTTCAATTTCAGAAAACTTCCAAATGCGGAATACGCATAAAACCATCGCACAATCTGTAGTGACCCTTTCAGAAATTTTAGAAATCGCCGATCGGGCCAATAAAGAAGTGGTCGTTTATATTTCAATGGGATTTGGAAATCCGTATGGAGACCCTTGGAATGTTGATATTGTAGGCGAGTGGACCGAAAAATTAGCCAAAATGGGCGTGAAAATATTATCATTAAGTGATACGGTAGGGACTTCAACACCAGAAACGATTGATTATTTATTTTCTAATTTAATTCCTGAATATTCTCAAATAGAATTTGGTGCACACCTGCATACGAACCCAAAAACTTGGTTTGAAAAAATTGATGCCGCGCACAACGCCGGTTGTACACGATTTGATGGCGCCATTCAAGGTTTTGGAGGCTGTCCCATGGCTAAAGATGAACTTATTGGCAACATGCCCACTGAAAAATTACTCTCTTACTTTACTACTAAACATAAAAATAACCTGAATGCCCTTAGTTTTGAGAGCGCCTTTAATGAAGCTTCAAAAATTTTCAAGTTTTATTATTAATTCAATATTTATTTAAATCTAATCTAAATAAATTTTGTGTAGCTGAATTTCAGTTATATATTTGTGGCCGAAAACGGACGACTATTACAAGTCAGTCTAAATAAGAATAAAAACCAATATTTAGTTTATAATGAAAAAATTAGTTTTAAGTCTATTTGTAGTATCTGCTTTATTTCAATCATGTTCAAGTGATGATGACAGTGGAGATAATGGAAACAATGTTGTTGCTCCTGCAACTTATGTGTTTGAAAGAGAAGGAAGTTCAACAGTAAGCTTCTCAGGTCAAACTACTAGAATTCAAATGGCAGAAGAAATTGTTACTGCATTAAAAGATAATGGTTCTACAGAAGCTCAAATTGACGCTATGTTTGCCCATGTTGAAAATGGAGATGATTTTTCAAATTCAGATTTGAATGCTTCAGATAAAAGCGTGAGAAGTAAAGTGGCTGCGTCTACAGATTATTTCTCTGCAAATAGTACAGAAGCTAATGCGATTAAAGATGATTTTGATACTTGGATTTCAGAACAAGTTGATGTTGTATTTCAAAGCTGGAATGATGTAGCTGCTGAAGGTAAAGCAGGTGCAATCTTGCAAGCAAACGGTACAACTATACGTTACGTAAACGCCGAAGGATTAGAATATAACCAAGCATTTGCTAAAGGGCTTATAGGAGGTTTAATGATAGACCAAATTTTAAATAACTACTTAAGTACTTCTGTTTTAGATGCAGGGGAAAATATCGAAAATAACGATGCTGAAGTTTTAGAATCTGGTAAAAATTATACAACCATGGAGCACAAATGGGATGAAGCTTATGGTTATTTATTTGGAAACGAAGCTAATCCTGCTGTACCAGAATTAGGTGCAGACCAATTTTTAAGCGAATATTTAGACCGTGTAAGTTCAGATCCTGATTTTGAAGGTTTAGATGTGGATGTTTACAACGCTTTTAAATTAGGTAGAGCCGCCATTACAGAAGGAGAGTATACTGTACGTGATGAGCAAGTTGAAATTTTAAGAGAAAGTATTTCTTTGGTTCCTGCTGTGCGTGCCGTTTACTATTTACAAGCTGGAAAAAATAATTTAGCAGCCGATAAAGGTTCTGCGTTTCACGCCTTATCTGAAGCTTACGGGTTTATTTATAGTTTACAGTTTACTAGAGATATCGCAACCGATGGCCCTTATTTTACAAAGGCTGAAGTTGATGGGATGCTAGCTGATTTAATGGGGGACAATGGTTTTTGGGGAGTTTCAGAAGCTACTTTAGATGAATTATCTGATGATATTTCTGCAAGATTTGGTTTCACAACTGAAGCTGCAGCTGACGCATCTAACTAAAAGAGATTTTTATAAACAGCAAATGTATTTTAATGATACATTTGCTGTTTTTGCTATTTTTGCCAATATTTTAAGATATGTTTACATTGAGAAAAGTTTTTCTAGCCCTAACCATCGTTATATTATTTAATGCTTGTAGTTCATCTTCTTCAGATGATAACCCTACTAGCGGAACGGATTCCTATGATAGAGGTGAATTATTAGTGAATTTAGCTGATAATATTATCATTCCTGCTTTTCAAGATTTAAACTCAAAACTTAAAACACTACAGACTGATAAGGATAATTTTATTGCGATTCCAGATCAAACGAACTTGGAAACTTTAAGAGGTTCTTGGTTCGCCGCTTATAAAGTGTGGCAATCTGTTGAAATGTTTAATATTGGTAAAGCCGAATCCTTACTTTATGGTTCTCAAATGAATGTGTATCCAACTTCAATTCAGGAAGTTGAAGCCAATATCACTAATGGTTCATACGATTTAGCACATCCACATAATATTGATGCAGTAGGTTTTCCTGCGGTAGATTATTTATTATATGGGGTTGCAGTTGATGATGCTGCTATTGTTACAAAATACACAGACGCGAAATATCAAACGTATTTATCTGATGTTATTGATCAGATGCAAGCGTTAACAGAAATCGTGTTAAACGATTGGACGTCTTCTTACCGAGATACCTTTGTTTCAGAAACCGGAAATACAGCAACAAGTGCATTGAATAAAATGACTAATGATTATGTGTTTTATTTTGAAAAAGGACTTCGCGCTAATAAAATAGGAATCCCTGCTGGCAATTTTTCAAGCACACCCTTACCTGATACGGTAGAAGGTTTATACAGTAAAATCTATTCTCAAGAATTAGCTGAAGACGCACTTTCAGCATCATTAGATGTTTTTAACGGAAAGCCTTATGCTTCAACAACAATAGGTGAAAGTTTTAAAACTTATTTAGAATTTTTAGATCGTAACGATTTAGTTTCAAAAATCACGACGCAATTTAGTGATGCTAAAACAAAATTAAATGGCTTAAATGCCAATTTTTATGATCAAATAAACACAGATAACACTAAAATGACCGAAGCTTATGATGCTTTACAGTTAATAGTAGTTTCTTTAAAAGTAGATATGCTTCAAGCTTTTGATGTTAGCGTAGATTACGTTGATGCTGATGGTGATTAGTATCATATAAAACTCATATTTTAAAGCTATCTATAAAGTAAAAATCTTTGTAGATAGCTTTTTCACATTTAAGGCTATGACTTTAAAATCATATTTTAATCAGTACACGAATGCAGCACCACTAGCGGTGTTTCGTATGCTTTTTGGTTTTATGATGTGCTATGGCATGATTCGGTTTTGGTACCACGGTTGGATAGAAACCTTATACATTCAGCCAAAATTTCACTTTTCTTATTATGGTTTTGAGTGGGTAAAACCGCTTGGAGATTATACTTACTTGCTTTTTATAATTTGCATGGTTTCAGCCATTTTTGTGGCGATTGGTTTGAAATACAGATTCGCAATCATTACGTTTTTTATCAGTTTTACTTACATTGAATTGATGGATAAAACCACCTACCTCAATCATTATTATTTTATTAGTTTAATGGGGTTTTTAATGATTTTATTACCTGCTAATGCTCAGCTTTCAATAGATAACTTAATCAGAAAACGATCTTATCAAAACATCCCAAAATGGACTATTGATGCCGTAAAACTACTTTTAGGTATTGTGTATTTTTATGCGGGATTGGCTAAATTAAATAGTGATTGGTTATTTAAGGCGATGCCTTTAAAAATTTGGTTGCCCTCTAAATACGATCTACCGTTAATAGGCGATACCTTAATGCATCAAACTTGGTTTCAATACGCCATGAGTTGGAGCGGGATGCTATATGATTTAGCCATTCCCTTTTTGTTACTTTATAAACCCACGCGAAAATTCGCTTTTTTATTGGTAGTCGTATTTCATGTATTTACGCGTGTTTTGTTTCCTATAGGGATGTTTCCTTTTGTGATGATTGCCTCTACATTAATTTTCTTTGAAGCAGGATTTCATAAAAAGATTATTAATCTCATAAAAGATTTATTTCAGAATATTACGCCTTCAACTCTTGTTTCAGCCAAACCCTATTATAAATACAGGTTCAAAAGGCCGCTTATTGCTTTTATCGGGTTGTTTTTCGTTTTTCAATTGGCGTTTCCGTTTCGGTATTTATTATACCCCGGGGAGCTTTTTTGGACCGAAGAAGGTTACCGTTTTTCATGGCGCGTCATGCTTATGGAAAAATTGGGCATGTCAACCTTCAAAATTGTTGATGCTAAAACAGGCAACTTTTTTTATGTAGATAATAAGGACTTTTTAACTCCTTTTCAGGAAAAGCAAATGGGATCTCAACCTGATTTTATTTTAGAATACGCCCATTATTTAGGCGATCATTTTACAGCACAAGGCCATAAAAATGTACAAGTTTTTGTTGAAAGTTATGTGGCATTAAATGGCAGATTAAGCGCGCCATATATAGATAAAACAGTAGATTTGTACCAAGAAAAAGAATCATTTAAACCCAAGCACTGGATTTTACCTTTTAACGATGACATTAAAGGCTTATAAGTTAATTTTTTCGCTAATTTTTAGCATCTCTCTCTATGCACAAAACCCAGTAAACGGGGTTGTTGTGTTTTCAAAAACTCAAAAACCTGTTGCCGATGTTCAGGTATACGATAAGGCCTCAGGTGAAATGGCTGTTTCAGATGTCATAGGGCATTTTAGTTTTCAAACCGCTAAAAAAGAACTAACCTTAGTATTTTTTTCTTTTGAATATGAAACGCAAGAAATCACAATAAACACTTCAGAAGCCGAAAATTTAAAGATTGAATTACATGATCTAACCACAAAACTTTCCGAAGTTGAAATTACCGCTAGAAAAGAAAAGATTTTTGAGATGCAACGCCTAAATGATGTTGAAGAAACCGCTATTTACGCAGGAAAAAAGACCGAAGTGGTTCTAGTCGATCAATCTATGGCGAATCTAGCTTCTAACAATGCGCGTCAAATTTTCAGTCAGGTTGCAGGTTTAAATATTTACCAAAATGATGATGCGGGATTGCAGTTAAATGTTGGTGGTCGTGGTTTAGACCCGAATCGTACAGCCAATTTTAATACCCGCCAAAACGGTTATGACATCAGTGCCGATGTTTTGGGGTATCCAGAGAGTTATTATACCCCAGCATCAGAAGGTTTAGCCGAAATTCAAGTCATTCGTGGAGCTGCTTCTTTACAATACGGAACACAATTTGGAGGTTTGATAAACTTCAAAATGAAGGAGCCCAATCCAAATAAACCCATTGAGGTCATTACTAGAAACACGGTTGGAAGCTTCGGTTTGTACACGAATTTTACCAGTTTAAGTGGTACTAAAGATAAATGGAGTTACTACAGTTATTTTAATTATAAAAAAGGGGATGGGTTTCGACCGAATTCCGAGTTTGAATCAAAAAATGTTTTCGCTCAAATAGGGTATCAGTTTAATAATAAAACGGCATTAACAGGTGATGTTTCTTATCTACATTATTTGGCGCAACAAGCAGGTGGTTTAACCGACGACATGTTTGAAGAAGATCCGCTACAAAGTAATAGAGAAAGAAACTGGTTTAAAGTGAATTGGTTGCTTTATAATTTGAAATTGGCGCACGAATTTACAGAAAACACCAATTTCACCTTTAATTTTTTCGGCTTACAAGCATCTAGGAAGGCCTTAGGTTTTCGTACCAATCGAGTGAATCAAGCTGATCCTGGAGGTGTTCGTGATTTAATTGTTGGTGATTTTAATAATTTCGGATTTGAATCACGATTATTAAGTAAATATCAAATTTCCGATAAGGATGCCACGTTTTTAATAGGAACCAAGTTTTATAAAGCTAATAACTTCCAAGAGCAAGGGCCGGGTAGTGATGGTATTGGTCCTGATTTTGATGTAGCAACTGATGATTTTCCGTATTATACGAACCAATCTCAATTTGATTTACCGAATTTTAATGTATCAGTTTTTGGTGAAAATATATTCTATGTGACCGATAAATTTTCTGTGACACCAGGATTCCGTTTTGAATATATCAAAACCCAAAGTGATGGTTATTATAAGAATTTTAATTTGGATAATGCAGGAAACGTCATTTTTGAAGAAACTGTTGAAGAAGATCAAAATTATGAACGCGCCTTTGTTTTATTAGGTTTGGGTTTAAGTTATAAAGCTAATGCGAACTTAGAATTTTATGGGAATATTTCACAGAATTACCGTTCGGTAACATTTTCAGATATTAATGTAACTAATCCCGCATTTACTATTAATCCAGATATTAGCGATGAAAGTGGTTTTACTGCAGATATGGGCATACGTGGTACTTACAAAAGCTTTCTATCTTACGATTTGGGTGTTTTTGGCTTGTTTTATAAGGATAGAATTGGTTTCGTCCAAACCGTGCTTCCCGATGGGCGAATTGTTGCTGAACGTGGCAATATTGGTGATGCTGTGATGTATGGCGTAGAATCTTTATTCGATTTTAATTTGAAATCTATTGTTGGATTAAATAGCGATTTTAAACTGAATTATTTTATCAATACTTCTATAATAGCTTCAGAATATACACATTCAGAGCAATTAGGAGTTCAAGGGAATAAAGTGGAGTTTGTGCCAGATTTAAATTTAAAAACAGGCTTACGTGGTGGTTATAAAAACGTATTAGGAAGTATTCAGTATACCTATTTAGGAAGTCAATTTACCGATGCAACAAATTCTGTAACTCCAAGTTTAAGCGGGGTTATTGGTGAAATCCCAGCTTACGATGTTTTAGATATCTCACTGTCTTATAGCTATAAAAGATTTAAATTAGAAACGGGTTTAAACAATGTTTTAGACAACAGTTACTTTACACGCCGTGCAACGGGTTACCCGGGGCCTGGTATTATTCCTTCAGCACCTAGAAACTGGTATGCTACTTTGGAAATAAAAATTTAAAAATAACTCGTATTTTTAAGTCTTAAACCCATATGTCATGCGATACATCTTTTCAGTAGGCTTTCTTTTGTTATGTTTTTTGGGGCATGCTAAAGAATGGAAATCAATTAATGCCTTTGAAAAAGTAAACGGCAAAAGTGATTTAAGTGCTTCAGACTGGTTAAAATCTGACCGTAAACACAATACTCAGGTTTGGCAGAATGCTAATATTTATAACCTACAGCACAATTATTTTTCAGAATATAAAACCATAAAGGAGCGTCGCGATTTTTACGTATGGTATTTTACAACGATGGAAGAAAGAGGGTGTGAGGTCGTTTGGCCTAAAATGGCGTATTTCATATCAAATAAATTACGTCTAATAAATGCTTTTCCTTTTTGCATATTTACAACAAAAAGTGTCAAATCTTATGCATACCAGGGCAGTGAAACCGTTTTTAACCATGCTTTCGAAACTTTGAAGTCCTTGTATTTAGATGAAGACGTTTTAAAATCTGATACCGCTTTGAAATGGGACGAAGCCATAATCCATAAAGAACAATATATTTGGTTAAAGAGCATTTATGAAGGTATTGATGAAAAAGGACTTCGTACGATAGAGCGCATGGCAAAAGGTAAAGGTTTTTATAAAGTTTTAGTACCTAAAGAGATTCGCTTTAAATCTGATATCAGTGAAACAGATAACAGATATTATTACGCGCTTCATGTGTTAAGAGATTACTGTAAAAATGATTAGTAATATTTTAACGTTGCATCAAAGTTTAATGTGATTAAATAACGTATATTTGCACGCAATTAAACTGTAATTGCATCATGATTTCACATCAAAACAAAATTCTAGGAGAAGGTCTTACTTACGATGACGTACTTTTAGTACCAGCCTATTCAGAAGTGTTACCAAACACGGTAAATATCACTTCGAAATTCTCAAGAAATATTCCTTTAAATACACCAATCATATCTGCTGCAATGGATACGGTAACGGAGTCTGCAATGGCTATAGCTATGGCTCGTGAAGGAGGAATCGGTGTTTTACATAAAAACATGTCCATTGAAGAGCAGGCCTTAGAGGTTAAGAAAGTAAAACGTTCGGAAGCCGGAATGATTTTAGAACCTGTGACGATCAAAGCTACCGATACGGTTTTAGATGCCAATAATTTGATGGCTGAACATAAAATTGGTGGTATTCCTGTAATAGATTCTGAAAATGAATTAGTTGGGATTGTTACAAATCGTGATTTAAGATTCGAAAGAAACGAAAAGCGATTAATTTCTGAAGTGATGACTTCTAAAGGCTTAATTACAGTAAAGGAAGGGACTTCATTAAAACAAGCTGAAGATATATTGCAAGATAATAAGGTAGAAAAACTACCTGTTGTTAATGCAAACAATAAGTTGGTAGGTTTAATAACTTTTAGAGATATTATTAAAGTTAGAGAAAACCCTAGTGCTAATAAAGATGAATATGGAAGGTTGAGGGTTGCAGCTGCTATAGGTGTAACACCAGACTGTATAGATCGTGTAAGAGCGTTGGTTGCTGCTGGCGTTGATGCCGTAGTGTTAGATTCTGCTCACGGTCACTCTATTAATATATTAAATAAATTAAAAGAAGTAAAAGCTGAATTTCCAAATTTAGACGTGGTTGCAGGTAATATTGTTACTGAAAAAGCAGCGTTAGATTTAGTAGCAGCTGGAGCAGATGCGGTAAAAGTAGGTATTGGTCCAGGATCAATTTGTACAACACGTGTCGTTGCGGGTGTAGGATACCCACAATTATCGGCCGTACTAAATGTAGCAGAAGCCTTAAAGGGATCTGGAGTTCCTGTAATTGCAGATGGTGGTATTCGTTTTACAGGAGACATTCCTAAAGCGATTGCTGCTGGGGCAGATTCTATCATGTTAGGTTCTTTGCTAGCAGGAACTAAAGAAGCACCAGGAGAGGTTATTCTATTTAACGGACGTCGTTTTAAATCTTACCGCGGCATGGGCTCTGTAGAGGCTATGAAAAACGGTTCAAAAGACCGTTACTTTCAAGGCAAAGAAGATGATAGCTTAAAATTAGTTCCAGAAGGTATTGAAGGACGTGTTCCTTATAAAGGAGAACTGTATGCGACGATGCATCAATTTATTGGTGGATTAAGAGCAGGTATGGGCTATTGTGGTGCTGCAACTATTGAAGATCAGAAAAACAACTCAGCTTTTGTAAAAATAACAGCTTCGGGTATTGCTGAAAGTCACCCACATGATGTTACAATTACTAAGGAGGCTCCTAATTATTCTAGGTAGAGTCTAATTTATTATATGCATAAAAAAAAGCTATACGAGATATGTATAGCTTTTTTTGTTTTATAAAGGTTTTTGTTTATTTATCTATAAATGATAAGTAAATCCAACAGTAATGTTTCTTCCCATATTATAAATACCTTCAGATTTTAAACGTGATAGGTGGTCAAAATAGGTTTTATTGGTTAAGTTGTTTCCTGAAATTACCACTGAAAGTTCTTTACTAAACAAAGAGAAACTTCCGCCGATACCTGCACTTAATAAGTTGTAACCAAGTGTTGGTGTTTCAAATTGGCTTACGTTATTTTGATCGAAAGTGGTTCTTAGTTTAATAAAAGTATAACCTTTTTGGAACCAAGGTTTTTCAAATTCAGCCCTTATAACATTCGTTAAGGAATTGGCAGGGATTAATGGTAAATAATCATCATTACGTTGTTTTCCGGTAACCATTTCAAAACTGCTTTCAAAATGTAGCCAATCTAAAGGATGTGGGTGAATGTGTAATCCAAATTCACCACCATATAAGGCGGCATCATCCTGAGCATATTCATAAACAGCGGTGTGATCTATTTCGGTTCCTGTAGGAGATAAGAAAATGTAGTTGTTAACGAGGTTGTAAAAACCATTTGCAAATAACTCAAAATGTTCACTTTTATATTCTAAAGCAATATCAGTTTGAATGTTTTGCTCGCTGTCTAAATCTGCATTACCAATCTCATAACGGTTAGTACCATGGTGAACACCATCTGAAGTCAATTCAGATAAATTAGGAGCTCTAAATCCAGTAGCAACATTTACTCTCGCTGTAATATTGTCTGTAAGGTTTGTTTTAACGCCTAAAGCGCCGTTAATGCTATTGAAATTTCGGTTTAAACCATCTAGGGTGTTAATATTTCTGTGGTCAAAACGCAGTCCTAGTTGTACATCGGCTTTTTTAAAGTGAATGTGAGAAACACCAAGAACCCCAAAATCGTTTGTAGTTGCATCTGGAATTAATACCTCCTCACCATAGTTTGTGTTTAGTTGATTCATACCTTGAACACCCACAATAGTTTCAAATTTTCCTAAAGTAGGCAAGTGGTATTTGATATCGTAATTGGCAGTTTTCAATTTCATATGGAGTGCCGCTTCTTCATGCTCATGCTCATCGTCATCATCATGATCATCATGATCGTGATCGTGATCATCGTGATCGTGATTGTGATCATCGTGATCGTGTTCATCTTCAAACTCTTTTCTATCGTTATAGATGTACCCTAAATTGATGTCTAATTTTGAATTTTCAAAAAACACAGTCGATTTCGAACTAAATACATGATTGGTAATATCTTGATACGGAAGTAAGGGGGTTTTGTTCGTAGATTGTTCACCAATACCTTCAGGAATTCCTAATACGGCACTATTTACATTGTAGCGAAATTCCGTTTTAAAGGTATTCACTTGATAGCCAATTCCTGCTTTAAAATCTTTTTCTTTAAAACGTGTGTTTGTCGCACGGTAATTGGCAGTTTCATAATCTGAATGCTCAGCAACACTTCCTCGTACTAAAAATTTAAAATTATTAGCTGACGATTTATAACCAACATTGGTGTTGTACCCTTGTGTATTGCTGAAATAATTAGCACCAACATCACCTTCAACCGAATCTTGAGCAGCGAATTTTTCAGGGTTTAAATATAAAACACCACCAAGAGCATCACTACCGTAAAGTAGGGAAGCTGGGCCTTTAATAACTTCAACACTTTCAATACCAGCATCATTAATTCCTAAGCCGTGCTCACCACCGAATTGTTGATTCTCCAAACGCACCCCTTGTGTAAACACTAGAACACGGTTAGAGCTTAAGCCTCTAATTACAGGTTTTCCAATACCCAGCCCTGTGGTTACGCTTTCAACACCAGCGATATTAGAAATTCCTTCAGCTAAAGTGAGCGCACCATTGGCTTTTAAGTTTTCAACTGTTTCATGTTCTACCTTCATGACATTATCACGTTGTAGTTTATGAAATGGCGTAGAAATAATTACGCTTTCCATCTCAATAGCGGATGCCTTTAAGCTAATTTCTAAGCCGTTATTTTGAGGGAGTTTTACTTTTACAGATTGTTTTTCATAGCCAATCATTGAAAAAACAACATTGTAGTTTCCTGAAGGTAAATCCTCTAAAGTGAAATGGCCTTGAACATCGGTAGTCGTACCTTTTTCAAGTTCAGAAATGTAAATATTTACTAGTTCTAATTTTTCGTTGGTATTAGTATCTGTAACAACACCTTGTATGTTATTTTGAGCATAGATACTCGTTATTGCTAATAATAGCAGGGTATTTAATAGTAATTTCATAGCTATTCACTTAAATTAATAATGAATTTTACTGAATGAGTGTCAGTAATTGATCGTATATTAAGTTAGTGAAGGTGGGCCTCGAAGTGAAAAGTGGAGCCTTTGAAACTTACTTAAAAAGAGATATGAATCAGCCATTTTTTCTTGTTTTTCTTTAAGTGGAACAAGTTCGAAATGGTTGTTTGAGGCCTTTATATTATGGATTATTTGAAACTTTTGAAACTCACAATCTAAGTCAACTTGATGAAAATGTGTCGTATTATCACCTTCACAAACTTCGTGATTCTGGTGTTCGAATATATGAGCAAGCTTTGTTGCAGCAGGAAACATTAAAGTTGAGACCAAGCATAAAGTAAGTATTCTAAAAATTATATGTTCCTGAAAAGGAATCATTAATCTACAAATCGCTTTAACCCAATTCTGCGTAGCATTTTCTTTTCGAAATTCCAGAAAAATTTATGTTGTCCAAATAGCCATCCAAAAAAGACAAGCATGAATTGATACATGACGAATAACAAAAGAATACGAATCACCCAATACCCAAAAGTTCCGAAGTTTTCGGTAGTAATACTTAGATAGCGTAATATAGGTTTTCCTATGTAGGATGCTGTCGAACCCGTTACTGAGAACACAATCAAAATAACTATGATTTCCCAGTTATGTTCAATATCCCAACGTGCTTTTAGTTTTTCCACAAATTTCATTTGGCTGCAAAAGTAATTAAATCTTAATTAAATCCTAGGAACAAAAGGCCCTAATCTTTGTTTGTAGGTGAGTTGAAAATATATAAAATAATTATAAAGGAGGTAGTTTACTTCGTAACCATAGTCGGTACCTTGGTCGTAATTAATTTGTAATTCATATAAATTTGGAGGATACCGTTGTGGTTGTAAAACACGTTGATTCCATTCTATAACGTATAACTGGTTTCTATTTTCTAAAAAAGTTTGAGAATAAAACCCTCTAGGTTGGGCTTGGCTAGCTACCCAATAATTAAATCCGGGTTCGATAATGATGATCTCGTATTCTTCTTCTTTGTTAGCAATAGTGACTGTGTCATTTTGTTTCAGGGCTTCAAGGTTTTCATCTTTTTTAGACGCTGTTGAAGGTTTTGAAGTTTTACAACTGAGTATAAATCCAACAATAAGTAAAAAATAAAGAATATACTTCATGAAATGATTAGGTTATTTTAATTGACGCGTTTAGAATTATAGCCACAATTTTAATATGAAATATTAAGATACAAAAAACAAAATAAACTTGAATTTGTCGTCATGTATAAAAAGAGCCTGTGTTAAAATTTCAATTCAAACACAGGCTCATTATTTATCTTATATTTCTCGGTTATTTTCCGCCAAACAAACTGCCTAGCATACCACCAAGATCGTTTTTACTTTTGTCGCCACCTAACATCATGCCTGCGACATCGTCAATAACGCTTCCATCACCATCGGCATCTAATAAGGTTTCCAAAAAGTTTTGCTCTTGTCCCGCTGAATTACCACTCACAAGTCCTCCTAAAAGGTTTCCTAAGTCGTTAGTGCTGCTTACGTTGTTTTGTCTGCTTTGTTTACCTAAAACGCCTAACAGGAGCGGCGCTGCTATTTTTAGCATTTGGCTTACCGAATTGGCATCCATACCAGATTTGGCACCTAAAGTGTTTTCAATATGTTGTTGTTTTGAGCCTAATACATGACCAAGAATGTTTCCGCCATCGTTGATGACGTTAGAATCTACACCGCCTTCAAAAAAGCCTCCCAGGTTGTCTAATATGCTACCATCGTGTTTGCTGTTTAAAGCATTCATAAGGCCCTCAGCTCCTTGAGGTGAGTTGGCGTTACGTTTCATAGCAGCTGTTAATAAAGGGAGCGCCATGGTTAAAACGTCTTGCGTTTTATTTTGAGGTTGATTGGTTTGACCAGCAACACCACTAACAATGGATTTTCCGAGGTCGCTGTTTAATAAATCTAATATTCCAGACATGATTTTTAGGTTTAATTAATTAAATTTTAAATGAAGGTTTAAGGTACAAAAAAAGTCCTAACATTTTCATGCTAGGACTTTTAAATATCTCAATTTGAATGTTTTGGTAGCTATGGACTACATCGAACAGCTTGTGGTCAAAGTAACCAACTACCCAAGTTTACTGAAGCACGAAGCTTCAATAAAAATCTTATCCAAGAATACTAATAATTTGTTCTGCTAATTCAGTACCAATTCTATCTTGTGCTTCGTTAGTTGCTGCACCAGTATGAGGTGTTAAAGATAAAGCTGGGTTCATTAATAACTGAATTTCTGGTTTAGGTTCTTTTTCAAAAACATCTAAAGCTGCTCTAGAAACTTTACCACTTTCTAAGGCTTTTACAAGGGCAACTTCGTTAACTACACCGCCACGTGCTGCGTTAGCGATGATTACACCGTCTTTCATGATGTTAAATTCTGCTTCATCAATAACGTAACCATCTTGTGCTGGAACGTGTAATGAGATGAAATCAGCTTGTTTTAAAACTTCTTCTTTAGAAATCGTTTCAATTTCAAAACTTACTTTTTGTCCGTCAAAGAAATTTAATTCTAGGTTCGCTTTTTCTAAGAAAGGATCGAAAGCTACAACTTTCATACCTGCTCCTAAAGCTACCTTAGCAGTTGCTTGACCAATACGACCAAAACCTAAAACACCTAAAGTCTTACCTTTTAATTCTGTTCCTTTAGCGTAAGCTTTCTTTAAACCTTTAAAGTTTTGATCACCTTCTAACGGCATATCTCTGTTTGAGTTATGTAAGAAACGTGCTAATCCAAAAAAGTGACCAAATACTAACTCGGCAACAGAGTGCGAAGAAGCTGCTGGCGTGTTAATAACGCTAAGTCCTTTTTCTCTGGCGTAGGCTACATCGATATTATCCATACCAACACCACCACGTCCAATGATTTTTAATCCTGGACAAGCGTCGATTAAGTCTTGACGTACAGTAGTTGCACTTCTAACTAATAAAACAGCGATGTCTTTTTCGTTGATATAATTGATTAATTGCTCTTGTGCTACGGTAGTAGTGATTACTTCGTATCCTGCTTTTTCTAAGGCATCGATACCACTTTGTGAAATACCGTCGTTTGCTAATACTTTCATTGTTTTGTTATTTATTTTTTCCGCGAAAGCGAAAATCTTTTATGTTTAATTTATAGGTAGCTTTATAAGATTTCCACTTTCGTGGAAATAAAAAAACTATTTATGCTTTAGCTTCTAATTCATTCATCACTTCTACTAACGCTTTTACGCTGTCTAAAGGTAAAGCGTTGTACATAGATGCTCTGTAGCCACCAACACTTCTGTGCCCGTTTACACCACTAATTCCTGCTTCCTTAAGCATAGCATCAAAAGTATCTTTTAAACTTTCGTTTGTTAAGTTAAATGTTGCATTCATTGTTGAACGATCTTCTTTTGCAGCAAATCCTTTGAACAATGGATTTAAATCAATTTCAGAATACATTAAAGTTGCTTTCTTTTCGTTTTCTTCTTGAATTCCAGCAATACCACCTAGTCCTTTTAACCACTCTAAAGTTAACATAGAAGTGTATACTGGGAATACAGGAGGCGTGTTATACATACTGCCTGCTTTGATGTGTAATTGGTAATCTAAGATTGATGGGATGTCACGAGATACTTTACCTAAAATTTCGTCTTTTACAACAACAAGCGTTGTACCTGCTTGCCCCATATTTTTTTGAGCACCTGCATATATTAAAGCGAATTTTGAATAATCTAAAGTCGTTGAGAAAATATCACTACTCATATCACATACTAAAGACACATCTGTTTGAGGGATATCCTTAAACTGGGTTCCGAAAATAGTGTTGTTTGAAGTATAGTGTAAGTAATCTAAATCTGAAGGAATTTCAAATCCTTTAGGGATGTAATTAAAGTTCGCATCGGCAGAAGAAGCTACGTCGATAATTTCTCCTACTTTCTTAGCTTCTTTAATCGCTTTTCCACTCCAAGCACCTGTATTTATATAACCTGCTTTTTTCTCTAAAAGATTTAATGCTGTCATTAAAAACTGCGTACTAGCACCACCTTGTAAAAATAAAGCTGTATAACCTTTTCCTTCTAAACCTAAAAGCTCTAAAGCTAACGCTCTAGCGTTTTCCATAATCTCTACAAAATCTTTACTTCTGTGAGAGATTTCAATTAAGGATAATCCACTGTTATTATAATCTACAATTGCCCCTGAAGCTTTTAATAAAACTTCTTGTGGTAAAATACTAGGTCCTGCACTAAAGTTATGTTTTTTCATTTTTCTTGGTAAAAATTAAGATGTAAAGGTCTTAATTAATTCCTGATTTTTAATTAAAAATTCTTTAAAAGTTTTGTCAAATCGCTAATAAAAATTCAACAGAATCCACGTCATCTGCATATTCCCAAAGTTGAGGTTTTTGAGTGGCTCCAAAAGCGATTTCGCTTTTTGTAAATCCGTTAGACACAATGCATTGAATTTGCTGTTTATTTGCTTTTAGTTTTTCTTCTAATTGCGTTTTATTTTCATAATATTCATAGAAAACAGTAGCAATAGGCGAGGCTAAACTTTCGTCTTCTTTAATCATGAAAAAGCCGTTTTCTAGCATGTCAAATTCACTCATTAAATAGACCGCTTTATTGTAGTCGTAATTATTCGCGTATTTGGCTTTATTGATAATAGGATGCCAGTGGTACATGCCTTCAAAGAACGCATCGAAATTGTAATTTTTTGGTAGGTAGAGTTTCGAAACGTTTCGGCAGCCTAATCCGTAGTATCTAAAAATGTCTTCCGATAGGTTTTTTAGGTCAGCTTCAGATTCATCACCAGTTAAAACAGCGACTGAATTTCTGTTATTTCTTATAATGGAAGGTTTATCTTTAAAATAATATTCAAAATAACGTGCCGTATTATTGCTTCCTGTGGCGATAACAGCATCAAAATTTTCTACTTTCCCTTCCGTAAAGTTAATTTTACCTTTAAACTGAGGCTCCACAAATTCCAAATATTTAGCCAGATAGGGTAGTAGGTGTTTGTCGTTTGAAGACTGCTTCACCAAAACATGATGTCCCGTAATTAGAACCGATAAAAAATCGTGAAACCCTACAAGTGGTATGTTTCCGGCCATTATTATGGCGACAGTTTTCGGATTCAACTTTTCAACTTGATAAGGTTTTAACCAAGTGTTCAGATTCTCAAGCGTTAAGGCGTCAGACCATGATTTTAATGCAAAGCGCATGTTTTCTTGAGTAAACCAGCCGTTATGTTCTTCTGCTAATTTTAACTGATGTTTAAAGCCATCGAAGAAAATATCATTGTGTTCAACAATATCATCCTTTTGGACAACTTCGTTAGAAAATTGCCTTAAAAAATCTCCTAATTTTATAAAAGCATTAATTCTTTCTTGTAATTGCATTCTGAATTTGGTTATGAAAGGTTTAGGCGTTATTTTTGCTATTGCAAATTTAGAAAGAAAAAAACGCTATGGCAATTATAATAACAGACGAATGTATAAATTGTGGTGCATGTGAACCGGAATGCCCGAATACGGCAATTTATGAAGGTGCAGATGATTGGCGCTACAAAGATGGTACAAGTTTGGACGGAACAGTAGTATTAACAAATGGAACTGAAGTTGATGCTGATGAAGCTCAAGAACCTATTAGTGACGAGCTTTACTACATCGTACCAGATAAATGTACAGAGTGTAAAGGTTTCCATGACGAACCTCAATGTGCGGCGGTATGCCCAGTAGATTGTTGTGTTCCTGATGATGATCATGTAGAAACTGAAGAGGAATTATTAGCAAAACAGAAATTTATGCATCCTGATGGATAATTAAAGATCTTTTAATATATTTGAAGAAAGACTGCCGGAAATGGTGGTCTTTTTTTGTTTCTAGTAGTATTCAGTCAAAAAAAAATATTTACATATTCAGCAAACCAACGCTTAAAGAAACACTTAGTTACTTTACTAGTTACCGTACTACCAGCCTTTTTTACGTTTATTTTTTCAAAATTATAATTAACTATGACAATGTGATAGCGGTCAACGTGGTTAGTCACGGACTTGCTTATAGTATGTTTTTATGGACTTAAATGGTTTTAGTTTTGGAGTATCATTAACTAAAAAAGATGCTGTAGGGGAATTTATAAAAACACAAGAGGCAGCTATTTAAAATAAAACTTATATTTGATTAAAATATCCTGAGCTTTTGCTTGGGATATTTTTTTTAATCTTGATTAAACTATTGCAAAATCGTTTAGTCTAACCCCAAAAAAATATAGTATGACAAGTAAATGGATGCGTATAATACATCGTTATTTAGGCTTTTTCTTAATAGGAGTGATGATTGTTTACTCTTTAAGTGGTGTTATTTTAATCTTTAGAAACACCGATTTCTTAAAAAATAAAATTGAAGTAGAAAAAACAATCAAACCAAATTTAAGAGGCGAAGCACTTGGTCGCGCTTTAAAAATTAAACGTTTTAAAGCAGAAAAAACTGAAGGCGATTTAATTTTGTTTAAAAACGGTCAATATAATAAAACCACAGGTGTTGCTAAATATACTAAAGCAGAATTACCTTATGTACTAAATAGAATGACCCATTTACATAAAGCCACATCACAAGAGCCTTTGTTTTGGTTGAATGTGTTTTCTGGGGTGTCGCTTTTCTTTTTCGCTATATCATCTTTTTGGATGTTTCTGCCCAAAACTAAAATCTTTAAAAAAGGCATGTATTTTACAGCTTTTGGAGTGGTGTTAACGCTAATAATGCTATTTATATAAAGCGTTATTTTTGTTTTATAATCATTATCATAAAATTCTGGGTTTAGCACTTAGGATTTTTTTTATTCCGATTGAAGCGGGTTTAGTTCATTATCGTTAATGAGTGAATTCAATAATCATAAGATATATAGTTTTCATTAAACTAGAATTTAAAGATTCAGTAATTAAAGCTTAAAATTGTTACAAAAAATAATAAAGGAATTAACTACATTTGCACCCGTCTACCGAAAAGGCAGGCTCGCAAAATGAATTCCAACGAAAGTAGGAATCTTTTTAAATTTTGTTATTAAAAGATTTCCGTTTACACGGAAATGAAAAAAAATATATCACATGAAAGCAGGTATAGTCGGGTTACCAAACGTAGGAAAATCAACGTTATTCAATTGTTTATCAAATGCCAAAGCGCAGAGTGCTAACTTTCCGTTTTGTACCATAGAACCAAATATTGGTGTGGTAAACGTTCCAGATCCGCGTTTAGAGAAATTAGAATCTTTGGTAAATCCAGAGCGTGTTTTACCTGCAACTGTTGAAATTGTTGATATTGCGGGATTAGTAAAAGGAGCCAGTAAAGGTGAAGGTTTAGGAAATCAATTCTTAGCAAATATTCGTGAAACAGATGCTATTTTACATGTTTTACGTTGTTTCGATAACGATAATATCGTGCACGTTGATGGTAATGTAAATCCGATTCGTGACAAGGAAACGATAGATATGGAACTTCAATTGAAAGACCTTGAAACTGCCGATAAGAAATTAGAAAAAGTTAAACGTGCTGCAAAAACAGGAAATAAAGAAGCTCAAAAGGAAGAAGCTGTTTTATTAAAAATTAAAGCAGGGTTAGAAGCAGGAGTTTCAGTAAGAGCTTTAGAGTTTTCAGAAGATGATTATGAAGAGTTTGTTGTGCCATCACAGTTTATTACAGATAAACCAGTAATGTATGTTTGTAATGTAGATGAAGGTGCTGCTGTTTCCGGAAATGATTATGTAGAGCAAGTTAAGGAAGCTGTTAAAGATGAAAATGCAGAAGTGATTGTTTTAGCGGTTGGAACTGAAGCTGATATTAACGAATTAGAAGATTACGAAGAGCGTCAAATGTTTCTTCAAGACATCGGATTAGAAGAAGCAGGTTCCGCAAAATTAATTCGTGGTGCTTATAAATTATTAAATCAGCAAACTTACTTTACTGCTGGCGTTAAGGAGGTTCGCGCTTGGACTGTTGATATTGGAGCTACGGCACCACAGGCAGCCGGTGTTATTCATACCGATTTCGAAAAAGGGTTTATCCGTGCAGAAGTTATCGCTTACAATGACTATGTTGAATTAGGTAGCGAGGCTAAAGTTAAAGAAGCAGGGAAAATGCGTGTTGAAGGCAAGAATTACATCGTAAAAGATGGAGATGTAATGCATTTCTTATTTAATGTGTAAATTTAATGTTAAGTTTTATGTTAAATGTAAGTTAAATTTTGTTGGAAAGGGATTTTGATTAAGTTTGTGCACCAAACTAGTCCAACCTTAACCTAAAAAATGGCTACAATCCTTTTAGAGTCAGAAATCAATTCTGATATAAAAACATGTTTCGACTTATCCCGAAATATTACGATTCTTAAAGAGTCTCTTAAACGTACCAATGAGACTCCTATTGCTGGTAAAACATCTGGACTCATTGAGAAAGGGGAGTGGATCAGCTGGGAAGCCAATCATTTTGGGGTCGCTCAGCATCTCACTACTAAAATTGTCGCCTTTGATCGTCCGAATTATTTTGTAAATGAAATGGTTTTAGGCGTGTTTAAGTCTTATCGTCACGAACATATTTTTGAGGAAATAAACGGTATAACCCTCATGACTCATAGGTTTATTTTTGAATCACCTTACGGCATCTTAGGGAAACTAGTAGATTGGTTGTTTCTGAAGCGTTATATTACCAAGCTTTTAAAATCACGCATTAAAACTTTAAAATTTATAGCAGAAAGTGAAAGTGCTGACGATTATACCTCGCCCTATTTGGCTATTTAGCAACTGCAAAAGTTCGAAGCAAGGTTGTGCAATTACACGATTAAATAAATAAAAGCTTTAACAATTATATTTACCCACCAATAGCAGTCATACTCCAATTTTTACTATGTAATTCGGGTTCTTGAAGTTTTTTAAGTGTATCCATGCCGCCACGGACTTTAAATTTGGCTAACACCGCTTTTTGAATAACGGGTTCTATAGATTTTCCTTCACGTAGCGTGGTTAATAAATCAGATTCCCGATGGCTCGAACAACAATAAAAGAAACGTTGATAGCTCGGACTTGTGGTCCGTGCTCACAAGAGTAAGCAATAAATGAGAAAGCCTTAATAGAGATTGGAGATGCCCAAAAAGTTAGACACTATTTGGAGCAGTTTTTATTTAACCTATATAGTCATCAGGAAGTTTAAAGAAAGGAAAGTGTTTTTCAGTTGAATTTAATAGTTCTGTATTTAGTTTTAAGCTTTGAAGAGCATTTGTGGTAAATGAGTGTTGTAGAGTATTTATTTAGTCACAGATTATAAGTCGGTGCTATCGGAGGAAAACACCCTTCAGGTTTTAAAAACCTGAAGGGTGTTTGAATACTACGATTATTACAAATCTATTGCTATTACTGGTTTTGTAGAGTAAATCACACCCTTTTACATGTTAAAAGGTGTTCTACACTTTTCTTGTATAGCTGCTAAAAACCCTGAATACAGGGTAAAAAAAAGTTTAAAATAAATGTATTTTGCAGCAGAAATAAAACAGACTTTTAGCTATACAAACATCATTTTCATGAATCCAACAGAAAAATATTTCATTCAAAATAGAGATACAAAAAATCAATATGTTCTGATAACATTAATAAAGAATTACAGTATTGTAGTTCATGGTGTATCTGAAGCAACACCTTCGATCGAAATCACTCATTTTGAAAGTGAAGCAGCAGCAGAACAGGAAATAAACATGGTTATTAAGGCTAAATTAGAAGCAGAGTACAAAGAAGCAGAGAAACCAGATCACCTTTCTGTTTTTTCCATTGCTATGGAACAGTTAAAAACGGAAGATGTTTCTGTTTTCGAGAAAAACCTACTTACCTTAAAAACACTAGTAGATGCTTATTCTTCAAGAGATAACCACCCTTTTACACGGTATCTTGGTGTGAAAATGAAAGACGAAAGTTTGGTAGCCGTGGAGGTACTAGACGAATATCTTCTAAAACATATAGATAATATATCATCTACGACATTGGTTTCTGTTTTTCAGATGACATTACAGAATATCTATTTTAATTTTCAAGCGACAGGTTTAGTTGCTGAAGAAATTATTAAAAGAAAAGATGTCGCTGCACAGCTTGCTATTGTAGATCAATTTTATGAAGCTTGCGAGTATTATGATGCGGGTCACCGATTTTGGGGTAATACCACGCTTGATAATTTAATAGATGATTATTTCCCTAATTTCGAATCTGAATCTTTATTAAAATTATTAGAAAAAGCTTCTGGCGATATGCTTAATAAAGACGGAGGCGATGAAATGGACGAACTTTTTGCACCAGCTTTACACCATACCGAAGATTCTAATATTCAACAAAACATACTAAAAGTTCTTGAGGCTTATAAAACAGAGTATGAGGAGGAAGGCTATGTAGAGGAAGGGTATTTTGAAGAACTATTGGATGCGATTTTAGAATCTGCTTCTGAATCTGTTAAAAAAGGTATTAATCAATTAATAAACAGAAAAGAACACAGAGCCGCTTTATTAGAAGCTATTAGTAATACAGATCTTGAACTTATTGAGAATCTTCTAAATGAAGGACTAATACCAGACGCTTCTATTATTCAAAGCATTACCGAAAACGCATTAGAAAAGAAAGATTTATCGGTGCTTAAATTATGCAAAAGCAAAGGCATTCTATATGATACTGAAGCACTTTTTAATAAAGCAGAAAATAATGTCGATGTTTTAATAGAGTGCATTCAATCTGATCTTGTAGATATTAATTACATTAATACAGAATCAAATAAAAACTTATTATTTTTTGTTTCCGAAGAAAAAAATCTTCTAGAAATATTACTAAAAAAAGGAATCGATGTAAACCATAGCGATAACGACGGCCATACCATTTTAGATCGAGTATGCTCTTATGCTAGAGGAGACAACGAAAAGTATATCGCAGTTGTAAAACTACTTTTGGAGTATCATGCAAATCCGAACTCTTGCATTATTAATACAGGTTGGGAAGAAGGAACAATGCCATTACATTATGCTGTAGAAAACAAAGCTATTCAAATTTCTAAATTGTTAATTAATGCTTCCGCAGATGTAAATGCCAAGCGAAAAAATGGCGATAATCCATTAATTTTAGCACATAAAGCAGATGATAATACCTTAATTGATTTACTTATTCAAACAGGTGCCACGGCTCCAGAGCATGAATTGCTTAAAATCAAATTTTTAAGATATGGAGCACAGAAAGCATGGGAGCAAATTATAGATATGGAAGCGGCTATCACTTTAGCATATCCAGATGATTTTACAGTGATTTTACGATTAGCGGAGGCGCATTATTTCTTTAAATCAAATTATTCCGAAGCAGCTGTTTATGCAAACCGTGCCTTGGTATTAAAAGCAAATAACAATTCTTTAAATATTCTTATTATGAGTTTAATAAGACTCGGTCAGGTACAAAAAACCATCGATGTGTTTTTAGATCATAAAGAATCTTTCAAACCAAACAGAATGTTGGCAGATAATATTATCGGTAATCTTGTTATGGCTTACTGTGTTAGCGGTCAATTAAAAGAAGGTCTTGAGGTTTTAAGTCCGTATTTTAGTAAAGTTGAAGAATCTAGAAGTGCTAGAGGTGTTATGAGTTTTAATATTGCTTGTATGTATGCATTATTAAATGATATACATGAAATGTTGCCTTATGTTATAAATGCGTTAGAACGAGAATATACCAAAGCAGATTTTCTTAATGATAACGATTTTGCAAACTTTCATGACAATGAATTGTTTTTATTTATCCTAAATCAGGATCATAAAAAAAACATAGAATTAGAAGAATATGTAGAAGATACCGAAGCAAACTCATTTATAAAGCTAGAGGTAAAAGCCTTTTACAATACAGGATCATTCTCGTTTGAAAATGAAGATCATGAATATAGTTATCAAACAGGTATTATTGGTGGAGATAAAAAAGAAAGCAGACGATTATACGAGTCTAAAGCACAAGCTTTAACGGTCTTTTTTAATAAACGAAAAAAGATGTCTCTTGAAGATAAAAACATGTATTTTATATTAAAAGAGGATGATTCTAATTTTAGTTTAAAAGCTCCAAAAGGAGTAACTAGTACGCTTGATTTTATATCTGGAACTAAAATAACAGCAGCCGTAGAACCTCTTGCATTTACTACTAATGCAAAATCTGGAGACACACTACTTGATTTTTATAATGGTAAAATTCTGGTAATGTCTAAAAGGTTTATCGATATGCTTGAAGAAGCAGGCGTAACTACATTGCAAACGTTTCCTGTAATTATTAAAAGCGAAAAAGACAAAACCGTTTGGGAGAACTATTTTGCGATAAATATTCTAGACGCTGTTGCTTGCGGGGCCTTCCCGGCTTCTATATTTAAAGAGAACGGCCCTAAACATGGTATTCGTTGCGAATTAGCTATTGATACAGAAAAAGTTAATGATAACTTGTTATTTCGATTAAAAGAACATTTACCAACCATTATTTTACACCGTAATGTTGCTAAGCACCTTATAGATAATGATCCTGATGAGGTTATAAAATGGGAGTTTAGCGGTATTATTCACTAAATAACAGACGTATAAGTATCGTAGTTATAAACCTTAGAGCAATCTGAGGTTTTTTATTGATATTCGCAAAAATGAATTGTATGATTTTAGTTTTAATCATACAATTCTAAACAAAAAAATCAGTACCAAATAACGCTAGATTGTTATTCGATACTGATTTTTTATTTCAGCATTTTTTCTAAAAAAAACACTTATTTATTTACTTGTTTCCTTTTGAAGTTGTAAATCGTTTCTTCAATAGTAAACCAACAGAAGTAGAAGATACCAACAGAGAAGATGATATCACCAATAATACGCATCCATTTTAAAGTTTGTATAGGTTCAGCATATAATAAATCTGAATCTCTAGCAAATGAATAACCTTGAGTTATCGAGGTATACGCTTGAATAACGCCAATAGGAAGTAAGCTGAAAACCACCATGGCAACCAATCCAATATTTAAAAACCAGAAGGCACGTTTGAGTTTTTTACTTTGCCAAACTCTATCAGAATAAAAACGTAAACAGATTAAAATGAATCCCATACCAAGCATACCATACACCCCAAATAAAGCGGTGTGTGCATGTACTGCAGTCGTGTTTAATCCTTGAATATAATACAAGGCAATTGGGGGATTAATTAAGAACCCGAAGACACCTGCACCTACAAAGTTCCAGAATGAAACGGCTATAAAGAAAAATATAGGCCATTTGTATTTTTGCATCCATGGGGTGCTTTTTAAATGACTCCAGCTTTCTCTAATTTCGAAGCCCATCAGCGTTAATGGTACTACTTCTAAAGCACTAAATGTCGCTCCTAAAGCAATGGCTTGTACCGGAGTTCCAGAGTAATAAAGGTGGTGTAACGTTCCAATAATTCCACCAGCTAAAAAGATTGAAGCAGAGGCAACAGAAACACGCCCCGCAGTTTTAGCTGAAATGATTTTCATTTGAGAAAAAATGTATGCAATCACTACGGTAGCAAAAACTTCAAAGAAACCTTCTACCCAAAGGTGAACCAACCACCATCTCCAGTAATTAATAACTGGTAAGCTACTGTTTTCACCATACATCAATCCGCTGAAAAAGAACATCCCAATAGCCATTACAGATATTAATAAGATGATTAATAAATGTTTTGAAGGATCATTTTTACGAATCGCATAAATAATGTGACGACTTACCATAATTACCCAAAGGATTAATCCGATACCTAAGAATATTTGCCAGAAACGACCTAAGTCCATGTATTCATAACCTTGGTGGCCAAAGAAGAAATTGGTTGTTAAATCTAAAAATTGATGTACACCTAACCATTCGCCAGCCATAGAGCCTAAAACAATGATTAGCAATGCAAAGAATAAGAAATTAACCCCAAACCGTTGGTATTTCATTTCCTTACCAGAAATCATAGGCGCTAAAAATAATCCTGTGGCTAGCCAAGTTGCGGCAATCCAGAATACAGCCAATTGTGTGTGCCATGTTCTTGTAATAGAATAAGGTAAGTATTGCGATAATTCGAAACCAAAAAACGCCTGACCTTCAACCGTATAATGTACAGTCGCAGCACCTAAAATAACCTGTAAGGCTATTAATAACGAAATAACAATAAAGTATTTTAAGATGGTTTTTTGTGATTTAAAAAGCTTCAATCCTGTTAAAGGATCGGTTTCAGGCTTGTCAATAAGCTCTCCTTTTTCATGGTTTAATAAGTAGTAGTAGGTAAGAATTCCTATGAATAATAACAACAATACAATTGATAACCCCGACCAGATTACAGAATCATCTGTAATGTTATTATCTATTAAAGGTTCGTGTGGCCAGTTAGACGTGTAGGTGTAATCTTTTTCAGGACGGTTGGTACTTGCAGCCCAAGAAGTCCAAAATAAAAAGGCGTTAAGTTGTTCTAACTTTTCAGGATTAGTTAAAGCGCCTTTAGGAATGGCATATTCTGCTTTTCCTTCAGAAAATATAGATGTGTAATGTTTAATGTTTTCCTGAACAGCTTCTAGTCGTGCTTTAGAAATAGTAATCGATTTGTCTGTTTCATTAAAAGTATTTGTTCTAATATCTTTAATTAAACGTGCTTTTATAGCAGCTTTTTGTTCAACACCTAAGTTGTCGTAACTTTTATTAAAATCGGCTTGAGCCCAAGTATTTAACATGTAAACGGCTTCTCTGTGAATCCAATCGGCCGTCCAATCGGGTGCTACGTAACTTCCGTGTCCCCAAATAGAACCGACTTCCATACCACCAATAGATTCCCAAACATTTTGTCCGGTTTGAATATCTGCTTTGGTGTATAAAACGGCATTGGTTTCTTTCACAATAACCTGATCAGGTATAGGGGGCTGGGTTTGATACACCTCGGTACCAATCCAAATTAGTGTGATGAAGGATAAAACAACGACACTAATAAATGCAATCCATGTTTTTTTCATTTTAAATTTATTTATATGGTTTATTATTGATTGTTAAGCAGTTTTGATAAAGATTTTCAGTGTGTTTTTGTTGAGGTTTCTTTAAACGATTTACATTTAGAAGACTCATTGTATTGGAGCAAATTTAGAATTAAAACCAATAAAGGACAAATTTATCCTAATTAAAATTTTAAGATTTTTTATTTTGAAAAAATGGAGTAAAAAGAGAAAGAGGAGGGCTTATTTAATTAAATAACAAGAAAGTTATGAGAGAGGTGTAGAGTTTTTATTGATTTGCGTATAGCTGTGAATTAATAGCCACTAGCGACAAGCTAGCTCTATCAAATTTAGACGATTAAGCAACTAAACATTTCAACAACAAACAGTCTACCCACCAATAGCAGTCATACTCCTGTTTTTTGTATGTAATTCAGGCTCTTGAAGTTTTTTTAGGGTATCCATACCGCCACGGACTTTAAATTTGGCTAACACCGCTTTTTTTATAACTGGTTCTATAGATTTTCCTTCGCGAAGCGTGGTTAATAAATCAGACTCTGTAGAGGAGAACAAACAGTTTTTTAATTGTCCGTTAGCCGTTAAACGTAACCGGTTACAAGAATCACAAAATGGATTACTTACCGAGCTAATAATAGCAAAAGAACCTTGGTAACCTGATATTTTATAGTTTTTAGAGGTGTCATTAGGCGCATCTTGCAAGCGTTCTACTTGGTGTTCTTCAAATGAGGCATGTACGAGTTTCATGACATCGGCATAAGACACCATTTTACTCATATCCCACTTGTTGCCATCAAAAGGCATGAATTCTATAAAACGTACCGAAACTGGTAAATCTTTAGTGAAGTTAATAAAATCAATGATTTCGTTTTCATTGAAATCCTTCATTAAAACCGCATTGATTTTTACCGTAAAACCTTCTTTAACTAAAAGTAGAATGTTGTCATAAACACGTTTAAACTCATGGCGACGGGTGATGTGTTTAAACTTACTTTCATCTAAAGAGTCTAAACTTACGTTTATTTTCATAACGCCATATTTTTTTAAAACTGGAATAAACTTATCGATAATCACCGCATTTGAGGTGATGGATAATTCCACCGGAAGCGTTGCCAGTTTCTCCAAAATTACTGGAATATCTTTCCGAATTAAAGGTTCGCCGCCTGTTAATCTGATTTTTGTAACCCCATGATCTACGAAAGTTTTGGCGATTTGGTAAATCTCCTCGTATGTCATTAAATTACTTTTCGGAGAGAGTTTAACACCTTCCTCGGGCATGCAGTAGGTACACCTTAAATTACAGCGTTCAATTAGAGAGATACGCAGGTAGGCGTGGTCTCTGCCGTGGGAATCTTGTAGTATGTTTTTCATTTTTTTTTTTGTTGTTAAGGAGTTAAGAAATTAAATAGTTAAGTAGTTAAGAAGTTAAAGTAGTTAGATGTTTATAATCAAGTAACTAACAACCAACAACTAATAACCAACTTTAATCATGTCTCGCTCCTTTTAAAATACGAAAACTATGTAAAACCCCTGGAAAAATAGCATCCATTGATTCTTTTGCGCCGTTTGTTGAACCTGGTAAGGCTAAAATTAGTGTGTCTTCAATAGTACCTGCAACACTTCTTGATAGCATAGAAAATGGCGTGCGTTCTTGTCCGTAGCTGCGAATAGCTTCCTCAATACCAGGAATACGTCTATCTAAAATCGGAATTAAGGCTTCGGGGGTCACATCTCGACCTGAAAGTCCGGTCCCACCTGTGTAAATCACCATATCGATACCTTGTGCTTGGTAACTTTTTGCTTTTTGCTGAATCACATCTTTTTCATCAGGGATAATCACGTATTCAGAAATTTTTACACCACATGATTCGAGTTTAGCAATAATTGCTTTTCCTGCTTTATCTTCTTTGTGTCCTGCAGAAATGGTATCGCTGCAAACCACAACCGCAGCGGTTAAATCTTTTCTGAATTTGTCATTAAAGTCCGATTTACCACCTTTTTTATTTAGCAATTTAATAGCGTGAATTTCGATGCCTTTATCAATAGGTTTAAGCATGTCATACATGTTTAAAGCCACAACACTCGCGCCATGCATAGCTTCTACCTCAACGCCAGTTTTATATATGGTTTTTACCGTAAATATCACTGAAATCTCTAAGTCGTTTATTTCGTATTCCACACCGGTAAATTCAATTGGTAGGGGGTGGCAATCGGGTAAAATATCTGGTGTGCGTTTTACACCTAAAAGTCCAGCTGCTTTACTCATGGCAAAGACATTTCCTTTAGGAACCGTATCGTTTTTAATTGCTTCAATAGTTTCTTGTTTACTAACTTTTACCACAGCTTGTGCGGTTGCGATGCGTAGTGTGGTGTTTTTGTGGGTGATGTCGACCATTTTTGAAATTTATTATTTATTATTGATAATTTATTATTTGGTACTTGCTGTTTTTCTTGAAGCCATGAAGATTGAGGTTAACTCTCGAGATTCTTGCAAGATATGAGCAACGCTTTCTTTTTGGATGATATTTTCATCAATGGCAAATTCTATCCAAAAATTTGACTCATCAACCTCCTCAATAACGATGCTGATTTTTGCAATAAAACTGGCTTTTGATTGAGCGACACAAGTTGCACGATAATTCGCAGCGACCGAGGTGGAGCATCTAATTAATTGTCCTTTGATGTGATTGGCTAAATAGCTATTGGGAAACTGTCCTGTTGTTTTAACACAATTGTGAGCAAAAACTTTAGTTCTCACTTTTAAGGCTTCTTTCATGAATAATCAATTTTTTTAAGTTTCTGCTAATTAATAATCATTAAAAAATAATCACTATTAAATTTCAAGAGGTTGCTAGGTAATAATCAATAGTCAATAAAAAATAATCAATTATTAACCTTCCAAGTGTGGCTGTCATCTTCAAAAATCTCCTTTCCAAAAACAGGAACATCAGCCTTTATCGCTTCTACAATATATTCTAGGGCTTCAAAAACCACTTTTCGTCTTGGTGAAGAAACGAATACGAATAAGCAAATTTCACCAGCTTTTACCGTACCTAAACTATGGTAAATGTGCATACACGTTAAGTCGAATTTCTCGAAAGCAGATTCGCGTATGTCGTGGAATTTCTGGTTAGCCATGTCTTCATAGGCTGTGTATTCTATAGCGGCAACGGTTTTTCCGTCAATGTCATCGGCACGCACTTGTCCTAAGAAAATATTATGGGCACCAATACTTGTTTTAGTTTGGTGTTTGTAAATGGAATTTCCTATGAAATCTGAGGAAATCGCGCCGTCTCTAAAGACGTTTTTAGGTTTTTTGGTTTCCATGTTATGAAAGTTTATGATGTTTTTCTAAATAATATTTTATTTCTGAAGCGCCTTCTTCGATGCTGAAACAGTTTGGGACGCCAATTTCCTCAAGGATTTCAACGGCTCTCTGACTACGTATTCCCGCTTGGCAAAACACATAGGTTTTTTTAGAGGGGTCTATGTTGATGTACTCGTCTTCCAGTTCACTTAAAGGAATATCAATTACTGAAACGCCTTCAACTTTAGGTTGCTCATGAGCTTCGCGAACGTCTACAAACTGTATGTTTTCGTCTAATTTAATGTCTGCAATAGAAACAGAATCGGGTTCTAATGCACAATTTACAGTTTCAACATGCTTGTTGTGAAAATTTGCTTTGTCTTTTAAAACTGATTGAATCGCTTCTTCCGAGCGTTGAATTTTTAAAATGAGGTTTTGAAGGGTTAAGGCATTATAGCATAGTAATTTGCCAGAAAGCACTTGACCAATGCCCAAAATAATTTTTAAAACTTCATTGGCTTGCATGGTACCTATAATACCCGGAAGCACCCCTAAAACTCCAATTTCTGAACAGTTGGGTACGGCACCTTGTTCTGGAGGACTTGGGAACAAACAGCGGTACGAAGGACCATTTTGATAGTTAAACACCGAAACCTGACCTTCAAACTTGTAAATCGAGCCAAAAACAAGCGGTTTATTGGTGATAACGCAGGCATCGTTGACCAAATAGCGCGTTTCAAAATTATCGGAACCATCAACAATAATATCGTATTGTTCGAATAAAGCGATGGCGTTTTTATGTGTTAATTTTTCAGGGTAGGTGATAATGGTGATGTCGCCGTTTAAATCGGCCAAACGTTCTTTGGCAGCAAGGGCTTTGTTTTTGCTTAAGGAAGCCGTTCCGAATAAAACCTGACGCTGAAGGTTAGAAAGGTCTACCGTATCAAAATCTATAATACCAAGTGTACCAACCCCAGCCGCAGCGAGATATTGCAAAATCGGACACCCGAGTCCACCAGCACCAATAGCTAATACTTTGGCTTTAGAAATCTTATCCTGGCCTTCTTGACCAATTTCAGATAAAATGATATGTCTGTTGTATCTCATAAATTTTATTCCTGCGAAGGCAGGAATCTCCTCCTTTATAGTTGTACTTTTGTTTATGCGTTGAACCGTTTAATCGTTTAGCCGATTAAACAAATTAACTGTTAAACAATTATAAATTATCCTCCCGCAAAAGGCGGTAACAAAGCAATTTCTGCTCCTGTGATTTTTGTCGCTTCAGAAACCAATTCTTGATTTTGGGCTATTTGAAAATCTTTTGTTTTCAGGCCTTCATATTTTGAATATAAAAGTTCTAAAAGCTCAGAGATAGACTTTCCTGAAAACTCTAAACGCTCTTCATCTTTTTGCGAGACTTCAGCAATTTGTCCGAAATATTTAATGTTTAATAGCATCTTTCAATAGAGGCTGTCTAAAAAGTAAAGTTGTCGTCAACCTGAACTTGATTAACTTCGTAGAATCTTCGATTTCAGGTTCTCATAATGATTGTTTATCAATATGATGCGATTCTGAATCAAGTTTAGAATGACGTACTCTAATTCTTTTTGTATAACCTGCTCATTTTTATAGTTATTTATTCGTTTTATTGGTACAATCCAGTGAGTGGCTAAAGGCAACGCTCAATTGTTTTAATTCTTCTTGGGTATTCACATTCATCGTCGTTTTTTCATATTTCGATTCTAAAACCACATTTTTCACCTTACAGGAGTTCACGGCAACACGCAAACGTCTTTCATCTTGTTCAACTAATTTTCTAAAAATAGAACCACACGATTTTTTATATAATGCAATCAAAGGCATGGTTTTTCCTTGACTTTCTATTTGAATGATGTCATGTTCAGCATCGGCATTTTGGATCAGTTTTTCTAAAATTTCAGAAGTAATCAGTGGAATATCACAACTCAAAACAAGATTATATGCTGTTTTAGAAGCTTCCAAACCTGCTGAAATTCCTGCCACAGGCCCTGCATTTTTAATAGTGTCTGTAATTCTTCGGTATCCAAATTTATCATATTCGGTATGGTCGGAAACGATGATGATTTCAGAAACTAAAGGTTTAAGGGCATCTATACTGTATTGCACAAATGCTTTTCCGTTAAGGTGTAAAAAACCTTTATCGGAACCCATGCGGCTACTTTTTCCGCCAGATAAAATGATGCCTGTGATGTCTTTTTTATCTATCATTTATGTGAAAAATAATTTAGCACATGCTATACTAAGTACAAAGGCTAATATGTATCGTAGTATCTTGTTGTTTATTTTTTTGCTTCCGTAGTAACCACCTAAAATTCCGCCTACGAGCGCAATGGCAACTAAAAGAAAACTCTCTTTTTCAATGGTCACACCACTACTTATTTGTCCGATTAACCCCGCTGCCGAATTCACCCAAATAAACAGTGCAGAAACCGCTGCGGCTTCTTTCATTTTTCCCCAGTGTAAAAGTAAAATTATAGGGGTTAAAATAATACCGCCACCAATGCCAATAAGTCCCGAAAAGAAACCAATAATACCGCCAACGATTAGTCCTTGCCAGAGTTTAACGTCTTTTATTTTGTCACTTTCTTTTCCGAAAACATTCAGCATTTTTAAAATGGCGAATATCAATAAAACGGCTAAAATCTTTTTGTAAATAGAAGCATCGACTTCAATAGTGCCGCCTAAAAAAGCTAACGGAATGGAAGCGATAGCAAAGTATAAAAACAGTTTTTTATTAAAATAGCCAGCTTTATAATAATAGTAAAACGATATGCCTGCCACGAATAAATTCAGCAATAAAGCTGTGGGTTTCATAGATTCAGGAGCAAAGGAAAACAGCGCCATAAGTGCCAAATAACCACTCGCACCACCATGACCAACACTCGCGTAGAGGAAGGATACGATAGGTAAGATTGCTAAGAAGAAGTATATGTTTTCGGTTTCCAACATTTTTTTCAGGTTTCAAGTTTGAGCTTTCAGGTTGAGCGTGATTGTCTTAAACTTTAGTACACTTTAAGTACTATTAATTTTAGGCACTTCATTGTTACAAGGTTTCAAATTTAGCTACCTGCTCATCCAAGAACTTCCAGCAGTTTTTATTAATCTCATCAAAAGTTTCAATTAATGATTTGCCGTAATCTGTAAGTTGTACACCGCCGCCGCCTTTGCCGCCGACAGAATTGATGGTTACGGGTTCTTTAGCCGATTTGTTTACAGAATCTAAGAGACCCCAAGCTTTTTTGTATGAAATGTTCAGTGATTTTGCGCCTTTTGAGAGCGAACCGGTTTCGTGAATGGCTTTTAGCAAATGCACGCGACCTTCACCGAGAAGTACATTATCGTCTGATTCTATCCAAATGCGACTTTTAATTTTGTATCCCATAGTTTGTTTTTTATTGCGGAAGTATGATGACTTCAACAGTATCCCCTTCATTTATTTCAGAAACTTCACCAGGCATGTGTACCAATGCGTTTGAAAGCGCAAATGTTTGTAGCATGGATGAATTTTGTCCTTCTAAAATTTCAACGGTATCATTTTGATAAATGGCTTTTAAAAATTGCGGACGATCGCCACGCTTCTTAAATGACGAAGTAGAAGTTGCCGGAATTCTTGGAAGCTCTGTGTCGTCGCGACCCATCAAGTTTTGCAAAGCAATGTAAACATACACGTAGAAACAGGTGAGCGCCGCAGCAGGATTCCCCGGAAGGGCAAAAATTTGCGTGTCTTCTTTCTTTCCGTAGAATAAAGGTTTTCCAGGCTTTTGTTTCACCTTGTAAAAAAGTTCTTCAACATGTAATTCACTTAATGCTTTTCCAACAAAATCGTAATCTCCAACGGAAATACCTCCTGTTATGAGAACCAAGTCATTATCATTTATAGCTGTTTCTAGGGTTGAAACGGTTTTATTGTAATCATCTTCAACTTTATATAAAGTGATGTCGTAAAACTTCAAGTTATAAAGCGCGCTTAGAAGCATTCTTGAATTACTTTCGTAAATTTTCCCGTGGGTAAGTTCTAGTCCGGGTTCTACAAGTTCGTTACCTGTTGTAACCAGAGCAATGTTTGGTTTTTTATAAACTGAAACTTCAGTGATTCCTAAAGATAGGAGGTAGCCAATAGCCGCAGGAGTGAGTTTTGTGCCTTTTTTTAAAGCAATATCTCCGGTTTTAACTTGCTCGCCTAGCGGACGAATATTGAGTTCCAAATCAATTTGATGTTCAATGTCTATGGTTTCGCCATGATTTTGCACCTTTTCTTGCATCATCACCGCATTGGCAGAATCTGGAACTGCAGCGCCCGTGAATATACGAACAGCTTCTCCTGGGTTTAATTTTAGACGAACGGCATCACCAGCTTTAATTTCTCCTATTAATTTATAAGATAATTTATCATGACGATTTAATGCATAACCATCCATAGCCGACTGTCTGAATGGGGGCATATTAATAGGAGATTTTACATCTTCAAAAAGCAGGTATCCTCCAGCCTTGTCAACAGGTTTAGTGCATTTTTTTATAAGTTGTTTTCTATCATTTTTCACTATAGAAATCGCTTCGGAAATAGAAATCATGGTGTTTGGATTCGTTATGTCTGTACAAATATAGCGAATTCATTTTCTTTTGAAACATGATAAATGTCAGTTTATTTATTTTTATTTAACATAATTTTATCATAAATTTAGAAAACCAATAGTGAAACTAAGAATATGCCAATAAAAAGCTATTTAGCACATCCACAAGACGGTAAAAAGGCTGAACTACATGCAGCTTTAACTAATTTAAGTCACTGCGAAGTTATTCCTGCAGAGAATGAAGATTTACTTATAGTGGTTACTGATACCAACGATATTTCCGAAGATAAAAATTTAAAAGAACAGATAGAATCTATTGCCAGTTTAAAACTGTTGGCAATGGTTTCTGGATTTGATACACCTAAAAGCAATTAAGTATGTATACCTCGTTAACCAACAGACGTAGTTTTATAAAAAAAATGGCCATCATGTCGGCGATGACGGCTGCAGCAACCATGTTTCCAGGAATCATATTTGCAGATGAACAGGAGCGTGATTTACCTAATGGCGGCGACTTGGACTGGAAAAAAGGCCCTTGTCGTTTTTGTGGTGTCGGTTGTGGTGTCTTAATTGGCGTGGATAAAGGAAAGGCGGTTGCGGTTAAGGGGGATCCTAATTCTTCGGTGAATAAGGGGCTGCTTTGTGTTAAAGGCTATCACCAAATTATGTGTATTCAAGCGGAAGACCGTTTAACGCACGCCTTGGTTAAGAAAAACGGCAAATACGTACAAACACCCATTAGTGAGGCCCTGGATATTGTGGCTAATAAAATGAAAGAAACCATGGATACTCATGGTAAAGATTCGGTAGCCATGTATACCTCTGGGCAGTCCACGATTCCTGAAGGTTATGTGGCTTCTAAATTAATGAAGGGGGCTATTGGAACCAATAACTTAGATTGTAATGCCCGTTTGTGTATGGCAAGTGCGGTAACAGGTTTTTTAACCAGTTTTGGTGCCGATGAGCCTATGGGCTGCTACGAGGATATTGACCACGCTGATTATTTTATCACTTGGGGTAATAATATGGCTGAAATGCACCCGGTTTTATTCTCTAGAATGTTAGAGCAAAAGAATAGAAGAGGGGCTAAAATCATCGACTTTGCAACTAGAACCACGCGTTCGAGTATGGCTTCAAATAAATCGATTTTATTTGAACCACAAACAGATTTGGCGGTCGCCAATGCCATTTGTTATGAAATCATCAATAATGGTTGGGTGAATAAATCTTTTGTTGAAAACCATGTGAATTTCAATAAGGGTTTAACAGATATGGGTTATGGTTTGGAAGATAATTATGCCTTTGAAGATAAACCTACTCCAATTGATTTTGAAGCTTATAAAGACTTTTTAGAAGATTATACACCAGAAAAAGTATCAAAATACTCAGGAGTATCTGTGAAAGATATTAAATACCTGGCCGAAATTTAAGGAAACCCAAACACAAAAGTGGTTTCGTATTGGTGTATGGGTATGAATCAGCATACACGAGGAACTTGGATTAACAATTTAGTTTATAATATTCACCTATTAACTGGTAAGATTTCGCAACCTGGTAACGGACCATTTTCTTTAACGGGACAACCGTCTGCTTGCGGAACAGCTAGGGAAGTTGGGACTTTTACGCATAAATTACCTCACGGTGTTGTAACAAACGCTAAGGATCGTGAAATGGCGGCTAAAATATGGAAAGTACCCGTGGAGCGTATTCCTTCTAAACCAACTTATCACGCTACCGAAATGTTTCGAGCAGTAGATCGTGGTGATATAAAATTTATATGGACACAAGCTACGAACCCATTAGTATCCTTGCCTAAAACAAGTCGTTACCGTCCGGGAATGCAAAAAGATTCTTGTTTTGTGGTGGTTTCAGATGTGTTTCCTACGCCAACTTCTGATGTGGCTGACGTGATATTACCTGCATCTTGGCATATCGAAAAAGGTGGATTATACGGAAATTCCGAACGTAGAACCCAGTATTGGCAACAAATGGTTGAAGGACCAGGAGATACCATGCCAGATGCCTGGATGTTTATTGAAGTAGCCAAACGCATGGGTTATGGTGAATTATTTCCATATTCTAGAGAAAATCACGTGGAAGAAATTTTTAACGAGTACCGCCAATTTCATGAAGGGGCAAAACATGGTATGGCGCCTTTAGAGGTTCTTAAAAAGGAGTCTGGTGTTATTTGGCCTTATGTGAATGGGAAATCTACGCAATGGCGTTTTAATGCAAAATATGATCCAGCATGTACTAACGATAAAGCCTTTCATTTTTACGGAAAACCAGATGGTCGGGCTGTAATTTGGCAACGTCCTTACGAGCCTGCTCCCGAAGTTCCTGATGCCGAATATCCATTCTGGCTAAATACAGGACGTGTGATAGAACATTGGCATACTGGGTCTATGACGCGAAGAATTCCGGTGCTTCATAAAGCGATGCCACATGCTTATGTGGAATTTCATCCTGATGATGCGGTAAGTTTAGGAATTGTAAATGGGGAAAAGATAAAAGTAACTTCAAGACGAGGGTCTTGTGTGTTGCCTGCATCAATTAACGAAAGAGGTTTACCAACTAAAGGGCAGGTTTTTGTGCCTTTCTTTGATGAAAATATGCTAATTAATGATGTGACCTTAGATGCTTTTTGTCCGATTTCTAAAGAACCCGATTATAAAAAATGTGCTGTTAAAGTTGAAAAAGTATAAGGATGAAAAAGAGAATGGGTATCATATCGTTTTTTGTAGTGCTTTTTATAGCTTTCATTCTTATTTGGGGTTATAGTTATCAAGAAGGACTTGAGGAAGCCTATATTCCACTTGAAACTAATGAACATATTTCCGCAATTCCATCGGAGTCTGGTGTTTTTAAACGTGCTGAATATGCTTGGGATTATGGCAATATGCCAATTGATGAAGCGCACCAGAGGTCTTTAGATACGTACTATGATAATAGAGCGTTTCATGGTGCACCGCCAAGTATTCCGCATCCTGTGGCTAATGAGCGTAGTATGGGGGAGAATGTGTGTTTAAAATGTCATCAAAATGGTGGCTTTGTAGATAAGTTTAGTGCTTATGCACCAGTAACGCCTCATCCGGAGCTTGTAAACTGTAGACAATGTCACGTGCCAGAACAAACCGATAAATTGTTTGTAGCTAACAATTTCAAGAAGATGAAAGCGCCAGAAGCAGGTGTGAACAATGCCCTTTTAACGAGTCCGCCAATTATTCCGCATCAAATTCAATTGCATGAAAATTGTTTGGCCTGCCATGCGGGACCTGCTGCGCCAAAGGAAATTAGGGTAACACATCCTGAACGTATTAATTGCCGTCAATGTCATGTGCCTAATAATAAGGAAATGACCGATATAGGAACTTTTAAAAGAATGCATACCAATGAAGTGCAATAGATATATTATGAATAGAATAATTTATGGCTTTATTATCTTGATAAGTTTTTTTTCATGCAAACATGGAGAAGGCGAGTACCATGGCGTTATTGAAAAGATTAATGCTGAGGGTGAAAATTATCAAGGGACTTCTATTTCGTCTGAAAAATATTTAGAGGACATGAAAATGATTGAAATCACCGAAGGTGGTCATACGTTTTTAATTCCGGAACGAAAAAGTGAAATCAGATCCTATGCTTGCACCGAATGTCATTCGAAACCATTAAGTGATATGCATACTGAAGGGGTGCAGAAGGCACATTGGGATATGAAATTGGTACACGCCAATGAAAATGCTATGAATTGTGTGACTTGCCATAACCCCAATAACATGAACGAATTAAAAAGCTTGACAGGCAATGATATAGATTTTAATAAGAGTTATCAATTGTGTAGCCAGTGTCATAGCAAACAATTTGAAGATTGGAAAGGTGGGGCACATGGTAAACGTATTGGGGGCTGGGCGCCGCCACGAGCGGCAATGACTTGTGTGAACTGTCATAATCCACACCAACCAGGCTTTGAGTCGAGATGGCCGGCACGATTTAACACGGTTACAGAAGAAGAAAGAAAATAGAAAATAGTACGAAGATTTTAAAACATTTAAGGCATGAGTAAAAAGTGGTTTTCTTTAAATTTTGGTAGAAATAACGAAACACCTTCGGGGTCTGGGTCTTGTGGCTGCGGAAAAACCTCGGGTGGTTGTGGTTCGCACGCTAAGCCTGATACCGTTGATTCTGATGGGTATCAAATGACCGATGCCGAGTTTGCTGAAGCGGCTATCAATGCTTCTATAGGCGAAGAAACCAAAAAGGATGGCTTCGATCAGGTTTTTGATGTGAAAATGGACAGGCGTACGGCGTTTAAGAAATTAACAGCGAGTTTACTTATTGGAGCAGGAGCTGTGAGTACATCATGTAGTGTAATTGGTGGTGATGAAAGTAAAGAAAAAGCGCAAATAGATTGGGAAGAACAATTTAAGGGGAACTATAAATTGATGTCTGATGATGAAAAAGGTGCTACGGTTGATCGTTTAATGCGCTCTTACGAATTAAGAACAGGGAAAAATTTAAGTATGTCTTCGCAAAATGCAGAGGAAGATGTCTTGTTTGGTTATGCTTTTAATATTTCGAAGTGTCAAGGTTATATGGATTGCGTGAATGCTTGTGTTGAGGAGAATAACCAAGACCGCAATTCTGAAATGCAATACATTAGAATTCATGAGATGAAAGACGGCCAAGGTTTTAATTTCAATGAAGCTGATGATAATTATTACCATGAAGTCCCTGCGGAAGGTCATTTTTACATGGGAACCCAGTGTTTTCATTGTGATAATCCACCTTGTGTTGAGGTTTGTCCGGTGCAAGCGACCTGGCGTGAAGATGATGGCCTCGTAGTAGTTGATTATGATTGGTGCGTAGGCTGTCGTTATTGTATGGCGGCTTGTCCTTATGATGGCCGACGCTTTAATTGGAGTAAACCTGAAGTTCCTGAAAAGGAAATTAATCACAACCAGCATTACTTAGGAAACCGCATGCGTAAGAAAGGGGTAATGGAAAAATGTACGTTCTGCGTGCAGCGTTCAAGAGCGGGTAAAAATCCTGCTTGCGTTGAAGCTTGCCCAACAGGTGCACGAATTTTTGGGAATTTATTAGACCCTAAAAGTACGATTAGGTGGGTTTTAGAGAATAAGAAAGTATTTAGACTGAAGGAAGATTTAGGTACAGAGCCTAAGTTCTGGTATTTTATGGATTAGAATGTTGTTGAATTGTTTATGCGTTTAATCGTTGAAATGTTTAATCGGGCGAACCGGATAAAATAATAAACTTCAACTAGGAATAGTTGAGTTGAAACGTTGAAAAGGTAGATCGGTTAAATGAATAAACAAATAAACGATTAAACAGTCATACGGTACCGGCGTTAGGGATTGTAGTGGAAATCCTTTTTAAAAGGCGAGAAAGTATGTGTGGAAGTTCAGAAGTTTAAGAATAGTATGATGTCTGTAAAGTTTTAAAGACATCGGTTTTAAAAAGATTGCAACGTAAAGCCCGACCCTTGTGGTAACGCACAAAAAGTATAAAATAGATCATCCAAAATAAAAAGAATAATTTACAACATGAGTACATTTAAAGTTTTTAGAAGTTTGGTTAAGGACAGTTTAGCTACGATAACGCGCGGTTCTTTGAGGTATCATATTTGGATGGGTGCGTTAACTTTTATCATGTTGGTGGGAATGTATTGTTATTCCATTCAATTGAATGAAGGTTTAAGTGTTACTGGAATGACCGATCGTGTGAGTTGGGGACTTTATATCTCTAATTTCACATTTTTAGTTGGGGTTGCAGCGGCTGCCGTAATGCTTGTTATGCCCACCTATGTTTTGCATGATGTAGATTTTAAACAAGCTGTTTTAATAGGTGAAGGGCTCGCAGTGGCGGCCTTACTCATGTGTTTAGCCTTTGTGGTAGCTGATATGGGTGGTCCTTCGGTGTTATGGCACATGTTGCCTGGAATAGGGGTGTTTAATTTTCCCAATTCCATGCTAACTTGGGATGTTTTAGTGCTTAATGGTTATCTGTTTTTGAATATAACCATTCCGTTGTATATACTTTTTAGACATTATCAAGGTAAAGAAGCGAAGTCTAGTGTTTATGTTCCTGGAGCTATTCTATCGGTGTTTTGGGCAGTTGGTATTCACTTGGTTACCGCCTTTTTGTATCAAGGTTTACAGGCGCGTCCGTTTTGGAATAATGCCTTATTAGGTCCGCGTTTCCTGGCTTCTGCATTTGCTGCCGGTCCCGCGTTAATCATATTAGTTTTAGCTATTATTAGAAACTTTACCGAATTTAAGGTTCAAGATAAAACCCTTAGAAAAATCGCTATGGTAGTTACTGTAGCCGCACAAATTAACTTAATTATGTTAGTTTCAGAGTTATTCAAAGAGTTTTATGCGCCCACGCATCACAGTGAAAGTGCTTATTATTTGTATTTTGGTTTACACGGAAAGGATGCTTTACTACCATGGATTTGGACGGCTATTCCTATGAATGTATTGGCTACTGTGTTGTTAACCTTTCATAAATTAAGAAATAATTTTAGAGTGCTTTTCTTTTGTTGTTTCCTCTTGTTTGTGGCTATTTGGATTGAAAAAGGTTTCGGATTAATTGTGCCTGGTTTTATTCCAGGGCCTTATGGTAAAATTGTTGAATACACACCTACAGGTATAGAAATAGGCGTGACTCTAGGTATTTGGGCTATGGGTGCTTTTGTGTTTACGATACTTGCTAAAACAGCCATAGGTATCGAATTAGGTAATTTGAGATACAAGAAGGAAGCTTAGTCTCTTCCTGATTTCTGAATATAAAGGCTGCAAAACATCAATTGAATAATTTCAATTGGTGTTTTTTATTAGACTCCTAAAAATAAGTAATAGTTTTTAAAACTAAGTATTATTACTTAATTTTGAAAAAGATATCACTTTTATGCCTTTATCAGCTTTACATTCCAATTCAAGAAACAAATCGTTAAACGATGTGTCTTGTGAAGCTTGCCTAAATCAAAACTGTTTAATAAAAAGCAGTTTGTCTACGGCATTAGATTCTACTTTCGTAAAAAGCAAAAACACTTTAAAATGTAAAAAAGGACAGCAGTTTATTATGGAGGGCGCTCCTGTAAATGGACTCTTTTTTATACTTAAAGGAACCGTTAAAGTATTTAGAACGGGAATTAACGGAAGAGAGCAAATTGTTCGTTTTGCTAAAGAAGGTGAGATTATCGGGCATCGTGGTTTTGGTACCGAAGAGTATTATTCTATTGGAGCCATTGCGTTACAGGATACGGTATTGTGTTATTTTTCAAAAGACGAACTTCAGGAAGCCTTACTTGAAAATCCGCAGTTTGCTTATAATATGATGTTGTTTTATGCTAATGAACTCAATAGAAGTGAAAATAAAGTCAAGTCTATTTCTCAAATGACGGTGCGCGAACGTGTTATTGATACCTTACTATATTTACATCGCAAGTTTGGTGATTTAAATGGTTTCTTAAAATTACCTTTAAGCCGTAAGGAATATGCAGATTATGCAGGAACTACGGAAGAACAGGTGATTCGCATTTTTTCAGCTCTAAAAAAGGAAAATCTTATTTCAGCAAAAGGGAAAAAAATTGGAATTCCAGATGTGCGCTTGCTCAAACAAGAGATTAACGACCATAATTATTTTCTAGATATTTAATGTTTTGGGCTTAGACCCTTTTTTTTTGCTCTTTTTTTAACTTCTGCGTTTTAA
This sequence comes from Tamlana sp. 2_MG-2023, assembly GCF_030548465.1. Lineage (GTDB taxonomy): Bacteria > Bacteroidota > Bacteroidia > Flavobacteriales > Flavobacteriaceae > Pseudotamlana. Next base: position 293,413 of record NZ_JAUOSF010000001.1, read on the forward strand.
CATGTTTTAATATGGAATAAAAGCTTCTTTAAGTCTGCTTTATTTCATAATTGGTTAGCCATATACATTTTACATTTGTTTTAGGTAAGTATTAATACTTATTAAAAACCTAATCAAACCTAAAACATTTATAATTTATGGAAGCAAAAACAGTTACTCTTGTACAAGACTCTTTTGAAAAAGTAAAACCTATAGCACCTGCTGCCGCAGAAATATTCTATACAAAACTATTCGAACTCGATCCTAAATTAAAGCCTTTGTTTCCTAGCGACGATGATGCGATGAAAACTCAAGGTAATAAGTTAATGACTATGCTTGGAGCGGCCGTTGCTGGCCTTAATAATTTAGATGCATTAATTCCAGTTTTAAAAGATTTAGGTAAGCGCCATGTAGCCTATAAGGTAGAGCCTTCACATTACGAGACTGTAGGTGCTGCATTATTGGGTACGCTTGCCGCAGGCTTGGGTGATGATTTTACACCTGAAGTTAAAGACGCTTGGGCTGAGGTTTATGGAACCATGTCAAGTGTGATGATTGAAGCTGCATATTAATTAAAACTAAGTAATTATGAGAATACTATTAAAAACCATTTTATTAGGAACGAGTATTTGTATGTTACATTCTTGCGGGGGTGTACCGGAAGATAAAGCGGATACGGCTACTGTTGAAAATGCTTTTTCGGTAGAAGAGGTGTTAGAAATGGTCTCTAAAGAAAATGATGTAACTAGAACTCTATACACCAAAGCCATTGTTGGTAAAGGAAAAATTCAAGGGATGAAGTTTGATGAAGATTGGAGAAAAGACGACGTAGAAGCGGGGCCCTTACCAGCATTATTTTTACGTGGTGTCGCAACGAGCCTTAGAAAGAGCCCAGTGCCTTTAGGCTTGTATTTGGGTTCTGATTTTCCGGTGAACGCCGCGAATAAGTTTGAAGGCAAACAAGCCGAACTTTTTACTCAAATTAAAAAAGACCACAAACCGCAGTTTTTCTTTGATGAAGACCAGAAATTGCATACGGCCATGTTTGCAGATTTAGCCAGTGCAGATGCCTGCGTAACCTGTCACAATAAGCACCCGCAAACGACCAAATCTGATTGGAAATTAGGTGATGTCATGGGAGCCACAACTTGGCAATACCCAAAAGACTCTTTAACCTATAAGGAAACGGTGGATGTACTGAGTTCTTATGCTAAAGGGACAGTAGATGTTTACATGGAATACTTAGATGAAATTGAAAATTTTAAATCAAGTGAAAAACCAGAGATAGGTGATAAATGGCCAGAAGAAGGCTTCTATTTGCCTTCAGCTGAAGTGTTTTTAGATAGCGTGAAAAAGCTGTCTTCATACGAAACGGTGAAGCATTTGGTAGTAACTTCTGAGTAAAAAGAAATCAATAAGATTAACGCAGCCTTCCGTAAGGTTTTATTATAAAATTAAAAGGTTGTGTTTTTCAATGACAACAAACAAACAATCATAACTATTTATGGTATTAAGTACGAATAAATCCACGGTATTGGGATTGCTGTTGCTTTGCGCTTACTTTCTGCAATACTTTTTAGGACTTTCATGGGAATGGCTGGAGTTATTGCAGCAGGACCAAATGTATAAACGCTGGTCTGGCTTGGTTTTGGCGCTGTTTATTTGCTTTCAATGGATGCTTACGCTAACGCGGACGGTTGTAAAATGGCGTAAACACGCGATGACCATGCAAATCATTCACAAGTGGTTAGGCGCAATAAGTCCGTTGTTTTTTTACTTCCATAGTTTGGCATTAGGTTACGGTTATTTATTGCTGCTTTCATATGTGTTTTTCTCAAATACCTTGCTAGGTTACCTCAATCTAGATGTGATTAAGAGTCGTAGTGATGCTTGGTTTAAAGGCTGGATGATAACTCATGTCGCTCTGTCTATGATGGTGAGTATATTGCTGTTGTTTCATGTGGTTATGGTGTTTTATTATAAATAAATGAAGAATGAAGCTATTAATAAAAGATATAATTAAAGAAACAGACGATGCGGTAAGTATTTGTTTTAAAAACGGAAACTTTTTTAGGAAGTTAAAGTACAAGCCGGGGCAGTTTTTAACCATAAAGATTCCAATTGAAGGCGTCAAACATAATCGTGCATATTCTTTTAGTAGCAACCCTTATACCGATAAGGACTTGAAAATAACCATCAAGCGCGTCGAGGAAGGTTTAATTTCAAATTATGTACACGATTTTTTAAGTGCAGGCGATAAAATTGAAGTCGGTCCTCCAGCTGGTACGTTCTGTGTTGAGCCAGATGCTAAAGCTAAAAAGCAGTATGTGTTGTTTGCAGGCGGTAGCGGTATAACCCCTATGTTTTCTATTGTAAAATCCATACTTACTCAGGAGAAAAATTCTAAAGTGCTATTAATCTACGCCAATCAAAACATGGGTTCTATAATTTTTCATGAAGAAATTAAAGTTTTAGAGGCTTCTTATCCTGAAAAATTTGCTGTAGAACATATTATATCTTTTAATGCTCAAGGTGGGGGTAATTACCATACAGGCTTAGCTACAACGGTGCTAATAGATGCGCTTTTTTCTAAACATGGTTTGAGTTATGAAAATCATGAATATATGATTTGTGGTCCCTCTGGTTATATGGAAAAAATTAAAGAGATACTCTATGTAAATGGTGTAACTCGAGAAAAAATAAAATTAGAGGTATTTAAAAGTCCTACGGTAAAAGTTTCAGGGAAAAATTTGCTCTGTGAAGTGAGTTTAAAACATGATGGTAAAACCCATGAGTTAAAAGTTAGGGGAGATCAGTCTATTCTGCAGCAAGCCATGTCTAAGAATATCGTTATTCCATATTCATGCCGCTCCGGCATGTGTTCCACTTGTAAAGCACAATGCGTGGAAGGCGAAGTTCAAATGGTTGAAGGGCATTTGTTGCCTGAAAGTGAGGTGGCAAGTGGTGCAATTTTAACCTGTGTGAGTTATCCTGTGTCTGAAAAAGTAGTAATTGAATTATAAATTAAAGTCTGTAATTAAATGTTTAAAGTAAGTCCGTTACGAAAAAGACAAGTTTTAGGAAGTATCATTGGTTTGGTGCTGGGCGGGGCATTGTTTTATATTTTAACTTTAGACTCTACAGAGTCGTATGTGTCTATTGGTCCAATGAATACCGGGCACCAGGAACTTAACTGTTTTGCTTGTCACGCCGATGCTAAAGGAAACTTATTGCAACAAGTACAGTCTAATATCTCTCATGCTGTAGGCGCTAGAGAACATGGTGTTGAATTTGGGACGCAAGATGTTACAGTAGATAACTGTTTACAATGTCACGACCGTGCTAACGATAGGCATCCGACGTATCGGTTTTCTGAACCTCGATTTAAGGAAGCGATTACACATATTGATGCGACAACTTGTATCACTTGTCATTCCGAACATGGCAACGAGCGTGTTTCGGTAGCGAATATTAATTATTGCATGAACTGTCATCAAGATTTAGAGGTAGAAGATGACCCTTTAGATGTTTCTCATCAAAAATTAATTGCTCAAGAAGCCTGGAATACTTGTATTCAATGTCATGATTTTCATGGAAATCATAAGTATGATGTACCTGAAAAGTTAAAAGATACCATACCTATGAAATACATTAAGGCCTATTTTGATGGTGGAAAAGACCCTTATGGAGATCATAAAAAATATAAGGCACTTTCTCAGGAAGCTTGGCTTGAAAGTTTAGATAAGTAAATCTTGTTGCTAAAATGAATTAGAGCTTTGTGTTCAAAACAAGGTTATTAACCAGTCTTTATAAATTAAAGGCTGGTTTTTTTATGGACTAATAATTCGTTTGCTTAAAACTATATGTGTTAGGTGTGATGATTTTTATTGAATGAAGGTTAAGTGTGTCATGTGAAAGTAAAATAGTTGAATTGTTTTTGTAATGATTTGCTAATGCCGCATGTGTAATTGAGACTGTTTTTAAGATAACTACGTATTTTATTCGTTTCAAGAGTCTTTGTTTAGATATTTTATTGAAAAAAATACTTAAAAAACGGATTAAAATTTTAAAAACTAAGTGTTCTACGTATGTGGTGAGGATGGCAATTAAGTATGTTGAATTTAATTTACAATACTGTTTATTAGTGTTTTATGTTTAAAATATGTTTTATGGCATGTTTTAATGTGGTTTAAAAAGAGGTTTGTTTATGGTTATATCCATAAGTTAAAAGCAGTACTACTTATATATTTGCCATGTATAAGTATTAATACTTAGTTTAATCAAAATCAAACAACATGAAATCACTATTCAAAAAATCAACTTTAATCTTACCAGTAGCGGCATTGCTGTTTTCTTGTGGTAATAAAGAAAAAAAGGAAACTATAGCTGAAAATGTAGTTCCTGAAACTTCAAAAACAAAATCATTAGAAATAGAAAAACCACAATTAACTTTTGGTTTTATCAAATTAACAGATATGGCGCCTTTAGCAATTGCTAAGGAAAAAGGATTTTTTGAGGATGAAGGTTTATTTGTTTCTGTGGAAGCACAATCAAACTGGAAAAACGTATTAGACCGTGTCATTGATGGTCAGTTAGATGGTTCACACATGTTAGCCGGTCAGCCAATTGCAGCAGGTGCAGGTTTTGGAAGACAAGCAAAATTAGTAACAGCTTTTTCAATGGACTTAAACGGAAACGCGATTACAGTTTCAAACGATGTTTGGTCAAAAATGAAGCCTAACGTACCAAATGGATCTGATGGAAAACCCGTTCATCCAATTAAGGCCGATGCTTTAAAGCCAGTAATTACAGAATATAAAAATTCAGGGAAACCTTTTAAAATGGGTATGGTATTTCCAGTATCTACACACAACTACGAAATTAGATATTGGTTAGCTGCTGCAGGAATTAATCCTGGTATGTATACAGCTGATAATGTTCAAGGACAAATTGATGCTGATGTTTTACTATCTGTTACGCCTCCGCCACAAATGCCAGCGACCCTTGAAGCAGGAACAATTCACGGATATTGTGTAGGTGAGCCATGGAATCAACAAGCTGTTTTTAAAGGTATTGGCGTACCTGTAGTAACCAACTTAGACATCTGGAAAAACAACCCAGAGAAAGTGTTTGTAATGACTGAGAAGTTTGTTGAAGAAAATCCTAATACAGCTATCGCTGTTACAAAAGCCTTAATTAGAGCGGGAAAATGGTTAGATGAGCCAGGAAATAGAGCAGAAGCAGTGAAAATCTTATCAATGTCTCAATATGTTGGAGCTGATGAAGCAGTAATTGCAAACTCTATGACAGGAACATTCGAATTTGAAAAAGGTGATAAGCGTGATATGGCAGATTTCAACGTATTCTACAAATACAACGCAACCTATCCTTTCTATTCAGATGGTATTTGGTTCTTAACGCAAATGCGTAGATGGGGACAAATTCCTGAAGCGAAACCAGCAAATTGGTATGCTGAAACGATCAAAGATATTTACAGACCAGATATCTGGACTAAAGCGGCTAAGCTTTTAGTAGAAGAAGGAAACATTCCTGCAGGAGATATTCCAACAACAGACGGTTACAAGCCAGCAACAGCAGACTTTATAGACGGAACTACTTATGATGGTAAAGATCCAATATCATACATCAACAGTTTCAAGATAGGAAACAAAGACGAAGCAGTACAGTAATTAAAAAATTAAGAAGCATAGAAGTTTAGGAGTTAAGAAGTTCCTTATTAGATAATCACTAATCAAATAAATAAGAGTTATGAAGCAAAGTATAACATTAGAAAAAGTATCCAAATTTATGGGATTCGGTTTTTTAACCACCTTAAAGGATCTATTCACGGGGAAGTTAGAGAAAGAAGATTTTGTAAAATTTTTACGTAAAGTAGTTGTACCGCTTGCTTCTATTCTTTTATTTATCGGACTGTGGCAATTGGGGTCAAGAGCCTTATATGAAAGAGAAGCTAATTATAAAATTCAAACGGCGTTAGTTGATCAAGGGCCAGAAGCTGCTGAGGCTATGCGCACATGTATCGCTTCTGGAGATATTAGCTGCCAGCCAAACACTTTACCATCTCCTGGTCAAGTTTGGGATTCTTACCAGTCTTTAATTAGAGATCACAACATTATTAGAGCTGATAAAGCAGCGTTTATTGAAAAAACAGCGGCTTTAAACGAAAAACGTATTGCTGCGGGTAAAGACCCGATTACTTATACAGGTAGACCTTCTTTTATCGATCAAATCGTGATGAGTTTAAAAACGGTATTCGCAGGATTTTTATTAGCCTTAATTATAGCAATACCAATAGGAATATTTATAGGATTAAGTCCGACGTTAAAAAGTGCTTTCAACTGGTTTATTCAAATTTTTAAGCCTGTATCGCCTGTAGTTTGGTACTTGTTAGTGTTCATGATTGTAAAAACCATTTTAATTGATTCTACCGAAGATAGCTCGTTCATTATCTCCTTTATTAGTGTTGGATTCTGTTCGATGTGGGCAACTTTAGTAAATACAGCTATGGGTGTAGCCTCAGTAGATAAAGATTATATCAACGTGGCCAAAGTCTTGAAATTAGGACCGATGCAAAAAGTTTTTAAAGTGATCTTGCCCTCGTCTTTACCATTAATATTTACAGGTTTAAAGATTACGTTATCAGTAGCATGGATGGTTTTAATTGCCATTGAATTATTAGCACAGAGTCCAGGTTTAGGGTTGTTTGTTTGGGAGGAATTTCAAAACGGAGCCAACGATTCAAATTCAAAAATTATCGTAGCCATGTTTGTTATCGGTATCATCGGATTCTTATTAGATCGCATCATGCTTACCATTCAAAACTGGGTATCGTTTAATAAATCAGATGCGATATAATTGAGTTGAAATTTTTAATCAGTAAAACGATTAGCAATTCAACAAATAAACGAATCAACAATTAAACATTAGAGAAATGGCTTATTTAGAATTAAAAAATATATATAAATCTTACGGTCAGGGTGAAAACGAAACCGAAGTACTTTCAAACATCAATTTAACCATCGAGGAAGGTGAGTTTGTAGCGATCGTAGGGTTCACAGGAAGTGGAAAAACAACTTTAGTTAATCTTATAAACGGACTCATACAACCAACAAGTGGTGAGGTTTTATTTAAAGGAGAACCCGTAGTTGGAACGAGTCACGAACGTGGTGTGATTTTTCAGAATTACTCACTGTTACCTTGGTTAACTGTAGCTCAAAATATATATATGGCTGTGAAAGAAGCCTTTCCGAAGAAGAGCAAAAAAGAGTTAAATGAGATCGTTAAGGATTATGTTGAAATGGTAGGCTTATCACATGCGATTAACAAACGCCCCAATGAATTGTCCGGAGGGATGCGCCAGCGTGTTGCTGTAGCTAGAGCTTTAGCTATGAAACCAGAGATGATTATTATGGATGAGCCTTTAGGAGCGCTAGATGCTTTAACTCGTGGAAATCTTCAAGATGAAATTTTAAATATCTGGGGAAAAGATAAGCGTACAGCCTTACTAATTACTAACGATGTTGATGAAGGAATTTATATGGCAGACCGTATTATTCCTTTAAAACCAGGGCCAAAAGCCACTTTAGGACCAGAATTTAAAATTGATATTGAACGCCCTCGTGATAAAACCGAATTAAACGATAACGAGAGTTTTAAGGAAACTAGAAACTCCATTATTGAATACTTAATGGAGATCGGAAATGACCGTAAATCAGAAGCTCAAGAAGTTTTTGAATTACCAGAATTAGAACCTAAAAGTTTTGTTGGACGCTTTAAATAATTAGAAAAATGACTACAAATATTATAGAAAATACCCCGAAACGTGTGATTACGCAACCAGAAGTTTTTCCTTCATCTGAAGTCATGCTAGATTTAAAAGATTTAAAGAAAGTGTATCCAACATCTAAAGGCGATTATGTGGTGTTAGAAGACCTAAATCTTCAAATAAAAAAGGAAGAATTTGTAACGATTATTGGGCATTCAGGATGTGGAAAGACGACTATGCTCTCTATGATTGCAGGTTTAAATCCGATTTCAGGAGGAAGTATTTCAGTATTAAGCAAGCACATTCAAGGTCCTGGACCAGATCGTGGTGTGATTTTTCAATCGCCAAGTTTAATGCCTTGGATGACCGCACTTCAAAATGTTTTATTAGGTGTCGATCAAGTTTTTCCACATGCTACTAAAGCCCAACGTCAAGATGTAGCCAAATATTATTTGCAAAAAGTAGGTTTGGAAGATGCTTTTCATAAAAAAGCCAGTGATTTGTCTCAAGGGATGCAGCAACGTGTAGGTATTGCAAGAGCATTTGCTATTAAACCAAAAGTATTACTTCTGGATGAGCCTTTTGGAATGTTAGATTCTTTAACCAGAGGAGAACTTCAAGATATTCTAATTGAGATCTGGAACAAAGAAAAAATTACGGCCGTGATGATTACCCACGATGTTGATGAAGCGATATTCTTAGCTGATCGCGTGGTGATGATGACGAGTGGTCCTAAAGCTAAAATTGGTGATATTTTAAACATTGATTTCGAGAGACCTAGAACCAGAAAGTCAGTTTTAGAACATGACGATTATTACAAATACAGAAAACATTTAATTGATTTTCTAGAGCATTAATAAAAATACCCTATATAGATTGCGATTTTAATATTTAATACGACATGATAATTGTCATGCTCTATGTATTTTCGTACTTTTATATTTGGTGAATTTTATAAATAAACCATAACAAAAAATAACAAAAAATAACAAACAATCAAACTTAAAAAAAACAACATGAGAAAACAATACTTACTTTTTGCGCTACTTTTTGCTGCGATTCAATTTGCACAAGCACAATTTTCTATAGACGGACAATTAAGACCAAGAACAGAATACCGTAACGGTTTTGGTACATTAATTCCAGAAGCTTCAGAACCGGGTTACGGAATTTCTACCAGAGTGCGTTTAAATGCGGGGTATGAGTCGGAGACTTATAAGGCGTATATTAGTTTACAAGATGTATTTGTTTGGGGTGAAAACAGACAAATTTTGCCTTACGATCAAAACAATTCATTTGGAATTTTTGAAGCTTGGGCTGAAATAAAATTAGGTTCAGGTTGGAATACAAAATTAGGACGTCAGGTTTTGTCTTATGATGATCAACGTATTTTAGGTGGCTTAGACTGGGCACAACAAGGTCGTAACCACGATGCAGGATTAATCACATATAAGAAAAATGACTTTGCTTTAGATGTGGCTTTAGCCTTTAACCAAGATTACTCAAATCCAACAGGGTTTATTTCAGAAGGAAACGAATACAATACTTCAGGGTTTTTCTCTTATAAAACCATGTATATGGCGCATTTAAGTCAGAAATGGGGGGCGTTTTCAGGAAGCTTATTATTAATGAATAACGGGTTTCAAGATGATGCTGCAGGTTTAAATGATGTTGCTAATTTACAAACTATGGGTGTGCATTTAAAATATGGGAAAAATGCATTTTCTTTAGCAGCTAATTTATACTTGCAAACCGGTGAAGCTATTTACGGTACTTCATACAAAGATGTAAAAGGTGGTTATTTATCTAGTTTAGATTTCGGATTTAAAGCTTCTGATAAAATTACTTTAGGTCTTGGTGGTGAAATTATTAGTGGTAACGGTGAAAGTGATGTCGCTAATACTAGTGCTTTCTTCCCATTATACGGAACCAATCATAAATTCAATGGTTTTATGGATTATTTCTACGTAGGAAACCATGCGAATTCTATTGGTTTAGTTGATATTCATGTTAGTGCCAATTTTAAATTCAACGAAACTACTAGCCTTTTAGTAAAAGCATTAAACTTTAGTGGACAACAGGAATTACCTAGCGGTGATAAAGCATTGGGTACAGAGTTAGATTTAGTTTTCGCTAAGCAATTTAAAGGCTATGCTTTGCAAATAGGTTACTCTCAAATGTTTGCTGCCGATGGTATGTATGAGTTAAAAGGCGTTCCAGAAGCAGATGCTGATAACATTCAAAACTGGGCATGGGCGATGTTAGTATTTAAACCTAAATTTTTAAACTAAAACATTGATTAAAAGAATGACATTATGTAAACTGATTATTAGTTTCAAAACGAGTTTACTAGAATCCCGCTTCGGCGGGATTTTTTGTTTGAAAATAAAAAAGATTAGAAGTTTACCGTTCATCGTAAAATATATTGAGAAATACGCTTATAGTTAAGAAAACAGCAGTTTGTTAATTGTTTTTATATATATTGCGCGTTTTTTAACATAATTTTATATAGAATGAATACTTTTTTTTGCTATAGATTTCGCTGCATTTTGATTAGCATCATTTTTCTAAGTTCATTTTCTGCTATAGCTCAATGTGCTGGTACTGGTTCAGAAATTACAATTTGTGATAAAGAAACAGACCCAAGTTTACAAGCTTACAATCTTTTCGATTTATTATCAGGAGAAACACCAGGAGGAACGTGGGTTTCTGAGAGTAATTTTAATTCTAATGCTTTAAATACGACTACAGGGGAGTTAAATCTTTGGAGTATTAATAGGTTTGGAGCGCATCAATTTACTTATAGGAATTCTGCTTGCGATTCCAGTAAAGCTACAGTAACTATACATTTAGGAGGCTATCCAGGGGAAAGTAACCAAAACCCTGGAAGAAATAATGTTTGTCAAGTTTTAAAAACCGATGATGACGATGATGCTAATATTATAGATTTATTCATTTTTATTGATACTGTAAATGTTTTGGTTGAGCCAGATACTGGAGGTACTTGGACGGAAGATCCTGGGAATATTGCCAATGGCGTATTGTCTGGTGAGTTTTTTAATTTCGGTGAGGTGCCTATTGGAACTTATACTTTTACTTATACTGTACCAGAAGTTAATGGCTGTGCTTCAAGTTCTGCAACTATAGATGTGGAAGTAAGAAGATCTCCCAGTCCCGGGGCGCCTATAGATTTGTTGCTTTGTGAAACAGATGATATGTCTGGCTTGCGAGATCTAAATCTTTTTTCAAGGTTATTGAATGCGGATTCAAATGGAGAATGGCAGGATGCTAATCTTGTTTCTACAGGAGAAATTACTAGCGGAACTGATTTTGAAATTGATGTAGAGAATATTTATAATAATTTCGGACCAGGAATTTACAAGTTTTCTTATCGGGTGTTACCTGAGCATCCTATTTGCGAAGAACAAACGAGTGTTTTTACATTGTGTATTGAAAAGCAACTTGTGTTGCATGGAAATCTGGATGTTGCGTGTACTGGTGATGTTGTTATAAATTATGATAGTTCTCTTTTAAGCAATGGTACTTACAATCTGGCCTATACGGTTTCAGGAAATAGTTTAGGAACACAAAACAATATAAAAGGTGTAGATTTTGTTAATGGCAGGGCAGATTTTAGCCTTTATCCAGAACTTAGTTTGGTGGCAAGTGAACAATTAACTATCGTCTTGAACGACATAACATTGATAAAGCCACCTTGTGGTTTCGGACTTCTTTGTGCATCGGAAATTGTAGTACCTTCTAAAGCATTTGATATGTTTTTAGATCCACCCATATCGGTAAGTTCTACAACAGGCTGTGAGCTTGACGATGTGTTAATCACTTATTTAGATGCAGTCGATTCTAATTTTGTGCCTTTAGAAGGGGTGCATAACGTTTCATACGCTATAAATGCAGTAAATTATACAGATGAGGTCACCTTTTCCAACGGAAATGGGATAGCGCATGTTTCAGGCAATCGTTTTATGTTGGGTGATAATCAATTGGTATTTTACAATACGAATAGTTTTGTGCATTGTAATCCGATTAACGTGCTTTTTTCGCTAAATATTCCAGCACCTGAAAACCCTGTTTTTAGTATTGTGCCAGATAATATATGTGATGCTTCAAGCGTGCAATTTGGTTTTAATAGCCCTCCAAACGAGTTTATTGACTATAACCCAGTAACTTTTGATATCTATCAGTATGGCAGTGAGCCGCAGCAATTCGCTCCAAGAAACCCTAGTGTTTCTTTAATAAATAATACACAGGGAGATGGTATAGATATCAATATTTCAAACGCCAACGATGTGAGTTTGCTTCCTGATGGTGATTATGTATTTGTGATACATAGTGAGCAAAATGATAATGCGCTTTGTAGAGGCTTAAGTCAAGCTGAATTGGATAATTATGCGGCTCAAGGTATCGATATTGGATTGACCAAAATGGGGACTACTCATATTTTTGATGCACGATTAATATTTAGAATAGGAACGCCGGAACCTACTAAATTGATTAAAAATAATTTTGAATTTTGCTTATTAAATGGCCCAGTAACATTGGGTGATTTGTCAATTTCTGCAGGTTCAGATGTTGATATTGTAATAACAGATTTAAATGACGTTGTATTAGCCGATACTTATGAGCTAACTGGAGATGAGACTTTTAAAGCGCTAATGAAAAGCACTATCACAGGTTGCGATTTAGGAACAGAAGACATAACGGTTTCAGAAACAACCAATGCTTCTTCATTAGTTTTACAAGCTAATGTTTTTTGTAACCTAGTGACTCATACGGTTTCAGATTTAGATACTTCAGATCAAGATATTATTTGGTATGACTCTGAAACAGGAGGTGTAGCTTATAACACATCAGATGTTATAGATGCAACTAATTCATATTGGGCAGAGATCACAATTCCTGGTGGTTGTGTAAGTGCAAGTAGAACAGCTGCTGAAATTACTTTTGTAGATCAGTCAGTCACACCAACACCATTATCTAATCAATTTTGTGCTTCAGCTACGCCAACTATAAGTGATTTAGCGGTAGAAACAGAAGTTGATGCCATGCTTGAATGGTTTACTTCTGAAACCGGACCAGAATACACGAGTACAGCATTAGCCTTAGATGAAACAAAAGAATACTGGGTAACGCAATCAACAAGTGAGGGGTGTGAGAGCGCTCGTGTTCAAGTTGTTTTTACGATAAGCAATGTGGCTCCAAACCCAGAACCTCTAACCAATACGTTTTGTACAGCAGGAGGATCGGTTTATACTTTAGAAGATTTAACTTTTGAAGCTTCATCGATTTATCGAGAAGGCGTGCTTTCGTATTTTTCAGATGCTTCAGGAACAAACGTTTTAGCTTCAACAGAACTTCTTAAAAATGTAAGTAGCCCCGTTTATGTGCAGCAAATTATAGGAGGGACTTGTGCTAGTGATATAATCGCGGTTAATTTCTCGCTTCAAGATAGTGCTTCAAAACCTGTGATTTCAGCTGTAACATTTTGTTCGGAGAGTAATCCTACCGTTCAAAACTTAGTAGATGTTTTAGAGACTCAAACCTCAAGCACTATTTTAATTTATGAAGATGAAACTATTGCAACTCCTATGGATGGTACTATTGAACTGTCTTCAATTTCAGGAAACCTTTACGCTTCACAAGCTGTAATACGAGGCTGTGAAAGTGTTGAGAGGACTTTAGTAAATTACACTTTAATTGCACCAACACTTTCTATTAGCGATTTTAAACAACTTCATTGCAGTAGTAGCTCACCAACTTTGAATGATGTGTATTTGGGAGGAGAAATCGTATTGTGGTTTGATGAAAATAATAATCCTTTATCAGGAACAGAAAGTCTTCAAGATGGTGTTTCTTATTTTTCAATGATTGAGGTAGACTCTTGTTTAAGTCCCATGTTAGAGGTGGTTATTGCTCTAGTTGATGTTGAAACACCTGTACCAAATTCAGAAATTATTGAATTTTGTGGTATTGAAGAAAAAGTAATTTCAGATTTAGCTGAGGACGATTCTGGAAATATGTCATTTACAATACCTGAAAACCATACTTTGGTTTGGTATGACTCTGATGATGTTTCTACTAGAAACCGCCTTGATAACGATACTGTTTTAGAAAATGGTGTTTATTATGCTGTTTATGAATTGAATGCATCGTTCTCAGAAGAAAGCATTATCTGTGAAAGTAGTGCAACTCCAATTACGGTTGATTTAACCATTTGTGACCCTAGTGAATTAGTGATTCCAGATGCTTTTTCTCCCAACGGAGATCGCATCAATGATACTTTTGAATTGAAAAATATAGAATTTGTTTACCCAGATTATAAAATAGAAATCTATAACAGATATGGACGAGTTGTTTTTAAAGGCGATATAGAAGTTGGTTTCTGGGATGGTGAAAGTAACCAATCTGGGTTTTTAAGCGGAAAAGTACTGCCATCTGGCGTTTATTTCTATGTCATTAATTTTAATCGATTTGATACAAAACCATATCAAGGACAAGTTTATTTAAAACTATAACCATTCGTAATACCAACCTGCAAATGTCAAAATATATAAAATCTGTTTTGTTTTTTCTATTGTTATGTCATGTAACAATGGCACAGCAAGACACACAATTTACACAATACACCACGAATATGAGTGTTGTAAATCCTGCCTATGCGACGAGTAATTTAGGCGTTGTAAATTTAGGAGCTAATTACCGTAAGCAGTGGGTGAATTCTATAGGAAGCCCAAGAACATTATCCTTTTTTGCACATACTCCTTTTAGTGAAAAGATTGAAATGGGAATCACCTTTACTTCCGATCAAATCGGAGAAGATGTTATCGAAATAAATGAAAATAATATTAATGCAGATTTTGCTTATGTTTTGGATATAAGTGATAACTCCAAACTATCATTGGGATTGAAAGCTGGTTTTACCCTTTATGATACCGCTTTTACGGGCATGTTAATAGATCCTAACGATCCAACATTTACTAATGATGTTAATGAGGTGTATCCAACCATAGGAGCTGGAGCTTACTATTTTACAGATAGTTATTATGTTGGAGTGTCTGCTCCAAACTTTTTACGTACCAGTCATTCTGATGATGCTATAGTGGTTACGAATCAAGGAAAAGAGGAAATACATTTTTACATGATAGGTGGTTATGTGTTTCCTATAAACGATAATTTTAAATTGAAACCTTCATTTATGGTAAGGGCCGTAAAAGGCGCACCAGTAAATGTGGATTTGTCTGTTAGTGCCTTGATGTATGACCGTGTTGAAGCGGGGCTTTCCTATCGTTTAGATGACGCTATTAGTGCGCTCGTTGGGTTTAGAGTTACGCCTTCATTTAAAGTGGCTTATTCGTATGATGCTACGGTTTCCGAGTTTTCTAATTATAATAATGGTTCTCATGAAATTGTGTTATTGTTTGATGTTTCTCTGTTTGATTTGAATGCAGGTTATAAAAAGTCTCCAAGATTTTTCTAAAAAAAATTATTGATGAAAAAATTACTACCAATATTTACATTATTGCTTATGCTTTCTGGGTTTTCTCAGGAAAAACAAGCTTCAAAAAAGATTTTTAATAGTGACCTAAGAAAAGCGAACGCTTATTTTGAGCGCTCACATTTTGCTAAAGCCATTCCGCTTTATGAAGAAATAAATAGCAAACAAAGAATTCCTGAAGTTATTGAAAACTTGGCAACATGCTACTATAATGTTGGCGATCTCAAGGCGTCTGCCAGACTTTATGGTTATTTAGTAAATAGCAAACGTGGGCATAAAATAGATGCGCATGTATTTAAATATGTTCAAGCCCTTAAAGCTTCTGGAAACTATGCAGATGCAAATAGTGTTAATAGAGAGTTTCTTGTCGAAAAAGGCGATACGTTAGGGATAACCTTATTTGATAAAGAGGTTATAAAACAGGAAAATATCATAGCTATTGGTAATCGATATATTTTGAAAAATTTGGCGATTAATTCTGAATATTCAGAATTTGGAATGATGCCTTATAACGATTATTTAGTGTTTGCTGCTGCAAAAAAGAAAGTTAGTAAAAGGAATATTTTTAGTGATTACTACGGCTGGAATAATCAACCGTTTTTAGATATTTATAGCATTCCAAAGGACAGTATATTGAAGGGGGACACGGCTTCTAAAAGTATTTCCGATAAGGTGAATACCAAACTGCATGAAGGTACAGTGGCTTTTACTAAAGATCTTAAAACCATGTATTTTACTAGAAATAACTACAGTAAAGGCAAAGAGGTTAAAGATGATGAATTAGTAACACATTTAAAATTATTTAAAGCCAGATTAATTGATGGTGTATGGGGTGATATTGTTGCGTTGCCATTTAATGGTGATGATTTTTCAGTGGAACATCCTGCGTTAAGTCCTGACGGAAAACGTTTGTATTTTGCTTCAGACATGCCTGGAACTTTGGGTGAATTCGATTTGTTTTATGTCGATATTAATGAAGATGATACTTATGGAAATCCAGTTAATTTAGGTGCAAATATAAATACTGAACACCGCGAACAATTTCCTTATATAGCCGCTAATGGTGATTTATATTTTTCATCAAACGGGCAATTCGGTTTTGGTGGTTTAGATGTGTTTTGGGCAAAACAAAAGGGAGGAGCCTTTGAAGCACCTGATAATTTAGGATTACCGCTTAACTCAGGTTATGACGATTTTGCATTTTTTCTAGATGAAACATTTAAAAAAGGATATGTTTCATCAAATAGACCGGAAGGTAATGGAAGTGATGATATTTATAGTTTTGAAGAGTCTAAACCCTTAATCATAGAAAATTGTAAGCAATATCTAAAAGGTATTGTAACCGATAAAGATACCGAAGCATTTATTAGCAACGCCACGGTAACGATTACCTTGGTTTCTAGGGATAGCAGTACCGTTATTGGAGATCATACAACCCAGGAAGATGGTGCATTTAAAGATGAGATTAGTTGTGAAATTACGATCGTTGTTAAAGCAACTGCAGAAGGATACCAAGAAGCCTCACGTAAAATAAAAATAGGAGATGAGCGCAATGCAACAACCGATGTGTCTTTAGTACTGGAATCCTTAGCTGCAATTAAGAAAAAAGAAGTAGAAAGAGAAATGCAGTTAGAACAAGCAAGGCAAAGGGAATTACAAGAAAATATTAGGTTAGAGACTAAAAAGAAAGCGGAACGCTATCAAGACATTATAGCATCAGAACCTCGTATTAAAAAGGATGATAAAACGAATAAGCTTGTTATTGAAACGGACGATATAAATTTTGATTATAAGCTTTGGTACATCCGTAAGGAAGTTAAAAAAATAGTGCAGCCGGTAGTAGATTTAATGACGAAATACCCGAATATGAAAATTGAAATAGGTTCGCACACCGATATTCGAGGTAATGAAGCTTATAACAAAGATTTATCTCAAAAAAGAGCCACATCAACCAAAGAATATTTAGTTTCAAAAGGTATTGAGGCCTCACGTATCGTGGCGGTAGGATACGGTGAATCCCAGCCTTTGCAAAAGTGTATCACAGAAGATGCTTGTAGTGAAGAACAACACGAAATTAATAGAAGATCGGAATTCGTAATTAAGGAATTATTATAATTAGATTTAACTTATGTTATTTCTTTCTTTAATGTAATTACTTTTCTTACATTTATTGCATAAATAATATTTATGCTTAAAAAAGTTTTTGCCAGCGCCGTTTTTGGTGTTGAGGCGTCCACAATTACTGTTGAGGTCAATGTAGATAGCGGAATTGGTTATCATTTGGTAGGTTTGCCAGATAATGCGATTAAGGAAAGTAACTTTCGTATTGCGGCAGCGCTTCAAAATAACGGTTATAAAATTCCAGGGAAGAAAATAACGATTAATATGGCACCTGCCGACTTAAGAAAAGAAGGTAGTGCTTACGATTTAACCTTGGCTATTGGAATTTTAACTGCTTCCAAGCAAATTAAAGCTGAAAATTTAGACCACTATTTAATTATGGGTGAATTGTCTTTAGATGGTAGTATTCACCCCATAAAAGGCGCTTTACCTATAGCGGTGAAGGCTAGGGAGGAAGGTTTTAAAGGATTCATACTTCCTCATTCTAATGCTAAAGAAGCTGCTATTGTTGATAATTTAGAGGTTTTTGGAGTTGATAATATCAAACAAGTTATTGATTTTTTTGACAAAGGAGAGCCGTTAGAACAAACCATTATTAATACACGTGAAGAATTCAATAAAAGTTTAAATTTTCCTGAATTTGACTTCAGCGACGTTAAAGGTCAAGAAGGCATTAAACGTTGTATGGAAATTGCAGCAGCCGGTGGCCATAATATCATTTTAATTGGTCCGCCAGGGGCAGGAAAAACCATGTTAGCCAAACGCTTGCCTAGTATTTTACCTCCAATGACGCTTCATGAAGCCTTGGAAACCACTAAAATACACTCGGTAGTAGGGCGTGTAAAAGACACCGGGTTGATGGCGCAACGGCCTTTTAGGAGTCCGCATCACACAATTTCGAACGTCGCACTTGTTGGCGGCGGAAGTTACCCACAACCTGGCGAAATTTCTTTGTCACATAACGGTGTTTTATTTCTTGATGAATTGCCAGAATTTAAACGAGAGGTTTTAGAGGTGATGCGTCAACCGCTTGAAGATCGCGAAGTCACTATTTCTAGGGCGAAATTTACGGTAACTTACCCGTCGTCGTTTATGTTGGTGGCGAGTATGAATCCGAGTCCGGGAGGATATTTTAATGATCCTAGTGCGCCAGTAACCTCTAGCCCAGCTGAAATGCAGCGGTATTTAAGTAAGGTTTCTGGACCTTTGCTTGACAGAATTGATATTCATATTGAAGTCACACCAGTCCCTTTTGAAAAACTTTCAGATGAACGAAAAAGCGAAACGTCTGTAGCTATAAGGGAACGCGTAACGAAAGCTCGAGAAATTCAAACGGAGCGTTTTTCAGATTCAGAAACCGTGCATTATAATGCTCAAATGAATACGAAGCAAATTCGTAAACATTGTGCTTTAGATGATGTTTCAAAAAACTTACTAAAAACAGCTATGGAACGCTTAAACCTTTCCGCAAGAGCGTATGATAGAATTTTAAAAGTATCTAGAACCATTGCAGATTTAGAAGGTTCTAAAGATATAAATGGCACCCATATTAGTGAAGCTATTCAGTACAGAAGCTTAGACCGTGAAGGTTGGTTGGGATAAAATAAAGAGGTCGTCTAAAAAACAAATGTTTAGACGACCTTTTTTGAATGTCTTTAAGGGTTAATGGTATTAATTAATTTGATGTTTTTTCGTAAGTTGATACGGTGTTAAGATTTAATTTATTGCCGTTTACATCTTCGTATGGTAATGAGCTTTTAAATGAGAATTCTGTAAGATCATCATTTAAGTCAAGAACAGTGTTACCTGTTAAACAGTTTGAAACAATAGTTAGTATATTGTCTTGACCTAGTTTCCATGTACCATTTGTCTCGTTCTGTACCTCGCAGTCATCAGCATTTTTACCTTGCTCAAAACTATATGCTCTATCGCTGCTAAATTCGTAAGCAGTGTCTTGTAGGCACTCATCATATTGCGAGTAAACAT
The DNA here is from genome assembly GCF_030548465.1 of Tamlana sp. 2_MG-2023. GTDB lineage: Bacteria > Bacteroidota > Bacteroidia > Flavobacteriales > Flavobacteriaceae > Pseudotamlana. The sequence goes on from NZ_JAUOSF010000001.1 coordinate 312,798, forward strand.
CTGAACTTGGATTGTCTATGTCATCATCAGTCAAGTCAATTTCTTCATCTACAACGATACTTTTCAATGTCCAGTAACCTGAAAAATCGGCTTCATATTCTGTAAGCTCACCCACTATTGGATCATTACAAATATCATCGTCATTGTCATCGCTACAGCTTACTGTTAATACACTTAGAAAAGTTAAAGTAAGGATGCTCCTTAATACTAAAATTGATTTGTTCATTGTACTTGGGTTTTTAATTTGTTATCAATAAGATGCTGGCCGATGAGAATAGTTGCGTTAATAAAATGAGTTTTTTTAGTTTTAAGGATTTGAAGAGTATAGTGTTTTGTTATTCAGTCGGTTGTGCGTTGTGTTGTATTGGATAATGAATAAAAAAGATGAGGAGATGAAGAATAATTCGTTTAATGCTTTAGTTTTGTATGTGTAATTAATTGCTTTTCGGAATCCTACTTTTGTTCAAATATTATGAAAAATTATTTTTTATTTTTTTTAGTTGTCATCATTTCTAGTTGTAATCAGTCAAAGAAAAAGCAGGCTTTAAAACCTGATGAATTAGAGACTGTAGCTATAGCGGAAATCCCTAAGTTAGATTTAGCTCATGCGAATAAGTTGGCAGAATTACCAATGCATTGCATTAATATAGAATATCCAAACCGCTTATCACAAACATTAGGAGCTGATGAAGATTTACAAACACCTCATGTATTACACCCTGCATTTTATGGTTGTTTCGATTGGCATTCTGCAGTACATGGCCATTGGAGTTTGGTGTGTTTATTAAAATCTTTTCCAAATTTAGAAAATGCCGATACTATAAAGAAGCGGCTTCTACACAATATGTCTAAAGAAAATATTCAAGCTGAAGTAGCGTATTTTAAAGGAAAGCATAATAAAAATTATGAGCGTACCTATGGCTGGGCATGGCTTTTAAAATTAGCAGAAGAACTACATAGCTGGGATGATTCCACGGCTAGAGATTTAGAAGAAAATTTAGAGCCTCTAACTCTTTTAATTGTTGAAAAATATATTGATTTTTTACCTAAATTAAATTATCCTTTACGTGTAGGAACGCACACCAACACAGCTTTCGGATTGTCTTTTGCTTACGATTATGCTACTACTGTAAATAATGAAGCTCTTAAAGGAGCTATTACTACTCGCGCTAAACACTTCTATTTGTTAGACGAAAATTGTCCAATAAGCTGGGAACCTAGCGGAAGTGATTTTTTATCTCCATGTCTTGAAGAGGCGGCATTAATGAAACGTTTGCTTTCAAAACAAGAATTTCTAACATGGATAAATAAGTTTTTACCACAATTAAAGGATAAAAATTACAAATTAGAACCAGGAAAAGTTTCAGATAGAACAGATGGTCATTTAGTGCACTTAGACGGTGTTAATTTTTCTAGAGCCTGGAATTTTTATAAGATAGCCGAAGGTTTGCCAGAGTTTAATCATTTAAAAAATATAGCTAATCACAGTATTAACTATTCGTTGCCAAGTATTTTTGAAGACAGTTATGAAGGCGGACATTGGCTAGGGAGTTTTGCTATTTATGCATTACACGCATCAGAAGAAAATTAATTATTAGTATCTTGTTATTGTTTGGGTCTACAATAATGGACGCTCTACAAAAATAATAATACATGGAAACACGCATAGACATTAATGCAGATATAGGAGAGGGAATTGGAAATGAGGCCGAACTCATGCCATACATATCTTCATGTAATATTGCTTGCGGCGGTCATGCAGGCGATTTGGAAACTATGAAAGCGGTTTCGAAATTGGCTAAAAAACATGGTGTGAAAATTGGTGCGCATCCTTCATTTCCCGATATGGAAAACTTTGGAAGAAAAGCTGTTGAAATGCCTTGCATTGCCTTGTATACGTCTATAAAAAATCAAATTAAAGATCTAATAAGCGTTTTAGATAAAGAACATTTGCGTTTGCATCATGTAAAACCACATGGTGCTTTGTATAATTTAGCAGCTGTCGATGAAAAAATAGCTCATGTCATTATAGAAGTAATGAAGAGTTTAATGTTGCGTGTTCGGCTTTATGTGCCTTACAATTCTGTGATTGCTAAATTGGCGATTGAGAATCAAATTCCAATCATGTATGAAGCTTTTGCAGATCGTAATTATAATTCAGATTTAACTTTGGTTTCAAGAACAGAAGCTAATGCGCTTATAAAAGATTCTGATACCATGTTTGATCATGTTTTTAATATGATTTCAGCTGAAAAAGTAAAAACAATTGCAGGTGAGTTTGCTAATATAAAAGCAGACACCATTTGTGTGCACGGTGATAACCCTGATGCTTATGCTTTAATTTCATCCTTAACAAAGCGCTTAAAGTCTAAAGGGATTCAAATAATTTAAAATGTCGTTTAAACTCTCATATAAATCTTTTGGAGAACAAGCAATTTTGGTAGAATGGCCAAAACAGATTTTGGAAACTATCCTTGAGGATGTTCTAGGGTTTAAAGAAAAGATTAATGTTTCTGATGTAGAAAATATTCAAGAAGTACGTTCTGCCTATCAATCACTTTTAATTGTATTCAACGATACGATTTCATTTGAAACCGAAGTGGTTGTTTTAAAAAGTATTTATAATTCAGAAGAAATTGTTTCAGAAATAAAATCTAATATTTGGCGTGTTCCAGTCTGTTATGATGATGTGTTTGGTTTGGATTTAAATGATCTGTCGGAAACTAAAAATTTGTCAAAATCTGAAATTGTAAAGCGACACACTCAAGTATTGTATACGGTTTATTTTATTGGGTTTTTACCAGGGTTTTTATATTTGGGAGGTTTAGATGAAACATTAAGCACACCTAGAAAAGCTATGCCAAGGATGGTTATTGAAAAAGGGGCTGTAGCCATTGGGGGTAACCAAACAGGGATTTACCCTTCTCAAAGTCCGGGAGGTTGGAATATTATTGGGCAAACACCCGTTGATTTTTTTAACCCAAATTTGAAACCGCCATGTTTTGCAAAATCCGGCGACCGCATTCAATTTTATGGCGTCAGTTTAAAAGAATATAACGATATCAAAATTTTGGTAGATGCAGAAGTATATCAAATAGAAAGCGAGGTACGCCATGATTAAAGTTTTAAAACACGGGTTTTATTCTACAATTCAAGATTTAGGGCGATTTGGTGTTCAAGAATTTGGTGTCCCGTATTCTGGAGCTATGGACCCTCAAGCTTTAAAATTAGCCAATGCGCTTTTAGGGAATGATGAAAATTCAGCTGTTCTTGAAATGACTATGGTTGGTGCACAGCTAGAATTTCAATGCGATACCTTTATTTGTATTTCTGGAGCCTCTATGCAGCCAAAAGTGAATAGAAAGAAAGTCCCAACTTATAAGTTGTTAAAAATAAATGCTGGTGATATTTTAAGTTTTTCGGCACCAAAAATTGGTTTTAGAACTTATTTAGCGGTAAAAGGTGGTTTTCAGGGTGAGGTGGTTTTAGGTAGTCGTAGTATGTATCTAGGTGTAACTCCAAGCGCTGTGATTAAAAATGGAGACGAATTATCCATTCATACCTACATTGATAATAATTTTAATCATCATGCAGTATTAAAAGTGAATCATGAATACTTTAATAAAACAGAATTACTGGTTAATAAAGGTCCGGAGTTTGATTTGCTGTCTAAAGCACAGCAAAAAAAATTAACTTCTTTTGAGTTTAGTATTTCTAGTCATAATAATAGAATGGCTTATCAATTGGAGGAACTACTAGAGAATTCCTTAGAAGCCATTATTACATCTCCAGTTCTACCTGGAACTGTCCAGTTAACTCCTTCTGGAAAATTAATAGTTTTAATGCGCGACTGCCAAACTACAGGTGGTTATCCTAGAGTCTTGCAATTAAAATCTAGTAGTATAGAATTGCTTTCTCAAAAGTATACTGGTCAGACATGTAATTTTAAACTGGATCATTAAATTAACTTTTCTTTTTTTTATTAAAATTTCCTTTTTACAAGTGGTTGTGAAATCTCTGGTAGTTACTGAATTATATGATGTTTTATATAATGTATTGATTAGTAGTTGTGTATAATCACGCTTAATGAATTTACGGTTTCAGTAGCTTAACAGTTTGGTTAAAAATCATTAACTATTTGGTAATATTTAGTAAGTCTAGGTTTAGATTTAGTATAAATAATATTCATTTTATTTATTTTAAATTATTTGAATTTAGTGATAATGCTTTCAAATTGAAACCTATAATTATTTTAAGGGTTAATATTTCATATATTTTAGTTAAAATAACATAAAAAAGAAACTATCTATATCTAAAATTTTAAGGGGTTTATTTATCATATCGAGATTTTTTTGCCATGATTTTTAGATTTCTGCTACAATGATTGTGATTTTAACATATTAATAACATATATTAGCAACGCTAAATTGGTGGACCAGTTTAAAAAACCAGATTGGTTTACCATAGACTAATTATTTTATTAACAAAAAAAATTAACAAATGAATTTAAAAACTAAACTAACATTAATGTTAATGATGATATTCAATATATCATTGTTTGCACAGGACGGATACCAGTTGTCCGGTACTGTAACAGATGAAAACAACACGCCTATTCCGGGTATTAATGTGATTATTGCCAAAACTACCACCGGAACGGCAACAGACTTTGATGGAGGTTTCACATTAGACGTAAAGCCAGGAGATGTGCTTCAGTTTTCTTACATCGGTTATGTTAAACAATCTATAACTGTTACAGGTCAAAAGTCTATAAACGTAGTTATGGTTGAAGACGCTAGTCAACTTGAGGAAGTTGTTGTAGTAGGATATGGAGCTCGTAAAAAGAGTGACGTTACAGGAGCTGTTTCTTCAGTAAAACAAGAAGAATTAACAGCATTTCCTGTGTTAGATGCTTCTCAAGCATTACAAGGTCGTGCTGCAGGTGTAGATGTACAATCTAATAACGGTGGTGAGCCAGGTGCTCCTATCAGTATTAAAATTAGAGGTAATACTTCTATTAATGCAAGTAGTGCTCCGCTTATCGTTGTTGATGGATTCGTAGGAGGTACAATGCCACAAGCGGGTGATATTGAGTCTATGCAAATCTTAAAAGATGCATCAGCCACTGCGATTTATGGTTCGCAAGGTGCTAATGGTGTGGTATTAGTAACAACTAAGAAAGGTAAAGTAGGTAAATTAAATATCGACTTTAACTCAACTTACCAAGTACAAAACACTTCTAATAGATTAGATTTATTAAATGCAAATGATTTTGCTGCTTACCAAAATGATATTCGTGCAAATCAAGGAAACTCTAATGCGTATCCACAAGGAGAATATGATACTGATTGGCAAGATATGATTTACAGAAATGGTAGCGTTGCAAACCATCAATTAGCTGTTTCAGGTGGTACTGAAAAAGTAAGATATTATGCATCTACAACATACTATGCTCAAGATGGTATTTTAGTAAATTCTGATTATGAAAGACTTACTTTCTTATCAAACTTAGATGCTCAAGTTACTGATAAATTAAAAGTAGGAGTGAATTTAGTAGGTGGTGCAAGCCAAAAGAGTGGTGTAAGTACACAGTCTAACGGTTCGGTAACTGTTGGTGGTGATGATGTGGTTACTTTAGCGATGCGTTTTGCTCCAGATAAAGGTGTGTATGAAGGTGATGGTTCTTTCTCGACAAATAATGCTATTGGTGACGAGGTAGATAATCCATATGCTGTTGCAACACAAAGAGATGACGATACTGAAATCGAAAACTTTAGAGCAAATTTATATGCTAGTTACGATATATTAGAAGGTTTAAACTTCAAAACTACTTTTGGTGTTAGTGATGAAAACACTTTCAGAGGAATTTATATGCCTCGTAGCTTAGAAATAACAGCTGGTACAGAGCAAGGTCGTGCTATTATGCAAAATTGGAAATCAAAGAGTATCCTAAGTGAAAACTATTTGACTTACAACAGGGAGATAGGGGAGAGTGTATTAACTTTATTAGGAGGTTACTCTTACCAAAAGAATACAAACCAAAGTTCTTATAACGAAGGTATTGGTACTATCTCAGATTCATTCTCTTACTATGGTTTATATACTGCAACTAGTTTGATTCAACCAACTTCTGGACAAATTTATACTAATGAACGTACGATTCAGTCGGTATTTGGTAGATTAAACTTTGATATCAAAGATAAGTACTTACTTACTGCAACTTTAAGACGTGATGGAGCTTCTAACTTCGCAGAGAACAAAAAATATGCAAATTTCCCATCAGCGGCCTTAGGTTGGAAAATTTCTAATGAAAACTTTTTAAAGGATAGCAACGCTATTTCTAACTTAAAGTTTAGAGCAAGTTATGGTGAAACGGGTAACCCTTCTATTGCACCATACCAATCTTTAGCAAGTGCTGAAGTTATATATGCTTCAAGTGCAGGTTCTACTGTAGCTGCGATTACACCATACCAAATGGCAAACCCAAATTTAAAATGGGAAACTTCTATTCAAACTAATTTCGGTTTAGATTTCGGATTTTTAAATAATAGAATTACGCTTTCTTTAGATTACTATAATATTGATACGGAAGATTTAATTATGGTTAATAGAGGGCAACCTGATTATTTAGGTTTCTACAACAACGAATCTTTAGTGAATGTTGGAACTATGAATAATACTGGTTTTGAAGTTTTCTTAACTTCTAATAACATTACTAACGATAACTTTACTTGGTCGACTGATTTTGTATTCTCTAAAAACGTAAATAAAGTAACGTCTTTAATTAATGGAGATGATTGGTTCGGTAATGGTGCACCTAATTACTTTAGTGTTAATGATACTTACGTGTTAAGAGAAGGAGAAGAAGTTGGACAATTCTGGGGATTTGATTATGCTGGTGTTTACCAAGGTGGAGCACTTCCTGAAGGTACTGCAGTGATTCCAGCTTCTAAAGATGGTTCTGGAAATCCAGTTCCTGGTGAGCCTCTATTTAGAGATTTAGAAGCGGATGGAGAAATCGATGATGCGGATAGAACTATGATTGGTAATCCAAATCCAGATTTTACATGGGGTTTCACAAACAACTTTACGTATAAAAACTGGGATGCAAATATCTTTTTCCAAGGGTCTCAAGGAAATGAAATCTTTAACATGACTCAAGTTCAGTTAAATAATGGTGATGCGAATACAACTTACGATTATTATAACAATGCTTGGACTCCTACAAATACTGACACTAATGAGCCACGTGTAGGTAATGCGAGTTTTAGAGAAATTTCTTCTCGTTTTGTTGAGGATGGAAGCTACGTTCGTTTAAAAAACTTAGCTATAGGATACAACTTATCTTCTCAAGTTTTAGAAAACATTGGTATTGAAAGATTAAGATTATCTGTAAGTGGTCAAAATTTATTTACATGGACAGACTACTCTGGTTTAGATCCTGAAGTAAGCTACTTTGGAGCTCAAGGTGGTACCAATGGAAATGACCAAGCAAGAAATACAACGAGAGGTTTTGATTTTGGATCTTATCCAACAGTTAGATCTTACAGTTTCAGCTTAAACTTAACATTTTAAGAATCATTTTAAAAAATTATAAATAATGAAAAATACGAAATATATAATATGGTTATTGGTAATGGGATTATCAATAATGGGATGTTCGGATTTGGAAGAGGAACCAGTTGGGTTATTATCTCCTGATGGATTCTTTAACACACCAGACGACATTCAAATTGCAGTTGATGGTGCAATGACGCATGCGATTAACGAAGAAATTTGGGGTAGAAAATTATCAGTGGCATTAATGTTACGTTCTGATATGGTTAACCTGCAATCAGGTCAAACAGTAAGGTTAGAACAGGATATGCATTCTATTTCTGGTAACAACGAAATGGTTTACGATCCATGGAGAAGAATTTATTTAGGTATTGCAGCTGCTAATAATGCCATTGCTGGTGCTGAAGATGTTGATGCAGATGATGCTTTAAAAAATCCTGTTACAGCTCAAGCTTATTTTATTAGAGCATGGTATTATTTTCACTTAGTACGTTTATTTGGTGATGTGCCTTACATTGATGAACCGATTGATGGAACAAATGCTGAATTTTATAGAAGTATTGGTTGTACACCGGAAGCTGAGGTTTATGAGAAGATTATTGCCGATTTAGAATATGCTGAGCAATGGTTGCCAGAAGCTACTGCTGCATCAGGAATTCCTTCTAATGGAGCTGCAAGTTCTTATTTAGCACTAGTATATTTAACAAGAGCAACATCAGATTTTGGTTCTGCTAACGATTTTGCTACGGCAAATACTTATGCAAAAAAGGTTATTGATAGTGGTGTTTATTCTTTAGATAATAATTTCCAAAATTTATTTGATGGTGATGAAGCTGGTAATTCTCCTGAAATGATCTTTACTTTAGATTATAATGCTGTTGAAGCTGATGATAATGCATATGATCAAGTAGCACCAATGACTGGTATTAGAGGTGATGAAGCTTGGTCTGTTGCTGTACCAAAATTAGAAGTTTATAATTCTTTTGATCCTGCTGATTACAGAACACGTGTAAGTTTTCAAACAGAAGCTACTATTACTGTAGGTGAAGATAAGTTCACTGTAGATTATACAAACTTTACAATTAGTGGTCATGAACATGCAGCTAACGTGCCATATATTGCTAAGTATACACGTTTCCCAGGACCTTTTGCTAGAGGAGATAAGCGTGCAACAAGTATCAAATACCCTATGATGCGTTATGCAGAGATTTTATTAATTGCTGCTGAGTGTGCTGTTGAGGCAGGAGATAATGCGAATGCAGTAAAGTATATTAATGAAGTGAGAGAAAGAGCTAGAAAAGGTGGGGCTACAACAAATGGAGGTTATGTGCCTGAAACAATAGCTGCTAGTGCTGTACCTGCAGATTTTTCTGGAACTGCAACTATTGCAGATGTTATTGAAGAACGTAGAATTGAATTAGCTTTTGAGTGTAAAAGATGGTATGACATCAAACGTAGAGACTTAGGTGATGTGGTATTTGGACCTTCTGGTCTTGAAGGTGCTAAGCCAGACTGGAATGCTAGTGTTGATTATGATACTCCAATTCCTCAAGATGAAATTCAGAGAAATCCTAACTTAACAAACTAAGTAAGGGTATAACTTAAATTTATAATTAAGTTTTTTAAAAGCTGGTCTATTTTAGGCCAGCTTTTTTTTTGTTTTTATATTAAGATTTTTAAAACGAAGTTTCGATCGAATTAATAATATGAGTTTTGCGTGAAATGTTGATGAGTATTTGATATGGTGAAAGTGTTTATAGGTGGATTTATACTACGCTGTAATTTGTGTATTTCAAAAATATAAAGACGAATACCTAAATAATGCAATTATAGGACATGAAGAAAGAGTACCATAAAAAGTGCAACGCACTCGCATGGTGTATTTAGGTTGTATTAGGATTTGTAGAATGTTTATTTGAAGATCTGCTTAAGCTAATTCCAAAGCAATATCAACCATATCTTTAAAGGTTGTTTCGCGTTCTAAACTAGTGGTGCGTTCCCCAGTTACTAAAGAGTCTGATATGGTTAATATAGAAAGCGCTTTCACATTGTGCTTTGCGGCAACCGTATATAAACCAGCGGTTTCCATTTCTACACAAAGCACACCGAATTTTGACCATTTTTTATAAGATTCAAAATCATCGGCATAAAATTCATCCGAACTAAAAATATTACCCGCTTTTACAGGAATATTCTTTTCTTTAGCGGCGTCTAATGCTTTTTGAAAGAGCTCGAAATTTGCTGTAGGCGCGTAGTCGGCACCATTAAAGCGCAATTCGTTTAAACCAGAATTTGAAGAAGCGGCCATAGCAAAGACAATATCTCTAATTTTGACTTCTTTTTGGTAAGACCCCGCACTACCAACGCGAATTAAGTTTTTTACACCGTAATCACTAATCAGTTCGTGTGCATATATAGATATAGATGGAATTCCCATGCCAGTGCCCATGACTGATACTTTTTTGCCTTTGTAGCTGCCGGTGTAACCAAACATATTACGCACTTTATTAAAGCAAACGGGGTTTTTTAAAAAAGTTTCAGCAATCCATTTGGCACGCAAGGGGTCTCCTGGTAATAGAATCGTTTCTGCGATGTCTCCTTGTTTTGCTTCTATATGTACGCTCATAGTCTTTCTTTTTAATAGTCAGATTTTGATGTTGTGCCATTTACAATGGCGATTCCTGAAGAAGTTCCAAGTCGTTTAACGCCTAAATTTATATATTCTAAAGCGGTTTCTGCATCGCGAATGCCTCCTGAAGCTTTTATTTTTACATCACCTTTTAGGGCGCTTTTCATGATTTTTATATCATGCGTACTTGCCCCACGGGTTCCAAATCCTGTGGATGTTTTTATAAAATCAGCTCCTGCTTTTATAGCTATTTCGCTGGCTTTTAATATTTCGGAATCATCTAAATAACAAGTCTCTAGAATAACTTTTAAAACTTTATTAGGCATGATACTTTTGATAGCTTTTATCTCTTTTTCAACAGTATCAAAAGCTTTACTTTTAAGGAAACCTACATTTATAACCATATCAATTTCATCGGCTCCATCCTTTAAAGCTTGAGCTGTTTCAGATACTTTAGTTGCAGTAGACATAGCTCCCAAAGGAAACCCGATTACTGAGCATACCTTTACTTGACTTTCAGATAATGATGCTTTTGCTAAACTTACATAGCAACTGTTAACGCAAACTGAGAAAAACTGATATTGTTTAGCTTCTTCACAGAGCTTAATAATGTCTAATGTTGATGCTGTTGCTTTAAGAAGGGTGTGGTCGATGTATTGACTAAAAGGATTCATGTCTTAACTTTTGGATGAAAAGGATTGTCATTCAAGCATTGAAATGCATAAATAGTACCTGTTATTCCAAAGGTATTAACATTTTTCTAGTTAAGCACAATTCCTGTGATAAATAGGGGGTGAAGAAATTTATTAAAGCTTATTGATTGTTGTTTCTTTAGAACTTGTATTTAGGTCGGCTCCTTCAGATTTTTTTGCTGCCGATTCTAAGTACTGCTTGTAGATTTTACTGTTTCTTTGCTGACGCGTATTATTGTTCAGACCCTTAAATGAGGTTGAAATGCCTAAGCGATCGGCGCCAACTTCTAGATATTTTACGGCCGATTCATAATCAAGAATATCGCCTGATGCTTTTATCTGAGCAGCATCTTTAATGGTTTTTTTGATGATTTTTATAGCGGTAAGTGTCGCGCCACTTTTTGAAAATCCAGTAGAAGTTTCTATAAAGTCAGCTCTAGCATCTATACAGATTTCACTAACTCTAACAATTTCATTTTTGTTTAATTCTGAAATCTCGATAATGACTTTTAATGGCGTGTCTCCTATAGCCATTTTTACATCACTGATGTCTTTTAAAACAGAAACATAGTTTTTGCTTTTTACATAACCCAAATTTACTACCATTCCAATTTCTTCAGCACCATCTTCTAAAGCTTGTTGGGCTTCATAAATTTTTGATTTTGTAGTGGAGCAGCCTAATGGAAAACCCACAACAGTCGATACTTTAATATCGGTATCTATTAAAAATTGCTTTACTAATGATACATAGGACCCGTTAACGCAAATACCAAAATAGTTATTCTCTCTAGCTTTATTGCATAGATCTATTATTTCACGTTCTGTAGTTGTTGATTCTAAGAGCGTGTAATCTAGGTGGGCATTAATGTTCATTTAGCTTATAATTAGTTTTTTAGTAATCTATTTCTTGAGGATAACAAGTTATCATAGAAATAAAAAAGCTTTTAGGGGTAAATTATAAGGCTAATCTAGGGTATAAATCAAATTAATTAATCCTTTTTATATGTATTTTAGATTAACGGTAAAGTGGATGTGTAAATCGTAGAAAACATCCTTCAAAATTTTATTATTTAAGTTTTTTTTACTAAATAATTAAGAATATGGTTGTAAAAAGTAAAAAGCAACAAGAATAATACAATAATATTCCTGTTGCTTTTGTTGTTAATTGCTTAGAATTAAGAGGGTTATGTGCTTTTTTTCTTGTTAAATTATGATTTTTTTTAGAATTCTTCTTGAACTAAATCTCCTTGATTTCTAAATACAAGTTCGTCATCAAAAGCGTCTAGCAGAATGACACTGTCTGTGGTTACTTTTCCTGCTAGAATTTCTTTACTCAAAGCATTTAATACTTCTTTCTGTATCACACGTTTTACAGGTCGTGCTCCGTATTCAGGATTATATCCTTTTTCAGCTAAATAATTAATAGCTTCTTGTGTGGCGTCAAATGTTATGCCTTGTTCACCAATCATTTTAGTGATGCCTTTAAGTTGTAAACCTACAATCTCGACAATATTTTCCTTACTTAAAGGCGTAAACATCACGGTGTCGTCAATACGATTTAAAAATTCTGGTCTAACCGTTTGTTTTAATAAGGCTAACACATCAACTTTCGCACCTTCAATGGCAGTTTCAATGTCTTTAACAGCCTCAAAACGTTCTTGAATAATTTGACTACCCATGTTAGAGGTCATGATGATAATCGTGTTTTTGAAATCAGCCACACGACCCTTATTGTCTGTTAAGTGGCCTTCATCTAAAACCTGTAATAAAATATTAAAGGTATCAGGGTGCGCTTTTTCAATCTCATCAAGAAGTACTACAGAATAAGGTTTTCGTCTTACGGCTTCAGTTAATTGTCCGCCCTCATCATAACCTACGTACCCTGGAGGTGCACCAACTAAACGACTTACGGCATGACGCTCTTGATATTCACTCATGTCAATTCTTGTCATGGCGTTTTCATCATCAAAGAGGTATTCGGCCAGAGCTTTAGCGAGTTCTGTTTTACCAACACCTGTGGTTCCTAAGAATAAAAACGTTCCGATAGGTTTATGGGGATTTTGTAATCCGGCACGGCTCCTACGCACGGCATCACTCACGGCTTCAATCGCTTCTTCTTGACCAACTACACGCTTGTGAAGTTCATCTTCCAATTTAAGAAGTTTTTCACGTTCACTTTGCAGCATCTTAGTTACTGGAATACCGGTCCATTTAGCAACCACTTCAGCAATATCATCATAAGTCACTTCCTCTTTAATTAATGAAGTTTCAGCCTGTTCTTTTAGTTTTTCTTGTAAAATTTCAAGTTGTTCTTGAGCTTCTTTTATTTTTCCGTAGCGTAACTCGGCTACTTTTCCATAATCACCTTCACGCTCAGCTCTTTCAGCTTCTAATTTAAAGTTTTCAATATCTTGCTTCGTGTTTTGGATGTTGTCAACAACTTCTTTTTCACTCTTCCATTTCGCATTTATTTCATTTCTTGATTCTTTAATATTGGCTAAATCAGCACGTAAAGACTTTAATTTTGTTTCGTCCTTTTCGCGTTTAATAGCTTCTATTTCAATTTCAAGTTGCATGATTTTACGGTCTAAAACATCCAATTCTTCAGGTTTAGAATTAATTTCCATGCGTAGTTTTGATGCAGCCTCATCCATTAAGTCGATTGCTTTGTCTGGTAAAAATCGGTTCGTAATGTATCTAGAAGATAACTCTACAGCACCAATAATTGCTTCATCTTTGATACGAACTTTATGGTGTGTTTCATATTTTTCTTTAATACCACGAAGAATTGAAATCGCACTTTCGTTGTCTGGTTCATCAACCATCACTTTTTGGAAACGACGCTCTAAGGCTTTGTCTTTTTCAAAGTATTTTTGGTATTCATCTAATGTTGTGGCTCCAATAGCGCGCAGTTCACCACGGGCTAAAGCTGGTTTTAAAATATTTGCAGCATCCATAGCGCCTTGTCCGCCACCAGCGCCCACAAGCGTGTGAATTTCGTCAATAAATAGTACGATATCACCATTACTTGTTGTTACTTCCTTGATCACGGCTTTTAAACGCTCTTCAAATTCACCTTTATATTTGGCGCCAGCAATAAGCGCACCCATATCTAAGGCGAAAATTTGTTTGTCTTTTAGGTTTTCAGGGATGTCACCATCGATAATACGATGCGCTAAACCTTCAGCAATAGCTGTTTTACCTGTACCAGGTTCACCTACTAGAATCGGGTTATTTTTTGTTCTACGTGATAAAATTTGAAGTATTCGTCTAATTTCTTCATCACGACCAATGACTGGGTCTAGTTTTCCGTCTTTGGCTAACTGATTTAAGTTTTTAGCGTATTTGTTAAGTGAATTATAAGTGTCTTCCTGACTTTGAGATGTTACATTTTCACCTTGACGTAATTCGATTATAGCAGCAGTTAGGCCTTTTTCAGTTACGCCTTGATCTTTCAACATTTGTGAAATTTTGCTGTTAGATTTTAAAACAGCAAGGATTAAATGTTCTACGGAAACATAATCATCTTTCATTTTTTTAGCGATGATTGCTGCTTCGTTTAAGGTTTTTCCAGCCTCACGAGAAAGCATCAGTTCTCCTCCTGAAACTTTCGAAAAACTTTCAACTTGCTTGTCTAAGGCTTGTTCTAAAATAGAAACATTTACATTCAATTTTTTTAATAAGAATGGTAAAACGTTTTCATCAACTTCAAAAATACCTTTGAAGATGTGTTCGTTTTCAATTTGCTGATGCCCGAAACCCTGCGCGATTTGCTGCGCTTGCTGTATGGCCTCTTGCGATTTTATGGTATAATTGTTTAAATTCATTTGATTATTATTTTTTTACATTTCCGCGAAGACGGAAATCTTAATTCTTTTTCATTTACAATCACATAATGTCAATAATCCTACCAATAGGATTTATCCGACAATATGTCGCTTATCACTAATTTTTAGCTGACTTTTTGTCTTTTTTAAACGCTTGTATTTCCATAGGGGCTTAACTTCACATTAGAAAACAATATGGTTTTTTGTGAGGTATTGCATTGTTTTTAGATTAAAGTGTTATTTTTTTATTCGAGTATATAATGTTTAGTGTGTTGAAAAGGCGTCTAATAATAGGAATATTGATATTAATATGTAAATTGTGCTGCATATTATCATGATAATATAAAAATACCAACTCTCAACCTATAAATTATGTCCTGCCCCAAAAACCTATTACCATTATTGGTATGCTTTGCCTTTTTTTTAAATGTTAATTCTCAAACGGGCCCAGGCGGCGTAGGTGATGGAGCCGCAAATTTAATGCTTTGGCTACGTGCTGATGCTGGAGTTGAATCTTCTACAGGTGTTGATGCTTTAAATGGAGAAAATGTGTCTTCCTGGCTTGATCAAAGTGGTGATAATAATGATGCTATTTCAGTTAATGCGCCTAGTTATGAAACGGCCCAACACAATGGTTATCCTGCTGTACATTTTACAAGTGTAACTAGTGAGTACATGAATATTTCTGACCATAGTAATTTGCCATCTGGTAGCAAAGACAGAACCTATATATTTGTAGGTGAAGGGTCTAATTCTGGAAGTCAAAATCTGCTTTATCATGGAAATGATGTTAATGATATTTCAACCTCTGGACAGCGAATTAATTTAACTAATAATACTAATGAAATTAGTGTCGCTGTAAATGGCCAAAGGTATGGGAGGACTTTGCCATCTTCTACAGCTTTACGTGTAGGAGCTGTTGTTTTTCCTATAGGTGGCTCAAGTTCAAATGAGTTTGTGTTTTATAATAATGGCGGGCTTGTAATTCCAGCTAGTCTAGCTGGGGTCACTCGTACTGTAAACACTAATAATATAGTTGCTTGGTTGGGTGCTAATCGTGTTCCTAGTAACTATTATAATGGCGACATGTGCGAAATTATAGTGTTTGATAGAGAAATTAATGAGGCTGAATTTATTATTATTAACAATTATGTTTCTGCTAAATACGGTACCACACTTACTGACAACGATTTATATACACAAGATGATGCTGCGAATGGAAATTGTGATCATAATGTAGCTGGTATAGGTCGTGTTGATGGCTCTAATTTGCATACCGATTCTCAGGGTACAGGTATTGTTAGAATAAATAATGCTTCTGCGCTTTCTAATGGTGATTATTTATTTTGGGGTGAAAACACTAAGGATTATTCGTTTTCTACTAATACTTCAACATATAAAGAACAGCTAAACTCTATATGGGGTGTTAATAAAATAGGTGATTTGGGTACTGTAACTGTTACTTTAGATTTATCAGGTATCGATTTGTCAGGTAAACAAAGTTGTCAAAACTTAGAATTTGTTATTGATGATGATATTGATTTTTCTTCACCTACTACGGTGTATGACTTAGGTAGTAGCCCTGGCACTACAGTTACCATAACTGGGGTAGATTTTAGTAATGGAGATTATTTTACGCTTAGGTATTTAGACCAAATTGTTTGGGATGGCACGTCGTTTTTTAATGGTTCTGGTGCAGGGAATGTTCCAAATAATACTACGGATCAATGTTTAAAATTAACAGTAAAATCTGGTGCACCTGGTACACTTTCTTCTCATGCTTATGTACGTGAAGTAGAAGTGGAATCTGGAGGGACGTTACATGTTGCTGATGGAGAGTTACTAGAAGTGGATAACCAAGTTGTTGTTGATGGTGTTATCGATTTATTAGGTGAAGCACAACTTATTCAAAACCATTCTAGTACAACATCTAACTCAGGTGCAGGCGTTTTAGTAAAAAGGCAACAAGGAACAAACAATTTGTTTAGTTATAATTATTGGAGTGCTCCAGTAAATACTGGTGGAGCTTGGCAAATTGAAAATTTAGAAGATGCCACTGGGGTAATCAATTTTAGTAGTAGCCATGATGCTGATGCAAGCACATCTCCAATAACGCTTAGTACGAGGTGGTTATACAAGTATAATGGATTGATAAATACGTATACCGCATGGCAAAAAATTACAGCAACTACTAGTTTATTTCCAGGTATTGGCTATAGTATGAAGGGGTCTGGGACTTCAGATCCTGAACAAGAATATGTGTTTAAAGGCACGCCTAACGATGGTAATTATTCTATATCTGTTACTGCTGGTAATGAGATTTTAATAGGAAATCCGTACTCTTCGGCTTTAAATGCAAATCAATTTATAGCTGACAATACTTCGGTTATAGAAGGGACTTTATATTTCTGGGAACAGGCAACAACAAATAATAGTCATTATCTAGTTAAATATATAGGTGGATATGCCACTTACAATTCATTAATGGGAACCGCCGCTGCAACAGCTGATATGTCGGGGCTTACTAGTGGGACTAGTTTTGCTGCAAAAGGGGCACCTACGGGTAATATTGCTGTAGCCCAAGGTTTCTTTGTGCCTATTGACAATACAGGGAATATTGTTTTCAATAACCAACAAAGAATATTTGCTAAAGAATCAGATGCATCAGATGCGCCTATATTCTATAAAAACACAAATAGTAAATCAGCAAAAACATCTAATAGTACCGATCTAAGACCAAAAATGTGGTTATCTTTTACAGATCCTAATCATTTTCAAAGCTTTTTAGGGTTAGGGTACGACTCTGAAAACGGAACTACTGGATATGATAAAGGGTATGATGGTAAATTATACGAAGAGAAAGATAATGAGATGTATTGGGTATTAAATGATGAAAAATTAGTCATTCAAGCTTTATCTAATATTAACATTGAAGATGAGTTACCAGTCACTATTAAAGTAACGGATGGTGGTTTATATAAATTTGCTATTAGTAAAATGGAAAATGTTCCGGAAGATTTAAACGTTTTCTTGAAAGATAATTACACGAACTCTTATTATAATTTAAAAGATGAGACTGCGGAATTGTTTTTACAAAAAAACAGCTACGAAGATCAATATGTTATTGCATTTCAGGAAAACAATAGTTTAGCAACAGAGGAGTACGAAAACCAAAACCTGTCAGTTTTTTATGATACCAAGACGAAAGACTTAGTTATAAATAATACCAATGTTTTAAATGATGTGCAATCTATATCCATTTATAATTCTGTTGGTCAAGAAGTGTTGAAGCTTAAAACTTTCGATTCTAATAGAATAGATATATCTAAATTTAATGATGGTTTCTACATTCTTAATGTAAATACAAAAAACAATAAAAACACTGCTAAGTTTTTAAAATATTAGAGGCCTTCAGCGTTTTAATATTAGTGAAATAACTTTCGTATAATTTGTAAGATTAGCGAAATGAATTATAACTTAATTATAAAAAAGTATCCTAAATGTATATTTTTAGCTGCCGTTTTCTAGATGTAAGATTTATATAAGTTAACGACTTACTGTGAAATTAGAAAATAATATTCAAATTTTCGCTTACGCGGAATTTTTTAAAACGATTGATTATGAGTTTATTAAATAAATTATTCGGGTCATCTGAAGGGAAAGAGAAAAAGGAAGAAAAGGTTTTACCATGGATTCCTTTAGTAAATGTGTCACAGTTAGATGAGATCGAGGAAAAATCTAAAACAAAGACACAGGTTATATTTAAACATTCTACAACCTGTGGAATTAGTAGGATGTCGATGAAGCAATTTGTTTCTGCATATGGTTTAACCGAGGACGATTTAGATTTATACTATCTAGATTTATTAAATTATAGAGAAGTGTCTAACGAAACAGGTTACAAGTTTCAGGTGCGTCATGAATCACCACAGCTGTTAGTGATTAAAAATGGGGAAGTGGTGGCTCATGAATCTCATGGCGCGATTAGCAGTGTTGATTTAGGAGCTTTTGTCTAATTCATAGGAACTATGGCCGCAGAATCTCAATATATTTTTGTTTACGGAACCTTGTTAAAGGATGTAGATAATAATAAGTCTAAATTCTTGGCTATGTATTCTGAGTTAGTTGGTAGCGGTTATTTTCATGGTAAGCTGTATCGCATTTCTTGGTTCCCGGGGGCTGTTGAAAGTAAAAACGACACTGATAAGGTCTACGGTTCCCTTTTTAAGATTTACGATTTTGATATTGTTTTTAAGGCATTAGACGCCTATGAAGGTATTGATATGAATTCCCGTGAACCTAATTTGTTTGAAAGAAGCGTAGTACCAATATATATTGAAGATGGTTCTGTGGTGAAGGCTTGGGTATATTTTTATAACCATAGCGTTGAAGACCTAGAGCAAATTGTCTCTGGTGATTTTCTTAAAAATTGTGGGAAATAAAAAGACTGTCTGTAAAGTAAATACTTCGTCAACCTGAACTTGATTCACTGCTTTGAATCTTCGATTTCAGGTTCTCTTAAAGATAAGACATCAATACGATCAGATTCTGAAACACCTTCAGAATAAAGTGCAAAAAAAGGCTATTCAGTAATTTATGAATAGCCTTTTTTTAATATGATTTATGCCTGTTTAAAACACAAAATCTATTTTTTCTTCTTGTAAACAGGAAGTAGTTTTGTAGAAACTTCTCCAAAACCAATTCTAGTGCCGTCTTTTTCACAGTGTCCACGCATGATAACGGTATCATTATCATTAATGTATTTTCTAGTACTGCCGTCTTTCATTTTTAATGGTTTTTCGCCATTTTTAGTGAGTTCTAACATAGAGCCAAAACTGTCTTCCGAAGGGCCAGAAATAGTTCCACTACCCATCATATCACCTGAATTAATAGGGCAACCGTTAATGGTGTGGTGTGCTAACTGCTGTACCATATTCCAATACATATATTTGAAATTGGATTTACTAACTACAGTTTCTTTAGCACCTTTAGGTTGAATCGCCACTTCTAAATTAATATCGTAACTCTTCTTTCCTTCGTATTTTAAATAATCTAATTGTGGCTTAATAGGTTTCGGACTCTCAACACGGTAAGGTTCCAAGGCATCCAAAGTGACAATCCATGGTGATATTGAAGAAGCGAAGTTCTTTGCTAAAAATGGTCCTAATGGAATGTATTCCCACTTTTGAATGTCTCTAGCGCTCCAATCGTTGAATAAAACCAATCCGAAAATATATTCTTCAGCTTCCTTCGTTGGAATCGATTCACCTAAATCGTTGGCATCTGTTGTGATAAAAGCCATTTCTAATTCAAAATCTACCGAATTACTCGCAGCTAAAATAGGTTGGTCAGAGCCTTCTGGTAGTATTTGTCCTTTGGGTCTGTGTACAGGAATCCCAGACGGAATGATAGAAGAACTTCTACCGTGATATCCAATAGGAATATGTAGCCAGTTTGGTAATAACGCATGATCTTGATCTCTAAACATTAAACCTACGTTCGTAGCGTGCTCCATGCTTGAGTAAAAATCGGTGTAATCGCCAATTTGAACAGGCAATTGCATTTCAATCTCATCCAATCTAAAAAGAATGGTTTCCTTATGTTTCGAGTTGTTTTTAAGCGTGTCATTTTCAGCATCAAAAACTTCAGCAATTCTGTTTCTTACAGCACGCCATGTTTTTCTGCCGTCGGCAATAAAATCATTTAAAGAATCTTGTAGAAAGATATCATCGGTTAA
Organism: Tamlana sp. 2_MG-2023; assembly: GCF_030548465.1. Classification (GTDB taxonomy): domain Bacteria; phylum Bacteroidota; class Bacteroidia; order Flavobacteriales; family Flavobacteriaceae; genus Pseudotamlana. Next base: position 333,240 of record NZ_JAUOSF010000001.1, read on the forward strand.
AGGGATATCACTAAAATATCCTAATTGATGTAAAGCCCCTAAATCTATTGCGGTATCACCAATTCGGGTACCTATAGTAATGATGTCGTCGCGTGTTAAAAACACACCAAACGGAATATTCTGAATTGGGAAATCGGAATTTTTATCTACGTGTAACCACGATTTTCTATCTGGGTTGTTAGCTGTTAATGGCATAACCTAATTTTTTAAATGTTATTGTATTCTTATCAAACCTACACATTTTTTTTATTTTAAAAGGAAAAATTGAATAAAATATAAGTAAGCTTTAACAGTTAATAAGATGTTTAAAAACTTACAAGTAAATCTATGTTTTTTAATGCTTTTAACTATCTATTTGCTATTTTTGCCGAACATTTAATCAGAATATAATTTTATGCAACGCGACGAACAAATTTTTGAACTTATTCAAGCTGAAAAAGAACGCCAATTACATGGTTTAGAACTTATTGCATCAGAAAACTTTGTAAGCCCACAAGTGATGGAAGCTGCAGGATCTGTGCTAACTAACAAATACGCCGAAGGGTATCCTGGAAAGCGTTATTATGGAGGTTGTGAAGTTGTTGATGAAGTAGAACAAATTGCAATAGATCGTGCTAAGGCACTATTCGGAGCGGCATATGTAAATGTGCAACCGCACTCTGGAAGTCAAGCAAACACAGCCGTTTATCACGCTTGTTTAAATCCAGGTGATAAGATATTAGGTTTCGATTTATCTCACGGTGGTCACCTAACTCACGGTTCGCCAGTAAACTTTTCTGGTAAACTTTATAACCCTGTGTTTTACGGTGTAGAACAAGAAACAGGTGTTTTAAACTATGATAAAATTCAAGAGATTGCAACTAAAGAGCAGCCAAAATTAATTATTGCTGGTGCTTCTGCTTACTCTCGTGATATCGATTTTAAACGTTTTAGAGTGATTGCTGATAGCGTTGGTGCTATTTTAATGGCAGATATTTCACACCCTGCAGGACTTATTGCTAAAGGTATTTTAAATGATCCTTTACCACACTGTCATATTGTAACAACAACAACGCACAAGACTTTAAGAGGTCCTAGAGGTGGAATGATTATGATGGGGCAAGATTTTGATAACCCTTTCGGAATTACACTTAAAAACGGAAACTTACGTAAAATGTCTTCTTTATTAGATTCTGCGGTTTTCCCAGGAAATCAAGGTGGACCATTAGAGCACATCATCGCTGCTAAAGCAATTGCTTTTGGTGAAGCTTTAACAGACGATTTTTTACACTACCAATTACAAGTGAAGCAAAATGCTGCAACTCTTGCTGATGGTTTAGTGGCTAAAGATTATAAAATCATTTCAGACGGAACAGATAACCACTGTATGTTGATTGATTTACGTAATAAAAACTTATCTGGTAAAGATGCTGAACAAGCTTTAGTAAAAGCTGATATTACCGTAAACAAAAACATGGTGCCTTTTGATGATAAGTCACCATTTGTAACTTCAGGTATTCGATTAGGAACTGCTGCAGTAACATCACGTGGTTTAAAAGAAGAAGACATGAAAGTTATTGTTGAATTAATTGATGAAGTGATCACCAATTTTGAAGATGAAGCGGTTTTAGAAGCTGTAAAAGTAAAGGTAAATGACATGATGAAGGATCAGCCTTTATTCGTGTAATGCACTTTAAAATATAATAATAGAGCTTGAATATTTTTTGAGCTGATAATAAAAAATCCTGCGTGAAGCAGGATTTTTTTGTTTTACAAAGTGTGCGTCTTTTTCATTGTGAACTGATATATATCATGTTTTTAACGAAAAGCCTATCGTAAATTTGCGATAAGCAATAAGAAGTAGTCTGTGATGCAAAGAAGTTTAGAATCCATAGTGTACGAAGATGAAACAGTGAGCTTAGCGAAATTCGCTAAAGCTTTAAGTCACCCTACGCGATTGGCTATTTTGAAACATTTAGAAAATCAATCGTGTTGTTTTACTGGTGATTTAGTTGAAGTTTTTCCCTTGGCTCAATCTACAATTTCTCAGCATCTTAAGGAGTTAAAGAATGCTGGCCTTATTCAAGGTGAATTAAAACCTCCTAAAATAAAATATTGTATTAATAAAGAAAATTGGAGTCTTGCTCAAATGTTGTTTAAGCAATTTTTCGATTAATATATTTTAATAACATTATCGCTTATTGGCGATTAACAAATTTTAAAATCATGAGTAAATCAATTAAAATATTAGGCACTGGTTGTCCAAAATGTCAAACTATGACAGGTGTCGTAAAAACCGTAGTTCAAGAGAATAATATTGATGCAACCATAGAGAAAGTTGAAGACATCATGGAAATTATGAAGTTCAATGTCATGTCAACACCAGCATTGGTTATAGATGACGTGGTTACAATTAAAGGGAGAGTGCCTTCAAAAACTGAAGTATTAGAACTTTTAAATTAAAATAATCATGCATTATAAAATTCAAGCTTCTTCGGTATCGAAGCAGGATGCTGAAATTGATATTAAAGAGTCAAAAATTAAATTTGGTACCACATCAAAAACTGCTGACATTTTACCAAACCCAGCAGAATTGTTTCTTGGAGCGTTTGCGGCTTGTATGTTAAAAAATGTAGAACGTTTTTCTTCAATGATGAAATTTAGTTATACCAAGGCAGCACTTGAAGTGAGTGCTAAACGGCTGGAAAATCCGCCAAGAATGGATGATATTATTTACAATTTAGTCATTCACAGTAGTGATGAGAAACTGAATACAGACCTCTTAAAAAAGAATCTTGAGAAACATGGTACCATATACAATACAGTGAAATTATCTTCATCGATTTCTGGACAAGTAAATAAATTATAAAATGTTTCAATGGTTACAAAATTTTGCTGATTGGCTTATATATTCGGCTTTTAATATAGGTGCAGAAACACATTTAGGAACTGCTTTGAATTTTTTTGTGTTTGACACCATAAAAATTCTTATCCTATTGTTTCTTGTAGTGTTTATAATGGGTATTGTAAATACTTATTTCCCTATTGAAAAGCTAAAAAACTATCTAAATAAAAAGAAGCTTTACGGCCTAGAATATTTTTTGTCTTCAATTTTTGGAGCCATTACACCGTTTTGTTCTTGCTCGTCAGTACCTTTATTTATTGGGTTTGTGCAAGGCGGGATTCCTTTAGGGGTTACTTTTTCTTTTCTAATAACATCCCCATTAGTAAACGAAGTTGCTATAGCCATGTTTCTAGGGATGTTTGGTTTAAAGGCTACTTTAATTTATGTAGGATCTGGTGTTTTATTAGGAACTCTAGGCGGGTGGGTTCTTGGGAAGTTTAAGTTAGAACCTCTACTATCCGATTGGGTTAAAAAGATTCTTGATAATAAACTGAATCAAGCGGCCTATAAGGAAGAAAATAGAACGTTTACCCAAAGACTACCTGAAATAGTTAACGGAGCTTGGGATATTGTCAAAAATGTATTAGTGTATGTTATTATAGGTATTGCCATTGGTGCAGCTATGCATGGTTATGTGCCTGAAAACTTTTTTAATCAGTATTTAGGAGGTGGAGAATGGTGGACGGTTCCGCTTGCGGTAATCATAGCAGTACCCATGTATGCCAATGCGGCTGGAATTGTTCCGGTTATTCAGGTTTTTGTGGCTAAAGGTGTGCCATTAGGTACCGCCATCGCTTTTATGATGGCGACTGTAGGTTTATCAATTCCTGAAGCTACTTTACTTAAAAAAGTAATGTCGTTAAAATTAATTGCCATCTTTTTTGCTGTGGTAACACTCTGTATTATCATTTCTGGATATGTATTCAATCTCATATTATAACCCCATAATCATTTAAACTCATGTATAAGAATATCAAAATTTTAGTAGTTTTAGCTCTCGGATTCTTTTTATCAGCTTGCAACCATCAGCCTAAAAAAGAACTAACTTCATTAGATCAATCGGTTTCAAAAATTGAAGTGATTGATTTTCATTCTACAAATAGATGTATGACCTGTAATGCTATTGAAGCGAATACGAGATATACATTAAACACTTATTTTTCAAAAGCGCTTCAAGAAGATAAAATTGAATTGAAAGTTATAAATATAGACGATGAAATTAATAGTAATATTGTTAATAAATTTGAAGCTTCTGGAACTTCTTTGTTTTTAAACGTCATAATAAACGGAAAGGAAGCACAAATGGATTTAACGCAATTTGCTTTTATGAATGGTAACGATCAAGCTGATTTTTCAAAAGGCTTAAAAGCAAAAATTGATGCTGAACTAAAAAAGCTTTAAATGGATTTTTTGCAATCGCTTTTAGAGCACTATAATAGCCCGGTTTTTTCAGCATTAATACTCGGACTAATGACAGCCATTAGTCCGTGTCCTCTAGCAACCAATATTACCGCGACAGCATTTATTTCTAAAAACATTTCAAGTAAACGAAAAGTCTTTTTAAGCGGATTAATGTATTCTTTAGGAAGAGGGTTTAGTTATACTGCCATAGGTTTAATACTTTATTTTGGAGCGAGTAAGTTTCAAATAGCACGATTTTTTAACCAGAATGGTGAAAAGTTTTTAGGGCCGCTACTAATTATAATTGGTTTAATTATGCTTAATATTATCAAGCTACATTTTTTAGGTAAATCCAATTTTCTAGAAAAATTATCTGAAAAGTTTAAGGATAAAGGGCTGCTAGGAGCGTTTGTTATAGGTGTAATTTTTGCTCTAGCGTTTTGTCCATATAGCGGAGCTTTATTTTTTGGAATGCTTATACCAATGACTATAGCATCTGTAGATGGCTTGTATTTGCCTGTAGTATTTGCATTTGGCACCGGTTTACCTGTTATACTTTTTACATATCTTTTGGCTTTTGCAGCAGGGAAAATTGGTGTGTTTTACGAGAAAATAGCAAAAATAGAATCAGTAATGCGTGTTATTGCAGGTGTGGTTTTTATAATCACAGGGGTCTATTATATGTTTATATTTTTTATCTAATTGAATAACAATATTTAGAGAGTCGTTATCCTTTGTTTTATGAGATTTAATAAAAATACTCTAATCAGAATAGGTAAACTGTTTCTTATTTTATGGTGTATTACTGGAATGCTAGTTAACGGATTATGTATATGGAACGTAGTGTGTAAAAAGGGAATATTTTTAAGGATAAAATTTAGCGGACTCGGAAAATAAGAAAAAAACTCTGGAGAAGTCTAATTTAGCTATGTTTTACACATGGTGTTATCAACTGTAGTTTTTTATATCTTGTCTTCCGACGATTGCCATTATTTCGACAATATTTTCATTTATTTTATAGTAAATACTATCAACACCGCATACGCAACGTCGATAATCTTTTTTTATATAGTCAACTGATTCGAATGAAAAAGGACGTTCGGAAATAATGTCAAAATATTCAAATAAGGATTCGAAATATTTGTCAGCTTGGGTCATTCCAAACTTTTTAACACCATAATGATGAATCCTAATCAAGTCATTTTTTGCTTCGTTGGTTAGCTTGTATTTAGCCATTAAGGAAGGACTTTGATTGCGCTAAAATACTTTCTTTGGTATCGTCCGTAAATCCACTATTTTCAGCTTTTTCAAGTTTTGCTCTAATCCAGTCAATTTGAACCTGTTGTTTTCTAGCTTGTCTAATCAAGTCATTAACTAATTCACTTTTGCTTGAATATTCTTTGTTGTCTACTTGAGCTTTTAACCATTCGTCATTCGGTTTTGTAAATGATATGCTTTGTCTTGACATAATTTTATTATTTGGTGTAAATATACATCAAATATGAATCGTCTCAAAATTATTGACAACTACCAAATTCTGACTAACGTAAAATTATGTAGCCTTTATTCAGGAGGGGTTAGATTGTTGCTAACGTTAAATATATGGCAAGTTGGGTAGAAAACAAGCGGATATTTTCAGTATAGGCACAAGTCAAATCTTTTTATTTTGTTTTAATTTTTCTTTTTTAATACCAAATCAAAAGATTTGGCGACTTTGTAATTAGACAAGAACTTTTAGATTAAGTATTAATCGCCCTATTTGCTATATATAGTGTTATGTTTCTTTTCCTTTTTCCAGCGTTTTTTGAATAAAGGCAATTAATATAGTAAGTAGTATCCCATTTCCTATGAAGAAATGTAAATAAAATAGAATGTTTGCAAGTTTACTTATAGGGATAAAGTTTCCTGTTGAAAACGTATTAATACTATATGAAAGTAACTGGTTATAAGTCCAGTAATTTCCTTTTTCTGTGATTTCCTTATGCTCTTTATCAAACTGTTTTATTCGTTTATTGATTTTGTCCTTTTCTAGATTTATGAATTCACGAACAGTTACTTGTTTTGGGTTTAATAAACATCCTTCATTTTTGTCTAGAATAGATGTAATTTTGTTTCCAGCAAAGTCACATATATTTAAGCAAGCCTTGTACATTGGCCTTCTTGCTTTAACTGAATGACAGTCTTTAGATAGTAAATACAACTTTGTTTTTATAGTGTTCCCGTTATTTAAGACCGAAATATTTACATCAAGTTCTGCTCCAGTTTCTTCAAGAAGGCTATTTACTACAAGTAAATTAGATTTTAAATTCTTTGGACTGTAACTGTTTTCTAAATCAGTTATAGAAATAGTTTGTTCAGATTTCGAAATAGAATTTTCAATCTTAAAACTTTCAGGGTTTACTTTTAGTAACGAAAGGTATAATAAGGGAAATATTAAAAAATTTATAAAAATATAGACCGCAAATACTCTTAATAATGTTTTATAGTGTGTTTTGGATGCATAAAGATATATTCCAATGCTACAAAGTAGGACAATGGAAATCAATAAGAAATCCAAGGAATACTTTTCAGGAATTAATCGGATAATTATCATTAGAAGGATCGCTCCAATAATTGGTAGTGCTGATGCTATCTTTTTATAATTGATTTTCAAAAGTGTCTTTATTTATGAAACATAACTATAGGATATATAACCCCTTAAGCCAACCGCTAAATTCATCAATATTCATATTTCCTTTAAAACCAAGATATCAAATCTACTCTTTCTCAAAAGTAACATGCTGATAAGCGCCTAAATCGGGAGTAGCTGTTCTATTCACATTTAATATATCAAAAGGAACTTGTGAAGCAAAACTCGCATTGCCCTTATTAATAGCTGCAGATTCATCGCCAATAATCATTAGGTTTAAATCGGTATCTTTAAAATTAGGATCTTCGTTAAACAGGTTATTTTCGTAATGCGTGGTGTTTGTAAAATCATAATTTTCACCATCAAATTCGTCATTGCTATCATTAAAACGCACCAAGCAGTTTGTGAATTTAAAGTTGAATTCAACCTGGTCGTCTTCAACTTCATCTACTAAAAACTCGATATTTTCATCGCCATAGATTATGCAATTGTTAAAATTTGCTTCGGTTAAATCGGCTGCAAGAATATTACCATCTTCATCAAACGTGTAATTATTAAGTAAAACCGTTGGGAATTGTCTAAACCCATAGTTCCAGTAATTAGCTAGTGTACTGTGGGTGAAATTGTATTTTCCGCCAATAGTTCCAGCAAAAGATGATAAACCTGAATTATTAATCACTACATTTTCGGCGTTTATGGAAGTATTACGTCCTAATATCCCGTAGCTACTTGAGTTGTATATTTTACTGTTTGTGATTTTAAGTTTATCGTTAGCCTCTAATGGGTTGCCATCACTAATAATTCCGGCAGTAGCATTCTTTATGGTTGCATAATTGATACTGTTATTTTTACTGCCATCAAAAAGCCAAATAGCACTCCATTGGCCTGGAACTTCAGAGAAATCTGGCTCTAAACGGTCGCCTTCAAAAATGACTTCGTTTTCTAATAGATCTTGATCGTTGCTATAAGCGCCATTTACATTTATCGAAGCTTCATTAAGCACCATAATTCCAGAGTTTTCATGAAAATGTATGCGAGCGCCAGCCTCAATGGTTAATGTTTCACTTTCCGGAACGGCGGCAAAACCATAAATAACGTACGGTTTTTCGTTTGTAAAAGTAAGCTCCGAAGGTAAAAGTTCACGACCTTCAATGTTGGTTTCCACAATTTCACCATCAATGTTTAATTTTAAAGTTTCAATGACTTTAGTGGTATTGTCACGATCTGGATAAATAAAAACGGCATCTTGAACAAGAGTCACCAATTCTACTTTTTGAAGGTTTGAACCAGCATCAAATTCAATTTGATCGGTGTATAGAAAAGTGCCATCTAAACTGGGTAGACTATTAATATCAATGGTAGATTCTACAAAAATAAATAAGCTATCGTTCGCTTGAATCTCTATGTCTTCAAAGGTTTTTCCAGTAATACCATCCACGCTTAATCTGTAATTTGAAGCATCTCCTAAAGCAAGTTTCACGGTTGGGATAGAGATATCGTCATCACTGTTGTTGTAAACCTTTAAATTATAAGTACTGGATCCAATATTTGTAAAAACGGTGTCCAAATACACGGTGTCTTTTGAAAAATGCAAACTTCCGGTGCTTGGTGAAAATTCAAAATCTTTACGGCAAGAGCTCCAAAGGGTTAAAAAGGTAAGAGTGATAAAAAAATATAAATAACGTTTCATTAAAAGCGTAAGTTTTGGATGGCTAAAAATATAACTTTTGAAGCTATGATTTAGTATGAAATGCAGTAAATTATATAAAACAACGTTAGTTTTTCCTTGCTTCTTCGAGTATTTTTAAATAGGATGTGCTGAAAGTATAAAGTTGATCTAAAAGTAGAAGCTTGTTGGAAGGCGTAAGTAGTTTTTTATCGATAGCTTGAGCTTCTGTGTAATCGAAAAATTGCTGAGACAAACTTTCGGGGATTTTAAGATCTTCATTTAATAGTTTTTTGTTGAAAAAATCATCATGCTGAAAAAGAGAATCTAAATTTTTAGCATTAATAACCTCTGGTTGATTTTTAGACTTTTCAGGTTTGAACAATAATTTATACAAGCGTACAAAATCAAGACCATAATTTGAAGAGGTACCGTATAAGTGCGGATTCGCTTTAGAGTCTTTAGTGATTTCTTCTTTTATGGTTTTTTCAGCTTTATCTTCATTAAAGGGTTTATGGTTACTGTTGTTTGAAATTAATATTTCTTTAAGTGCATTAATTGTTTTCTGAAGCTCAATAACCATAACTCGACCAAAATCTTCTTCTTTTAAAATGACGATCTTTTTGTTATGAAAAGTAGAGTGGAAGGATATGGTATCGTTTACTGATGCTTTAAGGGTAAAGTTGCCATAATCGTCTGTAAAAGCTTTTGAAAATTCACTAAGATTATAAACGGCAATCCCTTTTACTGTAGTTTCACTGTCGTATACTTTACCATTTATTTGTTGAGATACCATTGTTAAAGGGAAAAGTAATAGTAGCCAGTTGAGTTTTTTCACGATAGTTGGTAATGATTGGTTACTCAAATTAAGTCTATTATCACTTTTGAAAGTATTTTATTAAGAGACTTTAACGTTCGTTTTAATGAAGAATTAACATTATTAAATTATAAACCCTTGATGCGTTAACATCAAGGGTTTAAGGTAGTAATAAGACCAATTGAACCATATAATGTCGCATATAATTTGTTTCTTTTTCGCCCATATTTCAATATAAAATAAAACCGTAGCTAAGGCTATGCTTGAATTTTCTATTTCATCTGAACAAAAAATAATTTAAATTAAGAATACGACATTATATAATTAAATTGGTATAAGTAGTTGTGGATTTTTAATTTAAAGCAATTCGCGAAGCATTTTTACGGCGGTTTCAGCGGTAATGTCGCGTTGTGGCGAACCAAACATTTCATAACCAACCATGAATTTTTTAACTGAAGCACTTCTTAAAAGTGGTGGGTAAAAACTCATGTGCCAATGCCAGTGTTTGTTTTCATTGCCGTCGGTTGGCGATTGATGTATACCACTAGAGTATGGGAATGAGGTGTTGAATAGTTTATCATAAGCCTTAGTGATGACAGCAATAGCTTCTGCATACTGTAAAGTTTCTTGATCGTTCATGTCAAGAATATTAGCTTGTGGTTTTTTAGGAACTATCATGGTCTCAAATGGCCAAACAGCCCAAAAAGGGACTAGCACAACAAAGCCATCATTTTCAAAAATGATGCGCTCTTGTTTCTCTAATTCTTGAGTTAAATAATCACCTAATAAACTGCGCTTATTTTTGTTGTAATAATTAAGCTGTTGTGTGTTTTTTTTGTCTACTTCGTTTGGAAGTGTTGACTGGCTCCAGATTTGGCCGTGTGGATGCGGATTGCTACAGCCCATTACTGCGCCCTTGTTTTCAAATATTTGTACGTAATTAATATCTGGTTTTTCGGCTAAATCTTTAAACTCGTTTTGCCATGCAAAAACCACTTTCTGAATTTCAGAAGGCGTCATGTCAGCCAAACTCTTGGAGTGGTCAGGACTAAAGCAAATCACCTTACAAATACCAGTTTCACTTTGTGCTACTAGTAAACCGTCATTTACATCAAAAGTTTTAGAATCTTTTTGAAGTGCCGCAAAATCATTAGTAAAAACAAAAACGTCTTTGTAATCTGGGTTAACTTCACCATTAATTCTTGTGTTTCCTGCACATAAATAACAAGAATCGTCGTAACTCGGACGTTTTTCATTAGAAACAGCTTCGTTTTGCCCTTGCCACGGACGCTTAGCACGGTGTGGCGATACCAAAACCCATTCGCCGGTTAGGATGTTATAACGTTTATGTGAATAATCTTGTAAGTCTGTATTTTTCATTTTGAAAGAATATTATTTTTATTTTATAAGGTGTGTGCCTTCAGAAAGTTCTATGAAGTAAACAGAACAATCTTTATTGAATTCTTTTTTATAAGCGATTGAAGCTGTTTCAGAAAAAGCTTTAGCTTCAGATTTTGCCACTAAATTAATGGTGCAACCACCAAAGCCCCCACCCATCATTCTAGCACCTAGAACATGTTTATTTCCTTTTGCTTGATTAACTAGAAAATCTAATTCCTCGCAACTCACTTTATATTGGTTTTGTAAACCATCGTGTGACGCATAAATTAATTTCCCTAAGCTTTCTAAGTCATCATTTTCAATGGCTTTAGCGGCTTGTTGAGTTCTTTTGTTTTCTTGAATAACAAACAATGCTTTTTGGTAATTCTCTGGTGCTACTTGGTCTTTAATAGTTTCCAAATCAGCTTCAGTAGCATCTCTTAAAGCTTTGATGCCTAATAGTTCTGATACACTTTCGCAGGCAGAACGGCGGTCGTTATAAGCACTGTCCGATAAGCTATGTTTTACATTGGTATTAATTAACATCAGTTGATGGTCTTTAAAATCAATTTTGTACGGTTGTGCTTTTATGGTTCTACAATCCAAATGCAGAGCATTATCCTTTATACCAAACATACTAGCGTATTGGTCCATGATTCCACAGTTAACACCAACATAGTTATGTTCGGCTTTTTGCGAAATAAAAATCATATCTTCCTTAGATAGCCCTAAGTTGAAGAGTTCATTTAAACCAAAGGCTACAGAGTTCTCTAAGGCAGCAGAAGAGGACATGCCTGCGCCACCAGGAATATCTCCTTTAAAAGCTATATTAAAGTTTCCTATAGTTTTATTTCGGTTTTGGATTTCGGCAATGACACCAAATACATAGTTCTGCCAACTGCCTTCCTTAGAAGGTTTTAGTTCATCCAATTTAAATTCAATTTTACTGTCCTTATCTAAAGCATAAGCCGTTGATATGTTTGAGTCACTTTTTTCTATGCCAGCGACTATGCCCTTATTTACTGCTGCTGGAAATACAAAACCATCATTATAATCGGTGTGCTCACCTATAATATTAATACGCCCAGGAGAGAATATCAATAAAGGCTCTTTATTAAACGTGTCGATGTAAACTTTTTTTACATCATTAATTAGTGAATTACTCATTATAGTGTGCTTTTAGTTGTTGTCGATTTTAAGAGTCCAAATAATATTGTATTTAGAATTTGGAGCTAATGTTTGAAGGCCGATTTTATTGTTAAAACTATCGGAAACACCTGTAGTGGGTTCAATAGCTATCACATTTTTTGATGGCGGTGTATAGGCTTGTAAAAAGTTGTTTTTAACGCTTGATGTTAACTCAAATTGATAGTTAGGTGTTTTATAAACAACGTCCCCTTTATTGAGTATCCAACAATCATCAAGTTGTTGATCTTTTATTTGGAATCCGTCAACAGCTTCAATGTTTTCGATACCAGTACCAATATTTCTATCCCCGATAATGAGTTTCTTAGTGCTGTCAAAATAAAGCGTACTGTTATGTAAGTCTTCGCAAGAAAAATAAGGGTGCCAGCCAAGCGTAAAAGGAAAAGGTTTATCGCTTGTGTTTTTGGCTGAAAACTCGAGACTTAAGCCATTTTTATTAAAAGTATATTTAAGTGTTACACTAAACGAATAAGGAAAACCAACGGATTCTTTTTCTTCTGTGTATTCTAGTATTACAGTTGCAGAATCGGCATCTGAGTTAGTTTCTAGAATTTGAAAAGTTTTGTCGTAAACCAAACCGTGAAGGGCATTGTTTTCTTCTATTTGGTTAATGTTAAACTGAAAGGGTTTGTCATTAAAGGTGTAAGAACCGTCTTTAATTCTATTTGCAAACGGAAAAAGAATAGCCGAAGCATAAGTGTCCTTATAGGTTAATGGTGCTAAATCTTTAATAATTTCAAGACCCTTAAATGTAAAAACTTGTAATGACGCTCCTTCATTTAGGTTAATTTTAGCATAAGTTTTAGAATCTGAATTATCAAATTCTAAAATATTTAGTTCTTTATTATGTTTTATTTTATACACGAGTTTACGGAGTTATAATGAGTTTCTAATTATGATATTATTTGGGTTTTTTAATTGAATATGTTCTTTGTTTAAGATCATTTCAGCTAAACGTTTTCCCATGAAATTAAAATCGGTTGAAATCGTTGTTATTCCGTCTTCAACAACTTCTTTTAAAAGCGTTTCATTATAGGAAATCACACCAATGTCTTTTGCGAGCTTTAAGTTTTGTTTTTTCGAGCTTTTAATGATACTTAGTAGACTGCGATCATCTGGAGTAATATATAAAGTAGACTTTTCTAATGTTTCGGCTTCAAAATAGTTGATAACATCAAAAGCTATTTGGTGTTGTTTACAAAACTTAATAAAACCAACGCGCATACCTTCTGGTTGTTTTTTAGCATTGAAGACTAATATTAATCGTTTATATTTTTTGATTAGATGTTGAGCTTTATTGAGATTGCTTAAAATATCCTCCTCAAAATCTTGATATATGGCATTGTAATCCAATAAATCATCATGCACTTGATCTAAAATATAAACTTCCTCCTTAGAAAGTGTTTTAATGGCTTTACTTGTGTTTTTTAACAGCGCTGGCATAATCACGTAATAATTGTAGTCACCAGCATGGTCATTAATAAGTTTAGCAAAACTTTTTTCGTTAAAATGATGAAAGAAAATATCAACTTGGACGTGCCTACCTAAATGACTTAAAAAAGAATTATAAAGATCCTCCTTAAAAGGGTTTAATTCATCAAAAAGTAAAAATATTTTTTGTTGAATATTAATATGCTCACTTGAAACAAAGTAGCCTTTACCCACTACAGATTGAATGATACCTCTGTTTCTTAAGTCGTTATAAGCCATTAAAACGGTGTCTCTCGACAATTTTTGAGAATCCTTGATGCTATTTATCGATGGTAGTTGGTCGTTTTTTTTTAGTTGACCTTTAGCTATAGCTTGCTCGATAGCATTAATGATTTGCTTGTATTTAGGAATACTTATATTTTTCTTTATTTCTATCATGGTATTTTACAAAGATATAAAAAAAACCTACTAGACCCTACTAGTTGGGTTTTTTTAATTTCTTATAAGGTTTTTATAAATAAATCTCTATATTTGGAGCCAACTTAACTAATAAACTAACTAATTATGACAGCAGGATTTCATTTCTGGGACTATGTAGTCTTTATTGCTTATGCCGTATTAATTTTAGGCGTCGGTCTTTGGGTTTCTAGAGATAAAGAAGGCCATCAAAAAAATGCCGAAGATTACTTCTTGGCAAGTAAATCCCTACCATGGTGGGCTATAGGAACTTCGCTTATTGCGGCAAATATTTCAGCAGAACAATTTATTGGAATGTCTGGATCTGGATTTGCTCTAGGTATTGCAATTGCGTCTTATGAATGGATGGCAGCTTTAACTTTAATTATTGTAGGTAAGTATTTTTTACCCATTTTTATTGAGAAAGGACTTTATACCATTCCCGAATTTGTGGAAAAACGATTTTCTACAAACCTAAAAACCATTTTAGCGGTATTTTGGCTGGCACTTTACATTTTTGTGAATTTAGCTTCTGTACTTTATTTGGGTGGTTTGGCCATTGAAACTATTATGGGGGTTGATATGATGTATGCCATTATTGGTTTGGCATTATTTGCAGCAGCCTATTCGTTATATGGAGGATTATCGGCAGTGGCATGGACTGATGTCATTCAAGTTGTATTTTTAGTGCTTGGAGGTTTGGCAACGACTTATTTGGCTTTAAATACAGTTTCTGGAGGAGAAGGTATGATAGCCGGTTTTTCAAAAGTTTTGGAAGCGGCTCCAGAAAAGTTTCATATGATTCTTGATGAAACCAATGATAATTATAATAATTTACCTGGTATTTGGGTATTAGTCGGCGGACTTTGGGTTGCGAATTTATACTATTGGGGTTTTAACCAATATATTATTCAACGAACTCTAGCAGCAAAATCGTTAAGAGAATCTCAAAAAGGTATTCTTTTAGCGGCATTTTTAAAGTTAATTATTCCTCTAATTGTAGTGATTCCTGGTATTGCAGCTTACGTTATGGTAAATGATCCTGAGATCATGGCTAATTTAGGGCAAGATGCTATGTTAAATGTACCATCTGCAGAACAAGCAGATAAAGCTTACCCTTGGTTATTGCAGTTTTTACCAGTAGGTCTTAAAGGTGTTGCTTTTGCGGCTTTAGCAGCGGCAGTTGTTTCTTCTTTAGCATCTATGTTAAATTCAACATCCACTATATTTACTATGGATATCTATAAGCAGTACATCAATAAGAATGCTAACGATAAGGAAACTGTAAACGTGGGACGTATTTCTGCTGCTGTAGCATTAATAATAGCTGTAATTGTAGCGCCATTATTAGGTGGTATCGATCAAGCTTTTCAATTCATCCAAGAATATACCGGAATTGTGAGTCCGGGTATCTTAGCGGTATTCATGTTGGGGCTATTCTGGAAAAAAACAACAAACAATGCTGCTATTTGGGGAGCGATTGCGTCAATTCCAATTGCATTAGCTCTTAAGTTTTTACCGATTCCAATATTGGAGCCTTGGATGCACCAAATGGGAATAACCGCTTTATTAACGATGGCAATTATCATGTTATTAAGTTACTTGCAAAATAAGGGGGCAGATGATCCAAAAGGAATTGAATTGTCTAAGGAATTATTTAAAACATCACCAGGCTTTAATATAGGCTCATTTGTAGTTTGTATCATTTTAACCGTGTTGTATGCGTTATTTTGGTAGATATTTTTTTAAGTAAAAGCACAAAGGCACCGTTTAATGGTGCCTTTGTGCTTTTTAGGTTTCTTTAATGTTCAGGAAATCAAGATGTTTTTATAAATTAAACTTTTTAATGAAAATTATCAACTTTTTTTTGGTTAGATATATAGTTAATTTTATATTTGCACACCGGAAATCAAAATTGATTTTCTTTAGGGCTCTTAGCTCAGCTGGATAGAGCACCTCCCTTCTAAGGAGGCGGTCTCAGGTTCGAATCCTGAAGGGCTCACGAAAAGCTTCACTAGAAATAGTGGAGCTTTTTTGTTTTATCTCTATTTTGAACTAGCCCCCATGAAAAATATCAACAGCTTTCTTTCTGAAAGTTAGAATGAAATGCCTAATCACTTTTGCTATCGTCTGGATATACAATTGGTTACTAGATTCGAAGTGGAATTATATTAAATAATTATGAAACAGTTATAAAACATATTTTATAACTGTTTCTTTCAACACGACCCAATATTAAGGAGACTCCATGTAATATTAAAGAGAAAAATAATAATGCCGTAGTAGAATACGAGGTAACTTTACCTAATAAGAGATCGAAGAATAAGTGGCTTTATCCTATATATCGTTTTGGTAAATTAGAGCAAGGTGTAGTTATTGACATGGATATTGAAACACACACACATGCGATAACTCTAATCTTAATCTTTTTATTAAGAAATAACTTAGCCTATCTCGATTTTATTTATTGAGGCTTGTATATTAGGACAGCCTGAAGCCGTTTTTTTAGTGAAAGGGCAATCAGTTTTACTTATATTGACATCTCATCTAAGATGAAGAATTCAACTAAACTAATTTTTAATTATATTTGAAAGAGGTATTAAGTTATAATCATTTAATAGTGAGTCTTTTATTTTTTAAAGTTAAATTTTAAATATTTGTTCATGAAGCAGTTGTACCCTTATTTATTTTTCCTCTTCTTCCTTATTTCTGCTTCAGCTCAGGAGCGCTTTTTAACGGTGACTTCTAAAGATTCTGTCAATGAAGCCCCGCGCTTTAAAAGTAGTTTGGGGGTTAATATGAAACTTAACGGGTATTTTGATGTCTTTGGAGGTTTGCAAGATTCAGATACTTTTAATGTTGGGAAAATAAATGTATTTGGCAGTGATGATGCTAATAGCTTGAATGTCGATTTGTATCAGACGCAAATCAAATGGGAAACTTTGGTGGTGATGCCGAATGGGAAAAAAATAAAAGCGATTGTTGAATCGGATTTTTGGGGAGGCGATGGGCGTTTAAGACTAAGAAAGGCTTATGTAGAAACTGAGCATTGGCAAATAGGGCAGAACTGGAATAATTTTGGAGATGAAGATCTTTGGCCCAATATCATGGAGTGGGAGGGGCCGCCTTCTGGAATATGGCTTCGTAATCCACACATAAAGTACATGAACACTTTTAAAAATACAGATTGGAAATATGAAATAAGTTTAGAAGCCCCTCAAGATGATTTTTATGCTTATGAAGAGCTCCAACCTTTCATTGAAGAAGCACGACAAAGTACACCCGATGTGACATTTGCGGTAACTTATAAGAAGCCATGGGGACACCTTAGAGCGGCTTCGCTTTTACGTAGTATCAATTATAAACTTGATGGTGATGAAGATAATTTTATAGGTTACGGACTCACTTTAAGTGGTATTTATAAACCTAATCGGAATAGTTTTCAATATCAATTAGTAGGCGGAAAAGGTATTTCCTCTTACTTAACCACCATTGCTGGTTTTGGTTACGACGGTTACCCTGCTGTAAATAACGAATTTAAAGCAACACCTGCCTTTGGGGGTTGGATGGCTTATGAATATTTTATCACTGAAAAATGGCACGCCAATGCCGTGTTTGGAATGACTAATTTCACCTTATCTGATTCTGAAAGATATGTGATTGTAGATGATTTAAGAGATGAGTTGATTGATGTGGCAGGTGATTTCAACCACAAGCAGTATTATGGTATTTTAAACATGATGTATGATGCTTACGACAGAATGACTATTGGTTTAGAAATGGATTATGGCGTGAAATCTCTCAATATGAATGGAGATGTTGGAACGACACCTTTTGATCAAACCCAAAAACGTGATGCTTTACGTATTAGTTTTGGGTTTATGTTTTTCTTTTAAAGGTTATGATATTTTAAGGTATGAGCTTGTTAATTTAAGTTTCAGATAATACCTTACCAATTAAATTATTATAATCACCCGATTTTAGTTTGTAAAACAGTTTAACGACTTTTGAAAGTTCTTGAATTAAGTTCTTATTTTCAAATAGAATGGTTAGAATTAATTCGCTATTTTTTCCGCTTAACTTTTTATCTGTAGCCCAAGAAATTTGATTTGATATAGCCATATCAAGATTTTTAACAATATCATTTTTAACGGTTTTAAACTGAATATAATCTGCTTCCGTTATACGGTCATGTTCAAGGCAAATTATTATTTGATTTAAATAGAGTCTTATTTGTTCTTTGCTTGAAGTCAGTAAAATAGTTTGTTCGGCTTCTAATTTAGGATGTAAATTTTGTATGTGCTTTTTAACGCTTGTAGAAATGCTTTCAAAATTTTCTAACATAGATTCTTGCAATTCATGAATGTAAAGCAAAGCCTTCCCGCCTTCCCGAAATTCTTTGGGAACCGATTTTATTTGTTGTGTAAGTTTAAACTTGTAATTTTCGTTAGTAGCTTTTATGTCTTCTAATAACATGGCTTGCCTTTTAATTTTTTTTAAATCTGAATTTATAAGTGCATCAATCATTTCATGATAGGACTTATCTATGCGTTTCATTATAAAACTAAGTTTATTTCTGATTTCATGTTCAATTTTAAAGAAATCAGATTTAAACCAAACATCTGCCATTTCAAGGTTTATTTCGGCTTTTAATCTATTATTTCGGTAAAATATTAAGCTTTTAAAAAGTAAAATAATGGTAATAATTAATAATGGAATAAGAGCCCATAATTTAAAATTGATGAGTAAAGAAGCAGTTATAATAGAAGCGGTCAAAGCCATTACTGCTGTTAAAAACCATCCGCCCACAACACTTAGTACTCCAGAAACACGATACACAGAGCTGCCTTGTGACCAAGCTTTATCGGCAAGCGAAGTCCCCATTAAAACCATAAAAGATACAAAAGTTGTTGAAAGCGGTAATTTAAAGGATGTCGCCACTAAAATAAGACCTGCAGCTACAATGAGGTTTACTGCGGCTCTTACCATATCGAAAGCAGGACGATCACTTGCTAACTCATAATGGGGCGACGGCGTATTATCTACAAATCTTTTATTGATTTTTTGCCAGGTATGGTCTGGGATTATTTTAGCTGCCGTGTTTGCCATTTTTGAAATTCTAGAAACAATACTTCTAGAAAGCTCATTGCCTTCAAAACGTTCTTGACCTTCCTCTTGGCGCCCTAAATCGACTGCGGTTTTCACTACAGATTTTGCCTTTTTTGAAAACCATAAGGTTAGTGACATGATAATACCAGCCCCTACTAGAAATAACGGATTAGATTTTACAGGTTCAGATAAGGATGTCATTTGATATTCGTTCGCAGGCACTCCAGAATTTAGCCAATTTAAATAGACATCGTAACCAGCAATGGGTACACCAATAAAATTAACTAGATCGTTACTAGCAAAAGCCATAGCTAGAGCGAAAGTACCCAGTAACACAATAAATCTATAGATGTTAAATCCTTTGCTAACGCGTAGAATAATCCGAAAAACTAAGAAAGATAATATAAATGCTAGAATACTAACAAGACCTGAATGCTCTTGAATAGTTTCAACAACGTTTTGATTAACCCCAGGGATACCTGTTAGTCCTTTTATGATTATAAAATTTGAAATGAGCGCAACAGAAATTGAACCGAAAACAGAAGCAAAACTCCTCATCGTTTTTCCGTAATCGAAGGAAACAATAACCCTAGTAACATATTGTACAAACCATCCAACAACAAAAGCAATAGCAACAGATAGGAAGATGCCGATTATAATGGTTAAGGCCCCAGCAGCGTTTATGTAATCTCCCCATGAGGCTAAAGAACCATCTTTATTTAAGACTGAAAAAAACGAAATGCCTATAGCCGCTCCTAATAAATTAAAAACTATTGATACCGTAGTTGAGGTTGGCATGGCTACCGTATTAAAGAAGTCAAGGAGGATAATATCAGTTATCATGACTGCAGCAAAGAGGTACATCACTTCTTCCATGCTAAAGTAGGACGGATTAAAAACACCACTTCTAGCGATTTCCATCATGCCTCCAGAAAAAACCGAGCCAAACATGATGCCTAATGTGGCAATAATCATAATCATTTTGAAAGAGCCTGCCTTTGACCCTAGAGCTGAGGTGAGAAAGTTTACGGCATCATTACTCACACCAATAATAAGGTCGGTGATGGCCAAAACAAATAGAATGATTACGATAAATAAATATAGGTTTTCCATTATAATACTTTGTGTTTTCTCTGGTTATGAGTTTTGGTCATGAGTGGGAGCCCTAAAAAATGAATTCATTAAAATTTTAATTGAATGGTAATTTGAAGACGTGTCGGTTTCTATTTGTTTTTTATTTGTAACTAATGTGAGTGTGAATTTGATTAAAATAAATAAGAACAAGAATGATACATTTAAATTTCTCATTATTATAGAGGGGTATTTATATTGAAACTCAGAAGAAATTAACCGCTGTTTAAATATAACAATTATAAATGTTATTAATCATAATTGTTTGATTTTTATGTTGTTAATTGGTTGTGTTGGTGTTGTTTTTAGGTTAAGGCATATTAATTCTGTTTTTATTAATACGACACCATATGTCGCCATGAAACCTCTAAACCTGGCGTAAATTTGTCCTGTAATTATAACAGATTACATTTTTTCATAAAGTTAGTTTAGTTTGGTTTTTAAAAGATTAATGGAGCTGCTGTAGGTGTGGTTACCTGCAGCAGTTAATCTTTTTTAAAATAACTTATGAAAATTCAAATACGCCCAAGTAGATCATTATATATAGTAAAACCCTGTAGAAATTTTGTTTCTGTAGGGTTTTCGGTTTTTAATAGTTTCTCTATAAATAGAGTTTTGCCTAGTTAAGGGGGTGAAATGTAAAAGTTAATCTTCAGTTTTATTTGCAGTTGACTTCGGAAGATGTTCTTGAGTTCTCATGAATATCATTTTCTATCTTAAACTTTATATTGTTTTTAGAATTCTGTTTCAGTTTATTTCTATGTCTCTAAAATACGGCTTAAAGTAGGATCTATAAGTGATTCTTGTTCCTTGTAGCTAAGAGTTTGAGATTATGTAATCCAATACCGACACGTCATGTCGCCATACAAGCTTTGCTCTAGATGTAAATTTGTAGTGTAATTAAAACAAATTATAATTTTTAAGACTGTAATTAATTAAATAAGTAAATTATATATTATGAATAACATTTTGAAAAACACGAGAAAAGGATTTTTAATGCTAGCTTTATTTGGTACTATGGCAAGTTTTGCTGATGCTCCTGCAGACGGTATTATTGTTGAAGGGAACAACACCACCTTAACTTTGAATTACGCAAAACAAGGTAGTGCTGTATCAATTAAAGATACGAATGGTTCTGTGCTTTATACTGAAACTATTGAAACTACTGGTAGATATAAGAAAAACTTTGATTTAACCTTTTTACCTGACGGAAACTATCTATTTGAGGTTGATAAAGATCTTGAAATTAATGAAATTCCATTTACGTTAAATTCTGGAGTTGCCGTTTTTAACAAGAACGAAGAAAAAGTTGTTTACAAGCCTTTCCTTAGAGTTTCGAATGATTTAGTTTATATAAGTAAGTTAAATCTTGATAATGAAGATTTAGACGTTAATATTTATTTTACTAAGAACAATAGTATGAATTCTCAACTTGTTGTTTCTGAAAAAATTAAAAGCACTAATAATATAGAAAAAGTCTATAAATTAGAGGATTTGGGACAAGGTAGATATAAAATCGTATTGAACTCTGCAGGTAGAACAGTTGAAAAAAACATATAAACCTTAAATTAGTATATTTGAAAAAGGTGACCCTAAAAGAGGTCACCTTTTTTTATACCAATCATTTTATAGCCTAAACAAATCGAATAGGCTAGACTCGAGGGACTATGTTTAGCTTTATTAAAACACCGACACCGCATGTCGCTATAAAGTTTCTAAATCCGGCGTAAATTTGTAATGTAATTATAACAGATTACATTTTTTCATAAAGTTAGTTTGATTTTTAAGGATTAATGGATCTGCTGCAGGTGTGGTTACCTGCAGCAGTTAATCCTCTTTAAGAAAACCTTATGAAAATTCAAATATGCCCAAGTAGATCATTATATATAGTAAAACCCTGTGAATTTTAAGCATTCACAGGGTTTTCGGTTTCTTATAACTGTTTTAAAATAGACTTTGCTACTAGTAAAGGTCTTTAATTTTTTTAAGTTTCGTTTTCCACAATTCTAAAGAATCCTCGTGAATTTTGATATTGTTGTGAACTTCTTTCACAAGCGGATTATCATCTTCAACATTAGTGAAAAACTGTAAATTGTTTTCCAACTGGTTGATCTGACCTTTCACTTCGTCTATTTTCTTTCTAATAAAAATACGTTCGTTGTCTAGGTTTCTATTATCATCATCGGCAGCATTAAGTACTTCTAATTTATTTTCGTACTTAATGATTTCAGCTTCATTCTTATCTAGGTCTAATGTGGCAAGCAACTGGTCAATACTCTTTTGAAACTTACCATCAATATAGCGTTTGTCTTGAGGAACACGCCCAAGCTCTTGCCAAGTCTTAATTTGTTCTTTTATGGCCTCAATTCCCGCTTCCTTGTCCTTTGGTAATTCAAGTGTTTTTAAGCTATTTAGTAGCTCATTTTTCTTGGTGTAAGCTTCGGTCTGCTCTGCACTTGCAGCATTTCGTTTCGCGTGAATTCTATCAAAA
This sequence comes from Tamlana sp. 2_MG-2023, assembly GCF_030548465.1. Lineage (GTDB taxonomy): Bacteria > Bacteroidota > Bacteroidia > Flavobacteriales > Flavobacteriaceae > Pseudotamlana. Next base: position 355,841 of record NZ_JAUOSF010000001.1, read on the forward strand.
TAAAAATTGCAAGCAGCTTTAAATTGTTTCCAAATTTTGTCACTATCCTTTCTTGGCACATGACCAATTTTCTTCCAATCACCTTGAATTTTTTTCATCAACGGTGTTACAGTTTCAAAATCGTCACTTTCTTTATTATCTTCGGCAACCTGGATTAAATCTAATTTTAACTGAAGGTTTTTATATTGCTCTTTCTTTAAGTCTTTGTAAAAGCTGTTTTTTTGTCTGTTGAACGTTCTAACAGCCTCTTTGAACTTAGCCCATGTGGCTTCGTTAACTTTTAAAGGTACTTTTCCGGCATTAAAAAAATCTTCGCGCAATGCTTCAATTTGCTTTATTTTCTTTTGTAAACCACCGTGTGACTTTGCACCTTGGGCACTTACTGCCTCAATGTTTGCAATGATCTCTAGTTTTTTCTCTAGGTTTTTTTCGTAAACTTTATCTATTTCTTGATAATAGCTGTGGCGTTTGTCATTTATAATTTTTGTAGCCGCTTTAAAGCGTTCCCAGATAGCTTCGCGATGCTCTAATCCTACAGGACCGAGTTCTTCTTTCCACATTTTGTGTAACTCTTGTAGTTCTCTAAAAGCACGCATCACATTATCATCTTTCGATAACTCTTCGGCACGTTCAATAATTAATAATTTCTTCTCTAGATTATGTTTAAAATCTAAATCACGTAAATCTCTATTTAAGTGTAGAAAATCGTAAAACAATTCCACGTGGTGGTGGTAACTGTTCCAAGCATTATTATATTTATCTCGAGGAATAGGGCCCGTTTTTCTCCAACGTTCTTGTAAATCTTTAAAGTGTTTATAGGTTGTGTTAATGTTTTCTTCAACATTAATTAAGCCTTTTAATTCTTCAATAATTTCAAGTTTGTCTTCAAGATTTTGCTTCAGGTTTTTTTCTAAACTCTGATAATGGTTATTCAGTTTCGTTCTGTAAACTTTGTAAGCATCTTTATAGCGTTTTTGAACAGGAGAAGAATAATAGAAGTCAATTTCATTACCGCCATCATTCAAGAAATCTTCTTTCTTTTCATCTATAATAGACTGTAATTTTAATTTAAACTCGTTATTTATGCTGTTCACATGCGTGCGAATCGCTTGAATTTTCTCAGTTTCTAGAAGCCTTTCTAATTCAATGGCTAAGGCTTCTAAAGACATCGAGTCGTATTCTTTGACTTCAATTTTATGACGATCCTTATTGCCTTCATCTTCGGCATCCTCGGCGTTAGATTCGTCTATTTCGTTAAGTAATTCATCTTGTTCTTCATTTGAAGTAGATGAGTCATCTTCTTTCGATTCTGTATTTTCAGGGGTGTCAACAACAGGTTTTTCAGTTTCATCTACCTCATTGGATGTTGATTCTATGTTTTGATTTTCATTTAACTCTACTGAATTTTCATTAGAATTATTAGCATCCACTTCTTCTACTTTTTGTGATTTCTCGTTGTCAGACATTTTTAAAAATGTTAAGGTTCAATTAATTATTTTCGACTTTAAAGATACTAACAAGTATAGTATAAACAAAGTACTAGCAAGTGTTTTAACTTATTTATAAAGGTTTTAATAAAGGTCCCAAATAGACCAAGATTTTTCTGCTTGTAGTTTTAACATGTTAGCGCCATTCACTATTGTGGCTCCATTTCTTTTCCCAGCACTTAAAAATGCTGTTTCCTCAGGATTGTAAATTAAGTCGAAAAGTAAATGTTTATCTGTAATACCTTCGTAAGGAATATTAGGGCAGTCTTCAATATCGGGGAAGGTGCCAAGTGGTGTACAGTTTACTATAACTTCATGATTTTTAACGTCTTCTTGGGTTAAGGTATCATAAGAAAATTGAACATGTTCCGATAGTTTTCTAGATACATAATGGCAAGTTAACCCCAGTTCTTTTAAGCTGTAAATCACTGCTTTACTTGCGCCACCTGTACCTAAAATCAAGGCTTTTTTATGGTGCGGTTTAATGAACGGTTCAATGGTCTTTTTAAACCCGTAGCAATCGGTATTGTAGCCCACTAATTTGCCTTTTTTGGTGATTTTAATGGTGTTCACCGCGCCAATGGCTTTGGCTTGTTCGTTTATTTCATCGAGGTAAGGCATCACGGCTTCTTTGTATGGAATGGTCACATTTAAACCTTTTAAGCCTTCAGTTTGCTTTATAATATCCTGAAACTTGTTGATGTTTTCAATATCGAAGTTTTCGTATGAGGTGTTTTCAATGTGTTCTTTTTCGAATTTCTCTTTAAAGTATGCTCTTGAAAAGGAGTATGAAATATTTTTACCTAGAAGTCCTAATTTGTTCATGCTGTTTTTTTAGTTTTTTGTCCGTACCACTGCAACACCAACACCATGGCAATGCCAATGATGATGAAGCCAATAGCGATAGATGTTTCGGTGTTTAGTTCGGGAATAAAACGTTCGTAATTATGAATTATTCTTTGTCCACGAGAATCTAATAAAAGGTTGCCACTTTCATGCGTTTTAAAAATAGTTTTTTTCCATGGCCAAACAACGCCTAAAGAACCCACGATAAACCCTATTATAGAAGACAAAGTAATGCTTTTATAATGCTTTAAAATATAGCTTAACATGTGAGAGAAAGTTACCAATCCAGTAATAGACCCTAAAGTGAAAACTACTAATATTTTTAGCATTTGAATGCGCTGGGTATTTTCCGTAAAACTAAAATCACCTACAAAAATTTCTGACATGGTATCGTACAGTGCGTTTACCGAGTCTACTAATAGTAACACATAATTACCTAAAAGCATTAAAATGAACGAGCCTGAAAACCCTGGAAGTGTCATTCCCGATACGCTAATAATTCCGCAGAAAAAAACAAACCATAAGTTACTGTTTTCGGTAGCAGGGTTTAAGAAACTAATGCTTAACCCTAATAGTATACCAATGGTTAGCGATAGATATGTTTTAGGGTTCCAATCGTCAAAGTCTTTATGAATGTAGTAGATGGAGCCGATAATCATTCCGAAGAAAACACTCCAAACGTAAAGTTCATGGTGTTGGATTAAGTAATCGAGTACTTTAGAAATACTAAAGTAACTAATCACCATACCTAGGAATAAGAGGCTTAAAAAGCGTCCGTTTATGTAATGATAAAAACTTTTAAAGCGGCCGTTTAGTAGTAATGCGAAGGCTTTTTTGTTAACTTTTTTTAGCGAGTATATGAATTCTTCATAGAAACCAGCAACAAAAGCAACCACACCACCAGAAACTCCAGGGACTTTATTCGCAGCACCCATGCCTAATCCTTTTAGAACTAGAAAAAGTTTATCGGTAAGTGTTCGGGTACTTTGCATTATTGTTTTTTCGAGCCTAACTTTTCAAGTATAAAAATAGTTAAAAAACCTAAAATTATTAAAGCTATTGCATAAAGCAAATGGTTATCACCTTCAAAATTTAATGGTGAAATACTTTCCTGTAATAGTGGTGTTTTAATACCTTTTGAATTGGTGTGCCAAGTTAAGGTGTTTTTCCAAGGCCAAACTTTGTTTAACGAACCAAAAATAAATCCTGTTAAAACCGCTAGGGTGATGTTGTGATAATTTTTAAAAAGCCATTTTAAGACATGGCTAAAACTTAAAAGACCAACTAGTGCACCAATAGCAAAAATGGCAATTTTTTTTATATCGAGATCATGAAAGGCATCACTTAGGGTTTTATAAGCCCCAAGAATGATAAGGATAAATGATCCTGAGATGCCTGGGAGTATCATGGCGCAAATGGCAATAGCTCCAGCAATGCATAAAAACCATGAACTTTCATTTGTTCCTAGTGAAGGTAGTTTGCTAATATAAAAAGCCACAGCGGCGCCTATAATTAATGATACAATTGTGGCTGTATTCCATTTTGTAATTTGTTTTCCAACAAAATAAATACTAGCAACTATGAGTCCGAAAAAGAAGGACCATATTAAAACAGGATGATGAATGAGCAGGTAACTGGCGAGTTTCATAAAGGTTACAAAACTGATGATAATACCAGTCATGAGCGCCAATATGAAATTACCATTTAGCTGCGTCCAGAAATCTTTAAAACCTTTATTGAAAAGTGTTTTAAATAGTGCGCCATTAATATTACTTATGGTTGAAATTAATTCTTCATAGATTCCAGATATAAAAGCTATCGTACCGCCAGAAACACCTGGAACAGCATCGGCAGCTCCCATGGCTAGCCCTTTAAAAGTAATGATTAAATAATCACTTAAACGTCTTTGCATGCTTGATTTTTTAACAAAACCAAAGGTATACAAATTAATTAAACGTTTTGTTACAGATTTGTTTTTAGAATCTTTTTAACTAACCTTTTGTTAGAAATTTTCGGGAAAAGTTCATCAATAATGAAATAGTATTCTTCGTTGTATTTAAGTCCGTTTTTTAAATGAAAAGTCCCTTTGTCATTTTCATTTAACTGAAAGTAAAGTCCTGCTAAGCGGTATTCAATTTCAGCATTTTCAGGATAAAATTCAATCGCTTGTTCAAAATTATAAATGGCAGCTTCAGCTTCACCTAATTTAATTAATAAATCTCCACGTGATAACCAGGTGTTTAATTCGTAATTCCCTAGCTCTAAGGTTTTCTTGTAACCACGTTCGGCTTCTTCAAATAAACTTAACCGGTGATTAATTTGCGAGTATAATTTCCAATAAATAACATTTTCAGAATCTATATTAATCGCTTTATTGATATAATATAGTGCTTTTTGAAAATCGTGTTTTTTGTTGTGAAATTTTGTTATGGCAATCCAGCCTTTGTCTAATAAAGGATCTTCATGAACGGTTCTATCATAATATTGTAAAGCCAATTCAAGATCCCCTAATTTTTCATGACAATTACCAATGCGCAATAACGCAAAAGAGGTTGGATCGTCTAAGCTTAAGGTTATGGTATAATTTTCAATCGCGTCTTTGTAGCGTTTTAGTTTTTCTAGAACTTTACCACGCTCCAAGTAAGCACCAACAAAAGTATCATCTGAAATGATTGCAAAATCGTAAGCCGCTAAGGCTTTTTTGTAATCTTTTAAAAGGTAATATTGTTTTCCCAATTGATGCCAAGCCACTTCGCAGTATGGATTTTTATCTAAAAATAAGTTTAAATATGAAATCGCATCTTCGTGCTGCTCTAAAAATTCAAAGCAGTAAATAATGTTGTAAAGGGCAGAGTAGTCGTCTAAATCTGTTTCGAGACATTTCATGAAGTAGGTTTTAGCTTCTTCAAAATTGTCTAGAAATAAATACTCCATTCCAATTAAGGAATATAGATCAACCACATCGTCTGTTAGCTTCAGTGCCTGTTTAAGTACAACTATAGCTTGTTCATGATCGTCTTTTTTAGAATAGATATTAGCTTTCTGAATGTAAATTTCCTCATTATTAGGATCCAAACTATATAACTCACTTAATAAGTTATCAGCTTCATCTAACTTATCTTCAAAAACAAATATTTCAACTTTAAAAAGTCTTAAGTTAATTGAAGAAGGGTGTTGATCTAATCCTAATTTTATAGCTTTTTTTGCTAGAGCTATTTTACCTTGGTTCAGGTAATGATGAATGATGTTTTCAAATTCTTCTGAATCAAAGAATAAAACATGGTTTGTTTTTAACATCGATTCAAACTTGGTAAGCGGCAAATTTTTGTTGTCATCATGACTAAACTCCATAAGCACATTTGTGAGGTTCAACTTTATTAAAGTTACTATTCTATTTAAAGGTTAGTCGTAATTCGACTAAATGTTTTCAACAAAGTAATCAACAAAAGTAGTGTTTCGTCGAGTATTTATTTGTTTTTTACTGATAATCAATAAGTTAAATTTTTGTTAGACATCAAGGATTTCGTCAAGAATACTTAAAATAACTTGACAACCTTCGGTAATTTCACTGTTTGAAATGGTTAATGGCGGGGTAATTCTTACTGCTTTAGGCTCAAATAAGAGCCAGAATAAGATTAAACCTTGATCTTGTGCTGTTAAAATGAGTTGGTTTACCTTATCTAAATCGGGTAAAATCAACGCCAGCATCAGGCCTTTTCCGCGTATTTCTGAGATTAAAGGGTGCACAAGAAGCTTTCTAAAAAGGGCTTCTTTTTCTAATGCTTGTGACATTAAATTGGACTCGGTAATTTCTTTTAATGTTGCTAATGCTGAAGCTGCAATGACAGGATGCCCGCCAAAGGTTGTGATATGGCCAAGTTTGGGATTGTCTTGTAATAAATCCATGAGCGCACTGGAAGCTGTAAAAGCGCCAATAGGCATGCCACCGCCTAGTCCTTTTCCTGTAACAATAATATCTGGAATACAATTGTAGTTTTCAAATCCGAAAAGTTTCCCTGTTCGACCTATACCTGGTTGTATTTCGTCTAAAATTAAAAGCGCACCAACTTTAGTACACTGCGCTTTAACTTTTGTTAAATAATCATTTGTGGGTTCTATAAAGCCAGCCCCTCCTTGTATGGTTTCTAAAATTACACAAGCTGTATTTTTCGTTATTAGCTTTAAGTCCTCTTCATTATTAAAGTTAATAAAGCGTACATCTGGTAATAATGGTCTAAAAGCACGTTTTCGCTCTTCGTACCCCATAACACTCATAGCGCCCATGGTATTACCATGATAGGCATGGTTTGCAGCTATTATTTCGGTACGCCCAGTAGCACGTTTGGCTAATTTTAAGGCGCCTTCAATGGCTTCTGTTCCAGAGTTTGTTAAGTATGTTTTTTCAAAAGGTGCAGGTAAGTGACTTGCGATGAGTTTTGTGAGTTCTACAGCTGGTTGTTGCGCGTACTCGCCATACACCATAACATGCATGTATTTGTCAAGCTGGGTTTTTATGGCATCGATAACTTTAGGGTGGTTATGACCTAAGGGACAAGCAGAAACTCCTGCTACAAAATCTAAATACCTCTTGTTATTGGTATCATAAATATACGAACCATTGGCATGAGAAACTTCCATCGCTAAGGGATGTGTAGTTGTTTGTGCTTGATATTTAAGAAAATCTGAAGTCATTCGCTTTTGATTTATTCCTCTAAAACTTCAATAAGTTTAGCGCCCCAAACATAGATGGAGTCATCTGTTTGAAGATCACTAATTAAACATCTAAGCTTACTGCCATCGTTACTTTTATGTCCAATTAATGTGTATTCCTTCCATTCATTGGTTACTGTTATTGGTAATGTTGCATAAACGGCATAGTTTGTATCAGCACGTTGCAATCTAAGTCTCGTTTTTCCTTTTCCCTTCATCCAAACTGAAAATTTGAATGTGCCATATGTTTTATTAATAATTTGGAAAATGTGACCGTCACCTGTTCCTGTTCCCTTGATAAGATCGGATACGTCATTATTAGGGGTTTTCATAGGGCTAATATCTGCATTGATGCCATTTTTTAGCCATTTTGAGTGGCTAAATTCATTAGGGAATTCTAATAAGTTTTCTGTTTTCTTCGGAATATTACGAGCCGCTTTATTTTTGTGAGGTTCACCTTTTCCTGCTAATTTTATGCGTTCCTGCATAGCCTCATCAAAGAATTCGCCTGAAGGGATATAATCATCTAAGCCTTTTATAACAGGGAGTTCTAAAGGAGGATCGTCACTAAATAAATCTTCCACACTTGTTGGGCGTTCATCTTCCCGCCAATCAAAACCTTTTAAAAATTTATCTTTTTTAGGGTATTTAGATTCAGGAATTAAATCACCATCTACTTGATTAAATCTAGAGTACTCTTCAATATCGCCTTCAGCAAATAAAATTTTAATGCTACCAGATTTAGCTTTGTCTATTCCTATGAGTTCTTGTTTTTCGTTTCTTGCATAAAAAATTGATTCTGCATTTTTAATGATATTAACCTCTCGTAGCGCATTCTCGTCATTAAAAAGTCCGACCAATCGTAAACCATAAATTTGATTATAACCGTTGTCACTTAAGGTATCTTTACTAATGATAAAGGAATGATTAAAAACCAAGAGTGAGTCTATTTTTTCCGTTTTACTGTTTGAAATCAGGTGAATGGTGTCTCCAGTCATTTGGTTTTCAAAATTCCAAAGAATCGGTTTTCTTGCTGTTGAAAATTTATCACCTGCAGATAAACGTGGAATGTTTATTAACTTGGTGAGACCTGTTTTTTGGTTCGCGTGGATAGAATCTGATTTCCCCGTAATATCCGATTTAAATATTTTCGCGTTGTAATAGGCGTTAATAATGCGATTATCTGGTTTGCCAGTAACCATAATTTTATCGGCATGCATAAAAACAGAATCCTTTTCCTGTACGGTAATCGCTAAGGCGCGTTTTGTGATGAATAGCGAATCTTTTTCTTTAAAAACTTCGGCATAGTGCCCTTTAATTATACTGTTATTAAGCGTATCGGTAACCTTGATGTTATTGGTTGCTGAAGCGAAACTTTTATTGTTATCAAAAAACAAACTATCACCTTCAACGATACGGTTGTCGTAATCTATTTTAGCATTTTTTAGCGCATAACCAACCTCTAATTTGGTGTCGTAAAACCCTTTTTCACAATAGGTTTTGCTAGTTTCGGTAGTGATGGTTGATGGTCCGAATAGGTAAGCAAAACCAGAATCGGAGTAAAAATCAAAAAAATCTGAATTTATGGTTGATTCTTTGTTAACTAAAACCACATCGTTTACAAACTGATATTTTTTAATATCCATGTAATAACGACCAATTTTACTTGTAATAGTGCCTGAAGAATCTTTTACAACCTTACCGCCGTTTCTATAAAAAGCTTGTTGTTTTACACGATCAAAGTATAGGGTGTCTGAAGAAATGGTAGAGTGGGGGTCTGTTAAAACCACATCGCCACTGGCAAAAGCTAATTCTGTGATACCACTATATTCTACATATTTAGAAGTCATATTAATGGTGTCTCCTTGTTTCACAGATACATTACCATAGGCTTCAACGAAATTTTCTTCACCATAATGAATGGCTTTGTCGCACCACATGTTTGAACCGCCATGAATAATATGTACTTGCTGCTTATCGTCGCGTGTTAGAACCTTCGCGCCTGGATAGTTTTCTTCATCAATAGTGAGTTTTCCCGCGTACTCAATTTGAATTTTTCGTTTTTCTTGAGCGCCGTTAACTGAAACAAAACCTATAACAAAGATTAATAGTAAAACTTGAAGTTTGTTCAAAGTGTAAAAAATTTGAGGCAAAAATAACGATAAAAATAATGTTTTATGATATTGTTTAGACCTAAATAATTCAAGCTTTAAGTAAGTGATTAAATTTATTAGTTAAACCTTAATAATTGTAACTATGTTATAGTTTTTTGATTTGGCTACTTTTTGTTTTTATTGAAGTATTTTAATATGACTTAATATTATAACGGACTTACTTTTGTAAGTGGAACTTTTAAAACAACTTTGGTGCCAGGCGAGTTGGTATTGTCATGATACAAGTCTGTGAAAATTATAGAATAATTGCCATTATGTTCCTTAGCAAAATTAGAAAGGCGCTCTTCTGTAAGTTTGATTCCTAAAGATTCACTTTTGTAAATTTTCTTTTCTTTTATTTTAGCTGATTTTTTTCGGCCTATTCCATTATCAGCAATTGAAATATTTAAATGTGATAAACCTGATTTTTTAACCATGATAAATAGTTTTTTATCCTCTTTTTTGGAAGCAAGGCCATGCCAGATTGCATTTTCAATAAAAGGTTGTAATATAAGCGCAGGAATTTTAATAGTGTCTAGGTTTAGGTTTTCTTCTATTTCTAAAACGAAATTTATTTCATTGTTAAATCGGATGTTTTCTATATTGACGTACAATTCCATAGTTTCAATTTCATCAGCCAAACTAATTTCTTTTTCCTGGGTAGAGCTTAATATTTTTCTAATAAGTTTTGAGAATTTATTGAGGTAATATACCGCATTTTCTTTCTCATTATTAATAATATACATTTTAATAGAATTTAGTGAGTTAAAAATAAAATGAGGATTCATCTGACTTCTAAGTGAAGTTATTTTTAATTCTGCTATTTCCTTACTCCATTTTTCTTTTAGTGTTAATAGTTTTTCGTTTTTGGCTTTTTCTTTAAATAAAATTAAATCTTGTACTAATTGATCCTGTACTTTGTCTCGTAAATTTTCATTCTCTTTAAGTTGACCGATTAATTTGAGTTGCGATACATTTTTTTCTTCTAAAATTAGTTTTTGTTTATGCCCCAATGCTAAAGAGAATAGGATGTTTTCAATTATTACGCCAATGGAAAATATAATGGTAACCATTTTATAACCACTTGCAAAGAAAAAAGCATATTCAGCTGTAACTAGATATATAAAAGACCCTATAAGTACATAGTATTTTAAGGGGGTTTTTAAGCCATAAAGTATATAAAAACTAATTAAAGCTAATACTGCAATAACGGGTGAGAAGAAGTAAGAAAATGCAAAGCCAACAACGTAATAATTTTTAGTTAATACCGCGTATATCACCAAAATAAATAAGGATATAAAGAAAACAAACATGCTAATATTTAAAACCTTATTCCAGTTTTTTTTATAGATGTGTAACTCTACTAATGCTTTGGCAAACATTAAATAGAGTGTATTATATATCCATTCTCGAGGGATTATAAGGAGTTGCATGTATGGGTCATTATCGTTCGTGGCATCTAAAAAAGCCGAGTTTTCGGTGTTAGGGTAATTGGCCGTGAAAATTAAAAAGGTGTACAGGCTGTAGTAGAGGTAAACTTTATCTTTATGCTGAAAATACAATAGAAAATGATATACAGACAAGGTGATTAAAAACCCTGAAAATAATACTGTAAACTCTTTAAAAGGAATCATTTTAGTAATCTAGTTTTAGAATTACAGTTTGTATCAGTGGAAAACCTATTTTCATTATATAAATTTTCAAATCCTATCTTGTAATAACTGTTACTGTTTTTATGTTGAAAATAAAGTAAAATATGATAAATAGAAAGTACAAATAATATGATTAATATAAAAATGACCATTTCGGTATCTTTAGAAAAGTAAGTAAAGAGCCATATCGAGTTTTTATTGACTAAAGAGATGTTAATGACTTAATCTCTTTAATAAAGTTTCTTTTTTGGATCGTGCTACGGGTATGGAATTCCCGTTTTCTAAAACCAAATATTGGCCATCACTTTTTATAAATTCTTTAACATGTGTTAGGTTAACTAGATAGGAATTATGAACTCTAAAAAATGCAATGCTATTAATAAGTTCTTCAACTTCTTTAATTTTTTTTGATAACATTTTGGAAGTGTCATCTTTAAAATAAATTTCGCAGTAATTACCATCTGCCTTACAATAACAAATATCATCTGCATTTATAAAAATGGTTTTGCCTGCGAGTGGTAAAGCTATTTTAGAGTTATTCGACATAAAATTTTTCAAAACACTTTTTAATTCCTGTCCAAGGAGGTTTTTGTTTTTGTTAACCTTAATTCGAGCAACTGCGTTTTGTAAATCGTCAGAATCTATTGGTTTTAGTAGGTAATCAATGGCCGATTCTTTAAATGCTTTAATGGCATAATTATCAAAAGCCGTGGTAATTATTAAGTCGAAATTTCTATATTTTAAATTTTGTAACAATTGAAACCCATCCATTTCAGGCATTTCAATATCGAGAAAAACACAATCAGGCTTTAAATAATTTATAGCCGAAATAGCTTCAATTGGGTCCGTAAAACTATCACATATCTCTATGCCCTGGCAAAAATTCTCTATTTCCCATTGAAGGCTTTTGATGGCATTAAGTTCGTCATCAACAATAATAGCTTTTATCATTTTGAATTCGGTTTGATTACTAAATATAGTAAGCTTACAGTAATTTATGTATTCAAACCTTATAATTGGTACCATTTAAAGTACCAATTACATGAATGAGTGTATCAATTGTAAACCTATGGTAATTAGCGTGAAAGATTCAATTTACAAAATTTATTACATAGAAGTTAAAATGATCGACCATGATTTCGTTTTTATACTTTGAAGTAAATCGTATTCAGTTGTTAAAATGTAATTATTCGAGTTACTGCAAGGGTTCAGAAAATAAAAATAGTAAGGATAGCGCTGTCGAGTGCTAACAAAAATATTATTAAAGGTATTCGCTATAACCTTGATGATGTGTTTATGTTTCAATGTTTACATTATGAGATGTTTAACAAGGTTTACGAGTTGTAATTACAACTATACAGTATTTCTAACCAACTATAAAATTCTATAAAAAAAGGATACTTTCCTAATGTAAATTTGATGTTATAAACCAAAAACAACAGACAAAATTTAAAAACAAAACATTTAATGAACTAATGGTAATCTCGTGTTTAACCCATGTTATGGTGTGAAGTAGTTGCGTAGGATTGTATGGTGATTCAATTTCATCGAATGAATGCGGTACCAATTGGGTGACGGAAATAAACACAGAACTTAATGCTTATTTAGGTGCCATAGAGGTTAATGCCTCCAAACCAACATCGGAAAACTGTGTTGTGGTAAAAAAAAGCTGTGAATGAGTATATAGATACTATAGTCAAAAACGGAAAATGTGTGCCAACTGGAAGCAAAGCCGAATGGATAGAATACTCGGAGAGAGTAGAAAAGATATGAGCGAAATTGAATTAAATTCTCTTTTAGAGGTAGCGCTTAGTTACTAAATCCTGCTCCTGGCGATACTACTAGTTCTCAAAATTTATATCGATGTAATGGTTTAAGTAAATGGAACACTAACATTAAATTTTACTAAAATGAAAAATCAAATCTTATTATTTGTAATAGTAATCTTTTTACTACCAACCAGGAGTGAAGCTCAGTTTCTTAGAAAATTAAAAGCTCGTGTAGAAGCTGCTGCAGAAGAAACTGTTCTTGATAGAACAGCTGAAAGGGTTGCTGAAAAATCAAGCGAGGGTGTTGATAAAATATTTGATGTCAATTTTAAAGGAAACGGAAAATCTGTAAAAATGGAAGATGCTTCGATACTACCAGAAACCTATTCTTTTAATTGGAGATATTCTTTAAAAATGATTACCGACAAAGGTGACATGCTCATAGATTATTATTTAATGGAGGCTGGGGAAGCTCTAGGGGTGAATCCAAACCCCAATGACTCCAGTATGAATATGTTTATGGTATTGGACAGTGAACTAAATGTAAATGTCATGTTTATGGATTCTGGAGCTAGCAAAATGGGCTCTGTTACTTCAATGGATAACATGGATATTGTGGATGTGGTTGACGATGAGGTAGACACTGAAAATAAATTTACTTATAATAAAATTGGCAAAAAGAAAATCTTAGGACATCATTGTCAAGGTTATAAAATTGAAAGCGATGAGGCGGATATAGAACTTTATATTTATGAAAATTCGCCTGTGAGTTTTGATTTTAACTTTAGTTCCTCTCAAAAAAATATACCAAATGGTTTCGATCCTAAGTTGCTTAAAAATATAGAAAAAGGCATGGTAATGGAAATGGTTTACATGAGTAAAAAGAAGTCTAAAGATACTTTTAAAATGGAGTGTGTTGGTTTTGAGGAAGAATCAAAAGATATCGCTGTGAGCGATTATCAATTTATGAATGTGGGGACTATGAATTCGCCAAACGACTAGCCTTACAACAAAAGGTGTTCCGTTTAGATTAATGACTTAGAACTAAAATTTAATTTAAACAAAATGATAATGAATATTAAAAATTAATAACATGAAAACACTATTCGCCATTACTTTTTTTATAACCATATTCTCTTGTGGAAATGATAAAAAAAGAGACCAAAATTCATCCGAAATTGATCCGTGCAATTATCTCACGGAAGCTTATATAAAAGCGCTAATACCTGAAGCAAACAATTTTCGTAAAGAAACTAGTGGCTCTTCTTATCCTACTTGTTTTTATAAATTTAATATTGGTGATGTTGAGTCTAGGGCAATGCTTGTTGTTGTATTGGGGGCTGGAAAAGCCAAGAATTTTGAAACATCTATGAGTTATCTTAAAAATAAGGAACGCATACAGGGGCTTGGAGAAGAAGCTTTTTATATGCCAAACACAGGTCAGGTATCTACTTATGCTAATAAAAATCTTATTCACCTAACAATCTCTAAAGATTTGGGACACGTTAAAGGTGAGTATAAAGACCTTACCATTAAAGCAGCAAAAAAAATTCTAGCAGACTTATAGTTTGATACCTTGTCTCTAAAAAAAAATGTACAACTAGACTAGATAAGGATAGATCAATAAATTAAATAATAATTAAATTTTAAAAAATAAAAATTATGAAACTAGTAAAGTTAAGAGTGCTTGTTACAGCATGTATGTTATGTTCAGTGATTTCTTTTTCACAATCTATTGAGGGGAATCTTTCAGTGAAAGGTGTGTCGAAAACCAGTAGTATAAAACAAAATTCTCCAGTTGAGTTATTTAAAGCTTTTAAAACGGGAGTGTATACCATTAATTTTAATTTCAAAAGCAACGCTAAACCAGATCAGTTTGTGCTGTTCGATATGAAAACTGTGGTAAAATACAATGGTAAAACAGTTTCTACAACATCACGAGCCAATTGGCCATGGTTACCAGGTGATATGTTTGTACCTATAGAGGCTTTTGATGCGATTCCTGTTTTACAAAAATTATCAGATAATGGGCGTTCTTTTAAAAAAGGTAGCTATGAAATTACATTTCAATTAACACCATCCTCAGGACAAAAAGTTAAGGGGAGTATTAGGCCATTTAATATGAAGTTTAACGTAAAATAAATTTAAGAAGATGAAATATCTAAAATTTATTGTATTCCTGTCCCTATTGATAACTGTCATATCTTGTGATAAAGATGATGGTGATGACTCAAATGATCAAGTTTTTGATTACGCATCTCAATTAAACACAGATAATGGTTTTAATTTTGAATTTACCTATCCTGACGGAAAAACAGTTAAAGAAACAGGAACCTCTGTTTTTGGTCTTGCTTATGGCGCATGGTTAGACAGCGATTATAGAATCGGTTTGTACGGTGGGAATGAAAATTTACGTTTCGATTTTAGATACAGTGTACCTGAAAATTTAAAATGGAGGGAAGTTATTGATGGTGAACACGATCTTACTGTGGATCGAATTTTTTTGGATGATACTGGTGATTTACAAGATTTAGAGCCTGAATTATGGTTTGACTCTAAAGGTAGTAATGATGAATTTGATCCATACATAAATGTCACAGGGAAGATAATTACTCAATCGAATCTTTCGGTTAATAATGAAAATTTTGGTTTATTGGTTGAGGTCAAAGGGTATGTGCTAAATAATATGGGAGAGAAATTAACAGTGGAAGGTTATTTTTGGATGAAAGATGCTGAAATAAAATAAAGTAGTGTCTCTCAAACTGCCTTAAAAAAGAAGAGGCTGTCTTTTCAGGCAGCCTCTTCTTTTTATTAAAAAAATATTACTTCTTTCTAAAAATAGTTTGCTTTCTGTCTGGTCCAACAGAAACAATAGTAATAGGGATTTCTAATTCTTTTTCTAAAAATTCGATATAACCGTTTAAAGCTTTTGGCATTTGAGAAGCTTCAGACATTTCTGTTAAATCTTCGTTCCATCCGCTAAATTCAGAATAAACAGGTTCCAAGTTTTCTGGTTCGATGTTGTAAGGAAGATGTGTGATTTCTTCGCCTTTATATTTATATGATGTACATACTTTTAAGGTTTTAAAACCAGAAAGTACATCACCTTTCATCATCATTAATTGTGTTACACCATTAACTTGACAAGCGTATCTCAAGGCAACAAGGTCTAACCAACCACAACGTCTTGGTCTTCCAGTAGTCGCACCGAATTCGTTACCAACTTTAGCCATAGTCGCACCGTCTTCATCAAAAAGTTCGGTTGGGAATGGGCCAGAACCAACACGTGTAGTGTAAGCTTTGAAAATCCCGAAAACTTCGCCAATTTGATTAGGCGCAACACCTAAACCAGTACAAGCTCCTGCAGCAGTCGTGTTACTAGACGTTACAAATGGATACGTTCCAAAATCAATATCTAATAAAGAGCCTTGAGCTCCTTCAGCAAGAATGGTTTGCCCAGACTTTTGTGCTTGATAAATATATTCTTCAGAATCAATTAATTTTAAAGATTTTAAAACGTCTACTGCTTTAAAAAATTCAACCTCTAATTCTGCTAAGTTGTATTCAATTTCTACATTATAGAATTTAATCATCGCCTCATGTTTATCGGCTAATGCTCTATAACGTTCTTTCCAATCGCTAAGTTCTAAATCACCTACACGAATTCCGTTTCTTCCGGTTTTATCCATATAAGTTGGGCCAATACCTTTAAGTGTTGATCCAATTTTCGCTTTCCCTTTTGAGGCTTCACTTGCCGCATCTAATAAACGGTGCGTTGGTAAGATAATATGTGCTTTTCTTGAAATGTGTAAAGA
The DNA here is from genome assembly GCF_030548465.1 of Tamlana sp. 2_MG-2023. GTDB lineage: Bacteria > Bacteroidota > Bacteroidia > Flavobacteriales > Flavobacteriaceae > Pseudotamlana. The sequence continues at coordinate 372,273 of NZ_JAUOSF010000001.1, forward strand.
TTTTCTATAATCTACATTTTGCTCTTCAAGTTTGTCTAGTTCACCTTTAAAAATCACAGGATCTATAACAACACCGTTTCCTACTAAATTCGTAGCATCATCATGAAAAATTCCAGAAGGAATGGTATGTAATACGTGTTTTTTACCGTTGAAAACTAAAGTGTGACCTGCATTTGGCCCGCCTTGAAAACGTGCTATGATATTATAGTCTTTGGTAAGGACGTCAACAATTTTTCCTTTGCCTTCGTCTCCCCATTGTAATCCTAGTAGTAAGTCTACTGCCATTGTGAATATTAGTTATTTGTTTCTGATTTTCTATTTCCGTAAAAATAGAGCGAGTGGTTGTTAATTTTTATATCGAAAACTTCTTCAATTGTTTTTTTGATCGATTCAATTCTAGGGTCGCAAAACTCTATAACTTCACCGGTGTCTGTAAGAATAACGTGGTCGTGTTGTCTGTCGAAGTAAGATTTCTCGTAATGTGCTTGGTTTTGACCAAATTGGTGCTTTCTTACCAAACCACATTCTAAAAGCAATTCTATAGTGTTGTAAAGTGTTGCGCGAGATACGCGGTACTTTTTATTTTTCATATTAAGATATAGAGATTCTATATCGAAATGCTCTTCACTATTATAAATTTCCTGTAAGATAGCGTAACGTTCTGGTGTTTTACGGTGCCCTTTGTTTTCTAAAAAGCTAGTAAATACACTCTTTACGATGTCTTGATTCTTTGTATCGGTTTTTGCATTCATAATTTCCGTGGGCAAATTTACACATTTTTTACACTCTAGTAACCTTATCTATACCATTAATTTTTTTAAGTTTTTCTAAAAGCTTTTTAATTATGGTATTATTTTTCACAACAACATTGATTTTTCCAGAGAATAAACCATCATCACTTTCAAAACTAATGCTTTTCATATTAACATGCATGTTTTCTGAAACGATGGTTGTGATTTCATTTACAAGTCCGATATGGTCGATACCCGTTAATTTAATCTGCGCCATAAACTCTTGCTGAGAAGAATCTACCCAACGCGCTGTCATGATACGGTATGCGTAGTTTGACTGTAAACTTAAAGCATTCGGACAGTTCTTTTTATGTACTTTAATGCCTTCGGAAACTGTTAAAAAGCCAAAAACATGATCGCCTGGAATGGGGTTGCAGCAATTGGCCAGTTTGTAATCTAGTTTTTCAGATTCCTTTCCAAAAACTAAGGAGTCAAAATTTGTAGTAACTTCGTTTCGATCCAGTTCTTCTTTCGGAATCGTTGCTTTTCTGGTGATTTTACTTTTGATAAAAGACATTAAAGCATTGCTACGCGAGGCTGCAAAGTTTTTAATCATCACGTTATCAATAGAACCTATGCCAACACGATAGAAAAGGTCTAAACTGGTTTTTAGTTTAAAGTACTTAACCAATTCATTAATAGTTCGTTCATTAAGCGTAATTTTTAACTGCTTTAATTTACGACGTAAAATCTCTTTTCCATCTTCGCCAATACGTTTTCTATCTTCTTTTAGAGCTGATTTAATTTTTCCTCGTGCTCTAGCCGTTGTGGAATAATCCAACCAGTTCGGATTTGGTTTAGCGCTTTCGGAAGTTAAGATTTCCACCTGATCGCCAGTTTCCAAAACATGGCTTAAAGGCACTAGTTTACCATTAACTTTAGCACCTCTGGTCTTCATACCTATTTCGGTATGAATACTAAAAGCAAAATCTAAAGAAGTCGCACCTTTAGGAAGCGATTTTAAATCTCCGTTTGGAGTAAATACAAATATTTCTTGTGAATATAAGTTGAGTTTAAACTGCTCAACAAAATCAACAGCGTTAATTTCAGGGCTTTCTAGCGCTTCTTGTAATCTGTTAATCCAGCTCTCAAGGCTATCTTCTTTTTCTTTATCGTGCTTGTATTTGTAGTGAGCAGCATAACCTTTTTCAGCAATTTCATTCATACGTTCACTACGCACCTGAACTTCAACCCAACGGCCTTTAGGGCCCATGACAGTAATATGCAGTGCTTCGTATCCCGTTGTTTTAGGGGAAGTAATCCAGTCGCGTAAACGCATTGGATTAGGTCTAAAGTGATCCGTTACGATCGAGTATATTTTCCAAGCTTGGAATTTTTCATCGCTCAACTCACTTTTATAGATAATTCTAATGGCGAATTTATCGTAGACTTCATCAAAGGAAACACCTTGATTCATCATTTTCTTTCTAATTGAGAAAATAGATTTTGGCCGTCCTTTTATAGAATATTCAAAGTTTTCTTTATCCAGAGCTTTCTTTACGACGTCACTAAACTGTTCGATGTAAAGATCCTGCTCTTCTTTGCTTTCTTTTATTTTATGAAGAATATCGTTGTATACATCTGGTTCGGTGTATTTTAAACTTAAATCCTCGAGTTGCGTTTTTATATTGTATAAACCAATACGGTGTGCAAGCGGTGCATAAATATATAAGGTTTCAGAAGCAATTTTGTCCTGTTTATCAGGGCGCATCGAATCCATGGTTTGCATATTATGCAATCTGTCTGCTATTTTTATAATGATTACGCGAACATCATCATTAAGCGTCAATAGCATCTTACGGAAATTTTCTGCCTGTAAAGACACGTCCATGTCTTTCTCTTTACTAAGCGATGAAATTTTAGTAAGGCCTTCAACAATCCTAGCAATGGTTTTTCCAAAGCGGTTTTCAATATCTTTTATCTCGTAATCGGGGCTATCTTCAACAACATCATGAAGTAATGCTGCTGCAATAGAAGTCGCGTCTAATCCAATTTCTTGTGCCACAATTTTGGCCACAGCGATAGGGTGGAAGATGTAAGCTTCTCCCGATTTTCTTCGTTGGTTTTTATGCCCATCCAAAGCGACTTCAAAAGCACTTCTAATTAGTTTTTTATCCTCACTAGAAAGTGTGGTGTAACTAACCTTAAGTAGCTCTTTGTAGGCCTTTGCAATGGTTGCATTCTCTTTTTCAATAGCTTCCTCTGTCATAATTTAAAAGTAACATAAAGAATATTAACAGGCAACAAGCGCCTTGTTTTTTTAACGATTCTAAGCTAAAAATGGAGTCTAAATTGAAATTATCAGAGTTGAACTACAATAATTGAAAATTATAGCGGTTTCGTTATTTTTTGTTTAAAAAGGCAACGAGTTGAGAAACGGCTTTCCCACGGTGGCCAATACTATTTTTTATGCTAAGTGGCATTTCGGCAAAAGTTTCGGCGTAGCCTTGGGGTTTAAAGATAGGATCGTAACCAAAACCTTCGGCGCCAGTTTTACTTGTTGTAATTTCACCTTCACAAATTCCTGTAAAGGTTTGTAATTCGTTATTAACATGTAATGCGATAACTGTTTTAAACTGCGCTTTTCTATTGTTTTTATTGTCAAGTTCAGCGAGAAGCTTATTCATGTTATCGGTAGCGTCTTTTTGTTCTCCAGCATAACGCGCTGAGTAAACTCCTGGAGCGCCATTTAGAGATTCAACCTCTAGACCTGTGTCGTCTGCAAAACAATCGTAACCATAATGTGCTTTAACATAGTTGGCTTTTTGAATGGCATTACCTTCAATGGTATCTTGAGTTTCGGGAATATCTTCTAAGCAACCAATATCTTTCAGACTTAACAATGTAATGTGTTCCGGAATTAAAGCTTGAACTTCTTTTACTTTATTTGTATTGTTAGTAGCGAAAACGAGTTGCATAGTATCATAGGATTAAGGTTTTCAAAAGTAAGATTATAATGGACAATATGAAAATGGACAAGAAGTGATTCTAGTTAAAATTTTAATACCTTTTTATGACAATTGTTGTATTGAATTATTCGAAAATCATGTATCTTCGGATAGATTATTAACATTAAAAGAGCATGATTATGACAGTAAATTTTCAATATGTAGGAGTAGATGTGAGTGAAACACTTTCAGAGTTTACAAAAGAAAAATTAGAAAAAATATTCAACAGATACGAATTTCTTATAAGTGCAGAAGTACATTTTAAACAAGATGAAAAAGATCATGATGCAGGTAAAATTTGTAATATTGAGTTGAGTTTGCCAGGACCAAGAATATTCGCAACCTCCAATGAACGTAATTTTGAAGTATCCGTTAGAGAGACTATTTCAGATTTAGAACGTCAGTTGAAAAAGAGAAAAGAAATTTATAAAACACATTAATATAAATAGCTTTAAGGATGCTCGAGAAGTTTTAGCTTATTTATAGCTGAGACTGAGAACTGAGACTGCAAACTGAATCATCTGTGGTGATAAGGTTCATTTCTTAAAATAGTGAAACCTCTATAAAGCTGTTCAATAAAAAATAGGCGAATCATTTGATGGGAAAATGTCATTTTAGATAATGATATTTTCCCATTCGCTTTTTGATAAACATCTTCCGAAAAACCATAAGGCCCTCCAATTACGAAAACGATTTGCTTAATCCCAGAATTCATATGTTTCTGTAAGTAATTTGAAAAGGCTACAGAATCATGTTGTTTTCCGTTCTCATCTAATAAGATCAAGGCGTCTGTAGTATTTATCTTGCTCAAAATCAGCTCTCCTTCCTTTTTTTTCTGCTGATCTTCACTTAAATTCTTAGAATTTTTGATATCAGGAATAACCTCTAAATTGAACTTAATGTAGAACCCCAAACGTTTAATATAATCGTTAATTAATAACGTAAGTTGTTTATTATCAGTTTTTCCAATCGCAATAAGTTTAATCGTCATAAGTTAAAAATATCTGTAGCATTTTATGAATAATGCATTAAAATAAGAATAAATTCAAAATTTCGTAAATGTAAAATTTAATTAAGTGAATCTATTTATTATTTTTGCTGCAAACAAGATTTATTTATGATTACACAAGAGCAGTTTGATTCGGAGTTGAAAATGATTATTTCTAATGCGATTAGAGAGGATGTTGGAGATGGAGATCATAGTTCATTAGCCTGTATCCCTGAAAATGCTAGAGGGAAAGCTAAGCTTTTAGTAAAAGATAAAGGTATTATTGGCGGTGTTAATTTCGCCAAGAAGGTCTTTGCTTATGTAGATAAAAACTTGAAATTAGATATTCGTATTGAAGACGGTACAGAGGTAACTTACGGCGATGTCGTTATGTACATTGAAGGGCCAACTCAATCTATCTTAAAAGCAGAGCGTACCGTGCTTAACGCCATGCAGCGTATGAGTGCTATTGCTACTAAAACTAGAATGTTTGTTGATTTATTAGAAGGGACTAAAACTAGAATTTTAGACACTCGTAAAACAACCCCAGGTATTCGAGTTCTAGAGAAGTGGGCTGTAAAAATTGGTGGTGGTGAAAACCATAGATTTGCTTTATATGATATGATTATGCTAAAAGATAATCACATCGATTTTGCAGGTGGCATCACGAAAGCTATCGAAATGACTAAAGACTACTTGCAGGAAACTGGAAAGGATTTACAAATCATGGTAGAAGCTAGAAACCTTATGGAAGTTGAAGAAATTCTACAAAATGATGGGATTTACAGAATTTTACTTGATAACTTCGATTATGAAGACACTAGAAAAGCTGTAAAAATTATAGGAGATAAATGTCTTACTGAATCTTCTGGAAATATAAACGAAGCTACTATTAGACATTATGCGGAGTGTGGGGTGAATTACATTTCATCTGGTGCTTTAACGCATTCGGTTCATAATATGGACTTAAGCTTAAAAGCGGTAAAGTAATTTTATTGTTTTTTGAATGCGTGCATCTTGATTTTTATGAAAAATTAAAAATCAAGATGCCTTCACTTTTAATTAGTAAGCTTAATTACTCAAAGACACTTTTTATTTTAATAACTTTGTGTAATCAACAAAAGCAAGTTATTAATGACTAAACCAATTGAAGATAAACTTGAAAAAATTCCGGTTGTTAATCTTTTGGTTCGGTTTCTAAAACGTATAAAGCTTCCAGGTTTAGAAGGCTTAACGCTTTACGACCTCATAGAGCTTTACATTACAGGAATTATTAAAGGTGCCGTAACAACGCGGGCGAGTGCTATTGCTTTTAGTTTTTTTACCGCTATTTTTCCTTTCTTACTTTTTATTTTAATTATCATCCCTTACATTCCGGTGGATAATTTTAAGCATGAATTTTTAGTTTTTTTAGAATCGTTTCTACCTGCAACAACATCCGATTTTTTCTTTGAAAATATTTTTGAAAACATAGAGCAATCGCAACGAGGCGGTTTACTTTCTTCCGTTTTTCTTTTGTCGGTATTATTAATGGCAAATGGTGTAAATGCGGTATTTACGGGTTTTGAAAGTTCTTATCATGAGCAGATCACACGAACAGCATTTAGACAGTATTTATATGCACTTGGAATTGCTTTAATTTTGGCATTTTTACTCATCTTTACAATTGCGATTTTGGGGTATGTTCAGATTTATGTGGTTCAAGAAATGTTAAGTGTGTTTCGGGGTGACGGTTTTGAGGCTGAAGCCAAAGCGGTATTTTGGACCAAAATGGTGCAGTCTGCTTTCTTTGTTACTATGGTGTATTTATCGGTTTCTACTCTTTATTATTTTGGAACCAAAGAAGGAAAAGAATCGCGGTTTTTCTCGGCTGGAGCGCTTTTTACAACCTTGCTCATTATCATAACATCCTTTTTATTTGGGGTATATATCGAGAATTTTAGTCAGTACAACAAGCTATATGGTTCCATCGGTGCGCTTTTAATTCTTCTTTTATATTTATGGTTAAATTCTAATATTTTATTATTGGGTTATGAGTTGAATGCGTCTTTGAATAAACTTAGAAAAACGAATTAGTTTATGTTAGATTTTATAGATGTCATTATTCCTATTCCTTTAAAAAAACTGTTTACTTATACGGTAACACCGGCGGAAGCAGCTTTTTTAAAACCAGGCATGCGTGTTGCGGTACCTTTCGGGAAATCTAAAATATATACAGGTATTGTTTTTAGTATTCATAAGGATGAGCCAGCGGCCTATGAGGCTAAAGATATTCAGCAAATTCTAGATGATAAACCCGTTGTTAATAGTCAGCAATTAAAATTTTGGCAATGGATAGCGAGTTATTACATGTGTACACTTGGCGATGTCATGCGAGCCGCTTTACCGAGTGCTTTTATTCTTGAGAGTGAAACGGTTGTTTCTAAAAACACTGTGAATATTATTGATGAATCTATTTTAAAAGATGATGAGTTTTTAATTTATGAAGCGCTGCAGCATCAGTCTTCATTGAAAATTCATGATATTTCTAATATTCTAGGTAAAAAGAATGTGCTTCCTGTTATAAAAGGGCTTATTGAAAAAGACGCGATTTCTGTAGAGGAAGAAGTTTATGAAAAGTACAAGCCTAAATTGGTGCGCTATGTAAAACTACACATGAGTTATACCAGTGAAAGGGCGCTTCATGAATTGATGGAAGAATTAAGTCGCGCGCACAAACAGCGAGAAGTGGTTTTAACGTTATTTTCAATTTCGGCAAAAACTAAAAAACCAGTAAAGGTTACCGATTTAGTTGCTGAAAGCGGGGCGTCGTCGTCTATTGTAAAGACGCTTATAGATAAAGGTATTCTTGAAGAATATCATATACAAACCGACCGTGTTGAATATTCTGGTGAAGATACCGAATCTTCAAAAAGTTTAAACGAACATCAAGAACTGGCTTTAGAAGAAATAAAAACCAGTTTTGAAACTCAGAACGTGACCTTATTACATGGTGTAACCTCTTCAGGGAAAACTGAAGTTTATGTGAAGCTTATTGAAGAGGTGATTAACCAAGGAAAACAAGTATTGTATCTACTTCCTGAAATTGCATTAACAACACAATTAATTTCGAGGCTTCAGAATTATTTCGGAGAGCAAGTCGCGGTTTTTCATTCTAAATACTCCGTTCAAGAACGTGTTGAGGTTTGGAATCATGTGCTTAATAATTCCGCGAAAGCGCAAATTGTATTGGGAGCGCGCTCGTCTATTTTTTTACCTTTTAATAATTTAGGGCTCATTGTGGTTGATGAAGAACACGAACAATCTTTTAAGCAGTTTGATCCAGCACCACGCTATCAAGCTAGAGATGCTGCTGTAGTGTTATCACATTTACATCAAGGAAAAACCTTGTTAGGTTCAGCCACACCAAGCTTAGAGAGCTTCTATAACGCGAAACAAAATAAATATGGTTTTGTTGAATTGTCTGTGCGTTATAATAATGTGTTGATGCCAGACATCGAGTTGGTAGATATAAAAGAGAAGCAGAAAAAGAAACGTATGAAAGGGCATTTTAGCGATAGACTTATCGAAGAAATGACTGAAACCTTGGCGGAAGGGCATCAAATCATATTGTTTCAAAACCGTCGCGGATTTTCGCCAATCGTAGAGTGTAAAACCTGCGGACATGCACCGGAATGCCCTAATTGTGATGTCAGTTTAACGTTTCATCAATATAGAAATCAATTACGCTGTCATTATTGTGGTTATCATTCGGCCATGATACAAGATTGTTTGGCGTGTGGCGGACAAGATATCGATAGTAAAGGTTTTGGAACCGAACAGATTGAAGAAGAGGTAAAGGTGTTGTTTCCAGATTATAAAGTAGCGCGAATGGATTTAGATACCACGCGTGGCAAATATGGTTACGAAAAAATTATAACGGCGTTAGAGCAGCAAGAAATTGATATTCTTGTGGGTACACAAATGCTTACCAAAGGTTTAGATTTTAGAAACGTCAAATTGGTGGGTATTATGAATGCTGATAATATGTTGAATTTTCCTGATTTTAGAGCTCACGAACGTAGTTTTCAATTGATGTTGCAGGTTTCAGGTAGAGCAGGGCGTACCGAAGAGCGTGGGAAGGTGTTGATTCAAACGTACAATCCGCACCATAATATTTTACAACAGGTGTCTACTAGTAATTATAGCGATATGTTTAAAGAACAAATGAACGATCGTTATAATTTTAAATATCCGCCAGTGTTTAAACAGATAAAAATTACTTTAAAGCATAAAGATTACAATCGTGTGGAAACGGCTTCTATTTGGTTTGCTAAATCATTACGACAGGTTTTTGGGGAGCATGTATTGGGGCCAGAAGCACCACCTGTGGCACGTATAAGGAATCAGTTTCATAAAAATATTTTAGTGAAAATCCCGAAGCAACAATCTTTAGCAAAAACAAAAGAAGCTATCATTAAAATAAACAATAGCTTCTTTAGTGTAAAAGATTTTAGATCTGTTAGAGTAATTTTAAATGTCGATAACTTCTAATGAAATAAAAATTTGTTAGCAAATTTTGTGATTGAATTAGTCCCGACGTAGGTTGGGATCTCATCACATTTATAATATTGTAAAATTGGTATGAACTTTAAATATTATTTAAAGCGTCTACTAATTGTGTTTTCTTGTTTCTGCTTAGAGGAATTTCATAAGCGCCAACTTCAACGTTTTTACTGTTGAATCTGTCAATTTTATCCAAATTAACAATATACGATTTATGAATCCTTAAGAATTTACCCTCTGGCAATTCAGCTTCAAAAGATTTCATTGTAGAAAGTACAACTAAACTGTTTTCTTCGGTAACAAGTTTTACATAATCACCAAGGGCTTCAATCCACTTAATGTCTTTAATGTATACTTTACGTTTTTTAAGATTACTTTTTACAAAAATGTGTTCTCCATCTTCTTCACTAAAGTCTTGAGTCAACCTATGTTGCTCTAAAGCTTTGTCTACAGACGTGTTAAAACGTTCTCTTGTAATTGGTTTGTGTAAATAATCGGTTGCGTCGTAATTGAAAGCTTTAAAGGCGTATTCGGTTTTACCAGTTACAAAAATAATTTGCGGCTTATTATTTAATACGTCTAAAAGTTCAAATCCGTTTAACACTGGCATTTCAATGTCTAAAAAAATTAAATCTACTTGATGGGTGTTTAAACCATTTTTTGTTTCTAAAGCACTACTGTATTCGGCAATTAGGTTGAGAGAGGGGTGGTTCTCGACTAATTTAACAATAGAGAGACGTTGTATTGCTGAATCGTCTACCACTACACAGTTTAAAGTCATAACAATTTATATTTCGGTTAAGGTATCGACAATAATACAAAAAATTCGGTTAAAAACCAAAAAACATCGGTAAAGCGTTGTTGGTTAAGTATTTTATCGTTTTTTTACACTAAAAATTTGTTAGGGAAATAAAGCTCCGATTTTGTTGTGTAATATATAGAATTTATTTACTTTTGCAGCCAATTTTTAACAATAAAATACGATTTTTATGAATCATTATGAAACTGTTTTCATCTTAAATCCCGTTTTATCTGAAGATCAGGTAAAGGAAACAGTAAAGAAATACGAAGATTTTCTTGTTTCTAACGGCGCTAAGATGATAGCTAAAGAAGATTGGGGACTAAAAAAATTAGCCTACCCAATTCAAAACAAGAAAAGTGGTTTTTATCACTTATTCCAATACACTGTATCTGGAGAAGTAATTGATGCTTTAGAAGTAGAGTTTAGACGTGACGAGCGTTTTATGCGTTATTTAACAGTAGCTTTAGATAAGCACGCTGTTTCTTGGGCAGAGAGAAGAAGAGAAAAACTTAAACAAAAAGCTTAATTATGTCATCAATAGAACAACAATCAAAAGGAAAAAAAGACGGCGAAATTAGATATTTAACGCCTCTTAATATTGAAACAAATAAGCAAAAGAAATATTGTCGTTTCAAAAAATCTGGTATTAAATATATCGATTATAAAGATCCAGATTTCTTATTAAAGTTTGTAAACGAGCAAGGTAAAATTTTACCAAGACGTTTAACAGGAACTTCATTAAAGTATCAAAGAAAAGTGTCTGTAGCTGTAAAAAGAGCGCGTCACTTAGCTTTAATGCCTTATGTAGCAGATTTATTAAAATAAAATACCGATAACAATGGAACTTATATTAAAACAAGACGTTGAAAATTTAGGATTTAAAGACGATGTTGTAACAGTTAAGAACGGTTATGGTAGAAACTTTTTAATTCCTCAAGGTCAGGCAATTTTAGCAACTATTTCTGCAAAGAAAGTGTTAGCTGAGAACTTAAAGCAACGTGCTTTTAAAGAAAAGAAAATAGTTGATGATGCTAATAAGATTGCAGATGCACTTAAAGCATTAGAAATTAAAATACCAGCTAAAGTTGGAACAGGAGACAAATTATTTGGTTCTGTAAACAACATCGATTTAGCTGAAGCTTTAGAAAAAGAAGGTCAATCAATTGAGAAAAAATTCATCACTGTTACTACAGTTAAACGTTTAGGTAAATATACTGCCGTTATTCGTTTACACAGAGAAGTAACTGTAGATTTAGAATTCGAAGTTGTTGCTCAAGCTTAATCGCTAAACGCTTTACAATAAAATTAAACCACTCATTTCGAGTGGTTTTTTTATGCTTTATAATTTCTAAGAACTAAGAGATATTTCATAAATTTGCATGCCTTTTTTAATAGGTTTGTTTTATGAAACAAGGCATATTTAAGAGGTATTATCCATAGATTTTTTTAAATGAAATATTCAAGACTTACAAAAGAACAATTCGAAGAATTGGAACAAGAATTTATAAACTTTTTAGCCACACAGTCTATTACAGGTGAAGAGTGGGCCAATTTAAAAGAAAACAAACCCGATTTAGCAGAAATGGAATTGGATGTGTTTAGTGATTTAATTTGGGAAGGCGTCTTAAATACTGCTGAATATATGGAGCATATTTCGGCGCAGCATATGTATTTATTTAAATTAGGTGCTGAGAACATGCAAGCTATCGTTGTGAACATTAAAAATGATCAAGATATTACAACGGCCGAAGGTTACGAGTGGCTACGTAATAATTTAATGGACGATAATGTTGAGTTTTTACAAGCTGATAAGGATTATACAGACGATAAAAACCTTGATAAATTTAAAATGATTGAACAAGGTGCTGTTATCACGAAGGGGGATTTGTTTAATTATTTTGATAAGATAATTAATTAAACTATTTAAAACGAAACCAGTATTTTTGTTTGTCCGCATCATATAGCTACTAATGTGATTGTGTGTGGGGGCAAGAAAATATTACTATTAACAATTAAAAGATACCTGCCTTCGCAGGCATTTGTATGGCTCAAAAACCAAGTATACCAAAAGGCACAAGAGATTTTAATCCAGAACAAGTCGCTAAGAGAAACTATATTTTTAACACCATAAGAGGAGCTTTTCAATCTTTCGGTTTTCAACCTATTGAAACGCCAAGCTTTGAAAATTCTAGTACCCTAATGGGGAAATATGGTGATGAAGGCGATCGCTTAATTTTTAAAATATTAAATTCTGGAGATTTTTTAGCCAAAGCCAATGCCCAAGCTTACGCTGAAAAAGATTCTACTAAAATAACACCTTCAATATCAGAAAAGGCCTTGCGTTACGATTTAACGGTACCTTTTGCACGTTACGTGGTGCAACACCAAAACGAGATTGAATTTCCTTTTAAACGTTACCAAATTCAACCAGTTTGGAGAGCCGATAGGCCTCAAAAAGGGCGTTTTAGAGAGTTTTTTCAGTGCGATGCCGATGTGGTGGGGTCAAAATCATTGTGGCAAGAAGTTGAGTTTATTCAGCTTTACGATACTGTTTTTTCAGCCTTAAAATTAGAAGGTGTTACGATTAAAATCAACAACAGAAAAATACTTTCTGGAATTGCCGAAGTCATTGGAGCTAGTGATAAACTTATTGATTTCACGGTAGCTTTGGATAAATTGGATAAAATAGGCGAGGAGAAGGTAAAGGAAGAAATGTTAGGTAAGGGTATTTCAGAAGAAGGTATTTCTAAACTTCAGCCTTTATTTACACTTTCTGGTACGTTTGAATCTCAAATTGAAAGTTTAAAAAGTATTTTAAGTACTTCCGAAGAAGGTTTAAAAGGTATTGAAGAATTGGCATTTATCGATGGCGCGATTTCGGAATTAGGTTTATCTGCAGCTAAATTACAATTGGATGTGACTTTAGCTAGAGGTTTAAATTATTACACAGGTGCTATTTTTGAAGTGTCTGCGCCAGAAAACGTACAAATGGGTTCTATTGGTGGCGGTGGTCGTTACGACGATTTAACTGGTATATTCGGATTGAAAGATGTGAGTGGGGTTGGAATAAGTTTCGGACTAGACCGTATTTATCTGGTTTTAGAAGAACTCGGATTATTCCCTGAAACCGTTAATAAAAATGTTGAAGTTTTATTTATAAACTTTGGTGATAAAGAAGCCTTGTTCAGTTTGAAAGCGATTAAAGCCTTAAGAAAAAATGGAGTTAATGCGGAGTTATATCCTGATTCGGCAAAAATGAAAAAACAAATGAATCATGCCAATAAGCGTGAAATTCCGTTTGTGGTTTTAGTGGGCGATGAAGAAATAAAGGCCAATCAGTTTACCTTAAAAAATATGATTTCAGGGGAACAAGATAAAGTCTCCATCGAAGACCTAATATTAAAAGTAAAAAGTCCTGAAAATTAATTCAGGACTTTTTTTATAAGTAATTTTCGTTTTATCTAGTTTACAATAATCTTCTTTGAGATGGCCCCTTCTGTGGTTTTTAATTTTACAATGTACACACCAGTACGCTGTTTGATGTTGAATTCATTATAAGTTGAATCTTCCGAAATTTTTAAATCACCAACAGATTGTCCTAATAAATTAAACAATGTGACACTTTGTATTTGTTTAGAATTCGGATTATGAATCACTAAACGGTCTTTATCATTATTGAAAGATACACTAATATGACTTCCTTCGATAGTTTCATTGCTTAAAGTGGAATCTGTTGAGAAACTGATTTCGAAACGGTCGTTGTATTCACCAGGTGTTAGATAAACTTCAAAATCGTTACTTTTTAAATCATGATAGGTGTTTAAATGATTGTCAAATAAATACACCTCAGTTTGATCGTTAATATTTTCTAGGGCATCAATTTTAATAGTGGCCAATCCTTCCGTTGAAATTTTTAATCCTAAAGGAAGCTTTAAACTAACATCATCAAAGTTTTGTATAGCTTGTATGATGAGTTTAGCGTCACTAAACATCCAATATAAATCTTCGCTATTGGATTCAATTAGAGGTGCTTCATAACCTAAATCGTATGCTATTGAAGCATTTTCGTCGGTTCCTAATAATAATTCGCGAACATAACCTTCTGGCGAATTAAAGCCTAGTCTTATTTTGGCTCGAGTATCAGAACTTATTTTTAAATCATTATTTTTTGATTTTGAATCGGTCGTTTTTAAGAACTCAGAATCGGGACTAGTTTCTTTTATAAATGCACGTTGGCTATTTTTAAAAATAAGGTTTCCACCGTCAATATCAACGTCTTTTAAATCTTTATGTGTATAATTTATTGTTGATACGAAAAAACCTTGCCCAACGGGTATATAGCGTTTTGCTGTTTTGCCTTTTACATTGGTCACATTAATACGTGTATCGTTAGAGATGGCTTCAGTTTCACCTGCTTTAGTTATTATAGAATAACCGCCTTCGTATTTTTTAGTTTGATGAGAATGTGTAGAAATATGATCCCAAATATAAATGGCACCGTTTATAATGTTTTGCGTATTATTTCCTCCGTTAGAAAGGTTTAAATTGTCGTCAATAAAAGCATGGGTATCTAATGCTGAAGCATAAGGGTTACCAACCAAATATTCATTGCCTTTATCTATAGTTAAACTTATGTCACCATTAAATGGCAAGCCTTCAAATTGGTAAGGTTGCGTTGAACTACTTGCTCCAGTACCTTTCATGGTGAAACCTTCACCAGCTTTTATTGTTCCGTTACTTCTTGCATGTTCCCACAGATTGATATTGTTTGCAGGTTTATTAGGGTAAGTCCATATCCAATAATCTGCAACGGTCACCGGGGTAGGTTTACCGTTGTACCCAGAACTAGAAAAAGCTACATTGTTTATAATATCACCAACTGTATATTGAGCGTTTAAAACAGTATTAGCTCCATTACCTACAGGGGAAGACCAATAGTTATATTCGTAAACACTGGATGCGCCGTATTGTATGCGTTTTAATTTTCCTGAGCTAAATGGTGTTATAAAACTACCTTCTGTTTGGATGAGTTGTGATTCGTCAATTAAATTAATCGTACCATTTAATTCTAGAGAGAAACTATTGTAAAGCCCCTTAGAATTGGGCACCTCAAGTGTTTTTCCTGCATCGACTATGATACCGGCGGTGCCTTGGGTTTCGTAAGTGCCATCCATAATTACATCATGCTGTATGTGAACAATGGAAGCATCTAATGAGTCATTCATTTTACCATGAATATCCCATTCGTCACCATATAACCAAGTGCTCGTATTTGTCCAGTCTCCATCAGCCTTGGTAACGTAAGGTAGAGGTGCTTTTTGGTTGTAGATATTTTTAAAATTATACATGATGGCACCAGTAACATCTCTACCTGAAGTTTTTTTATCGTCTAAGATAGCGCCAGTATAGGTGTCCATTTTATAGTATTTAATGAGTTTTCCACCTAAAGTATTGTCAGATATTACAAAAGGTAGGCTTTTACCACTGTTGAAATTATTTACATCATCTAATTCTTGATACACTATACGCTTAATTTCTTCAGAAGTTAAGGCTTCATTAAAAATACGAACTTCATCCATTTCTCCTCTAAAATAAAGATCATCTGTGGCTACAGCTTTGCCAATAGTGAAATCACCAGAATTATCAACGCCACTAAAGGATGCTGTAGAAGCTTCCTCAATACCATTTATATAGAGTTTGGTTTCGTTAGCTTTTGTTGTGAAAGCGACATGTGTCCAAATACCATCGGTGATTGTTGTTGTGGACTCAAGACGATTTGCACCGATAAAACCAATAATTTTATTGCTGGAATCAATTCTTAAATAAAAGTTGTTTTTACCAGCAATTAATTGGTTGTCTCCTTGAGTATTCGTGCCTTCTTTTTTGATAAAAGCCATGATAGTACCACCGGTTCCGGTTGAAAAATCTACAGATGCATCTTCTACATAATCGTTTCTTCCATCGAAGTATAGGCTGTAACTGCCGTCTATGTTTCTTGGAGAGCCAAATAGATTGTCGTTTGTATCTCTAGAGGCTACAATACCATCACCATCACTATCGGTAGTATCGTCCAACCTACCATTGGTATAAGCTAATTGTTCTAGAATATCATCACCTAAATAATCATGAACTGAGCCAGTTGTAGGATCCATGTAATCTGGTATTCCATCAGTATCTGAATTTAAGGCGTAAAATGAACCTGTTCCTTGATTGGTAATACCGTATGCTCCAGGGTTAGAATCAAAAACATCTAAAATACCATCGCCATAGCCAGGAGCTGAGCCTTGAAAGGTTTCTGAATCTGTACCATCACCAAAACCATTCCCGTTACTGTCGCCGTCTCCATTTTGGTAGTCTATACTACCAATAGTATTTGTAAATCCAGCTTCATCCACGTCAAATACACCATCATTATCACTATCTAAATCTAGATAATTTGGGGTATTGTCTGTGTCTGAATTTATTAATTCGTTTATAGTATAACCATTCAAACTATCTAAAAGTCCATCTTGATTAGAATCATTGGTTGAAGTTAGTGTTAAGAAGCCTTGACCGTTGCTTAAAGAAGCAATACCCAAGTAGCCTTCAACAACATCAGGGATACCATCATTGTCCGAATCCAAATCGTAAACATTCGCAATGCCGTCACCATCCGAGTCACAAAGTGATTGTTTTACAATAATGTCATCTAGGGCTAAATCATTTCCTAGTCCTCCAGGTGCTGTATTTACAAACTCTACGATAATGGTGGTTTGCCCAGTGGTTAGGGAAAAGGTATATTCTTGCCATTCTGAAATACTGCAGGAAGAGTCATCTTGATTAGTATCTGTAAAGTGTGAGCACCTGAAAATTTTACCAGTATTTTCACTTGCTATTAATGTAGAACCATTAGATTCGTAAAAGTTTACTGTTATTTCGGGCTGGCTTCTTGTGCCTGTTGTCTTGTCCACATTAATTGCAGCAAAGCTATAGGTTATAGGAACACTAGCAATTAGTCCATTAAGTTCAGTTCTATAGAAAACATTTCCAGGTGCATTTTCGGCGTTGAAAAGTGCCATTCTACCATTGGTATCTCCAAAGGTATGATCTTCAATAGGTTCCCAGGCATTCCACGCCCATGTTGCAACTTCATCGTTCGGTCCAACAGGCTCACCGGCTACACCTTTAGTTATATGGCTCGTAAGCGTATATTCTCCATCGTTTACACTTGTATTATTGCCACTACACCCACTAGGTGAAGTTTTAACCCCATCTTCATAGCAGTAACCTGTCGTAGCAACATAAGGAGAATTCACACCTATTTGTCCACGTCCTGTGCCTGTTCCAAAAGTTTCATTAAGAAAGATAAACTCGGTTATATTAGAGCCACTAGCGAGACTACAGGCGTTTTCCTCAACAGTATCAGGAATCCCGTCATTATCGTCATCAATATCTACATTGTCATAAATACCATCGCCGTCACTATCGTAAATACCAGACGAGTTTTGAGAAAATGAATATGCTGTAAAAAAGAATACAAATAAAGGCAATAGCAACCTTTGGTAGAAGGTAGTTTTATTCATGTGAGAGTTGGTTAGTAGCGAGGGGACTAGTTATGTATTGCAATATATGGTGTAATTTCTTTGTAAACAAATAAACCGGAAAAACAGAGGTTGTTTTTATATCGCTAAGATATTCATATTTAGTTCGTAAGAAGAGTTTGTGCTCATGCTTTAAGGTGAATTCTATTGAATAAACTACCTATTGAATAAATAATAGGATGATAACTTTTGAGATCTTTTTTCCTAAAAAAGTGCCTTATTTCTCAAGATAACGTCTTTTTAGGGTTTAAGTCTATAAAATTAAAGTGTTCAATGCGTTTGGGGTATATTTATTTCAATATTTTTATTCTTAAATATGCAGTTTATAAACTCAATAAATCATTACAGAGCTTTAGCTATTATTTTTGTTGTTGCTTCACATGCCTTTGATGTTTCTTTAGTTCATACGAACACTTTTTTTGAAAAAGTAATTAAGAATTTAGTGTCTGGAGGAACTATTAATTTTGTGTTTATTTCTGGGTTTTTGTTTTACACAATTTTTTATCAACGTTTTGAATTTAAAACGTTTTTAAAGAGCAAAGTGAAACGGATTCTTTTGCCATATCTTTTCTTGTCGATAGTCCCAATAATTCTATATTTATTGTTGAAACCTGATTATTGGAATGCTACTTTTCTTAATTATACCTTAGCAAATGATTCTATTGCACATTATTTAATTTCAATAATTAAATACTTAATAAGTGGCGGACATATGGTAGCCTATTGGTACATACCGTTTGCCATGTTGTTATTTTTATTATCACCTTTACATATAAAGTTTATTAAATTAAAACTGAATTATCAAGTTATAATTATAGTTGTTTTGTTAACAATAGCCATGTTTATTCATAGGCCTTATGAAAAAATTAGAGCATATCAAGCTATACATTCTTTGGTTTATTTTACGCCTATTTATTTATTAGGAATGCTTTGCGCTAAGTATAAAGATCATATTTATAAGTGGTTAAACAATAGGGATTTGTACTTGTTGTTGTTGGTGTTAGGTTTAGCTATTTATCAGGCCTATTTAGGTTATACAGGTAATTATCATGCCGATTTTAATGAAATCAATGGAACTATAGATCTTATGTTATTTCAGAAACTAGCTATGTGTTTGTTCTTTATGGTATGGTTGCATAGGTTTGAAGATTATAAGCATCCCTTTATAGACACATTAGCAAAAATTAGTTTTCCTATTTTCTTTTTGCATGGATATATTCTTAATTTTTTATTTGTGATTCATGATTCATTTATACATTATATTAAGTTTCCTTGGTTGGCTTATGTGTTTTTTACCGTATTAATTGTTGTATCAAGTGTTGTTTTAGCCAAAATTATAGTCAAGGTCTTTCCAAAGTATTCTTTGATGCTTATAGGTTATGGCACTAAAAAGTGATTTTTATTTTTTCTTAAATCAGGAAAACCACTTAAAATATTAAAATGATATATTGTTCTCAATTAAAATCATAATTCTTCAAAGACAGTAGTAATAAAGTCTTTATTTTTTTATATTTGGCGCCATGAGAGCAAGATGGTGCGTTAGCGCGTTAATTTTTACTTTAACCTTATTTGGAGTTGTTTCACAACAACAAATAGCGGTGCCTAATCAGGAAATTGTACTGCAGTTTACAGATGTTGAATTAACATCACATGAGGTGCAACATACAATTGAGGTGGTTAAAAATCAATTGCTTGCTGCCGGTGGAAGCCATATAAAAGTAAAAGCTCAAGAAAACGGAAAGCTAAAAATAAGCTATTACAGTGATGCCGATGTTTCTAGCATAAAAAGGGCTTTTACTAATGAAGATTACTTAGCACTTTCTTTTGCTAATAATGAAACACCTTCTGGTGAATCGCCTATAGATGATTCAATCCTTAAATACAACTTAGACATCTATGAAATACAATCGGCTAATGATACTGGTTGGGATTTCGATGGTAATATCGTATTACAAGTTGAAACTAAAAGTGATCGTTTTTTAGATCCAAATACAAGTATATCCTCTGGCGATTTAGAATATATAAACGCCAGTTCGGTTTATAAAACAACTTATAAAGTACGTGAGCATGTTACATTTACTATAGGTGAAGATTTACATGCGATTCCAGAGGTTAGGGCGGGCCCCTTGAGTTAAAAGAATTTACTGTGTCACACTTGTTAATAGGTACTACAATACACAGAATTCTTCACTTTTTTAAAACTCAAATTACGCTTCATTAAGTTAGAAATTGAAGCCTAAAATCTTAATTCATAAAACATTGTCAAATATTAAGGTAAATTCTATATTTGCCCGATTAAAAAATTGACGTAAAAATTATATAATGCAAAACAAAGGACTAGTAAAATTGTTTGCTTTATTGTTTGGTTTGGTAAGTATTTATCAATTATCATTCACATTCAAAGCAAATCAAATTGAAAAAGAAGCTGTGGAATTAGCTGCTGCTAAAATTCCATCTTCAGAAGAAAATTATCACGCGAAACGTAGTCAAGAGGAATCTAACTACTTGCAATCTATCGCTACAGATACCGTATATCATATGGGTATCGCAAAATTCACTTATAACGAAGTGAAACAAAAGGCCATGAATTTAGGTCTTGACTTAAAAGGTGGTATTAACGTTATTCTTCAAGTTTCTGTAAATGACATCTTAAAAGGATTAGCAAACAATACAGCCGATCCTACTTTTAATAAAGCTTTAGAAGATGCTACAGAACTTCAAAAAAATGGGCAAAACACCTATTTAGAAGATTTCTTTACAGCTTTTGATGCTATTAAAGGCGATACAAAATTAGCATCTCCAGATATTTTTTACACGAAAGCACTAGATGGTGAAATCGACGGAAGTATGTCTGACGATGATGTAAAAGTGGTTATCGAAAGAAAAATTGACGAGTCTATCGTTTCTGCATTCGAAGTATTACGTAAGCGTATTGATGAGTTTGGTGTAACGTCACCTAACATTCAACGTTTAGGGACATCTGGTCGTATTCTTGTTGAATTACCAGGGGTTAAAGATGTTGAACGTGCTACAAGTTTATTACAAAGTACAGCCCAATTAGAATTTTGGGATGCTTACAAAGGGGAGCAATTCTTTCCGTTTTTAGCACAAGCTAACGAAACATTAAAAGATATTGTTAACCCTAAATCTGATGCAGGTGAAGCTAAGTCTGAAGATGAAGAAGATGCGCAATCTTCTCAAATTGATGATTTATTAGGTGATGCTGAAACAGATTCTACTGCAGTTGCTGCTGTAAACCCTATTTTCGATTTAATTAGAGGTCAAGGTTACCCAGGTGGACCAATTATTGCAAAATTTGAAATTAAAGATAAAGCGACTGTTCTTGATTACTTAAACAAAAAAGAAGTTAGAGCTTTATTACCATCAGAACAACGTTACGTAAGATTCGCTTTTGGTAAGCCAGAAAAAAATAGTGAGTTAGTAGATTTATATGCCTTAGTTGGTAACAGAGAAAATATTCCACCATTAAGTGGCGATGTAGTAACAGACGCTAGAAACCAATTTAGTGCTGTTGGAAAATCTGAAGTTTCTATGCAAATGAATGCAAAAGGAGCTAAGATTTGGGAAGAAATGACCGGAAACGCATATGCACAAGGAAGTCAGATTGCTATTGTTTTAGATAACGTGGTATATTCTGCGCCAGGTGTAACAACTGGTCCTATTGCAGGTGGTAGTTCTTCTATCTCTGGAGATTTTAGTTTAAACGAAGCGATCGATTTAGCAAACGTATTACGTGCTGGTAAATTACCTGCTTCTGCAGATATTATTTCTAGTGAAGTTGTTGGACCTTCTTTAGGTAAAGAAGCCATTGAAAGTGGAACCATGTCTTTCATGATTGCATTAGCATTAGTATTATTATGGATGGTTTTCTATTACGGAAAATCTGGTGGATTTGCAGATATCGCGATGTTATTAAACATCCTATTAATTTTTGGTGTATTATCTGGATTAGGCGCCGTGTTAACCTTGCCTGGTATTGCTGGTATCGTGTTAACTATTGGTATGTCTGTGGATGCCAACGTACTTATCTTCGAGCGTATTCGAGAAGAATTATCTAAAGGTAAGGGGCAAGCAGAAGCTATTAAAGACGGATTTGGAAATGCTTTATCTTCTATCTTAGATGCGAATATTACAACTGGTTTAACAGCCTTGATTTTATTTGTATTCGGTACAGGACCAATTAAAGGTTTCGCAACGACGTTATTAATTGGTATCGCAACGTCTTTATTTACAGCAATCTTTATTACAAGATTATTAATTGATTGGTACGCAAATAAAGGTGGTAAATTAGAGTTCTCAACAGGACTTACTAAAAACCTTTTCAGAAATATCAATATTGAATTCTTAAAGAAACGTAAAATTGCTTACATCATTTCTGGTTCTTTAATCGTATTATCTATTGGTTCTTTATTAACTAATGGTCTAGATCAAGGTGTCGATTTCGTTGGAGGTAGAACGTATCAAGTACGTTTTGCACAGGCTGTTTCTTCTTCAGAAATTACAAATGTTTTATCTGATCCTGCTGTATTTGGTAGTGCAGACGCTAAAACGTTTGGTTCTTCTAACCAATTAAAAATTACGACAAAACATAAAGTAAATGAAACTGGTACAGAGGCTGATGAAGAGATTAGATCAAAACTATACACTGCTTTAGTACCATATTTAGAAGGGATTTCATATGAAGAATTCATCGATTTAAATGATGAAAACAAGCAAGTTGGTTTATTAGAAACTTATAAAGTATCGCCAACAATTGCAGATGATATCAAACAAGCTTCTTTATGGGCTGTATTAGGGTCATTAATTGTTGTGTTCTTATACATCTTATTCCGTTTTAAGAAATGGCAATTCTCTTTAGGAGCTGTAATCGCAGTATTCCACGATGTTGTTATTGTATTGGGTGTGTTCTCTTTAACTTACAAATTCATGCCATTTAACATGGAAATTAACCAAGCATTTATAGCCGCGATACTAACGGTAATTGGTTACTCATTAAATGATACGGTGGTCGTATTCGATAGAGTTCGTGAATATCTTAACGAGCACACATCATGGCATTTTGATAAGGTTGTAGATGTATCTTTAAGTAGTACTTTAAGTAGAACATTAAATACTTCTTTAACAACGTTAGTCGTGTTATTAGCCATCTTTATTTTTGGTGGAGATTCTATTAGAGGATTTATGTTTGCCTTAATAGTTGGTGTTATCGTTGGTACGTATTCATCATTATTTATCGCAACTCCTGTTATGTATGAAACAGTTGATAAATCAAACAAAAAGAAAGCAGTTCTAGAAAGCTAGAAATTAGCATACTTATAAATTGTAAGCCTGTTAGCGAAAGTTAACAGGCTTTTTTTATTTTCTAACAAGTAATATAATTTCTCGCCAAGGTGCTAGGCGTAATAATTAATAGTGAAAAATTAATAATTAAAAATGGTCAAGACTATTTAGGCATTTCAATTTGTTCTGAGATGCGAAAAAAACCTCAGTGTAACTCTGTGAAATCTCAGCGAAGCTCTGTGTAATAGCCACGCAAGAGTAAGCATCCAACAAGCAACATGATTTCTCGCCAAAGCACTAAGCCGCCAAGGTGTAGCGCATGAAAATTAGTGAGAATTCGTGAAAATTCGTGTCAAAAATAAGCTTGGTGTCTCTCTGTGAAATCCTCTGTGCATCTCCGTGTTATAGCTAAACAAGAGTAAGCATCCAGAAACCAACACCCAAAAACCAATAACTAGTTTATAGCTTTAATATATTTTTCGTGAAGTGATCCTTGTAAGCACGTCCCATAGGGATTTTAAAATTACCTTGTAAATACACCAAATTACTTACCAGTTTCTCTATTTTCTGAATGTTTAAAATATAAGACTTGTGTATACGGTAAAATTGATTTTGAGGTAGAACTTCAATCCAATGGCGTAAAGGTTCGTGTGATAAGTATTTTTTATGAGCAGTGATGATTTCAGTATAATCTGAGTCCGATTCAATAAATAAAATATCATCAATAATGATTTTGATGTGCTCGTAGCCTGATTTGATAAAGATTTCCTTAGGTGCTTCGGATGTGTTTTCTGGTTCTTTTGAAGGTACTTTTGAAACCGCCTGAAAAAACCGCTGAAACGAAAAAGGTTTCAATAAATAATCAACCACATTAAGTTCGTAACTTTCTAAAGCATATTCTGAAAACGCCGTGGTTAATATCACTTGCGGAACATTGTTAGAGCTCTTAAGAAATTCAATACCAGAAATTTTAGGTAAATGAATATCTAGAAACATCAAATCGATAGCTTCTGTTTTTAGAAATTCTATAGCCTGAATCGCATCCGAAAACACACCTTTTAAAGTAAGGAAGTCCACGTCACTAATGTATTTTTTTAAAATACGTTGTGCTGGCGGTTGGTCTTCAATTATAATACAAGTTATCATTCGGCTATTTTATGAAGCTTTAAAGTTAATTGAATATCGTAGACGTTATCAGAATCACTTATTGTTAATTCATGAGCATTTGGATAAAGTAAATTTAAACGTTTTTTTACGTTTTTTAAACCAATGCCATGTGTTAGGTTATCTGGTTTATTGAAAGGCATGAAATTATTTCTACAGTGAAAATGAAGTAGATCGTCTTCCATTGAAATTTTAATGTCAATTTCAATGTTTTCAGATTGCGCTGACTGACTGTGTTTAAAGGCGTTTTCAATAAAAACCACTAAAATAAGCGGGGCAATTTCATATTGAGAATTAATATTTTCCGAAGAAAAATTAATAACGCCACGTTCTTCTATTTGAAGCTCATTAAGCTGCGTAAAGTTTTTTAAATGTTCGATTTCCTTGACGATTGAAACGTAACGCGCTTTACATTCATAAAGCATATACCTTAAAACAGAGCTTAACTCTAAAATGATTACGGGTGTTTTTGGCGACGATTCAATGGCGTAAGAATATAAATTGTTCAGATTATTGAATAGAAAATGTGGATTGATTTGCGATTTTAAAAACTGAAGTTCACTTTCTTGAATGTGAGAGGTTAATTTTTCAACCTGACGTTGTTTTACAATAGCATCCCAGGTAAATTTAAAGCCCGATAAAATCGTGATAATCGGTAGAATATCAGCAAGCATATAAAACACACCAGGGAAGGAGTTGGAGCGCTTCGTATTTGGGAAAAACATTTTTTCAAGTATAAATTCTTCAGTAAGAATAACAATAACGATGACTAAAATTAAATTTAAACTAAAAATTAAATATTTCTTCTTGTAAAAAAATGTTGGGATTAAAATGTAACTAATCATCAATCCAGCTAAGGCGTAATTGAAAAACGAGGATATACGGTAAGCTTCAAAATCAAATGTTCTTGTTTTTCCGTCGTAAGCGTAAAAAATAAACACAAGTGCATGTAATACGATTTGGAACAGTATTTCCCTTAAAGTTATTTTTTTAAAAGTCCTTTCTTTTAGCATGTTCCGAAATTACAATATAAACCACAATAATAAAAAGTGGTTTCTGTAAACAGCAGTAATAAGCATGCAAACGTAATTGGGTTTTAATTCAGATAAAGATTTAAGACCTCATAAACGCCAAGTCCAATGGGATTTTTCGTGCGTACCTGCTGTTCACTGGAAAGAAATTGTCGTTTACAGAATACAATCTAACTTTTCGAAATAAAATGGACATTTTTGCACAAACCAAACTTTAGGAATGATACATTTAAAAACATCTTCAACGCTTTTAACATTAAGTTTAACCTTGTTATTAGGCTTTACAAGTGCTGCTCAAAATATTCAAATAAAGGGGCAGGTTGTAGAAGAAAACAGCAAGCAACCGTTAGCGTTTGCAACTGTAGCGGTAGTAGACAGTGCTACTAATGAGGCGCTTTCAGGTTCTATTACCGAAGACAATGGGAAATTTACGTTAGAGACTGAGGTTAGTAATTTTTATGTTCAAGTGAGCTATATGGGTTTTATTTCTAAATCTATTAAACAGTTTGAAGTAAAGAACAACAAAGTAAACCTTGGTGTGGTGCTTTTAACTGAAGATACTGAACAATTGAATGAAGTAGTCGTTAGAGCAGAGGTGTCAAGAAACGAATTTAAGCTGGATAAACGTGTTTTTAATGTAGGAAGAGATATTAGTAACACAGGTGCGAGTGCCTTAGAAGTGTTAGGTAATGTGCCTTCAGTAAGTGTGAATATTGATGGTGACATCAGTTTGCGAGGCAGTCAAGGGGTTCAGGTATTAATCAATGGAAAACCTTCTATTTTGACAGAAGATTCTGGTTCTTTAGGAAGTATTACTTCCGATATGATTGAAAAAATTGAAGTAATTACAAACCCTTCTGCAAAATATGAAGCTGAAGGAACTTCAGGAATTATTAATATTATCATCAAAAAAGAAGAACGTAAAGGGGTTAATGGTTCGGTAAGTTTAAATGCGGGTGTACCTGATAATAACAGCGTTGGTGTGAGTTTAAATAAACGTTCAGAGAAATTCAACTTATTTACACAAATGGGTTTAGGGCGACGTTCAAGACCACAAGATAATGAGTATATCAACGAAGATTTAATAAACAATACTACCCTTTATAATATTGGTGATGAATATAGAAACGAGAAATTTTATACCATCACCTTAGGAACTGATTATTACCTAAATGATGATAATGTATTCACCCTTTCGGGGAATTATGCTTTTGAAGATGAAGATCAGCCTTCTGATAATAATTACCAGTTATTTGATGTTAATGATAACTTAGATTCTGAGTGGAAGCGTTCTGAAACAACTGAAGCTTCTAATCCGAAATGGCAATACGAACTGCAATATAAAAGAGATTTTAAAGATCATGAAGATCATGATTTATTAATTAGTGCTACGGGACGTTCTTTTAGCAAGGATCAAAACTCCACATTCACCGACGAAACCATTTCTGGAGATGATAGAGATGCTTCTCAAAAAACCAGAACCGAGTTTGGTGAAAATACGTATACGTTTAAAATAGATTATACCAAGCCGTTTTCGGAAAAATGGAGTATGGAAACCGGTGCGCAATATGTGATTAATGATGTAAGCAACGATTATGAAGTTCAGGATTTGATAAATGGTAATTATGAAACGAATTTAGGACTTACCAATGTTTTTGAGTTTGATCAAAATGTGCTAGGTATTTATGCTACCGGAGCATACAAGAATGGAAAATGGGGTGTTAAACCTGGGTTAAGATACGAATATACTCAGGTAGATACTTACTTAGTAGATACCGATGAAGATAACAGTCAGGATTATTCCAACCTGTTTCCTAGCATTCATACCTCTTATAAAGTTTCAGATGCAGTGTCGTTACAAGCAGGGTATTCTAACCGTATTTACCGACCAAGACTCTGGGATTTAAATCCGTTTTTTAACATAAGAAATAACTTTAATATTCGTCAAGGAAATCCAGATTTACAGCCAGAATTCACAGATTCTTATGAGATTACCAGTATTTTTGATGTTGGTAAGACATCCTTAAACTTTGGTTTATTCCATAGGTATACCTCAGAGGTGATTGAACGCGTACAAACGTCGGTTGATAATGTTATTGTTACACGTCCTGAAAATATTGGAACCAATAGTACAGTAGGTATTGAGTTTAATACCAAATTTGCTCCTGTAAACTGGTTAAGCTTTAATGTCGATTTTAATTACAATCATTTTACGCGTGAGGGTAGTTACGAGTCAACAGTATTTGATTTTAAAGGTAACCAATGGAATTATAAAATTTTAGCCAAATTAAGATTACCTGCTGATATTGATTTTGAAGCCACTTCTAATTATAATTCCGCTTACCGTACGCTACAAAGCGAAGTGAGCGCTATTGCCTTTTTAGACTTAGGTCTACGTAAAAAGATTTTAAAAGGAAAAGGTGTTGTTAGCATGAGTGTGCGTGATGTGTTTGAATCACGATATAATGAAAGTGTTACCATTCAAGATGATTTTGAAGCTTATAGTCATAGACAACGCGGACGCTTTGTAACCTTCGGATTTAGCTACGGCTTCGGAAAAGGCGATGCCATGGAGTATTCTGGTGGAAGACGCTAGATTTTTATAAATTCATTAGATATTTCCTGCTAAAACACATGAAAAGGTTTTTTTAAAATATGTAATTTTGTGTAAACAACTTACTTTAACATAAACCTACATTAGTATGAAATTATATCCTTTAAAATTTTCACCATTATTTAAATATAGAATTTGGGGCGGTGAGAAACTGAAAACCGAATTACTAAAAGAGTATACAGAAGAGAATATTGGTGAATCTTGGGAGATTTCAGATGTGCCTGGTGACGAAACTGAAGTTACTCAAGGAAATTTACAAGGAAAAACACTTAAAGATTTAATTTCAGAATATAAAGGTGATTTTGTAGGAGAAAAGGTTTATAAAGAGTTTGGAAATGATTTTCCGCTACTTATAAAATTTATAGACGCTAAAACACCACTTTCTATACAAGTGCATCCAAGCAATGAAATCGCTAAAGAACGTCATAATTCATTTGGTAAAAATGAAATGTGGTACGTGATGCAAGCCGATGAAAACTCAGAGCTTATTGTGGGGTTTGATCAGGAGGTTTCTCAGGAAGACTATAAAAAACATCTTGAAAATAATACTATTTTAGATGTTATGCATCATGAAAATGTGAAAAGTGGTGATACCTTTTATATACCAACTGGGCGTGTGCATGCTATTGGTGCGGGTGTTTTATTAGCCGAAATTCAACAAACTTCAGATGTAACTTACCGTATTTACGATTATGATAGGGTAGATGCTAAAACAGGAGAAAAACGTGACTTACATAACGATTTAGCTATAGATGTTTTAGATTATAAAGTACATGATAACTATAGAACATCGTATGAAATAGGTAAAAACGAGACTAATACTTTAGTGAATTCTCCATATTTTAAAACCAATATTATAGAGGTTGATGGCGAATTAAATCGTGATTACAGCACTTTAGATTCCTTCGTTATTTACATATGTGTAGAAGGGACTTTGGAACTTCATTGCAACAATTCAAATGATACCATTAAAACTGGAGAAACCATATTGTTACCAGCAGCAATTGATTCGGTAACACTTAAATCTGATGGTGCGAAATGTATTGAGGTTTTTATGTAATGTTAGCATTGAAAAATTTCTGATTATCCGTAATGTGACATAATTGTTATCGTCAACCTGAACTTGTTTCAGGTTCTCATCACAATATATTAATTATCAGCTTTATGAGATTCCGAAATAAATTCGGAATGACGTAAATACAATGTTTAGGTTACAAAACGGATACACAAAATAAAATTTTAGAATATTAGAAGCTCAAGCAAATTGTTTGGGCTTTTTTTATTTTTTTACAGCTATAAAAGAAAGAGTTTATTCATTCGTTAACCCTAGTTCTTTTAAAAACACCCACAATTTTTTAGTGAAATATGTTTTTTGGGACTTTGAAAAACCACCATGTTTTCCATTTTTAATCGTAATGAATTCACTTTTCACATGATTTTCCTGTAACTTTTTATAAAGTTTTACGGATTGGGAATAAGGTACCGTAGGGTCTTTATCGCCATGAACGATAATGATTGGCGGACTGTCTTTTGTGATGTAATAAAGGGGAGAAACAGATGCTACAAAGTCCCTGTCAAGATAATTCCCACTTAGCCATTCTTTTGAAGACCCCACTTTGTGTAAAATAGTTAAATCTGTGGGCGCATATTTATCTATTATCGCGGCTACTTTTATATTACCACTGTATTTACAATTGGAATCAAAAGTTGTATCATTTCCTAATAATCCAGTCATAAGGGCTAAATGTGCCCCAGCGGAGCCTCCCATAACTACAATTTTACTTGGGTCTACATTTAAGGATTTGGCATTTTTATGGATGTAGATTAAAGCACACCTCACATCTTCAATCGCTGCTGGAGCAGGTGCAACGTTAGTTAGACGATATTCTACATTAGCTACGGCATAACCATTTTTAAAAAATGAGCCATAAGCAGTTTGAGATTCTTTGTTACCATGATTCCAGCCTCCACCATGAATGTTAATAACAATAGGCGTTGGCTGCGTAGCCTTTGGATTGGTGTATAAATCTATACGGCCTTCCCAGCCATTGACCTTGGTGTAAACAACATCAATTTGAGCTTTATAACCTTCAGGGTATTTAACCTTAGAAAAGTTTTGTTTTTGAGCACAGCCCTGAAAACTAAAACTGATCAAAAAAATAATTAAAGGAATAAAGCTTTTCATTAGAATCTTTAAATTTTGATTAATCAGATTATACAATAAGATTCTTTTTATGGAATGTATAGAGTTATAGAAACCACGAAGGTTAAATGAGAAAAGTAATTAGCCAATACGCTTTGTTAGCCATTCCTTAAACTCGAAAAAGTTCTGAGGCGCTACGCCATGACCTACAGGAAACTCCGAATACTGATTTTTAATGTTGAGTTGGTTTAAAAATGGAGTCGTTTGTCTGGCCCAATCAATAGAAATAACTTGGTCTACGCTACCATGCGAGCAATAAAAATCTAAATTCGAATAGTCTTTACTTTCTAAATCTTCAGGAAAAATATCGTGAACTAAATACCCACTTAAAGCGACAATATTCTTTACTTTTTCAGGGTATGTTAGTGCTACACCATAACTCAAAATACTTCCTTGACTAAAACCTAAAAGAGACACATTATCCTTGTTTACAGGGTAAGCAGCAATAGCTTCATCAATAAAGTTCGCGATTAAATCACGGGATTGTTTAGCTTGTTCGATATCGTTCCATTTGCCTTTTTCAGCATCAAAATTGATGGCATACCAGGCATTACCGAAAGGTTGCATTGGGTAAGGCGCTTTTACTGAAATGATAAATAGTTCTTCTGGAAGCTCTGTAGCAAATGAAAACAAATCATTTTCATCACTACCATATCCATGCATCATGATTAATAACGGTGCATTTTCAGTTAAACTTGATTTTCTTATAACGTGTTCTAATGAAAGGGATGTGTTTGCCATATTATTTTCCTAAGTTTGAAAATATTTTTTGATAAAAAGCACCAACTAAAGGTGCTGGTCGTGTTTTTCTCGCCAATGCGTTTGAAAAGCCGTAAATAAAAAGTACAGCAAAAAACAAATAAAAGGCAGAGGTAATAAGCCAATTGTCGAAAGCTCCAACAATATAGCCTAAAGCAAAGAACGTTAGCCAAAGTCCTAATGATTGTCTGATGTGAAAACTTGCAAAAGCAGATTTGTTTTCAGCATTTAAATAATAGGCGATGATAACTCCAAATATGGTGATATAACTAATTATGGCGTTTTTACGCCCTTTTTCAATGTCTTGTTCTGTCATGTGTCATTATGGTTTTAAAACCACTTGATTATTTGCAATGATGCCATAAACGCTTCCTTTTAGAACTTCGTTTTCAAAAATGGCATTCTTAGATTTTGAAGCCATGTCGTTTTTAGTAAACGCAGCTTTTTTGTCCGGATTAAAAAGAGAGAGGTTTGCCGTATTTCCTTCACCGATTAATGAAGATTCTATGCCAAAGCGACTTTTGCCTTTGGTGAGAATATCGATGGTTTTTTTAGTGGTGAATAAATTTTGCAAAGCTCCAAAGGCACTTTCTAAACCAATGGTTCCGTAATCGGCGTAATCAAATTCTATTTTCTTAAGCTCAATATTTAACGGATTGTGGTCTGAAGTAACCATATCAATCGTGCCATCTTTTACACCTTCAATTAAGGCATCGGCATCCGTTTGAGTACGTAATGGCGGTAATACCTTAAAGTGTGTATTAAAATCGCTAAGCGTTTCATCTGTAAAGTATAAATTATGAATCGCCACACTACAGGTCACGTCTAGTTTCTTCTTTTTGGCCTCACGAATAAGCGCCACTGATTTTTCCGTAGAAACCGTTGGAATATGAAGTTTTCCACCGGTGTATTCTAGTAAAAACAAGTCTCTAGCGATTTGCATTTCTTCAGCTAAAGCAGGAATGCCTTTCAAGCCTAAACGGGTGCTAGCAATATGCTCGTGGACAACACCTTTTCCTGCAATGCGGTTTTCTTGCGGATAAGAAAATACCAAGCCTCCGAAATTACTAGCGTATTGCAAAGCAATTTTCATTAAATTCGGATTAGAAATAGGTTTTTTGTAATCGTAAAAAGCAACGGCTCCAGCAGAACTCATGTCATAAAGCTCGGCTAAATCTTCGCCCTTACTCGCTACCGTTAAAGCACCAATTGGTAAAAGGTTTACCGCGTTATTAAACGACTTAGATTTTATAAACGTAATGTTAGCGTTTGAATCAATAACCGGACTACTATTCGCATTTAATGCAACGGTAGTAAATCCAGAAAGCGCTGCGGTTTTTAGTCCGTTTGCAATGGTTTCTCGTTCTTCCCAACCTGGTTCTCCAAAACTGACGCCACTATCAAACCAACCTTGTGAAATGTGAAGGTTGTCAAGAGTGATTTCTTGATAATTATTAGGATTTTTAATGGTTTGGGCAATCTTAGTAATCACGCCATTTTCAATTAATAAATCCTGGGTGGAATTGTGAAATTCGCTTTTAGAATCAATAATCGTGGCCGATTTTATAAGTATGTTCATTTAAAGAATTTTAAGATGAGCAATTCAATAATCAATAACGCTAGTGCAAAAATAACAAACCATTTCCACAGGGCATTAATTTTTGTGTCACTTTTTATGGTGTCGAAAATTTTAGTGACTGAATCGCTCACGGTAACTTGTTTTAAATCGGATAGATTGCGGTAATTCAAAGCACTTTCGCTTCTATTGTAATTATAACTTATGTTTTTTATGGCTTCAGCTTTGTTCATTACGGTGTAAATTCCTGCCACTGAAGGTTCTTCTGAGGTTTGTACAACCACTTTATTGTTAAAATATTGTTGTCTAGGAATCAGGTTAATGTCTTCTTTAACTAATGATAAAACTGCATCTTGTTGCATTTGTGTTTCGACATCAAAAGTGTTTTCCTCGTCTAGAGTAAAATATAAATGAGGCGTTTTAAAACTTTGCTTCGCCATATTGAATAGGGTAGGAACAATAAGCGGTGAGTTTTTAAAGCTTGAATTAGCATCGTTTATTGGAGCTGAAAACGCATAGGTGTGATTCAGTTGTGTTAAAAACGGTTTGCCGTCTTCCAATTGTAAGGCGTTTGAAGCTCCATTAGAAATAACGCCATAATAACTGGATACTTTTGGATACTGAAAGTTTTTAACTTGTTTCTCAAAAACCCCGTTGTTATAAAGTGGGTGGCTATAATTTATTGTGGTAATGCGCTTTTCTAAAGGAATGTGTTTTGTAAACTGT
Source organism: Tamlana sp. 2_MG-2023 (assembly GCF_030548465.1). GTDB lineage: Bacteria > Bacteroidota > Bacteroidia > Flavobacteriales > Flavobacteriaceae > Pseudotamlana. The sequence continues at coordinate 405,301 of NZ_JAUOSF010000001.1, forward strand.
GCGCCATAATTATTTAATAATTGGTTGTATGAATTTAGTTGAACATTTTCAGAAGGAATCACTACAAGGGAACCTCCTTGGTTTGTAAACAGTTTTAAAGCTGAAATCATTGCTGTTGAAACCGCTTCCAATTCATTTAAGATTATAAGATGTTGTTTGTCAATAAGATTAAAGTTTAACTGCTTTTCTGTGGTTGAAGTGTAATTGAATTCATCATCAGTGTAAATACGTTTTAGAAAAACATCATCTGCAGCATTAATAGCAAGTACATTAATTTTTGAGGCTTTATTAATGTTGAAAAATAAGGTGTTGTCAAACTGCAAACTGGCATCTTCAATGGTGATTTTACCATTTATAATGGCGTTTGTGGGTAGAGTAAATGTTGTTTCACTTGCCTTGATTATAGCTACGGATGTTTTTGCGATTAACTTATCGTCATTAAAAAGTGACATGGGTAAGTTTTCAATGGCTGCTCCACTGTTTTTTAAAGAGACCGAAAGTTCTAAATTATTAGCGTTTGTTTTAGAAATGAAAGCACTATCAATAGCAATGTTGTTTTTATTTACAGCCTCTAGCTTTACCAGATGAATTTGGGTTAACGAATCAGGTTCAATGTTAAACTCAGAATTATCTTGTTGAAAATCGGATATAAAAATCAGATTTTTTAAAGTACCATTTTGCTTAGTAAAAAATGTTTTACTTTTTAATAAGGCAGCTTGTGAAGTGAGTTGAGTAGCCGCGTAATCTAGTTTTAATAAATCGTTTTTAATCGCAGTAATGGTGGTGTTTTTAAAAACCTGATTATTAGTGATTAAAGTGATGTTTTCTTCTTCTGAAACGTTCGTGATAATATCTTGAACCGCACGTTTTAATAGAGCACCTTGATTCCCTTTGGCTTGCATGCTAAAGGAATTGTCAAGGTAGATAATCGTTTCTTTTTCAGTGTTAAAACTGCTTTTCTTTGAGGTATAGGGCTGTGCAAATGCAAAAACTAATGCTGCTAATAAAAGCATGCGAGTAAGCAGAATGAGCCACTTTTTTATTTGCGAACTTTTTCGTGTTTGAAGCGTGGCTTCCTTTAAAAAGGCCACATTGGTAAAATCTTCACGCTGAAATTTACGAAGTTGAAATAGGTGAACAATGATAGGAATGAGCAGTAAAAATAAGGCGTAAAGAAGTTCGGGGTGTTTAAACTGCATATCTTATTGTAGATTAATCAAACGTACATAATTTTTTGGCATTAACAAAAGAAAACATAATCTTCAATGGCTTTTAATTTCAACTGATTCATGTATTCTAAAATGACTTTTTGCTCATCTTTATTAGCAACGCTAATAATGCTTTGAGGGTTTTCAATGTCTTCTAAGAAGCGAAATGGTTTCAAAACCGTGCCGTAGATATCTTTACCAATTTTTTTAGGGTTATCGCAAATCCACTCAAACGGAATATTTAAAGCAGTTAGTTTTTTTGCGATGGTTTTGCCTTTGTTACCAGCACCCCAAACCACTAAAGTTTTATCTTTTTGGTAGTCGAGCTCTAGAAAATATTTCAGTTTAATAGCTATAAAATGATTCTCGGCATAATGTTCATGAGTTCGTGAGGTACGATCACTATAATCGCGCCAATCATGTAAAACGGCGTCACAGGGTATGCATTTAAAATTATACTTGTAAAACCTGAAAGCCAAGTCGTAATCTTCAGGGTAAATATTGGGGTAAAAAGCCTCACAAGCTATTAAATCTTCACGATGTACCATCCAGCAAGGAGAAGGAATAACGCATTCTTTATAAATTTCAGAATAGTTGCTGCCTTTTTTGGTTAAAGCATTCAGCCAAAGCTCATAACTTTTATAACCTGCTTTTATACCATTTTCAGCAAAATAATGCACTTTTCCTAGGGCGACATGCTGTTTTCCGTAGGCCATTAAATTTTCAGCTAAAACAGCAATTTTATTTGGACGCATCACATCATCACTATCCATTCTAGTAATAAAATCGCCTTTACTATGATGGAAAGCAAGTCTTAAAGCATCAATAATGCCGCTTCCTGAATTTTTTAAAAGCTTGATGCGATGGTCTTCAGAAGCAAATTTTTCAACGATATCAAAACTGTTATCTGTAGAATGATCGTCTACAATAAGCAATTCCCAATGACTGTAACTTTGCCTAATTATCGAAGTAAGACAATTCGTAATATAATTTTCAGTATTTTTAAACGGAATTAAAATACTAACAAGAGGTGTCTGCATGTCGCGAATTTAACAAAACCTTAGCGAATGCACCCGTTCATAAATAGTATTTTGCGCATCTATTTTAATAAAAAAAAGAATACATGAAAAACAGATTTTTAGCCTTAACCCTTACAGGCTTAATATTGGCCAGTTGTGGTACCAAAAAAACATCAGCAAATGATTTAGCTGTAAATACACCAATCGAAACTTCGTTGGACTTGGTTCATATTAATGAAGACCGTGTTCCAGTAACGGTAAATCCAGGACGTTTTACAGTTGATGAAGTGACTTATAGATTGCCTAAAGTGGTCCCTGGAACTTATGCTGTTAGTGATTTTGGAAAGTATGTGGATGATATCAAAGCCTACGATTATAATGGTAAGGAAATGACTGTTAAAAATGTAGATGATAATACTTGGACGATTTCTAATGCTAAGGAATTGGATAAGATCAGCTATTTAATAAATGATACTTTCGATATAGAAGAAGAAGGCGGTATTGGTCACGAAACACCATTTTCACCTTCAGGAACGAATATTGAGGAAAACAACTTCGTCTTAAATTTACATGGTTTTATTGGGTATTTTGATTCTTTAAAAACGAATCAATATAAAGTCGATATTACAAGTCCGTCAAAATTTGTGCGCTCAGCAGCTTTACAAGAAGTAGGATCTAAAACGAGCGAAGACGGAAATACAACGACATCAAGTTATATCGCCCAAAAGTATTTTGATATTACCGACAACCCATTGATGTATGGAGATTTAGACGTTGAAACATTTCAGGTTGGAGACATAAAAATTGTTTTAAGCGTTTATTCACCAAGTAAATCACATTCTGCAAAATCGTTAAAAGAAACGGTTTACAAAATGATGGAAGCTCAAAAAGCGTATTTAGGTGATATTAATGCGACTTCTAGATATGATATTTTCTTGTATTTATCTGAAGGTAAAGAAGACTCGCCAAAAGGTTTTGGTGCTTTAGAGCATCATACATCTACCGTTGTGGTTTTCCCGGATGATATGTCAGCTGCCGCTTTATCTAAAAATATGATTGATGTGGTTTCACATGAATTTTTTCATATCGTAACGCCTTTAAGTGTACACTCTGAAGATGTTCAATATTTTGATTATAACAACCCAACATTCTCTAAACACTTATGGATGTATGAAGGAGTTACTGAATATTTTGCCACTTTATTTCAAATCAATCAAGGTTTAGTTGATGAGGCGGAATTTTATAACACTATTATGGAAAAAATCAGTTATTCAAAACAAATGGATGATACCATGAGTTTTACCATAATGAGTGAAAACGTTACTAAGGAACCTTATAAAGATCAGTACTTAAATGTGTATAATAAGGGGGCTTTAATCGGCATGTGTATTGATATAATCATGCGCGAAGAAAGTGATGGTAATCGTGGTGTTTTGTCTCTTATGAAAGAATTATCAAATAAATATGGTAAAGACAAACCATTTGAAGATGATAAATTATTCGATGAAATTGTAGCGATGACTTATCCTTCTTTAGGTGATTTTTTTGAAATGCACGTAATTGGTGATATTCCAATTGATTATAGCGCGTTTTTTGATAAAGTAGGCCTTGAAATTAAAGATGGTCAAGTTGAAGGTAACTATATTATTATGGACGGAGCACCTATAGTTACTGGAGATCCTGAAAAAGGTGTTATCTTTTTTACCGAGCAGGTTGCAGGTAATAGTTTCTGGGTAGAGCAAGGTGTATTACCAAACGATATTCTAAAAACTGTTGGAGGAAAACCAATGACTTTTCAAAATGCAAATACCATTCTACAAGAAATTTACACTTGGGAAGTAGGGCAAGATATTGATGTTGTTGTAGTTCGTGATGGCGTAGAGAAAGTTATAAAAACGAAAGTGACCAAGACATACGTTTCAGGTGAAGGCCTTAGCGAAAAGGCTGATGCTACTGCTGCTCAAAAATCATTGCGTGAAGCATGGTTGCGAGGGTAGTTTTTAGGAGCTAAGTAGTTAAGAAGTTAAGTAAAAAAACGATTGGTGAACTGTGTTCACCAATCGTTTTTTTTGTTTTAATTTGTGTATTTCGCAGCCTTTCCGTTGCTTGATGCATTTTTTATAAACTCACGAATGTCATCGTTTGCAGAGATTAAATCGTCTTTTCTAAGGTACATCATATGTCCGCTACGGTAACCTTTGAATGTAAAACGGTCTTTCATTTTCCCGCTCGGATCGACTTGCCACGTGGTATATTTTGCGGCAAAATAAGTTGTCGCGCCATCATAATACCCGGATTGGACAAGCACTTTTAAATACGGGTTTTGTGCCATAGCTTCTCTTAGCCCTTCTCTTACATTATCGTTTCTTCTATCCCATGGGTGTACATCTCCAAACATGTTATATTTTATGTCGGTTTTAAAATTTAAATGTTCTCTTATATAATAATTTATGGCCGGTGTAAAGGAGTGCGACCATGAAGAGATTTCGGCATTATAATCTGGAGAGTTACCAGATTCTGTTTTGTCAATGCCTAAATATCTAGAATCTAAACGCCCGATTGTTTGCCCTGTTTTATCCCGAAGTAATGCTTTCCAGAAATAGCTGTTAGGTACTTCTAAATTATGTTGAATGATTTCTTTTTCAGATAAACCTGAGTAGTAGGCTACTTTTTTAGCGATTTGTTGTTTTTCAGTTTCCGAAATAGAACCACCTTTAGCCAGTGCCGGAATGAAGTTGTTTATGGCATAATTTTCAACTTCAGGAAGAATTTCTAATAAATCTTTTTGTTGCAGTTCAGCAGGTAATACTTTATGATACCAAGCGGCAGCAGTAAAATATGGCAAGTTTAATGAAGCGTAGATAGGCTGACCAGTGCTGTATAATTTATAATCGGCAGGAGAAACCATAATAACCCCATTAAGATACATCCATTGGTTAGATTGTAGTTCGTTAGCTAAACCCATAACTCGAGTGCCTCCGTAACTTTCACCAATAATATATTTAGGAGATTCCCAACGGCTTTTTCTAGAAACAAAGGTATTCATCCATTCTGCTAGATATTTAATATCAGCGTTAATACCAAAAAAGGTATCGCGCTCTGGAAGTTTACCATCTTTATCGGCAATCATTCTTGAATAGCCCGTGTTTACAGGATTTACGTAAACAATATCGGCCACATCTAAAATAGAGTTGGGGTTATCTTTTACGCCGTAAGGTTGTACTGGATAACCTTCATCATCGAGGTTTATAACTTTTGGGCCCGTATATGCAATATGCATCCAAACGGAAGCAGAACCTGGTCCGCCATTAAATGAAAAAACTAAGGGGCGATTGGCTTTATCCTTAACGTTATTGCGTTCGTAATAGGTGTAGTAAAGTGTGGCAATGGGATCACCTTTTTTATTCCAAACAGGCTGCGTTCCTGTGGTAGCTTTATAGGATATGCTTTGACCTTTTATTGTGGTTGTATTCGTGGTTACAACCATGGTGTCAACAGGAATTTTTCGAGACTGAGAAAATGCAGAAAAGAAGAATAAGGCAAATAAAAAAAGTAGTGATCGCTTCATAAGTATTCAAGTTTTTAAACTCAAAGGTAATGAAAACGGATTTTAAAATCCTTCAAAAACACCTAGTCCAAAAAGGGCAAAGTCATATTTAACAGGGTCTTTGGAGTCTAATTCCCGCAAAGCGGTGTCTAATTCTAACAAAGCTTTGGCATCATTCTGCTTTCGGGTAAGTAAGCCTAATTTTCGAGCAACATTACCGGAATGTACATCTAAAGGACATGATAATTCGGAGGGCGAAATGGTTTTCCAGATGCCAAAATCTACACCCGCTTGGTCGTTTCTCACCAGCCAGCGTAACATCATATTCAATCTTTTAGCTGCCGAACCTTTTTTAGGATCTCCTACATGCTTTAATGTTCTAGAAGGGTGCTCAATAGAGAAGAAGGTTTTTTTAAACTCATGAATAGCCAGTTGCATGTTGTTTTCCGTAAGGTGTTTTAGAAAAACGGCTTCCAGGCCACCGTGGTTTTGATAGATGTTCCTTAAAGATTTGATAAAGTAGGTTAAATCTTCAGAATTAAAGGTGCGATGCACAAAGCCATGAAAAGCATCTAAGTCATTTTCTTTATGGTTGATGATGAAATCGTAAGGTGAATTTCCAAGTAATTCCATCATACGATCGGCATTCTTTATTATCATTTTACGGTTTCCCCATGCTATGGTTGCTGTTAAAAAGGATGAGATTTCGATGTCTTCTTTTAGGGAAAAACGATGCGGAATTTGAATTGGGTCACTTTCAATAAACTTGGGATTGTTGTACTCAATGACTTTAGCGTCTAAAAATTCTTTTAATTCCGTAGTGTTCAAGTGAAAAGGATTGTGATTCAACATTAATTTATAAATTCAAAAGTACTGTTTATTATATGATTTAAGAAGTGTGCTGTGGTCAGTTCGTTTAAAAGTAAATTGGTTTTTATATCTTTGAACGGTAAAAAATCGTCGATAAACAGCTGTATTTTATTGGAAATACAGCTTTTTCGTTCATTGAATGAACTAAATTTTAATCAAAACACGTTATTTCCCTAGAAACTAAAACACAGAAACTTATGAAAAAACTAATTGTACCCATTTTAGCATTACTTTTTATAGCCTGTGATCAGGAAGATGTAGATGATGTGAAAAATGCTGCAAATCCAGATGATAGCATTGAGGCTGTTAGAGAATATGCTTTTGTGAATCAAATCTTTCAGGATATTGGAAATAATACCGGAGATGCCGTATTAACTTCTGAAAATTCGCAAACGTCTAAAATTTCTGGAGCTAAAAATTCACCAGATATTACTATTGAACCTTTTGATTTAATTTCTTTTCCAAAAACAATTACAGTCGATTTTGGCGAAGGACTTTTATGCGAGGACGGTATTACGCGTAAAGGAATCGTGACTATTGTATCTACAAACTGGTATCGTCAAGAGGGTAGTGTACACACTTCTACATTTGAAAATTACTACCATGAAGATTATAAAGTTGAAGGAACGCATGTGGCTGAAAATTTAGGTGAAAATGCAGATGGCTTTTTAGAATACGGTGTTACCATTAATGATGGAAAAATTACCACCGAAACTGGAGAAAGCATTCAGTATAACGAAGATTCTATGAGAACGTGGGTTTCAGGTTTCGATACCCCATTACATATCTGGGATGATGAATATTTACTAGATGGTAAGCAATCTGGCGAAAGTTCAAAAGGCGTTGATTATACCTTGACTGTCGATGAGTCACTTCACTTTGTATTATTGCCGCGCCAAGTTAAATCGGGGATTCTATCTCTTGATGTTGGTTTGTTTAAGGATATCAAATTAGATTATGCCGATAAAACCATTACTGTTTTAGGAACGACTTACCCTTTTGTGGACTAAATAAATTATAAGTATAAGTTTGAATCGTGTCTAAGCGGTTCAAACTTTACTTTTAATAGGGTTCATTTTTTAATGTTAACTTTGATGTTTAACCACGACAAAACATTCCCAAAACCATTAATTTGAACCACTCCAAAGTAATTCTACCCACCATTGTTTTTTCTCAATTTTGCTGTACCTCTTTGTGGTTTGCAGGAAATGGGGTTATTACTGATTTAATTTCTACCTTTAATTTAGAACCGTCTGCCTTAGGGCTTTTAACTTCAGCAGTGCAGTTTGGGTTTATCATTGGTACTTTTCTATTTGCTTTTTTTACGATTACCGATAGGTTTTCACCTTCAAAAGTTTTTTTTGTGAGTGCGCTTTTAGGAGCATTTTTCAATGGTTTGGTTGTTCTTAAAGGACATAGTATTCATACTTTGGTGGTGCTGAGGTTCTTAACGGGGTTCTTCTTGGCAGGCATTTACCCTGTAGGCATGAAAATAGCAGCCGATTATTATCAAAAAGGCTTAGGGAAATCTCTTGGCTTTTTAGTTGGTGCGCTTGTTATAGGTACTGCCTTTCCGCACTTATTAAAAGGGTTTAGTCATTTTATAGCTTGGCAAAATATAGTTTATATTACTTCAGCTTTAGCTTTATTAGGAGGTGTTTTAATTTTAGTTTTTGTTCCCGACGGCCCTTTTAGAAAATCCGCGAAAGCGATCGATTTATCGGTATTGTTTAAAATATTTAGAAATGGTGATTTTCGTTCAGCGGCTTTTGGATACTTCGGGCATATGTGGGAACTTTATGCGTTTTGGGCATTCGTACCCTTGCTTTTAACAACTTATGTTAAGACACATCCCAACGCAGGTTTTAATATTTCGGTGTTAAGTTTCTGTATTATCGCTCTAGGCGGAATAGCTTGCGTGATATCAGGCTATTTATCTGAGAAGTTTCAAACGAAGCGTGTTGCTTTAGTAGCCTTAATTTTATCAGGAATTTGTTGTTTGGTGTCACCGTTGTTTTTCCAGATCACTTCCGAAGTAATTTTTATTGCGATTATCGCGTTTTGGGGTATGGTGGTTATAGCAGATTCGCCGTTGTTTTCTACATTAATAGCGCAAACGGTGAACCCTGAGTTTAAAGGAACTGCCTTAACTATAGTAAATTGTATAGGTTACTGTATAACTATTGTAAGTATTATGCTTTTAAATAATTTAAGTAGTTATGTTTCAATGGAATATATTTTTGTGATACTTGCTATCGGGCCTCTTTTAGGAGTTGCTGCATTACTCAAAAAGCGAGAGGTTTAACTCGTTATATTTCCATCAACCATGGTTAATTTTCTATCGGCCATATTGGCTAAATCTTCATTGTGCGTTACTATTACGAATGTTTGTCCGAATTCATCACGAAGTTTGAAGAATAAATTATGAAGGTTTTCAGCAGATTCGCTATCTAAATTTCCTGAAGGTTCATCGGCGAAAATTAAATCTGGGCTATTAATCAGGGCTCTAGCTACGGCAACACGTTGTTGTTCTCCTCCCGAAAGTTCGTTAGGCTTGTGGTCGTACCGGTGTGATAGTCCTAAGAAATCTAGGAGTTCTTTTCCTCGTTTTTCAGCATCAGCTTTATTGGTGCCTTTTATAAATGCAGGCAAACATACATTTTCAAGAGCTGTAAATTCTGGTAGTAATTGATGAAACTGAAAAATAAAACCGATATGCTCGTTTCTAAACTTAGCAAGGGCTTTATCTTTTAAATCATTAATTTTAGTTTTATTGATGCGTAATTCAAATGGTTTTCGCGAAGAAGCACGATCTAAAGTTCCTAAAATTTGCAATAAAGTGGTCTTTCCTGCACCAGAAGCACCAACTATAGAAACAACTTCTCCTTTTTTGATATGAATATCTACGCCTTTTAAAACTTGTAAATCGTCGTAAAATTTATGAATGTTTTTTGCTTGAATCATCTATAGAAAATAATAGGGGTGAATTTACTACTTTAAAGCGTTATGGACAATTAAGTTTACTTTTTTTGTGTTATCTGTTTTAAGAGGTATATATTTAGGGGAGTTAAAGTTGGAAGTTAAAAGTTAAAAATTAAAAGTGAAAAGTTAATAATTAATTTATTTAGTTTGAAAATAAAGCCTCAACTTTCATTAACCATTAACCATTAACCATTAACCATTAACCATTAACCATTAACCATTTATGGAATTTTTCTCACCCATTTTTAACGGAATAATTGTCTTAAGAAAAGACACAAATAAACCCGTGAAAATTTTAGTGACAAGCATTGTTGTACTTTCTACTCTTTGCCTTATTGGATATTTTCTAGGAAAATCCATGTTTTATATATCCAACCAAATAATAAATAATAATTAATCAATAGTCAATATTTAATATATGGCCTACAAAAGTTTTGAAGAATATAATGATGAGGTTACCGATGGTGTTACCAACCGCTACAAGCATATTATCGAAGATTTAGGAGAAGATACCCAGCGTGAAGGCTTACTAAAAACACCCGAACGCGCAGCCAAGGCAATGCAATTTTTAACCCAGGGTTACGATCAAGATCCCGTTGAAATTTTAAAAGGAGCCATGTTCAAAGAGTCTTATAATGAAATGGTTATTGTAAAGGATATTGAATTGTATTCTTTATGTGAACATCACATTCTACCTTTTTTCGGAAAGGCACATATTGCTTATATTCCCGACGGACAAATAGTAGGTTTAAGTAAGTTGCCTAGAATTGTAGATGTTTTTGCAAGACGTTTACAGGTTCAAGAGCGGTTAACAAAACAGATTTTAGATTGTATTAACGACACACTAAAACCGCAAGGTGTTGCTGTGGTTATAGAAGCTTCTCACATGTGTATGATGATGCGTGGGGTGCAGAAACAAAATTCTTTAACAACCACATCAGGCTTTAGAGGTCAGTTTGAAAAAATTGAAACTCGAAATGAATTCTTAAAACTGATAGGAAAATAAATTTGGCGTGTTTCTTGTTTAAAGCATATAAAATAAAAGTTGCTAAATGAATAAAAATAAAAAACTCATTCTTAGTATTGTGTTTGATGCGATAGGTTGTCTCTCTTATTTTTTTCCTGGGGTAGGTGAGTTGTCTGATATTATTTGGGCACCAGTTTCGGGTTGGCTTATGACTAAAATGTACAAAGGAAAAGCCGGTCGTGTTGCAGGCGTTGTTTCATTCGTTGAAGAGGCTATGCCTGGATTAGATATTATTCCAACTTTTACAATCATGTGGTTTTATACCTATGTGATTAAAAAAGATAAAACCGCGTAAATTACATCACTTTAGAAGCTAAATGTTTCTGAACTTCGTAAACATCTACACTTTTATTAAATTTCTTGCTTATTGAAGGTTCATTTTCGCTAGAAATCCAAATTTTTAATTCGGCATCCAAATCAAAAGTGCCTGCGGTTTCAAGAGAAAATCTTGAAATATTTTTATATGGTAGCGATTTGTATTCCACTTTGCTGCCAGTAATACCTTGAACATCAATTATGATTAGACGTTTCGTGGTAAACATAAAGGTGTCACGTAAAAGTTTAAAACCTAATTCAATGTCTTCATTTTCAATAAGAAGTCTTCCGTATTTTTCATTCAGTTTTTCAGAAGAAACTTCACTTGCATTTCCTATTAGTTTATTTAGTAAACCCATGTTATTTTATTTTAAAAAGTGGGTGATTTAAGTTAAATCTATGCTTAAATAGCGCCCTTTTTGTATGTTGTTTTAATAATAACACTAAAATAGCTGAAAAATTTTCAATTGAAGGAATTTGCGAGAGTTATCATTTAAAATGGCGGATAAAATATTGTTTACAAATACCGCTCAAATAACTATTAAAATTTCGTAAATTTGCCTGCGTTTAAAAGCGCAACATGACAAGTACTACAAAATACATCTTTGTAACCGGTGGAGTTACATCTTCCTTAGGTAAAGGAATTATAGCAGCATCGCTTGCTAAACTGTTACAAGCTCAGGGTTACCGAGTTACCATTCAAAAATTAGATCCGTATATCAACGTTGATCCGGGCACATTAAATCCTTACGAACATGGCGAATGTTATGTGACTGAAGATGGCGCTGAAACTGATTTAGATTTAGGACATTACGAGCGTTTTTTGAACCGTGCAACAAGCCAAGCTAATAACGTCACTACTGGTAGAATTTACCAAAGCGTTATCGAAAAAGAGCGTCGTGGTGAGTTTTTAGGAAAAACAGTTCAGGTGGTTCCTCATATTACAGATGAAATTAAAGAACGTATCCAAATTTTAGGTAAATCTGGCGATTATGATATCGTGATTACCGAAATTGGTGGTACCGTTGGTGATATTGAGTCTTTACCATACATTGAAGCAGTACGTCAGCTACGTTGGGATTTAGGTGAAAATAACGGTATTGTTATTCATTTAACTTTAGTACCCTTTTTATCAGCTGCAGGCGAGTTAAAAACGAAACCTACACAACACAGTGTTAAAACCTTAATGGAGAGTGGAGTTCAAGCTGATATTTTAGTTTGTAGAACCGAGCATAACTTACCAAAAGATTTACGTCGTAAACTGGCGTTATTCTGTAACGTAAAAGAAAATGCTGTTATTCAATCTATTGACGCTTCTACTATTTACGATGTACCTAACTTAATGCTAGAGGAAGGTTTAGATAAAGTAGTCCTTGAGAAATTAGCACTTCAAAGTGATGTTCCAGATATCGAAAGATGGAATCAGTTTGTACACCGTCATAAAAATCCGAAATCTGAAATTACTATCGGATTAATTGGTAAGTACGTAGAGTTACAAGATTCTTATAAATCGATTTTAGAAGCTTTTATTCACGCTGGAGCGGAAAATGAAGTGAAAGTTAAAGTAGAATCTGTTCATTCAGAGTATATAAATAAAGATAATGCGCATTTGAAACTAGGCCATTTAGACGGTGTTTTAGTAGCTCCAGGTTTTGGAGAGCGTGGTATCGATGGGAAAATTGATGCCGTTCAATATGTGCGTGAAAACAATGTGCCTTTCTTAGGGATTTGTTTAGGTATGCAAATGGCGGTTATTGAATTCGCTAGAAACGTACTAGGTATTGAAGATGCAGCATCTTCAGAAATGAATTCAACTACAAAAAATCCTGTAATTGATTTGATGGAAGATCAAAAAACAATTACCGATAAAGGTGGAACCATGCGTTTAGGAGCTTGGGCTTGTGATTTAAAATTAGGTTCTGTCATTCGTGATATTTATAAGTCAGAAAGTATTAGCGAGCGTCATAGACACCGTTATGAATTCAACGGAAAATATAAAGACCAATTGGAAGATGCGGGTATGAAAGCAACTGGATTGAACCCAGACACTGGTTTAGTTGAGATTGTAGAGATTCCAGAACACCCTTGGTTTGTTGGTGTGCAATACCACCCTGAATACAAGAGTACGGTGGCTAACCCACACCCTTTATTTGTAGCTTTTGTAAAGGCAGCTCTAACAAACAGCAGAGGAAAAAGAAGTGCCAGTATGGCAAAAAAATAAAATTGGATAGTTTATTGATTAACCAATAGAGATTATAACAAATACTTTGTCATTTTAAAAACAGATAAACCCTCATTTATCCAACTTAAAAACGATTAAAATGGCACCAATTAAAATATGGAAGAAAAAAAATTAGATCTTAATTCGATAATAGGTTTTGTGCTTATTTTCGGTATTCTAGGTTACATGTTATGGCAAAATCAGCCAACACCAGAAGAAATTGAAGCGCAAAAGAAAGCTAAAGAAGAGCATGTTGCAGCCGAACAAAAAGCAAAAGTAGATCAAGAAACAGCCGTAACAACAGCTTCAGATTATGCTACAGGTTCTGGTGTAGATTCACTACAACAAATTGAATTAAAAAATAAATTAGGTGCTTTTGCTTATTCAGCAATACAATCTAAAGGTGAAGAAACCACTGTTGAAAGTGATTTATTTGAACTAAAATTCAGCAGTAAAGGTGGTTATCTTTCAGAAGTACGTTTAAAGCAGTTTGTAGATTACGATTCGCTTCCTATTTATTTAATTCAGGATAAAAATTCATCTTTCAATATTAATTTCGGAACGACTGATAGTCGCATCTTAAATACAAAAGATTTACCGTTTATTCCTGAAGTGACTAAAAATGGTGATGTGACTGTGGTTTCTATGAAGCTTAAAGTTTCAGAAAGCAAGTTTTTAGAGTACCGTTACGAGATTAAAGAAGGCGATTACATGATTGATTTCGCTGTGCGTTCTCAAGGATTAAGCAATGTTATCAATAGTTCGTCTGAAATTAATCTGGATTGGAAAATTAAAGGGTTCCGTCACGCTAAGAGTATCACCTATGAAAACAGGTATACCGATGTGCATTACGAATATGAAGATGGAAAAGATAATTATACTGGCGCTAGAGATGCAGACAAGGATATTGAAGATGTCACTTGGATTGGTTTTAAACAACATTTCTTTTCTTCAGTTTTATTAACTGATAAAGCGTTTAAAACAGCTAATATAAAAACTGAAAACCTTGTTGATGATGAAGATATCGATACGGTTTACACAAAAGATTTTGCAGCTAAAATGCCTTTAGTTTTACAAGGTGGTGAAATTAACGAAACAATGGATTGGTATTTCGGTCCTAATGATTTTAAGGTTTTAAATGCTTATGATAGAAATCTTGATGAATTAGTACCTTTTGGATGGGGGATTTTCGGCTGGATTAACCGCTATATTTTCATGCCATTGTTTGGTTTCCTTGGAGGGTTTATGCCTTACGGTATCGCTATTGTGGTAATGACTATTTTGGTTAAAATATTATTGTCTTTCGTGCAATACAAACAATTCTTATCACAGGCTAAAATGAAGATTTTAAAACCTGAATTGGATGAGATTCGTGAAAAGCACAAGAACAATAAAATGAAAGCGCAACAGGAAACTATGGCATTGCAAACTAAAGCAGGAGCTAGTCCAATGGCAGGATGTTTACCAGCTTTAGTGCAATTACCGGTTTTCTATGCTTTATTTCAGTTTTTCCCTTCAGCATTTGATTTAAGACAAAAACCGTTTCTTTGGGTAGACGATTTATCATCTTATGATGTTATTGCAGAATTACCGTTTACGATTCCTTTTTATGGAAGTCACGTGAGTTTGTTTCCAATTTTAGCTTCTATTGCCATTTTCTTCTACATGCGTTTAACGACTGGACAGAATATGCAATCGCAACCACAGCAAGAAGGTATGCCAGATATGGCTAAAATGATGAAGTATATGATGTATTTCTCACCAATTATGATGTTGTTTTTCTTTAACAACTACGCATCTGGTTTGAGTTTATACTATTTCATTTCAAACTTAATTAGTATTGGAATTATCTTAGTCATTAAGAACTTTATTCTTGATGAAGATAAAATTCATGCTCAAATTCAAGAGAATAAGAAAAAGCCTAAGAAGCAAAACCGTTTCCAAAAGAAAATGGCAGATATGATGGAGCAGGCTGAAGCCCAACAAAAAGCTCAGAAAAAAGGTAAATAATACCATTTGATATATTTTAAAAGCTGCTGAAATTTATTTTGGCAGCTTTTTTGTTATAAAAATGTCTTTAATTTTTAACAGATCGATCTGTTAAAAATTAAAGGAACATGGCGTCACGCTGAATTTATTTCAGGGTCGCATTATAAGTTATTTGTTTGAAGTAGTCATGAGATAGTGTGTCAAATTCGGTATAAATCTAAATTTTTATGTTGCTCAATGCTGAGCTGAATATTGTCAGATTCAATACGATAAGAATTTAGTTGTTCAAAGGTTTATAAAGTATAATTTCCGCGGAAGCGTTGTAAATAAATTAAATTATGAAAAGGATATTAGGTTTATTGGTTGTTTTATTTATAAGTCAACAAACTTTTGCTCAAGGCATTAATCAAATTGATGCTGATGGTAAGCGTGACGGTGTTTGGAAAAAATATTTCGAAGACACGAATATCTTAAGGTATGAAGGTCAATTTAAACACGGGAAAGAAGTAGGACTTTTTAAGTTTTATAAAAAATATAAGAAGCAGGCCGTACTGTCGGCTACAAAATTGTTTAATGACACCTCTAATATTGCTGATGTTAAATTTTTAGCATCCAACGGAAAAGTGATTAGCGAAGGCCAAATGAATGGTAAATTACATATTGGTACTTGGAAATACTATCAGAAAAATTCAGATGAAATATTAACTCTAGAAACTTATAATAGCAATGGTGAGCTTATAGGAGAACGTTTAGTGTATTATCCTAATGGCGCTGTTGCGGAAAGAAAACAGTACTCCAACGGTAAGCTAGAAGGTATTTCTTACACCTATACAGATACCAATTTGGTGCTAACCGAAAGTGAGTATGAAAATGATGAACTTCATGGTGTTTCTAAATCCTATAATCCAAAAGGCCAAATAATATCTGAAGGTGTTTTTAAAAGAGGAAAGAAAACAGGAGTCTGGAAATTCTATGAAAATGGAAAATTGGTTAACGAAAAGAACTTTTCTTACACAGCTAAACGCACAAAAAAAACTCCTTAATTTTAAGGAGTTCTCTTTTTTTATAGACAATAATCCGAGGAAGGAAAGAATGAAATATTGTCTACAAACTAACAAACCAAAACTAACTAACTTTTCTTTTTCAATAGATGGGATTTATTATCATCTACTGTATTATTTTAAAAGACCCACAAAAATTATGGTGAGCTTTACTTGTTCTATTTTACTTTTATTAAATTATAATCTTGCATCTAAAAGTAAAGATAATCAATTTGTAAGAAAAAACATGCAAAAAACTAATATATTTTGAATGTGTAGTTCTAATATTACTATTGATGTCGTATAAATATAGCAATTAATATATGAAATAACAACTTTATCGGTGTTTTATTTGTTAAAATGTTAAAAAATAATAGCTTTTATTGTGTTTGATATAATAATTTAGGTGTACCAATCTTGTAATTATATGTATCTTTGTGCCCTAATTTTTTAAGAATGAAACGAGTAATTATTGGACTTTCAGGTGGCGTGGATTCTAGCGTCGCAGCATACCTTTTAATGGAGCAAGGCTATGAAGTTATTGGCTTGTTTATGAAAAACTGGCATGACGATTCTGTTACGATTTCTAATGAATGTCCGTGGTTAGATGATAGTAATGATGCGATGTTGGTCGCAGAAAAATTAGGTATTCCATTTCAAACGGTAGATTTAAGCGAGCAGTATAAAGAACGTATTGTTGATTACATGTTTAATGAATACGAAAAAGGTAGAACACCAAATCCAGATGTTTTATGTAATCGTGAAATTAAGTTTGATGTGTTCATGAAAATTGCCTTGGATTTAGGTGCAGATTATGTAGCAACAGGACATTATTGTAGAAAAGGAACCATTCAGAAGGATGGTGAAGCTATTTACCAGTTACTTGCTGGTGTAGATGGTAATAAGGATCAGTCGTATTTTTTATGTCAGTTGTCACAAGCGCAATTGGCAAAGTCGTTATTTCCAATTGGTGAGCTCACAAAACCAGAGGTTCGCGAAATTGCTGCCAAATTAGATTTAGTTACCGCAGATAAAAAGGACTCACAAGGACTTTGCTTCATAGGTAAGGTAAAACTCCCTGATTTTCTTCAACAGCAATTAAAACCAAAAGAAGGTGTTATTGTTGAAGTATCTAGCGACCAAAGTATTTATGATCGTGAGGAACCAGAATTCAATTCCGTAGAAGAAAAATTAGCTTATTTATCTCGTAAAATTGATTATAAAATTGATTTAGGAAAAATAGTTGGAAAACATCAAGGCGCCCATTATTTTACTAAAGGACAACGTAAAGGTCTAGGTGTTGGAGGAACAGTAGAACCTTTATTCGTAATTGATACCGATGTTAAGGAAAACGTCATTTACACAGGACAAGGGAAAGAACACCCTGGTTTATATAAAAAAGCGCTGTTTGTAAGTAATGAAGAATTGCATTGGGTTCGTGAAGATTTAGAACTAAATAATGGCGAAACTTTGGAAGTACAAGCTAGAATTCGTTACAGACAAGCTTTAGAATCCGCAACACTTTATAAAGTTGAAAACGGTATGTATGTGTCTTTCGAAAACTATCAATCGGCTATTACCGAAGGGCAGTTTGTGGCTTGGTACCTAGAAGATGAACTTATAGGCTCGGGAGTAATTTCGTAATTTAGCATCACCTAATATTTTGACTATGAAAAAAAAGTTACTGTGTTTAAGTGTTCTTCTTTTTCAATGTCTTGTATTCTCACAGGTTCAAGATGCTTGGGTTTATTTAGTAGATAAGGAAAATGTATCGGCTTCTATAAGCAATCCGATAAGCATACTTTCTCAAAAAGCGATTGATAGAAAAAGTAAAGATGGCATTGCTATCGATTTTAGGGATGTACCTGTAAATGAGAACTACATCGACCAACTCAAAAATGCTTCAGGAATTTCGGTTTTAGCCAAGTCAAAATGGTTTAATGCGGTTCACATTAGAGGTTTAAAAATAGACATCGATAATTTAAGTTCCAATCCGTCATTTTCATTTATAGATTATATTGATTTTGCAGATAAAAGTTTAAATGCTAAACGTAGTTTATATTCAAAAACAGCTCAGGTAGCAGATAAATTCAGCTTAGAAAACATAACGGTAGATTTTGTTTATGGAAATACTCAAAATCAAGTAGAAATGATTGCTGCCAATCAATTACATCAAGATGATTTTACGGGCGAAGGCATTACCATTGCAGTATTGGATGCGGCATTTACAAACGTAAATACGATGACGGCTTTTCAGCGTTTAAAAACAGCCGGCAATTTAAAAGGAGGTTACGATTTTGTAGATAGAACGGTTGATGTTTATGCTTACGTACCAGCTCCTGGAAATATTAGCCATGGTACTCAGGTTTTAAGCAGTATGGCCGGTTTTGTAACAGATGAATATGTAGGTACGGCTCCAGATGCGACATATTATTTGTTTAGAACCGAGGATGGAAAGGATGAAAACCCCGTAGAAGAAAGTTATTGGGTTGAAGCCGCCGAACGTGCAGATAGTTTAGGTGTTGATATCATAAATACGTCTTTAGGATATAAAGATTACGGCCCTAATTATCCAAATTATAGCTATACGAGTGCCGATATGGACGGTAACACCGCTTTTATAACAAAGGGATCTAATATCGCTTTTGAAAAAGGCTTGCTTTTAGTGACTTCAGCAGGGAACTCGGGTAATTCAGGGGTTGGTGCTCCGGCAGACTCTCCTAATGTTTTATCTGTGGGAGCGGTAGATGATTTAGGGCAGTATACAAGTTTTAGTTCTGTTGGAAGTACGATTCAACCCTCCCAAAAGCCAGATGTTGTTGCCAGAGGTTACAGACCTTACCTTATAGATAGGAATGATATTATGGTACAAAACAATGGAACTTCTTTTAGCGCACCAATAATGGCTGGTGGTGTGGCGTGTTTAATGCAAGCTCTGCCCAATAAAACCCATACAGAAATAATGACTTTAATTAGAGAATCGGGATCACAGTTTAATATGCCAGATTTTCAATTGGGTTATGGTATTCCCGATTTATATCAAGCCTTACAAAAGGGATTGTCTAGTACTGAATTGAGTTATTTGACCTTTAAAATATACCCGAATCCTGTAAACTCAAATCTGTTTATTGAATTTGGTTCAGGTTTAAGTAATGCAGAGTTGAAGTTATATAATGTATTAGGTGTTTTGGTTTTAGATACTTTTGTGGATAGTAAGAAAGGTGTTTCATTAAGTCATTTGCCACAAGGCATGTATTTGGGTAAACTTCAAAAGGAAAATGAAACAAGATCCTTCAAAATCATAAAAAAATAATGAATCGTATTACCAACTTATTCAACATAAAATACCCGATCATTCAAGCAGGTATGGTTTGGAATAGTGGTTGGCGCCTCGCGTCGGCAGCCAGTAACTCCGGTGTTTTAGGACTTATAGGCGCAGGGTCTATGTACCCTGAAGTGCTGCGTGAACACATTCAGAAATGTAAAAAAGCCACAGATAAACCTTTTGGGGTTAATGTACCTATGTTGTATCCTAATATTCAGGAAATCATGGACATTATAATTGAAGAGGGGGTGAAAATTGTGTTTACTTCCGCAGGAAACCCTAAAACCTGGACGTCTTGGTTGCAAGAACGTGGTGTGACTGTTGTTCATGTAGTTAGTAGTGTGAAATTTGCTTTAAAAGCTCAAGAAGCTGGGGTTGATGCTATTGTTGCCGAAGGTTTTGAAGCTGGAGGTCACAACGGAAGGGATGAAACAACCACATTAACTTTGATTCCAATGGTGAAGGAGCAGGTTGAAATCCCTTTAATTGCTGCTGGAGGCATTGCCACAGGAAAAGCCATGTTAGCGACTATGATTTTAGGAGCCGATGGGGTGCAAATTGGCAGTCGATTTGTAGCTAGTGAAGAAAGTTCTGCACACCAGTCCTTTAAAAACGCTGTTGTTGAAGCTAAAGAAGGCGATACGCAACTCACTTTAAAAGAATTGGCTCCTGTAAGATTGTTGAAAAATAATTTCTTCAATCAGGTGCAAGATTTGTATAAATCATCGCCAACCGTTCAGGATCTTAAAATTCTTTTAGGAAGAGCTCGTGCTAAAAAGGGCATGTTTGAAGGCGATTTAATTGAAGGGGAATTGGAAATCGGACAAATTTCAGGGTTGATTCATGATATAAAACCAGTTTCAGAAATTGTAAAAGCTATTATTGAAGAGTTTGATCATGCTAAAAATCAAAATCTGAATATTAATTAAGTGAAATAATCGGCTTTTTACTTTTTATAGTTTTCCATAAATTTCCGTAAAATAAGGCTACTTTTGCAGCATGCAATTATCTCAATACACCAAAGAATTTAAATACAATTGGCAACTCGCTGCACCGGTGATGTTGGGTATGTTGGGACATACTTTTGTGAGTTTTGTAGATAATATCATGGTGGGGCAACTGGGAACAGCCGAGCTTGCAGCAGTCTCTTTAGGTAATAGTTTTATGTTTATTGCCATGTCTTTAGGCATTGGTTTTTCAACAGCTATAACGCCTTTAATAGCAGAGTACGATGCTGCTAATGATTTTATTAAAGGGAAATCGGCTTTTAAAAATGGCTTGTTTTTGTGTACCGTTATCGGTGTTCTACTTTTTTTATTAGTATTCTTTGCGAAACCTTTAATGTATTTAATGAAACAGCCGGTTGAGGTTGTCGAATTAGCTATTCCATACTTAGATTTAGTCGCTTTTTCTTTGATTCCCTTAGTTGTTTTTCAGGGGTTTAAACAGTTTAGCGATGGCATGTCAATGACCAAATATCCTATGTATGCAACCCTTCTTGGTAACGTAATTAACATCGTTTTAAATTACCTCTTCATTTTTGGGAAATTTGGTTTCCCTGAATACGGACTTGTCGGCGCGGCTTACGGTACCTTAATCTCTAGATTTGTTATGGTCTGGTACATATGGTATTTGTTAAAAGGAAAAGAGAAGTCGAAAGCTTATGTAACACACATTAAGTTCTTTATTTTAGATAAACTCATGCTTAGAAAACTTCTTGATTTGGGGGCGCCAAGTGCCATGCAAATGTTTTTTGAAGTTGCTATTTTTACATCTGCCGTTTGGCTTAGTGGTTTATTGGGTAAAAATCCGCAAGCGGCCAATCAGATTGCTTTAAACTTAAGTTCGATGACTTTTATGGTGGCTACAGGATTAAGTGTAGCAGCCATGATACGTGTAGGAAATCAAAAAGGATTAAAAGCATATTTTGAGTTACGCCGTATTGCCTTTTCATTGTTTTTAATGAGTGTTTTATTAGCCACGCTTTTTGCGATTATATTCTTTATTTTTCATACGGAATTGCCTAAGATTTATGTGGATTATGATGATGCTGAAAACTTGTTAGACAACCAAGAAGTTGTTGGTATTGCTTCAAAATTATTAATTGCAGCTGCCATTTTTCAAATAAGTGATAGTATTCAAGTTATGGTTTTAGGCGCACTTCGGGGATTGCAGGATGTGAAAATACCAACAATAATAACTTTTATTTCATATTGGCTCATCGGGTTTCCAATCTCCTGGTTTTTAGGGAAAGAAGAGGCTTACGGTAGTTTTGGTATTTGGATCGGGCTTTTAGCAGGGTTAACAACTGCTGCGATTTTATTGTATATAAGGTTTAATTATTTAACGAAAAGGTTAATTTTGTCAAACAACAAATCATAAGAAAAATGAGTCTTCCAAAGTTTATTTTAGGTGATAATACTGAATTCCCTAATGCTATTTATGTTATTCATACCGAATTCCCACGTTTCATAATCAACCTTGAAAATGATGAGGTTGAATGGTTTGAAGATTTTGATGCTGAAGACCAAAAGGAATTAGAGTCTGAAACTGAAAATGCTATTAAATTAGCCAGTGACTTTTACGATAATGAAGTAGCGAAATACGAAGATTAGTTTATTTTATATGATAGAAGAATTATTAAAGTACGACACAGAATTATTTTTATACTTAAATAACTTAGGATCTTCAACTTGGGATAGCCTTTGGTTACTAATAACCGATGAACTTACTTTTGTTCCGCTTTACGCGATCTTATTATACTTAATTTATAAGAAATTTGGACTTAAGTCATTACTGATTTGTGTTGTTGTAATTGCTTTAATGATTACGTTTACCGATCAAACTACCAATGCTTTTAAACGCGGGTTTCAACGCTTGAGACCTTGTCGTGAACCAAGTATCGCCGATCAAGTGCGTTTTATAGCCGTGCGTTGTGGTAAATATGGATTTTTCTCAGGTCATGCATCAAACTCTATGGCAGCAGCCATTTTTGCTGGACTCATGCTAAAGCCATACTACAAATACCTTATGATTATTTTAATCTTTTGGAGCTTAATTGTGGCGTATAGTAGAATTTATGTTGGTGTGCACTACCCGTTAGATATCCTTTGCGGATTAACCTTTGGGGTTCTTGGAGGGACCTTGTTTTACTTTATAGCAAAATACATGTTGAAACGCTTTGCAAAACCTAAAGTTGTTTAATTCTAGTGTTTATGTTTTATACACAACCAATTGAATTAGAGCAACCTTTGTTAGCAAGCTAGAACCTAGTGAGTGTTATCTGTATTTTAGGCAATTACCATTGAATTATACTAACTAATTTTCGGCTGAGTAACAAATTCGTAGTCTATTGAACTATCAAATTTATGGTCATGCTCAAAGTTATCTATTAAAAGATGTGCTAATGAAGATGCATTCAGTTCCTTGTTTTCAATAACAGGATTTGCTACATCATTATTAAAAGATGCGATAAATGGTTGCCATGGTTTTTCGAGATTTGTTATTATTTCTCTGCTTTTACCTATATTTAAATAAATGTGCTTCGATTGCATTTTCTTAAACAAGGCACTGTTTAAAATTTGCTCCTTTAATACATCTAAATCGAGTACAAAACGCATTTTATCCTCGTCGAACGGTTTTCCAAGTATTTCTTTACAATAATTATAGTAGCTAAATCTTAATTTGCAAATAGGTATCGTTCTTCCTTGTGTATAACCATCGCTAATAGTTACAAGTGATGAGCATGGATGAATTTGTATAGATATACTACTATCAAAAGCATCAAGTACAAATTTTCCAATTAAAAAATCGGGTTGCGACTTGTGAATGTCTTCAAGCATATAGTTGATAGCAAAGCTTGCGTATGACTGAAAGTTTATTTTTTCTGGAAGCTCCAATGGTGGCGCATCCACCAACTCAAAGTGAGTATTTCGAAAATCTGTCCATGTTAACATACGATCTTTAAAGCAAAAAACAGCTAAATTCGATGTTATATAGGTTTCATCTTCGCCATCTTCGTCTGTACACGAAATCCATTTTTTTATTTGCACCTTGCCATTTTCCACCACCAATTGCTTTAGCATAGGGTAACTGGCCGATGCAAAAACACTTTTTGGAATGGAACCTGTAAAATCAATAACAGGTGTTACTTCATCACCCAAGTATAGCAAATGTTTTGGTGCACTTAAATCTGATATATCGAAAACCGAAGAACAAACAAGGTAATTATCTATTACTGCCACATAGCCATTTTCGCCTTTGGTAGTATCTGAAATACGTGATAAATATGCAGGTTTGGTAGCATCTGAGATATCGATAAGCGCCAATGCATAATTATCGATAATTAAAAGATTGCCATAAATGTGCATGCCAAATTCTAAACCAATATATAGCGGCTCAGATATTAATTTAAATTCACCATTTTTAATGGAATAGACCTCTAAAAAATCGTTATTAACTGCGTATAAATAATCGCCAGACACACATAGGGCCGAAATATCGAATATTTGTGGGCTTTGTAGTATTTCTGCAAATACAAATTCGTCACCTTGCAATACGTATTTGGCAATGCCCTTTTTCCTGAAAGGAATATACAACTCGCCATTGGCATAGCTTGGTGGCGATGGGTTGTGTGGTAGCTCCTCGGTAACAGTAGCTGTTTTTACCAATTCTCCATCGGCTTTTCTTTCTACTAAAAACACCCCTTCTTTTTCGTTGAAAGTCACAAAACGATGTTCATTTAGTGGCATGATCCAATTGCATGACATATCGTCGAAATCTTCTTCTTTCTCAACATATTGTTTAAGCTGTTGTTGAGGTTGCAGGTCGCATTCATATTTATCCTCGTCGCGAGGGGCCGAAACAGTAATGGCTTCAAAAGTTGCTTCTGTTTTCTGCTTACTTAGCTGACGCGTTTCATATTCTTCAATAACATTTATTAAATCTGATTCGTCTTTAAATTCGGTACGTGCAAAACGAAGGTAACGAGCGGTGGAAAAATCAACATTAGCCAGTGCTTTTATAGCCTCGGACTTTTTACCCTGCAAGGTATATAAACGACACAAAGCTAGGTAGCCTGAGCTTTCCATTGCATAACTGGTGTATTTTTGAATGAAGGCGTCAATCTCAGCAAGCATTTCTTCTTCTGAACGCAAGCTCGAATCACCAGCTTGGCGAAGCTTCACCTCATTTACCCAATGATACACCGACACTTCATTTTTAGGCTTGTAAAACTTAATGGCATTAAAACAAGCAACCATCGACTGATCGCCGAGGTGGTAATAACTTTCTACCAATTTCGCATTTTCATACTCACCAATTTCGGGATGATTTTTTAAGATATCAATGCATTTTTGATAATTACCTTTCTCCAGTTCTGCTTCGGCCCATTTTTCAAGAATGGTTTCGTAGTGTTTCTTGCTGCTTGAACACATATCGGCTATAAGCTGAATAGAAGCTTCTTTAAAAGTTAATATTTGATTAATTTGTTTATAATGCATATTCATTTTGCCATCAACAAAATGTTTAAGCCATGTAGCAAATTCTTGTTTGTCTTGCATCGGGTCAGGCACTTCATCGCTAGGTGCTAATTTAGGTTGAACACCTGCCATTTTATTCAAATCGGCATAAAGTTCAAGGGCAGGTTTAATCCATTCTCCCTCACTATAATTGTTAGATAACTCCCAGTTCTCGGTTTCGGTCTTTAGTCTAAAAACAAACTTATTTTTTTGTCGCTTATTAGGTACTACCAAATCCATGTCTGCCAACTTTAAATAGTAGGCATTGCTTTCTTCTTCATTATTTTTATTCAGTACACTTCCTTTGGGGTATAACAATATAAAGCCATCATCTACAACCTTCGCAAAGGGGTACGTAATTTTAATTTTTGGCAAGAGTAGATGAGTTTTGTGGAAGGGAGCCTTGGCTTGGGGGAAAGTGAAAGCACAAATATGATTGCTATTATCGCTATCGTCAAATATCATCTCATTCATCACAAAACCTACCAAGTGGGTGAAAGTGTCGCTGTTTTGACATGCAACTTCGGCTACGGCATCATTAATTTGCTCAAGTAAACGCTCGCGCAAAACAATTAAAAATGACTTATACAAACCATCTTCATGATGATTAAAGTGAATGATAGGCCAAAAATCCTCATACCGTTCCGCCAAAGTAAGCGCTTGATTGGTGTAATCGGTATCTAGTTTATCTTGATTATCAAAAGCTTCATCGGCAATATCTATCCACTCCTGAATACTAATATGTCCTAAACGTGCCTCCAGTTCCTTTTCACTATCTTCAATAATATCGGAGTAATCATAGTCTAAGTCCCAACTATCGTGTGCATAAACTAATAAATGATTGAACGATTCAGAAAAGCGAATTATCACCATGCGGGTCGTTTCTTTGTTTAGTTTGCCATCTGCAATAGCTTTGGTTATTATGACTTGTAATTCGGCTTGTATTTTTGAAGTTAATTCAATCATTTATGATATTATTGATAGCGAGTGGTTTTCTGAAAAATTAAAACTGCGTAAGCTACAAATGAATTATTTGAGTTTTACGCAGTTTTTTTGTTAATTATATTTATCCGTAAACTTTATTTAGTTCGTATTGTGTTTTAAGTAGCTGGTTATGAGGTTATTTTAAAGGAAGACTAATTTTAACATCATCCCAAGCCATCGTTAGGAAAAGGTTATCTGTTGAATTGTCGAATGCAATCGTGAATTGCTCCACATCATTATCCAATTTTTGAACAGGAACGTTGGTGGTAATCACATCGTAATTAGGGTCCCACATTGGTTGCATTTCTGCATTGACACCCCATTTGTATTGTTTTGAATTAAAAATGACCGTCCAAGTAGAATCCTTTGGAACGGTCCATAATGTATATTTACCAGGAGCTAATGGCATCCCATTAATTTCTAGATCTTGGTTGGTTTCAAAAGTAGTGGCTTCATTTGCACCAGTACGCCATACTTGATTATAAGGCACCAGGGCTCCAAAAATTTCACGTCCTTTTTTGTATGGTCTGTTGTAAAACACCTCAAGTTCTAAATCATTTAATTTAAATTCTACGGTGTCCTCTGGACTCAATCGAGGCGCGAAAATATTTTCAACAAAAACAGAATATAAAAATAATCCTAAGGCTACTATAGATAATAGAATTAAGACGCGCTTTAAAAAGGTGTTCATAGGGTATGAATAATTAAATAGGTGATAAAGATAAATTAAATGAGATAACTACTAAGGTGCAAATGTTATTTTATTTGATATTGTTATAATTTCCTTAAAGTTTAAAGTGATATTAATTGCTTTGCTAAATATCTTAATTATTTTTTGAGATACTTTCGTTTATAGCGTTTATAATATTTCCTAAATCTTCCAAATAATCAAACCACAAGGTGTGTTCATTTCGTTTAAACCAAGTGAGTTGACGTTTAGCAAAACGACGAGAGTTCTTTTTGATTTCGGAAATGGCAAAATCTAAAGTCCATTCGTCATTTAAATAGTTGAAAATTTCTTTGTATCCAACGGTATTTAAGGCATTCAAGCTCTGAAACTCTATTAAACCTTTTGCTTCTTCTAGTAGACCTTGTTCCATCATAATATCTACGCGCTGGTTGATGCGGTTGTATATGATTTCTCTATCGGCTTTTAACCCTACAGTTATCGTCTTAAAGTGCCGCTTTTCTTTGCCTTTATTTAAAAATGAGGAATATGGTTTATCTGAACCTATACAAATCTCTAAGGCTCTAATTACGCGATGCGGATTATCAATTGCAATGGTTTCGTAACTTTTGGGGTCTAATTCCTTAAGTTGGTTTTGTAAATACTCTAAACCTTTAGATTCTAAGTCATTATTTAACCCTTCACGTATTTTTGGGTCTACTTCTGGGAAGTAATCTAATCCTTTTACCGCAGCATCAACATATAGTCCTGATCCGCCAACCATAATCACAACATCATGTTTTTTGAATAAGTCCTCCAAGCAAGCAAGTGCGTCTTTTTCGAAAGCTCCCACATTATAATTTTCTTGAATGGATTTATGTTGAATAAAATGGTGTGGGGCAGCAGCGCGTTCTTCTAGAGTTGGCGCTGCGGTACCAATGCTCATTTCTTTGAAAAACTGCCTTGAATCGGCTGAAATAATTTCGGTATTAAAATGTTGCGCCAGTTTAATACTGAGTGCTGTTTTTCCAATGGCGGTAGGCCCAACAATGCTAATGAGGTATTTGGATTCTGAATTTATGATGGTCGTTTTTAGATATTTTGTAAAGTTATATTGAAAAACGGATTAGCCAAATGTTTGGAGTTAAAAATATCTTTTGAAAGTTGGCCTGCGTTAAGGATTGTAGTGGAAATCCTTTTTAAAACATGAGCTTAAAAATACACATTCAAAAAACGCGATAAGTTCACCAATTAACACAAACATCAAACAAAGAATTTTAAAAAGATTGCAACGGAAAGCCTGACCGCGCCAGAGCGTGGTAACGCCCAAATACTTTTACAGTTTTTCACCACAACGGTAGCAAAATTTTGCTCCGTCTTTATGTTTCTCGGCAGTACAATTAGAGCAGGACTGAGAATTCAAATGAATGAGTGGCTCTGGTGGGCCTGTAGTTTCGGGTTTTTTATTGGTTTGGCTCGTGTATTCTGCGGATACAATTCCTGTAGGTACGGCGATAATTCCATAACCTAAAACCATTACTATAGCGGCGATAAATTGACCTAGAGGGGTTTGGGGTGCAATATCTCCAAATCCAACGGTGGTGAGGGTTACGATACACCAATACACACTTCTTGGGATGTTTGTAAAGCCGTTTTCTTCGCCTTCAATTAAATACATGATAGTGCCTAAAATGATAGCAATAATAATTACCGCAAATAGGAATACCGCTATTTTGGCACGGCTAGCCTTTAATGCGTTCACAAGGTTTTTAGATGCGCCTAAATAACGGGCGAGTTTTAATATTCTAAACACGCGCAGTAAGCGAAGGGCTCTTAAAGCCGCCAAAGCATGGATGCCTCCGAAAAAAAGTGAAATGTATTTTGGTATGGTTGACAGTAAATCAATGATGCCATAAAAACTAAAAATATAGCGGATGGGCTTTTTTACAGTAACTACACGAATGACGTATTCTATGGTAAAAAGAATGGTAATGATCCATTCTGAAATGTTTAGAAAGGCATGGTACTCTTCATCGATACTTTTAACGCTTTCCAGCATAACCAATAAGATACTGGCAATGATGGTGATGAGTAAAATAACATCAAAAAGCTTTCCAGCAGGAGTGTCGGCTTCATAAATAATTTCATGAAGTTTTTGTTTCCAGGATGTTTTTTGACTGCTCATAAATTCAAAAGTAAGAAAAGAATTATTGGTACTTATTAATTGCCTAATTCAACTATTTTTAAACGTTTATTTTTACGCAAATAGCTTTGAATAATATGTTGTGAATCGCGATTGTTTTCCATGGGAGTTATTATGGATTCCAGAACTTCTATGTTATTGATTTGGTAGTTAAGATTATAGAAACCGATACCTTTAAAAACCCCGTTTTCTATGAGTATGGCACTACGTTCGTCAATGTCTCGACCGCGATCGATAACAACCATGTTTTTGTTGGCGTAGCTGTATTTCGAGATAAGCGATTGAACACGCGTGTTATAGTCTTCAGGAGATTCCTTTTGAATACAAGCACCATTACAGGTTTTAATATCATAATGAAAACAACTGGATTTCGTTTTGTAAAGGCCAGCAAGTTTTTGACACAATTGAAATTCTTCAACTGCTCGTGTTATAAAACTTTTACCACTTTGTAAATTACTAAAAGTCGTGATGGCTTTTTTTCGTCCGTCTGCCTTATCTACTTTTAAATTTACATAGCCCTTTTCATCAACAAAGCTATATAAGGCATAAGTGAAGACAGAGCGTCGCAACGCACGATTAAACTTTGGTTTTAATCGTTTTATAGCTTCGCTTTCTTTTAAAAGTGCTACCAATTCACTTCCTGTAGCTTCGTAGGTGACTGCAGAAACTTTTGATTGAAGTTTTTTGCCTTTCGAACTATTGTTCGTAAAATGCTGATTAACACGTTTTTTTATATTGTTACTTTTCCCAATATATATAATATCACCATCTTCCTGATGCATATAATATACGCCTGTGATAGAAGGCATTTCGGCAATAATATCAAGGTGTTTTGGGGTTAGTTTTTGTTTCGGACTTAAACGAATGGCGTTTTTGATGATTGTTTTAGTCGTGTCTTTATCTAGCAGTAATTTGAATAGTTTTACGGTTGCTAAGGCATCACCAGAAGCACGGTGCCTGTCGGTAACAGGAATGCCTAGTGAACGCACTAGTTTTCCTAAGCTGTAAGAAGCCTGACCGGGAATTAAATCTTTAGAAAGTTCAACTGTACATAAGGATTTACGTTCATAATCAAATCCTAAACGACGGAACTCTGTAGATAAAATTCTATAATCAAATTGTGCGTTGTGGGCGACTAAAATACAGCCTTCGGTAATTTCAACGATACGCTTCGCAACCTCATAAAACTTAGGGGCATTCTTAAGCATATTGCTGTTAATACCTGTAAGATTTACTACAAAAGGCTGAATTTCACGCTCAGGATTGATTAAGCTTATAAACTGATCAACCACCTCGTGACCGTCAAATTTATAGATAGCTATTTCGGTAATGCCTTCTTCGTTAAATTTTCCTCCGGTGGTTTCTATGTCTAGTATGGCGTACAATATATGAGTTTGTGGTTTTGGAGTTAAGTAGTTAAAGTAGTTAGGGAGTTAAGTAGTTATGTCGTTAAAAGTTAACTTATCAATATTAATAATCATTTTTCAATAGTCAATAGTCAATAGTCAATAGTCAAAGGTCAACAGTCAAAGGTCAACAGTCAAAGGTCAACAGTCAAAGGTCACCCGTCAATGATACTCCCTATGCCCAAATATACTACTTCCCACACGAACCATGGTGCTGCCACAATCTATAGCTAATTTATAATCGCCACTCATGCCCATGCTTATAGTTTCAGGTTTAAAGTTAAGGTGTTCTATGTTTTTTAAGCTATCAAAAGCAGATTTTAATTTATTAAATTCTGATTTAATTTGAGCTTCATCTTCCGTAAAAGTTGCCATGCCCATGACACCGGTTACTTTAATGTTTTTTAATGCTGAAAAGTCTTCCGATTGCATGATAGCTTCAGCTTCTGATAATGTCATTCCGAATTTAGAATCTTCTGAAGCGATTTTAATCTGAAGCAAACAGTTTATGGTTCTTTCGTGTTTTTCAGCTTGCTTATTAATTTCTTTTAACAGTTTGAAATTATCAACGCCATGAATTAACGACACAAATTCTGCCATGTATTTCACTTTATTTCGCTGAACATGACCAATCATATGCCACTGAATGTCCTTTGGCATGATTTCATGTTTTTCGGCCATTTCTTGGATTTTATTCTCTCCAAAAATACGCTGACCAGCGTTGTAAGCTTCCATTAAATCGCTTACGGGTTTGGTTTTAGAAACCGCGACCAAAGTAACATGATCTGGAAGCGTAGATTTTATGTTTTTCAGGTTTTCTGAAATGCTCATTATATATTTTGTTTTTCTTGTTAATTTATAAAACTCACAAGAAGCTTCATTTTTGATTAGAGGGAATGAAAATTAAGATTTTAGAAATTGTGCCGCAATTTTTTCGGCCTTTCTGTGTTCAGAATAGTCATAAAAACCTTCACCAGATTTTACACCTAATTTTCCTGCGCGAACCATGTTTACCAATAGGGGGCAGGGTGCGTATTTCGGGTTTTTAAAACCGTCATACATCACATTCAGAATCGATAAACACACGTCTAAACCAATAAAATCTGCTAATTGTAAAGGTCCCATGGGGTGTGCCATACCTAGTTTCATAACGGTGTCGATTTCATAAACACCAGCCACGCCATTGTATAAGGTTTCAATCGATTCGTTTAGCATAGGCATTAAAATGCGATTCGCAACAAAGCCTGGATAGTCGTTTACTTCAACTGGTTCTTTTCCTAAGGTTTTAGAAAGTGCCATGATACTATTTGTAACTGCATCACTGGTGTTGTAGCCTCGAATGATTTCCACCAATGTCATGATGGGCACCGGATTCATAAAATGCATGCCTATCACACGTTCTGGTTTTGATGTGGCTGCTGCAATTTGAGTGATAGAGATAGAGGAGGTGTTTGTCGCTAAAATGGTGCTATCTGAACAAGCTTCATCTATGTCTTTAAATATCTTAAGTTTTAATTCTAAATTTTCTGTGGCTGCTTCAACAATTAAATCAGCGTTAGAAACCCCTTCATTTAAATTGGTAAATGTTTTTATGTGGCTTAAAGTGGTTGTTTTATCCGTTTCCGTGATCTTTTCTTTGTTCACCATACGATCCAGGTTGGTCGTAATTGTTTGAATGCCTTTTTTTAAAGCATCGTTATTGACATCAATCAGGTTCACCTTAAATCCGCTTTGCGCAAACGTATGCGCAATACCGTTGCCCATAGTTCCTGCGCCTATAACTGCAACATTTTTCATTTAGAAACAGTTTATAATTTGAGTGGCTACGCGAAGTGCCTCGGTACCGTCATGTAAAGACACAATTGGCGTTTCGTTGTTATTCACCGCGTCAGCAAAAGTTTCTAATTCATCTAAAATAGAGTTGCTGTCTGGCACTTCAGGGTTGTCAAAATAGATTTGTTTTTTTACGCCTTCAGCATTTTGAAGAATCATATCGAAATCTCCAGGGTTTTCAGGAGCGTCTTTCATTTTTACAACCTCACATTTCTTAGTTAAGAAATCAACTGAAATATAAGCGTCCTTTTGGAAAAAACGTGCTTTACGCATTTTTTTAAGTGAAATACGACTGGCAGTTAAGTTCGCCACACAGCCATTTTCAAATTCTAATCTTGCATTGGCAATATCTGGTGTTTCACTTATTACTGAAACGCCACTTGCCGAAACGTGTTTTACTTTAGATTTTACAATACTTAATATAATGTCGATATCGTGAATCATTAAATCTAAAACCACGGGTACATCGGTTCCTCTAGGATTAAATTCAGCCAAACGATGCGTTTCGATAAACATAGGAGACTTAATATCGTCTTTTATCGCGATAAACGCCGGGTTAAAACGCTCTACGTGTCCTACTTGTCCGCGTAAATTATGTTCGGCTAGAAGTTCACGAATGTGTTCGGCTTCTTCAACGGTATTCGTAATAGGTTTCTCTATAAATATATGTTTGCCTTTGGAAATGGCTTGTTTTGCACAATCGTAATGCGAAAGTGTAGGGGTAACAATATCTACGATATCAACCGCATCGATTAGGGCGTCAATCGAGTTGAAAAATTTATAACCAAATTCGGCTTCAACCTTTTTACCGTTTTCTTCATCGGCATCATAAAAACCAATAAGATTGTATTTTTCAGATTGATTAAGCAGTCTTAAATGAATTTTACCTAAGTGTCCCGCACCTAGTACTCCAGCTTTTAGCATAATTATTTAGGTTTTCAACAAAAATAAGATAATTAAAACATGATATTGTGTATTTGAAGCTTATTTTTTCCTTTAATAAAATGAAAAATAAATTTTAAAAAAAGGGGTGCTCTTAAAAAGGTTGCCTTATTTTTGTATGCCAAACCTCCAGCCAAATTGAAAGATACATTTAGACATCAGGGATTACGACAGCAACTTGTTAACGTGTTAATTAACAAAGGGATAAAAGATCAAAACGTTTTAAAAGCGATTGGAAATATTCCACGTCATTTATTCATGGATTCCAGTTTTTTAGACCATGCATATCAAGATAAGGCTTTTCCTATTGCAGCCGATCAAACCATTTCTCAGCCCTATACGGTGGCTTTTCAATCGGAATTACTTCAAATAAAAAGAGGTGACAAAATTCTAGAAATAGGAACAGGAAGCGGGTACCAAACCGCTGTACTTTGTGAATTAGGAGCAAGAGTTTACAGTATTGAGCGTCAAAATGAATTGTTTAAAATAACAAGTCGGTTTTTACCAAAATTAGGTTACCGTGCTAAAAAATTAATTTTTGGAGATGGTTATATAGGTTTAGCTGAAGAAGCGCCTTTTGATGGTATTATTGTAACGGCCGGTGCACCTTTTGTGCCAAAAGCTTTATTGAAGCAACTTAAAGTAGGCGCGCGATTGGTTATTCCAGTTGGAGATGATGTACAGGTTATGACGATGTTTACCAGAAAGGGACCTAAAGAATTTGAGCAGGAGGAATTTGGCGAATTTAGGTTTGTACCTTTATTAGAGGATAAAAATTAATAAATTGCGAAGCGAAAAATAATCTGTGAAAATCTTTGTCTAGAAAACTCGCTGTCAGTTTCTCTGAAATAACCACTTATGAGTAAGCTCAAGTAACTAATAACTAACAACCAATAACTAGATAATAATATTCAATTAAAAACTAGCTTCTCCCTTTTCTAGGTAAGTAGTCTTTTGGGATGAGGTGACGATACGTTTCGTGGGTCCAAAAGATATTAATAATCCACCAGCGTTCTTCATCGTATAAAAGCTGAAAACTATTGATACCACGTAAAAAAGGTTCTTCATCAGACAAATCGTGATAGGCTTCAAAGGTGCTAAACACCTGCGCCATGTTTCCGAAAATTTCTGTTTTACGATGGACTTCTTTTTGAATAAAGCCATTGGCTTTAAACCAATCACCAGATTTTTTCTTGTAGTCGTCTGGCGATAAATAACTTACGTGGTAAACGCCCATTTTATCTTTTCCGCTAGGGATAAGTTTCGCGTCTTTTTTAAATAAATGTTTAAACTGTTTCCAGTTTCTTACGGTATCTTTTTTTGCAGAAACAACCTTGTAATATGTCTTTATAGTACTGTCTAATGTTAAAGTCGATTCCTTATCTACAGTAAAAACTGCTTTTTTAACAGTACTGGTGTCTATTTGCTTTTGGTCTTGAGCGTTTAAATTAAGGACAGTTATAAAAATTAAAAAAAAGGTAAGGCTTTTTAACATCATGGTATGAATTGATTTTTCAATAAGTATCAACTTTAACGCCAAAATTATAAATTACTTATATATTTTTTTAACCCGATCTAAGTTTCTTTTGTTATCACGATCTTTAATAGATTCACGTTTATCATAGAGTTTTTTACCTTTAGCTAAGGCGATGTCTAGTTTGGCAAAACCGCGATCTGTAATAAACATGCGTAACGGAATAATGGTGAGTCCCGTATTTTGAACTTCCTTATTTAACTTTTTAAGCTCTTTTTTGTTTAGTAAAAGTTTGCGCTCTGCTTTTGGTTTATGGTTGTAGTAGGTGCCATAAATGTATTCCTCAATGGTCATATTAATCACAAAAAGTTCGCCCTTCTCATTAAATTCACAAAAGCTTTCGGCAATAGAAGCCCGACTGTTTCTAATGGATTTTATTTCGGTACCTGTGAGCACAATGCCCGCCGTGTACTTATCTAAAATTTCATATTGAAACCGTGCTTTTTTATTCTGTATGTTTATTTTCTTTTGCATGAAGCACAAAACTAAACAATTTTTAATTTGTGACTTCTATAAACTGCGTTTTCGTTGATAATTTTGTTGTGCTTTATTTAGAATTTAGCCATTCATGGTAAATCCTAGCCTGATAGTCACTTGCCATCGGTCCACTTTTCCGTCTTCAATGCTGCCTCGGGTATTGGTAACTTCAAACCATCTTAAGTTTTGAATTGATTTTGATGCTTTATTTAAGGCATTCGTCACGGCATCGTCACTGGATTTATTAGAGGTGCCAACAATTTCAATAATTTTATAAATATGATCTTCCATAATAAAAAAGGTGTTAAAAGTTAATTGATATAAAATACAAAATTGTTAACGATAATATAAGTTTTATAGTGATTACTTGCTGATAGTTTAAACTTTATAAAGAATAATGGTGCTATATGTAATGTGGATTTTGATAGAAGAAAACTTGTATTTAGAATGATTTTTAGGATATTTAGGAATATACCATACTTTAAATTTAGAAATTATAAATTCAAGTTATAAAGCCCTAATTTTTATTGTTGAAGCGTAAAACATTCGTATTTTTGATTCTGACATTAATTTAAGATAATTTCAAAAATATATTATGAATTCATACGATGTAGCCGTTATTGGCTCGGGTCCTGGAGGATATGTAGCAGCGATTCGTTGCGCGCAATTAGGCATGAAAACGGCCATTATAGAGAAATATGCAACGCTGGGTGGAACCTGTTTAAACGTGGGATGTATCCCAAGTAAAGCACTTTTAGATTCTTCTCACCACTACGAAGATGCGGTTAAGCATTTTGAAGAGCATGGTATTGAAATTCCAGGTGACATTAAAGTGAATTTGGAAAAAATGATTGCACGTAAGCAATCTGTTGTAGACCAAACTACTGGAGGTATCGACTTCCTTATGAAGAAAAATAACATTGATGTATATCAAGGTTTAGGAAGTTTTAAAGATGCGACTCACATTACCATTGAAGGCGAAGAGTCGACTGAAATTGAAGCAAAAAATACCATTATCGCAACAGGAAGTAAGCCATCTAGCTTACCGTTTATCAAATTAGATAAAGAGCGTGTGATTACCTCTACCGAAGCTTTAAAATTAAAAGAAATCCCTAAACATTTAGTGGTTATTGGTGGTGGCGTTATTGGTTTAGAGTTAGGTCAAGTGTACAAACGTTTAGGTGCTGAGGTTACTGTTGTTGAATATATGGATAGAATCATCCCTACTATGGATGCTGGTTTATCTAAAGAATTAAATAAAGTACTTAAAAAGGCGAAGTTTAAAATGAACTTGTCTCATAAAGTAAAGTCTGTTGAAACTGTTGGAGACGAGGTTGTAATTAAAGCAGATAATAAAAAAGGCGAAGAAGTAGAAATCAAAGGTGATTACTGTTTAGTTTCTGTGGGTCGTCGCCCTTATACTGACGGTTTAAATGCTGAAGCAGCTGGTGTGAAGCTAGACGAAGGAGGTCGTGTAGAAGTTAACGATCACTTACAAACTAGCGCATCAAACATTTATGCGATTGGTGATGTTGTTAAAGGCGCGATGTTAGCTCATAAAGCTGAAGAAGAAGGCGTTTTTGTTGCTGAAACTTTAGCAGGTCAAAAACCACATATTGATTATAACTTAATTCCAGGTGTCGTTTACACATGGCCAGAAGTTGCTACAGTTGGTAAAACTGAAGAGCAGTTAAAAGAAGCTGGTGTAGCTTACAAAACGGGGTCTTTCCCAATGCGTGCTTTAGGTAGAAGTAGAGCGAGTATGGATTTAGACGGGTTTGTAAAAATCTTAGCGGATAAAACGACCGATGAAATTTTAGGAGTACATATGGTTGGTGCACGTGCTGCCGATATGATTGCTGAAGCTGTAGTAGCGATGGAATATCGCGCTTCCGCGGAAGACGTATCGCGTATGTCTCACGCTCACCCAACATTTACTGAAGCGATTAAAGAAGCGGCGCTTGCTGCTACCGAAGATCGTGCTTTGCATATCTAAGAATAACATTTTATTGAGTATAAAAAAAAGAGGCTGTTTGGGCCTCTTTTTTTATTTTCTGCAAATAATTACTTCTTTTTATTACGCTTATTATAATTCTTGTCCCCTCTAGTTTTAGGCTTTTTGTATTTAGCAGCGATTTTGAATTTGTAAGAACCTCCTAAATTTTCCTTAGAATTCTTTTCTGACTTGTCATGAAAAGCCGGGCCAGGAGCATCTTCATCTTTGCGTTTAGTAGGGTTGTTTCGCTCTTTTATTTGCGGACGCTCTTCTTCGATAAGTTCTGTTGAAATTTGAACGTCTTCAGGAATTTCCAACAACGGAATTTCCATTTTCATTAAAGCTTCAATATTTTCAATAGACTCTTGTTCGTTTTTTGTAGAAAAAACTAAGGCTTCTCCCAAACGTTCGGCACGACCAGTTCTACCAATACGGTGCATATAATTTTCAGGATATTCTGGCGTGTCAAAATTAATAACGTGTGAAACATTATCAATATCCAAACCACGAGCCATCACATCGGTAGCGATTAGTATACGATTTTGACCTTCTCGAAATTGTTCAATACTACGTAAACGGTAATTCTGTGTTTTGTTAGAGTGAATCACGCATAATTCTTCTTTGAAAAATTCATCTAATTGTTCAAATAAGCGATCGGCCATGCGTTTAAACGCCACGAAAATAAGCACCTTGTTGTAGGTATCTTCATCTCTCAATAAATGCGTTAATAAATTAACTTTCGTGTAAAAGTTCGGTACATCGTAACGCGTCTGATTGATGTTTTCTAAAGGCGTTCCCGAAATGGCAATAGAAACGCGCTCTGGAGTTTTAAAGAAATCGTTTATTAATAAATCAACATCTTGAGTCATTGTAGCCGAAAACATGATGTTTTGACGGCGTTCCGGTAGGATATCAAAAATATTGATTAATTGGTGTCTAAATCCTAAATCTAGCATCACATCAACTTCATCAATCACTAATTTCTGAATGGATTTCAGCTGTAAAACACGGCTTAAAGCTAAATCGTATAAGCGTCCTGGTGTGGCTACTAAAATGTCAATGCCTTGAGCGATAGCTTGTTTTTGGGTATTAATGTTGGTGCCACCGTAAACCCCTAAAACGCGATTATTAATGTATTTTGAAAGTTTTTCAATTTCATCAACCACTTGAACCACCAATTCACGAGTAGGTACTAAAACTAAAACTCTTGGATTTTCTTGCATCGAAAACTTCAAGTTTCTAAGAATTGGCAACATGTAAGCAAATGTTTTACCTGTTCCCGTTTGCGCAATTCCTACCACATCTTTACCAGAACTCACCACATTAAAAGCTTGTTCTTGAATAGGTGTTGGCGTTGTAAAACCTAAATCGTCTAAGGCGTTATATAAAGGCGTGTTTAAATTTAAATCTTGAAATTGAGCCATAAAAAAGGAGGTTTCCGTGAATAATTTTCGACCTACTTTTTTAGTAGAAGTAAGTCTTGGTATGCTATTTTGCAGGCAAAGTTACGTTTATTATTCTATTTAAGTTAAATGCTTTGGGTCTATTTCAATAGTATAACTTGCTGCAAACGTTTTGTTAAGTTCTAATTGCAAGATCCCTTCTTTTGTTTTGAAATCCTGATTGGTGTTTTCATGATCTGCAATACCCAACCACGGTTCAATACAAACGTAGTCGCCCGTTGGTTTTGCCCAAATACCTAAGTAGGGGAAATCTTTATAAGAAACCGATAAAATGGCGCCATGATTTTTACTTTTAAGCGTCACTTTTTTAGATTTCAAATCTTTAAAAATAAGGGCATCGGCATTAAATAAATCATGGGTTAATGCTAAGGTTTTACTAGCATTGAAAATAGGCTTGGTTTCAGAAGAAATCAAACCGTTTTCCATGTTTATAAGATGGGTGCTAGAGTTTTCTTCGTGTTCAAATTCAAGTTGGTAGTCCTCGTAAATTTCATCAGCATTAAGCGGACATTTAAAAGCGGGGTGACCGCCTAGAGAAAAATACATGGTTTTTGAGTCTACATTTTTAATGCTATGTGTTAATGTTATGGTAGAATTTTTAAGCGTGTAAGTTAAATAGAATTCAAATTTAAAAGGATAAACTTTTAAAGTGTCATTGTTGTAAATCAGCTTAAAAGTTAAACTGTTTTTGCTTTGCTCATGTAGCTCAATATCAGTGTTGTTTCTTATGATGCCATGCTTCGGAAGGCTGTACGATTCACCTGAAAAATGATATGAACCATTTTTTAAAGCACCGATAATTGGAAATAAATTCGGAGCAAAACTGCCCCAAACATCAGGATTCGCGTCCCACATAAATTGGGTGTCATGTTTTGTAGACTGTATTTGGCATAATTCGGCACCGTTTTTTTTAACGGCTATTTTAAGTAAATCGTTTTCTAATGTAAACATGAAAGGAAATTTTAAACTAAGATACAAAACTTGTCTTTTTTTAAGTATTCTAACTAACTTTACGGCATAAATTGTACGCTTGAGAACAAAAGAAATTCATAATCTAGAAGATATTCAGCAGTTTAAGGAAAAAGCGCTGCTTTGGAGTCAGCAATTTGACGATGTCGTATGGTTAGATTCTAACAATTATGCTCAGAATTATTCTAGTTACGATGCCGTTTTGGCTGTAGATGCTTTCACCAGTATTCAAACAGATTATTTTGATGGTTTTGAAAAGCTGAAAGAATATCAATCTCAAGTTAACGACTGGATTTTCGGATATTTAACGTACGATTTAAAAAATGATGTTGAAGTTTTAAAATCTGAAAACTATGATGGTTTAGGGTTTCCGGATTTGTTCTTTTTTCAGCCGAAAAAACTGTTTCTTTTTATAGGAAATAGTGTTGAAATTCAGTATTTAAATGCGGTTGATGATGAACTGGAAGCTGATATTGAAATGATAAATACTTCCGAAGAAAATATTGAAGAAACACCTTTTGAAGACCTGAAAATTAAACTTCGCATTCATAAAGATGCCTATTGCGAAAAGGTGAATACCATGCTTAAACACATTCAGCATGGTGCGATTTACGAAGCCAATTTTTGTCAGGAATTTTATGCTGAAAACACCCAGATAAACCCTTTAGAAACATATAAAAGGTTAAATGCTATTTCCAAACCGCCATTTGCTGCTTTTATAAAAATGAGCGATAAGTTTGTGTTGAGTGCTTCGCCAGAACGCTATTTGAAAAAGGAAGGTGAGTTAATGATTTCCGAACCTATAAAGGGTACTTCAAAACGCTCTAAAAACCCTAAAAAAGACGAACAACTTAAAATTGATTTGGCTAAAGATGAAAAGGAGCGTAGCGAAAATATCATGATTGTTGATTTGGTGCGTAACGATTTATCAAAAACGGCCATAAAAGGAAGTGTAAAAGTGACTGAATTATGCAAAATATATACCTTCGATCAAGTCCACCAAATGATTTCGACAGTCACATCAAAGGTTGAGAAAAACACACATCCTGTAGATATTATCAAGAGTACATTCCCAATGGGAAGTATGACTGGCGCGCCTAAAATTTCCGCCATGAAAATTATTGAAAACTTAGAAGAAACCAAGCGTGGTGTGTATTCAGGGGCGATTGGTTATTTTAACCCGAGTAACGATTTCGATTTTAATGTGGTGATTAGAAGTATTTTGTATAATGCTAGTAAAAAATACGTGTCGTATTCTGTGGGAAGTGCCATTACAGCCAAAAGTGATGCCCTTAAAGAGTATGAAGAGTGTCTCATTAAAGCCAAAGCCATGCGCGAGGTTTTGGAGCAAAAAGACTAACGGGTTAGTTGTGTTAATGGTTTTTTAATCCTCATTTCAGGAATTTAGTCATAAAAGCGATACGCTAAAAAACACTCATTTTCACTAAAGTTGTATATTTGATACTATGCTAGCAATTTTAAAAAATCATATCGAAAATAGACTTAAATTCTTAAATGAAAGTAAACTTTTAATTGCTATTTCTGGCGGAATTGATAGCGTTGTTTTAACACATTTATGCCGTCAATTAAATCTGAATATCGCCTTAGCACATTGTAATTTTAATTTACGAGGAGATGAAAGTGATGCCGATGAAAGTTTTGTGCAAAAATTAGCAGAAAACTTAGGCTTAGAAGTGTTTGTTCAAAATTTTGACACCGAAAAATACAGTCAAGACCATAAACGTTCCATTCAAATGGCAGCCCGCGAACTGCGGTATAATTGGTTCGAAGAATTGTCGCAACAATTGGGTTACGATTATATTTTAACTGCTCATCATGCTGATGATAATTTAGAAACGTTTTTAATCAATTTCACAAGAGGTACAGGTTTAGAAGGTTTAACGGGAATTCCCGAAGTAAACGGTAAGTTTGTGCGTCCGTTGTTGCCGTTTTCAAGTGAAAATATAGAAGCTTTTGCCAAAGAACATAGCATCCAATGGCGAGATGATAGCAGTAATAAATCGGTGAAATATTTACGTAACAAGTTGCGTCATGAGGTGATTCCGATTTTAAAAGAAATCAACCCCAGTTTACTAAAGAGTTTTGACAATACTTTGCACAACTTACAAGATACAGCGGTGATTGTGGAGGACGCCGTCGATGGTTTTTTAAATAAAAGTATAGAAAGCATTGACAACGGAATTGTGAAGTTTAAAATTTCAGAATTCAAACAAAAAGAAAATCCGAAACCGTATTTGTATGAAGCTTTTAAGGAATTCGGATTTACAGAATGGGATGATGTGCTACACCTTTTGGATGCTGAAACAGGCAAACAAATTTATTCAAATACATACCGTTTATTGAAAAATCGCGAGCATTTACTGTTGAGTGAAATGCAATCTGAAACTGAAGTAGAAATTCAAATTTCAGAAGCAGAGAAAAAGGTAGAAACCGCATTAGGAACCCTGATTTTTTCTGAAGTAGAAGAGATTTCAGAAACACATACTAATTGTATTTATGTAGATAAAGCACTTTTGAAGTTTCCTTTAACATTACGTAAAAAACAAGAAGGCGATGTGTTTTATCCGTTAGGGATGACTGGAAAAAAGAAGTTGAGTAAGTATTTTAAAGATGAAAAATTATCGCTTTTAGATAAAGAAAATACTTGGTTATTATGTTCTGGAGAAGACATTGTATGGGTGGTGAATAGGCGTGCAGATAATCGTTTTAAAGTGACGCCAGACACTGAAGGTATATTGAAAATAGAGGTTTTGGAAAAGTTGTAATGACAAGAAAGAAGTCCTGCGTCACCCTGAACTTGATTCAGGGTCTCATAACAAATTGATGGTTTGTCATTCAGAAGGAGGTACGACTGAAGAATCTCTTAATGATTCATGAGATTCCTCGATTCCTCGGAATGACAACAAAGAAATGATGTGTCACCAAACCG
The DNA here is from genome assembly GCF_030548465.1 of Tamlana sp. 2_MG-2023. GTDB lineage: Bacteria > Bacteroidota > Bacteroidia > Flavobacteriales > Flavobacteriaceae > Pseudotamlana. The sequence goes on from NZ_JAUOSF010000001.1 coordinate 447,787, forward strand.
AGTTCTGTTTGACGAAAAGTAAATACAATTATATAAAATTAAAACGAAGCATTTTGAAACTACAAGGACAGATTGTTGGCATAGAAAACAAACGAATTTACAAAGGAGAAATTCAGGTAGAAAACGGAAAAATAGTTTCTATCACAGAAAAAGACCATGATGTAGAACATTATATTTTGCCTGGCTTTGTAGATGCACACATTCACATAGAAAGTTCGATGCTAGTGCCTAGCGAGTTCGCTAAAATGGCGGTGGTTCATGGTACGGTTTCTACGGTTTCCGATCCGCATGAAATTGCTAATGTTTTAGGGGTTGAAGGTGTGAAATTTATGATTGAAAACGGTAAAAAGGTACCTTTTAAATTCAATTTCGGAGCACCATCCTGCGTACCCGCAACCACTTTTGAATCCGCCGGAGCAACTATTAATTCCGATGACATTAAAACCCTTTTAGAGTCAGACGACATCAAATACCTCGCGGAAATGATGAATTACCCAGGCGTTATTTTTGACGATGACGAAGTGCTGAAAAAAATAGCTTGGGCCAAACACTTCAATAAACCTGTGGATGGTCACGCCCCAGGTGTTGTTGGCGAAAAACTCGATAAATACATTAGCGCAGGGATTTATACCGATCATGAAAGTTTTACTTTCGAGGAAGGCCAAGAGAAGCTCCAAAAGGGCATGAAAATCTTGATTAGAGAGGGGAGTGCCGCCAAAAATTTTGAAGCTTTAATCGATTTAGCGCCAAAGCATTTTGAAAATATGATGTTTTGTAGTGATGATAAGCATCCAGACGATTTGCTTATCGGACATATCAACCAATTATGTGCGAGAGCCGTTAAAAAGGGTGTGGACTTGTTTAAAGTCTTAAAAATGGCTTGTGTAAATCCTGTAAAACACTATAATTTGGATGTGGGACAACTAAAAGTTGGTGATGCCGCCGATTTGATAGTTCTTGAAGATCTTGTGAATTTTAAAACACTTCAAACCTATGTGAATGGCGATTTGGTTTTTAGCCAAGGAAAATCTTTAATTGAAACCGTTGCTTTTGAAAACTTGAATAATTTCCATTGTGATGCTAAAACAGTTTCTGAATTTGAAATACCTTCTTCGGCTAAAGAAATACGTGTTATTGAAGCCTTAGAAGACCAGTTAATCACAAACGCAATAATTGAAAAAGCAACCATTGAAAACGGAAATTTAGTTTCTAACACCGAAACGGATGTTCTTAAAATGGCTGTGGTAAACCGTTATCAAAACCAGCCACCAGCCTTAGCTTTTATCAAGAATTTTGGTTTGAAGGAAGGGGCTATTGCGGCTTCCGTAGGGCACGATTCGCATAATATTGTGGTGGTTGGAGTGAGTGATGAAGCGATTTGTAAAGCGGTGAATTTAATCATTAAACACAAAGGTGGTGTTTGTGCGGCGTCTTCTTCCGAAGAAAAAATAGTCCCGCTTCCCGTAGCAGGAATTATGAGTGACCAAGACGGTGAAACCATCGGGAACGCTTACGCCGAACTCGATGAAATGGCAAAAACATTAGGAAGTACTTTAAAAGCACCGTATATGACGCTGTCGTTTATGGCTTTGCTCGTTATTCCATCGTTAAAACTTAGTGATAAAGGCCTGTTTGATGGAACAGGTTTTAAGTTTACAGATTTGGAAGTGGGTTTTAATGAATAGTTAAAAGGTTATAATTAAAAATTTTATTAACCAGCTGAGGAGTTCGGTTGATAATTAGTGATTAAAAGCTGATAATTAATAAATTTAAAACGCTGAAGTATAAAATAAAAGTTGTTTTTTTCAACAGTCAACAGTCAACAGTCAACAGTCAACAGTCAACAGTCAACAGTCAACAGTCAACAGTCAAAACATGCCCATACTCAATTCCACATACAAACCATTCTTCTTATTCCGCAACGGCTTTGTTTCAACAGTATATTCCGGATTAGTGCGTCGCGTAGATTTAGAACAAGAGCGTGAACGCATGATCTTGCGTGACGGCGATTTTTTAGATTTAGATTGGAGCTATTCCGAAGAAAAATCAAATAAATTAATCATTTTACTGCACGGTTTGGAAGGTAATGGGAAGCGTCCGTATATGACAGGTACAGCCAAACTCTTCAATGAAAATGGTATTGATGCCGTTTGCGTTAACTTTCGGGGATGTAGTGGGGAAACCAACTTGAAATATAGAAGTTATCATTCTGGTGCTACGGAAGACTTAGAAGATGTGATAAATCACATTCTAAAAGAAAAAAACTATGCAGAAATTTACTTGAAAGGCATCAGTTTAGGAGCCAATATGATTCTTAAATATTTAGGTGAGCGCGATGGAGTTCCGACGCAAATAAAGGCTGCCATTGCGGTTTCGGCACCTTGTTACTTGCATGGTTCAGCTAAAGAACTACATACTTTAAAAAATAAGTTATTCCATGACCGGTTTTTAAAACATCTTTCGGAATCTTTAAAAAATAAGCAAAAACGCTTTCAAGAAGATTTAAGTGAGGATACCATTGCGTCTATAAAAACATTATTTGATTTTGATAATGTTTATACGGCTCAAGCTCATGGTTTTAAAGATGGCTTAGATTATTATACAAAATCCAGTAGTTTACAATTTCTTCCAAAAATTAAAACACCAACCCTGATTATCAATGCGTTAAATGATTCCTTTTTGTCTCATGAATGTTACCCTGTAAAGGAGGCAAAGGAAAATGATTTTTTACATTTAGAAATGCCAAAATATGGTGGTCATGTGGGTTTTATCTCCAAAAAAAATATTTATTACAATGAAAGTCGTGCGTTAGACTTTATTTCTTCCTTAGAAAAATAGACAATATTTTCAGATTGATACTCTATTAACACAAGCACTACAAAAGCTATAACTGTTTTTTACTTAAACGTTTGAGTGTAGTATTTTAATCATGTAAAGTGTTTGTTTTCAGTATTATATGTTGTTTTGTGTTTTGTTGTATTTCCTTAAAATTTGGATGCTTCTGTCTAAATAAGGCACTCTAATTACTAAATTTGAGAAGACTTCAACAATTAATACATAATAGTTTGTACTATATAGGATACGATTTAGGAAGCTCTTCAGTGAAAGTGGCTATAGTAGATGCCTCTACTGGGCAGCAAATAATTTCACTTAACGAGCCTTCCAATGAGATGGAAATTTTGGCGCCAGAATTAAATTGGGCCGAGCAAGACCCAAATATGTGGTGGGAATACATTTGTATAGCCACAAAACGAGCAATAAAAGAGGCTCATATTGATGCTTCAAAAATTCAAGGCATTGGTATTTCTTATCAAATGCATGGTTTGGTTGTCGTTGATAAAGCTGGAGAACCGTTAAGAAATTCTATTATTTGGTGTGATAGCCGTTCAGTAGAAATTGGGAATAAGGCGTTTGATGATTTAGGTCATGATAAATGTACTTCCGAGTTACTAAATTCTCCAGGAAATTTTACAGCTTCAAAATTGAAGTGGGTAAGAGATCATCAGCCAGAAGTATATTCAAAAATTTATAAATACATGTTACCTGGCGATTTTATAGCGTTAAAATTAACCGGAGAGATGAATACCACTAAAAACGGACTTTCAGAAGGCATTTTATGGGATTATAATAAAGATGAGGTTGCCAATTGGTTGTTAGAATATTATGGGGTTGATACTGCTTTAACACCAGATATTGTTGAAAACTTTACAGCACAATGTCACGTGAATGAAAAAGGCGCTGAAGAAACAGGGCTTCCTGTAGGTATTCCTATTACTTATCGTGCTGGCGATCAACCTAATAACGCTTTGTCTTTAAACGTTTTTAATGATGGTGAAGTAGCCGCTACTGGTGGGACTTCAGGTGTTATTTATGCTGTAACCAATCAGAAAAAATCTAAAGAAGCCTCGCGAATAAATCATTTTGCACATGTAAATTATACCAGTGAGAATGCAAACTTAGGAAAGTTGTTGTGTATTAACGGCGCAGGGATTCAATACCGTTGGTTGAAAGATAATTTAGCTTCAAGCTCTTATGAAGCGATGAATGAGAAGGCTAATGAAGTGCCCGTAGGGTCTGAAGGTGTTTGCGTAATTCCTTTCGGAAATGGTGCAGAACGGATGCTAGATAACAAAACCATTGGAACACACTTTTTCAACCTTAATTTAAATATACATGATGAAGGCCATTTGTGTCGAGCTGCGCTTGAAGGGATTGCTTTTTCATTTGTTTATGGTATGGAAATTCTGAAAAATGACCATGCTGAAATTAAGGTGATTCGAGCAGGAAATGATAATCTTTTTAGGTCTGAAATATTTTCAAATACCGTGGCGACATTAATTGGGCATGATATTGAAATTTATAATACTACGGGGGCAATTGGAGCTGCAAGAGCTGTTGGATTAACTAATGGAGACTTTAAAACGTTTGGAGATCACATTACAAACAATGACCATGTGATGACTTACAAGCCTTTAGGGAATAAGGAGCCTTACATCGAGGCTTATAAAAACTGGAAAAAACAATTAGAACTTTTATTAAATCATAATTAAACTAAAATAAACTTAATAAGTTATGGCAACTATAGGAAACAAAGAATACTATAAAGGTATAGGGGAAATAAAGTATGAAGGCAAGGACTCTGATAATCCTTTAGCATTTAAATATTACAACCCAGAGCAAGTTGTTGCGGGTAAAACAATGCGCGAACATTTTAGATTTGCCATTTCTTACTGGCATACGTTCTGTGGCACTGGTGGTGATCCATTTGGACCAGGCACGATTAACTTTCCTTGGGATCAACCAACTGATGCTATTCAAGCAGCAAAAGAAAAGGCTGATGCAGCCTTTGAATTCATCACGAAAATGGGGTTCGATTACTACTGTTTTCATGATATCGACTTGGTACGTGAAGGGGCTACCTTTGGTGAGCATGAAAGTAGGTTAGACGCTATTACCGATTATATTAAAGAGAAACAAGCGGCTTCGGGAGTAAAATTACTTTGGGGAACAGCCAACTGTTTTTCTAATCCGAGATACATGAACGGTGCTTCTACTAATCCTGATTTTGACGTGGTGGCTCGTGCTGGCGGTCAGATTAAATTGGCTTTAGATGCCACTATAAAGTTAGGTGGTGAAAATTATGTGTTCTGGGGAGGTCGTGAAGGTTATATGTCTTTGTTGAACACCGATATGGGCCGTGAATTAGACCACATGGGACGCTTTTTAGGTATGGCAAGAGATTATGCCCGTGCTCAAGGTTTTAAAGGAAACTTTTTTATTGAACCAAAACCTATGGAGCCTATGAAACATCAATATGATTTTGATTCGGCTACAGCAATTGGATTCTTGCGTGAATATGGTTTAGATAAAGATTTCAAAATAAATATAGAAGTAAATCACGCCACTTTAGCGCAGCACACCTTTCAGCATGAAATTGAAGTAGCCGCTAAAGCAGGGATGTTAGGTAGTATGGATGCTAACCGTGGCGACTACCAAAACGGATGGGATACAGATCAGTTTCCTAATAACATTCAAGAAACGACTGAAGCTATGCTAGTATTCTTAAAAGCTGGTGGTTTACAAGGTGGAGGTATCAATTTTGATGCTAAAATTAGAAGAAATTCAACCGATTTAGATGATGTTTTCCATGCTCATATTGGTGGTGCTGATACGTTTGCTCGTGCTTTAATGATTGCAGATAAAATCATGACCTCTTCACCTTATGAAAAATTAAGAGAAGCACGTTACAGTTCATTCGATTCTGGAAAAGGAAAAGCTTTTGAAGAAGGGAAATTAGAGTTAACAGATTTGTATAAAATTGCCCAAGAAAACGGTGAGCTGTCTTTACAAAGTGGTAAACAAGAATTGTTTGAGAATATCATTAATCAATACATATAATGGCAGCTCAAAATAAATTTTATATTTATGTAGTGACCCTAGTTGCGACCCTTGGAGGTTTGTTATTTGGTTATGATACTGCTGTTATTTCTGGTGCTGAAAAATCAATTCAAGCGTTCTTAATTGATAGTCAAGGATTGAGTTCTTTTTTACATGGTGTAACGGTATCTTCAGCCTTAATTGGTTGTATTGTGGGTGGTGCAATTTCAGGATTCGTATCTTCAAAATTCGGTAGAAAAAAAGCCTTAATTATTGCTGGTGTCTTGTTTTTATTATCGGCATTAGGTTCTGGTAATCCTGAGTTTTTATTTTTTGAAAAAGGCGTGCCATCTATGGGGTTACTGTGGATGTTCAACTTTTATAGAATCGTAGGTGGTATTGGTGTAGGTTTAGCCTCAGCGGTTTGCCCGATGTATATTGGTGAAATTGCTCCTGCAGACATCCGAGGGAAACTGGTGTCACTTAATCAATTTGCTATCATCTTCGGAATGCTTGTGGTTTATTTTGTGAATTGGGGTATTGCCGACGGACAAACCATCGAGTGGATTAATGAAATAGGATGGAGACGCATGTTTTTATCCGAAGCCATTCCAGCATCCATTTTTGTGATACTCATGTTTTTTATGCCTGAAACACCAAGATATTTAGCTTTGCAAGGAAAAGATGCAGAAGCATTAGCGACACTTACAAAGTTTAATGGTGTTGATAAAGCTAAAGAGGTTCTGGTAGATATTAAAAATTCTGTTGGGTCAGCAACTAAGGGGGAATTATTTTCATACGGAAAAGTGGTGATTATAATAGGTGTATTATTATCTGTATTTCAGCAATTTGTAGGTATTAATGTAGCACTATATTATGCACCACGAATTTTTGAAAGTATGGGTGCTGCAAAAGATGCATCGATGCTTCAAACTATCATCATGGGCCTAATAAACGTGGTATTTACCGTGGTAGCGATTATGACTGTAGATAGGTGGGGTAGAAAACCACTGCTTATTACTGGTTCAATAGGTATGGCCATTGGTATGATTGCCATTTCCATATTAGCATTCCAAAACATTATTGGTATGGGGACTTTGGTGTTTATTATTATTTATACCGCATCGTTTATGATGAGTTGGGGACCAATCTGTTGGGTGCTTATATCAGAAATATTCCCAAATAAAATACGTAGTCAGGCCATTGCGATTGCGGTTGCAGCTCAGTGGGCGGCTAATTTCTTTATATCGTCTACGTATCCACCAATGATGGAGTTTAGTAGTGGAGGTACTTATCTGTTTTACGGAATTATGAGTATACTTTCAGCCATTTTTGTTTGGAAAATGGTACCTGAAACAAAAGGGAAAACTCTTGAAGAGATGGAAAGTTTATGGAAAAAGTAAGTTAACTTTTGTTAAGTTAGATTAGTAGCTGGTAAAAAGCCTCAATGATTTTAGTGTTGAGGCTTTTTTGATTTAAGAAATTTTACTTCGGTCTTGACTATTGTAGCTGCTCTATGTATTGTGTGTGAAAAAAAGCTAATTCAGTCGTTTTGTCGTCTCGCGTTCAATTAAACTGGTCTTAATCACTTTGGTTTCAAAAGGCTTGGGGTTTGCTTCGTTTTCAATGCGATCTATAAGCATTTTTACCGCCGTTTCCCCAATGTGTTTCCCATGCTGACTAATAGCCGAAATAGAAGGCGTAACATGTTGTAACAACTTTCCGTTGGTAAAACAAGCGATAGATAAATCTTCAGGAATGTTGTACCCCATCTTTTTTACTAAACTTAAGGCATTAACCGCGGCGCTTTCTTCTAAACATAATAAACCATCAATACTTTTGTCAGATAGAATAATTTTAAGTGCAGTGTCGAAATCTTCATACTTGCCAATACGCACAATTATACGTTCATCTATAGGGATGTTACATTGGTTTAGTGCTTTTCTATAGCCTTCCACACGTAGTTTTCCAACACTTAAATTATCAATAACAGAAATTAAAGCGACTTTTTTACAGCCTGATTTAATAAGGTGATTTGTGGCATGAAATGCGCCCTCAAGATCGTTAACAATCACCTTGTCGCAATCCAACTCGTCTGAAACACGATCGAACATCACTATTGGAATACCTTCGTTTAAGGTATTCTTTAAATGGGTGAAATTTTGCTTCAATTGTGTTTCTTCAGCCAAAGAAATGATGATGCCGTCCAAATGGCCATGCTTTAATAAATCGATTGTTTTAACCTCTTTTTCAAACGATTCATTCGAAATACAAGATACCAAATGGTAACCATTTTGAGACGCAATGTGTTCAATACCAATAAATACTTTGGCAAAAAAAGTATTTAAAATATTAGGGATCACAACGCCTATTGTTTTTGTGTTTTTATTTAGTAGATGAAGCGCTGTAACATTAGGTTTGTAGTGGTGTTCTTTGGCATACTCTTGAATTTTAGTCTTGGTTTTAGCGCTAATTTCATGGCTGTCTTTTAACGCTTTGGATACGGTCGCTATAGATACATTAAAGGTTTGCGCAATATCTTTTAAAGTGATTCTTTTTTTCATGTGGCTGACAAAGTAAATGGGGTACAATTTAGAACAAATATTTTTCTTTTCTATACAGGTGGCTCTTTTGGTTTTTTCATATTGATTTAAAAACGCGATATTTGGACTAACTAAACAAACTATTATGAGTAAAACTGCTGAAAAAAAGGCACTAACACCAGAAGATTTTGAAAACTTGAAAATCACTGAACTACCTAAACACAGTGTGGGGTTTGGTGGCCTTACAGCTGCCATGAGTCAGGTTTCGAAGTATATGAATATTGCTGATGCTTTTAAATTAGGTAGAAAAATGAACCAAAAAGGGGGATTTGATTGTCCGGGATGCGCCTGGCCAGATCCCGATGATGAGCGTTCTGCTATGGGTGAATTTTGCGAAAACGGTATAAAAGCCATTGCTGAAGAAGCCCAGAATAAAACCATTGGAGCCAATTTTTTTGCAGAGCATAGTGTAGATGAATTAGCAAGTTGGACAGATTTTGAAATTGGAAAATCTGGGCGATTAGCTGAACCCATGTATCTTTCTCAAGGCGAAACACACTACAAACCCATTTCTTGGGAAGAAGCTTTTAATAAAGTGGGTACACATTTAAATGCTTTGGATAACCCTGATGAAGCGGTTTTTTATACCTCCGGAAGAACGACTAACGAAGCTGCTTTTTTGTATCAATTATTTGTGCGCGAATACGGAACATCTAATTTGCCAGACTGTTCGAATATGTGTCATGAAGCCAGTGGAAGCGCTTTGTCGGAAACCTTAGGTATAGGTAAAGGCTCGGTGACTTTAGATGATTTGTATAAAGCTGAATTGGTTTTAGTGGTTGGGCAAAACCCAGGAACAAACCATCCGCGTATGCTAACAGCCTTAGAAAAATGTAAAAATAATGGCGGTAAAATTGTAGCTATAAATCCGTTGCCAGAGGTTGGTTTAGTAAAATTTACGAATCCGCAAAACCCAATTAAATTATTAACCGGTGGTACCGAATTGGCCGATGTGTTTGTACCCGTAACTATTAATGGTGATGTGGCTTTTTTTAAAGCTGTTTTGTTGAAATTATTAGCTGCGGAAGAACAAAAAGGAAATGTATTTGATCAAGATTTTATAAATGAATTTACAGATGGTTATGATGCTTTTATAGCGGATTTAAAAACCTATAATTTTGAAGATTGCTTAGAGGCTTCAGGAATTTCAAGAGCAATATTTGATCAGGTTTTTGATTTGATTCTTAATAAAAAGAAAATCATTATCTGTTGGGCCATGGGGTTGACGCAGCATGAAAACGCCGTAGATAATATTCGAGAAGTGGTAAATCTGTTACTTTTAAAAGGAAGCATAGGTAAGGAAGGCGCAGGCACTTGTCCGGTTAGAGGGCATTCCAATGTGCAAGGCGATCGTACTGTTGGGATTTGGGAAGCTGCACCACAAGCTTTTTTAGATAAAATAGAATCTAAATATGGATTTAAACCCAGTGTAAAGCATGGTTATTCGGTTATTGATGCCATTAAAGCGATGCATGAGAAAAAGGCTAAAGTTTTCTTTGGTCTTGGGGGTAATTTTATATCCGCAGTACCAGATACGGTCTATTCCGCGAAAGCGTTATCAAACTGTAATTTAACGGTACACGTTAGTACGAAGTTAAATCGTTCGCATCTGGTTACAGGGAAGGAAGCTTTAATATTTCCTTGTTTGGGAAGAACCGAAAAAGATTATCAGAAATCTGGATTGCAAAAACAAAGCGTAGAGAATTCCATGGGTGTGGTAAGTTCTACAGCCGGCGTTTTGGAACCTTGCTCCACAGCACTACTTAGTGAAGTTGCTGTAGTATGTGGTATCGCTCATGCCACGCTTAAAGAGCGCTCCAAAATTAATTGGTTACAATATAAAGATGATTACAATTTGGTGCGTGATGATATTGAAGAAGTGGTTGCTGGTTTTGAAGATTATAATAAAAGATTAAAAAATCCTTCAGGGTTTTATCTGCCAAACGGTGCTCGTGTTAGAAAGTTTCATACGAAAACAGGTAAAGCGAATTTTTCGATTAACAAGATGCCTGAATGGAAATTAAAGGACGGTGAACTCATCATGATGACTATTCGTAGCCATGATCAATTTAATACAACTATTTATGGGTTAGACGATCGCTACCGTGGTGTTTTTAATGGAAGACGGGTAATTTTTATGAATCGAGAAGACATGAAATCACGCGGGTTGGCTGAACATCAGTTAGTTAATTTAAAATCTGAGTTTAACGGTACCATTAGAAAAGTAAGTAGTTTTAAAGTGGTGGGTTACGATATTCCTAAAAATTGCTGCGCTACGTATTTTCCAGAAACTAATGTTTTAGTGCCTTTAGATAGTTTTGCACACACAGCTAAAACGCCCGCATCCAAGAGCATCGCTATCACAATAGAGAATGTTTAAGATTTCATTAAAACTCAACCCTTAATTTTTGTAATAAGCAATTATTCATAAATCAATTTGAGAAATTAGCAATAATACGTATTGTGTGAAAAATTCTTAGAAAAAGATAGTTCAAAATAAGTATAAATACTTAGTTTTGTTTTCAAATACGTAATTATGAAACAAATAATTGTTGTTGGAAACGGAATGGTAGGCTATAAATTTTGTGAAAAATTTGTAGAGCAAGCTAAAAGTAAAAACTATAAAATAACAGTTTTTGGTGAAGAGCCAAGACCTGCTTACGATCGTGTTCACTTGAGTGAATTTTTTGAAAATCAGGATGCTAAGGCTTTAGAGATGGCGCCTAGATCATGGTATGAAGAGCACGGTGTTGAGTTGATAACCGGTGAACGTATTACGGATATTCACCGTTCTTCAAAGAAAATTACAACAACTAAGGATGAGAATTATAAGTACGATTATTTGGTTTTAGCCACAGGATCGGCACCATTTGTACCTAATATTAATGGTATAGAAAAGAAAGGTGTTTTCGTTTATAGAACGATTGAAGATCTTGAGGATATGCTTGCTTATGCTAAAGAAATTATAGGAGACCGCAAAGAAGTGGTTAAAGCAGCTGTTCTTGGTGGTGGTTTATTAGGTTTAGAGGCTGCCAAAGCAGTTAAAGATATGGGGTTTGAACCTCATGTTGTTGAGTTTGCTCCTAAATTAATGCCGAGACAGTTAGATACGCGTGGTAGTAAAGTACTGCAAGAGAAAATTGAATCTTTAGGGATTAACGTGCATTTATCTAAAGCTACTAATAAAATTCTTGGTGATGATAGCATTACAGGGATGGAGTTTGGTGAATATGATAAGATTGATGTAGAGATGCTTGTTGTTTCTGCAGGGATTAGACCTCGTGATGAGCTAGGGAAAACCTGTGATTTGAAAATGGGCGTACGTGGTGGTATTGTTGTGAATAACAAAATGCAAACTTCGGATCCTGAGATATTCGCCATTGGAGAGGTAGCTCTTTATAATAATATGATTTATGGTTTAGTAGCTCCAGGTTATGATATGGCTGAGGTTGCTGTAAATCAGATTATAGGGAATATCGAGGCCGTTATGGAAGAAGAGATTGATATGTCTACCAAATTAAAATTAATTGGTGTGGATGTAGCAAGTTTTGGAGAGCCGTTTATGCCAGTTGAAAAAGGCTATTCAATTATTTTTGAGAATAAAACTAAGAATTTATACAAACGTGTAAATATTAGTCACGATGGTAAAATGTTATTAGGAGGTATCTTAATTGGAGATGCTTCAGATTATAATATGTTCCATCAAATATATTTAAACGGATTACCAATTCCTGAAGATGCTGAAGAATTAGTAATCGGTTCTAGAGGTGAAGGAGGTTCTTCTTTTGGAAGTGTTTTAGATATTCCAGACGCTGCGCAAGTTTGTTCTTGTGAAAGTGTGACTAAAGGAGATATTTGTTGTTCAATAACTGAAGAAGGTTGTGAAAACTTAGGTGATGTTATTGCTAAAACGAAAGCGACTACGGGTTGTGGTGGTTGTAAGCCAATGGTTGTCGATTTAGTAAACGAGACTTTAAAATCGCAAGGAAAAGAAGTTAAAGAAGTTTTATGTGAGCACTTTAGTTTTAACCGTCAGGAGCTTTACGATTTAATAAAAGTAAATAAAGTAGCCGATTATGACGAAGCCTTAAACTTATTTGGTGAAGGTCATGGTTGTGAGACTTGTAAGCCAGCGTTAGCATCTATTTTTGCTACCATTACGATGGAAACTCCAAACCGTCAAGTGGCTATTCAAGATACAAATGATAAGTATTTAGCAAACATCCAACGTAACGGAACGTACTCTGTAGTGCCAAGAGTTGCGGGTGGAGAAATTACACCAGACCAATTAATTGTTATTGGTGAGGTTGCTAAGAAATACGATTTATATACAAAAATAACGGGTGGTCAACGTATTGATTTATTCGGAGCACAAATTCATGAATTACCTTTAATCTGGAAAGAATTAATTGATGCTGGTTTCGAAAGTGGTCATGCTTACGGTAAATCACTTAGAACAGTAAAAAGTTGTGTGGGTTCGACTTGGTGTCGTTACGGCATGCACGAAAGTGTAACCTTTGCTATAGATATTGAAAATAGATATAGAGGATTACGTTCGCCGCATAAATTAAAAGGTGGTGTTTCAGGATGTATTAGAGAATGTGCTGAAGCTAGAGGTAAAGATTTCGGATTAATTGCTGTTGAAGGTGGATGGAATTTATATGTATGTGGTAACGGTGGAGCAACTCCAAAACATGCCATATTATTCGCTGAACAATTAGATGATGAAACAGCAATTAAATACTTAGATAGATTTTTAATGTTCTACATTAGAACTGCGGGACCATTAGTAAGAACGGCGCCTTGGTTAGAAAAACTTGAAGGAGGTATTGAATACTTAAAACAAGTGGTTATTGAAGATTCTTTAGGGATTGCTGAAGAATTGGATGCTGAGATGCAAGGTTTAGTTAATAAGTATGAGTGTGAGTGGAAACAAGCGATTGAAGATCCAGAAATGATGAAACGTTTCAAACATTTCGTGAATTCTGATGATACAGATGATAATTTAGCCTTTGTACCAATGCGTGATCAAAAAATGCCTAAAGCTTGGAACTAAATAAAGTTAAAAGTGAAAAGTGAAAAGTGAAAAGTTCATTGTTTGCGGATTAGACTCAGCTGAAAACTGATACTGAAAACTGCTAACTGGACTGCGTTAGGGATTGAAGCGGCATCCTTTTTTGAGGCACGATAAAAAAGATATAGCGGAAAGCCCGACCCTTGTGGTAACGCCCAAAATAAATTATGTTTGTTTAGGTGTTGAATTATGTAATAGAAATGTCGATTAAAGAATTCAACACATAAACGAACAAACAAAAACAATAAATCAACAAAATAAAGAGATATGCAAGAGCAAGATATACTAGATCAATACCAATCGGTGTCGGAGGAGCAAGTTAAGGACTGGTTTAAAGTAGGTGTGGTTGAAGATTTTCCTGAAAATAGTGGTGCTTGTATCAAATATAAAACAAAGCAAATTGCGGTTTATAATTTTACAAGAACTGGTAAATGGTATGCGTCTCAAAATTTATGTCCGCATAAAATGGAAATGGTCCTTTCTCTAGGTATGATTGGAGATAAAGACGGTATTCCTAAAGTGGCTTGCCCAATGCATAAAAAGAACTTCTCGTTAGAAGATGGTTCGAATATGGCTGGCGAAGATTTAAAAATTGCCACCTATCCTGTTAAAATTGAAAAGGGAAATGTGTATATTGGCTTTTCAGATTAATGAAAAGTAATACAATACACATATGAAGCCTACAAGATTTGAAACAGCTATAGCTTTAATAGATAAAAAAAACGCAGAAGACACGAATACATACCAGGTTGCTGGGATGGCATACCCTAAGGAATTGTTGTATTCGCAACGTATGACTAGGAAGTTATTACAGTTTTATCCCGATGCGTCTAAAGCCCTTCAAATCGCAGCACGCGCACAGCATATTTGCCGTTGGAAAATAGCAAGAGACGAATATCCTATGGATCGTGTAGGGTATTTAAAGTGGCGTGAAACATTAAAAAAAATGCATGCGGAAATAACTGCTGAAATCTTGGAACAAGTAGGTTTCGACCAGCAGTTTATAGATCGCGTTTCTTTGTTAGTCAATAAAAAACTGATTAAAAAGAATGAGGAAACTCAAATTCTAGAAGACACGATTTGCTTAGTGTTTTTAGATTACTATTTCGATGAGTTTGCCGCAAAGCATGACGACGAAAAAATTATAGACATTCTTAAGAAAACTTGGGTTAAGATGTCTGAAAACGGACATGAGGCTGCTTTACAATTGCCTTATTCGGAAAAAAGTTTAGCGCTCGTTAAAAAAGCAATTTCATAATGATGTAATATATGACAAAGCACGGAAATTCATTAGACCAAAGAACGTTTGATAAATTAAGCCGGCTTTATATTATTGCATTAAGTGCCATTGCGGTTTCTGTAATTCTTAGCCAAATTCTTATTCGTAACCACCTTTCCGATCAGGAAACGGATTCTTCGGTCATAAATGTGGCGGGAAGACAACGTATGCTTAGTCAGAAACTGACAAAAGATGTGGTTTCACTGTCTACAGGAAATAGTTTAGAAACCAGAGTTTTACTTAAGAATAAGATTAAAGAAACACTTGATCTTTGGAAACTGTCGCATTACGCACTTCAAAACGGAAGTGATAGTTTAGGGCTTCCGGCTGAAAATACTGAAGAGATTCGTGCTAGATTCTCGATTTTGAATCCGGTTTTTGATAAAATAGGTTTTGCTTCTAATTCTATTATTTCTATAATAGAAGAAAATCCAGAGGCGCCTATCTCAAATTTTGCGAAAGAAATTGATGTAGTTAAAGAAAAGGAGAGTGATTTTTTATTGCTGATGGATGATATTGTGAATCAATACGATCTTGAAGCTGCTAAAAAAGTAGATTGGTTACGAAGGTTAGAAATGTGGCTTACTGGGCTAACTTTAATCATTTTATTAGGAGAGTTTTTGTTTATTTTTTGGCCTGCAGCAAAATCGGTTAAATCAGCTCTTTCGGAACTCTTATTTGCTGAAAAACGTGCCAAGAAAATGGCTTTCGATGCCGATGAGCTTAGTTTGGCAAAAGAGAAGTCCATAAAAGAATTACGTGCTTTAAGCCGTGCGATGGATGATACTTTACTGTTTGCTCGAATTTTGCCAAATGGCCATATCGTGCATATGGGAAATAAGTTTTCTCGCCTTTTTAAGTATTCTAAAATGACTGATATAGGTTTGTTTTGGACGGTTTTATCTCAAGAAGAAACTGAGCAAGTCATGATTGAGGACTTGATTACAAAATATAAGAAAACAGGTTGGCAAGGTGAAGTGAAGGCTAGTACAAAGGAGGGCGATGATGTCTGGTTGGAAATGGCTATTATTCCTTATAGTCCAACGGAAGATCGATCGGAACTGCTTATAATAGCTTCTGAAATTACAGACAGAAAGGAAGCTCAGTTAGAAATTGACAGGTTGACAACGGCGAGTTTTGAGGAGAAAATGAATCAGCAAAAGATCATTTCTAGTAAAATTATTGAAAACCAAGAAAAAGAACAGAATAGGATAGCCAAGGATGTGCATGATGGTATCGGACAAATGCTTACGGGTTTAAAATATAATTTAGAGAGTATTGATACGAGTAATATTGAAAAGGCCACTGCTAAAATTGAAAACCTAAAAGTGCTGGCCAGCGATATTATTAAAGGGATTAGAACAGCTACTTTTAATTTGGCACCACCAGAATTAACCGATCATGGTATTGTGCCTGCTATAGCCAAATTAACCCAAGAATTAGCTAAACTTACAGGAAAACAAATTATGCTTTTTAATAAAACCGATTTTAATCAGCGTTTAGATTCCTTAGTAGAAATTAATATTTATCGCATCACGCAGGAGGCTATTAATAATGCGATTAAATATGCTGAAACCTCTCATATATTGGTCGCTTTATCGCATAGTAAAGATATTTTAAGCATTGTTATCGATGATAACGGTAAAGGTTTCGATCCAAAGAATATCAAGAATGTCAAGAATGGAGATGGCGGAATGGGCATGACTTTTATGAGGGAGCGTATCAAGTATATTGATGGTCGTTTCTTTTTAAATTCTGAAATAGGAAAAGGGACACGTGTTACTTTAAATATTCCGTTAAAGTAGAGGCTAGATAAAAATAACAGTGTTGAAATAATAAATACGTAGTTTTACTTAATTTTACTATTTTTGTACTTATAAATGGAATTTATGGATATTATTAATGTTGTGCTTGCAGACGATCATGTATTGGTTAGAGATGGGATTAGAGCGCTTTTGGAAGATCAATCTGGAGTCAAAGTCATTGCTGAAGCTTCGAACGGAAAAGAGGCTTTAGAGATTATCGCTGAAAACAAGCCACATGTTTTAATTGTGGATATTAGAATGCCAGAAATGAATGGTATTGAAGTGGTAGGGGAGATAAATAAAATGTACTCGGATGTTCGTACATTAGTACTGTCTATGCATGATTCGGAAGAATATGTTTTAAAAGCAATCCAAGCTGGAGCCGACGGGTATTTATTAAAAGGTGCCAGTAAAGAAGAATTTTTAAAAGCATTGAATAATGTCGCTGCTGGTGGAAAATATTTTACGGGAGACGTTTCTGCAATCATCATGAATAACTTTGTAAACGGCAATACTAATACTGCTGTTGTTGAAGAGAAACAGATAAAAAAAGATCCGTTTAAATTAACTAAGCGTGAAAAACAAATACTTAATTTAGTATTACAGCTTAAAAATAATAAAGATATTGCTGAAGAACTTCAAATAAGTAAACGTACTGCTGAAGTACATCGTTTTAACCTTATGAAAAAATTAGAAGTTAAAAATCTAATGGAACTAAGTAATAAGGCTAAAGAGTTTGACTTGGTTTAACTCTCCTTGTTTTATTTTTATTAAAAATAAAGTGAAAATCCCTAGGTTTTAATGGTCTTGGGATTTTTTTATGCCTTTATTCCAGGGTAAATAGGTGATGATTTGACTAGCTTACTAAGCATATTAATTTCCTTTTTTTCTCAAAAGGATACAGACGAAAGCGCTTAGTCCATTCACTTACTAATTGTTTGAATACGGATTATTTGAATAAGTTTTATAAAAGATCAACCTTAAAAGTGGACTGAGTTAATTCTTCATAAAAAACAATATTATTTATTTGTGCTATTTATCTTATATTTGAAAGAAATATTTTACATGAAACTTGTGGTTTCAAAATCATTCAAATTCATATAAGGAATGAAAAATAAAAAATGGTAAAAGCAAAATTAATAATAGACAGAAAGGAAATAAATCTACTATGGTTTACTTTTAGTTTTAACCAAGAAGCAGATTATAACGGAAGACCTTCTCAGAACCCCGTGTTTACAGGGCTTAAATTAGTTGTTGAATCTAGAAAGGATCTTGATTTTGAAGAATGGGCTTTTGCTCCCAATCAAGCGAAACAAATTGAAGTGCATATTTATCCTATTGTTTTAGGTGGGCAAACACGTAAAATTAATTTCTATGATTGCCACCTTGTAAATTGGAAAAATAATTTTTCATCAATAGGGAGTGAGCCGATGAGTGAAACTCTTGAAATTACTGCAGCAGGTGTTAAAGATCCTCAAACTCTAACGGAATACTCTGCCAAATGGAGAACTACTTTTCCAAGCGAGGATGTTAATTTAATAACACGAGAAGAAACAGAAGAAGTTGAAGAGGAATTAGCTCTGAAGTTTATAGCAAAATTTGAACGATTAGATACTTATAAAGGTGAGTTTGGTTTCGATTGGATGCGAGATGAATATGAAGTAATATCTGAAAATTACCAAAAACTAAAAAAAGAATACACCCCAACCAAAATTCATGACCAAGATTACTTTGTTCCATGGTTAAGTATGTTTCCTAATCAAGAAAATGTAAAGCTAAATTTAGTAATTACGGAAATAGAAGGTAATGTAAAAGACACAGACATTATAAAACTACCTCCCAAAAGCGGGGTTAAATTTATACCTAATGAATTGAAACTATCTGAAGCTAATTGTAAGGAAATAACCGTAGTCTGTGAAACACCGTTAAACAATGATGTAGTCATTTCATTATTAGATAAAGATAATAATGAAGTCGGAAAGTTAAATGTGTTTAAAAATGCTAATCACGAACAGTTACACTTTAATATTACGCCTGTTCGTGTTTTAAGAGGTGTTTCTACTGAAAGAGACAAGCAAATCATTGAAAATATGATGGACCACGCACAAGGTTTTGGAGATAATAACAAAGATATAAACGGTGATTTACAAAACTTACAGAAATATTTAAACGAGCAGTCTTTAAACCAAGCCTTATTACAATGTCATATTGGTCATGTTTATGATGTAATTATAGATGAAGAGAAATGGATTTCTGACGACCTTATTGTTGATGAGGGCTGTGCTTTTAAAGGTAGTTTATTAGATAAGTTTGACGCTGAATTTAAAAAGCAACATCCAAAAGCATATAAAAACAGAGGGATTACAGTATTTCTTTCGCCATTAAAAAATGTGAAAAAGGATAGTAGTCCTGGAGCTGGAGGTTATGGAAACTTGGGTGATATTGATTCCAAAAATCTAGTCATCTTTGAAACAAATCTTTGGCATAAAGAAACATTCGCTCATGAAATTGCTCATGTTGCAGGTTTAGAGCATTCTTTTAAGGAAGAGGAGGATTTGACAGCAGAAGAAGTTATTTCCTATAATTATAGAAAAGCCGAAATTGACGGTTATTTTGATAAAATAATTAAAACAGGGGGATATACTAAGGAAGAAATTAGAAAGCTTTGGGAGCCCTATAGTGATGAAATGAGAGTTATCAATTCGGCTTTATATACACTAAATAGAAACTTGTATAAGTTTAAACAGGCTGAAACTGATAATTTTATGGATTATAATAATAAAGGTAAATCTTTTTGGAAGTTTCAATGGAAGAGTCTACAAGAAGATGTATTAAAATTCTATAATAAATGAGAAATACATATATACACTTAAGTTTTTTGTTTTTAAGTTTTAGTCTTTTAGGGCAAAACAAAAATATTCAAGCACCACCGATTTTTATTAATTCACTTTACTTAGATTCAGAAATTATTAAGGGGGTAGAGTGTTATACATATAAAGATTTAGAAATTAGTGATAATTTTTATGCGATTTATTATAAAGTGAGAAAGTCAAATTCTAAAGAAAACCAAACAAATGACATAATAAGAGCTAAGTCCGATTTCTCTATAGGTACCCATACAGGGTATATTGCAACTGGATATTTAAGGTTATGTCATAAAAATGGCTTATGGAAAACAACCTATAACAACAAACTTGTAAAAAGCATAAATTATAAAAAAGGCTTACTTATTGGAAAATATGCCGTGTACAGCACTAAAGGCAATGAATTATACAACACAACCTTTGGAAATTCAGGTGATGGTAAATTTAAGGATTACTATTATGATTCTGGTGTTTTAAAGGAGGAAGGCAGTTATAAAAATGGCAAAAAAGAAGGAAAGTGGTGTAAATATGATAAGGATGGAAATGTCATAACTACTGTTTACTATGAAAGTGGTGTGCCTTTAGAAAAGTAGTTTTTTCAAGTAGAGAACTTTATAATTTTGTTAGAAGTAATCTAAATATTCACTAAACAAACTTATTTAAATTTGAAAAGGCTTCCACAGAAAATTTTATGGATTATAATGTTGCAAGAGAATCTTTCTGGAAATTTCAATGGAAGGCACTACAAGATGATATTCTGAAATTTTATAAATCTTAAAAAAAAAAATGAAAAAAATATTAATTTTATTATTAATGATTAATTCTTTTTTAGTGTTAGCTCAAAGAATTGCACCTGAAAAACCAAATAATCTCACCTTCTCTCATTTAATCATAAAGAAAGAGGACAATGAAAATGGAAAAACAGTTTATCTAAGAAAATCAAACAATCGCCCACTAGATTCTGAAGAAATATTCGATATAACTGAAACCTATCCTAATGATGAATCTGATATGAAAGGCTTGTATATACATACTAGCTTAATAAAAAAAGGGTTGATGTCAAAAGGTTATAAAACAGGCTTATGGAAAACTTACTATAAAAGCAAATTAGTAAAAACTCAAAACTGGAAACTAGGGCTTGCTATAGGTGAATACTCTGTTTACGATGTTAAAGGCTGTGAATTATACAAAACAACATTTGGTAATTCAGGTGAAGGAAAATTTAAAGATTACTATTATGAAACTGGTGCTTTAAAAGAGGAAGGCAGTTATAAAAATGGTAAAAAAGAAGGAAAGTGGTGTGAATATGATAAGGATGGAAATGTCATAACTACCATTTACTATGAAAGTGGTGTGTCGTTAGAAAAGTAAATTACCACATTAAAAATTGCAACTAATTGTTTATTCAAGTAATTTTTGTGAATCACAGATTATATTATTCAGGTTGTGTCTACTTATTCACTTGATGAAATAGTCCTATGGGTTTGGGAAGCGTGATTCCAGTTTATGGGATGACAAAAGTGAAAACGAATAACAGTTACAAAAAGAGATATCAAGATACTTCAATGATGCTTGTTATTTTTGCGATTTACAGTGCTCTTGCGCATAAGTAAATTAGCTATTCTATTAAATTATATGAGAATTAATGAATCCTTTTAATAATTCTTCAAAATCATGAATCTATAATTGTTAAACTCATAATTTTACTTAATTACGTAGTTTTTAGATGTAAAAATTAAGTATTTATACTTAATTTCGCCTTGTTAGTAAGCACCAAATCGGTGTGATAAATTTTAAATAAATTTGAAATGAATACAACACAAGGAGCAAATAAAACACTGTTTATAAATACTTTAGCGTTTACGTTCTGTTTTGCAGCATGGTTGTTAAATGGAATATTAGTTACTTTTTTAGTAGATAATCAAGTTTTTTCTTGGAGTGCTGTGGAGATAGGTTGGTTAATAGGTATTCCAGTATTGACTGGAGCTATTTTTAGATTGCCAGCAGGTGTTTTAACCGATAAATTAGGTGGTAAGCCTGTATTTACAGGATTGTTGCTATTATGTGCGATTCCTATGTATTTGCTGTCTTATGCAAATGATTTTTGGTCTTTTGCATTATGTAGTTTAGGTTTTGGAATCGCAGGAGCAAGCTTTGCGGTTGGTATTGCTTTTTCTTCAATTTGGTTTCCTAAAGAAAAGCAAGGTGTAGCATTAGGGATTTTTGGTGCTGGTAACGCTGGTGCGGCTATAACTACCTTAGTTGGGCCAAAACTTTTAAATTTTCTTACAGATAATAAAACAAATTTAGACGGTTGGAGAGATATGCCAAGAATATACGCTGGAGTTTTAGTGCTTATGGCGGTGGTGTTTTTCTTAACTACAAAAAATAAAAAACCAGCCTCAAGTTCTAAAACTATAAAAGCGATGCTAGTGCCACTTAAAAGTGTGCGTGTATGGCGTTTCGGATTGTACTACTTTTTAGTATTTGGTTGTTTTGTAGCTTTTGCAGGTTGGTTAGTTCCTTATTACACAAATGTTTATGCATTAGATTTAGTTACAGCAGGAATATTAGCCTCTTGTTTTAGTTTGCCTTCAGGGATTATTAGAGCCTTTGGTGGATGGTTGTCGGATAGAGTTGGAGCAAGAAAAGTGATGTACTGGGTGTTAGGGTCTTCGTTGATTTTTAGTGCTATTTTAATTGTACCAAAAATGGATATTTACGCGGCAGGTAAGGGAATTATGGCGAAAGCTTCAGGAACAGTAACCGATGTTACTCCAAATTATATTGAAGTTGAAGGTGTGAAATATGCTGTTAAAGCCAAAACTGACGAACTAGCAAATGTAGATGAAGGCTTTCATATTTTTCCAAAGAAAGAATCATGGCAAGAAGTACTTGTTCAAAAAGGAGATGTGGTTAAAAAGAAGCAACTTATTGCTAAAGGAAATACACATATTTTCTTCCAAGCGAACCTATGGATTTTCGCTATTGTAGCGATTATTATTGGATCTATTTGGGGTATTGGTAAAGCGGCAGTTTATAAGCATATTCCAGATTATTTTCCTGAGGAAGTTGGTGTAGTTGGTGGTATGGTAGGCGTGCTTGGTGGACTGGGAGGTTTCTTTTGTCCGATCATATTTGGTTACTTATTAGAAGGTACTGGGCTATGGTCGAGCTGTTGGATTTTAATGCTTGTATTGTCTGCGGTATGTTTAATTTGGATGCATCGCGTAGTTCAAAAAATGGCTGATAAAGCAACACCTCAGTTAGTAAATAAATTCGAGAACGAGAATGGTTAAGTCTTGTTTGATTAGTGTTTAAGTTCTTGTGGTTTAGTTAAATTCACTTTTTTGTAATTATAGCAATAATGCAGCATCGATTTTTAGTAAATCGTTAAAATGGCTAATCATTATTTGTTAATCTAGTAATTATTTTAAATTACTTAATTATGAATTCTTAAATTAAGTATTTATACTTAATTTTACGTAGATTAAAAATAAAATGAGTTCATTAAACATCATGAAATAAAGATTACAGTTTCAGTTTTAAGTGTTTTAAAATAAGTGAGATCTGTTCTTTAAGACATGTAAAAGTATAACCAGAAGTTGTTAAAATGTGCTATCATTCATAGCAACGAAAGGTTTGTTTTGTTGACATAATGTAATGCTGTATTATTTGCAGTTTTAGCTACCGTAGTGTCTAATGGTTTTTCATAATTGGAGCCATAGTGGTTGTGGCTACGGTAGTTTTTTTTAACAATGCCTTATTTGTGGAAGTTAAAATGATAGCTTAGTGGAATTCAAAAGTGAGTTCTTGATAGTTAGTTATAGCTAGCTAAAAAAGCGAAAAAAATGGCCTATTTTTTATTGATATAAAAGTATATAGTAGCCATTTTGTGTTATTCAGAATAATGAATGGAGTATTTGTTTTCTGAAATTATAATGTATTATTTAGTATAAAATCTTTGTCTGAATGATTAAAAACGAAGTTAAAACAACGTGTTCATATTGTGGTGTAGGCTGCGGAATTATTGTTAAAAAGGACAGTAATAACAAGGTGCTTGTTGAAGGGGATAAAGATCACCCGGTAAACCGAGGGATGCTTTGTTCAAAAGGTATGAACCTGCATTACGTGGCTAACGATACCTCCGATAGAATTTTATACCCAGAAATGCGATGGAGTCGCTCACACCCAAGAGAGCGTGTAAGTTGGGACGATGCTTTAGATCGTGCAGCAAGTGTTTTTAAATCTATTATAAAAAAACATGGCCCAGATAGTGTTGCTTTTTATGTGTCTGGACAGAGTTTAACAGAAGAATATTACATTGCAAACAAACTAACTAAAGGTTTTTTAGGAACCAATAATATAGATACCAACTCTCGCCTTTGTATGAGTTCTGCAGTGGTTGGTTACAAGAAAACATTTGGAGAAGATTCTGTACCTATTTCTTATGCAGATATTGAATTGGCAGATACTTTTTTAATTTCTGGAGCTAATCCAGCATGGTGTCATCCCATTCTTTTTAGACGTATTGAAAAACGAAAAGAAGAGAACCCAGATGTAAAAATTATAGTTGTAGATCCTAGGAAAACAGATTCAGCAAACTTTGCCGATCTGCATTTACAATTACTTCCGGGAACCGATGTGATTTTATACAATGCCATTGCGAGATGTTTGTATAAAAGCGGACTAATAGATGAAAAATTTATCAAAGAACATACCGACGGATTTGATGATTATAAAGACTTAATTTTTCAAACCTCTTTAAGAAAAGCTTCAAAATTATGTGGTGTTTCTGAAGATGATATTAGAAAAGCAGCAAAATATATCGGGCTTTCAAAAGGATTTATTTCCATGTGGGCCATGGGACTCAACCAAAGTGTAGTGGGTACCGATAAAAATGTATCCCTTTTAAATTTATCACTTATCACGGGGCAAGTTGGAAAACCAGGAGCTGGTCCTTTTTCACTTACTGGTCAGCCAAACGCAATGGGCGGACGTGAAGTAGGAGGTATGGCTAATTTATTAGCGGTGCATAAAGATTTAATGAATGAAGAGCACCGTCGTGAAGTAGCGCAATTCTGGGGTGTAGATAAAATCAATCCAAAACCAGGGCTTACTGCAACTGAAATGTTTGATGCTCTAGAAAGCGGAAAACTGAAAGCGGTTTGGATTGCTTGTACAAACCCCTTAGTGAGTTTGCCAAACTCAAACCGTATAGAGCGTGCTATGAAAAACGCTAAGTTTGTTGTGGTTCAAGATATTTCGCATAAGTCAGATACCGTAGATTTTGCCGATTTAGTACTTCCTGCTGCAGGATGGCTAGAGAAAGAAGGAACCATGACGAATTCTGAAAGACGTATTTCATACCTTCCTAAAGAAATTGATGCTCCGGGAGAAGCAAGACCAGATGTTGAAATATTTTGTGATTTTGCACAACGAATGGGCTTCAGAGGTTTTAACTTCAGCAATGCTAGCGAAATTTATGATGAATACGCTTCCATGACCAAAGGAACCAATATTGATGTGTCTTTCTTAAACTACGACCGTTTAAAAAACGAAGGTACTTTTCAATGGCCAGTTCCAGAATACAGACACCCAGGAACGCCTAGATTATTTGAAGATAAAAAGTTTTATACGCCAACGCAAAAGGCACAATTTAACCTACCAAGTACCATTGAAAACACTTCGGTGCAACCGAACGATGATTATCCGCTTATTCTAACTACGGGTCGTGTTCGTGATCAATGGCACACCATGACCAAAACAGGGAAAGTATCTCGTCTAAAAACACATTACCCAACTCCTGTTTTAGAAATTAACCCTGTAGACGCCTTTTTAAATAAAATTAAAGATGGCGATATTACCGAGATTTCAGGTGAAAATGGTATGGTTAGAGTGCGTGCAAAAATTACCGATACCATTAAAAAGGGGGTGGTTTTCTTACCAATGCACTGGGGTAAGCAATTGCAAAGTGACTTAAACAGAGCCAACAATTTAACAAATACACATGTTGATCCAACGTCAAAAGAACCAGATTTTAAATTCACACGTGTAGCCGTTTCAAAATATAAAAAACCGGTAGAAAAAATTATTATTGTAGGGGCTGGAGCAGCGGCATTCCGTTTTGTTCAAAACTATAGAGAATACAATGAAGTGGATGAAATTCACGTATTTTCAAAAGAGCCAAACTTATTTTACAATAGGGTTTTATTACCAGAGTATGTGACCGAAGAATTATCATGGGAGCAACTTCTTAAAATTAAAGAACTGGAGTTAAGTAAACTTAATATTCACTTACATCCGGAACGCTCAATTTTAAAAATTGATAAGGAAAACAAAAAGGTTACCGATAGTAATAATGAAGAACACACCTTTGATAAGCTTATTTTAGCAACAGGAAGTCGTCCTTTTATTCCTAAAGATGTTCAAATTGATTTACCTGGACGTTTTACAATGCGTAATAAAAGCGATGCTGATAGGTTTAAAGCGTATCTAGATGCTACTAATTTACCTCCAGAAGAACAACATGTTGTTATAGTTGGTGGAGGGTTGTTAGGATTAGAGTTAGCGGCTGCAATGAAGCATAAAAATGCTAAAATTACCATTATTCAGCGTGCATCACGTTTAATGGAGCGTCAATTGGATAAAGTGTCAAGTAAATTATTGGCTTTAGATGTTCAAGAACGTGGTATTCAAATTTACTTCGATAACGAGGTAAGTACCGTGTTTGATGATGAAGATACTGGTGAATTAAATATCACCCTTAAAAGTGGTAAGTTTATTACGGCCAATGCGATTGTTTATGCTATTGGAACCATTCCTAATGTAGATATTGCTAGAGCAAATGGTATTTCTTGTAGCCGTGGGGTTAAAGTGAATCAGCATTTGGAATCTTCACATAAAGATATTTTTGCTATTGGTGAAATTGCAGAATACAATAATAGATTATTCGGAATTACTTCAGCAGCCGAAGAACAAGCGACTATTTTAGCAAACTTTATTGCAGGAGATATTAGCTGTGCATATGATGGTTCAGTGTTAATGAATATACTGAAATTCAACGATTTAAATCTTTGTAGTATTGGTGATATTGATGTTCCTGAAAATGATGATAGTTATGAAGAAATCATATTCACCGATCTTAAGAAGCGCTATTATAAAAAGTGTATCGTAAAAGATGACTTATTAGTTGGTGCGGTTTTAATGGGTGATAAAAATGAATTCGCCGAATTTAAAACTATGATTGAAAGTAAGATTGAAATGGCCGATAAGCGAAATACATTGCTAAGAGGGTCCTCAAATGACGCACCTGTTTTAGGTAAATTAGTATGTTCTTGTAGTCAAGTTGGTGCAGGAAACATTGAAGAGGCTATTGCTAAAGGTTGTGTTGATTTTACAGAATTATGTAATAAAACAGGCGCAGGGTTAGGATGTGGAAGTTGTAAAACTGAAGTTAGAGAAATACTTCAAAATTCAAAAGTATTAGCATAATGGACGAACCATATAGAATTAAAATTAACGGAGGTGTATTATCCCCAGGCGAGTTAAAATACATTTGTGAAGCTGCTGAAAGCTTAGGTTTAGATGCGATTTCATTCGGTTCTCGACAAGATATTATTTTTCCAGAACAAATTGATGAAAGCAAGTTTGATCAATTTAGTAAAATACAATTTATAAAACCTAAACGCGACGGTATTCAAAATATCGCATCGTCTTATGTTTCTGCTGAAATTTTACCAAGTACGTCTTGGTTAACAAGTGACCGCTATTTGTACATTTTAGAGCAGTTTAAACATAAATTAAAATTAAGAGTAAATATCACAGACCCAAAACAACGGTTGGTACCTTTATTTACGGGGAATGTGAATTTTATAGCTTCCGAACACGAAGATTATTGGTATTTGTATGTTAGACTTCCTGGTTGGAAAAAAACACTTATGTATCCGGCGCTTATTTATAGCTGGGATATGGATAAGATAGAAATTGCTATCGAAAACATTTTACAGGAAGAGCCAGAAACTATCGAAACCGTTTTCGAATTGGTGAGCGATGCGGTAGATACCAATAACAGAACGGTTGATAAAACCTTAGAAGTGCCTTTTTATCCTTTTCCTTACTATGAGGGCATGAATAGAATTGGTACAGACCGTTATTGGTTAGGTTTATATTGGAGAAATAACCGTTACGATTTAAAATTTCTGAAGGCGATGTGTGAATTGTGTTCAGAAAATAAAATTGGTAAAATTTCGATTACGCCTTGGAAGTCTTTTATTGTGAAAGGAATTCCGCAGAAATCAAAGTTACAATGGGAGAAGTTTCTAGGGAAATACGGTATAAACGTACGTCATTCCATGTTGGAAATGAACTGGCACCTGCCTGTGAACGATCCTGATGCTTTAAATCTTAAAAAGTATTTGGTAACTAATTTTGACCAGAATGACATTAGTACCTATGGTTTAACCTTCGGAATTACAAGTTACGAAAGTGATACTTATAATTTCACCTCAATCGTAATTGAAAAAAATAAACAACCTGATCTTAAGGGGGATTTTAAAATAAGGGACACTTACAATCTTTTATACGCCAAAAACTTCGATCCGAACACGCAGAAATATATCATGCATGTTCAAGATGTGGATAAGGTAGAATTGCCAGGTTTGTTAATGGAATTAAGTCAGTTGTATTTTGAACAATTAGGAACAGAACGTGAAGAGGAAGAAGCTGAAGTGGTAAAGAAAGAAACTTCAGAGGAAGAGGTTTATCAATGTTCAGAATGTTTAACAATTTACAACGAAGTTTACGGTGATATCACGCAAGATATTGCGCCAAATACCCCTTTTGTAGATTTGCCAGCTACTTATGAATGTTCACTTTGTGAGGCCTCTAAAAGTAGTTTTGAAAAGAAGGTCTTAGTAAAATAAAAAAACAAGAGTTTATAAGGAAATTAGCGAATACTTTTGCTCGAATGCGATGTCTCATAGGCGCTGGATGTGTTTTAAATATGCTTGGGTTTGTATTTAAATAATCTACACTAGTGCTAGAGATATCGCATTACTTTTTATAGATATTTGATAAGTCGTTAAGTTTCCATAGTCTTTTTTAAGATAAATAGGTCACTTTAAGATTATCTCTAACCTGGCATATTTTAAGCGAACAAAATTTAGCGTACTTTTTTTACTTCTGAACATCGTATTATTTGCTTTTTTTTAATGTTTGTGAGAAAGCACACACTTATTTTAGCTTCATGGAAACAAATACAAAACAATTTTGGTATGGTGTGCTTATTGGTGTTTTAGGCGTGGTGCTTTTTTCATCAAAAGCCGTTATGGTGAAGTTAGCTTACAATTACAATGTCGATCCTATTAGCATCTTGTTGTTACGTATGCTATTTTCATTTCCAATTTATGTGGTTATTGCTTTCGTGTATAGTAAGAAAAAAAGTGAGGCTGTTATTGCCAAAAGCGATTATTTATGGTTGATCTTTTTTGGAGTCGTGGGCTATTACTTGGCGAGTTATTTTGACTTTGTTGGACTTAAATACATCAAAGCCAGTTTAGAGCGTATCATTTTATTTTTATATCCAACAATCGTTTTAATCTTAAATCGCGTGTTTTTAAAACGACCAATAACCAAAATACAGTCCTTAGCGATTGCTTTAACCTATATTGGGGTTGTTATTGCCTTTTGGGATGAAGTAGCCTTGTCTGGAAGTGATAGCTTTTTAGGTGGAGCCTTTGTGTTGTTAAGCGCTATAACTTATGCGACGTACTTAGTTGGTAGCGGATGGTTAATACCTAAGTTTGGCGTTGTGAAATTTACGGCTTACGCCATGATCGTGTCTTGTGTGAGTGTATTTATTCATTACAGTATCGTGAGCGATGTGGATTTATTCGGTTTTTCATGGGAAGTTTATGCTTTAGGGTTTATTATCGCGGTATTCGCTACAGTGATTCCTTCTTTTTTGGTTTCTACGTCTATAAAAATGATTAGCTCTTCAAATTTTGCTATTGTGGCAGGAATTGGGCCAATTTCAACTATAATTTTGGCTTCTATTTTCTTGAATGAAGTTTTAACAGGTTTACAGTTTTTTGGAGCTTTAGTGGTGATTGTCGGTATTTTGGTAGTGTCTCTTAAGAAGGAAAAGCAAGCTAATTAGGTTCTCAACAATGAATTAATATGTATTGTTAATTACTTTGTGGCTATGCTGTTTCATTTTTTATCAGGTTGTGCTATATTAGCATCCTATCTTAACCACATCTCTTATTAATGGCTGAAAACTCTAACTACACCGAAGACAATATTCGTTCATTAGACTGGAAAGAACATATCCGTATGCGTCCAGGAATGTATATTGGAAAACTCGGTGATGGGTCTTCTCCAGACGATGGTATTTACATTCTACTTAAAGAAGTTCTAGATAACTCCATTGATGAATATGTTATGGGAGCTGGGAAAACCATCGAAATTTCTATTCAAGGTACCAAAGTAACGGTTCGAGATTACGGTCGTGGTATCCCTTTAGGAAAAGTAGTCGATGTGGTTTCTAAAATGAACACCGGAGGGAAGTACGACTCTAAAGCCTTCAAGAAATCAGTAGGTTTAAATGGTGTAGGTACCAAAGCAGTAAATGCGTTGTCTTCATTTTTTAGAGTAGAATCAACGCGTGATAATAAGAGCGCTTCCGCGGAATTTGAGCAAGGTAACCTTACAAATGAAGAGTTTTTAGAAGAAACTTCTCGTCGAAAAGGTACCAAAGTATCGTTTATTCCTGATGATATCATTTTCAAAAACTATAAATTCCGAAGTGAATATATAGTGAAAATGCTTAAAAATTATGTGTACTTAAACCCTGGTTTAACCATTGTTTTTAACGGTGAAAAATATTACAGTGAAAACGGATTAAAAGATTTATTAAGCGAAAATATTAATGAATCCGATCGTTTGTATCCTATTATTCACTTAAGAGGAGACGATATTGAAATCGCCATTACACATAGTAAAACCCAATACAGCGAAGAATACCATTCTTTTGTTAACGGTCAAAATACAACACAAGGAGGGACGCACTTAAACGCGTTTAGGGAGTCCATAGTAAAAACCATAAGAGAATTCTACGGAAAAAACTACGACGCTTCCGATATTAGGAAATCTGTAGTAAGTGCTATCGCCATTAAAGTGATGGAGCCTGTATTTGAAAGTCAGACGAAAACGAAATTAGGATCTACCGATATGGGTGGCGAATTGCCTACGGTTCGAACTTATATTAATGATTTTATAAAGCGTTATTTAGATAACTATTTACATAAAAATCAAGAAACAGCTGATAAGCTTCAACGTAAAATACTTCAGGCCGAACGTGAAAGGAAAGAGCTTTCAGGTATTAGAAAATTAGCGAAAGACCGAGCTAAAAAAGCAAGTCTTCACAATAAAAAATTACGAGATTGTCGTGTACACTTTGGTGATACTAAAAATGCAAGAAACCTGGAAACTACTTTGTTTATAACCGAGGGAGATTCGGCTTCTGGTAGTATTACCAAATCACGAGACGTAAATACACAAGCCGTTTTTAGTTTAAAAGGGAAACCATTAAACTGTTATGGCTTAACGAAGAAAATTGTTTACGAGAATGAAGAGTTTAATTTGCTTCAAGCCGCTTTAAATATAGAGGAATCTTTAGAGGATTTACGCTATAATAATGTGGTGATTGCTACCGATGCCGATGTTGATGGTATGCACATTCGTTTATTGTTAATTACTTTCTTTCTTCAGTTTTTTCCAGAAGTGATTAAGGAAGGGCATTTGTATATTTTACAAACGCCTCTATTCCGTGTTAGAAATAAAAAGGAAACTATTTATTGTTATTCAGAAGAAGAACGAAGAAATGCCATAGAAAAACTAAAACCAAAACCAGAAATCACACGATTTAAAGGGCTTGGTGAAATTTCTCCAGATGAGTTTAAGCATTTTATAGGTGAAGACATTCGATTAGACCCGATTATGTTAGATCATAACATGTCTATAGAAGAATTGCTAGAGTTTTATATGGGGAAAAACACACCTTCAAGGCAAGAATTTATCATCGACAATCTAAAAGTTGAATTAGATATCATCGAGTAAATAATATAATTTTTTTAGGCACTTTATTTAGAATAAAAATAAGGTGTAAATTGGTAATAAATTTTAGTTAAAAATAGTTAAGAAATTTGTCTGAAAACGTAACTTTGCAGCGTTAAAAAAATAGATAAATTAATTTGAAAAACATCCTACTTTCGTGGGAGCCAAAACTTAACTAAGATGTTATACGCAAAGAAAGAAGAATTAGAAGTAGTACGTTCATACGAGTATTTACATGTACACCCAGCTAAAGATCAAGTATTGAGACTACAAGCGCGTGGTAGAGTAATGCTTAATGGCAAACCAAAACCAGAAAAAAAGTAATTAATGACTGAAAACGGAGACGATTTAATTAACGAACAAGACGAACCTCAAGAAACCATTACCCGTATCACGGGAATGTATAAAGATTGGTTTTTAGATTATGCTTCTTACGTTATTTTAGAACGTGCCGTTCCTGCTATAGAAGACGGTTTTAAACCCGTACAACGCCGCATCATGCATTCTATGAAAGATTTGGATGATGGGCGTTACAATAAAGTAGCCAATATTGTTGGTCATACCATGCAGTATCACCCTCACGGTGATGCCAGTATAGCTGATGCCATGGTGCAAATTGGCCAGAAAGACTTATTAATTGATACCCAGGGAAACTGGGGAAATATATTAACGGGAGACAGAGCCGCTGCTTCACGTTATATTGAAGCTCGTATTTCTAAATTCGGGCTTGATGTGGTTTTTAATCCTAAAATTACCGAGTGGCAAGCCAGTTACGACGGACGAAGAAAAGAGCCCGTAAACTTACCGGTTATGTTTCCGTTGTTGTTAGCTCAAGGCGGCGAAGGTATTGCCGTTGGACTTTCAACAAAAATATTACCACATAATTTTATTGAACTTATAGAAGCTTCAATAAAACATTTACAAGGCAAGCGTTTTACCATATTACCAGATTTCCCAACTGCGGGAATTGCCGATTTTTCAAATTATAATGATGGCTTAAGAGGCGGGAAGGTACGTGTTCGTGCTAAAATTTCTCAGCTTGATAAAAACACTTTGGTGATTACCGAGTTACCTTTCAGTACAACAACCTCGTCGTTAATTGATTCGATATTAAAGGCGAATGATAAGGGTAAAATTAAAGTCAAAAAAATTGAGGATAATACAGCTGCCGAAGTTGAAATATTAATACATCTTCCAGCAGGATTATCGCCAGATAAAACCATTGATGCTTTATATGCTTTTACAAGCTGTGAGTCGTCTATTTCGCCGTTAGGTTGTGTTATTGAAGATAACAAGCCTTTATTTGTTGGTGTTACTGAAATGCTTCGCCGTTCTACAGATAATACGGTTCAGCTATTAAAGCAAGAGCTTGAAATTAAACTGGGCGAATTTGAAGAACAGTGGCATTTTGCTTCCTTGGAACGTATTTTTATTGAAAATAGAATTTACCGTGATATTGAGGAAGAAGAAACTTGGGAAGGTGTTATTAGTGCTATCGATAAAGGACTACAACCACACATCAAGCATTTAAAACGCGCTGTTACCGAAGAAGATATTGTGCGGTTAACAGAGATTCGAATTAAACGTATTTCAAAATTTGATATCGATAAAGCTCAGCAAAAAATTGATGCTCTAGAAGAACAGATTGCTGAAATTAAAAATCACTTGGCTAATCTTATCGATTATGCTATCGCTTATTTCACGAGACTTAAAAAGGATTATGGTGAAGGTAGAGAGCGTAAAACAGAAATAAGAGTATTTGATGATGTCGACGCTACTAAAGTAGTGATTCGTAACACGAAGCTTTACGTAAATAGAGCTGAAGGTTTTATTGGAACATCGCTTAGACGTGATGAATACGTTGGCGATTGTAGTGATATAGATGATATCATCGTTTTTACCAAAGAAGGTAAAATGATGGTGACTAAAGTCGATGCCAAAACCTTTATTGGTAAAGACATTATTCATGTTTCCGTATTCAAGAAAAAAGATAAGCGTACCATTTATAACTTCATTTATCGTGATGGTAAAGGCGGTCCTTCATATATTAAACGTTTTGCTGTTACCAGCGTAACACGAGATAGAGAGTACGATTTAACTAACGGAACCAAAGGATCTGTTGGTTTATATTTTTCGGCAAACCCTAACGGAGAAGCAGAAGTGGTTACTGTCTTACTACGTCAAGCAGGAAGTATTAAAAAGCTTAAATGGGATATAGATTTTGCCGATATTCTTATAAAAGGTAGAGTTTCCAAAGGGAATTTAGTTACTAAATACCCTGTAAAGCGTGTAGAACTTAAAGAAAAAGGGGTTTCAACCTTAAAACCTCGTAAAATTTGGTTCGATGATACGGTACAACGTTTAAATGTTGATGGCCGTGGCGAACTCATTGGTGAATTTCGAGGTGAAGATAAATTACTCATCATTTCACAATCGGGTACGCTCAAAACCGTAACACCAGAAGTGACCATGCATTTTGATAACGATATGATTGTTATGGAAAAATGGCAGCCTAAAAAACCAATTTCTGTGGTTTATTTTAATGGTGAAAAAGAATTGTA
This sequence comes from Tamlana sp. 2_MG-2023, assembly GCF_030548465.1. Taxonomy (GTDB): domain Bacteria; phylum Bacteroidota; class Bacteroidia; order Flavobacteriales; family Flavobacteriaceae; genus Pseudotamlana. The sequence goes on from NZ_JAUOSF010000001.1 coordinate 481,967, forward strand.
TTACGTTAAACGCTTCTTAATTGAACAAGAAGGAAAAGAAGAAAGTTTTATTCCTGAAGATCCGAATTCACAATTAGAAATCGTTTCTACCGACTGGCGTCCTATGGCTGAAGTGGTTTTTGCCAAAGAACGCGGAAAAGAAAGAAAAGAAAACTTAGAGCTTAACCTTGAGGAATTTATTGCTGTTAAAGGGATAAGTGCTTTAGGAAACCAACTGACAAAAGACAAAGTGAATCAAGTAAATTTATTAGATCCTTTGCCTTATGAATCTCCAGATGAAGTTCATGCTGATGATGTAGAGGTTGTCGATGAAACTGAGGTGTCTTCAGAAGATAAACGGGATGACGATTCACAGCCAACCTTGTTCTAAAAATGAGCGATTCCCTTGAATTTTATTAAAAAATTTTTCTTAGGATTAAGCCGCTTGGTCTATTTTTTAGTGCCGATTTCCTTGATTTTTGCTTGTTTTGTAACCCTCTGTTATGAAAATGTACTGTCCTTAGTTTTATCTGTTGGGCTGCCTGGTATCGTTGTTTTAAATGTAATTATTTTCATTTATCTAGCCTTGAGAAAGCGTAAGCAAGCCGTTTTTGTGCTTTTAGCTTTAGTGGTTTATGGTTTCACTCATGTTTCTTTTTTTAAATTCAACTTTAACTTTAACGAAAATGTTGAGTTAGTAGACACCATGTCTATTTTAACTTTTAACGTAAGAAGTGCGGGAGGTGCAGGGCATACGAGTGATAGGGATCGTGATCAAAGAAAAGTGAGGATAGAAACCATGTCAGCATTTGTTAAAAATCAAAATGCCGATATAGTAATGTTTCAAGAGTTTTGGAGTGCGGATGTAAAGGACTTCCCAAACTATCCTTATACATTTCTCGGACAAAGAAAGGGTATTGGAAAATCCATACAGGTTATTTTATCTAAATTTCCTATAGTAAACAAAGGCTATGTTGATTTTCCGAATACGGCAAATAATGCCATGTATGCCGATATTCAGTATAAAAATGAAATAATAAGGGTTTATAGTATACACTTACAATCCTTTAGTGTTGAAATCGATTCTAATTTCTTTACTGAAAACGGTTTAAAAGCGGTTTACCCTAAAATAGATAAAGGGCAAAAAATGAAAAGTGCCCAAACGGAGCTATTACAAGAAAGTTTTCAAGAATTTAACGGAAGAAGTATTGTATGTGGTGATTTTAATGCGACGCCTTTTTCTAAAACCTATAAAACTATAAGCAAAGACAGGCAAGATTCGTTCTTAGAAGCAGGCTCTGGTTTTGGTGAAACTTATAATTTATTAGGTTATCCTATGCGTCTAGATTATATACTACCTGATGCTAACTTTGAAGTCATTGCTCATAAAAATTTTAATTTAAAGTTGTCTGATCATGAACCGATACTTGTGTATTTAAAATTGAAAACAGTTCACGATATTAGAAGTTAAATATTAAAAGTTTAAGGTTCCAAGATTAAAGTCAGCTATCGTTCCTAACGAAATTCGGAACGTTGATAGCGCGGACATTTAGTCCGTGCCTACAAGAGTAAGCAATAAATGAGAAAGCCACGCTATCGCGAGTGTCACGCTCGTGCCGTCAACAAAAAATAAGTCATAAAAAAACCACCTAAATGCTAGGTGGTTTTTTATAGAATGTTGTTGTGAATGGTGTCTTCAGAAGCACTATTTTAAGTACGCTTCAACTGTTTTTGAATCTTCTTAATCGCCGATTGAATGGATTTTTCAGGTTCAATAATGTTATAGGCACCCCAAAATCGAGGGTCTGAAAATCCTGAAGCTTTTTCAGTTAAAATGGTGGTTGGTCTTAAAATCTGACTTCTATTTTTAGTCAGTTTGTTTTCATTAATTTCCCAATCGGTCACGGCCATTTCACTATTTAAGGTATAGGTACTGTTAAAAAGTTTGCCTTCCCAATTCACTTTAAAAGTTAGTGAAATATTACTATAGGCGTAATGCCATTTTCCATTTTTGGTTCTGTAATTTACGCGATAGGCCGTTTCTGTTGGATACACTTCTGCTCTTCGAGGTTTTTTGCGAACAAAGTATTCACTAGAGAGTGTTCTATTTGATATATTTAAACTGTAAACTGCGTTTGTTAATGCTAAGGTTTCAGCATCTATAAATAGTTTACCGTAGTATAAAGGCGTGTTTAAATGCTCTTTTTGCTTAAAATTAATCACATAAATTAAACGATCATTAATTTTTGTAGCGCTATCAAAATTAAAATTATAATGAGGTATCGATTCGTTGTTAAATATATACTCTGGATATTTAATCATATCGGTATAGAGATTACTAAAAGGACCGCCTTGTAATTTTAAAGCTAGGGTGTCTAGTTTGTCATAATCTGTGGTTTTTCGAGCTTTAACCAGTTCGATGTAATCACGGCTTAAATTATCATATGGCTTTTTGTGAATACGAACAACGGCTTCAGATAAAGAAGCATTTCTTCTTCGTTTCTTTATGCTTTCACGGTAAAAAGCCGTCATTAAGGTGTTTTGATTATTGTAAAGACTACTCTTTTTGCTTAAACATTCGCGTACTATGGCTTCGGCGTTTTTTGGTGTCGTAACAATGCTAACTTCGGCTAGCGCTGTAGTGACTGGATGTAAACGAATTTTTATATGGTCTTCAAATTCTGAAACAGGTAGTGTTATTTTTTCATAACCCAGATAAGAGATTGCAATGGTACCGTTCAAGTAAGCCTCTGGGATTTTTAAAGCAAAATGCCCATCACTATTGGTTACTGTGCTAATATTTGAATCTTCGATAACAATATCCGCAAAAACTAAATCATTATGAGATTCAGCGTCAATAACTTTGCCTTCAATTTCACGGAAAATTTCAGTTGTTTTTTCTTGCGCTATAATGATGGTCGTCCACATAAAGAATAGAGCGAACACGGATAACGCGCTAATTATGGTTTGTTTTTTCATAGTATAAAAGTTTAGATGGACTTATAATATACGAAAAAACGCAATAAAAACCTAAATATCAGTGCTTTCGCTTACTATTTAGGTGCTTGTTTAGGTGCTTGTTTAGGTTGTTGTGTAAGGGTTTTCATAAAAACAACTAAAGTTCTAGTTCTTCTTCTAATAAATTTAAGTTATCCATGGTGAGATTTAGGACTCTAAGTGAAAAATCAGATTTCAATTTAACCATGGAATAACATGAGTGTTAATTTCAGGATATACATCTTAACTTAATTTTTAGATTTGCTAAAATAGAATAACAGTATATTTACGTGATTTTTAAGTGGCATATGCAGCATAAAACCCTACCATTCTATAAAACAGGCTATTTTTCAACCTTAATTTGTGATTATTTAGCTGAAAAACCAGAACTGAAACCTTTTTATAACAGGTTTCCTGAAATTGATGCTTTCCAGAAGCAAATAGAAGAAAAAGGCCAATCTTTTAGTGTTGAAACACGAGCGATTTTAGTTTCGGCGTTGAAAAATCAATATCAAGATTTTGAAACTTCAGAATTGACTTCAAGTCATATTGAGTTGTTAAGTGCCGAAAACAGCTTTACGGTAACCACAGGACATCAGCTTAATTTGTTTACAGGACCACTTTATTTTCTGTACAAAATTGTTTCAGCTATAAATCTTTCTAAAGAATTAAAGCTGAAATATCCTGAAAGTAATTTTGTACCTGTGTACTGGATGGCTACGGAAGATCATGATTTTGAGGAAATAAATTATTTTAATTTCAACGGAAAGAAAGTACAATGGAATCGTGAAGCAGCCGGAGCAGTTGGAGAATTATCTACGGAAGGATTAAAAGCCGTTTTTGAAGTGTTTTCAGAAGAACTGGGACATAGCTCAAATGCTGAAGCTATTAAAAAGTTGTTTGAAGCAGCCTATTTAAAGCATGATAATTTGGCTGAAGCCACACGTTTTCTAGCCAATGCTTTATTTCAAGACTATGGTTTGGTGATTATTGACGCTAATGATGCCAGCTTGAAAAAGGAGTTCGTTCCATACATGGAAAATGAACTGCTGAATCAAGTGTCTTTTAAAGCAGTTTCAAAAACGAATGATAAGCTAGCCGAAGTATCCGAAGATTATAAAATTCAGGTGAACCCTAGAGAAATCAACCTGTTTTACATTGCTAAAAATTTACGAGAACGTATTGTTTTTGAAGATGGTATTTACAAAGTTTTAAACTCAAATATCACTTGGAACGAAAACGATTTAATAAAACACCTCAAGAATCACCCTGAACGTTTTTCGCCAAACGTGATTATGCGTCCGTTATATCAAGAAGTGGTCTTGCCAAACCTGTGTTATATTGGTGGCGGTGGTGAATTAGCGTATTGGTTTCAGTTAAAAGATTTTTTCAATGAAGTAGATGTGCCTTTTCCGATGTTGTTATTAAGGAATTCGGTATTAATTCAGACAGAAAATCAGCTTAAAAAATTAGAGAATTTAGACATTTCAACTGAAAATTTATTTTTGAAGCAGAGTACTTTTATCAATAAAAAAGTTAGAGACGTTTCTAACATAGATATAGATTTTTCAAAACAGAAAAAACACCTTCAAGAACAGTTTAAAGGGATGTATGAACTTGCCGAGCAAACCGATAAATCGTTTTTAGGCGCTGTAAAAGCTCAAGAAGTGAAACAAATAAAAGGTTTAGAAAATTTAGAGAAACGCTTGCTAAAAGCTCAAAAACGAAAATTATCTGATCAGGTTTTGCGCATGACAGATATTCAAAATGAATTATTTCCAAATAAAAGCTTACAAGAACGTAACACCAATTTTTCACAGTTTTATATGGAATACGGTGAATCACTCATTCCTAATTTAATTGAGAGTCTAGAACCGTTGAGTGGTGAGTTTTCAATAATCACTTTATAAGGCGACTTATAACTTTAGTTAAGAATTGTGCGAGTTTAAATTAATTTAGTTCCTGAAACCACCATCAAAAGGTGAGATTTACAATTGGAGGGTTTTCTCTTTTCAATTTAATTGCTTCTAAAATTTCATGGTTTCTAATGATAAGCTTAATTTTGAAATCGATATTTAAATTTAACTTAAATGCATAAGATTGATTTTGATTTAGTAGAAATGACTATGGATACCATGAAATATGTTATCGATAGAGTTTCGTCTACAACAACTAAAATAGGAAAACCTAAAAAAGAAGAAGAATTAAAAGCCTTAGTTGGTGAAACTGTTACCGAAAAAGGTATTGGTGGAGAATATGCTTTTAAGTTATGGCGTAAACATTTAGCTGTAGCCAACGTACCTGTAGATCACCCAAGACATTTGGCATTTGTGCCAGCCTCACCTACAAGAGCTGCCATCATGTTCGATTTAATTACTTCGGCTTCAAGTATTCATGGCGCGTATTGGATGGAAGGTGCTGGTGGTATCTTTTGCGAAAACGAAGCCATGCGTTGGATGGTGTCTTTAACAGGATTACCAGATGGTGCTTTTGGCGTTTTTACAAGTGGAGGAACTGCCGCTAACTTATCGGCTATAGTTACAGCTCGTGAAAATTGGAGAAATAGCGATGAAAAACACCAGTCTCAAAAAGGACTTATAATCACTTCTATTGGCGCACATTCTTCTGTAAAAGCGATGGCAAAAGTAGCAGATATTGATGTGGTACTCGTAGATACAGAAGATTGTTTAGAAAAGGAGGCACTTCAAGAAACGATAAACGCCTTAACAGAAGTAGAAAAACAACGTTTATTTGCCGTCGTTGGAACAGGAGGTACCACAAATGCCGGAATTATAGATGATTTGGAAGGTATCGCCGAGGTTTGTGAAGCCGAAGATTTATGGTTTCATGTCGATGCTGCTTATGGCGGAGGTGCTTTAATGGCCGATTCAGTGAAGCATTTATTTAAAGGTATTGAAAGAGCCGATAGTATTACTATCGATCCGCATAAATGGATGTTTTCACCCTACGATTGTGGTGCAGTTATTTATAAAAAACCGGAATTAGCCAAAAAAGCACATGCTCAAGAAGGGTCATACCTTGATATTTTTAAAGATGAAGGTGCGCACGGATTTAATCCAACCGATTACCAAATACAGCTTACACGCCGTGTTCGTGGCCTGCCTTTATGGTTTTCATTAGCCATGCACGGTACAGATAGATATAAAGAAGCTGTAGAACGCGGTATTGAATTGGCACAAATAGCAGGACGATTAATTGAATCGATGCCACATGTAGAACTTGTTAGAGATCCTAGTTTATCTTGTGTGTTGTACAGGCGACTTGGTTGGAACCCTGATGATTATAAGCATTGGACTTACAAGAATCACGAATCTGGATTTGCTTTAGTAACACCTACAAAATGGAAAACTGGTGATAGTTTTGAAACCGTTTCACGTTTTTGTTTTATTAATCCAGATACAACAGAAGAAGATATTCGAATGATTTTAGAGACAATGTCCTAAAAAAATATAAAAAAAGTGGCGTGTAATTCGTCAATAAAAAATCAATTCCTATTTTTGCGCATGCAACATGATAAGGTACTAATTTTAGACTTCGGATCGCAATACACGCAGCTTATTGCTCGTCGAGTTAGAGAACTCAACATTTACTCCGAAATACATCCATTTAATAAAATTCCAAGCAACTTAGAAGAATACAAAGCTGTAATTCTTTCTGGTAGCCCAAACTCAGTAAGAGGAGAAGATGCTTTACATCCTGAATTATCAGAGATTAGAGGTGTTAAACCAATGCTAGCTGTTTGTTATGGCGCACAATATTTGGCACATTTTTCAGGCGGGGAAGTCGCACCATCAAACACAAGAGAATATGGTCGTGCTAACTTATCGTTTATCAAAAATAACGAGCCATTTTTTGCACATATCCATACGGGAAGCCAAGTTTGGATGAGCCACAGTGATACGATTAAAAAACTTCCTGAAAATGGTGTTTTAATTGCAAGTACTCACGATGTGGAAAATGCAGCATATAGAATTGATGGCGAGGAAACTTACGCGATTCAATTTCACCCAGAAGTATATCACTCTACAGATGGGAAACAATTATTAGAAAACTTTTTAGTGAGTATTGCTGGACTTCAGCAAGATTGGACACCAGATTCGTTTGTTGAAGAAACTGTTGAAGCCATTCAAGAAAAAGTTGGTAGTGATAAAGTTGTTTTAGGACTTTCAGGAGGTGTAGATTCTACCGTCGCTGCTGTACTTTTAAACAAAGCTATTGGCGATAATTTATATTGTATTTTCGTAAATAACGGCTTACTTCGTAAAAACGAATTTGAAAGTGTTTTAAAGCAATACGAAGGTATGGGACTTAATGTAAAGGGAGTAGATGCTTCCGATCGTTTTCTCCTAGCTTTAAAAGGACTTGAAGATCCAGAATTAAAACGTAAGGCTATCGGAAATGCTTTTATTGAAGTTTTTGATGATGAGGCCCATAAATTAGAAGATGTTAAGTGGTTAGCTCAAGGAACCATTTATCCAGATGTTATTGAAAGTGTTTCTGCTACAGGAGGCCCTTCAGCAACTATAAAAAGTCACCATAATGTAGGGGGCTTACCAGATTTTATGAAACTTAAAATCGTTGAACCTTTAAGAGCAATCTTTAAAGATGAGGTAAGACGTGTTGGAGCCACTTTAGGAATTGATCCTGAATTGCTAGGGCGTCATCCATTTCCTGGTCCAGGTTTAGGGATTCGTATTCTAGGAGATATTACTGCTGAAAAAGTACGTATCCTTCAAGAGGTTGATGCTATTTTTATTAACGGACTTAAATCTTGGGGGCTATACGATAAAGTTTGGCAAGCTGGGGCGATGTTGCTTCCGGTAAACAGTGTTGGGGTTATGGGCGATGAGCGTACCTATGAAAAATGTGTCGCGCTTAGAGCTGTAGAAAGTACTGATGGTATGACTGCCGACTGGGTAAATTTACCTTATGAGTTTTTACAAAAAACATCAAATGACATCATTAATAAGGTAAAAGGTGTTAATAGAGTTGTTTACGATATTAGCTCTAAACCACCAGCTACCATTGAATGGGAATAAGATATTGACTATAACCATTAAATTTTGTGTTTAAGGATTAAATACATAATTTTGGTTTTGGCATACTATATGATAAATGAAAAAGGATGTTTATGGCATCCTTTTTTTTTATTTTAAATTAATGTAATACCGCGAACTTATTAGCGTTTTATTATATTTATCTCAGCAGATTATAACAAACTATGAATAGAATATTATTAGTACTGGTTTTTGTGTTTAGTTTTACTTGTGTTAAGGCTCAAAATTTTAGCACACATAACGTAAAAGAAGGCGAAACCGTAGAAGGGTTAGCAAAACGTTATTACGTTCCAACTTCAGAAATTTATAAGTTAAATCCAGATGCCAAAAAAGGTTTAAAACCGAATACGATCTTAATTATTCCTATTTCTAAAGCTGAAAAGCCCGAGACAACTACTACAGTTACCAGGGAATTTGAAAAACTTAAGCCCCATCGTGTAAAACGAAAAGAAACCTTGTACAGTTTAGCCAAAATGTATGATGTTGAAGAAGCTGATATAAAAAAATATAACACTTTTTTGTATTCCAGCCCTTTACGAAAAGGTGATAAAATTGATATCCCTGTTTATAAAACAGTAAAAGTAGTAGAGGAAGTTAGTCCAACGAAAACGTATACCGTGCTGCCAAAGGAAGGGAAATGGCGAGTAGCTTATAAATTTGGCATTACATTAAAAGAATTGGAAACTTTAAACCCAGATATGGGAGAGGTTTTAAAAGAAGGTCAAGTTTTAAATGTGCCAAATGTAGAGGATTCTGAAGAGAAAGAAATTGATGAAAAATACAGTTATTACAAAGTTTTACCAAAAGAAGGTTTTTATAGGCTGAAATTAAAGCTGAATTTAGAGCAATCTGAAATTGAGGCACTTAATCCAGGTTTAGCTGAAACAGGGTTAAAGTCAGGAATGATTTTAAAAATTCCTTTTTCTGAAGATATACCCGCAATAGTTGGTGGTTCGGTCGCTGAAAAAGTAAACCTTGTTGATAGTATTTCTGATCGTAAAACAAAGCGTTTAGCAATTATGTTACCCTTCAGGTTAAATCGTGTTGACTTTGATTCTATTACAAATACAAAAAAGAGTATTAGTAGTGACCCTTATTTAAATGCTTCTTTAGATTTTTATTCAGGTGTTTTAGTAGCAATCGATTCTCTAAAAAAACTTGGAATTTCTTTAAAAGTAGATGTTTATGATACAAAGAATTCAGTTGGAGAAGTTTCTAATATAATTCAGAAGAACAACTTTAAAGATGTGGATGCTGTTATTGGGCCGCTAACATCACTGTGTTTTGATAAAGTGGCTTCAGAACTGAATGCAAATCATGTTCCTGTGGTTTCACCGATTGGTTTAAATTTAAAGTTAAGAGATAATGTATTTCAGTCGCGACCTTCAGATGAATTATTGAAAAAGAAGATCATAAATTTTGTGAAATCAGATACGATTAATTATAACGTGCTTATTGTATCAGATTCTAAAAATTCAGCTGTAGCCAATTCATTAAAACAAGATTTTCCTACGGCAAGTGAAGTGCATTCTAGAAAAGACAAAAAAGGAAAAGATGAATTCTTTGCAACTCGAGAAGTGGTTAGTAAAGGTTTAAAACCAGGGAAAAACTTTGTGTTTTTAGAAACCAATAATGAAGGTTTTGCTTCTAATATTACCAGTATTTTGGCGTCTTTAATTCGTAAAGCAGATCCGGAATTAAAACAAGAAGGGATTGAAATTATTTTGGTGACAACCAATATAAACTCTGCGTTTGAGGGTGATCAAATTAATAACACCCACTTGTCTAAATTACAATTTCACTTTGCCTCAGGATCTAAAGAATATAATGAAACTGATAACATTTCTTTTGTGAAATCTTATAAGAAACAATATAAAACCATTCCAAGTAAAAGGGCTGTAAAAGGTTTCGATTTAACCATGGACATCGGACTACGTTTAGCTTCTTCAAAGGATCTATATATGTCAACAATGCAAGCGCCATTAACTGAATATGTAGAGAATAAATTCGCCTATAAAAAGCAGTATATGGGAGGGTATTATAATGATTCGGCTTACTTGGTAAAGCATGAGAATTTAACGATTGTTAAAGTGGGAGATTAATTCTTCTAAATTTTAACTTTCAAATAATAAACCGATGCTTCCAGATAAACAATTTCTTATAGATTTAGCGCATACAAAAATGCCTTTTGGTAAATATAAAGATCGTTTCTTAATCGATTTACCAGAATATTATGTGGTGTGGTATCACAGTAAAGGTTTTCCTAAAGGGAAACTTGGCGTGATGTTAGAACAGGTATACGAATTAAAACTTAATGGTTTAGAAGATATTATTAGGAATATTAAACGACAGTTTCCAAAGTAAATTAAACCTAATTGTTTTATTCCTCCGAATAAACTTGTCCGCGATGCGGTTTTAAGGCGTCACGAATTGGTTTCATTTCGCTTTCATTTACCACTAAAAAGGCGATGCTATGCATATCACTAAGGTTTGAAACTCCAGTTATTGAAATATCAAGATTTTCCAGTTTAATATAGTCCTTTAAGTGAATGTTATGGTGTTCTGCTGTTTTCTCGGCGTTAGGCCCATGAAAGTCCCAAATAAGTTTGAGTTTGCGCATCTGAAGCTTTTATTAAATTGCAGGGTAAAAGTACATAAATATTAGGTTTAGAATTTATAAAACAAGGTGAAATATAAGTTGTATTCAAACGTTCATTAAACAACTTGTGAGATACGTTTATATTGCTATTTTTGTATCTTTTAAAATATTTTTGACTCCATGAAAATCAAACATTTTTTCACATTTCTTTCTTTATTGGTCGTTTTTAGTGCAGTAGCACAATCTTCAAAAGAAGCTGTTTTATTTACCGTAGGGAGTGATTCTGTGTATGCTTCCGAATTTATTAGAGTTTATCAGAAGAATTTAGATTTGGTTCAAGACGAATCGCAAAAAGATGTAGATGAATATTTAAAGCTTTTTACCAATTATAAGCTGAAGATTAAAGAGGCCAGAAGTTTGGGTTTTCACGAAAAGCCTGGCTACCAAAAGGAACTAGAAAGTTATAAAAAACAACTTGCTAAAAGTTACCTATCAGATTCGAAAGTTACCGATGCCTTGGTTGAAGAGGCCTACGAACGCATGACTTACGATGTAAACGCGAATCACATCCTAGTAAAAGTTTCTGAAAATGCTAGTCCGCAAGACACTATAGCGGCCTACAATCAAATTTTAAAATTACGGGAAAGAACGTTAAACGAAGGATTTGAAGAGGTTAGAAAGGAAGTTCATAACGGAAAAACAGTTTATGGAGAAACTTTAGGTTATTTTTCTGGTTTCAAAATGGTTTACGAGTTTGAATCTGTTGCTTACAATACACCTGTAGGAGGAATTTCTATGCCGTTTAGAACACGATTTGGATATCACATTTTAAATGTAATTGACAAAAGAAAATCTGAAGGTGAGCGCGAAGTAGGGCATATCATGATTATGGCTAACAGCGATGCTAACGATTCAATTGTGAATAAAGCAGAAGAAAGAATCAATGAAATCTATGCTAAAATAAATCAAGGTGAAGCATTTGAAGCTTTAGCCAAACAATTTTCAGAAGATAAAAATTCGGCGCCTAAAGGAGGTAAATTAAGGGCTTTTAGTAGAGGGCAATTAAGTGCTCAAGAATTTGAAAATGTCGCCTTTAGTTTAGAAAAGGTTCGAGATATTTCAAAACCATTTCAAACGCAATTCGGTTGGCATATTGTAAAGTTATATGATATAAAGCTTGTACCTAATTTTGAAACTATGAAACCTGAGTTAATTACCAAAGTTCAGCGCGACTCAAGGTCTAAGTTAATTGATCAGGCACTTGTGGATAACTTGAAAGCAAAGTATGGTATTAGTGATGAGCAATTATCGTTATCCTATTTTGAGTCTATTTTAAATGACGATTATTTTAAAAACTCTTGGAAATTACCAAGTGATTTTATTTCAGAAAAACCAATGCTCACTATCGGTAAAAAACAAATTAATTATAAGGATTTTGGAGATTACTTACTCGAAACCCAACGTCAATCAAGAAAGCAAATACCAATTAGTACTTTGGTAGATGAAAAGTATCAATCTTTTCTGAAAAATAATTTAATAACTTATCAGGAGGAAAATTTAGAAACTGAGAATTCAGAATATGCTTCCGTAGTGCACGAATATAGGGACGGTTTGTTATTGTTTGAACTAATGGAAAGCACGATTTGGAACACAGCCCAAACAGATTCTGTTGCTATTAAAAATTACTATGAGACGCATAAAGAAGATTATTTTTTTCCAGAGCGTATTGACGCGATAATAGCAGCTTCACCCAAGAAAAAAACACTAAAAAAAGTATCTAAATTATTAGAAGAAAATAAGGATTTAGAAACTATTAAGTCCGAAGTTAATACTAATGATATTATTGAAATTATCTTTACATCAGATGTCGTTGAAGCCGATCATCAAGGGCTTCCAAAAGATTTTGAGTTTAAGAAAGGTGTTTCCAAAATATTTAAGCATAATGATGGTTATGTAGTCGTTGTAGTAAACGAGGTGTTTCCTGAAAAACAAAAAACTTTTGAGGAAGCTCAGGGGCAAGTTGTTAATGATTATCAGGCCGTAAAAGAAGAAAAATGGATTGATGAGTTATCGACAAAATACGAGGTAACTGTGAATCAAGATGTTTTCAAAAAAGTAAAAGAACAACTTAAATAAAAAGTGTGCGTATAGTAATTAGTATAGTATTAGTTAGTTTAATGGTGTCCTGCGATTATTTCAATAAATCGGAAGAGATTGATGCTTTGGCACGTGTTAATACTAGTTATTTATATCATGATGATATTAAAGGATTAGTGCCTGAAGGGGCTTCTAAAACGGATAGTACCTTAATTGTTCATAATTTTATAAACCGTTGGGCAACACAACAGCTTTTGGTTGATGGTGCGATGTTAAATTTAAGTCAGGAAAAGCAAGACGCTTTCAATAAACTCATTGTGCAATATAAAAATGATTTATACATAAAAGCTTATATTGAAGCACTGGTAAAACGAAGTGTAGATACTTTAGTCACGTTAGAAGAAGCTGATAGTTATTATAAAACTAATAAAGATATTTTCAAATTAAATGAAGAACTTATTAAGTTCAGATACATTAATGTTGATGAAAATATTATCAATTATAGCGATATTAAGGAGCGTTTTCAGAGGTACGATAGACAAGATAAAAACCTGTTAGATTCCATATCAATACAGTTTAAATCCTATTCATTAAATGATTCCATCTGGATAAAATTAAGTCAGGTTATAAATAAAATTCCAGCAGTAAATTCTGAAAATAAAGATGAACTGTTAAAAAAATCTAATTTTATACAACTCAAAGATTCATTAGGAGTATATTTGATGCAAATTAACGATGTGTTATTACGTAATAACACCGCACCGTTAGAGTATGTTAAGCCAACTATTGATCAAATAGTAATTAACAAACGCAAGCTTGAATTAATAAAAGAGTTAGAAAAAGATATCACAAAAGATGCCATTAAAAATAAACAATTTGAAATTTATAAATAATTTGAAACATATATTGGTTTTAAGCATGACGTTCTTTTTTGTGGGCGTAGTGTCTGCACAGGAAATCATTGAAGATGAAGTGGAGCAGGATGTGGTTAAAAAAGTGGACACGATTAAAACTCAAAATGCAAGGAAAGTTGATGGTGTGGCCGCTGTAGTTGGTAATTATATTGTTTTAGACTCTGATATTAATAAGGAAAGAGAACAAATTAAGGCCGCTGGTGGCTCTGTTGATGGAATAGAAGATTGCGAATTGTTTGGGTTAATGTTGGAGCGTAAACTTTATGCGCACCATGCGATTCAAGATAGTATTCCTGTTTCTGATGCTGAAATTAGAAGAAATGTTGATTATCAAATAGAACAGTTTTTACAGCAAACAAATGGTTCTATGGAGAAACTTTTAGAATTCTATAATAAGGAAGATGAGAAAAGTTTTAGAGAAGATATGTTCGAAATTAATAAGGCGAATGAGTTAGCTCAAAAAATGCAAGCTCATATCGTTGAAAGTGTTGAAATTACCCCAGAAGAGGTAAGAACGTTTTTTAATAACATCGAAGAGGAGGATCGCCCTACTTTTGGAACAGAACTTAAAGTGGCGCAAATTGTTGCAGAACCACAAGTTTCCGAAGAAGAAAAGCAAAAAATTATAGACCGTTTAAACGGGTTTAAATCGGATATCGAAATTAACGGTGCAAGTTTTCGCTCTAAAGCGGTATTGTATTCAGATGATCCAGGATCGGCAAGTAAAGGAGGGAAGTACACTTTAAATAAGAAGAAACCTAAAATGGTAAAGGAATTTAGACAAGTGGCTTTTTCTTTAGAGGAAGGTCAGATCTCTGAACCGTTTGCAACCGATTATGGTTACCATATTATTATGCTCGAAAAAATTAGAGGACAAGAATATGATGTGGCACATATCCTTTTAATACCTAAAGTTTCTGATAAAGCTGTTGCTGAAGCAAAAGATCGTTTAGAGAAAGTGAGAAAAAGGATTATTGATGGTGAAATTTCTTTTGCAGATGCAGCAAGAGAAGTGAGTGATGAAAAGGAAACTAAAAATGATGGCGGACAATTAATAAACCCAACCACACAAGATTATAATTTTGAACTAACAAGAATGGATCCTGAATTGTATTCTCAAATTCAAAACCTAAAAGATGATGAGCTTAGTTTGGTTTTAAGAGAGGAAGATAGAACTGGGAAAGTGAAATTTAAAATTTTAAAAATTACAGATAGAGTTGACGAGCATAAAGCAGATTACGGAAGAGATTATTTAAAAATTAAGGAATTAGCGCTTGACGAGAAAAAAATAAAAGCTATTGATCAATGGCAAAAAGAACATATTTTAGATACTTATATTAAAATTACAGGAAAGTATAGGGATTGTGATTTTAAAGGAAATTGGTTAAAAAAATAAAGTATGTCAGACGTAGCAGCAATAGAATCATTTGTCAAGCAATTTAAGAGTTTAAAAACTGAAATTGGAAAAGTTATCATTGGCCAAGATGAAGTTGTTACTCAAATTTTAATTTCTATTTTCTCTGGCGGGCATTCCTTACTAATAGGCGTACCTGGTTTAGCAAAAACCTTAATGGTAAATACCATTGCCCAAGCTTTAGGTCTTGATTTTAAACGCATACAGTTTACGCCAGATTTAATGCCTAGTGATATTTTAGGTAGTGAGATCCTTGATGAAGACCGACGTTTTAAATTCATTAAAGGCCCTATTTTTTCAAATATTATTTTAGCAGATGAGATTAATAGAACGCCTCCAAAAACCCAAGCAGCTTTATTAGAAGCGATGCAAGAACGCGCTGTTACTGTAGCTGGGAATCATTATAAATTAAACTTGCCTTATTTTGTGTTGGCAACACAGAACCCGATTGAGCAGGAAGGAACATACCCTTTACCAGAAGCGCAATTAGATCGTTTTATGTTTGCGATTAATCTGGATTATCCAACTTTCGATGAAGAAGTTCAGGTTGTAAAATCAACAACTACCGATAATAATATTACAGTTAACGCATTGTTTTCAGCCCAACAGATTGTTGATTTTCAACATTTAATTAGAAGAATTCCTGTAGCAGATAATGTTATCGAATATGCAGTGTCGTTAGTTGGAAAAACAAGACCAAATGGAGAAACTGCTCCAGAATTAGTTGAAAAATTTATCGATTGGGGGGCAGGACCAAGAGCGTCTCAAAATTTAATTCTTGCAGCAAAAACACATGCTGCTATTCAAGGGAAATTTTCTCCAGACATTGAAAATGTTCAAGCGGTCGCTTATGGTATTTTAAGACATAGAATCATAAAAAACTACAAAGCCGAGGCGGAAGGTGTTTCCGAAGAACAAATTATTAGAAGCTTATTTTAGTGTTCTAAAAACGGAAAAGACTTACATATTTCTTTAGATTACTATTCTATTTTGGTTAAATACCTTTATTAGTAATGGTTTTCAATATATCACAAGGGCATTTTTTAGTTAAGGACTTGTCAAATATTCAATTTTAGCTCAAAATAAATAGTAAAAATTAAATCATTTTAAGGAATTATGTCACAATAATAATTTGATATTATTAGACGTCGTATTACCCAAATTCCTTTTAAAAATAAGCTTTTAATTTTGTACTTTGCGAAGCCGAAAATTATTTGCGGCATTTCGCATGACTTAACTAGTGTAAAACACTCAAAAAGTTGTTATCAAATTTTAAAGTTAAGTTGAGAAAATTATAGTCCTGTATCTACTGGACTTTAAGCGAAATTTAATACCGAACCAGAATTAATTCTATTATATGAACACTTATAACGATTACATCAAGGAGATTGAAGAAAGAAAAGAACAAGGTCTTCACCCTAAGCCTATTGATGGTGCTGAATTACTCAATAACATTATTGAGCAAATTAAAGATTTAGATAACCAGTATAGAGAAGATTCTCTAAACTTTTTTATCTATAATGTTTTACCAGGAACAACTAGTGCTGCTGGTGTAAAAGCTAAGTTTTTAAAAGAAATCATTCTAGGAGAATCGGTTGTAAAGGAAATCACTCCTGCTTTTGCTCTTGAGCAACTAGGACACATGAAAGGCGGACCGTCTATTGAGGTGCTTTTAGATTTAGCGCTAGGCGATGACGCTGCTATTGCAAAAGATGCCGCTGAAGTTTTAAAGACTCAAGTTTTCTTATATGAAGCCGATATGGCACGTTTAGAAAAAGCATACAACGAAGGTAGTGCAATAGCGAAAGAACTTATTGAAAGTTATGCTAAAGCAGAATTTTTTACTAAACTTCCAGAAATTGAAGAGGAAATAGAAATCGTAACATTTATTGCTGGAGTAGGTGATATCTCTACAGATTTATTATCTCCAGGTGGTGATGCGCATTCAAGATCAGATCGTGAACTTCACGGGCAGTGTATCTTTGAGCACAACAAAGAACAACAAGCCGAATTAAAAGCTTTACAAGCAAAACATCCAGATAAACGTGTGATGTTAATTGCCGAGAAAGGTACCATGGGGGTTGGTTCATCAAGAATGTCAGGTGTGAACAATGTAGCTTTATGGACTGGTAAAAAAGCGAGCCCATATGTGCCATTTATTAATATCGCTCCAATTATTGCTGGAACTAACGGAATTTCACCAATTTTCTTAACAACCGTTGGTGTAACTGGAGGTATTGGAATTGACCTTAAAAACTGGGTTAAGAAAACAGATGCTGAAGGAAACGTAATTCGTGATGAAAATGGAGATCCTGTTTTAGAAGAAGCATATTCTGTTGCAACTGGAACGGTGCTTACAGTAAATACAAAAGAGAAAAAATTATATAATGGTGATCAGGAATTAATGGATATTTCGGCATCATTAACACCTCAAAAAGCTGAATTTATTAAAGCTGGTGGGTCTTATGCCGTAGTTTTCGGTAAAAAACTTCAAACTTTTGCTTCTAAAGTATTAGGTATTGATGTCGTACCAGTTTACGCGCCTTCAAAAGAAATTTCTATTGAAGGACAAGGACTTACTGCTGTTGAAAAAATATTCAATAAAAATGCGGTTGGAACAACACCTGGTAAAGTTTTACATACGGGGTCTGATGTTCGTGTTGAAGTTAATATTGTAGGTTCTCAAGATACTACTGGGTTAATGACTTCTCAAGAATTAGAGATGATGGCAGCGACTATTATTTCTCCAATTGTTGATGGTGCTTACCAATCTGGATGTCATACGGCTTCAGTTTGGGATAATAAATCGAAAGCAAACATTCCTAGATTAATGAAATTTATGAATGACTTTGGTTTAATTACTGCTCGTGATCCAGAGCATAAGTACAAACCAATGACCGATGTAATTCACAAGGTGCTTAATGATATTACAGTAGATGATTGGGCTATTATTATTGGTGGTGATTCACATACAAGAATGTCTAAAGGTGTTGCTTTTGGTGCAGATTCAGGAACGGTTGCTTTAGCACTTGCTACAGGTGAAGCTTCAATGCCAATTCCACAATCGGTTAAAGTAACTTTTAAAGGTGAAATGAAGCCTTATATGGATTTCCGTGATGTGGTTCACGCAACACAACAACAAATGCTTGCTCAATTTGGTGGAGATAACGTTTTCCAAGGTAGAATTATTGAAGTGCACTTAGGTACACTTACTGCCGATCAAGCATTTACGTTTACAGATTGGACAGCAGAGATGAAAGCAAAAGCGTCTATCTGTATTTCTGAAGACGAAACTTTAATCGAATCATTAGAAATTGCTAAGAGCAGAATCCAAATCATGATTGATAAAGGAATGGACAATAAATTGGACGTTCTTAAAGGTTTAATTGCTATTGCAGATAAGCGAATTGCAGAGATTAAATCTGGTGAAAAACCAGCTTTAGCTCCAGATGCGAATGCTAAATATTTTGCTGAAGTTGAGATCGATCTTGAAAAGATTGAAGAACCAATGATTGCTGATCCAGATGTAAATAATGATGACGTTTCTAAACGTTATACGCATGATACGATTAGACCATTATCTTTCTACGGCGGAACGAAACAAGTAGATTTAGGTTTTATCGGATCTTGTATGGTGCACAAAGGAGACATGCAAATCTTAGCTCAAATGTTGAAAAACATTGAAGCTTTACAAGGTAAAGTTGAATTTAAGGCGCCGTTAGTAGTGGCTCCTCCAACTTATAATATTGTAGATGAATTGAAAGCTGAAGGCGATTGGGAAGTATTACAACGCTATTCAGGATTTGAGTTTGACGATAACGATCCTAAGGCTGCGGCACGTACTAAATATGAAAACATGTTGTACTTAGAGCGTCCTGGTTGTAACCTTTGTATGGGTAACCAAGAAAAAGCAGAACCAGGTGATACGGTTATGGCTACTTCTACACGTTTATTCCAAGGAAGAGTTGTAAAAGATTCTGGTGAGAAAAAAGGTGAGTCTTTATTATCTTCAACGCCAGTAGTAGTTTTATCTACAATTTTAGGAAGAACACCTAATTTAGAAGAATATCAAGCTGCAGTAAAAGGCATTAACTTAACGAAGTTTAAACCTTCAAGTAAGTTATTAGCAGTATAATACATAGATTATATTATTATAAATTAGAAGCCTGAGTTTTTGCTCAGGCTTTTTTTATGCTTTTAGTTAGTAAGGATTCATTGCTATTTTGCTAGTTCTCTGTTTTTTATGCTTGGGAAAAATGGTACTTGTCTAATTTACAGTTTTTAAAAATATTATTTGTAGCTATAATCTTATAGTTGAAAAGATTTTTCATATTTTTGCCAGCTTTAATAAAGAAGGACATTATTTGTTTTTTATTTGTCTGATCTATTAACAACCAACCTAACCATAATTCATGAAATATTTCTCAAGAATCTTAATATTAGCAATCCTAGTTTTATCAGGGTGCAAAGACGAATCTAATGACACCCTTAATAATATTCAAAAATTTAAAGATTATATCTTTGAAGTAACATCTGGGGTTGTGTCTGCAAAAGCAGATATTAAAGTTGTTTTAATGAGTCCTATGAAAGATATCTCATCGGAAGTAGAACTTGATAATAGTATCTTAAAAGTATCTCCTAAAGTACCCGGTAAAGTTGTCGCATTAAACAATAGAACTATAGCTTTTATTCCAGAAAAAAAATTTGATTCAGATACTAGATACACTTTTAAATTAGATCTAGGCGCAGTACAGGACGTTAGCAATGATTATAAAACCTTTGTTTTTGATATAAAAACCATAAAACAAGATTTTCAAGTCATCACTAATAATTTAGAAAGCTATTCTAGAGATTGGCAATATTTAAATGGCACATTACGCGCTAGCGATAATATTTTGAAGGCTATTGCAGAAAAACTTATTACAGTAAAACAAAAAGGAAAATCGTTGCCAATAAAAATACTAACGGAGCAAGTAGAAGGGCATTATTTTAAATTTATAATAGATAGTATTCAACGTTTTGAAAAAGATAGTCCTATAGAAATAGAGTGGGATGGAAGTGATTTTGACATTGATACAGAAGGTGATTACACTTTTAACATACCAGGAAAAAATAATTTTGAAGTCATAGATATCAATGTTTTTGATGAAAATAAATACGTAGAAATCAATTTTTCAGACCCAGTTAAGAAGAACTTTAATTTAGATGGTTTTATTACGATTGGAGATAGAAATAATTTATCCTTTTCTTTTATTAATAATGTGGTTAGAGTGTATGTTGGAGATATTAAAGAGAGCGAAACACTAACGATACATAGTGGTATTATAAACTTATATGGCTATAAACTTAAGCGCTCTTTAAGAAAGGAAATTACATTTGAAGATATTAAACCTCAGGTGAAATTATTGCAAAATGGTACAATATTACCAACTTCAGAAAATCTCAAATTTAATTTTGAAGCTGTCAATTTAAAGGCTGTTGATATTACTGTTATTAAAATTTTTGAAGATAATGTATTGCAGTTTCTTCAAAATAATGATTTAAAAGGTAGTGAGGAACTTTTACGTGTGGCCAGACCAATAGCTAAAAAAACAATTAATCTATCTAAATACGAGGCAGATTTATCCAATTGGAGATCCTATGCGGTAGATTTAAAAGAAATAATAAATCCAGATCCAGGTGCAATCTATCGTGTGGAGATTAGTTTCAATAAGCAATATTCTAATTTTAAATGTGAAAATGGAGATGATAGTGAAATCATTGAAACCGTTATAAATTACGATCAAGAAGAAGCTGCGAGTAGTAATTGGGATAATGCATATTATGGTGAAGGTGATAATGAATACAATTGGAGAGCGTCAGAGAATCCATGTGAGCATTCTTATTATAGGAATAAAAAAGTGAGTACCAATATACTGGCATCAAACATTGGTGTTATTGTTAAGCAAGGCAGTAATAATAATTATTTTATAGCAGTTAGTGATATTATTACAACAAACCCTATTTCAGATGCCGAGGTTAAATTTTATAATTACCAACAGCAATTAATAGGTAGGCAAAAATCCGATGCTGAAGGTAAATTAACATTTCCGGCATCATCAAAGGCATATTTTGCAGTTGTTACAAAAAACAACATAAGTACTTATGTGAAGTTAAATGATGGGAATGCTTTATCTGTAAGTAAATTTGATGTGGATGGAGCCAAATTAAAACGGGGCTTAAAAGGCTTTATTTATGGTGAACGTGGTGTTTGGAGACCTGGAGATACATTGCATTTATCATTTATGTTAAATGATAAAAACAATAAGCTGCCAGAAAATCACCCCGTTAAGTTAGAAGTTTTTGAACCTGCTGGTTCCTTGTATTTTTCAGCCGTTAATACTAATGGGTTAAATAACTTTTACAAATTTACAGTACCTACATATTCCGATAGTTATACAGGGTCTTGGATGGCTAAAGTTAGTGTTGGAGGCGCTGTTTTTACTAAAAAATTAAGAATAGAATTTATTAAACCCAATAGGTTAAAAATTAAAACTTCAATCCCTGATAAGGTTATTACGAATAAGGAGGTTAATGGGGATCTCGAAGCAACATGGTTACATGGTGCTGTTGCTAAAAATCTACAGGCTGATGTTACGGTAACATTCAATTCAATAAAAACAAACTTTAAAGCTTTTCCTAGTTATGAATTTGATGACCCAACAAAAACGTTTTCAGGAAAAGAACAAACCGTTTTTAACAATACTATTGATAGCGACGGTAAAGCTAAATTTTCATTTCATCCAAGTACAGGTAATAGCGCACCTGGATTACTAAAGGCGACATTTGTTTCAAAAGTATATGAAGAAGGAGGCGATTTCAGTACAGATGCTTTTTCCGCAAATTATGCCTCATACAGTTCTTATGTTGGACTATTAACACCAAAAGGCGATGCTGCAAGAGATATGTTGCTAACCGATACAAAACATAAATTCGAAATAGCTACTGTAGATGCTCATGGAAAACCAACCGCTGTTGAAGATTTAAAAGTAACTATTTTTAAAGTGAATTATAATTGGTGGTGGAATGAAGATGAGGACAACTTATCTTCTTTTGATACCAGTTTAGATAGAGACGAAGCATTCTCAACAACAGTTTCTACAAATTCTGAAGGTAAAGGTACTTTTGATTTTGAATTAAAATACCCAGAATGGGGGCGCTATTTAGTATATGTGTATAATAAAGAATCTGGACATTCAACAGGGAAAACAGTATTTATAGACTGGCCAGGTTGGGCTGGAAAAGCTAGAAAAGGTGATCCTTCAGCGGCAACCATGCTTTCTTTTTCAACAGATAAAACGGATTATAAGGTTGGTGAGAAAGCCCTTGTTACATTTCCATCGTCAGGTTCTGGTAGAGCTTTAGTAACTGTTGAAAATGGTTCGGGTGTTATTAAGTCGTTATGGGTAAAGGCAGGTAAAGGTGATACAAAGTTTGAGCTGCCAATAACAACTGATATGACGCCTAATGTTTATATCAACATTAGTTTATTGCAAAACCATAATAATACCAAGAACGATTTGCCTATACGTATGTTTGGTTTAGCTGGGATCAATGTTGAAAACCCCGAAACAAAGCTTCAGCCAGAAATTAGGATGCCTGATGTTTTAGCTCCTGAAAAAGATGTTACTATTAAAGTGTCCGAAGCAAACGGAATTCCAATGACCTATTCTATTGCAATCGTAGACGAAGGTTTATTGGATTTATCGCGATTTAAAACACCTAATCCTTGGGATGTTTTTTATCAAAAAGAAGCTTTAGGCGTGAAAACTTGGGATATTTATGATGATGTTATTGGTGCTTTCGGAGGGAATATTAATCAGGTTTTTAGTATTGGGGGTGATGGTATGCTTCATGCTAGTAAAAATAAAAAAGCAAACAGATTTAAACCTGTGGTGATTTATCAAGGGCCGTTTAAACTGGATGCTAAAAAAACAGAAACACATAAAATCAAAATACCAAAATATATTGGCGCTGTAAAAACGATGGTCGTGGCGCATAATCCAGATATCGAGGCGTATGGGAGTTCAGAAAAATCTACTCCGGTTCGTAAACCATTAATGGTTTTAGCATCTATTGCAAGAAAGGTCGCTCCTGGCGAAAAAGTTAGAATTCCGGTAACGGTTTTTGCTATGGAAAATAAAATTAAAAATGTAAATGTATCTATTAAGCTTAATGATGTTTTTAAGATTATAGGAAAGTCTACTAAATCCTTGTATTTTTCTAGTCCAGATGAGAAAATGGCCTATTTTGATGTAGAAGTTCTTAAAGATGGTATTGGTGAAATTGATATAAATGTAAGTGGCCACGGCGAAAAAGCCTCTTATAAGTTGGAGTTAGACGCTTTTAACCCTAACCCAGAAACTCTTGAAACTACAGATGTTGCTGTTGAACCTAACGGAATACAAACCATTTCTTTCGATACTTTTGGTGTTGAAGGCACAAATGGAGCTAAATTAGAAATTTCAGCTTTTCCTTCAATCGACTTTGCAAGTAGGTTAGAATATTTAATTGCTTATCCTCATGGTTGCGTAGAGCAAACGACATCTGCCGCTTTTCCTCAGCTTTATATTAACGATGTTTTTAAGATTTCTGAAGAAAAAAAGGATAAAACTCAGAAAAACATTCAGCAAGCTATCGATAAGTTGGCTAAATTTCAAAAGTCTAATGGTGGTTTTTCTTATTGGCAAAATCAAAATTATGCAAACGATTGGTCAACTAGTTACGTTGGACATTTTTTAATTGAAGCAGAGAAAAAAGGATTTGTTCTACCGCTCGATTTTAAAACAAGATGGATAAAATACCAAGAGATAGAAGCTAAGCGTTGGAGTGCTTCAAGTAATGAATTGGCACAAGCATACCGTTTGTACACACTTGCATTAGCTAAACAAGCCGATAAATCCTCAATGAATAGGTTTCGCGAATTGGCAAATCAAGGTAAATTAAACCATATTGCTAAATTACGATTAGCTGCAGCTTATGCCTTGTCAGGTAAAAAATCTGTAGCGAAAGACTTAATACGCGATTTTGATGTTAATGTAGATTTAGAAGGCATAGAATCAAGTACTAGTAATTATGGTTCTAAACACCGAAATCTAGCGATGATTTTAGAAACCTATGTGCTTTTAGAAGAAAGTTTAAAGGCTAAAACGATAGCAGACATAATCGCTTCGGAATTATCCAGTAAAAACTATATGAGTACACAAACGACTTCATATTGTCTGTTGGCTATGTCTAAATATGCGACTTACGTCGGAAATAAAGGCATTAACGTAGTTTATAACCTTAACGGAAGCAAAAATCAATCTGTTAAAACCAATAAAGCAGTAATCCTTGATGATTTTAAGGTGCATAGCGGCCATAATGCCATTAAAATTGAAAACAAAAATGATAACCTGATTTATGTTAGGCTGATTAATGAAGGGATATTACCAATTGGAAGTGAAAAAACAATTGAAAAGAATATGACTGTTAATATGGCTTTCACCGATAAATCAGGACAATATGTAGATGTTTCAAACCTAAGTCAAGGAACAAATTTTGTAGCACATATTGTGTTGGGTAATCACACAGGTTCTAAAGTAAATGATGTCGCTTTAAAGGCACTATTTCCTTCGGGTTGGGAGATTGTTAATTCGAGGTTTAATACGGGATCTAGTTTAAATAGTTCGATTACTCATGAAGATATTAGGGATGATCGGGTTAATTTTTATTTCGATATGGCACCGGGTCAAGAAAAATCATTTAAAGTATTATTAAACGCATCTTATTTAGGGAGTTATTATTTACCAGGTATTCAGGCGGAAGCGATGTACGACCAAGATTATTTTGTAAGAAATCAAGGGCGATGGGTTAAAGTAACCGAATAAATCAAATTATAGCTTCAATGAATAAAGGCATATTTAGTCACTTGAAATTTTATTTATTAAAAAATAAATTTAAAGCGATTTTGTTGCTCGTTATAGTTGTTATCTATGCCTTTTGCTTGCCCAATAGGATGTTTAATGCGCCAACATCTACAATTTTAGAAAGTAATGATGGTCAGTTAATAGGGGCTTTAATTGCAGATGATGGTCAATGGCGTTTTCCAACATTAGATTCTGTACCTAATAAGTTCAAGCACTGTATCACACAATTTGAAGATGGGTATTTTTATAAACATCCTGGTTTTAATCCTGCCTCTATGTTTAAGGCTTTCAGTGCAAATCTAAAAGCAGGGAAAGTTGTTCGAGGTGGTAGTACCATTACGCAGCAAGTCATACGGTTATCAAGAAAGAATCAATCACGGTCTTATTTTGAGAAAATTATAGAAATCATTTTAGCCACCCGTTTGGAGTTAAGAGATTCAAAAGAAGAAATTTTAAATACTTATGTTTCAAATGCACCTTATGGAGGAAACGTGGTGGGATTGGAGGCCGCATCGTGGCGCTATTTTAATATAGCACCTCACAAATTGTCATGGGGGCAAAGCGCATTATTAGCGGTGTTACCTAACGCACCTAGTTTACTCTATCCTGGTAAAAATGTAGAACCGCTTATAGAAAAAAGAAATAGACTATTAAAAAAGTTGCTAGAAGCGAAAGTCATCGATGAAATTACTTATCAGTTATCAATAGAAGAAAGCATACCTAGTAAACCTGAAAAATTACCTCAAATAGGGCCGCATTTACTGCAAAATATAGTGAAAACACAAAAAGGAAAACGTGTTAAAAGTTCTATTGATGTGCATCTACAAGAATTAGCGTTACAAATTGTTGACAGGCATCACAACCTACAAGCTGAAAATGGCGTTAATAATATGGCGGTATTAATTTTAGATGTAAAAAGAAAAAAAGTATTAAGCTATATCGGTAATACAAACACAACAAAGGAGCATCAAAAAGATGTTGATATCATTTTAGCGCCAAGGAGTACTGGGAGCGTTTTAAAGCCATTTTTATACATGGCTATGTTGGATGCTGGAGAATTGTTGCCAGAAACGTTATTAGCAGATGTACCAACTACAATTGGAGATTATAAGCCAGAAAATTTCACCTTAAAATATTTAGGTGCCGTATCTGCCAAGGAAGCACTGGCGAAATCTTTAAATATACCTGCCGTAAGAATGTTGAAAACCTTTGGAATGACTAGGTTTTACGATATTTTACAAAAATTAGAATTATCAAATATAAATAAAGGGGCAGACCATTACGGCCTTTCGGTAATTCTTGGAGGCAGCGAATCCAATTTGTGGGACATATGTAACGCGTATAGCAACCTAGCGAGCACTTTAAATCATTTTAATGAAAATTCAAGTCAGTATTATACTAAAGAATTTCAAAAGGCAGATTTTTCCAGTGATTTTCAATCAGATTTAGGAGCCTTTAATTTTGACAAAGAAATTTTTAATGCGGGAAGTATTTATTTTGGTTTTGAAGCGATGAAAGAATTAAATCGACCTGGTATTGATAATTCTTGGCGTTATTTCGAGTCCGCTCAAGAAATAGCCTGGAAAACCGGCACCAGTTTTGGTAACCGTGATGCTTGGAGTGTTGGCGTTACATCAAATTATGTAGTTGGTGTTTGGGTAGGCAATGCCGATGGTGAGGGTAGGCCAGGAATGACCGGTGTTTCTGCAGCCGCACCAGTCATGTTTGATTTGTTCGATGTATTGCCAAAATCGGAATGGTTTTTAGCGCCACTAGATGATGTGTTAGAAACAAAAATTTGTACAAAAAGTGGACAATTAGCATCAGATATTTGTCCGTTTACTATGAAGCAAGTGCCTGCAAAAGGGTTAGATACCGATTTATGCCAGTACCACAAGTTGGTTTATTTAAATACAGACCAAACATATAGAGTGAATGCTTCGTGTGAAAGGTTAGATGATATGATTAAAACTTCTCAATTCGTTTTACCTCCTTTAATGGCTTGGTATTATAAACGTAATAATACAGATTATAAATATTTACCACCTTTAAAAGATGGTTGTGATGGAGAGGAAACTCCTGTAATGGCATTTACAGAACCTTTAAATACGAATACTATAATTGTACCCAAGGGACTTACAGGTGAAAGAAATAAGGTTGTTTTTAAAATCGCACACACCAACCCCGAAGCTGAAATTTATTGGTATCTGGATGATACTTTTCTAAAATCTACTCAAAACTTTAATGAAATCGCTATCAGTTTAACTTCAGGGTTTCATAGTGTAACAGCACTGGATGAAAATGGCCGTTCTATCGTAAAGAAATTCAATGTGAAATAAAGTTAGTTTTGTGAAAAGGAATATTCGTTTTGTGTTTTTTACTTCAATTTCAGATAATTATCAATAAAAAATCTAAATAGGCTCTCGATAGTGCTCAATATAACTTCATTTGAGCAAAAAACCTTTTTTTATAATCCTCCTTTATTTCGTACCTTGTATTAATTATTTAAACAAACTTAAAATTTATTTTATGGCATTTGATATTGATATGATAAAAGGGCTTTACAGCAATATGGCAGAGCGTGTAAATAAGGCTCGAGAGATTGTAGGTAAACCGCTAACACTTTCAGAAAAGATATTATATTCCCACTTATGGGATGGAAATCCAACGAAAGTTTTCACCAGAGGAAAAGACTACGTTGATTTTGCGCCAGATAGAATTGCTTGTCAAGATGCAACAGCCCAAATGGCATTGTTGCAATTTATGCAAGCTGGTAAACCTAAGGTTGCAGTACCTACAACGGTACATTGTGACCACTTAATTCAAGCAAAAGAAGGTGCTGCTAAAGATTTGAAACACGCGAACAGCGTTAGTAGTGAAGTGTTTCAATTTTTAGAATCTGTTTCTAATAAATATGGTATCGGCTTTTGGAAACCTGGTGCAGGAATTATTCATCAAGTAGTATTAGAAAACTATGCATTCCCAGGAGGGATGATGATTGGTACAGATTCACATACTGTAAATGCAGGAGGATTAGGTATGGTGGCCATTGGAGTAGGTGGTGCCGATGCTGTAGATGTGATGGCCGGAATGGCTTGGGAGCTTAAATTTCCAAAATTAATTGGTGTTAAGTTAACTGGAAAATTATCGGGTTGGACAGCGCCAAAAGATGTGATTTTAAAAGTTGCTGAAATTCTTACTGTAAAAGGAGGAACAGGAGCAATTGTAGAATATTTTGGACCTGGAGCAACGGCGATGTCTTGTACAGGAAAAGGAACTATTTGTAACATGGGTGCTGAAATCGGTGCTACAACGTCAACATTTGGTTACGACGAATCTATGGAACGTTATTTACGTTCTACAGATAGAGCTGATATTGCAGATGCTGCAAACAAAGTTAAAGAGCATTTAACTGGAGATGATGAAGTCTATGCAAATCCAGAAAAATATTTTGATGAAGTTATTGAAATCAATTTAACGGAACTAGGGCCTTTATTAAACGGGCCGTTTACACCAGATTTGTCTACAGAAGTTGGGGCTTCAATGACTGAAAAAGCTAAAGCAAATGATTGGCCAATAAAAGTGGAGTGGGGATTAATAGGGTCTTGTACCAATTCTTCTTATGAAGATTTATCAAGAGCATCCTCGATCGCCCAACAAGCTTTAGATAAAGGGCTGAAAATGAAATCTGAATTAGGAATTAATCCAGGTTCAGAGCAAGTACGTTATACGGCCGATCGTGATGGTATTCTTGGGAT
Organism: Tamlana sp. 2_MG-2023; assembly: GCF_030548465.1. GTDB lineage: Bacteria > Bacteroidota > Bacteroidia > Flavobacteriales > Flavobacteriaceae > Pseudotamlana. The sequence goes on from NZ_JAUOSF010000001.1 coordinate 510,750, forward strand.
ATTCGAGAAGTTAGACGCTAAAATATTTACCAATGCTTGTGGACCATGTATCGGACAATGGGCTAGATATAGTGACCCTAAAAATGCACCAAAAAATAGTATTGTACATTCTTTTAATAGAAACTTTGCCAAACGTGCCGATGGTAACCCAAATACACATGCCTTTGTTGCTTCACCAGAAATAACTGCAGCAATAGCTATTGCAGGGCGTTTAGATTTCAATCCTATCACAGATAAATTGATTAATGAAGATGGGCAAGAAGTGATGTTTGAAGAACCAACAGGATGGGAATTGCCTCCAAAAGGTTTTGAGGTTAAAGATAACGGATACTTAGCCCCAGAGAAAGACGGCAGTCATGTTGAAGTTAAAGTAAGTGACGATTCAGAAAGGCTTCAACTTTTAACACCCTTCGAGCCAATAGGAAACAAAATTGAAGGTGCTAAACTTTTAATTAAAGCATTCGGAAAATGTACGACAGATCATATTTCTATGGCTGGACCTTGGTTGCGTTTCCGTGGTCATTTAGATAATATTTCTAACAATTGTTTAATTGGTGCAGTTAATGCATATAATGATAAAACAAACTTTGTGAAAAATCAGCTTACTGGTGATTATGCTGGTGTGCCTGATACAGCAAGAGCTTATAAAGCAGCAGGCATTCCAACCATAGTTGTTGGTGATCATAATTATGGTGAAGGTTCTTCTCGTGAGCATGCCGCTATGGAGCCAAGACATTTAGGTGTTGCAGCAGTTATAGTGAAATCTTTTGCACGTATTCACGAAACAAACCTTAAAAAGCAAGGGATGTTAGGCTTAACTTTTAATAATGAAGATGACTATGATTTAATTAAAGAAGATGATACCTTTAATTTTACAGATTTAAACGAATTCGCACCAGATAAGCCATTAACACTAGAGGTTGTTCATGCCGATGGTTCAAAGGATGTTATTTCTTTAAATCACACATACAACGCGGCACAAATTGCCTGGTATAATGAAGGTTCTGCATTAAATTTAATTAAGAAGCAAAACGCATCATAGGCCATTCACAGTAAATATTAAAAATCCAGCTTTCACGGCTGGATTTTTTTATTTGAATTTTTACCGATGCTTAAGTTCGCTGTTTGGCGTTACCACAAGGGTCGGGCTTTCACGACTCGCTTTTTTGCGTTGTATAGGTGCAACAACACAAAAAGAGCTCAAACAAACGTTCAATCCCTAACGCAGCATTTAAACTATTAGGCAAATTCGGTATTAAAAATCATCAAAATTGTATTTTTACAAAAACACTTTACATGAATACCAGAGAAAATCAACTAAAAGCTTTCGATCGTTTACTTACTATTATGGATGAATTGCGTGAGCAATGTCCGTGGGATAAAAAGCAAACCATGGAAACTCTAAGACATTTAACCATTGAAGAAACTTACGAACTTGGTGATGCGATTTTAGATAAGGATTTAGAGGAAGTGAAAAAAGAATTAGGAGACGTGCTTTTACATATCGTATTCTATTCTAAAATAGGTAGTGAAACTAGCGATTTCGATATTGCCGATGTTTGTAACGGTATTTGTGAAAAGTTAATTCACAGGCACCCGCATATTTATGGTGATGTGAAGGTTGAAAATGAAGAAGATGTAAAACGAAATTGGGAAAACCTAAAGCTTAAAGAAGGGAAAAAAAGTGTATTAGAAGGTGTGCCTAAAAGTTTACCTGCTCTAGTGAAAGCAAATCGCATTCAGGAAAAAGTAGCCGGTGTTGGTTTCGATTGGGAAGCACCACATCAAGTCTGGGAAAAAGTAGAGGAAGAATTGAATGAATTTAAAGTCGAGGTTGAAAAGGGAGATGCTGATGCTATGGAAAGTGAGTATGGTGATGTGCTTTTTTCAATGGTGAATTATGCACGATTTTTAAATATCAATCCTGAAAATGCCTTAGAACGCACTAACAAGAAATTCTCTAAACGCTTTCAATACCTTGAAGAGAAAGCAAAATCATTAAATAAACCATTAAAAGAGATGACTTTAGCTGAAATGGATGTGTTTTGGGAAGAGGCTAAAACGCTTTAATTAATCTAAGGCACGTTTGGTCACATACCATCGCCAACCAATTACAGCCATTTGAAATTTATTCGCTTTAGAAATGTCTAATTTCTGTTTAGAGTAACTAGGAAGTACAGCCTTATTAATTTTTGCTAATAACTTAAAAAGTTGTTTTTTCATATCACAAAAATAGGAAAACTTATCCTAGGGTAATAGACTAAAATAATTTGGTTTAAGATCATATAAAAAATTAATAGAGCATAGTATAACCGTAAGTGTTATATTATCTTCGCAATAAAATTTATTTTATGAGTATACTTTGGGTTGCCCTTGGTTTTATTTTATTAGTATTAGGAGGCGAGTTTTTAGTACGTTCTTCAGTAGCATTATCTTTTAAATTTAATATTTCTAAAATGGTTATTGGAATGACCGTCGTGTCATTCGCAACTTCTGCTCCAGAATTATTAGTTAGCTTACAGGCTGCGCTTTCAGGTTCTCCCGCAATTGCAATAAACAATGTTATAGGGTCTAATATTGCGAATATTGGCCTTGTATTGGGAATTACAGCACTGGTTAGCGTTATTGATGTTGATAAATCGTTTTATAAATTGAATTGGCCAGCCATGATGCTATTTTCGATGGTGTTATTTTATTTTTTGAAAAATGACCATGTATTATCTGCTGTTGAAGGCGCCGTTTTATTCGGCGGACTTATTTTGTTTTTAGTTGTACTGATTAAAAATGCAAAGAAAGATACGGTGGTAGAGGAGGTTGATGATTCTTTAGCCGTAGTTTCAAATTTTAAAATTATTATTTGGCTATTAATCGGGGCAGCAGCACTTTATTTTGGAAGTGAATGGTTAGTAGAAGGCTCTAAAGAAATAGCCTTATCTATGGGGGTTAGTGAAGCTGTTATAGGAGTTTCTCTAATAGCAATTGGAACAAGTGTCCCAGAATTAGCAGCTTCAGTAATAGCTGCTGCAAAACAAGAAAAAGCAATTTCGTTAGGAAATTTAATTGGTTCAAATATTTTTAACATCGGCTCGGTGTTGGGGTTAACAGCTTTGATAAAACCTATTCCAGTTACTGCTTCAGAAATCCTTTCAAATGATATTTACTGGATGCTAGGCTTTGCTGGCGTTTTAATTCCTTTAGTTTTCCTGCCAAAAATGTATCAAATAAATCGCATAAAAGGTCTTGTTTTAGTAATTGGCTATGGCGTGTTTATGTTTTTGTTGTTTACGGCTAAGTAATAATTTCTGATTTTTATAAAAAAAACTGCTTTAAAGGATGATTATACCAGCTGAAGAGTATGTATTTCTTTGGATAGTAATTTTCTTTTAAAACAGCTTTTTATACTTTACCATATGATTTATCGTTTTATAAATCTGAAATATTTTTCTTCATCTAAAGAAACGATATAAATCCCCGATGGCAAAAGAGATACGTCCAATTGTTGTAGTTTGTTACTTATTTTGGTCTCTAAAATTACTTTACCTAAGGCATTCCTGATTTTAGCCTGAACTTCGTTAGAATTTGTTCTTTCTATGTTCAAAATGTGGGATGCTGGGTTAGGATATATTTTAATTTTAGGAGTTTTGTGTTTTAAATCTGCTGTAGATAAGAAAGCACAATTTCCTTCTCGACTCTCGTTTGGACCTGTGCCCGTTGGTTTGGTGTAAGTCTGTGTTAAAATAAACTTATCGAACTCAAAACCATCTTCTCGCATGGAAAAGGAAACCGTATGAATTCCTGCCGATGGTATATCTAAGTATATTTTCTGTACTTCACCACAATGGTTCGCATCTGTTCTTTGTTTGCTTTCCCAAGCCCATTGGTTTTTATTTCCGCACCATTGCATTTTTTGTCCGGAAGCAGGCCATTGTCCGTTTAAACCAACATGAATACCGTTGTCTTCTGAACCGGAAGAATAACTACGTACCCATACAAAGTACCTTCCTGGCGTATTAAATTTTATTTTGTAATCTAAGACACCTAGTTTGCCAGGAATATTGGAGAAGTTAGTTCCCGATTGTAAAGGGTCGGCATGTGTTACTCGAGTATCTGGTAGTATTTCTACATAACTTCCGCCACTAGCAGATGAGGCATGGCTAGGGTCAGGGTCTGGAGTTGGGGTAGTAATGTTACCATCTTGTCTAAACCATTTTCTAGTATTATTCTCGGTTTGACTAATATAATTTTCTGCTTCTACAACTACCACACCGTTGTTTTCTACAACTACACACTCATTGTTGTTACTGGAATCTGGTTGGTCGCTGGTTAATACTACAGGGTAGAAAGTACTTCCCGTTGGTGGAGTGTTGCGTAATAATCGAGGTTCGGAATATTGATCGAAAACAAATACTTTGTCGCTTCCACCAAAACGTTCTGGGTTATTTTTTCCGGAAAGGATATTGTTAAAAATAATATTATTCGGGCCCGGTTTATCGTGTCCGCATTGGGAGCCACCGCTTGCAAAAGCAGACCAAGAACGCCACCAATCACTATGAATTTTATTAGCTTCCACTAGGTTATAGCCTTCATCCCCATTGTGGAAATTTACGTCTACTTCTAAATCGCAAGCTATGACTACATTGTATTTCGCTTTTTGCTGAATGGTAAAATGGCGTATTCTTCTAACTTTTTCATTGTAAAAAAGGTTGTAATTACCTCGAATGTCGTAGTAGCCATTTCCGCCACCACCTTTGTTGAAGCAGGCGTCGATAAAGTTATTTCTAAAGGTGTTGTGGTCTCCTCTAATTTCTAAGGGGTCGGAGCCAGCATTCTTAAAAATACAATTGTTTACCCAGCAGTTTTTTGAGTCGTTTTCTATGGTAACAAAGGAAACATACATGTTTTGCAGGCCATCTGGGCTGTTGCTAAAGCAAGGGTCTCCACAGTATGAACTTGTGGGCATATTTCTGTCGTCATATATAGTAATATTTCTTTCAGGAATATATTCAAAAAAAAGGTCTTCTAAGCCAGATTTATTTACATTGGAGAAAATAAAAGATTGTTCGTCGTTAGTTCCGTTCGAACGAATAGTAACTTGTAAGTGTACATCTTCTTTGGCTTCACCCCGTAAAATCACATTCGATTTTAAATGAATGGGTTTGTCTATTTGGTAGGTTCCTTTTTTTAATAGAATAACACCAGGAGAACCATTGGTGTTTAGTTGGTTAATGGCATTTTGAATACCTTCCGAATTAGTAGGGTTTAGATGTAATAATATTGGTAGTGAATTTTTTTCTGGAATTCCGCCTTCAACGCCTGATTTTTGCCATTCGTTCATAAATGGATATAGTGGATCGTTTAGTGAATTGTCGAAGCTTACGCCTGCATCGCCTATGCTTTTCTGAGCATAGCTATGTTGGAAGCATACATGTAAGCAAACAATAAAAATGAGGCTCACAAGTTTTGTGGAAGGTTGTTTTTTTGGTAGCATGTGAAAATGATTTAAGGGGGTTTTTTAATGGTTGTAGTTGTTTTTTGATAGTAAAATTAGTTTAACGAAGTTGCTTTTAGTTGTAATGAATAGGTAATATTGGTGTTATTAGGGGAGTATTGTCGGTTTTCACAGTTCTGATATATATAGGGCTGGATACGCGGGAAAAAACTCTTTAATTTAATGTTAAAAATACTACACAAATATTTATTTCCTTTGAACGTTTTACTACGTTGTTTATTGTGATCTAGCGCTAAGAATTAAAAATTAATGGCTAGTAGAATATTTCTATCTTGAAAATTTGAAGGGGTAATGCGATAAAAATGGAGCCACCTTAATAAAGGTCAGATTAATTTTGACTTGAGGTTTTTTTACTATAAATTAAAGAGGTTTTAATATGAGGACTTAAATCTATATATGTTAATACTTGTTTTTCATAAACAGTGTACTTAGGAATGATTCTTAAAATCACAGGGTATTCTATAAAAAATAAAAGGCTAACATGAATATCATGTTAGCCTTTTATTATGAGCAAAATGTTTTTATAACATTAAGAATTAGATCTTAGCAGTTTTTACTGTTTTGATAATTCTTGCTGCAATTTTGTATGGATCACCATTAGAAGCAGGTCTTCTGTCTTCTAACCATCCTTTGTATCCTTTTTCAACAGCGATTAATGGAATACGGATTGACGCGCCTCTATCAGAAACTCCCCAAGAGAAATCTGTAATAGCAGCAGTTTCGTGTAATCCAGTTAAACGTTGGTCGTTAAATTCACCGTAAACAGCTATATGTTCTTTTACGAAAGGTCTGAAAGACTCACAAATAGCAGCGTAAGTTTCTTTACTTCCACAAGTTCTTAATGTTGTATTAGAGAAGTTTGCGTGCATACCAGAACCATTCCAGTCCATATCCTTACCAAGTGGTTTTGGGTGGTACTCAATATAGTAACCATACTTTTCAGTTAAACGGTCTAGTAAGTATCTAGCGATCCAAATTTCGTCTCCAGCTTTCTTAGCACCTTTTGCGAATAATTGGAATTCCCATTGTCCAGAAGCAACTTCTTGGTTAATACCTTCAAAGTTTAAACCAGCATCAATACATAAATCAGCATGCTCTTCTACTAAATCTCTACCATGTGTGTTTTTACCACCAACAGAGCAGTAATACATACCTTGTGGAGCAGGGTAACCACCTACAGGGAATCCTAAAGGTAATTGTGTTGCAGTATCCATGATAAAGTATTCTTGTTCAAAACCAAACCAGAAATCATCATCCGCATCATCAATCGTAGATCTACCGTTAGAAACGTGCGGAGTTCCATCAGCATTCATAACTTCAGTCATTACTAAATAACCATTGATTCTATCTGGATCAGGGTAAATAGCAACAGGAACTAATAAACAGTCAGACGATCCACCTTCAGCTTGTTTTGTTGAAGATCCGTCAAAAGACCAGTTTCCAATTTCTTCTAAAGTTCCTTGAAAGTTTTCATGCTCTTCTACCTTAGTTTTACTTCTCAAGTTTTGAGTTGGGAAGTAACCATCTAACCAAAGGTATTCTAATTTAATTTTTGCCATAATGAATATTTAATAAATGTAATATTAGTTATAATATCACAAATATAATTTTTTATGTTTTCAATTGAAATTTATAGGGGTCTTTTAACTTAAGGTCGACTTGTTTTTATTTATACCCTATTTTTTTACGGCTTATCTAGAAAAAAGTTTAAATTTTTATGTAAATACTGAAAAAGTGTTAACAATAAAATTCAAAGTTGAAGGCTTTTTATTGGTAAAACCTAACTATTTTTGTGTTATAATTTATTTATTAAAGTTTTAATAAAATGTCAACACTTAGATTTCATGCTGTAAAAGAATCGTTAGCTTATAGTCCTATAAAAATAGAAGAGGTAGGGCGTCGATCTGAATTATTTGGAAATAATGTATTCAGTTTAACTACCATGCGTCAGTATTTAACAAAAGATGCGTTTGTTGGCGTACAAAATGCTGTTCAGTTTGGTAAAAAAATTGACAGAAATATTGCCGATCAAGTAGCATCTTCAATGAAAGATTGGGCCTTGTCTAAAAATGTAACCCATTACACGCATTGGTTTCAACCATTAACAGGGACAACTGCGGAAAAACATGATGCTTTTTTTGAAACTATAGGTGATGATTTGGCTATTGAAAAATTTGGAGGCTCCCAGTTAGTTCAGCAAGAACCTGATGCGTCTAGTTTCCCTCACGGAGGTATTAGAAATACCTTTGAAGCCAGAGGGTATACGGCATGGGATCCTACATCGCCTGCGTTTATTTACGGAACAACACTTTGTATTCCAACAATTTTTGTGGCCTATACAGGGGAAGCTTTAGATTATAAAACGCCGCTTTTACGTGCGCTGAGTGCGGTTGATGAAGCTGCTACTGCGGTTTGTAAATATTTCGATAAAAATGTAAAAAAAGTAACATCTTCACTGGGTTGGGAGCAAGAGTATTTTCTAATTGATAAAATGTTAGCAGCCAGTCGTCCAGACATCATGCTAACTGGACGTACTTTATTAGGGCATTCATCAGCAAAAGGGCAACAACTTGATGATCATTATTTTGGTTCAATTCCTAACAGGGCGTTGAATTTTATGAAAGAGTTGGAAATTGAATGTATGCTTTTAGGGATACCTGTAAAGACCAGGCATAATGAAGTGGCCCCGAATCAATTTGAAGTCGCTCCAATTTTTGAAGAAGCCAATTTAGCTGTCGATCATAATTCCTTATTAATGGATATTATGGGGCGTGTGGCATCCAAGCATAATTTTAAAGTGTTACTGCATGAAAAACCGTTTGCAGGTGTAAATGGTTCTGGAAAACATAACAACTGGTCGCTTTCAACAGACACTGGTGTTAATTTGTTAGCGCCCGGAAAAACACCAATGAGTAGTTTGCAGTTCTTGACATTTTTTATAAATACCATAAAGGCGGTTCATAAACATGAAGCCTTATTAAGAGCGGTAATAGCCTCCGCGAGTAACGACCATAGGCTAGGGGCGAATGAAGCGCCTCCGGCAATTATTTCAGTATTTATTGGAGAGCAATTAAAAAAGGTTCTAGAGGAGCTTGAAGGCGTTACGAAGGGAAAATTGTCACCACAAGAAAAAACTGAATTGAAGCTTAATGTTGTTGGTAAGATTCCAGATGTATTGTTGGATAACACTGATAGAAATAGAACCTCTCCTTTTGCCTTTACAGGTAATAAATTTGAGTTTAGAGCCGTGGGATCTATGGCTAATTGTGGAAATCCTATGACTGTTTTAAATACCATAGTCGCTAAACAATTAAAAGATTTTAAAAAGGAAGTTGATGCTTTAATAGATAAGAAGGATTTAAAGAAAGATGAAGCGGTTTTTAACGTATTAAGAGAGTACATTAAGTCGACTAAAGATATTTTATTTGAAGGGAATAGTTATGGTGAAGCATGGGAGGTAGAAGCAAAAAAACGAGGTTTAAGCAATAGTAAAACAACACCAGAAGCTTTAAAAGCGCGAATTTCTAAAGAAAGTATTGCGTTATTTGAGGAAATGAATGTGATGAGTGCTATTGAAACCAAAGCACGCTACGAGATTGAAATTGAATCATACATCATGCATATTCAAATTGAAAGTCGTGTTTTAGCTGATATAGCGAGAAATCATATTGTTCCAACCGCTGTAAAATATCAGAATGTATTGATTGAAAACGTGAGAGGTCTAAAAGATATTTTTGAAAAGAAATATTTAAGTGTTTCGAAAGAACAAATCAAATTAATAGAGGAAATTTCAAATCATATTGAAGGCATAAATTCGAACGTTACAAAAATGATTGATGAACGAAGAAGTGCTAATAAACTCACTAATATGGATGAAAGAGCAGCAGCTTATAGCCATAAAGTGATGCCTTTATTTGACGATATTCGTTACCATTGTGATAAGCTCGAACTTCTTGTTGACGACGAAATTTGGCCCTTAACAAAATACAGAGAGCTATTATTTACCAGATAGTGTATAAAACTTATAAAATCCTGCTTCAAAAAAGCGGGATTTTTTAATTCAAAGAAGTAAATTTGCAACACAATTTAATATTATGAGTCAAGAGGTTTCAAAACGATACGCGCAACGTGGTGTTTCTGCGTCAAAAGAAGATGTACACAATGCTATTAAGAACATAGACAAAGGTTTATTTCCAAAAGCATTTTGTAAAATAGTTCCAGATTATTTAACAAACGACGATGATTATTGTCTAGTTATGCATGCCGATGGTGCAGGAACTAAGTCGTCTTTGGCCTATATGTATTGGAAAGAAACTGGAGACGTATCTGTATGGAAAGGTATTGCTCAAGATGCATTAATCATGAATATCGATGATTTGTTGTGTATTGGGGCTACCGATAATATTATGTTATCCTCAACAATAGGTAGAAATAAAAATTTAATTCCAGGTGAAGTGCTTTCAGCAATTATTAATGGTACTGAAGAACTTCTTGAAGATTTAAAATCTTTTGGAGTGACTATACATTCAACTGGTGGTGAAACTGCCGATGTTGGTGATTTGGTAAGAACGATTATTGTAGATTCAACGGTTACTGCACGTATGAAGCGTAGTGATGTTATTGATAATGCTAATATAAAAGCTGGCGATGTTATTGTTGGTTTAGAAAGTTTTGGTCAAGCGACATACGAGAAGGAATATAACGGTGGTATGGGTAGTAACGGATTGACCTCTGCGCGTCACGATGTGTTTCATAAATATTTAGCTGAAAAATATCCAGAAAGTTTTGATGCATCAGTACCAGAAGATTTAGTGTATTCAGGAGGTGTAAAATTAACAGATTCAGTTGACGATTCTCCCATCGATGCGGGGAAATTGGTATTGTCTCCAACGCGTACTTATGCGCCAATTATTAAAAAAATCCTTTCTCAGTATACTAGTGAAAATATTCACGGTATGGTACACTGTTCTGGAGGCGCTCAAACCAAAATTCTTCATTTTGTAGATCAATTTCATATTGTAAAAGATAATATGTTTCCAATTCCACCATTGTTCAAATTAATACAAGAGCAATCAAAAACAGATTGGAAAGAAATGTATCAAGTCTTTAATTGTGGCCATCGTATGGAATTATATGTAACGCCTGAAGTTGCAGAAGATATTATTGCTATTTCAAAATCCTTTAACGTTGATGCTAAGGTTATTGGTAAAGTAGAAGCTTCCGAAGAAAAAAAGCTTACAATAAAATCAGAGTTTGGTGAGTTTACTTATTAGTTAATTTTGTTTCTTTTAGTTATGGAATGATTGTTGTAGCTAACCGAACTTGTGTAATTTAATTTTAGCACTCCATGAGAATTTTTGTCTTACTAATTGCTTTATTTGGATTTAATGTTTTAAACGCGCAACCTGATTGGTTGTACATTGAGGAAGAGAAAGATGATTACAAAGGACCAGAATGGGTGCAGAAAAATAAGGTAGCTTTAGATATTAATGAAGCTGTTTTTGTCAACTGGAATGAAGGGGGGACAAATTCGATCACGGGGCTCTTTGATGTAAAAACCATGCTTAACTATTCCGATAATTATTATGTTTGGAACAATGATGCGCATCTTCGCTATGGTTTGAATATGCAAGAAGAACGAGAAGCTAGAAAAACTGACGACTTATTCGAGTTAAATTCAAATTTAGGTTTTAAACCAAATGAAAACTCAGATTGGTTTTATATGGCCCGTTTAAACTTTCGAACGCAATTATCAAACGGATATAACTACCCTAATACAGATAAAGCCATTTCGAAATTTATGGCTCCAGGTTATTTGTTTTTTGGGGGAGGAATGGAATACGGAAAAAATAATAAGAATTTTTCATTATACTTTTCGCCACTTACATTAAAGGCTACTTTTGTTTTTGATGAAACTTTGGCAAATTCAGGAGCATTTGGGGTAACGCCAGCGGTGTTCGATGGACAGGGTAATATTATTACTCCTGGAGAGCAAATTCGCCGAGAAGTTGGTGTCTTATTAACAAATACTTATAAAAGGAAGTTGGTTAAGAATATAAATGTGGTTAATCAACTCAGTTTATACTCTGATTATATAAACAAATTCGGAAATATTGATGTTGATTGGCGTTTAGATTTCGATTTTAAAGTGAACAGTTTTGTTCGTGCTAATTTTGGTACACACCTTCGTTATGATGATGATATTAAAACTTTAGAACCAACCGATGTTGAAGGTGAGTTTGATGAAGCTGGGGCTAAAGTACAATGGAAACAGTTTTTAGGAGTGGGAGTTGCCTTCGATTTTTAATTTACGCTTATCTTTTCATAGATCTAGGCTGTTTATATTCATGTTTTTTTTATAGAATTTTATTTTTAAATATCAACTTGAATTTAGTAAATTAATGGATTTTTAATCTAGAATTTTAGCTTGTACTTGATAGTCAATTTAGTACCGTGAAAACCACTTTTTCTACTAGTGTCGGGAGGTTTGTTTTTTCAAAATCAATTATTATACTTCGCAAAATTATTTTTATTAAATTGTTAACTTTTTGATGTTGATAAATATTTAAAACATTGATTTATAGCTGTTTAGGTGTTTTTAAGTGTAAACTTTTTATTAATTATTGTTTTTTTAGTTGTACATTTGTGCTTTATTTCAAGCATAGCAAATTAATTAATCCGGCTTAAAAATCTCAATTTATCCATGAACGAAAAACTCACAAAAACACCAACTAAAACTTACTCTCAAGACGAGGCCTTTCAAGCAGCTCTTAAGTACTTCAAAAATGATGATTTAGCTGCTAGAGTATGGCTAAATAAATATGCCCTTAAAGATTCAGACGGAAATATTTTCGAATTAACACCTAACGATATGCACAAACGTATCGCTAGAGAAATAGCAAGTGTAGAGTCTAAATACCCAAATCCGCTATCGGAAAGTGAGGTTTTTGATTTAATAAAGGATTTTAAATATATCGTACCACAAGGTAGTCCAATGGCGGGAATTGGTAATCCCTTTCAAATTGCGTCGTTGTCTAACTGTTTTGTAATTGGAAATGATGGTGAATCTGATTCTTATGGCGGCATCATGAAAATTGACCAAGAGCAAGTGCAGCTTATGAAGCGTCGTGGAGGTGTAGGTCACGATTTATCACACATACGCCCGAAAGGGTCTGCTGTAAAAAATTCAGCATTAACATCAACTGGAATTGTACCTTTTATGGAGCGTTATTCAAATTCAACCAGAGAGGTTGCTCAAGATGGAAGACGTGGGGCGTTAATGCTTTCAGTTTCTATTAATCATCCAGATTCAGAAGATTTTATCAATGCTAAATTAGAGCAAGGTAAAGTAACGGGAGCGAATGTTTCTGTAAGAATTGATGATGAGTTTATGAAGGCCGTAAAAGCTGGAAAAGAATACACGCAGAAATATCCAATTTTTAGTTCAAACCCTAAAGTTTCAAAGTCTATTGATGCGAATGCTTTATGGAAAAAAATAGTACACAATGCTTGGAAATCCGCTGAACCTGGAATCTTATTTTGGGATACTATTATTAATGAGTCGGTTCCAGATTGTTATGCAGATTTAGGTTATAAAACGGTTTCAACTAATCCTTGTGGTGAGATTCCATTATGTCCTTATGATTCATGTCGTTTATTAGCAATCAACTTATTTTCTTATGTTGACAATCCATTTACGGATAAAGCTAAATTCAACTTCGAATTGTTCAAAAAACATGTTGCTGCTGCACAGCGTATCATGGATGATATTATTGATTTAGAACTTTTAAAAATCGATAATATTATTAGAAAGATTGATGAAGATCCAGAGCAAGATGAGGTAAAAAGAACGGAGAAAAACTTATGGTTAAATATTCAGCGCAAAGCGGAAGAAGGCCGTAGAACTGGAGTAGGTATTACTGCTGAAGGTGATATGCTAGCTGCTCTAGGTATTAAATACGGAAGTGAAGCAGGAAACGCATTTTCTTTAGAAGTACACAAAACCATTGCTATTGAAGCTTACCGTGCTTCTGTGTATTTAGCTAAAGAACGTGGTGCTTTTGGTATTTTTGATGCCGAACGTGAAAAGAATAATCCTTTTATTCAACGTTTAAAAGAAGCGGATGATAAGTTGTATTATGAAATGCTTGAATACGGCAGACGTAATATTGCGTTATTAACAATTGCGCCTACAGGAACAACCAGTTTAATGACACAAACCACTTCTGGAATCGAGCCTGTGTTTATGCCGGTCTATAAACGAAGAAGAAAAGTAAATCCAAATGACAAGGAAGTTCGTGTAGATTTTGTTGATGAGGTAGGTGATTCATGGGAAGAATATGTTGTTTTTCACCATCGTTTTAAACAATGGATGGAAGTAAACGGGATAGATACTTCTGTGAATTATTCTCAAGATGAAATTAACGAACTTATTAAAAAATCGCCTTATTATGGCGCGACTTCAAATGATGTCGATTGGTTAAGTAAAGTTAGCATGCAAGGGGCTATTCAAAAATGGGTAGATCACTCTATTAGTGTGACAATTAATCTTCCTAATGATGTTTCAGAAGATTTAGTTGGAGATTTATACCTAAAAGCATGGGAAGTTGGCTGTAAAGGAGTCACCGTTTATAGAGATGGATCGCGTTCTGGGGTTTTAATTTCAAACGACGAAAAGAAAACAGAAGAGACAGAGGGTAAGACATCGGCCTTTCCAACTAAGCGTCCGCAATCTCTAGAAGCCGATGTGGTTCGTTTTCAGAATAGTAAAGAAAAATGGATTGCCTTTATAGGTATCATAGACGGAAAGCCTTACGAGGTATTCACAGGTCTTGCTGATGATGAGGATGGTATTTTAATTCCACGTTGGGTAAACAAAGGTGTTATTATTAAAAATCGTGGTGAAGACGGTGTAAGACGTTACGATTTTCAATATAAAAACACCAGAGGTTATAAAACCACGATTGAAGGGTTGTCACATAAATTTAATCCAGAATTCTGGAATTATGCAAAACTAATTTCAAGTACATTACGTCACGGTATGTCAATAGATAAGATTGTAGATTTAATTAATAGTCTGCAATTAGATAGTGAATCTATCAACACATGGAAAAACGGTGTGGTGCGTGCATTAAAACGTTATGTGGAAGACGGAACGAAAGCAAAAGGTCAAGAATGTGATAACTGTAAGTCTGAAAACTTAATTTATCAAGAAGGCTGTTTAACTTGTAAGGATTGTGGTTCTTCTAAGTGTGGATAAAAATAATTCACGCTAAAAATTCTAATAGAATTAACAAGGAAACTCTCAATAAACTACAGTAGTTTATTGAGAGTTTTTATTGCTATAAGTTTTAATAGTTCTTAGCATTCTTGTTAAATTTGCATTTAACAACAGTACGCTTTTATTGAATAGTCTACATAAAAAAAATATGATAAAAGTTAAGTGCTTGTGTTTTTGCTTTATTTTGTTTCTAAGCAATTATATAGCTGCTCAAGAGAATATTTCATCAAAGGTAATAGATATTAAAACCGGATTGCCTGTAATAGATGTTTCTATACATGTATTAAATAGTGCTGAAGGAGCATATACTGATGAAAATGGTGTTTTCATTTTAAATAATTTAAATTCAAAAGGCTCTGTTAAACTTTCTAAGATAGGATTTGAGACTTTGATTATTAATATAGATAGTATTGAAGATATTATCTATCTAGAGCCAAAAATTAACGAGCTAAAAACAGTAGTTCTAAGAAGTTTTTCAAGCAGCCAGTTGAAAAAAGTAGTGCCAGATCAAATATATTTCTCTAAAAAGGATATTGAAAAAATGCCTTTTATTTTAGGAGAAAAGGACGTTATTAAGCTAATTCAATTTACCCCAGGAGTACAGCAAGCTAGTGAAGGGCAGTCAGGCTTTTTAGTTAGAGGTGGTAATGCTAGTATGAACTTAACACTTATTGATGATATGTACTTGCATAGTACGGCACACCTTGGCGGTCTTTTTTCAGTGATCAATTCAGATGTTGTTCAGTCTTTAGAGTTCTCTAAAGCAGGTTTCGATGCCGCCTATGGAGGTAGGCTATCTTCTATTATTGATATAAAAACATTAAAAAAAACAGATTCAACAAATTTTCAAGGTAGTATAGGTCTTATTTCGTCTAAACTTACTGGGAACATAAAATTGAATGAGACTAATAGTTTATTATTGTCTGGTAGACGTTCTTATTTAGAAGCTTTGACGCCTTTTTTTTCAGAAGAAAGTTCAATTTTAAAAAAAGGAAAAAAATATTATTTATACGATCTTCTAGTTAAACATACAGGGCTTCTCTCAGAAAAAAGTAGTTTAGAGACTGTATTGTATAATACTAGTGATAATTTTACGGATGTTACCCAAGGGCGGGATAGGAAAATTAATTGGGGAAATTTTTTGTTGGGTACAACTTTTAGTTATCAATTTTCTGATATATTAAATTCTCAAACAACATTTTCTAATAGTTATTATAAATTCTCTGTAGGAGATAAGGAGTTCCCTTATGATTACGATGTGAAAAGTACCTTCAATATTTTAGGATTAAAACATCATTTTTTATGGAACAAGAATCAAAGTATTTATAAGGCTGGGCTGAATTATAATAGAAATACAATTCTACCTAAAAAAGTTAATGCATTTGTAGATGATTCGCCATTAGAAATTGAAAATGAAGAAACCTATATTTATGATGATATTAGTTTATTCGGAGATATAGAATATCCTATTTCAGATAAATTAAAAACTAAACTGGGTTTAAGATTAACGTCTTATATTACAAAATCTAACGCATTAATTGATAATGAAATTTTCTTAGGTGTAGAACCTCGAGTGAGTTTAAGGTATAAATTAAGGAGTAGTCAAGCTTTAAAGTTTAATTATCAAAGAATAACTCAATTTGTTCATCAAGCTTCTGTAAGTTCTTTTAGTTTTCCAGCAGATTTTTATTTGGTAAGTACTAAAGATGTTAAACCACAAGTATCAAATCAATTAAGCTTAGGTTATGTTTATGAAGTAAATGGCATGCAGTTTAATAGTGCTGTTTATTTTAAGGATATTAATAATTATACCGAGTTTGAGAATGGATCGGTAAATAATTTATTTTCAAATAATATATACTCAGATGTTTTAATTGGAAATTTAAAATCCTGGGGAATAGAATTTAGTATGAGTAATAAGATCAATAAAATAACACTGCAAAACGCTTTAACATTATCTAAAACCATTGCTAAATTTGATGAGATAAATGATGGGGCTTATTTTCCTGCTATTTTTGATAGGCCGATAAACTTTAGTTCTTTACTAAATTATCAATTAAACGACCGCATAGAGTTAGGTATGTTATTTATATATACTAGTGGCCAAAATTACACAAAACCTTTAGATGTTAGAATTATAAACGAAGAGGTGATACTTAATTATGGTGCTAAAAACGGATATCGATATCCAAGTTATAACAGGCTAGACTTGTCGTGTACTTATTCATTCAAACAAAAAGGGAAATGGAAGTCTAAATTAAATCTTACATTGTATAATGTGTATAATCGAAAAAATCCATTTCAAATAACTTACGATATTGATAGTAATTCAGGGAGTTCTTTTTTACAAATAGAAGAAGATACAGAAAGTCTTTTTCCTTTTTTACCAACAATAAATTGGCTTTTCTCTTTTTAAATTTTGTGTATGAAAAAATATTTTTTTTTACCTGTTTTGTTTTTTAGTCTAGCATGTACCTCTAATTTAGAAGAAGATTCTTATCAAGATAAATTAACTGTAGAGAGTGTTATTGAAGAAGGTGAGTTTGCTAGAGTATATTTACTTAATAGTATACCCTTTAAGGGGGTAATTGATTCCTTAGAAGTAATTAAGTCTATTGAAACTAAAGCAAAAGTTGTATTGTCTAACGGTGAGGTTTCAGAGATTTTAACGTTGAAAAAAGATGAGTCATATTTTCCTTTTTTTTATTACCGAAGTAATGTAATAAAAGGTGATTTAAATAAATCTTATAATCTGTCTATAAATGTTAGAAATAAGGAATTTACTTCTAAAACAGATGTTCCACAAGCACCTCATGTTGTAGATGTAGAATTTATTGAAGCTCAGTATGAAGGTGAAGTTTTTCCAGATTTTAGAGATGTAAAGTTAACTATGCAAAATAGCAATATTGAAAATTTATATTTCAAATTCTTCATAAAGAATGAGGCTAAAAAATCCTTTAGTAACGCCAATCCGTTTATAATAAATACAGAAATTATCGATTCAAATACTTTCTCAGTAATTATTCGTCATTTTAAAGATACAGAAGGCGATGGAAAAGAAGAGTTTTTAGAAGTAGGCACTAAGGTTGATTTAAAAATAGTAGCTATTACGAAAGAACAATATGAGTTTTGGAAATCTGTAAAAGGAGATCAAACTACTATTTTGGGGAGCTCTTCCTTTTCTTCAAATGCAAAAAGTAATATTAGTAATAATGCTTTTGGTTACTGGTCTGGCGAAAATGCTGTTACTTTTAATTTGGAGGTTATGTAAAAAAAAAGACTGCCTTGAGAAGACAGTCTTAAATTTTAAAAAATTTTATTTTTTGAGTAGATACTAGTCTACATTTTCAAAAAGTTTTTCAAAAGCTTCAAAAACACTTTCAAATTTATCTTCAAGACTTGTAAAAGAACCATCTACATATACGTCGAAATCAGTTGTAGTACCATCGTCAAATAGAAGTCTTGCAAAAACAACTTCCTCAGTTATTTCAACTTCCTCATAGTCTTGTGTATCGTTGTTATATACCCAATCCAAATATGTATCAAAATCTTTATAAAACTCCATGTCTGCTACTTTGCGGTTGTTCACGCTAATTTCTGCATCGATGTTGTTGTTTAATAATTCGATTTGTTCATCAACAGTTAAGTCATCATCAGAATTTAAACCATCGTCTTTAGCAGATACACTTAATTCAGCATTTAAAAATTTAAAAGAAAACTTAGCATTATCTACAACGTCTTCAGCATTTTCAGCATCTTCAATATTATTAAAGTTTCCATTTACAGTGTAGTTGTATTCCATAATAACATCGCTACCTATTTTAAAGCTCAATGATTGGATAACCTTATTGTTACTCTCATTAGAAAATGAAGTTTCAAAAACGAATTCTCCTAAAGTAGTTGTGTTGTTAATTGAAGATGGTACCAATGAATTGTTTTGTAAACTCGCTTTATATTCTTGAGTGAACATTGTAGCGTCATCAATTTTTAAATTAGCTTTAGCTAAAGTAGGAAGCTCGTCGTTTTCATCTCCAGCCAACGTTGTTTTGAAATCTGTAACACTAAAAACAGCTTGTTTTCCATTATAGTTAATGATATAAATAATGTCGTCACTTTCTCCTGTTTTTTCAAAATCTTCTATACTTGCATTCCATTCGTAAGTACCTTTTTCATTTTCATAATCGTCGGCTATAGGAGTTTCGCTAACTAAAGAAATAGATTGTTTAGCGTTAAAACTTACAATGTCATCCCCATCCTTAATTGCTGAGTTTATAATTGAATTAATAGCTACTTTTTTGAAGCCACTTGATTTCGAGGTGTTCGATGAATTTAAGTATTCTGCTAATTCAACGATTTCATTTAAGGCATCATCATTTTTAAAGGCTTCAACCTTGTTTAACAATTCTATACTGTTTTCTTCTAGTTGTTCTTTTCCTTCTTCAACAGATAAAGGCGTTGTAGGTTCATTACTCGAATCATCATCACTACTACTACAAGACGTGTTGAATAGAATAGATGAAATTAAAGCTAGGGCATAAAATTTTTTCATATTTATAATTTTTGTCATTTAAATTAATGGCGAAAATAAATTTTTTTCTACAATCAGGAAGGGTAAGCCTTGTTTATAAAGTGTTATAAAAGCTACTTTTTTCTTAAGTTAAGTGAAACTGAATTAAATTTGATAAATTATTAGCAATCAGTAAAAAAACTTGTCATATTTTCAGAAATTAAGTTTAGTATATTGAGTTGTGTATTAAAAATAATTTTTAATACATAAAACAATAGATATCACAACTAGCCATACTTAGAATTCATAAATTATCGTATTTTTGACTTCCAATTAAAAAAGGCAGATGTTAGAGAAATTACAAATTGTAAAACAACGTTTTGATGAGGTGAGTGATTTAATCATTCAACCAGATATTATCTCCGATCAAAAGCGTTATGTAGAGCTGAATAGAGAATATAAAGATTTACGTATCCTTATGGATAAGCGTGAAGAATACTTAGAGTGCACTAATAATTTAGCTGAAGCTGAAGAAATTATTGCTGATGGAAGTGATGCTGAAATGGTTGAAATGGCCAAAATGCAATATGAAGAAGCTAAAGAAGGGCTTGCACGATTAGAAGAAGAGATAAAAGTATTGTTGATTCCTAAAGATCCTGAAGATTCTAAAAATGCTGTAGTTGAATTACGCGCTGGAACCGGTGGTGATGAAGCGAGTATTTTTGCTGGTGATTTATTTAGAATGTATACCAAGTACTGTGAAGGTAGAGGTTGGAAAGTGGATACAGTAGATTTTAGTGAAGGTACCAATGGTGGCTTTAAGGAAATTCAATTTGAAGTTACTGGTGATGATGTTTACGGAACGTTAAAGTTTGAAGCAGGTGTACACCGTGTACAACGTGTGCCACAAACAGAAACTCAAGGACGTGTACATACCAGTGCAGCTACAGTGATGGTATTTCCAGAGGCTGAAGAATTTGATGTAGAAATTAACCCTAAAGATGTGCGTATTGATTTTTTCTGTTCATCAGGGCCAGGAGGTCAGTCTGTAAATACAACGTACTCCGCAGTGCGTTTAACACATATCCCAACAGGATTGGTAGCACAATGTCAAGATCAGAAATCTCAGCATAAGAATAAGGAGAAAGCCTTTAAGGTATTACGTTCGCGTTTATACGACTTAGAGTTGGCCAAAAAGATGGAGGAAGATGCTGCATTACGTGGTACCATGGTAACTAGTGGAGATCGAAGTGCGAAGATTAGAACATATAACTATTCGCAAGGGCGTGTAACCGATCATAGAATTGGATTAACACTTTACGATTTATCAAATATTGTGAATGGTGATATCCAAAAAATTATTGATGAATTGCAATTGGCTGAAAACACTGAAAAGTTAAAAGCTAATAGTGATCAAATATAACCATACAATTAAAGTAAGCGCATAACAGTTTCCTCCTTTGGAGGATTAAGGAGGATTATCAATGACAACAAATCAGTTAGTAGAAGAAATCAAGAAAAAAAAATCCTTTCTATGTATCGGATTGGATGTTGATTTAAATAAAATACCAGAACATCTTTTAAAGGAAGAAGATCCTATTTTTGCATTTAATAAAGCAATTATAGATGCCACACACCACTTATGCGTTGCCTATAAGCCAAACACCGCTTTTTACGAAGCTTATGGTTTAAAGGGGTGGAAAGCCTTAGAAAAGACGATCAATTATTTAAATGAAAACCATCCTGAAATTTTCACAATTGCTGATGCCAAACGCGGTGATATAGGAAATACTAGTACGATGTATGCGAAAGCGTTCTTTGAAGATTTAGCATTCGATTCCGTAACAGTAGCGCCTTATATGGGAAAAGATTCAGTAGAACCTTTTTTAGCTTTTGAAAACAAGCACACTATTCTTCTAGCGTTAACTTCTAATCAAGGGGCTTTCGATTTTCAAACAAAAACCATTGAAGACAAAGAAGTGTACAAACATGTTTTAGAGACTTCTAAAACATGGACCAATTCTGAAAACTTAATGTATGTTGTTGGAGCTACTAAAGCTGAATATTTAGCTGATATTAGAAATATCATTCCAAATAGTTTTTTATTGGTACCTGGTGTTGGCGCTCAAGGCGGAAACTTACAAGATGTATGTAAATATGGAATGAATGATTCTGTTGGCTTGCTAATCAATTCTTCACGTGGTATTATTTACGCGTCTAAAGATGCTGATTTTGCTCAAGCTGCCGCTCACAAGTCTGAAGAACTTCAAAAAGAAATGGCTGTTATCCTAGACGCCGCATCATTATAAATGAGGTGATGCAAATAGCAGATCAACTTCAAAGAATCCTTCATATTGAAAAGACACCCAAACGCATTGTGTCGCTGGTTCCAAGTCAGACAGAATTACTGTGTGATTTAGGGTTGAAAGATTATCTAGTTGGAGTGACTAAATTTTGTATTCATCCAAATACTATTCGAAAGGAAGTTGCTGTTGTTGGAGGTACCAAACAAGTGCATTTTGATAAAATAAAAGCGCTTCAGCCCGATATTATACTTTGCAATAAGGAAGAAAACACAAAAGAAATTGTTGAAGCCTGTGCATTAATTTCTAAGGTACACGTATCTGATATTTTTACTTTAGAAGATAGTTTGGAGCTTATTCAGCAATACGGAGTCGTCTTTGAATGTTCAGAAAAAGCATCAAGGATCATTGAAAAGATTTCTAGTGAATTTGAAAGTTTTCAGAAGTTTATAAAGGAGGAGCCCACCATGTCTGTGGCTTATTTTATCTGGAAAAACCCGTGGATGGTCGCAGCAAATAATACGTTTATAAATTATTTGCTAGAAGTTAATAAATTTGAGAATGTGTTTAGACACAAAAGTAGATATCCAGAAATAGACTTTTCTAGCTCTGGAGAAATTGCAAATGCAGATTTAATTTTGTTATCTTCTGAACCTTTTCCTTTTAAAGAAACTCATAAAAAGGAGGCACAAGAAATTTTCACCGAAGCTACAGTACTACTTGTAGATGGCGAAATGTTCTCTTGGTATGGTTCAAGACTCATGTTAGCGTTTCAGTATTTTAAAACGCTCCGTTTAAATCTTCAGAATACTCAACTTTAGTAGCATCTTCTACAAAGTTTGCAATTCTATTCTCTAATTGTTTTAAGCTGATTAATTTATTGAAATTAGGCTTAATTTTTCCTACGCGACAAAAGTGAGGGTTCATAACTTTTTGTTTTTTTTGTTTATACAAAATACGTGAAAATCACTTATTTAGATGTTTTTTTAAGGTTAAAAAAACGATAAAATAAAATTATATTCTACAGTATCTTAATTGATTTGTACTTAAATAATTCAAATTGTTTGCTTCATTAAGCAGTTTAATGGCTTTAAATTCTAAAATATCACTTAAAGAAGCATCTATTTGACTAAGATTATAGGCTTGTTCCATAAGTAGTTTATATTTTTTTATTAATCTATTTTGTTGTTTTTTTATATAAGTAGTATTCATAATGTTAAATTATTATTTATAAGTTAATATAAAGGCAAATTTAATACCTGTTATACTATAAAGTAGTTAAATAAATGGTAAAAAAATATTAGATAATTGATTGCTGCTGTTCCCTATATAGATACTTTAATCTATTTAATTTGTTTAGCAGTTTTATGGCGCGATATTCTGATATATCGCTTAATGCTGAATCTGTTTGTCGGAAATTATACGCTTGTTCCACAAGAGTTTTATAATCTCTGTAGAGTTTATCTTGGTGAAGTTTTATGGCGTCAAATCGATTCATTGTTGTCACTTGATTTACAAGTACTTAAATATACATTTTTTTTGTTTAAAATTTTAATTTGTTGTAAAAATTTTAGTCAAATTTTAAATAATATTTTTAAAGCATAAAAAAACCGAATGAAAAGTCATTCGGTTTTAATAAATAATGGTGTGAAATCTTAATCTTGTAAAGCAAATACTTTCTTTAGTAAGTCAGTCGTTCTTGAGCTATACTGCGTTCTTATTTCTTTCTCTTCAACTTCTATCATCGTGTAAACGCCTTTAAGCGCTTCACCAGTCACATAGTCAGTTAAATCAGGGTTTACATCATCAGTAAAAGGTATGCTGTTGTATTTGTTAATTAAATTAGACCAAATTTTATCAGCGCCAACTTTATCAAATGAGCTTTTTATAACAGGATTAAACTTATTGTAAAGCGAAGTTTCCGTTTTTGATGTTAAATACTGTGTCGCGGCGTTATCGTTTCCTGTTAAAATGCCTTTGGCATCATTGAATGTGATGCCTTTTACAGCATCAACAAAAATAGGTGTGGCTTCTTTTACGGCATCTTCAGCAGCTCGGTTTAGTGCTTTTATACCTTCATCTGCTAAACTACCTAGTCCTATTTTTCTAAGTCCGTCATCTACTTTTTGTAATTCCGAAGGTAAAAGGATTTTAACCATATTATTACCATAAAAACCATCAGTTTGTGTCAGTTTAGTCACTTGTTTTTCTATGCCTAAGTCTAAAGCTTGTCTTAAACCTGCTGCGATATCGGCATTTCCAATAGAACCTAGTCCGCCATCAGACCCTGTTTGTGTTTGTGGAATTTGGTTCGCGACGTGTTGCAATTCCGCGCAAGCTGTCATATTTAGGAATAGGGTAATGGCAAATAATTTACGTATCATAGGAGTGTTTTAATGTTGATTATAGGGCGAGGGTACGACTTTTTTCTAGTTTTATGTAAAAATGACTGTCTTATTATTGTAGACCATAACTTTTCGATTAGCATGAAGCTTTACAGCGTTTGCTAAAACCACTTTTTCTAAGTCACGACCTTTTGCGATTAAATCGGAAATGGCATGCGTGTGCGTAACGCGGGTGACATCTTGTTCAATTATTGGGCCAGCATCTAACTCTTCTGTGACATAATGACTGGTAGCTCCAATAATTTTAACACCACGTTTGTAAGCTGAATGATAAGGTTTTGCACCAACAAAGGCTGGTAAAAACGAATGGTGAATATTTATTATTTTATTAGGATACTTGCTTATCATGCCATCGGAAATGATTTGCATGTAACGCGCTAAAACGATAAAGTCAACCTTATGGGCTTCTAACAATTCCAGTTGTCTGTTTTCGGCTTCTTTTTTGGTGTCTTTGGTTACTGGGATATGATAAAAAGGAATATTGAAATTTTTTGCAATATGCTCTAAATCTCTATGGTTACTTATAATGAAAGGAATTTCTAAATTAAGTTCTCCAGAATTGTAACGTCCTAATAAATCATATAAACAGTGATCGTACTTAGAAATGAACAAGGCCATTTTTGGCTTTTTTTCAGAAGAATATATGCGCCACTTCATGTTGAAAGTTTCGGCTAATTCAGATTTAAAACAGGCTTTGAATTCGGTTGTAACAAATGCTTCTGCTTCAAACTCACTTTCCAAGCGCATAAAAAAGATATCCTGTTCACGATCCACATATTGATCGATGTAAACTATGTTTCCGCCTTTGTTCGCGATAAAGTTCGTAATAGATGCGATAATATTAGGCTTATCCTTACAATGTATGAGAATGGTTATTTTAGTCATTTTGAATTTTAATCTTTAATACGCTCAAAATTAGCTTAAAATTATAAAAGACTAAACTCAGAATCTAGTTTTAGATAATATCAAGTAAATAGTTGATTTTTTTGATTATTTCGTAAATTGCCACACTTAAATTAGAGAATCTTTACGAATGAATCAGCAAGCAATTTATAAGCCAAAACATAAAATTAGAATCGTAACCGCAGCATCCCTTTTCGATGGGCATGATGCTTCCATAAATGTGATGCGTCGTATTATTCAGGCCACTGGAGTTGAGGTGATTCACTTGGGCCACGATAGGAGTGTGGAAGAGGTAGTAAATACCGCAATTCAAGAAGATGTGAATGCGATTTGTTTAACTTCTTATCAAGGAGGACACAACGAATATTTTAAATATATGTTCGACCTTTTAAAAGAAAGAGGCGCTGAACATATTAAAATCTTTGGCGGCGGAGGCGGTGTTATTCTGCCTTCGGAGATTAAAGCGTTAATGGATTATGGCATTACACGTATTTATTCGCCTGATGATGGTCGTGAGATGGGGCTCCAGGGTATGATTAACGATTTGGTTCAAAAATCTGATGCCCCACTTAATCTCCCCAAAGGGGAGAAACAGCATATCGGAAAGGTGTGTAATCAAGATGGCTCCTGGTTAATTGAACTTGGATCAGAAAAAGTTAAAGAAAACTTACTAAATAAAGAAGTTAATACGATTGCTAGGTTAATTTCATTAGCAGAAAATAATCATGCAGATTTTGATAAAATATTTAATAATCAGCGTAAAATTTCCTCCCCTTCGGGGAGGTCGGGAGGGGCATCTAGTCCTGTTCTTGGAATTACTGGAACCGGTGGTGCTGGGAAATCGAGTTTGGTAGACGAACTGGTTAGACGCTTTTTATTGGATTTTCCAGATAAAACGATAGGAATTATTTCTGTAGACCCTTCAAAGCGAAAAACTGGAGGGGCACTTTTGGGAGATCGAATTCGAATGAATGCCATAAATAACAACCGTGTTTACATGCGAAGTTTGGCCACGCGTCAATCTAATCTCGCGCTTTCAAAACATGTGAATGAAGCGGTTGAAGTTTTAAAAGCTGCCGAGTACGATTTAATTATTTTAGAAACTTCTGGAATCGGACAATCAGATACTGAGATTATAGAACATTCTGATGTGTCTCTTTATGTCATGACTCCAGAATTTGGAGCAGCAACGCAACTCGAAAAAATTGACATGCTTGATTTTGCCGATTTAGTAGCCATTAATAAATTTGATAAGCGTGGCGCTTTGGATGCTTTGCGTGATGTGAAAAAGCAATATATGCGTAATAACCTGCTTTGGGATGTTCCGCAAGATGAATTACCGGTGTTTGGAACTATCGCATCTCAGTTTAACGATCCGGGAATGAACACGCTTTACAAGGCAATTATTAATAAACTCGTTGAAAAAACGGAGGTTGTTTTAGATTCTAAAGCGGTGGTTTCAAATGAAGAAAGTGAAAAGATATTCGTGATTCCTCCAGCTAGAACGCGCTATTTATCTGAGATTTCAGAAAATAATAGAGCTTATGATAAAACGGTTAATGAACAGGTGGATGTTGCTCAAAAATTATATGGTATTTTCAAAACGATATGTACTGTTATTAATGTTTCCAAAAAGGAGGATGAATTATCCTTTATCGGCAAACTAAGATTAAATGATGATGCGATTTTAGAATTTTCTAACGCAGAAAACAAGGATTTTGTAAATCTGCTTATTGCTGAATTCGAACGTGTAAAAATGAACCTTGATCCTTACAATTGGGAAATTCTAATTGGTTGGGACGAGAAAGTGAATACCTATAAAAACCCGATTTACAGCTTTAAGGTTCGTGATCGGGAAATTAAGATTGAAACCCACACCGAATCTTTATCGCACACACAGATTCCTAAAGTAGCTTTTCCTAAATACCAAGCTTGGGGTGATGTTTTAAGATGGTGTTTACAAGAAAATGTGCCAGGCGAATTTCCATTTACTTCGGGATTGTATCCTTTTAAGAGAAAAGGGGAAGATCCAGCTCGTATGTTTGCGGGTGAGGGGAGTCCGGAGCGTACCAACAAACGTTTTCACTATGTGAGTCAGGGCATGCCTGCTAAGCGTTTATCTACGGCTTTTGATAGTGTGACGCTTTATGGAAATGATCCTGATAGTAGACCTGATATTTATGGTAAAATTGGAAATGCGGGTGTATCTATTTGCTGTCTAGACGATGCTAAAAAACTATATTCTGGTTTTAATTTAGCTCATGAAATGACTTCAGTGAGTATGACTATAAATGGTCCTGCGCCAATGTTATTAGGGTATTTTATGAATGCAGCTATCGATCAGCAATGTGAAATATACATTAAAGAAAATGGTTTAGAAAAAGAGGTAGAAGCCAAAATTTCTAAGTTATATCAAGAAGAAAAGCGTCCGAAATATAACGGACACCTTCCTGAAGGCAATAACGGTTTAGGCTTAATGCTTTTAGGCGTTACAGGGGATCAAGTATTACCAAATGAGGTCTATCAAGATATTAAAGTTAAAACCATAGCTCAGGTTAGAGGGACGGTACAAGCGGATATTTTAAAAGAAGATCAAGCTCAGAACACTTGTATTTTTTCAACTGAATTTGCTTTGCGCCTCATGGGCGATGTTCAGGAGTATTTTATTGAAAATAATGTTCGAAACTTTTATTCGGTGTCCATATCTGGATATCATATTGCTGAAGCTGGTGCCAATCCTATTACACAATTAGCGCTCACTTTATCTAACGGTTTCACTTACGTGGAGTATTATTTAAGCCGTGGCATGGATATTAATAAATTCGGACCTAATTTATCATTCTTTTTCTCGAATGGGGTCGATCCTGAATATGCAGTTATAGGTAGGGTAGCACGTAAAATTTGGGCTAAAGCCATGAAACATAAATATGGAGCAAACGCCAGAGCGCAAATGCTTAAATACCACATTCAAACCTCCGGACGTAGTTTACATGCTCAAGAAATTGATTTTAATGACATTCGTACGACGCTTCAGGCCTTGTATGCGATCTACGATAATTGCAATTCATTACACACCAATGCTTACGATGAAGCGATTACCACACCAACGGAGGAGTCTGTACGTCGTGCTATGGCCATTCAGCTTATCATTAATAAAGAATTAGGTTTGGCTAAAAATGAAAACCCAATTCAAGGTTCTTTTATTATTGAAGAATTAACCGATTTAGTTGAAGAAGCCGTGTTAGTTGAATTTGACAGAATAAACGAGCGTGGTGGTGTTTTAGGAGCTATGGAAACCATGTACCAACGTAGTAAAATACAAGAAGAAAGTTTGTATTATGAAACCTTAAAACACAACGGGGAATTCCCAATAATCGGTGTGAATACGTTTTTAAGTAGTAAAGGGTCTCCAACGGTTTTACCTGCGGAAGTAATTCGCGCCACAGAAGAAGAAAAACAACTCCAAATTAAAACCTTAGAAAACCTGCACCAAGCTAATGATACAGAGAGCTTACTGAAGGATTTGCAACAAAAAGCAGTTAATAATGAAAACATATTTGAAGCTTTAATGGATGTTTGTAAAGTGTGTTCGTTAGGTGAAATTACCAATGCATTGTTTAAGGTGGGCGGACAGTATAGACGAAATATGTAATACATTAATATTCAAAAAAAGTAAATAAAAATCCTCTAGAATCTAAACTCTAGAGGATTTTTTATGAAATATATTTTCAAATTATGGCTGCAACTACAAAGTTAACATCCAATGGTTCTGAAGCTTTTTAAACTTTTTTAATTCGCTACGCAGAATAGGTAAAAAATCTTTTCCATTACTGTTAGAACGTTCTAAACGGTATGAGTTTTTGTAAAGCTTATTAGTCAGTTTTCTTAAAGATTCAATGTGTTTGTATTTGCTTTCAGAGTGTCTTTGCATTTCGGCATTAAGAATTTCTGGCGCTAAAGAATTAGATTGTTGAATAATATCTCCTGAAAAATAAATATGATGATTCTCACTACCATCTTGATTTAGAGATGATAAGTCGCTGTTTAGGTAAGTTGAAATACTTTGAGAGAGGGTTAAAATCTCCAAAGCTTTCTGATAAATCGGTAATTCCGATAGATTTAGTGGGGTATTAGACGACATAAATAATTTTTCTAAGCATTTATTCAAAATTACTCACAAGCAAGGAGAATCGTCTTTAATTATTAAAGTGATTTTGTATATTTGCTTTAATATTTAATTTAATTTAGTTAAAATTCCTTTAAATGATCGTTGATACGCTTAATCGCCAAATTTTGAAATGTTTACAGCAAAATGCACGACTGTCAAATGCTGAAATTGGAAGACAAGTAGGCATCAGTTCGCCAGCGGTTTCCGAACGTATAAAAAAAATGGAAGATTTAGGAATTATTGAAGGTTATAAAACCATAGTTTCACCTTTTGAAATTGGTTATCAACTTAAAGCGATTATCACATTAAGAGCTTTTATGGGGAAATTAAGGCCATTTTTAGAGAAGGTGAAAACCTACGATGAGGTGATTAATTGTTATCGTATTACAGGTGATGAGAATATTGTGATGGAAGTGGTTTTAAAAAATCAAAAGCATTTAGAAACATTTATAGATCAACTTATTACATATGGTGAATCGAAAACGCAAATTGTTTTATCTCGAGTGGTAAAACAAAAGGAAGTAATTCCAATTAAATAGAGTGCTTGTTTATTTGAGTTTCCATGGCGGATCTTTTCTGTTTTTTCCAGCATAATATAAAATAATACAATTACCATCAGGATCATTTAAATGCGCTTCTCGCCATAACCAAGGCATATCTTTTGGTAACTGATTAAATGTAATACCTTTCTCTTGAAGTTTTTCTACACACTTGTCTAGAAACTCTTCTTCAAAATAAACCGTAACTCCTGGTCCTTGTGGTAATTCTTCAACCTCGTGAATTGAAAATGTGGATTCGCCGTCTGGGCAAGCAAATCTTGCATATTTTGAATGTGTAAATACGATAAGGTTTAAGCCTAAAGTTTTATAAAAGGCAACAGATTTTTCAACATTTAATGATGGTATAGTGACTTGGTTTAAATTCATGTAAATTAGAATTTAGATTTTTCAATATGTTCGGCAATAAGTTTGGCGTGAATTCTTGAATTTTCAATAAACCATTTGTGGGTTTCCTTTCCACCGCATACTACACCAGCTAAATAGAATCCTTTTACGTTCGATTCCATAGTTTTAGGGTTATATTGCGGAATGTTTTTACCATCAGAAGAGAGGGTGATACCGCTATTTTTCAACAATTCAAAATTTGGTAAATAACCTGTTAAGGCTATTACAAAATCATTAGGAATAGCTACGTCTTCGTTGTCGTGTTTTATAATAACTTCATTTTGCTTTATTTCGGTTATTTCAGTATTAAAATACGCAGTGATACTGCCTTCTTTAATACGGTTTATAATGTCTGGACGTACCCAATATTTCACGCGATCACCAATTTCTTTACCTCTTATTACCATGGTAACATGTCCGCCTTTACGCCATACCTCTAATGCAGCATCAACGGCCGAATTACTTGCGCCTACAACCATAACATTTTGTAAAGCATAGTTGTGTGCTTCTTTATAATAATGGGTTACTTTTTCTAAATGCTCACCAGGAACATTCAGGAGTTTTGGGATGTCATAAAAACCTGTACAAACGATCGTTTTTTTTGAATGGTATGTGGCTTTATCTGTTTTAATCGTAAAGTTTTCATTAGCTTTTTCTATACGATCTACCGTTTCAAACAGCCGTATATTTAATTGATTAGAAGTGGTGACACGACGATAATATTCTAAAGCTTCATCTCTATTAGGTTTCGGGTTGTTACTTATAAAAGGAATGGCGTTAATTTCAAGTTTTTCGGAAGTTGAAAAGAAGGTCATGTTTTTAGGATAGTTAAAAAGCGAATTTGTTAAGGCGCCTTTTTCAACAACCAAATAGTTCCAATTTCTTTTTTTGCATTCTAGAGCGCAAGCAATTCCTATAGGGCCAGCTCCAATAATGATGATATCAAAATGTTCTTCTTTCAAAATGTATATTTTTCTTTTTGCAATGTTTTGAATAATCAAAGCTATCCAAAACATTTGGAAATTGTATTTTTAGGGAATAAAAAAATTATGAAAATGAGGTTAGTCTTAATTATAGCCATAGTAACCTTTTTGGGTTGTGAACAAAAAAAACGTACTATAAAAGGAGATACTGCGTATCAAAGGCAACAAAATGCCGATTTTAAAGATGCTTCAAAATCACCATTAAAGGCGAAAGATTTAAAGAATTTCGAGGGCTTAAATTTTTTTAAGCAAGATTCTACTTATGTTGTTACTGCCAAATTAGAGCGCACGCCAAATACTGAATGGTTCAAAATGAAAACCACTACAGATCGCGTTTCAGAAGAACGTATTTACGGTATTTTGTCGTTTGATTTAAAAGGAAATACGTATAATCTAAATATATATCAAGGTAAAGAAACAATGACTCAAGAAGGTTTAGAAGATTATTTGTTTTTACCTTTTTTAGATGAAACTAACGGTTTAGAAACCTATGGTGGCGGACGTTATATAGACGCAAAGATTCCAAGTGGAGATCATATGATTATAGATTTCAATAAAGCCTATAACCCTTATTGCGCTTACAACGAAGCATTTTCTTGTCCGATTGTACCTAGAGAAAACTATTTAAAAACCCGAATAGAAGCAGGGGTAAAATCTTTTAAGAAAAATTAAAAACTTTTAGCCAAAAACATTCCTAGAAATACGAGTAAAAAGCCAACACTAAAAGTGACACAAGTGTAAATAGCAAAGCTAAAAAAGTCTCCAGATTTTAAAAATAGATGATTTTCGTAAGCAAAAGTTGAAAATGTCGTAAAGCCTCCACAAAAACCAGTAGCTAAAAGGAGTGTGTGATTCTGGGTGATGGCACTGTGCTTAGCTGCTAGTCCTAAAATGATACCTATAAAGAAACTCCCCAATATGTTTGCTAGAAATGTACCATAAGGAATACCTGTTTCTATGCTGTTGAATTGCTTCCCAATAAGATACCTTAAAACACTTCCGAAACCACCACCTATAAAAACAAGTAATAAATTCTTCATAATTTATTTTACAGCAATATAAATTTCGGTCACCCAATCGGCAGGATTTGGTGTCGTGCTTGGGTTTGTAAGGTAGGCTTCAAGCATGGGGCCGTTTTCGCTAAATTCATAACCGTTTTCAGGTATGTATTTCATAGCTGTTTCCCAGGCTTCTTTTAAATTATCGTAATCTCCTTTTAGTGTTGTTTTTATCGCTTTAAACGCTTCAAGTTGTCCAGTTAAAATATCAACATCTGTAGAAATTACTTTTTCAGTAGTTGGAATAGAGCAAGAGAAAATCGCTGCATTGTTTTCAGTATCCCATTTTAAATAGTTAACAAAAGGCGCCCCAGCCATTTTAATGTTATTATCTGAAGCATAATTAGAAATTTTAGGCATCATTATATCTAATTTTTGTGATATATCGGATATTTTACAAGACGCCGTGTTGTAAATATAATACCCACCACCGTGTTCTGTAAGTCCGTTTACTACGACACTATATTCTTTCATGCTTGTAGTTACAATGCTGTCTAACTTAAACAAACCCCTGTCGAAATCTGACGCTGTGTTTTCTTCAATAGATCCAGCAAAAGTCGTGTACATTTTAGTCATGAAATCTTGTTTTCCATGCATGGCCCATGTTACTTTAGTACCGCCTTCAATAGGCTCGAAAGTCCAACCGATGTTCGATTTAGACTGAAAAGGTTCTATAAACTCAATAGATTGTGAAATCGATTTATTGCTTTGAACAGCAAGTGTTGTCATTTTTCCTTCTCCTAAAACATCTCCCTTCCATGCATAACCTGCGTCTACACCAGTAGTTTTGTCTTCATAAGTTAATGTGGCATCAGGTTCTTGCTCAATCCACGGCGAAAAACTAGGCCAGTTTTTATAATCGTTTACTTCATTGTAAATTATAGAAGCTGGAGCTTTTATCACGCGACTTCTATTGAAACTAAATTCATTAGGTTGAACCGCAATATATATGGCTGTTCCGATGAATACAATGAGTAAAAAGAATAAAATAAACTTAAAGACTTTCATTTGGCTGTTTTTTAGCGGTTTTCTATATCAAAGATACTCATTTTAATTTTTTACTTAAGAAATTCTTACAAATCGCTTAAGGTTGTGTTGTTTTTATAGGTAAAAATTGTTTACGTATTTTAAATTATAGTTATTTTTGTGAAAATGATTTTAATTTATAATTATATTCTAATAAAATGCGACTAAAAACAATTTTAAATTTAGCGCTGTTAAGCACCATGTTATGGGCTTGTGGCAATGAAAAATCTGAAGCAGTTCAACCTGAGAAAGCCGAAAAAGTGGCCGATGCTTTCGATTATAATGTGGAACAGTTTGGTGATGTAAAAGTGCTTCGTTATCAAATTCCAGGTTGGGAAAAACTAACGCTTAAAGAACAAAAACTTGTATATTATTTAACGCAGGCAGGTTTATCTGGTCGAGATATTATGTGGGACCAGAATTACCGTTATAATCTTAAAATTAGAAACGCCCTCGAAAATGTTTATAAAAACTATGAAGGAGATAAAACATCTAATGATTGGAAGGCTTTCGATGAATATTTAAAGCGCGTATGGTTTAGTAATGGTATTCATCACCATTATTCAAACGATAAATTAAAACCAGCATTCTCACCTGAATATTTAAAAACCTTATTATCTGAAACGGAAACCACTTTGGAAGGTGACGCTTTCAATGTGTTGTTTAACGATGCCGATGCTAAAAAAGTAAATCAAGCAAAGGGTGTTGATAATGTGGCAATGTCTGCCGTTAACTTCTACGGGCCTCATGTTACTAATGCCGATGTAGAGCGTTTCTACAAAGCAAAAGCTTCTCCTAATCCTGAAAAACCATTGTCTTATGGTTTAAATTCACAATTGGTTAAAGAAAATGGTGTTTTAAAAGAGCGTGTTTACAAATCAGGCGGACTTTACGGACAGGCTATCGATGAGATTATTAAATGGTTAGAATTAGCTAAAGGTGTGGCTGAAAACAAAGCGCAAGGTGATGCTTTAGCTTTACTAATTGAATATTATAAAACTGGAGATTTACAAACTTGGGATGATTATAATGTGGCTTGGACAGGTGCCACCGAAGGAAATATCGATTATATAAATAGTTTTATTGAAGTTTATAATGATCCGTTAGGTTATAGAGGTTCTTACGAAAGTATCATTCAAATTAATGATTTTGATATGTCTCAAAAGATGAAGGTATTATCGGATAACGCACAATGGTTTGAAGATAATTCAACTTTAATGGAAGCTCATAAAAAGAAAAATGTAGTAGGTGTATCTTATAAGGTCGTTAGCGTGGCTGGTGAAGCTGGTGATGCTTCGCCTAGTACGCCAATTGGTGTGAATTTACCTAATGCTAACTGGATTCGTGCTGCTGTTGGTAGTAAATCGGTTTCTTTAGGAAATATTACAAATGCTTATAATAATGCAGGTGGTTCCGAGCGTTTAAAGGAGTTTGTTAACGATCAAGAGGAACTTGAGTTAGAAGAGAAATACGGACAATTAGCTGATAAATTACATACGGCTTTACATGAAGTGATTGGTCATGCTTCTGGGCAATTAAATCCAGGTGTTGGTGAAACAAAGGAAACCTTGAAGAATTATGCCTCTACCTTAGAAGAAGGTCGTGCAGATTTAGTTGGACTCTATTATTTATATGATTCTAAAATTCAAGAATTAGGTTTAGTTGACGATTGGAAATCGGTTGGAAAAGCCGCTTATGATGGTTACATTAGAAATGGATTGATGACGCAATTAATCAGGTTGAATTTAGGTGACGATGTAGAAGAAGCACATATGAGAAACAGACAATGGGTTTCTGCTTGGGTTTTTGAAAAAGGTAAGCCCGATAATGTGATTGAGAAAATTACAAGAGATGGAAAAACCTATTTCAATATTAATGATTACGATAAATTACATGATTTATTCGGACAATTATTAAGAGAAACACAACGTATTAAATCTGAAGGTGACTTTACTGCTTGTGAAGCTTTGGTTGAAGGGTACGGCGTAAAAGTTGATCAAGCCATACATGCTGAAGTTTTAGAACGTAATAAACAATTTTCTTCAGCACCTTATAGCGGATTTGTAAATCCTGTTTTAGTTGCCGAGAAAAATGATCAAGGTGAAATTACTAAAATTAATGTAACACAGCCAGAAACCTTTGAAGGTCAAATGTTGAATTACAGTAAAAATTATAGTTTTTTGCCAGAAGTAAATTAGTGAAGTAAAAAAAAACTAGATTAAATTAAAAAGGCAGAATCTTAATTAAGGTTCTGTCTTTTTATTTACACTAAATATTAATAAAATGATATTAACTATAATAAGCGCACTTAAAATTGATAAAACAGTCATCCTTGGTAAATTTATGTTGGTTTTATTAAGAGATGAGGGATTGCTAAAATGGTTGCGTCTAAAATATCATTTTTTTTATAAAAAAGTTAAATTTTAATTAAATTATAGGTAAACTACAGGTATTACGGCTATTTAAAAAAGAATTTAATAGCCGAAATAAGAGCAATAAAACCAATAAAAGCGATTAGCATCCAATAGCTTCCCGAATAGAAACGCTTATGAAGTTTAAAATCTTTCCTGTACGTATAAGCAATAATTATAGCAAATACGATAAAAAATAAAACTCCGAAAATGATTTGGCCTTTACTGAACATATAATATTTTTATGCAAATTTAAGGAATTAGATACCAATTTCTAATTTTCCTCAAACTCAAACTCAAATTCATCATATGAAAAATAAAATTGAAGCTGTTAAAGCATTTCACACGGCATTTAAAATAGGACATTTAGAAGCTCCAAAAGCAGATTTGGGCATTGGAAAAAACACGTTAAGGTTCAATTTAATGAAAGAGGAAAATGAAGAATATCTAGAGGCAGCTAATAATAATGATTTGGTTGAGGTAGCCGATGCTTTAGGAGATATGCTTTATATCTTATGCGGAACCATTATTGAGCATGGTATGCAGCATAAAATAGAGGAGGTCTTTGAAGAAATTCAACGTAGTAATATGAGTAAATTAGGTGCTGACGGCACACCAATTTATCGTGAAGATGGTAAAGTATTAAAAGGGCCAAATTACTTTAAACCGAATATAAAATCTATTTTAGATAAGTAGAAACTGGAGTTAGTATTAATTTATGCTTGTAATTGCCAATTTTGGCAATAACTCATTACACCCAAACCAGAAAATGATACCACAAAAAATACAAGCATTGTTTGAATTTATTAATTTTATAGATGAAAACAAAAAGGATTACATTGAAAAATATATTCCACTATGTAATGAACTTGAAGAACTTGGCAAACATAGAAATGCATTAAAGCCAAGCGGGAACTACAAAGACAAACAGTTATATGATTCCCTTCAGAAATTAATAATGAAGAAATTCATACCTATCACCGAAAACATCTATAATCCAATAACAAGTAAGTTAAAAGAATTAAAAATTTGGTCAGGTGACAATGCTTATTCAAGTATATGGAATAATAACATTTCGGAAATAGCAGATTTTAAAAGAAGTTTTTCAGAAACAGACCTGAATCAAGTTTTTCGATACAAGCAAAAATATTTGAATTTTAGAACGGAAACTAATAGTGATTTTCTTTGCCTTTCTTTTGTGTTTTCCAACTTGGACGAAATAATGAAAGAGCTTTTTGATTTTTTCAAGGACAAAGAAGTAAATGAATTTGGTGTTTTTGAGAGTAACACAATCGAAGTAAGTAATTTTTATGAATTAATACAAAACCTAGAAAATAATAATGGAAAAAATATAAGGTATTCAATTCCTACAAAAAATATTTTCCAAAAAAACCAAAAAACAACGGACAAAATTACAAATATAAAAAATGAATTTAATGTTTTTGATATGGGAGATAATATTAAGGTAGGTAATATTTCAAATAAAAATGGGTCAATTAATTTAGGCAAAAACAATAAAGTAGAAATAAATAGTAACGATAAATTAGCTAAAAAATCTTTTCGTTGGCAAAAAAGAGAAACAATAATTTCAGTAATCATTGGAGTTATCGGGATAATAATAGCATGGATTTCATAGATGAAATAATATCATATATTTTTTGTCAATATAAAATTAAGTTGAATTTATCGCAAACTCTTGTGATTAATTAAATAATAAAAACTAATCAAACCAATCAGTCTTCATGTCTGAATTGACCATAAAATGAATTATTTTTTCGTAAATTTGTGAGAAATAAATATGTAAGTATCAATTCAGTTAAGTATGGTTCGAAAGCTTCTGAATTTGATAACATTTTATACATTTGTAAGTAACCTTAAGATAGTATTTTACTACCAAAAAATACTAAAAAAGAGTTTAAGGAACGATAACATTTTTAATACTAAACAACAATCTTATTAACCTAAAAAAATTTAAATTTAAAAGTACGATACCATTAAGACTACCATTATTAAGTTAAGCCATTTAACCATAAATAATAAAGGG
Source organism: Tamlana sp. 2_MG-2023 (assembly GCF_030548465.1). Lineage (GTDB taxonomy): Bacteria > Bacteroidota > Bacteroidia > Flavobacteriales > Flavobacteriaceae > Pseudotamlana. The sequence goes on from NZ_JAUOSF010000001.1 coordinate 548,291, forward strand.
GTTAGTTGTCTTAAAAAAGAATAACGAATTAATGAAGTATGAAAGTTAGAAAATTTCTAATTCATGCTTCTCTAATTAATTACATAAATAGTATAATACAAAATTTAAAAAAATGGAAAGATTTAGTCAAAAGTACGTTATCACGAAAGACATGGAATGGGAAGAGCTTGGCGGCGGAGTATCAAGAAAATTCTTAGGATACGATAACCAAATCATGATGGTGAGCGTTAAATTTGAAAAAGGGGCATTGGGTGCGCCACATCAACATTTTCATACACAAGCTACTTATGTTGTTTCAGGTAAATTTGAATTTGAAATTGACGGAGAAAAGAGTATAGTAGAAGCTGGAGATGGTGTATATATCGAACCTAATTTATTACACAGCGCAGTTTGCTTAGAAGAAGGACAATTAATTGATACATTTAGCCCTGTAAGAGAGGATTTCTTAACAGGTGAAGGTCCATCTTATTTTGGAGATAAGAAATAGTCTTAATTGATTATAAAATTTAAATTTTAATACGAGATATACGTCGGTTAAAATAAATAATAGAGAAAGAGGTTGTCTGAAAAGACAACCTCTTTTTTTTAGCTTAAAAAACTAGATTTTACAGTTTTTTAATGAAAATCATTAGCAGCTTCAAAAGCGAATATTGAACTAAAAAGAAAATCGTCTAAAAATTTCTCTTTAGACGATTGCTTTTTTTATTTAACTTCATAACGCCATCCAAAAGGATCTTCGGCTTTATTCGTTTGAATATCGGTGATGCGTTTTTTTAAGAAACTCGCATAAGTATCATCAATTTTAGGAATGTCATAGTCTTCTTCTTTATATCCAAACCCAGAAATAGGAGAAATAACCGCGGCGGTCCCAGCTCCAAACATTTCTTTTAACGATCCGTTTTTTGCAGCTTCAACAACTTCAGCAACTGTAAGCTTTCTAACTTCAACAGGAATGTTTTCAGATTTAGCTAATTCAATAATACTTTTACGTGTAATGCCATCAAGAATTCTATCACTTGTTGGTCCCGTAATTAAAGTATCATTAATACGAACAAAAATATTCATTGCTCCAGCTTCTTCAATGTATTCATGTGTGTTGTCATCAGTCCAAATCACTTGTTGGTAACCTTTTTCAACTGCTAATTGCGTTGGGTAAAACTGTCCGGCATAATTACCACCAGCTTTAGCAAAACCTACACCACCATTGGCAGAACGCGAATATTTTTCTTCAATTAAAACTTTTACATCGCCTGCAAAGTAAGATCCAGAAGGCGCTGTACAAATAATGAATTTATATTCATCGGCTGGCGACGCATGGAAACCGTTTCCAGAAGCAAAAACAAATGGTCTTATATATAATGAACTACCTTCGTTAGTAGGAATCCAATCTTTATCAATTTCTAATAAGGCTTTTAAACCATCCATGAAATAATTTTCAGGAAGTTCAGGAATAGCCAAACGTTTAGATGAAATATTAATACGTTTGAAATTATCTAATGGGCGAAATAACCAGACTTTATCATCGGCATCCTTGTAAGCTTTCATACCTTCAAAGACCGATTGTCCGTAATGGAAAATTTTAGCAGAAGGATCTAAAGTAATTCCTTGATAAGGAACCACTTTAGGCGCTTGCCATTTACCGTCTTTAAAGTTACATTCTAGCATGTGATCAGAAAAAACATGTCCGAATTTTAAATTGTCAAAATCTACATCATTTATTTTTGTAGTTTCCGATTTTATAATCTCGATGTCGTTGATTATAGCACTCATAGTCTCGTATTTTTATACGGACAAATTTAAACAAATTCGTCTTTAAAAAATGCTATATTTACAACAAATCGCGGCTTCTTTTATTTTTTTTGAGGCGAATTGATTAAAAAACGACTTTTCACTATAGATTCTTAATTTGAAACGAGAAATTATCATTACTTCCGATGGTTCTTCAACCATTCATATCCCAGATTGGGATGAGCAATACCATTCTAAACATGGTGCCATACAAGAAGCTTATCATGTTTTTATAAAGCATGGTTTACAGCATGTTTTTGAATCTCATTTATGTTCAGAAATAAGCCAGAATCTGTCTATTTTAGAAATTGGTTTTGGTACAGGTTTGAATGCTTTTATCACGTTAATTGAATCTGAAAAATTAAAGCTTCCGATACATTATTATGGGGTAGAGGCCTATCCTGTTTCAGCTGAAGAAGTTAGCAAGCTAAATTATGTTTCAGAATTAAATTCCGAAGAAAAAAATAATTTGTTCGATGCCATTCATAAGGTATCTTGGGAAGCTTCTCATGATATAAAAAACGATTTCACTCTAACCAAACAGCAAAAGTTTTTTGATGAAATTGATGATGTAAATAAACATAACCTCATATATTTTGATGCTTTTGGGGCAAGAGTTCAGCCTGAATTATGGACAGAAGATATCTTTGCTATCATGTATAAGGCTTTAAAACCAAATGGTGTTTTAGTTACCTACGCGGCAAAGGGTAGTGTAAGACGAGCCATGCAAGCCGTTGGTTTTATCGTTGAAAGATTGCCAGGGCCTCCTGGAAAACGAGAAATGCTAAGGGCTACGAAGCCATAAGCTTTTAGTAATGAATATTAACAAAGCATAAAGAAATTCTACGCAATACTGTTAAACCTAATATAAATACCAAGTAGCCCGTATCACCATTTAGTAACTTTGTAAAAAAAAAGCGATGCGCGTACTAATTACTGGAGCTACTGGAATGATAGGTCAGGATATTGTAAAACTTTGTCATAAACAAGGTGTGCAAGTGAGTTACCTAACCACGCGTAAATCTGCAATCTCATTAGAAGAAAATTATCATGGGTTTTATTGGAATCCGAAAACTAAAGAGATAGATACGAACTGTTTTAAAGATGTAGATGCTATAATTCATTTAGCAGCTTCAACTATAGCTAAACGCTGGACACCTTGCTATAAAAAGGAAATTTTAAGAAGTCGTACCGAGAGCACGAAATTATTAGTTAATAATTTAAAAGGGGAAACTCATAATATCAAACAGGTAATTTCAGCGAGTGCCATTGGTGTATATCCAGACTCTATTACTAATTATTACGACGAAAAATTTAAAGTGTCCCAAACATCCTTTTTAAGTAAAGTTGTTTGTGCTTGGGAACATGAGGTTGATGATTTTAAGTCTTTGGGAATAACAGTTGCTAAGATTAGAATTGGTTTAGTTTTGTCTAGCAAAGGAGGTGTTTTACAAAAAATGGTAAAACCAATTGATTATGGTGTAGGAGCAGCTTTTGGTACAGGGAAACAATGGCAATCTTGGATACACCAATACGATTTAACGCAATTGTTTTATTATGTTTTGAAGTTTCAATTGGAAGGTGTTTACAATGCAGTTTCACCAAACCCAGTAACGAATAATGAGTTGGTTAAAACAATAGCCAAAGTCTTAGAAATACCACTCTTTTTGCCTAACATCCCTAAGTTTGTAATGAATTTAGCTTTAGGAAAAATGCACACACTTTTATATGAGAGTCAGCGTGTAAGCTCTAAAAAAATAGAAGATAAGGGCTTTTTCTTCAAGTTTCATCATTTAGAACCTGCCTTGGCGGATTTGTTGTAAAATAGAAAAAGACTGTCTAAAAAGTAGTAACCTCGTCATTCTGAACTTGTTTCAGAATCCCATCACCTTGATAACTCATTAGGATGAGAACCTGAATCAAGTTCAGGTTGACGAAAATTTCAGCCTTTCAGACAGCCTCTTGAAAATAAAGTGTTTCTTAATTAAGCTTTCACAGCTTTAACTACAATTTTAAGTTCGATATCATCATTGATAAATTTATCACCTAAATCATCAAAAATTGACTTTGAACCATATTTAATATCCCATTTTGTTCTGTCAATAATAAAAGCTTCACTTGTAAGAGTGACAGCGTTATCTGCATAATCAACAGTAACAGGAATGCTAATATTATGAGTGATTCCTTTAATGGTTAAGTTACCTGAAAGTACGTTTCTAGCTTCAGATTCTAATAATTCAGTAATTTCAAAAGTTGAAGTTGGATTTTTTTCAACATCAAAAAAGTCTTCGTTTTTTAAATGCCCTAAAAGTTTTGCATTTCCTTCGTCTTCAGCAGGAATATCTTTAACTACAATAGAATTCATATCGATAGTAACCGAACCACTAACAACTCTCCCGATGCTGCTGCGCTCTACAGTACCTTCTTGAATAGCAATAGTTCCAAAGTGCTCACCTGTTGGTTTAGTGCCTTTCCACTCGATGCTAGATTCTTCTGTAACTACATTATAAGTTTCACTGTTTTCAGCTTCGTCTACTACTGCAGGAGCTTCAGCTTCTGTTATTTCAGCTTCTTTTACCTTGTCCTTACAAGATGTAAAAACAGCTGAAGTAGCAATACATAATACTAATGTGAATAATGATTTTTTCATTTTAAAATGTTTTGGATTTAAGTCTCAAAAATAGTGAATCGTGAGTGGAAAAAAAATTAAAATAATTTTAATGACATTATGACATTTTTATAATAATGGCAGTACTTTTGCCAACTTAAATTGAGTATTTCAAAACGTGAATTTACGATGAGTAAAAAAGATAAGAATAACGATATAGAAAGTGAACAAGTAGACAGTGTTCAAAACGAAACTGTTGAAGTTGAAGAGCAAGTTTCTGAAGAAGCAGTAATAGAAGAAACTGCAGAAGAAAAACTTGAAGCAGAATTAAAGCAAGAGAAAGAGAAGTTTTTGCGTCTATTTGCTGAATTTGAAAATTACAAACGCAGAACATCTAAAGAGCGTATTGAGTTGTTTTCGACAGCAAGTGAAGGGGTTATGAAAACCTTATTACCTGTTTTAGACGATTTCGAGCGTGCTTTAAGTCATATTGAAGACGATAAAGAAGCTGAAGAGTTACGCAAAGGTGTCTTGTTAATTTATCAAAAATTGGTAAACACTTTAGAACAAAAAGGCTTAAAAGCTATGGTTGTTGAAAAAGGAGAAGTTTTTAACGCAGATAACCATGAAGCAATTACACAAATACCTGCACCAACAGACGATTTAAAAGGAAAAATTATTGATATAGTTGAAAAAGGATATGTTTTAGGAGAAAAAGTAATCCGTTTTCCAAAAGTAGTTATTGGGCAATAAAATAGAATATGGCAAAAAGAGATTTTTACGAAATATTAGGAATTAGTAAAGGGGCAAGTGCTGCTGAAATCAAGAAAGCTTACAGAAAAAAAGCGATTGAATTTCACCCAGATAAAAACCCAGATGATAAGGACGCAGAAGCTAAATTTAAAGAGGCGGCTGAAGCATATGAAATTCTAAGCGACGAAAACAAAAAAGCACGTTACGACCAATACGGTCACCAAGCCTTCGAGAATGGCGGTGGTGGCGGTGGCTACGGCGGTGGCATGAATATGGATGACATATTCAGCCAGTTTGGTGATATTTTTGGAGGCGGCGGTTTCGGAGGTGGCTTCGGAGGCGGCGGTGGCCAACGTCGTGTTAAAGGTAGCAACCTACGTATTCGTGTTAAATTAACTTTAGAAGAAATTGCTAATGGCGTTGAGAAAAAAGTTAAAGTAAAACGTAAAGTTCAAGCGCCAGGTACTACCTATAAAACGTGTTCAACCTGTCAGGGTAGCGGACAAGTAACTCGTATTGCAAATACTATTTTAGGGCGTATGCAAACCTCTGCACCATGTAATGTTTGTGGTGGAGCTGGTCAAACTATCGATAAAAAACCTAGTGATGCAGATGCTCAAGGTTTAAAAGTATCTGAAGAAACGGTTTCTATTAAAATCCCTGCAGGTGTTGTTGATGGTATGCAGCTTAAAGTTTCTGGAAAAGGAAACGAAGCACCAGGAAATGGTATTTCAGGTGATTTAATTGTTGTTATTGAAGAAGAACAACACGATAAATTACAACGTGAAGGTGATAATTTACATTATGATTTATACGTAAGTTTCCCTGATGCTGTTTTAGGAACTTCTAAAGAAATTGATACCGTTACCGGAAAAGTACGCATCAAAGTTGAAGCTGGTGTACAATCGGGTAAAATTTTACGCTTACGCGGAAAAGGAATTCCAAGTATCAACGGTTACGGGAAAGGTGATTTACTAGTACACGTTAATGTGTGGACACCTAAAACACTGAATAAACAACAAAAAGATTTCTTTGAAGCGATGCAAGATGATGAGCATTTTGATCCGAAACCAGAGAGTTCAGATAAATCTTTCTTTGAGAAAGTAAAAGATATGTTTTCGTAACAAAAACGATTCAGAATTAAGAAATCCGCTTTTATAGCGGATTTTTTTTGTCAATAACTATAAGATATACTGCTCATTACTAGGAAGTATTAAAAAAAAAAGTATATTTGAAAATCACTAATTAAGTTTAGTGATAATTTTTCTTTTTCATAGCAATTTTTTTCCCATCCTTAATTTTTTTAAGGGTGGGTTTTGTTTTTAGGCTATTTTGCTTAGTTGAAAGGCGATAAAAATAGCCTTATAGTGGCCTCTTAATTAGCTTAAACATGGTGCTTTTCAGTATTAGTTTTATAGTGAAATACGGAGTTTCATCAAGCGCACCAATGCATATTTAAATAGCACTTAGAATTATTGACTTATAAATCCTAAAAAGCACGAGATAGGTTTCATACATTTAATATATTTACCGTTAAAAGAATATCTATGAGTAATTTATTAGAGGTTAATAAGGTTTCCAAGAAATTCGGTGACTTTAAAGCCTTAAATGATGTTTCTGTTTCAGTTCCCGAAGGTAGTATTTTTGGACTTTTAGGGCCAAACGGCGCAGGAAAAACAACCTTAATTCGTATTGTAAATCAAATTACCATGCCCGACTCTGGTACGGTGCATTTAGGAGGTGAGTTACTCAACCAAAAACATATTAGCGATATTGGCTATTTACCCGAAGAGCGCGGTTTGTACAAATCGATGAAAGTGGGTGAGCAGGCTTTGTACCTCGCGCAGCTAAAAGGTTTAAGTAAATCTGAAGCCAAAAAACGTTTAAAATATTGGTTCGATCGTTTAGAGATTGGTGACTGGTGGAACAAAAAAATACAGGAACTCTCTAAAGGAATGGCGCAAAAAATTCAGTTTGTGGTTACCGTTTTACATGAACCTAAGCTGTTGATTTTCGATGAACCATTTTCAGGATTTGATCCTATTAATGCTAATTTAATTAAAGATGAAATTTTACGATTGCGAAATGAAGGCGCAACTGTGATTTTCTCAACACATCGTATGGAGTCTGTAGAAGAACTTTGTGATGATATCGCCTTAATCAATAAATCTAATAAAATTTTAGACGGAAAATTAGTTGATATTAAAAGGCAATATAAAATAAACACCTTTGAAGTTGGTATTAGAACTTCAAACAATGCCAGTTTAAGACTAGAATTAAATGACAAGTTTAATGTGTCTGAAGCCAATTTTAAAACCCTTGATGACGAATTAAAAGTGAATATTAAATTAGATGAGGCGGTTAAACCAAACGACTTACTTAACTATTTAACTTCAAAAGGTGAGGTGTCTCATTTTGTAGAACTCATTCCTAGTGTAAATGATATATTCATTCAAACCGTAAAGAATAACTAATTCTAATGAACCACTTACCGCTTATTATAAAACGCGAATACTTAACGAAAGTTCGAAATAAATCCTTTATTATCATGACTTTTTTGAGTCCCATAATATTTATGGTGCTTATCGCGTTCGTGGCTTATCTCACACAACTTAACAATGATAAAGTTCGTGTTATTTCCATTTTAGACGAATCAGGATTAGTCAAAAATGTGTTTAAAAAAACAGAACACACAACTTATAATATTCTACACGGATTATCGCTAGAGGAGGCCCAAGCCCTTGTTGTAGAAACTGAAGGCACCGGATTGTTGCACATTCATAAATTAGAGAATGAAGCTATTGATGCGCAGCATATTACTTTTTATTCCGAGGAAGCACCATCCTTGAGTTTAATTTCGGATATAGAAAATCAAGTTGAACAGCGTCTCACAAATATAAAACTTCAGGAAAATGGTGTTGATGTTGAAATGATTAATAATTCTAAAGTAAAGATTACGATTGCACAGGAAAGTTTTGAAGGTGAAAAAACTTCAAAAGTAGATAGTGTCATCAAATTAATTTTTGGTGGAGCTGCAGGCTATTTACTTTTCATGTTCATCATTATCTATGGTAATATGATTATGCGTAGTGTTATCGAAGAGAAAACGAGCAGAATTATAGAAGTTATTATTTCATCTGTAAAACCTATGCAGCTCATGCTAGGTAAAATTATAGGAACTTCTCTTGCTGGTATAACCCAAGTAATTATTTGGTTAATTTTTGGAGGAATATTAATGACGGTAACTTCAATAGTTTTAGGAATTGACATGGCAGAAATGCAAACACCACAACAGCAGGTTATGGAACAAGCTATGGAGAATCCAGAAGTAAGTGCGCAGGTTCAAAATATTGCCAATGCTTTTTTCCACTTGCCATTAACTAATTTAATTATTGCTTTTATTTTGTTCTTTATAGGCGGTTATTTATTTTACAGTTCACTGTATGCTGCTATTGGTGCTGCCGTAGATAATGAAACCGATACGCAACAATTTATGATGCCTATTATCATGCCTTTAATTTTAGCGGTTTATATTGGGTTTTTTACCGTTATTGAAGACCCCCATGGCACGGTTTCAACAGTATTTTCTTTTATTCCATTAACTTCTCCGGTAGTGATGCTTATGCGTATTCCGTTTGGTGTCCCTATTTGGCAGCAAATTTTGTCTTTAGCGATTTTAATTGCTACGTTTATAGCTACCGTTTGGTTTGCTTCAAAAATTTACCGCGTGGGTATTTTAATGTATGGTAAAAAACCAACCTATAGAGAGTTAATGAAATGGATTAAGTACTAAGAGTATGCAAGATACAGCAGATAAAATAGAAAAAAGTGTAGATGCCGTTAGCGACACCATTACAGAAAGTGGTGTTTGGGAAAAAATCATCCAGTTTTTAGAATTTAAAATTATTGATTTCTCATATGTTACTGAAGGTGATACTCATGAAATCGTTTTAAAAGTAAAGTATGTATTATTAGTAGCCATTGTTTTAATTGCCACAACATTTGTTTTGCAGACCATTAAAAACATGGTCACTAAAAAAATGCCACTAGATGATAAGCGGAAATTTACAACCGTGTTTTCATTTGCACGATGGCTTATTTATCTGATTGTTATATTGGTGGTTTTCGATTCCATCGGAATTAATGTTACAGGTATTTTTGCGGCTTCAGCTGCCTTATTAATTGGTATTGGTTTAGCTTTACAAACCTTATTTCAAGATATCATTTCCGGAATTTTTATTCTTGTTGACCAAACCGTTCATGTTGGTGATATTATTGAAATAGAAGGTAAAATAGGTCGCATAGAAGAAATTAAATTACGAACTACGCGTGCCGTGACCATTGATAATAAGGTCTTAGTGATCCCTAACCATTTGTATCTAGAAAATATGCTTTTTAATTGGACCCAAAATGGTACAGTCACTCGGGAGTCTGTGTCTATTGGAGTAGCCTATGGAAGTGATGTGCAATTGGTGAAACGCTTGTTAATTCAGGCCGCTAGTACAAACGAATCTGTGCTTAGCGAACCCGAACCGATCGTGCTATTTATGGATTTTGGAGCGAGTTCCTTAGATTTTAAATTGGTGTTTACGATTAATGATAGTTTTAAAGGGCAGCTTCCGAAAAGTGAAATTCGTTTTGAAATTGACAGATTATTTAGAGAGCATAAAGTGAGTATACCTTTTCCGCAAAGGGATATTCATATTATTCAGAAACCTCAGTAATTACGAAAATGTAATTACAGATTTAAAAATTAAAGTATGTCGAAAATATTAGTTATTGAAGATGAAGCAGCGATTAGACGGGTGTTGGTTAAAATTCTTTCCGAAGAAAATGACAGCTACCAAGTTGAAGAAGCAGTTGATGGTTTAGAAGGCATTGAGAAAATTAAAAATGATGATTACGACTTAGTGCTTTGTGATATTAAGATGCCTAAAATGGATGGTGTTGAAGTATTAGAAGCTACAAAAAAGATAAAACCAGAAATTCCTATGGTTATGATTTCGGGTCATGGCGATTTAGATACTGCCGTGAATACGATGCGCATGGGGGCTTTTGACTATATATCGAAGCCACCCGATTTAAACCGTTTATTGAATACGGTTAGAAATGCTTTAGAAAAAAAGGAGTTGGTTGTGGCTAACAAAATCCTTAAAAAGAAGGTGAGTAAAAAGTATGATATGATTGGTGAAAGTCAGGCCATTTCTAATATTAAAGACATAATAGATAAAGTCGCTCCAACCGAAGCTCGCGTGTTAATTACAGGATCTAACGGAACAGGAAAAGAGCTAGTTGCGCATTGGTTACATGAAAAAAGTACCCGTTCTAAAGGTGCTTTAATAGAAGTGAATTGTGCAGCGATTCCATCGGAATTAATCGAAAGTGAGTTATTCGGTCATGTTAAAGGTGCTTTTACAAGTGCCAATAAAGACCGTGCTGGAAAATTTGAAGCTGCGAATGGCGGTTCAATTTTTCTAGATGAAATTGGAGATATGAGCTTGTCAGCCCAAGCCAAAGTGCTTCGTGCCTTGCAGGAAAGTCGCATTCAGCGTGTGGGTAGTGATCGTGATATTAAAGTGGATGTACGTGTGATTGCAGCAACTAATAAAAATTTAAAAAAGGAGATTGAAGCAGGTCGTTTTCGTGAGGATTTGTATCACCGATTAGCTGTTATTTTAATTGAGGTGCCGTCCTTAAACGAAAGGAGAGAAGATATTCCTTTATTAGTGAATCATTTTTCAGAAAAGATTGCTTCAGAAAACGGTTCAACTAAAAAGAAGTTTTCAGATAAAGCTATTAAGCAACTTCAAGAATATGATTGGACTGGGAATATTCGTGAGCTCCGTAACGTTATAGAGCGTTTAATCATTCTTGGTGGTCAAGAAGTGAGTGAGCAAGATGTGAAATTGTTTGCTTCGAAGTAAAGTTGATTAAGGTCTAGAAAAATAAAGCTGTCTCAAGTGTGTTACTCACGTCATTCTGAACTTGATTCAGAATCTCATCATACTGATAACGTATCTTTATGAGAACCTGAATCAAGTTCAGGTTGACGAAAAGTCACTTTTTGAGACAGCTTTTTTATGCTTCAGAAGCTAGTAAAATTAACTCGCTTCACATTGATTCAAAGCTTCTAAATAATTTTTAGTAAGCATTTTAATTTCGTTCAAATAGTGTGATTTAATTTCAGAAATACTTTTTGTTTCCATGTCAATAATGGTTTCTTGAAACTTCACATAAGAATTGCTTCCGTATACTTTTAAAGTTTCATTATAAGATTTCATATTTTCTAAAATCTGATTCTTGTACGCTTGAATCATTTGTTGCTTTCTAAGGGCTAATTCTTGAGCCTCTTGTTGTGCCAATTGGGCTTTGATTTGTTGAGATTTTAACCTTAAAGCTTCTTGTTGTTGCTTTAATTTAAGCTGTTCTTGTTGTAAATCTGTTAAGTCAGATGGTGTAGAATTACTTGTAGTCCCTGCAACAGCAACACTTGCTACGGCTGCTGGTTGAAATTGGTTGTAAGCACACTTGTCGATTTCAACAAGGCCTTCTTTACTGAATTCACGTCCGCGTTTCACGAAAAAGCGTCCGTCTTCAAAAGTCTCGGCAGATTCAACTTTCTCTAAAGCTTCAATGCTTTTATTAGCCAATTCAACTGCTTTATCACAGTTACAAGAAGCAAGAGATTCTTTAGCTAATTTAAAAGATTCTACAGATCTGTTTGCGTAATGTTTTAAGTGACTCACGTTATTTGATTCATAAGAATCTTTAACGTGTGCGTAAGCATTTCCCATATATGCATGGGCGTTATCGCAGTCTGATTGGGAACTAACAACCAAAGAGGCCGTTAGAAAAAATAGTAGGTAATAATTTTTCATAGTATTTGGGTTAACATAAATAGGTACGCCTAATATATATAAAATATATTAAAGGAGTATTGTCTATTATTCAAATTTTAGATTTACTATATTTAACCTAATTTAGTGAAGAATATAATATTAAAACCGCATAAAATATGAATATAGACCACTATAAAGTGACTTCTAATATCACTTTAAAAAACTCCCAGACTAAAGTAGTTATTGATGATGCCGAAAAGGAATTGAAAAAGGTAAGAAAGAAGTTAGGTAAGTTACAAGATACCCTTTATGCTCATGGAAAATATGCTGTTTTAGTCTGTTTACAAGGCATGGATACGGCTGGAAAAGACAGCTTAATACGTGAAGTTTTTAAAGGTTTTAATTCAAGAGGAGTGGTGGTTCATAGTTTTAAGGTACCGACGGAATTAGAGTTGAAACACGATTTTATTTGGCGTCACTATATAGCGCTTCCTGCTCGTGGAAAATTTGGTGTTTTTAATAGAACACACTATGAAAATGTGTTGGTAACCCGTGTGCATCCTGAGTATGTTCTGGGAGAAAACCTTCCTAATATTCATAGTGTAAACGATGTTGATGCAGCTTTTTGGGACCGACGTTTTGAACAAATCAATAATTTTGAGAAGCATGTGGCTCAAAATGGAACACTCATTTTCAAATTTTTCTTGAATCTTTCTAAAAAAGAACAGAAGGATAGGTTATTACGCCGTTTAAATAAGAAGGAGAAGAACTGGAAATTCTCTCCGGGTGATTTAAAAGAACGTAAACTTTGGGATAAATATCAGGTTTGTTATGAGGAAGCTATAAACAAAACATCTAAACCTCACGCACCGTGGTACGCCATTCCTGCCGATGATAAACCTTCAGCACGTTATTTGGTAGCAAAAATTATTTATGATACGCTTAAGCAGTTTGATGATATTCAAGAACCCGAATTAGATGAAGCGGTTAAAGTTCATTTAGAAGAATACAAAAAGGAATTGAATAATGAGTAGTTATTTACTTTTAATAGTTTTCTTTGTTGTTTTATGGTTAGCGTACTACCATCATGACTCCAACCTGGAGGGGCAAAGATGTACATGAATTTATGATACCAGTTTTTAGATTTTTTCATATCATTCCAAATATCTTTATACTCATGCGTTAAAATTATAAATGGATTGTATGAGTTAGGAGGGCTAGTGACACCATATTTAATGTCGATAGTTTCGTCTAATTCTTTAAATGTTCCGAATATTCTATCAAAAATATTTAAAAATCCACCATGGTTTTTATCCATATATTCAAAGTTTTGAGCGTGGTGAACTTGGTGCATAGTATGTGTGTTAAATATTTTTTCAATAATTCCCATTTTAGGAACATATACAGAGTGTAATTGAAATTGCCAGAGCGATTCAATACCTAAACATACTATTAGCATTTCAGGAGGAAATCCGATAGCTGGAATCCACATGTAAAAGAAAGATTTATATAAAAGAGTAAACCAACCGTTTCTTACAGCTGTTCCTAAATTAAATTTATCTGAAGAATGGTGTACAATATGCGCAGCCCACAAAAATCGAACATTGTGGTTTTGGCGGTGAAACCAATAGTAACTAAAGTCGTCTAATAATTGACAAATAAGCCAAATATACCAAGCGTATCCAAACGATTCGTATCCCATAATATTGGTGCGTACACCATCAACTAAAGGATTGAAAATTTCATAAACAAAATTAAAAATAACTATAGCTGCAATGGTTTTGGTAAGCGCAGCAATTACTGCAGAGCCAATTCCCATGGAAAGGCTAGCGGCTAAATCTTTCCAATTGTATAGTTTTTGGCTTCGCTGTGCTTTATGATGTTTACTATATGAGTATTCTAATAATATGAGTGCTAAAAAGAAAGGAACACCATATACTAAAGGGTTTGTGAAATTCATTAAGAAATGTTTGATTTAGCTCAAAAGTACCATGATTATGTGGGAAACTTGTCATCAAATAGAATTATAATAAAAAAATCCTCTTCACAAAAAATAATGAAGAGGATTTTTTTTATATGATTGGAGCAGTTATTATTTAGCTGCTGCAGCTTTCTTTTTTGGAGAAAAATCGATTTCAACTTGATTCTTAATAATGTCCTCAAAAGTTTCACGCTCTCTAATTACACGTGCTTCATTGTTATACCATAACACTTCAGCTGGCTTAAATCTAGAGTTGTAGTTACTTGCCATTGAAAAACAGTAAGCTCCTGCATTTTTAAAACATAAAACATCCCCTTCGTTAATCTCATTGATTCGACGGTTGTTTCCAAAAGTATCCGTTTCACAAATATAACCTACCACTGTGTAGAAACGTTCACGTCCGTTAGGATTAGAGATGTTTACGATATCGTGATGTGATCCGTATAGCATCGGTCTGATTAAATGGTTAAATCCAGAATCAACTTGAGCAAAAACAGTTGAAGTTGTTTGTTTAACAGCATTGACGTGCGTTAAAAAACTACCCGATTCGCTCACTAAAAATTTTCCTGGTTCAAAAGCTAAGGTTAAATCTTTTCCGTAATCTTTACAGAAATCGTTAAATCTAGCCGATAGTTTTTCCCCTAATTCCTCAATATTGGTTTCAATATCACCAGCTTTATAAGGTACTTTAAACCCTGATCCGAAATCAATAAAATCTAAGTCTTTAAACTGTTTTGCTGTTTCAAACAAAATTTCACTTGCATATAGGAATACTTCAATATCTAAAATATCACTTCCTGTATGCATATGAATACCATTAATGTGCATTTTAGTATTTTCAACAATACGTAAAATGTGTGGTATTTGATGAATTGAAATTCCGAATTTAGAATCAATATGCCCTACAGAAATATTCGCATTTCCACCAGCCATAACATGTGGGTTAATACGAATACAAACCGGTACGTTAGGGTGTTTAGTTCCAAATTGTTCTAAAATAGAGAGGTTGTCAATATTGATTTTAACCCCAAGTTTTGCGGCTTCTTCTATTTCAGATAAAGACACGCCGTTTGGTGTAAAAATGATTTGATCTGGTGAGAACCCAGCAGCCAGTCCAAGCTGAACTTCCTGAATTGAAACCGTATCAATCCCTGATCCTAAAGATTTAAAAAGCTTTAAAATAGAGATGTTAGATAGTGCTTTAACAGCATAGTTAAGTTTTAACTTCTTAACATTCTTAAATGCATTGGTTAATCTGTGGTACTGAAATTCAATTTTTTCAGCATCATATACATAAACAGGACTTCCAAAATCCTGTGCAATTTTAAGCAATTGACTATCTAACATAATTTATAATTTTTGGCAAAGATATTTCTTTAGGTAATATAAAAAAGGAATAAATAAAAAATTATACAAAATAAACAAAGTGTTAAATAATTAACTTTGAGATAAAAACTTATTATAGTTTTCGGTATTAAATATTAGGGTAAGTAAAGCCTATAATATATATTTGCTTTTTTCTTAAACAATTAGCAAATTATGAATTTACACGAATATCAAGGTAAAGAGATATTGAGTAGTTTTGGAGTTCGTATCCAAAGAGGTATTGTTGCACAGAATGCTCAAGAAGCAGTAGCTGCTGCAAAGCAGTTAACTAGTGAAACAGGAACGAGCTGGCACGTTATTAAGGCACAAGTTCACGCAGGTGGTCGTGGTAAAGGTGGCGGAGTAAAGCTTGCAAAAAATCTTCAAGAAGTTGAAGAGATTGCAGGTCAAATTATTGGTATGGACTTAGTAACGCCTCAAACTTCAGCAGAAGGTAAGCGCGTACACCAAGTTTTAGTTGCCGAAGATGTTTACTATCCAGGTGAAAGTGAAACAAGCGAATTTTATGTATCTGTATTATTAAATAGAGCTACAGGTCGTAATATGATTATGTATTCTACCGAAGGTGGAATGGATATTGAAACCGTTGCAGAAGAAACACCTCATTTAATTTTTACTGAAGAAGTTGATCCTATTGTTGGTTTAGTGCCTTTCCAAGCGAGACGTATTGCATTTAACTTAGGTTTATCTGGTCTTGCATTTAAGGAAATGACAAAATTTGTTACTAATTTATATACGGCTTACGTAAAATCTGACTCTTCTTTATTTGAAATCAATCCAGTATTAAAAACGAGTGATGATAAAATCATGGCTGTTGATGCTAAAGTAACGATTGACGATAATGCTTTATACAGACATAAAAACTATGTTGATTTACGTGATGTACGTGAAGAAAGTGCTATTGAAGTTGAAGCTGGAGAGCTTGGTTTAAACTATGTTGACCTTGACGGAAACGTTGGTTGTATGGTTAACGGAGCTGGTTTAGCAATGGCAACAATGGATTTAATTAAGCAAGCAGGTGGTGAGCCAGCTAACTTCTTAGATGTTGGTGGAACTGCAGATGCTGCTCGTGTTGAAGCTGCTTTTAAAATCATCTTAAAAGATCCTGCTGTAAAAGCCATATTAATTAATATTTTTGGTGGAATTGTACGTTGTGATCGTGTAGCGCAAGGTGTTATTGATGCTTACAAAAACATGGGCAACATTGAAGTGCCTATTATTGTACGTTTACAAGGAACCAATGCTGATGTCGCTAAAGAGTTAATTGATAATTCTGGTTTAGATGTATTAAGTGCCACTGAATTCCAAGAAGCTGCTGATAAAGTACAAGAGGTACTAGGAAAGTAAATTATTTGAAGACAGTTTTAAATAGTCTTTAAATTTATTATATAAAAAATCTCCGGAAGTTATACTTTCGGAGATTTTTGTTTTTAGAAGGTGTTTAATAAAATGAAGCTGACTTAATTCAAGTTATTATGCTGAACTTGGCAGCTTCTTATAGTAATTATTTCTAAGTATAATCAGCTTTTGAAATAGATTCAGATTAAGAGTTTTATTTCAAAAGAAAGAGCTTTTACCAGCCATTAAAAGTTCCCTTTAAATCCAAGGCGAAGCTTTTTAATAATATCTTCCATATAAAGAATAGACCATATTATGTTTTCACTATCAGCATAAGCTACAAAGTCAGCAATAAGATTATTACTTGCTCTAATACGCTCACGCTCATCTTCTTTATACTTGCTAAGTAATTTTATGTTTTCAGAATTTTCGCGAATACCAACATCTTGTAATTTTTGATCAGATTTGGTCGTAATCGCCATGAAAGGCATTATTTTGGTTATTTCAGCAAATCGGTCTGCATATAAGCTTACTAAATCGCCTTTTCCTAAATCTTCCAAATCGTCTATAGTGTGAAACTTATTGATGCGATCTGATTTTGTGAAAAATGGTTGTCCTGATTGGCTAAATGTCACGTTGCTAACAAGGGTAATGATAATAATAAGTAGGATTAATTTATTCATTTTGATTGGGATGTATTTAATGATTTAGAGAGATATTCTCGCCAAGATTGTTTTTCATTTCTGAAGATTTTAAAGTAAACGAAGGACTTACATCGTCTAAAGGCGCCATATATAAGTCTTCAGGATTCTTAAAATCTTTTGTGAATATGTTGCTTGAAAAGAAACCGTTCGGGTGATAAATGGTGTTTTTTCGACTATTTAAACCTTGATCGCTCACATTGAAAAAGTTATTGACAAAACTTATACTGTTTACAATTTCACTAGAATTGGTATAAGATTTATCCAGCTTAACTACATGTGCAAAACCTGAAATTGATGAATATTCTACAGAAATTTGAGCTTTCTTTTTTGCTGAAATGGCCGCTTTAATAAACGGTGTGCTTTCCTGATTTGCTAAATTTATAAGTGTAGCGTTTTTTACCTTTACAAATGATAAATGGGTATCAATAGGTTGATAACCACTGGATGAATAACCATCAATTTCGATAGCGTAAGAACCACTTACATCTGAAATGTATGGATGTCTTACCGATAGAATATGTGTTAAGCTTCCTTTAAAACCATCGGTGATATCAAAATCATCATCCTTCGATTTATAAGATATTAAATTACTAAAGTCGCCTTGACCACCAAACCACTCGAAAGAATCATCGGCAGAATAGCTCACCATAATATTTTCTAAAATAGTTTTAGAGCCAATACCACAAAGTGTTAAGCCATTTAATTCTTTAGATTCATTAATTTTTCGCCCCGGGTATTCAATACGTACATATTTTAAAATGGCTGTTTCCTCTTCAGGAGTGTCTCCTCCATATAGAGAATATTGAGGTGAAAAGTTTCCTTCTACGTTAGCGACTCCCGATACCGTATTTAATTTTCCATTTCCTAGGATTACAATACCTCCCCAATCGCCAGTTTGACGTGATTTTGTAGGTTTATTTGACGTGAAAACTATAGGCTGAAAATTGGTACCTTCTGCAATTAATTTAGCGCCTCTTGAAACAATTAAACTAGCAGGGTTTGTATGGTCACAGCGAATTATGGTTCCTGGTTCTATAGTTAATTTTGCATTTGCTACAACATATACATTTCCAGATAAAAGATAAATTTTATTGTTTGAAAGCACTAAATCTTCTGAAATTAGGGATGGGATCTTAGTATCGGCTTCCATATAGCGTTCTAAGTTTGGCTGAAAATTGGTCCAGCCATGCATCCATTTAGAAGCATCTATTTGTCCGTAGACAGGTGTTAAGCCTATGTATAAAATACATAAGCAAAATAGTAGGTAGTTTTTTTTCATGATATATTTGTTTGGGGTGCCATTAATTTTACAAGTTTTAAGTTGTAAAAAAATGAAGTACAAATTTATCGTTTGAAAAAAGGAATTGTTAAAATTCTGAGTTACGCTTAGGTTATTGCAGTATTAACTAAATAGAATACTATAAATTGGGTTAAATAACTAAGTGTTTAATATTGATTTTGTTATGTGGAATTGGTGTGTTAAATTAATATTATTCTTTAAAAATTAACGCAAAAAAAAAGCAACTTATATTTAGTTGCCTTGTTTTTATTTTGAAATGCCTGGTTTTTTGGATTTCGGTTTTTCTCCCTTTTTAGGCATAGGACCTCGCATGTGAATGACCAGACCATTTAAAAAATTACGCAGAATTTGGTCACCACACTCCATATATTTAGGGTGGTCTTCCTTTCTGAAAAATGCGCCCAGTTCACTTTTAGAAATTCTAAAATCTACTAACTCTAAAATTTTTACAATTTCATCATCTCTAAGTTTTAGAGCGACACGTAATTTTTTAAGAACATCGTTATTTGTCATGTTTTGTGAAATTTTTGCTGTTTTTCGATGTATTTCATCGATTTAGGTGTGAAAAATGAAATTTTAGCATTTTAGCCACTGTGTAAAGATACTTTAATTATTGATTTTTATGAATAGTAATTTTTTTAGCGTTTATATTGCTGTTTGTTAGTGTTTTATATAGTTGTTAACGCCTGTTCTAATGATGTTTTCAGAAGATTAAATGCAATTATATGGGATGTACTAAAGGCATGCATTGATAAACTAAATAATTTTAACGATTAAATACTTATAGTTTTTCGACGAGTGGCACTAAATCTACGATTAATACTGAATATTTCTGCTTAAATTTATGAAGTAACGCTTTAACTCCCTCTAAATATGATTAATAAGCTCGAAAAGTTAAGCCTTTTGTCTGAAATGATTGCTTTTGCAAAGTATGATAAAGACATAAAAAGAATTGAATATAATTTCCTGTTAGGTGTCGCCAAACAATTAGAAGTATCTCGCCATGATTTTGATTATTTGCTCGATAATCCAATAGATTATACGCATTTAAAATCTCATAGTGAACGTATTGTTCAGTTTCATAGATTAGTTTTATTATTGAATATTGAACAGAAATTTGGTGATACCAATAACTCGAAAGGTGCCATCAAGTTATATAATTTCGGATTAAGGATGGGATTAAGTCATGAGTCGATTACCAAAGTACTATACCTCATGGAAAGCTTCCCGAATAAAATTGTTCCGCCAGATGTATTAATTGATATTTTTAAAACACATTATAATTAGCGCTCTCTCTCCTTTCTATATAAATTGGTCTAAAGTTTAGACCGAACAAAAGCTAAAAGTTTAAACTTTTAGCTTTTCTAATTTATCTTGATAGCTTTTAATTTCATCACGTAATTTTGCGGCAACTAAAAAATCTAAAGCTTTTGCTGCAGCTTCCATGAGTTTTCTTTTTTCACGGATTTTCTTTTCTAGTTCTGGTTTACTTAGGTATTCGCTTTCTGGTTCGGCAGCTCGTGCAGCTTCCAACTCATAACTATAGGTACTTACCGAATTTTTAGAAAGGACATTATCTAAGCTTTTATTTAAAGCACGTGGCTTTAAATTGTGTTTTGTGTTATAGGCTATTTGTTTCTGACGTCGGTAATTGGTCTCATCAATGGTTTTTTGCATGCTTTTCGTTACTTTATCAGCATACATAATGGCTTTTCCATTTAAGTTTCTCGCAGCACGACCTACTGTTTGGGTTAAAGACCTTGCAGAACGTAAAAAACCTTCTTTATCGGCATCGATAATGGCCACCAAAGAAACTTCTGGGAGATCCAAACCTTCACGTAATAAGTTTACACCAACAAGTACATCAAAAAGTCCTTTACGCAGGTCTTGCATGATTTCTACACGTTCTAAAGTGTCTACATCACTATGGATGTAACGGCAACGAATTTGAATACGATCAAGGTATTTAGTCAATTCTTCAGCCATACGTTTTGTTAGTGTCGTCACTAAAGTGCGTTCGTCTTTTTCAACACGTTGCTGAATTTCTTCAATTAAATCATCAATCTGATTTAAACTTGGTCTTACTTCAATAATAGGATCCAATAAACCTGTAGGTCGAATAACTTGTTCAACATATACACCATCCGATTTTTCTAATTCATAATCTGCTGGGGTAGCACTTACATAAATCACCTGATTTTGTAAAGCTTCAAATTCTTCAAACTTTAACGGACGATTATCCATGGCAGCAGGTAATCTGAAACCATATTCTACTAAATTTTCTTTTCTACTTTTATCACCGCCATACATGGCATGCACTTGGGAAACCGTTACGTGACTTTCATCAATTACCATTAAAAAATCATCTGGAAAATAATCAAGTAAACAGAAGGGACGTGTGCCTGGTTGTCTGCCATCTAGATAACGCGAATAGTTTTCAATACCAGAACAATAGCCCAATTCACGAATCATTTCGAGATCAAATTCGGTACGTTCTTTAAGGCGTTTTGCTTCTAAATGTTTGCCAATTTCTTTAAAATAATCATGCTGCTCAACCAAATCATCTTGAATGCTTTTTATAGCGCCTTGCAAAACATCTTGCGAGGTTACGAACATGTTTGCAGGATATATGGTAAGTCGGTCGTATTTTTCAACCACTTTATTCGTTTGAATATCGAAGGATTCGATGTCTTCAATTTCATCACCAAAAAAGTGAATTCTAAAAGCATCATCAGCATAACTGGGGAAAATATCTACCGTATCGCCTTTAATTCTAAAATTACCATGTTTAAAATCGGCTTCGGTTCTGGAATATAAACTTTGAACGAGTTGATGCAATAGTTGCGTTCTTGAAATGACTTGATCGCGTTCTAACGAAATCACGTTTTTCTGAAACTCCACAGGATTTCCAATACCGTACAAGCAAGACACTGAGGCCACTACAAGCACGTCACGTCTCCCGGATAGGAGAGAGGAGGTCGTACTTAATCGCATTTTCTCTATTTCCTCGTTTATAGATAAATCTTTTTCAATGTAAACCCCAGAAACAGGAATGTAAGCCTCAGGTTGGTAGTAATCGTAATAAGAAACGAAATATTCAACGGCGTTATTTGGAAAAAACTGTTTAAACTCAGAATAGAGTTGTGCTGCTAGTGTTTTGTTATGGGCTAAAACCAGCGTAGGTCGCTGTACTTCTTCAATAACATTAGCAACGGTAAAGGTTTTTCCTGAACCAGTTACCCCTAGTAAGGTTTGAAATTGTTCATTCGTATTGATACCATTAACAAGCTGTTTTATGGCTTGTGGCTGATCTCCTGTAGGACTAAATTCTGATTCAACTTTAAACTGCATTTTGCAAAATTAAACAAAATTTGCGTGCTATCGTTTTAAAGTGAAATGTCCTTTTATTACCATGTCGTTTCCGTTCTGTATTATGTTTGCCACAAACCAATAGTCATCTGTTGGCATTTTTTCACCATTAAACATACCGTCCCAACCAGGAGATGTATGGTGTAGTGCTTTTAATAGTTTACCTTGTCGGTTATAGATATGAACTAAACTACCTGGTAATTGGTCGGCACCAATGATGTGCCAAGTGTCATAATAACTATCATTGTTAGGTGTGAAAAATTTAGGAATATCAAATACAAAAACGTCTTGAGTTTCATCCATACAACCATTTAAATCACGGACAGTCACCGTATGATTTCCAAAACTAACATTTTCGAAGGTACTTGATTTTTGTGGTGATCCTCCATCTAGAATGTATACATAATCCCCAATACGATTAAGGTTAATATCCACAGAAATACTATTAGGGTCAGAAAAATCTATAGAAGATGTAAAGGTAATTTCGGCTTGCTCAGATTCTATAACGGTGAATGTCTTGGTAAAACTACAGTTATTTGGTGTGGTAACAGTTACCGAATAAACACCTAATTGACTTGGTGTTACAGCAATTTCTGAAAGTGTTGCGTTATTTGCAGAAGCATTAACCGATGTAGACCATATATAAGTGTCTGCAGGGTCTCCTGTAAAGGCATCAATATAGAGCGGATAGGATTCGCGACAAAGGGTTACTATATCATCTATAGGAATTACTGGTAAAGGGTAGATAATTGTAGTAAATTGGGTAGTACTATAACAGCCCGTGGTATTGTTTTCTATTCTAGCAAAAATGGATTGACCATCATAAGCTAAATGATTGGTAGTTAGTGAATTTGTTTTAGTTTCAGCATCTGTTAGAGTTGTATAATAACTTACCGTAACTTGAGTAGGATCTTGTGCCCCTATAACAGGAAGCGTATTTGCCGAAAGATCAAAGATTAAATGCCCATCAAAATCATCGTCACAGCTCATTAGATTTGGAGGTGTATTTGCTATAGGGTTAGGGTTGATTATTAAATTAAAGCTAGAAGTTACCTGACATCCTGTAACTTTGTAGGCTGCACGAACATAGATTGTATGCGTATTTGCCGAATAGTTGAAACTATTATTAATTGGAGAACTATTATTATCGGCATCACTTTGCGAACTATGGAAAGAAATGTTTACTTCGGAAGGAACCTTTACTAATAAGTGATTTATACTTGATAATTCAAAAGTATCTGTGTCGTTATCGCAAATAGGATAGTTTCCAATTCGGTTTATTACCGGAGGAAGGTGTACAACCAACTCTAAGGGAATAACAGAGAAGCAACCTATAAATGTATTGGTAACTTTGATGTATACAGTGTTAGTGTTTGAAGCATAGTTAGTCGGGTTTGATATTTCATTTGAGTTATCGTAACCATCATTAGGATTTATGTCATCGAAATTGCTGAAATAGTTGATGGAAATAAGGTGACTTGGAATACGTGTAAAAATTTCGAAATCTGCTGTAGTTAAATCGAAGTTGCTAATACCGTCATAATCCTCATCACAAGTTTCTAAAGGTAAAGCTTCGGAAAGATCAGGTCTTGCAAAAATAGTTATATGTAAAGGTTCTACTAGGTGACAAAGGGAATCTTCACTTTCAATACGAACAAAAATGGTTTCATTAAAAGGAGAGGTGTTTGTATATAAGGCCGGGAGTGGATTTATATTGTTATCTGCATCTGCTACCGTTTTATGAAAGGATATATTTAAAGGTTCATTGGACCCTTGTTTTATTTCCTGAGCTTTTTCGTCTAAATTAATTTCATGATGTCCGTCTTCGGCAGCATCGGCACAAACTAAATAATTTACAATAGGATCGTAAATAGGGTTTGGAGAAACGAGTAAATCAAAGGAAGAAGTCCCGTAACAACTAGGATCGGAAATATTTTCAACTCGTACATAAATGGTCTGTGGACTAGAAGTGTTTTGGAAGGCTGTATGTTTATCAATACGCTGACTCATTGCACTATCCTTAAAATATATAACATCTTTACCTGATTGTCCGTTTAATATTTCAGAATCTTTTTCATGAAGGTAAAAGTCGGTTACCTTCGAGCCAGAAGACTCGCAAATTTGATAATTACTAATTGCAGGAAATATAGGTAGAGTATTCACTATAGCTTCAAAAGATTCAATAGCAAAACAGCCTGTTGAACTTAGAATATCTTCCACTCGTACATAAATGGTTTGCGTATTGGTATTATAAGCATTACGCTCTATTTCGGGGATTTCATTGGTTTTATTGTTGGCATCATTTAAAGAGGTAAAGAAATCAATATCAACACCAGAGGTGCTCGAAATAATTTGAGAAATTTTACTATTTAAATTAATGACAGTATAACCGTCTTGATCGTTATCACAAATAACTATATCTGTAGGTTGGGTGGTTGAAGGAGCGGTTACGACTTCAATTTCTATTTCATTTACAGTGGAACAGCCACTAGCGCCTTGACTGGCAATACGTGCATATAATGTGGTAATAGGTGTTGTGTTAGCAATATATTGTGGTAATCGTTTAAATGAGTCGTTGTTTTCGGCATCTACTTCATCTCTAAAGTAGCTTACCGTAAAGTCTGGATTACCACCCGTAATGGTTTCATCTAAAGATTGTAAGTTTATAGTAGCAATCCCATCGTCGTCGTCGTCGCAATAGGCTATTGGTGGACTAGTAAATAGTAAAATAGGATTTACTCTAAGGTTAATCTCAGTGTCTTGAGTACAGGCGCCGTCTGAAATGCTTATATATAGTGTATGCGGACTAGTAGCTTCGAAAAAATTGTTTTTGTCTATATTATTTCCGTTGGTTCTGTCTTCTTCGGTTTCGAAAAATTCTACTGTGATGGGGTAGGGTAAATCGTTAGCAATAAAGTTTTCTACAGAAAGGAGGTTAAATTCAGCGGTATCTGTATTGTCGTCATTTTGATCGCAGATAGCAAAATCACCCGTGTCTGTTGCTGTTAATAACAAATTAGTATGAATTTCAAAAGGTACTATAGAAGCGCAGCCTGTAGTATTATCCTCAACCCTTAAATACATGGTTGTAAAACCAGGTTCATCTAAACCGTTGGTAAATTCATAATTTGTTTCGTCCAAAACTGGGTTAGTGCCGCTATCGGCATCTGCATAGTTAGAATGGAATGAGGTAGTCACTCCAGACAATCCATTTAGAATATTTGGCAGTACTTCGGTTAAATTAAAAGAAGCATGACCATCTAAATCTGTATCGCAAGCATCAATATATTGAGGATCTAAGTTTACAATTGGACTAATTTCAACATGTATGTCTAAAGTTGTTATAGCGACACAATTTGTGTTAATATCTCGAACTCGAACATACACAGTTTCATTTGGAGTGCTGGAATTTATATAAGGGATAGGTATGCTGGTATTTCCCGCCTCGGCTTGAGCGTAATTATAGTGGTAGGAAACAAATAAATTAGGGTTCTGCCCTGTGATTTCATGGTTTTTTAATTCTAAATTAATTACAGAATAGCCGTCAGGGCTATCATCACGATCACAAACTTCTAAAGTAGTTGGTGGATTTATATTAGGAATGGGATTTACAACAATATTAAAACTTGAATAGGCATAACAGTTGCCATCTAAATCAAAAACTCTTACATAAATAGGTTGTGATGGGCTTGAATTTGTGATTGGGCTGGTAATGGGGTTTCTGTTATTTCTAGCATCAGTATCTGATAAATGGTAACTAAAATCATAATTGGTAAAAGGACTTTGTGAAGCTACTTGAGAATCTTTTGTGCTAAGGTCAAATTCTCTCTTGCCATTGCCTCCAGGAACTTCACACAACATGTAATCTGAAAGCGAGTTCATGGGTTCTTCTGAATTCAGAATAATATCTATTTCATCTTGTTCTGTACAAATAGAGCCATTTACAGGTACCGATACATACACCCGATATGTGCCATTTTGAGTGGCATTGTAAGTGGCGCTGGAGGCTCCTGGAATACGGTTATTATTTAAGTACCATTCATATTTAGCAGCTGGGTTTTGAATATTAGCATTCAAGGTCGCAGAGGTTTCACAAGTAGAAATATCTGGACCCAAATCTAATACTCTAAAACTATCCCCTTCGATAAAAACTGCTGAATCGAACCCACCATTAGACTGGTCGGCGATAATTAATTTGATACGATATTTTACATTTGGTTTAATGGTTCCAGAGGCTGTTAATACAGTGGTTCTTCCATTGTAATTGGTGTCACCAACATTATAGCCTTTAAAATATTGTTCGTTTTGTGCCAGACAATTTTCTGTGATTTTCGGACGAATGGTTTGGGTATTTACAGCGGTGGTGCTTCCTGGTAATAATGCGATATTTTCATAAGGCGTGTTAGTATCTGCCTCTTTGATAAGGAAAACAAAGCCATCGGAATAGAAACATGGGAAGGTGTCGAAATATTCTTCTGAAGCTAAAAGGTAATTAAATTTAAATTGGTTTGAAATGGAAACAAAGTCAAACTCAATGGCTGTAGCATTTAAATGAGCGTTGTTGGTTCCTAGCGCAGCTTCTAAATCGGGATCTGTGCCCCAGACTGTAGAGCCTTCACTAAGTTCGGGTGTAATGGTTGAATTACCTCCAGATTTTGCACGTCCCGTAGAAAGCATAATACCATGAGAAAAAGGAAAATTAGAACTGCCTCTTGCAAAATATGCATAACTTGGGAAGCCACTGCCATTACCATTTACCGGTGAGTTAATATTGCTAATGTTTACACAACCGTCTACAAAGTTATCTTCAATTAGTGTAGTTAAGTCTACAGTGTCATCTACAGTAATACGCTGTGAAAACATAGTGTTACAGCATAAAAAAGTAAATATGATGAGGTAATAAAATCTCATTATGGCAAGTATTTCAGTTGATTTTGTTGGCTTTATCAAAACCTGTTAGGTTTGATTTTGCAGGGAAAGTAAATTTTATTTAATGTTAATTAAAAAACATTAGTTGAAATACAATTTAATTTGGTTTTGACGCTCTAATTCTTTAAAGTGAAGTGGTTTTTATAGATTCGTCCATCAGCTAATTTAATAGAGAACCAGTAATCACCGCTAGATAATTTTTCGCCTCTAAAAGTGCCATCCCAACCTTCTTCTTCTGGATGAAGTTCTTTAAGAAGCTTTCCATAACGATCAAAAATTAGAATTTTAGTATCGCTTTTATGAGCTCCGTACAGTCCGTAAACTTGCCAAGTATCATTAATACCATCATGGTTAGGTGTGAAGAATTTAGGAAAACCTATCACCGAAACGTTTTCGCTTGTGATCCCACAATTATTTTTAACATCTTTTACTGAAACGCTATAGTGTCCAGGAGAAACATCTTCAAAAGTAGAACTTTCTTGGAAATCAAACACAATTTGGTTATTAGAATCAATTAATTGATATTGATAGTTGCCTTCACCCGAAACCGAAACCGTGATGCTATTGTTTTCTGAAGCATCTTTGACGTCAATAGAAGTAATGGTTGCTATGTTTGAAGGAACTAGAGTTATAGTTTTAATTTTAAAACAGCCGTAAGTATCGGTTATGGTCACGGTATAATCTCCTATGGTATTGACTTGAATACTTTCTGTAGTTGCTCCCGTATTCCAGTTATATGTGTAGTTGTTAGCTGAGTCATTTATCACACCTGCATGAATGCTTACAGATGCAGGGTAGTTGTTTAGACAATAATATGTTTCATTATCAAGAGTCACTTCAATTGCTTTTCTAACCAAAAGTTGCACATTGCTAATGCCATAGCAGTTATTCCCACTTTCAGCACGAGCGAAAATAGCTTGAGAAAATGCCGAAGTATTCGTGTAAAAATCCGCTAGAGGATTTTGTTCTACAAGGGCATCCTCATAGGTTTCATAATAATTAATATCTAGGTTTACAGAAATTCCATTGAGTATATCTTGGTTGGCTTCCGTTAAGTTAAAATTATAGAAGCCATCTTCTAAACCGTCATCATCACAGGTTTTCAGAGTGATATCATTGATGTCTGTAGTGCTGACTTCAAGATTTAGTTCTGAAACAGAAAAGCAAGATGTTTTATTATCAATGATTTTTGTGTAAATGGTTTGTGGGTTAACGGTATTAGCAAAAGCGTCACCATTTATTTTTTTGGTTCTACTAGGGTCGCTGTAAAATTCAACGGTTCTATCGGTTTCATTCCCAGTTAAATTCAAAAAAGCTTGGTTGAGGTTAAAAATTGTTTTTCCATCTAAAACGACATCTTCTTCACATTGAAATATAGTATGATTAAGAGCCGTTGGGTTTTGGTTATAGCTAACATAAGCTTCACCTTCATTAAGGCAATCTCCGTTATTAGGGTCTATAATCACTTCATAGTGTCCAGGTTCATGAACTAAAAGTTGATTACTACTTTCTGTTAGAAGTACACTGTTTTTTGACCAAGAGTATGTAGCTCCTGGTAGGAGGTCTGCAACTAACGTATACTGGTCGCTTTCACAAAGATTTAAAGTTGTACTCTGTTCTCCGTTTTTGATAATATCAATCTGTTTGTTAAAAAAAGAAGCAATAAAAGGAGGTAACCCTTGGGTAGAGGATGATGGAGAAAGACTAATAGCATGATGTTCATAGTCACAGTTTAAACCTATTTTATTAGGTTCATTTATAGCACCTAAATAAGGGATGCCTTGATAATAGGCAGTACTTAAAGCACGATAAATTTTTCCGTTGGGGCCAAGTTGTAAGGCGCCTCTATACATTTGTCGGTCATCAAGGATAATAGCTGAAGCTTGAATTTGAGTTGCATAAAGGTTGTATTGAATTAATTTTGAGTAATGAATACTTGGATCGTTAATATTTGCATCATTTAAAAGAATATTAGATGTTTGGGTATAAAGGAGTTTGCTATCTGGTGAAAACTCAACGCCATACGGCGAACTACTCCCAGCACTTATAAGAGTGTTTTGATTTGATACTTTTCCCGTTGCTACATCAAAATCATAGATATCGAGCCCATCATATGAATTTGCACATGCCACTTTTAATCCATCTGGTGATAATTTTAAATAGCCTCTTCGATCTAGTGTTTTCTTTGAGAAAGTTGATTTAATGGATTTTGAATTCACACCGAGATTAGTAACTTCAAAAGCATGAAATGTATCGAAAACTTCTAGATTACCATCTTGTGAAGCATAGGTAAGTACCCAAAACGATTTGCTTACACAGTCTTTTAATACCGCAGTTATTTTTTCGGCAGAATCTCGAAGTAAGTTGACATTCTTAGTGGTTACTTCTCCAAGACCACTATTTAAAGATAAATCAACTATAGAATAGTTACAACCGTAACGAACGCCATAATCAATGCCATAATCATCAACCGTAAAAACATAATAGATTTTGTCATTTTTTGGCTTAGGCACTATAATAGCCGATTGGGTACTGGATGGATCACCGTATAATCCATAACCGTTAGACATGATTTCGTGGTTTTTGTTCCAAATCGTAATCCCATCGGTGTAAAATAATAAGTTTCCAGAATCATCAGAAATTGATGTACAGCCTTCAATCGTACTCAGTTTACCATCTTGTACTGCTGAAACAGTATTTGTGTTTGAGTCAAAACGAACCCCACTTTTATTTCCAAAATACCAATTTGCAGCCTGGTTTTGGGCAAAAACATTGATAGAAATTAAGAAAATTAATAAAAGTAGGTGTCTTTTCATCTAAGTAAGGCGTACACTTTCAAAGATATTATAAATCGCGACTTTTTAGCAGTTTATAAGACAAAAACACGAATAGTGCCGTCCAGCATAAAACGATTAGAATTTCATAAGGATGTACAGCATAGTCGTAAGCTAAACTTGTTTTATCAGGAAATTTAGACATGGTTATACGTTGTATAGGCTCATCAATCAATTTATACATCGATTTTAGAGGGAAGCAGTTTTGAATGCGTTCGGCAATTTTACTATCAAACTTCCAAGCCATAATGCCGTATAAAATCCATTCTCCAATAAATAGAATAAACAAGAAAGCCAGTGCGAAGGCAGAACGTTTTACAAGCATGCCAAAAAACAAGCACAAACTAAAAAAACCAACAAGTTTTACAAAGTAGGCAATTAGAAACTCGGTATTACTCAATATAATTGAAGTTTCCGTATAGCTTGAATAATATAAGCCTATACTTAGAGTGATAAAAAAGATAAGTACCGTTGAAATTAACGAAAAGAATACAATTGTATAAAATTTAGAAAGGATGAATTCTTTTTTACTTAAGCCATCAATTAGGTTTTGTTTAATGGTTTTGTTGCTATATTCATTACCGATCATGCTCACCACAACAATAGCGAAAAAGAATTTGAATTGTGACGCAAAAAAAGTAGTTAAGTGCCAAATTAGTGGAAAGTTAAATACGCCTAATTCCCCCAGCTCTAAGGTGAAAAATCCAAATACATTAATCTTTAGTGAAGATAATAGGATAACAAAAAACGGTAAAATGAATGATACGAAAATTAAAACTCTACTGGTTCTATTAAGGAGAAGCTTCTGTAATTCTAAGTTTAAAAGTCTGAGCATTTAATGTGATGTTTTGGCTATTATTGATGGTCTGTTAATTGTAAAAATTGTTCTTCTAAGCTTTCTTTGCGTTGCACGAGATGTGTTAAAACAACCTGGTTTTCAAACATGAATGTATTCAAGTCCTCAGATTTCATGGGTTCTTTTAAAAAAGCGGTAACCATATTATTTTGAATTTTGATATCTCCAAAAGAAGGATGGTTTTCTAGTAGTTTTACTAGTTGCAATTCGTTATTTGATTTCACTTCAACAAAACCATGACTGGAAGTCATCGCATCCACACGACCTGCATAAAGTTTTACCCCTTTTCTTAAAACAACAACGTGGGTACATACTTTTTCAACTTCATCTAATAAATGTGAAGCCAATAGAATGGTTGTGCCATTAGCAGCAATCTGTTTGATGATTTCTCTAATTTGATGGATGCCTTGCGGATCTAAACCATTGGTTGGTTCATCTAATATTAGAATTTCAGGGTCGTTGAGTAGGGCAGAAGCAATGGCTAAGCGTTGCTTCATACCTAAAGAAAAAGCACTAAACTTGCTGTCTTTTCGGTCTAAAAGGCCAACTATTTCAAGTTTTTCATCAATTTTACTAATATCAACACCTTTTATTTTACAAACCAATTTTAGGTTTTGCATGGCCGTCATATACGGGTAAAAGTTGGGGCGTTCAATGATAGCACCAACCTTTTTTAAAGCTTCATGCGTGTTAACCGTCCCGTTAAACCAACTAAACTGACCTTGTGTTTTATTTACAACATTTAGTACAATGCCTAAAGTGGTTGATTTACCGCTGCCATTCGGACCTAAAATGCCGTAAACATGACCTTTTTCTATGGTAAAGGATAGGTTTTTAACAGCCGTTAAGCTGCCATAATTTTTGGTGATGTTTTCAATTTTAAGAATGGTTTCCAAAAGGTTTAGTTTTTTAGGTTAACTTTCAAAATGTCTTTTGATACTTTGAATACGACGAGTAAGGTAGCATTTTGTTACAATTTATAGCTTTAAAAGCGTTAAATTTGAACAAGATTACTAGCTATGCAAGATTTAAAAATTTCCAAAAGAAAACCTTCGTACCCTATAACCGAGAAACTACACCAGTATTTATCGAGATACAACAGAAATGTAGAAATTCCTATTTTTTATGATGATTTGCTGAGATTTCAAGGCTCTATCGTGGTGTATGATAAGGATGATAATGATACGCTGTGGATTCGTGTTTACTACAATGAATTTGAGCGAGAGGAAATTGATTCATCTTTAAAAAAGGTTTATACTATTTTTCATTCGGATGGAAATGAAAACATCTTGCCTTTTTTAAGTGTGGATGCTATTGATTATTGCACTTTTGGGAATTCGAAGCCTTTCAGAATTAAAATTAGAAATGTTCTCAATGATAATTCAACCTATTTTTATATTAAAACGGCTGATGCTTCTCGTGTATATGGTTTGGAATTGGAACACATGCTTTCTCCTTATAATTTGAATTTTCTTGTTTATGAAAACACCTTAATCGAAGAGCATATTGCAGGAATTCCAGGCGATGAGTTTATTAAAAACATGTTGCCCAATTGCACAAAATCTGAAAAAGCTCAAATCGCCAAAGAGTTTGTGAAGTTTAATGAACGTTGTATGATTCGTCTATTGGGAGATATGCGTTCTTATAACTACGTTATTGTGCCTACACATGACTTTGATAAGGTGGTTTATAAAATTAGAGCGATAGATTTCGATCAGCAATCTTATGAAGGTAAGTTAAATATCTACAGACCTCAGTTTTTTAAGGAAAACTATGAAATGGTTCAATTAGTATCGAATATTATTCAAAAATTATCCATAGACCAGTACAAAACCGAAGAGCGCTCTATTTTAGTAAAACGATTAAAAAGTTCGCATGTTCGTGTTGAAATGTTACTCGATAGTATGGAAAACGACGAAATTTCTACGGAAGATAATATTCAGTTACTAAAAACAACTATATTCAATTACACCCATGATGTAAACTTTAAGAAAAGTAGCAACATGGGGGAAATTCTAAGATTTTCCTTAGAGTTTTTAACACGTAATTACGAGAATGTGAGTATAGATCTTTTTAAAAGGAAGAAGTACTAATTCCAGTTTTCATCAAAGTCTAATTGATCGTAATCCTCTGGATCGAAGTCGTCTTCAAATTCATCAAAATCATCAAGCGCTTCAGCTTCAAAAGATTTTTCGGGAGCCGATTCTGGTACTTGACCTTGAACAAACATCAGGTTTGGATAATCATGACCATCTATTTCCTCAACAATTTCAGCCAATTCCACAAAGAAAGTCCACATACTTAAAAAGTCGTAAACATAAATTAATTTCGTTTGGTCTTCGTCAAGCAAACCATCCAATGACGTTTCATGCATTAAACGTGCTGTAGCTTCCTCGCTTAAATCAAATAAAGAGATTTCCTCACCTTGTTCCCAGATGTCGTTACTTACATAAAATGATGCCATTTCAGTGCCATCAAACCCAAAGGATTGGGTAATGATGTTGTGTAAGTCTTCAAGCGTATCGGTATCACGAATTTCTAAATCGCGAAAAACGTCCTCATCTTTGGTATCATTGTCTAATATGACTCTAAATCTGTAAATCATCAGTGAAAAAATTTAAGGTACAAAGGTATGTTATTTAAACTATTTGGTAAAACGATGTAATGTAAATGTCATACTCGTCAATAAGAAAAATGCACCTACTTGATGCGCAACACCTAACCACAGCGGAACTTGATAAATAAGCGTTAAAACGCCTAAAGTAAACTGTAGTAAAACCAAAAAGACTAAGGAGTTTACACCTTGCTTTTGAAGGGGTGTTAAACTGAAGTTTTTAGATTTCTTCCAAATCATAAAGATGAAGATAACAACGATGTAAGCTAGGATTCGGTGTACAAACTGAATACCGCTAGGGTTTTCAATGAAGTTTTTGTAAAACGGTTCTAAAACATAAACCGTATGATGCATAAATTTACTTTCGTTCATTAAAGGCCAATGGTTGTGTAGTAGTCCGGCTTTCAGTCCAGCAATAAAGGCGCCATAAATAATTTGAATGATTAAAATAATATAGCCCCAAATAACCAAGTTTCTCATGGGTTTATTGGCAGGTTTTCTGTCCGGGTATTTTAAATCTAAGGCCACCCATAATGTGGCAGCGAACGTTAGAAAAGCTGTAACCAGATGTGCCGCTAATCTATAATGACTAACATCTGGCATGTCTACCAGGCCACTTTTCACCATATACCAGCCTAAGAAGCCTTGAAACGCACCAAGGCCTAGAAGTACGATACATTTTTTTATAGTACTTTTTGAAAGTTGCTTTCTGATTAAAAAATAAATAAAAGGGATAATAAATACCAAACCAATAGAACGCCCAATTACGCGGTGTAGCCATTCCCAAAAGTAAATGCTTTTAAAATCTTCAATATCGAAATGATTATTATAGGCATGAAATTCGGGGTGCTGTTTGTATAAGTCGAAGGCTTCTTGCCACTCTTGATCGCCAATTGGCGGAATGGTTCCTGTAATTAATCTGTAATTTGAAATGGATAAACCTGAGTCCGTTAATCGCGTAATACCACCTATGACTACCATTATGAAGATCAGGAAACAGCCTGTTAATAGCCAGTTAATAACGTTTTTATTGTCTTTTTTCATCGTTGTTATTCCTTAGAGAGGAATCTTATAATTGAACTTTTATTTTTTTGATTATTGGTAATCATGTAATATGATTTTTTGTCATTCAGAACGAAGTGTAGCATCTTTTAAGAACCCATGAGATTCCTTGTTCCTCGGAATGACAAAACAATATATTTTTAGGTTTAAGTCAAATCACGAATAATCATTTTTCTATAAAAACCTAACTTTCAGCAGGTGTTAAACCTAATTTCTTACCTTTTTCTAACATTAATTGATAAGCCGCTTCATATTCGTTAGGAATTTCGCCTTCTAAAATAGCTTCTTTGATCGCTTCTTTAATGATACCTATTTCCCTTGATGGTTTTAGGTTAAACGTGGCAATAATTTCTTCACCTGAAATTGGTGGTTGAAAATTACGAACATGATCACGTGCTTCAACTTCATCAATTTTCTCGCGAACAATTTTAAAGTTATTATGGTATTTGTTGAACTTCTTAGGGTTCTTAGTCGTAATATCCGCTTCACAAAGTGTCATTAAATCTTCTACATAGTCACCAGCATCGAAAACCAAGCGGCGCACGGCAGAATCGGTAACGATGTCTTGAGCCAAAACGATTGGACGAGAACTCATAAATACCATTTTTTGAACAAACTTCATTTTGTCATTCAAAGGCATTTTTAAACGTTTGAATAAATGGTATACCATTTTAGAGCCTTCAAACTCATGAGCGTGAAAAGTCCAACCTACTTTTTTACTGAATTTTTTCGTTGGTGCTTTTCCAATATCATGTAATAAAGCGGCCCAACGTAACCAAAGATTATCGGTGTTCTCGGCGATATTATCAACGACTTCTAGAGTGTGATAGAAATTATCTTTATGGCGTTGTCCTTCAACTTCATCAATACCTTTTAAGGCAGTTATTTCAGGAAGAATATATTTTAGTAGTCCTGTTTGTTCTAAAAGTAAAAACCCTATTGAAGGTTTTTCAGTTTCTAGGATTTTATTGATTTCTGTAATAATGCGCTCGTTCGTAATAATTTTGATGCGCTCACTATTTCTTGAAATGGCATCTAATGATTGTTTTTCAATAGTGAAATGTAATTGTGTTGCAAATCGGATAGCGCGTAGCATACGAAGCGGATCATCGCTATAGGTTACGTCTGGATCTAAAGGCGTGCGTATGATTTTATCATCTAAATCTTGAATGCCGTTAAACGGATCTAATAAATCTCCAAAATGAGCCTCGCTTAAATTCAGCGCTAAGGCGTTAATGGTGAAATCTCGGCGGTTTTGGTCATCGGCTAAAGAACCGTTTTCAACAGCGGGGTTTCTACTATCCTCAGTGTATGATTCTTTTCTTGCGCCAACAAATTCAATTTCAATATCATCATGGCGTAGCATGGCTGTACCATAAGTTTTAAAAACCTGAACTTTAGGTTTGTTGTGCAAGTTTTTAGCAACCTGTTTGGCTAATTTTATGCCATCGCCAATGGCCACAACATCTATATCTTTTGCTGTACCTCGTTTTAAAATAAAATCACGTACAAAACCACCAATCACATAAGCATCTAATTGGAGCTCCTTCGCCGATTGAGAAATAATTTTAAAAACGGGATGTTGTAATGCTTCTTTGTAATTCATATTTACCGCAAATTCGCAAATTATTTTTTCTTTGAATCTATGATACGTTTGTATTCCAAAGAAATTGAGTTAAAATTGGCTAAACGGACTAGTTTATAACCTGATATTTTATTCGCGAATAATCTTCACAATACCACTGTTACTCAACTTGATAATTGATGAGGGTTTAGCACAGATTTTTTCGTGGTGCAAATTTACAACATAGTCTACACCTTTTAAAATGGCAGGCGCTATTTCTTTATAAGATTTCGGGGTGGGTTGGCCGCTAATATTTGCCGATGTAGAGACAAGTGCGCCGTTTAGTTTCCTTGAAAGTTGATAACAAAATTCATCATCAGGAATTCTAATGGCAATGGTGCCGTCTTCAGCAATTAAATTTTCGGCTAAATTTTGAGCTTCATCATAAATTATTGTGGTTGGTTTATCGGTAACTTCAAGAATGTTTAAAGCGGCAAAAGGAATTTCTTTTACGTATCTTTTTAGCATTCGATCGTCGGTAACCAAACAAATTAAAGCTTTACTGTCTACACGTTCTTTTAAATCATAGACTTTTTTAACGGCTTCTGGATTTGAAGCATCGCAACCAATACCCCAAACGGTATCGGTAGGGTAGAGTATGACACCGCCTTGTTTTAAAACTTCTATAGCTTTATTTATTTCTGACTGCATGAAGAATTTATATTTATTTTGTTGTTGGTTTTTGCGTAATGGCTTTATAAACATCGAAAGTTTTTCTAGCCATAATTTCAGAAGAAAAACCATTAGTTATTTGATGGTAAGATTTTTCAATAAAACGGGTTTGTAATGCCTTATCAGAGTTTAAAATCACCAAGTTGTCTGATAACGTTTGGTAATCGTTAACCTCGGATAAGAAACCGTTAACTCCATTTTCAATAATTTCTGGAATTCCACCTGGGTTAGTAGAAATTACTGGGGTTTTAAAATAAAAAGCCTCGTTTATAACTTGTGGCAAACCTTCTGATTGAGAGGTTAGCATAAAAATATCAAATTGTGGGATATAATTAGAAGCATTATCTATAAAATCAGTAAAAGTAATGTGGTCTTCTAAGTTAAGCTCTTTAACTTTATCGGTATAT
This sequence comes from Tamlana sp. 2_MG-2023, assembly GCF_030548465.1. GTDB lineage: Bacteria > Bacteroidota > Bacteroidia > Flavobacteriales > Flavobacteriaceae > Pseudotamlana. The sequence continues at coordinate 585,355 of NZ_JAUOSF010000001.1, forward strand.
ACTTCGGTTTTTTTTGTAAAACTACCTATTTGAATGAAATGAAAATGGTCTAGTTTTTTAACATTTACAATATCATTAATAACATTTAAAAAAGTCAACAAGTTTTTGGCTCGGATATGATTTCCAATATTACCAACAATAATTTTATTGGCAGGGATATTGAATTTTTCTCTAAGTTTAAAATCGGTATGAGTTGTTTTATTACTAAACCGAATACCGTTGTAAATGGTGATTATTTTATCTGTATTTTCTATAGCTTTTGCAGTAACATCTGCAACAGCTTTTGATACACAGATATATTTTTCAATCTTTTTATAGTTGTATTTAAACCGTGTTGATTTTCTGTTTTTTATTTCAAAAGATGTTTTTTTACTAAAAATAAACGGTGGTAAATTTCCACTAATACGATCGGCAATAACCGATAATGTTAAAGCTGTAGGATCATGAATATGTATGGCATCAACTTTTTTTGATCGGCAGACTCTAATAAGTTTAAATATAAACCTTGGATCTATTTTTAAACCTAATGTAGCGGGAATACAATTATAGTTTCCTTTTGTTAATCGTTTATGGAAATCGCCATTTTTCACACAAAAAACATACTGTGTTACCTCTAATTCTGATTTCTCTAATTCGTAATACAAGTTTTCAATGTGGTTTTCGCCACCACCCCAATTTGATACTCCAGATACATGTAGAATAACCATCTATTTTTCTAATATTTTTTGTGAATGTTTTAAAGATTTGCTCAATGAAGCTCCTTGAAAAAGCAGTAGGTTTACAAAAGTAAATTGTTTTGGTTTTACAATTGATTTTATCAAATATTTTATAACCATAGTTGTTTTAAGTATTAGATAATGAAAATAGCCAGAGTTCTTTTTTAAAACATATAATAATGATAGTTTTAGCTCTTTTTTTACTTTAATATTTGGAGATGTGCTTTTTCCTTTAAAATGAATGTATTGAGCACTTGGAACTAAATAACAATCGGATCGATCTTTCAATTTGCCTATTCTGTATGCAAGATCTGTTTCTTCATAATATAAAAAGATATTTGTGTCAAAACCGCCAACAGAATCAAAAACTTTAGCGTCAACAAACATAAAGGAGCCAGGAATGCAGTCTACCTTAATTGGCTTTTCGTATTTTTTATTTCTTTTTGGATATTTTTTAGGGTTTGTTTTTTCTAATATTTTTCTACCAAACAACTCTCGTTTCAACGTTAAAAAGTGATCGAATGATTTTAATACGTTGTCATGTTCATCATAGCCTTGAGGAGCACAAAGGGCAACTTTTGGGTGGTTTTCCATAAAAGTTAATATGTCTGATAAACAATCGTTTTTTAATAAGGTGTCATTATTTATAAAAGCGTAATATTTGGCATTTACAAAATGAATTCCAAGCATGTTTCCTCCTCCGAATCCAGTATTTAAACGACTTCTAAAAAGTGTAAGGTGTTCCATTTCGGGAAGTCCTTCCTTTAATTTCGTGTAATCTTCATACGTTGAAGCATTGTCAACAATTATTAGTTGCCAATTTAATGCTTTTGAAGTGTTTTTTATAAGAGATTTTACAGCGTTAATGGTGAAACTAGAAGAGTTATAATTTATTAAAATAACAGCTATTTGATACATACCTTAGGTGAGTTTACAAGCAAAATCAGGAAATATTTCTTAATAATCAGGCGTCTAACATTTATTTTCACGTGATTTTTTAGACTGTTTTCCTATATTTGCAGTTGCCACAAAATTACTAGATTGTGTGGTGTTTTTAGACTAAAAACAAGAAAATTTTAAATTCATAATTAATATTCTTTGAATAAAAAACAACAAATAAAAGAGGCATTTAAAAATCACACCCAATTATTGGATAAATATATTCTGAATTTTGATGATTTAGGTGAAGATTTCGGAAATCAAGATCGGAACTCGCTAAAACTTTTCAAATTAGAAGATCAAACCATAAATGTAAAATCCTTTAGAGTTCCAAATTTGGTAAATCAAATTGCATATAAATTTTTTAGAAAAAGTAAAGCTCAACGCTCTTATGAATATGCATCAAGGTTAAAAGCACTTGGCATTGGTACGCCAAACCCTATTGCTTATTATGAGTTTGAAACGCCTTTTTTGTTTAAAAAGAGTTATTATATCAGTGCCCATTTAGATTACGATTTAACTTATCGTGAGCTTACTACCGATTTTAACATTCCTAACTACGAAGCTATTTTAAGGGCTTTTACAAGGTTTACTTTTAACCTACATGAAAAGGGAATTCATTTTTTAGATCATTCTCCGGGGAATACTTTAATTCAGCTGAATGGTGGTGATTATAAATTTTATTTGGTTGATTTAAACCGTATGGAATTTAAAACTTTAGATTTTGAAACTCGAATTAAGAACTTTTCACGATTAACCATACACAAATCTATGGTTGAAATTATGAGTGATGAATACGCTAAATGTTCGGGCGAAGCTTATGATAAAGTTTTTCAACTCATGTGGAAGGAAACTGAAGATTTTCAAGACAAGTACCACCGAAAACGACGTTTAAAAAAGAAGTTTAAATTCTGGAAATCAAGTAGTTAATTTTTTAAGTTTTTGGTAGCGGTAATAAACTCCATAAGCACTTAAATAACAAATTTGGAAGCCTTCTATACCATCTAAAATACCCAATCTAAAAAAGTAATTGGTAATAAATTTAATAGCAGGTCTTATATGAAAATGGTAAAAATTTGGCTTTTTACCTTTATTAAAGAGTTCAATAGCTTTTAAGTTTGCATAGTGTTCCATTTTAGATTTGTAATGCGGAGCACTATTAAAACAGTAATGAAGCATATTCTGTTTTAATAGTTTGCTTTTTCCGTCTATATCTGGCATTTCATGCACTATTTTGTCTTCTATATATTTTACTTTATTTTTCTTGAAAAGACGGTAAGTAGTATCGGTTTGGAAACCACTAAAGCGAATGCGTTTTTTCTTAAAAAAATAAAGACGTTTTACCATAAATGCCACAAAACCTTGAGGATTATTTATGGTTTCTATAATTTCAGTTTTTAATGATTCGGTTAGGCGCTCATCGGCATCAATAAATAGAACCCAATCATTCATAGCCTGTTGAAGTGCAAAATTTCTTTGATCTGCGAAATTTTTAAAATCTCTCTGTATCGTTTTAACATTTTCGAAAGTTAAAAGTTTCTCAAAAGTACCGTCATCACTAAAAGAATCAACAACAATGATTTCATCTGCAAAATCTATATTTTTTAAAACGTCTTCAATGTGATTTACTTCGTTATAAGTAATAAGTAGCGCTGAAAATTTTATCATATTGTTAAAAAGGAGTAAAACTGTAAAAATAATATTTTTTGAGGTTAAAACAGCGGTGAACACTTAAAGAGTTTAAAAGTAAATGACTGTATTTTACCTTAGCATTAATTATACTTAATTTCAATAAATGTCCTATTCCAAGGGTAGAATTAAGGTATTTTAAATACTTTTACAATTCAAAATAAATTTTAAAGTCTGGTTGTCTTGTCCGAAAAAATAATGTTATAATACAGATGTATCATTAAAAGAATCAAGAGCAATTAGAAAAATGTCTTGCAGGCTTGGTGTAAAACAATAATCTATGAGTAAACCTAAGATATCAATTATTATAAGTACGTACAATTCTGTAGCTTGGTTAGAAAATGTACTTTGGAGTTATGAAACGCAAACGTATCAAGATTTTGAAATTGTAATCGCAGATGATGGTTCGAAACAGCCTACTTTTGACTTAATTGAGAAGATGAAAACTGAAGTAAGTTTTCCTATTATTCATGTTTGGCATGAAGATGAAGGGTTTCAGAAATCGAGAATTTTAAATAAGGCGATATTAGCATGTACAACAGATTACATTTTAATGAGTGATGGCGATTGTATGGCGAGAAAAGATTTTGTTCAAGTACACATGGATTTTCGTGAAGAAGGTTATTTCTTGTCAGGAGGTTATTTTATGCTTCCAATGGATATTTCAAAAGCTATTACAAAAGAAATTATTTTCTCTCAGGAATGTTTTAAGGTAAAGTGGCTGAAAGCACAAGGTCTCAAAGTGTCTTTTAAAAATAATAAACTAACAGCTACCGGTTTCCGAAGTAAATTGCTAAATACGTTAACACCTACTAATGCGAGTTGGAACGGCCACAATGCTTCGGGTTGGAAGAAAGATATCATCGCAGTAAATGGTTTTGATGAGCGTATGCAATACGGTGGTCAAGACAGAGAATTAGGAGAGCGTTTGTTTTATTACGGTATAAAATCTAAACAAATAAGGTATAGTGCGATTTGTTTGCATTTAGATCATCCCAGAGGTTATAAAAATCAAGAGTCCATTGATAAAAATTTAGCTATTAGAGCAACAACTAAAAAAGAGAAAAAAGCTTGGACCGATTTCGGAATTAAAAAGAACAGTTAAAATTGTTCTAAAAATTTATTTAATTTCGGAATTATAAAATTAGGAGTAAAGGCTTCGTAAAGGGCTAATGCCTCCGATTTCATATTTTTTATTGAAGTCCCTGTGTATAATTCAGGTTTTACATCTTTTAAATGAATGGAAATGTTATTATTTCCATCTTCAAACATGCTCCATGCTTCCTTTTTTATCCACGGAGAAAATATCGTAAAGGTAGGAATGTTTAAAGCTTTCGCCATGTTTACAGCGCCACCTTCATTACCAATTAGAGCAGTACAGTGTTTGGTGATGGCTAAAAATTCACGCAAACTTTTTCCAAAAACATCGAAAAAAATATGCTTTTGCGTTTCCGCTTCGCAAAAATTATAAATTGCTTTTGCTTCTTCAGTTTGGTTTGGAATGTAATTAAATAAAATCTGACCTTTGGTTTTTAAAACGATAGCATCAATAATTCTAGCCATTTGCGCCATCGGGTAAGTTTTATTAACTCCGCTTCCTAAGACACTAATCATAAATAGTGGTTTTTCTAAATGGATGTCATTATTTATAAGGTGCAATTTTGAAGCTTCAATTTCAGATGGGGTAATATAGATTTTAGGTTTAATTATTGTTTTTGAAAGTTCCTTTGAAATAGGCTCTAATAGTTGCAATCTGTTTTCAACAGCTAGACCTGCATTTGTATTAGAGGTGTTTTTATTATGAAACGTATCTGTGTATATAAAAGAAGAATACTGTTTGTGTTGTGAAATTTTAAGTTTTGCCCTGGAAAATGCACTTATTAAGTTGCTTGAAAATTTTGAGTAAACATCTATAACAGTATCATATCTTTCTTTTTTTATAGATTTTAAAAATCTATAAAACTTGAATTTGTGCTTTTCAATTTCTGGAGTTAAAAATACAATCTTATCTATAAAAGGGTTGTTTTCAACAACAGGATAGGTGTGCTCATTAATTAGGTAGTGTAACTGAGCTTCTGGATATTTATGGCGAAGTGCTTCAAACAGAATACTGCTTGTAAGCACATCACCAATCATTTTTTGTTGTATAACAAGTATTTTCAAACTCTTAGAGTTATTAAACCGCTACACTATGCTCACGAAGGGCATCGTTAAGCGATGTTTTTTTGTTTGTACTTTCTTTACGTTTTCCAATAATTAAAGCACAAGGTACATTGTAAGTTCCAGAAGGGAATTCTTTTGCATAACTTCCTGGGATTACCACAGAACGTGCAGGTACTACACCTTTATATTCAACAGGTTCGTCACCGGTTACATCAATAATTTTAGTACTCATTGTTAAAGTTACTCCAGCGCCTAAAACAGCTTCAGTTTCAACGCGAACACCTTCAACAACGATACATCTACTTCCTATAAATGCATTATCTTCAATGATTACAGGTGCTGCTTGTAAAGGCTCTAAAACACCACCAATACCAACACCTCCAGATAAATGCACATTTTTACCTATTTGAGCACAACTTCCAACAGTCGCCCAAGTATCAACCATAGTACCTTCATCAACATAAGCACCAATGTTTACATAACTAGGCATTAAAATAGTTCCAGCAGAAATGTAAGCACCATGTCTGGCAACAGCGTGTGGTACCACACGAATACCTTTTTCAGCATAACCTGTTTTTAATGGAATTTTATCATGAAATTCTAATGGACCACATTCAATAGTTTCCATTTTTTGAATAGGGAAATATAAAACAACACCTTTTTTAACCCATTCGTTAACTTGCCATCCGCCTTCTACAGGTTCTGCTACTCGTAATTCTCCTGCGTCTAATAGATCGACAACTTTTCTTATTGCCGCGATTGTTTTCTCGTCACTTAAAAGCGCTCTGTCATTCCAAGCGTTTTCTATGATTTGTTGTAATTCTGTCATTGCTATAATTATTTTGAGCAAATATACTAGCTATCATTTAAAAATAAGGAAGGATTTTAGCAAATTAATAACTATCCCATTGCTGAGAACATGTTTTTTTTGAATTATATATTTATTGAGGCTATTTGGCGCTTCAGTGGTATAAAATTATGTTTTTAAGAAAAATTTAGTATATTTACTTCATTAATCGATATAAGTTGCATTTTGTCGATTTTTAAATTGAATAATAGCAAACTTTCTAGCTCTCGTAATACAGTTATTTACTTATTTTTTACATTTAGGGCTAATAAGTAGCTTAATACTAACTAATCATTTAATTAGAAACAGATGAAAATTAATTTTTACTTCATTTTAATATTTTTATTTTTTGGTTCCGTAGTTAATGCCCAAGACACCGATGCTCCTTTAAAAGGAGAAACCACAGAAAATTATTCTGAAAGAGCAAATACCTTAATCATGGTGAATGAGCTTACAGAAAATAAAATAGTCATGTTAGATGAATTAGATATTAAAATGAGCTTAGCACGTTTAGAAAGTGATATTAAACTTTATTATAAACGTCAAAAGAAGATTAGTAACATTAGTCTTGTATTTCCTAAAATGAATTTAGAAGCATTAGCATAAATACATTAGATTAAAAATATAATATTATAAACTGAAGAAAAGGCTGCTCAATAGAGTAGCCTTTCTTTTTATATCTTATTTTTGCAAAAAGAAAATTATGGGGCGTATTCTAGCATTAGATTTTGGAACAAAAAGAACAGGTATTGCAGTGACCGATGTGTTACAAATTATTGCCTCGGGGTTAACAACAGTAAGTACAAAGGAATTGTTGTCATTTCTTAAAGACTATACCCAAAAAGAGGATGTAGAACTGTTTTTAGTAGGTGAGCCGAAACAAATGGATAACACAGCTTCAGAAAGTGAGGCCTATATTATACCCTTTATTGCCAAACTAGAAAAGGCATTTCCCAAGATCCCTATAAAGCGTGTTGACGAGCGTTTTACTTCCAAAATGGCTTTCCAAACCATGATAGATAGCGGTTTAAAAAAGAAACAAAGGAAAAATAAAGCTTTAATTGATGAAATTAGCGCCACTATTATTCTACAAGATTATCTGCATTCTAAATAATTTCAATAAAATTTAAGGATATTTAGGTCCTTATTTAGAGAATTCTTTTTGAATAATTTCTGTTATATGCGAAACATTTTTAATAAGAGTTGTATTTTTGCAAACCTTAATAAAAACACAGTATGATTTTACCCATTGTAGCCTTTGGCGACCCTGTTTTAAAAAAGATAGCAACCGATATCACTAAAGATTATCCGAAATTCGATGATTTATTAGTTAACATGTTTGAAACCATGTACAATGCTTACGGTGTTGGTTTAGCGGCACCTCAAGTAGGTTTACCTATTCGTTTATTTATAATTGATACAACGCCTTTTTCAGAAGATGAAGATTTATCTGAAGCAGATCAAGAAGCTTTAAACGGCTTTAGGCGTGTGTTTATTAATGCTAAAATTATTGAAGAAACTGGCGATGAATGGGCTTTTAATGAAGGGTGTTTAAGTATTCCAGATGTTAGGGAAGATGTTTTTAGAAAACCAAACATTGTTATGGAGTATCTAGATGAGAATTTTGAACCTCAAAAAGAAGCTTTTGATGGTTTGATAGCTCGTGTCATTCAACATGAATACGACCATATAGATGGTGTGTTATTCACAGACAAACTATCTAGTTTAAAGAAAAAGTTAATAAAAGGAAAGCTTACAAATATCTCTAAAGGGAAGATAAATGTAGATTATAGAATGCGTTTTCCTGATCAAAAAAAGAAACGATAATTTTTGTTGCAAAGCATCAATAAACATTTGATATTTGCCACTATTAAAAAGTAATATATGAGTTTAGAAAAAGTTATATCAATTTCGGGAAAACCAGGATTGTATAAATTAGTAACACAAACACGTGGTGGTTTTGTTGCGGAGTCTTTAATCGATAACAAACGTATTTCTGTAAGTGTACAGAATAATGTTAGTGTATTAAGTGAAATTGCTATTTATACTTTGACGGAAGAAGTGCCATTAGCACAGGTTTTTGAAAATATAAAAGTTAAAGAAAACGGAGAACAAACTTCAGTAAAAGCTAAAGATAGTAAAGATAAGTTAGAGGAATATTTCTTCGGAATTTTGCCTGACTACGATGAAGATCGTGTGTACGCAAGTGATATTAAGAAAGTCATACAATGGTATAACTTACTTCAAAAACATAACCTATTAGATGATTTGGTTAATGCTGAAGAAGCTAAAACCGCTGAAGAAGAATAATACGATTATTTATATAATTGATAAAAAACCTCCTATTTGGGAGGTTTTTTTATACACAATCACTACTTTAAGTTGTTGTTTTAACTTCTTAAGTTTATATTAAAAGGAATGAAATCAAATTTGAGTTTAAAAAATATGTTCTTCGTTGTGGTTATAATTTTACTAATTATACCTCAAACACGTCAGCCCATTCAGATTTGGATAAACAAAGGTTTAGCGCTTTTTAGTCCGTCAACAACAGCAAAAGAAAATCAACATGTTTTAACAGATTACAATTGGTTATTAAAAACTAAATCTGGAGAACTTATTAACCTGGAGGCTAGTAAAGGCAAGGTTATTTTAATTAACTTTTGGGGTACTTGGTGTCCGCCTTGTATTGCCGAAATGCCAAGCATGCAAGCCCTTTACGAAGATTATAAGGACAAGGTTGAATTTGTATTTATCTCTGATGAAGATCATTCGCTAACCAATACTTTTTTAGAAGAAAAAGGATATACTTTTGAAACCTTTGTACCAAGAACGGCTCACCCTAAAATTTTTAATGTCACCAGTATTCCTAGAACTTTTTTAATTGATAAATCGGGCCATGTGATTATAGATAAAACAGGTGCTGCGAATTGGGATAGTAAGGAGGTAAGGAAAACTATAGATGAATTGTTGGCAGTAGACCTTTAGAATAACTGATTTTGTTGTTTAAATTAAAGTGCGCACGAGAAGATTCGAACTTCCACATCCTAAAACGGATACTGGCCCCTCAAGCCAGCGCGTCTACCAATTCCGCCACGTGCGCTTAATTTAGTGGGCAAATATACAGAAGTTTTAAATGTTGTTCTACAAGTTTTTAAGTTTTAGTAAAATTTTAATTCAATTAAATAAATATTAAAAAATAAAAAAGCTAAAACTTGAATGGCGTCACTCAGGTTTTAGCTTTTTTTATTTAATTGCTATAGCGTTTTATAGCGATTATTTATGTTTGTTTAATTCATCTTGAAGCTGGCGACGTACTTTCTGCTCACGTTCTAAAGCCGAACGGCGGTGCTCTTCAAATTCTTCTTCAATATCAGCTAAATTTTTATTGGCTTCCTTAGTAACTGCGTTACTATTATTGAATTTATAAATGAAGAAAAGTAAAAATGCTAAAAGCGCACCAATAATAGACCACATAAGTATGTTGTAATTTGCTTTCCCCAGTTGTAATCCAAACAAAGACATATTATCTTTTTCAATATTTGTTTGATCTAAGTCAGTTTGTGTGCTGTTTAATTTTTCTTTTAAACTTGAAATTTCTCCTTCTTGGGTACTCACTACATTTTGAGTAGCCACTAAATCTTTTCTAACCGCGTTTAACGAATCTAAAGTGTGTGCTTTTAAAGTGTATAACCAAGTTTTTTTAACAACTTTATAATCTTGATATTTATTTGATTTTTGAATTACAAACTCAAATTGGCTGTCAATAGTACCACTGTTTAAAGATAAACCATCATCGTCAGTTTCTGTTTGAGAAAATGTTTGGAATGATAAAAGGCAGGTAAATACTATTAAAAGTGATGATTTGATGCGTTTCATTTTTGGCATGATGTTTTGTGATTTTTCTAATTTTTGCAATGTATAAAATAATGTTTACTATAAATAGTGAATACTTAAAAAGCCTCAACATGTGAGGCCGTTTTAAATACGAGTTAAAACACGATTTAGATTATATTTTTTTAATAATATGTATAACGTCGAACTTTAGCAATATATTTTGCTAGCCTTACAACTTGATGACTATATCCATATTCATTATCGTACCAAATATAGAGAATAATGTTTTTTCCATCTTTTCTTACAATAGTCGCTTTACTGTCGAAAATCGCAGGTGCAGAACAACCTACAATATCACTAGAAACTAATTCGTCACTAAGTTCATATTTTATTTGCTCGACTAAATCCCCTTCCAATGCATATCTTTTTAAAGTACTATTTACGTCATCTACTGTAGTATGGGTTTCAACTTCTAAGTTTAAAATAGCTAACGATCCGTTTGGCACCGGAACACGAATAGCATTCGATGTTAATTTTCCTTCTAAGCTAGGTAAAGCTTTAGCAACTGCACTTCCTGCGCCTGTTTCGGTAATCACCATATTTAAAGCAGCCGCACGGCCACGACGGTACTTTTTATGAAAATTATCTACTAGATTTTGATCGTTTGTATAGGCGTGGATCGTTTCTAAATGACCGCTCTTAACGATATACGAATCTTCAATCGCTTTTAGAATAGGGGTAATAGCGTTTGTTGTGCAAGATGCTGCTGAAAAAATGTCAAGGTTGTCTGGGTTATATGCTTTGTGGTTTACACCATGCACTATATTTGGTACTTCTTTTCCTGGCGCTGTTAGTAATACCTTATGTACACCTTTAGCTTTTAAGTGGTTACTTAGGCTATTTTTATCTCTAAACGCCCCTGTGTTGTCTATAACTAAAGCATTTTTTATATCGTATGTGGTATAATCGATATCTTCTGGATTATTTGCAGATATAATATGTACGGTTGTACCATTTATAATGAGTGCTTCATTTTCTATATCAATGGAAACGGTTCCAGGAAAATCACCATGAACAGAATCATTTCGTAATAAGGCCGCTCGTTTTTCTAAAATTTTAGCGTCTATAGTACCACGAGTAACAATGGCTCTTAATCGTAGCTGACTGCCTTTTCCTGTACGTAGCATGAGTTCCCGAGCAACCAACCTACCAATTCGGCCAAACCCATACAATACAACATCTTTAGGTGCAATGTTTCCGTTTTTATGAGCATCTTTCAATTTATCTGAAATAAAAGCCTTGGCATCGCTAGAATTAGAACCTTCGAAGTGAAATTCGTAAGTGAGTTTACCAATATCTAATTTTGCTGGAGGAATATCGAGAGCTTCAATAGCTTTTGCGATTTCAACGGTATTAAAAATAGAAATCGGTTTTTGAACAAACTTCCCAGCGTATTCATGTAGACTTAAAATCTGACTCACATTTCTATCAATTAACTGATTTCTAAAAAGAACCAATTCAATTGATTTGTCGTACCAAAGATCACTTACTATTTTAATAAATTCAACAGTTGCTTTTCTGCGGTCTGCTTGAAAAGCTAATTCCTTTTCGTAATTTTTATTAGAAGTCATATGTAAAATGGTTGTGTTTAGTTGGTTTTAATGTAAACAGCAATTCCAAATGTTTTCCTAAAAAGGTATAACAAAAAAATAACCCTTCAAAATTTAGATTATTTTGAAGGGTTATTAGTTGGTTTATATATAACGATTATCTGAAATTGAAACGTTCACGCTCACCATTTGTGTTAATGAGTTCCAAACGAAGTGACTCATGCGGAGATCGTTGTTTTAAGATGTTTTGCACATCGTCTACAGTAGTCACTTTTGTGTCATTTATTGTCGTGATAATGCTGCCTTCGGAAATACCATTGTTTTTCCAGTATTGTGCATATTCACCATTTAACTGAATAATTTTAACGCCATTTTTCAAGTTAAATGGTTTTAATTCTGATCGCGTTGCGTTTTTAATGCGCCCAACTAATGGCATGTTGAAAGTGTCATTTTTCGCCAATGTTACTGCTACCATTTCGGTTGAGCCATCTCTTAAAAGTTTTAAGTTTACAACATCATCAGGACGTTTAGCACTTAAATGACCTGTAAGGTCTGAGAATTTAGAAACCTTTATATTGTCAATTTCCTTAATAATATCACCTTCTTTAAGTCCAGCTTTATCAGCTCCAGAACCTTCAACAACGCTATCAATATAAACGCCTTCTGTTTCGTTAACGCCAATTTTTTCAGCGACAGCACTATTTAAGGCACCACCTTGAATGCCTAAAATACCATTTTGAACATTTCCGTATTCTAAAATATCTTCAATCACCTTTCTAGCAATATTACTAGGAACAGCAAAGGAATAACCGATATAAGATCCTGTTTGAGATGAAATGGCGGTATTAATGCCAACCAGTTCACCGTTAGTGTTAACGAGTGCACCACCAGAATTTCCTGGATTTACCGCAGCATCTGTTTGAATAAAGGATTGAGAACTTGTTCCAGATAAATCTCTAGACTTGGCACTAATAATACCCGCTGTAACTGTAGAGGTCAAGTTGAAAGGGTTACCAACAGCTAAAACCCATTCACCAATTTTGACATTGTCTGAATCGGCGAAAGTCACGAAAGGTAATGCTTCAACTGCATCAATTTTTAATAGTGCGATGTCATTTTTAGAATCAGCTCCTATTAATTCAGCAGTATAAGTTTTGTTATTATTCATGGTTACCGAAAGTTCCTGCGCGTTTTTAATCACGTGGTTGTTGGTAATAATATAACCATCAGCATTAATAATAACTCCAGAACCGGTACCTACTTGGGCACGTTGAGGACTTCTTCCGTAGAAAAAATCCTGAAAAGTCATTTGTCCAGAACTTAAAGTCACATTTTTAACGTGAACTACAGCGTTCACTGTGTTTTCCGCGGCAAGCGAAAAATCTGGAGTTTCGTATGGCTTGTAGGTGTTATTTACGTTTGTAGTTGGTAGTAATGCGGGTTGTGATTCGGTGGTTGTCACTAAATCTGGATGGTTATCTTCAATAAAAACTTTGTAAGCGCTTAAGGTAAAAATACCACCTAAAGCTGAAACGAGTACCATTGATAAAATCTTCTTCATAATTTCGTTTAAGTATTATTTTAAATTTATTTGTAGAGGTAAACCCTCTGTTTTTCAGTGTTTTTTATTCTTTTTCAGAAAGCGAATCTTTCTAATAATGATTAAAATTAATTATTTATTGAATCGTGAATTCAACTTTAACTGCGATTTAACAATCAAAAAAACAGTATAAAATCATATCTTTGCGCCCTATTATGCAACAGACTTTTTATAAATACCAAGGAACAGGAAACGATTTTGTGATGATTGATAATCGTCAGCAAACATTCGACAAAAATAATACCAAACAAGTTGCTTTTTTATGTGACAGACGTTTTGGCATAGGGGCAGACGGGCTTATTTTATTAGAAAATCATCCCGATTATGACTTTAAAATGGTGTATTACAACGCTGATGGGAACGAAAGTTCGATGTGTGGAAATGGCGGACGCTGTTTAGTGGCCTTTGCTCAGCAATTAGGTGTGATTACTAATAAAGCAGTGTTTGAAGCTATTGATGGCTTGCATCATGCCACTATTGAAAATGGTATTGTAAACTTACAGATGCTTGATGTTGATGTTGTTGAAAAGCATGATAATCATGTTTTTTTAAATACAGGATCGCCACATCATGTACAGTTTGAAGAAAAGATTCAAGATTTTGATATAAAAACAAAGGGGGCTGGAATTCGTTATGGCGCACCTTATAATGAGGCTGGAACGAATGTAAATTTTGTTCAAAAAGTGTCTGATGATCTTTTTAGAGTAAGAACTTACGAGCGTGGTGTTGAAGATGAAACCTTATCTTGCGGAACTGGTGTTACAGCAGTCGCTATTGCCATGCATGCCACTGGAGAAACTCAAAGTAATAAAGTTACTTTAAATGTAGAAGGAGGTAAGCTTCAAGTACGTTTTAATGTAGAAAACGGAGCTTATAATGATGTTTGGTTAATTGGGCCTGCTACTTATGTTTTTGAAGGTAAGATATGATTACTTTAAAAGGTGATACCATTTATTTAAGGGCTTTAGAACCTGAAGATTTAGATTTTATCCATCAAGTGGAAAATGACGAATCTATTTGGGAAATTAGCTGTACGCAAACACCTTATTCTAAGTTTCTTATTAAACAGTATTTAGAAAACGCACATAAAGATATTTACGAGGTCAAGCAATTGCGACTTGTTATTTCAAATTATAGCGATGAAGCTATAGGACTGATTGATTTGTTTGATTTCGATTTTAAAAATAAACGTGCTGGTGTTGGCATTTTAATCAAAACACCTAGTGATAGATTAAAGGGTTATGGTAACATAGCACTAGAATTACTAATTGATTATTGTTTTACACATTTAGATTTACATCAATTATATTGTAATATTTCAGAAGAAAACGAAGCTAGTATCAAATTGTTTTCCAATCATGGTTTTGAAAAAATCGGAATTAAAAAAGATTGGACTTTTGTTGGTGGCTCATTTAGAAACGAATATTTATTTCAACTTATTAATAATTAAATGTACATAAAAAAAATACTTCTTGTCATTGTTGGTTTAGGACTTGTTGCCGCCGTTTTTTTTGCAAATTTTGTTTACAAAGCGATGTTGAAACCAAATACGGCCTTTAATAATGCTTCGGCTTTTATTTTTATTCCTTCGGATGCTACTTATCAAGATGTGCGTTCTCAATTAGAACCTTTATTAGTTGACATTGAGTGTTTTGATGCCTTAGCAAAGCAAAAGAAATATGTTAGTAATATCAAAGCTGGACGTTATGAGATTAGAAAGGGCATGAATAATAACGATATTATTAATTCTATTAGAAGTAAAAATTTGCCTATACGCTTATCTTTTAACAACCAAGAAAGTCTAGAAAAATTAGCAGGACGGGTTTCAGAACAAATCGAGGCCGATAGCTTGTCTTTATTAAAAGTAATGACAGATCCTACATTTTTAGATACAAACTCATTTACTTCGGCTACAGCCTTAGGAATGTACGTTCCTAATAGTTATGAGTTCTTTTGGAATACTTCAGCTGAAGGTTTTAGAGATCGCATGCTAAAGGAATTTAAAGCATTTTGGAATCCTACAAGGATTAAAAAGGCTGAGTCTATGAAGTTAACCGTGAATCAAGTCATTGCTTTAGCATCTATTGTTCATGAAGAGTCAAAGCAGGCACCAGAACTTCCAAGAGTAGCTGGAGTTTATATAAATAGGCTTAAAATAGGGATGCCTTTGCAGGCAGATCCAACGCTAAAATACGCTGCATATCAGCTACCTGAGTATAAAGATACCGTAATTAAGCGTGTGTTAAATGTGCATAAAGATATTGATTCTCCATACAATACTTACATACACCGAGGTTTACCTCCAGGGTTAATTGCCATGCCTGATATTACGGCTATAGATGCTGTTTTAAACTACGAAGATCATGATTACTTATTTTTTGTAGCTGATGCACAACGTTTGGGGTTTCATAAATTTTCAAAAACGCTAGCGCAACATAATAGATATGCTACTGAATATTGGCGTTATTTATCTTCCCAAGGCATCAGAAAATAGCCGGAATTATACAATTATTTTTTTTCAAGGGTTAATACATCTATTTAATCCAGTTTTACGTATAAGACTTTTAAATACGGATTGATAAGTTGATACCGTTTAATAAGTGGTCTTGTAACGACATGATATGTCGTAAGAATTATAAGGGTATCGTCGTAAATTTAATTAATATTTGAAGCCTAATATGCTTTAAAATGCGTTTAGAAGATCTTTTTGAACGCGATAAAGCACTGAAGGGCGTATGAAATCATGCTATTGGTATAGCATTTGTTAGTATGTGTTGATTTTTGAACAGGAAGTACTTAGTAGGTTATTAAAAAGATAATCTCCTAAGACTTAATAGGGTCAAGTTTATTTGTTAGCCATAAAATGGTTTCTGTAAATTTCTGTTTAATAGAAGGTTATAGTTTAAATAAATGAGTTTTTCGACATAATAAACGAGTTGAGTATAGCGTTAAGTCATAATTTTAGTTTGAATTTAATGCATGAATTTAGCAAGTTTTAACAGTGAAACCCTAATGAAAATGAGTGTATTTCGTCTATTGTTCAATAAAAGGAAACAGTTAAACGATTAATTTTGAAGTTATTAATAAAAAGCTTAATTTTGCAGGCTCAAATTTCAAGGGTGATTTTATATTAAAAACACACCGAAAAAATTTAAAATTATGGTAAAAAATATTGCAAGTTTTGGAATTCTCGCACTTACAATATCAACACTATTGTATTTTTCGTTTCGAACAAACGAAAGTTTTGATTCTAGTAAATATTCGACTGAGGGGTTAGATTTAGATTATACCGTTAGTTTGGAGGTTATAGATGAAAGTACAGCACCTGAAAAGTACAATGAGGAAATTTTCACACCTTATTTAGGGAAATCTTTTGTTGGTTTCAAAGAAGCTTTGGCATTTAAGGAATCCCGAGGAAAATATTCAGTAGTGAATACTTACGGTTATTTAGGTAAGTATCAATTTGGTAAAGGGACATTAAAATTATTAGGAGTTCATAATCCTGATCAATTTTTAAACAGTCCGAGATTACAGGAAAATGCTTTTATTGCGAATACAGCACGTAACAAGTGGATTTTAAGACGTGATATCAAGAACTTTGTTGGAAAACGTGTAAATGGTATCGTGGTTACGGAGTCTGGTATTTTAGCCGCTGCGCATTTAGCAGGTCCTGGAAGTGTGAAAAAATATTTAAGAAGTTATGGTATTGATAACTTTTCAGATGGCTACGGTACAACTGTTGGTTATTACATGAAACGTTTTTCAGGTTACGATACCTCTTTTATTAAACCGGATAAAAAAGCAAAAGCGATCTAAAAAGCGCTTAGTTTTTATGAATTATAAATATGGTGGGTCTTTTATGAAGGTCTACCTTATTTTTTTTCCACTCATTTGCAGTTTGTGTTTTTATAAATTCTGTAGGTAGTGTAATGTCACAAGCGACACATACATGCGTGTTGTTCTCTAGAATGGCAGCTAAATCTTCAATCATTTTGTTGTTACGGTAAGGTGTTTCAATAAATAACTGTGATTGGTTGTGCTCAAAAGATAGACGTTCTAAACGTTTAATTTCGTTTTTACGTGCGCCTTTATCGATAGGAAGATAGCCGTTAAAAGCAAAACTTTGTCCGTTCATTCCAGAACTCATCATAGCCATTAATATAGAAGATGGTCCAACTAGTGGAATCACCTTGATGTTTTTATCATGAGCTATTTTAACCACATCGGCACCAGGATCGGCAACGCCAGGACAACCGGCTTCCGAAAGTAAACCAACGTTAATACCTGTAGCACAAGGTTCCAGAAAACTTGGCAAATCTGCTATATCTGTATGTTTATTAAGGAGGAAGAGTTTTAATGAAGGCTGTGATTTCTCGGGACAAATTCTTTTAATAAAACGTCTTGCGGTTTTTTCATTTTCAACAATAAACGTATCGGTTTGCTCTATAATTTTTTTCACCGTTATCGGGAGTACTTCCATAGGGTCGTTTTCACCTAAAGTTGTTGGGATTAAATAGAGTTTACCGCTAGCTATTGTCATTATTTCAAGGAGTTATCTGGTTAAGAAATTAAATCGTTTGCGATTTTTGTGCAAGCTTCATCTAGCATATTATAAACATTTTGAAAACCATCGTCTCCACCATAATAAGGATCTGGAACATCAAAGTTTTCATTCGGATATACTTCATTAAGTATAAATTTTACTTTGCTACGATCCGCATCAGTTCTTGCTAAGTCTAATACGTTTTGGTAGTTCGAAGCATCCATCACATAAATGTAATCAAACCGATCAAAATCTGAAACAACAAATTGTCTGCCTTTAAGATTCGAAATATTTAAACCGTGTTTTTTTGCCACTGCAATAGAGCGTCTATCGGGAGCTGATCCAATGTGATAACTAGCAGTTCCTGCAGAATCTACATTAAAACCTTCAGAAGGCAATTTAGATTTCATGATACCTTCAGCTAGGGGAGAACGGCAAATGTTTCCCAAGCAAACCATCAATATATGAGTCATGACGAAAAAGTTTTATACAGAAAGTTTTTTAGTAATGTCTTCAACATATTTTTTAAACTGTTTATCTGTTGAAGATAGATTGTCAACCGTTTTACAAGCGTGTAAAACCGTAGCGTGATCTCTTTTTCCTATTTGTGATCCAATACTGGCTAGAGAAGCTTTGGTGTATTTCTTAGCGAAAAACATGGCTAATTGTCTAGCTTGAACGATATGACGTTTTCTAGTTTTAGATTGTAAAGTGTCTATATCCATTTGGAAATAATCTGACACCACTTTTTGGATATAATCTATAGAAACTTCGCGTTTGGTATTTTTCACAAACTTCTCTACAATAACACGAGCTAAATCTATAGTGATTTCTTTCTTGTTGAAAGAGGATTGGGCAATTAATGAAATAATAGCACCTTCTAACTCACGAACATTAGATTTGATGTTTTTAGCAACGTAATCAATGATATCTTCAGGCATTTCAACACCGTCACGATAAAGTTTGTTTTTTAGGATAGAAACACGAGTTTCAAAGTCTGGATTTTGTAATTCGGCTGATAATCCCCATTTGAAACGCGACAATAAACGTTGTTCAATGTCTTGCATATCAACAGGTGCTTTATCACTTGTTAAAATAACCTGTTTACCGTTTTGATGTAAATGGTTAAATATATGGAAGAACACATCTTGAGTTCCTGTTTTTCCTGAAAGGAATTGCACGTCGTCAATAATTAAAACATCAATGATTTGATAAAAGTGAATAAAATCATTTCTGTTGTTCTTCTTTACAGCGTCTATATATTGTTGTGTGAATTTTTCAGCTGAAATATATAAAACGGTTTTTTCTGGGTATTTATCTTTAATATCTACACCAATAGCATGTGCTAAGTGTGTTTTTCCTAAACCAACACCTCCAAAAATTAATAGGGGATTGAAAGAGGTTCCTCCTGGTTTAGCAGCGACAGCTAACCCTGCACTACGAGCCAGTCGATTAGAATCTCCTTCTAGGAAGTTTTCGAAACTGTAATTCGGGTTAAGTTGTGATTCAATCTTAACATTTCTAATACCTGGAATCACAAATGGATTGCGTAATTCTGGACTTTTATTGTTAAGTGGAATATCAACATTTTGCGATTTTACAGCAGAACGGTTTGAACTCGGAATTTTTTCTGTAAAAGGTTGCTTATTGCCATAGGTGTTTTCCATTCTAATAATGTAAACCAATTTGGCTGTTTCTCCTAACTCCTTTGTGAGTGAAACTTTAAGGATTTTTACATAATGTTCTTCAAGCCATTCGTAGAAAAATTTACTTGGTACTTGAATACTTAATGCAGTGCCTGTTAACTTAACTGCGACAATAGGTTCAAACCATGTTTTGTATGCTTGCGGTTGGATGTTATCCTTTATAAATTCAAGACAGTTATTCCATACCGATTGCGCAGTTACACTCATTGTTGTTAATTATAGGTTTTATTGTTAGTTAGAAATAAGCGAAGAACGAACTCTTCGTGCCCTCTTTAATAGTGCAGCAAATATGTGAACAAAAATCTTAAAAAAAAAATGAAATGCTATTGAATATTTAGATTTTTTTCCTCATGTTTAACCTCTAGCCGAAGCTACAAAAAAATATCCAATTATGTTTATGAAATTCGATGAAATACAAATAAGAGTACGATATGGTGAGACCGACCAAATGGGGGTGGTTTATCACGGAAATTACGCGTTATACCTTGAAATGGGGCGTATTGAGTGGCTTCGTAAGATTGGAGTGTCTTATAAAAAAATGGAGGAGGAAGGGGTGATGCTTCCTGTAGTTTCGATGTCTCTAAACTATAAAAAATCAGCGGGTTATGATGATGTAATTAATGTTAAAACTCAACTAAAAAAAACACCTTCTGTTAAGATTGAATTTGACTATGAAATTACCAATGAAAAAGGTGAAATTTTAACTACAGCAAGTACGATTTTAGTTTTTATCGATAAGAAAACGAATAAACCGACGAGACCCCCAAAATATATTTTAGACGCTATTGATGCTATGTCTTAAATTTCTTTGATTTCTATTTCGTAGAGATTGTTGAAAATATCAAAAATAGCATCGGCTTCCTTTTTTCTTATCGAGATGGTTATTTGGCAATCCAGTTCTAATTTCTGATTGATAATATTTAATTTTTTCTCCTTGATAATACGCATCACCGTATTCATGTTTTTGTAATCGAAAGTGATGCGGTAATCTATATTAATGGTTTTTTTAATGATTTTCGAAGCTTCAAGGGTGAGTTGCGCAGAAGTTCTGTACGCGCTTATTAATCCGCCAACCCCCAATTTCACACCTCCAAAATAACGAACTACAACAATAAGAATGTTGGTAACATCAAAAGATTGTATTTGTCCGTAAATGGGCATTCCTGCAGAATTACTCGGTTCGCCATCATCATTGGCACGATAAGAAATGGTTTCTGTGCCCATTTGGTAAGCGTAACACCAATGTCTTGCCGAATGGTGCTCTTTTTTAACCTCAGTTAAACAGTCTTTTACATCGTCTTCAGTTTTTACAGGGAAAGCGTATCCGAAAAACTTACTGTTTTTTTCCTTGAATAATGTGGGTTCAGGGGACTTGGTAATGGTTTTGTATGTGTCTTTTTCTATCAAAAAATAGCTTTAAAATAGGTTGCTTTTTGTTTCAAAAAGTGTGCAAACGTCTTCGGTTTCTGGGTTTATATGCCAGGTTTTAAAATTTAATGCATCCGCACTTATAATATTATCCTTATTGTCGTCTATAAAAAGACATTCTTCAGCTTTAAGATTATTTTCTTCTAAAACATATTCGAATATGTCATAATTTGGTTTGGCTAAATTGATTTCATGTGAAAGATAAAATTTATCAAAACAGTTTTTAAATTCATCAAAAAAGTTAACCTGTTCCTTGATATGGTCAATGTGAAGTTCGTTAGTATTACTCAATAGGATGAGTTTGTATTTACCGGAAGCTTTGAGCGTTTTTATAAACTCTAAACGCTTTGGCGGAAAATGTTTCAGCATGTAATTCCATACATCCTTAAGTTCTTCTCTTGAAAGTTTCGGAAAATTTTCAGCATAAAAATCTAAAAATTCATCTGTGGAAATAAGTCCTTGTTCATAGAAACTATTGAATGCTTGAATTTCTTCTGAAAAGGAATCGATTTCAAGAGTTTCAAAGGCGTGTTTTTGTGCTCCTGGAATATCTAAATTGATAAATACGTTGCCAAAATCGAATATAATGGTTTTAATCATTGGTGTAAATTTTAAGTGTGTCGGTCATTATTTTTTCTGCGGAAGTTAATGATCCCGTAAATTTTGGTGCCTTAGTGCCGTTTCTGAAACTGATGGCTCCTTTGAAAACTCTAGCTTCATCCCAGAGGTTTTCATCAATAAAGGTTTGTAATGTTTTTGCGCCGCCTTCAATAATCACAGAGTTTATTTGGTTTTCAAAAAGCAAATCACAAATTTGTTTTGCTAAAGGTTTAGAGAAGTCAACGGTTTTGTTGGTAATGGTGATGGTTTCGGCTTGATTATTAAAAACAGAAAGCGTTTTTGGTAATTTTTCTTGGCGATCTATAACAATTCGCGTTGGATTATTACCTGTCCAATCTCTCACCGTTAAACTCGGGTTGTCATCTAACGCGGTGTTGGTTCCGATTAAAATAGCTTGTTCTTCGGTGCGCCATTGGTGTACTAATTGCCTAGAGTATGGGGATGTTATCCAAACGGGTTTTTGTTCGTCCTTTTGTTCGGGTGATAAATAACCGTTTTCAGTTTCAGCCCATTTTAAAATGATATACGGACGTTTTTTATTATGAAAAGTAAAAAAACGTTTGTGGTGTTTTTTGCAAGCATCTTCTAGAATTCCAACAATTACTTGACACCCCGAAGCTTTTAATTTAGCAATGCCCTTGCCTGCAACTTGTTCGTTATCGTCAATACAGCCAATAACCACATTCGGGATTTTGTTTTTAATAATTAAATCGCTGCAAGGTGGTGTTTTTCCATAATGTGAACAGGGTTCTAAAGTCACATAAATAGTAGACTCTTTTAAAAGTGCTTTGTTAGCTACTGAATTTATGGCGTTTACTTCAGCGTGATTTCCGCCGTACGTGCTTGTGAATCCTTCACCAATAATTTTGTTATTGTGTACAATTACTGCGCCTACCATAGGATTGGGTCTAGTACTTCCTAAGCCGTTTTTAGCAATTTCAATGCAGCGTTTTATGTAGATCTCGTGCGTATTCAATGCTATAATTTAATTTTGATGTTTTCAGTTTTATCAATATTATATGTTTTTGAAAATCCAAAAACTTTATATTTTATATCGCCTTTATATTGCACTTTTATGCTTTTGTTTAGAAAACTCCCTAATAAACTGGTTAAGTTTCTATCGCTAAGCAAACTGTCTACAGGGATTGTAGAAGTTAAAGGAATCGCAAATTCTTTTTTAGCAGGCACTTTAAAGGTTGCAGCATTAACTGTAGCCACATTATTATCGTTAACATAGATATCTAAGCCTTTGGTAATAAGTTTTCCGCCAATATCATTGGGGTTTTTAAATAGCGCATCAGCGTTTAAAGTGATGTATTGTGATGTGCGTTCTGAAATTTTGATGTTTTCAACCCCAAGAAATTCTGGTTGCTCTCTAACAGCGCAGCTGAGTAAGGTTAGAAATATTGTTGATAAGATTATAAGCTTTTTCATTTCAATTTTTTGCGATTTGGCGTATCTTCACTAATTCAAAATCCCGTATTAAAGTGAGTAAAGATACTATAGTTATTCGAGAAATTGAAGCTCAGGATAACGCTCAAATTGAGCAAGTTATTCGTTCTTGTTTTTATGAGTTTGAAATTCCTTTAGAAGGAACAGTTTATACAGATCCTGAAACACAAAATATGTTTGAGGCTTATCAGCATGAAAAGGAGGTTTATTTTGTCGTAGAACTTGATGGAAAAGTATTAGGTGGCTGTGGAATAAAACCATTAAAAAATCACGAAACCGAAATATGCGAAATTCAGAAAATGTATTTTTCACCAAAAGTTAGAGGGAAAGGTTTAGGGCGTATATTAATACAAAACTGTATTAGGAAAGCCCGAGATTTCGGTTATAAAAAATGTTATTTAGAATCGGCACCGCAATTAAAAGCTGCCATTCGTATTTACGAAGATAACGGGTTTAAGCATTTAGATTCAGCTTTAGGAAACACTGGACACCATGCTTGTGGTATCTGGATGATAAAAGAATTATGCGACTAAAAGATATACAAAAGAAGTTTCATCAAGAACTGGATGCCTTATACGCAACCGAAGAAGTCAATAGTTTCTTTTATACCTTAATTGATGCTTTTTATAAGGTGTCTCGTATTGACCTGGCTATGGAAACTGAGATGTCGATTGAAGATGATGAGGCTATTCACAAAGCATTAAAGCAGCTTAAAAAATATAAACCCATTCAATATATTATTGGTGAAACCGAATTTTATGGTTTGCCTTTTAAGGTGAATAAAAATGTTTTAATTCCAAGACCAGAAACTGAAGAGTTAGTAGAATGGATTTTGAAACACAATAATGAAAACGATAAAATTAATATTCTCGATATTGGCACAGGTAGCGGCTGTATAGCGATATCCTTAGCGAAATACTTAAAAAACGCTTCTGTTTATGCTTTAGATGTGAGTAAAGCCGCTTTAGAAGTTGCTAAAACAAATGCTGAATTAAACGCTGTAAATGTGACCTTTATTGAAGCGGATATCCTAACTTCAAAAACCGTTCACGATATAAAATTTGATATTATTGTTTCTAATCCGCCTTATGTGAGAGAGCAGGAACAAATACTCATGAAACCCAATGTGCTTGAAAATGAACCGCATTTGGCGTTATTTGTGAAAGATGACAATGCGCTTCAGTTTTACAAAGCGATCACCGTGTTTTCGGTTGAAAATTTAGTAGATCAGGGTAAATTACTATTTGAAATCAATGAGTTTTTAGGTAATGAAATGATTCGATTATTACAAAAATATGAGTTTTCTAATATTGAGTTGAAACAAGATATTTTTAGAAAGGATAGAATGATAAAAGGTGTAAAGAATTAATGAATACAGTGGAACAAGAATTGCAAAAGTTGCGTGACGAATTAAACGCATATAACTATAGTTATTACGTATTAGATCAAAAAGAAATTTCAGATTACGATTTTGATTTAAAACTCAAAACACTTCAAGAATTAGAATTAAAACATCCAGAATTTTTTGATCCCAATTCTCCAACACAACGTGTGGGCGGTGCTGTGACCAAGAATTTTGATACCATTGTTCATGAGCACCGAATGTATTCCTTGGATAATTCATATTCTAAAGAAGATTTACAAGACTGGGAAACACGTGTAAAAAAGATGGTAGATGGTGATATTCAATACACCTGTGAATTAAAATACGATGGCGCTTCAATAAGTTTAACTTATGAAGATGGTATGTTAGTAAGAGCGGTAACTCGTGGCGACGGATTTCAAGGTGATGATGTTACGGCTAACGTGAAAACCATTAAATCGGTTCCATTAAAACTAAAAGGTGATTTTCCGCCTAAATTTGATATTCGTGGCGAAATTGTATTGCCTTTTGAAGGTTTTATTAAAATGAATGAAGAGCGCGTTGAAATAGGGGAAGAGCCTTATAGAAACCCTAGAAATACGGCGTCAGGAAGTTTAAAACTTCAAGATAGTGCTGAAGTTGCAAAGCGTCCGTTAGAATGTTTACTCTATAACATCACAGGAACAAAACTTAATATAAAATCTCAAATTGAAAGTTTAGAAAAGGCTAGAGCGTGGGGGTTTAAAGTGCCCGATGCTGCTAAATTGGCGCATTCTATAGATGAAGTTTTGGAGTTTGTAAATTACTGGGATGAGCATCGCCATGCATTGCCTTACGAAACCGATGGCGTGGTTGTTAAGGTTAATAATTTACAACATCAAGAAGAGTTAGGGTATACTGCCAAAGCACCACGATGGGCGATGGCCTACAAGTTTAAAGCGGAACAAGTTTCTACAAAATTAAATAGTATTACTTATCAAGTAGGTAGAACTGGTGCGATAACGCCAGTGGCGAATTTAGAGCCTGTGGAGTTAGCAGGAACAACCGTTAAAAGAGCTTCTTTGCATAATGCCGATCAAATTGAAAAATTAGATATTAGAGTTGGCGATGAAGTTTATGTTGAAAAAGGCGGGGAGATTATTCCTAAAATATTAGGTGTTGATTTAACCAAACGACCATTAGATTCAGAACCTACTACATATATTACGCATTGTCCGGAGTGTAACACCGAATTGGTGCGTCAGGAAGGGGAGGCGCAACATTATTGTCCGAATTACAACGGATGTAAGCCTCAGGTTATAGGGCGTATTCAACATTTTATTTCCAGAAAAGCCATGGATATTGATGGTTTAGGAGGAGAAACCGTTGCGCTTTTAGTCAATGAAGGGTTAATTTCGAATTATTCAGATTTATATGAATTAACTAAAGAGCAAGTTATTCCGCTAGAGCGTATGGCAGAAAAGAGTGCTGATAATTTGGTGCAGGGTATTGAACAGTCTAAAAACATTCCTTTTGAGCGCGTTTTGTTTGCATTAGGCATTCGTTATGTGGGTGAAACCGTAGCTAAAAAATTAGCAAAACATTATAAGAATATTGATGCTATTATCGGTGCTTCTCAGGAAGATTTGGTTGCAGTAGATGAAATAGGAATAAAAATAGCTAAAAGTGTGAGTTTGTTTTTTGCTTCCGAAGAAAATATAGAAACGATAAATCGATTGAAGTCTTTTGGAGTGCAATTACAAATGTCTGAAGCTCAATTGGAAGGTCAGACAGAACTACTAAAAGGCGATGTTATTGTAGTTACAGGTGTGTTTGAAAAAGTTTCGAGAAACGAGTTAAAAAAACTTATTGAAGATAACGGCGGAAAGGTAAGTAGCTCAATTTCCTCTAAAACGAGTTATATCGTGGCTGGATCAAACATGGGGCCAAGTAAAAAGGATAAGGCAGAAAAATTAGGTGTTTTGTTAATGAGTGAAGACGAATTCTTACGTAAAGTTAATTTTGCATAAAATATTATCAGTTAATTAGTTGTTTTTACGGGTTTTCCATATTGAATAAGTTATATTTGTTTTTAACAATATTACTATTCTGTATGTGGAAGACAAGGTTGTTAGCGGTTCTAATTTGTATTGTCTACTTTTTGTTTGTGTATTTTCAAATTGAAGGGGAGGATAATATGTTAATGACTCTTACTGAAGTGCTTCTTGTACCTTTGGTTGCTTTAGGTTATTTTGCTTTTGAGAAAAAAAAGACCTTTTACTTTACAGGTTTTATATTGTTATTCGCATTATCAGATTTACTCGATTTATTTGTCGGTTATTTTAATTATGAATTGTATTATTTATTGGGTAATATCATGTATATTATTGCCTATACTTTTCTGTTATTAGAAATTTTTAAATCAACTGACTTTAGCTATCTATTAAAACGTTTTAAGGTTCATCTTATCGTTTTGTTAGTGCTGAATATATATCTTGTTTATGTGCTTCAATCGATTGTGCATCCATTTATTGGTTTTACATATAAATATTATATAGAAATATTATATAATGTGATCATGGTAACGCTATTGTCTATTGGATTGTTAAATTATATTCATAAAGAAAATAATAAGGCTATGTACTTATTTCTTGGATCGGTATTAATTGTGTTTTCAGAAGTGATTTGGTTAGCTAATACATATGTTGTAGAAAAAGATTTTCTTGGTATAATCTCGAAATCATTTGCTTTAGCTGCCTTTTTCTGTTTTTACATGCAAGTACAATATTTAAATGAAGAGGGGAAAGAAACGCGAGTGAAATTAGATAATAACTAAATATCAATCTATTTAGACGTTCAATTATACTGTAATTGAAACGCCATTTGCCGACTTGTTTTTGTTAGTGTCAAAATAAAAATCAATGCGTCCAACATTAATACCATAGCATCCCACTTGATTTACAAGCGTGTTTTTGTCTGCTTTATTTTTAACTATTGTAGGCTTAGATAAAAAGGTGTGGGTATGTCCTCCAATAATTAAATCTATGTTTTCTGTAGCTTTCGCTAATTTTATATCTGAAACTTTACTGCTGTGATCCCCGTAATCGTATCCTAAATGTGATAAACATATAATAAGATCACAACCCTTTTCTTCTTTTAATAGTCTGGTCATGTCTTGTGAAACTTCGATAGGGTCCAAGTATTTTGTTTCCTTAAAATTAGCAGGTGTTACTAAACCGTTTAATTCTATGCCTAAGCCAAATACACCTATGGAAATACCATCTTTTTTGAAAATTTTATAGGGTTTGGTATGCGTGTCCATTATGGTGTTCGAAAAATCGTAATTTGAGGAAATAAAGTCAAATTCGGCATGAGGTAATTGAGCATAAAGCCCTTCGATGCCATTATCATAATCGTGATTTCCAATGGTGGCAGCGTCGTATTTTAACTTACTCATCAGTTTAAATTCCAATTCACCACCATAATAATTAAAGTATGGTGTACCTTGAAAAATATCACCAGCATCTAAGAGTAAGGTATTCGGGTTTTCTTTTCTAATCGACTCAATTAATGTCGCACGTCTAGCTACACCACCTTGGTTTGGATTTCTCGGGTCGTCCGGTGAAAAAGCGTCAATGTGGCTGTGTACATCGTTAGTATGTAAAATGGTGATTTTTTTAGAGTTGTTTATTGTAGAAAACGATTGTAAACCCAAACCGCCTAATGAAATTAAAGCGGTTCCTACTGATGCTTGTTGTATAAAATCTCTGCGTTTCATGGTTTATTTTGTTTGAATGAATCGGTCGTCTCGAATTGGGTTTATCGTGTCGGTTTTCATGAAATAATCGATAAGTGTATTTCTTATTTTATAATCTAAAGTGTAAAGACTGTCATTGGGTTTAAAAAACGTCATACCATCTCCGCCTTGGTATAAATAATCGTTGGTAGCCACATAGTATGTTTTATCGGCAATGATGTTTTGGTCTTTTATTTTGGCTTCTGTTAATACATTATTTTTATCAATAACGATCTTTAGTTTAGAAATGGGGTGGGATTTTTTTGCTTTAATCAAATAATTAACCAAATCATTTACTTGGTTACCTTTAATTGCAGCTATAACAATACTGTTTTCAAAAGGCATCATTTTAAATGCGGTACCTTTGGTAATATTTCCTTTAGGTAAAATGGAACGAATGCCACCATAATTTAGTAGTACCATATCGATATTCTTACCTGTTCTTTTTAAAAAGACGGGGTTGGCTTGCTTATAGGCAATATCGGCCATTAAATTGCCAATTGCAGTGTTTAATTCGCCGTCTGTTTTAGAATAAGTGTCTGTAGCGTACGATATCACGCTGTCTAAATCCTTTTGGATATGATTACGGTATGGTGCAATAAAAGCCTCGAGAGAAGCGTCAATATTTAGAGAATCAGTAACTTGAATCTGGCTTGCTTCAATTTTTGAAAGTTCAACTTTACTGTTTTTACAATTTAGAAAAATGAAAAAATATAACAAATAAATTAAATGTGTAAACCTCATTCTAAAATCTTAAATATTGAACGTACTTTTGCTACCTTTGCGCAAATTATAAAGATAAATGATTTTAAAGGTTTTTAAGGAAAAATCTATAAAAAAGCGCATTAATAAATTGTTATCAGAAAGAGTAGTTCAGTCTGATAACATGGTCGCAAAAACGTTAGGAGTTCTTATAAATGTAGATGAATTTGATGATGTGACGTTGTTTGAAAAATTAGCAAATGAAATTGATATTCAGTCTAATAATTTAAAAATTATTGGTTTTTCAGCCAATAAAAAAGATGAATCTCAGTCGTTTGTTAATTGTTATTATCTAGAAGATTTTAAAAGAAACGGCGATATAAAGAATATAGAATTACAAACTTTTTTAGACACTCAGTTTGATGTATTAATGAGTTATTACACCGAAGATCTATTAGAGTTGAAATTTTTAACAGTGCGCTCTAAGGCAAAATTTAAAATAGGAGTTTTGCAAACAGATGAACGGTTAAACGATTTAATAATTAAAACCAAGTTAAAAGAATTTAGTGTATTTAAAACCGAAGTTTTTAAATACCTAAGGATATTAAATAAAATTAAGTAAAGAATGAATAGTAAGTTTCTAGGAACTGGAGTGGCATTGGTTACCCCGTTTAATGCCGATTTAAGTATAGATCATGATGCGTTAACCAAAATCGTTAATTATAATATTGATAACGGTACAGATTATCTCGTAATTTGTGGAACAACCGCCGAAAGTGCAACTTTAACAAAGGACGAAAAAAAGGACGTTATAGCAACGATATCAAAAGCTAATAATGGTCGTTTACCATTGGTTTTAGGTATTGGTGGAAACAATACTGCTGTCGTTATAGAAGAAATAAAAAATACAGATTTAAGCGCTATAGATGCGATTTTATCTGTAACACCTTATTATAGTAAACCTACTCAAGAAGGGATTTATCAGCATTTCAAAGCGATTTCAGAAGCTTGTCCTATCGATATTATTTTATACAATGTACCAGGAAGAACTTCAAAAAACATCGAAGCAGAAACAACGATAAGGTTAGCAAACGATTTTAAAAATGTTGTTGGTGTTAAGGAGGCTGGAAATAGCATGTCTCAATACTATGACTTAATCAAAAACAAACCGGAAGACTTTTTAATTATTTCTGGAGATGACGATTTAGCTTTAGGCGTTGTTTTAGCAGGAGGAGCAGGAGTTATTTCTGTAATCGGACAAGGTTTTCCAAAGGAGTTTTCTGAAATGATTCGTTTAGGGTTAAAAGGGGAGTCTAAAGAAGCTTTTAAACTTCATTTTAAATTGATTGATGTTATTGGTCTTATCTTTGAAGAGAATAATCCAGCGGGTATAAAAGGTGTTTTTGAAGCTTTAGATTTATGTAGAGATAGCGTTAGGTTGCCACTTGTTCCAGCATCAGATGCTTTAAAAACGAAGATTGCAGCATTTGTAAATAACTATTAGTAGTGTTAAATATAACTTAAACCTTGAATTTGGTGAGGTTAAGCAATTACTTTAGCTTTGAAATTATATTTTTAAAATCCATATTAATCACTTAATTTTGCATTCTGTTTAAAAATTTATGAACAAGCTTTTTTATTTATTAGTAGTATTCACAGTTTTAACAAGTTGTAGCGAATATCACAAGACTTTGAAGGCGGAAGATATTTCCGAAAAATTCAAAATGGGAGAAACGTTATATAATGAGGGCGAGTATAATAAAGCTAACACGCTTTTTGCTCAAATAGTACCGAATTATAGGGGGAAACCTCAAGCCGAAAAATTAATGTATCTGTATGCAAAGTCATATTATTATATAAAGGATTATTATGTTGCAGGTTATCAATTAGAAAAGTTTGCATCAAGTTATCCTAAAAGTGAAAAATTAGAGGAAGCTTCTTTTTTAAGTGCAAAAAGTTATTATTTACTATCACCAGTGTATAGTAAAGATCAAAGTCAAACTACCGAAGCGATTGAAAAGCTTCAGGAGTTTATCAACTTGTTTCCAGAATCTGAGTATGTTTCAGAGGCTAACGCACTAACAAAGGAATTATCTATTAAATTAGAAAAGAAAGCTTTTGAAATAGCTAAGCAGTACAATACAATTTCAGATTTTGAAGCGGCTATGAAGTCGTTTGATAATTTTATATTTGAAAATCCAGGATCTACGTTTCTAGAAGATGCCTATTTTTACAAGTTCGATTCAGCTTATAAATTGGCTATCAATAGTATCGAAAGAAAGAAAAAGACGCGTTTAGAAACTGCGGAAGAATATTATATTGAGTTCAAGAAAGATTATGCCGATTCTAAATATCAGGAAGATGTTGAAGATATGGCAGAAGAATTAAAAGAAGAATTAGAAAATTACAGCTCACAAAGTTAAATACAATTACAAATGGATTTAAAAAAAACCAACGCTCCGGTTAATACAATTACTTACGATAGAAATCAAATAGATGAGCCAACAGAGAACATCTATGAGTCAATTTCTATTATCGCAAGACGTGCAGAGCAAATTAATACAGAGATTAAAAAGGAACTTATTGATAAGTTAGAAGAATTTGCTACTTACAATGATAGTCTTGAAGAAATCTTTGAAAACAAAGAGCAAATTGAGGTGTCTAAATTTTACGAAAAGTTACCTAAACCTCATGCGTTAGCTGTTCAAGAATGGTTAACTGATAAAATTTATTTTAGAAATACTGAGGAAGATTCTCAGGAATAATTTCTTTATATGAGTATATTAAGCGGCAAAAACATACTGTTAGGCATTACGGGTGGTATTGCCGCTTATAAAACAGCCTCACTTGTAAGGTTGTTTGTAAAATCTGGTGCAAACGTGAAGGTGGTTATGACCCCTGCTTCTAAAGAGTTTGTAACACCTTTAACATTATCTACACTTTCTAAAAATCCTGTCTATTCATCTTTTACAAATGAAGATGAAGATACTGCTGTTTGGAATAGTCATGTGGATTTAGGACTTTGGGCTGACTTCTTAGTAGTGGCTCCTGCTACAGCTAATACACTTTCAAAAATGGCCAATGGGGTTTGCGATAATTTATTATTAGCAACCTATTTGTCGGCTAAATGCCCTGTTTATTATGCGCCTGCCATGGATTTGGATATGTATAAACACCCAACTACAGCACAATCCTTTGAGAAATTAAACGACTTTAATAATATTATGATTCCTGCCACTAGCGGTGAGTTAGCCAGTGGTTTAGTTGGAGAAGGTCGCATGGCAGAGCCAGAAGATATTATCAGTTTTATTGAAAATGATATTTTAGGCAAATTACCCTTACGCGGAAAAAAAATACTAATTACCGCCGGCCCAACCTACGAAGCTATCGATCCTGTACGTTTTATAGGAAACCATTCAAGCGGGAAAATGGGCTTTGAAATTGCTAAAGAAGCCGCTAATTTAGGTGCAGAAGTCATTTTAGTTACGGGACCAACCTCTCAAACAGTTTCTCATAGTTTAATAAAAGTTATCCCAGTAGTAAGTGGCCAAGACATGTACAACGCTGTTCATGATCATTTTCAATCGGCAGATGTGGCCATCCTTTCTGCTGCAGTGGCCGATTATAAGCCAAAAGAAGTCGCTGTTGAGAAAATAAAAAAGAACAGTACGTCGTTAACATTAGAGCTGGAGAAAACTAAAGATATTTTAGCATCTATAGGATCTATTAAAAAACAACAGTATTTAGTTGGTTTTGCTTTAGAAACTCAAGATGAGCTTGAAAATGCAAAAGGAAAATTAAAAAGAAAGAATTTAAATTTAATTGTTTTAAATTCGTTAAACGATAAAGGTGCTGGATTTAAAGGCGATACGAATAAAGTAACTTTTATTGATGATGAAAATAAAATTACTGCATTTGAATTGAAATCAAAAGCAGAAGTTGCTTCAGACTTATTAAATAAAATAATATCACATATTTAATGCGTAACCTACTCATTTTAGTATTACTTTTTTTAGGATTTCAAGGTTTTTCACAAGAACTAAACTGCAACGTTGTGGTTAACGCACAGCAAACAGGCAATGAAAACTTTCCTATTTTTAAAACCCTGGAAAAACAAATTACAGAGTTTATAAATAATACAAAGTGGACTAGTAAAATCTACAAACCTCAAGAGCGTATTAATTGTAGTATGGTAATTAACCTGAGCAATTATAGCGGTGAGTCGTTTCAAGGCACCATTCAAGTACAATCGTCACGACCAATTTACGGATCTTCATACAGCACGCCAGTTTATAACTTTAATGATAAAGATTTTAATTTTAATTATTTAGAATTTCAAAATATCATTTACAATCCTACGCAGTTTGAATCCAATTTAATTTCAGTTTTGGCATTCCATGTTTATATGGTTTTAGCTTTGGATGCGGATACGTTTTCAGAAAATGGCGGACAAGAATTTTATAAACAAGCACAAGTGATTACTAATTACTCGCAACAAGGTAATTATAAGGGCTGGAAATTAGAAGATGGTCTACAAAGTAGGTTTGCTTTAATTGATAATATTTTATCGCCAACCTTTAAGGAATTTCGATCTGTTTTGTACGATTATCACAGAAAAGGATTGGATGAAATGCACACGAATGTAAAAGCAGGCAAGGAAGCTATCGCTGCAAGTTTACTAGAATTTAAAGCGATGAATAACCGTCGTCCAAATTCATTTTTATTACGTGTGTTTTTTGATGCGAAATCGGATGAAATTGAAGATATCTTTACTGAGGGACCAAACGTTAATATTTCTGAAGTAAAAGAAACGCTCCAAAAAGTTGCCCCAATGTACACCAGTAAATGGCAAAGTATTAAGTTTTAATTCTTCGGTTTTATCACGTCCATTTCACTATATTTATTTTTTGATTTTTAATACTACTAATAGCCTTGCTTACATCTCTTTCAATAAAAAATTACGCTTTAATCGACGCGATGCAAGTCGATTTTAACAACGGATTCTCAATCATAACCGGTGAAACTGGAGCGGGAAAATCTATTTTGTTAGGTGGTTTATCTCTTATTTTAGGAAAACGTGCCGATTTGAGCAGTCTAAAAGATGCTTCAGAAAAATGTATTATTGAAGCCGTTTTCGATGTGTCTAATTACAAATTAAAAGCCCTTTTTGAGGCTGAAGATTTCGATTATGATGCCAATACAATTATCCGAAGAGAAATTTTACCTTCCGGAAAATCTAGGGCCTTTGTTAATGATTCGCCTGTAAACTTAGCGAGTTTGCAAGTTTTAGGAGAACGTTTAATCGATATTCATTCGCAGCACCAAACCATGCAACTAACGAGTAACGATTTTCAGTTTCAGGTTATTGATGCCTTAGCTAATAATGACGAGGATTTACAAGGGTATAGGTTAGAGTTGAAGGCTTATAAAAAACTTCAAAAGCAATTAGATGAATTATTAGTTTTTAAAGCTGAAGCCATTAAAGAACATGATTATAATTCATTTTTATTAAATGAATTGGTTGAAGCTAAATTGGTTGAAGGCGAGTTAGGAACTTTAGAGGAAGAATACGAAACTTTAAACAATATAGAAGGGGTAAAGGAAAATCTAGCTGAAGCTTATCAATTATTAGAAGATGAGCAAATAGGGGTGATTTCATCGCTAACAGCTTTAAAAAATGTATTTCAAAAATTAGCAGGTTATTCTTCAAAATACAATACTTTATTTGAACGCGCGAATAGCAGTTTAATTGAAATGGATGATTTATTTGGTGAAGTAAACGACTTTCAAGAAGGTTTGGAAGCCGATCCAAATAGACTGGAAGTCGTTGATGCTAAATTGAAAACCCTTCATAGTTTGATGCAAAAACATGTGTCAACAACCGTTTCAGAATTAATTGAAATTAGAGATCAACTCGACGAAAAGGTTTCAGTAACAGAGAATTTAGATGAAACCATTCAGAAAAAAGAAAAAGAAATAGCTACCCAAGAAGCTGTTCTAAATAAAATAGCTAAAAGTATTCATGTTAAACGAACTGATGTCATTCCTGAGTTAAAATCGCAATTAGAAATTATTTTAACGAGCTTAGGGATGCCTAATGCTCAATTTAAAATAGAGGCTAATTTTAGCAAAGAATTTTTTGCAAACGGTAAGGATAAACTGGACTTTTTGTTTTCAGCAAACAAAGGCGGTAGTTTTAATGAATTAAAAAAAGCAGCCTCAGGCGGGGAATTGTCAAGAATTATGCTGGCTATTAAATCAGTTTTAGCGAAGTACATTCAATTGCCAACCATGATGTTTGATGAGATCGATACTGGAGTTTCTGGTGAGATTTCGAATAAAATGGGGGATATCATGCTAGAAATGAGTAAAACGATGCAAGTGTTTTCTATTACACATTTACCTCAAATTGCAGCAAAAGGCCATTCACATTTCAAGGTATATAAAGAGGATGTGGATAACCAAACACAAACGAATTTGATCAAGTTAAACCATGACGAGCGTATTGTAGAAATAGCGCAAATGTTAGGCGGTAAAGAAATGTCGTCATCAGCTATTGCACATGCTAAAGAATTACTCAATTAATTACTATCTTTGTCGCCAAAATAATTTTATAAAAACAAGAAACGAGATATATGTACAACTTATTAAAAGGAAAGAAAGGGATCATTTTTGGAGCATTAGACTCAAATTCAATTGCTTGGAAAACTGCAGAACGCGTTCATGAAGAAGGTGGTGAGTTTGTATTAACCAATGCGCCTGTTGCTATGCGAATGGGGCAAATTAATGAATTAGCTGAAAAAACTGGTTCTCAAATTATTCCTGCAGATGCTACATCTCTTGAAGACCTACAAAATCTTGTAGATAAGTCTATGGAAATTTTAGGTGGTAAAATTGATTTTGTGTTACATTCTATCGGAATGTCTATAAATGTTAGAAAAGGAAATCATTATACCAATCAAAATTACGATTTCACTCAAAAAGGAACAGATGTTTCAGCTATGTCATTCCATAAAGTTATGCAGACACTTTATAAGTCTGATGCTATGAATGAGTGGGGTAGTATCGTTGCTTTAAGCTATATGGCTGCACAACGTGTTTTTCCAGATTATAACGATATGGCTGATAATAAAGCTTATCTAGAAAGTATCGCGCGTAGTTTTGGTTATTTCTTCGGAAAAGAAAAAAACGTTAGAGTAAATACAATTTCTCAATCGCCAACTCCAACAACTGCTGGTAGCGGTGTTAAAGGTTTTGATGGTTTTATTTCTTATGCTGATAAAATGTCGCCACTAGGAAATGCAACAGCTTTAGATTGTGCAAACTATACCGTGTCTCTGTTCAGTGATTTAACAAAACGTGTGACTTTGCAAAACCTTTATAATGATGGAGGATTCAGTAACATGGGTGTTAGTACAGCTGTTATGAGCGCTTTTGTAGAGAATGAAACGAAATAAAAAATATACTTTTTAATGAAAGCCACCTTTATTGGTGGCTTTTTTGTTTTTAAAACTTACTCTGATTGTGCAGCTTTTTTAATTTGAAATAACTTAATCTATTATAATATATAATTGACGCTGCTTTCTTTATTTTTGTAAAATGACTGTGCAATATTCATTTATCATTCCGGTATATAATCGTCCAGATGAGATTCAAGAACTTTTAGAGAGTTTTGAAGCTTTAGAAGGAAATATGCCTTTTGAAGTTGTTATTGTCGAAGACGGCTCAACATTATCTTCAGAGGCCGTTGTGAAAACCTTTCAAAACAAGCTGAATATTGCTTACTATTTTAAGCAAAATTCTGGACCTGGAGATTCTAGAAATTATGGTATGCAAAAGGCGGAAGGGAATTACTTTATTATCCTAGATTCAGATTGTATTTTACCTAAACACTATTTAATTGAAGTTGAAAAAAGCTTGAAAACGGAATATGTGGATTGTTTTGGTGGGCCAGATGCAGCTCATGAGTCCTTTTCAAATCTTCAAAAAGCGATAAATTTCGCTATGACTTCTTTCATAACCACAGGAGGAATAAGAGGAAAAAAAGGAAGTGTTGATAAATTTCAACCCCGAAGTTTCAATATGGGGCTTTCAAAGGCAGCGTTTGAGGCTTCCAAAGGTTTTGGTAAGATTCATCCAGGTGAAGATCCAGATTTGTCCATTCGTTTATGGAATTTAGGATATCAAACGAAACTTATATCTGAAGCTTTCGTGTATCACAAGCGTAGGATTTCATGGAAAAATTTTTATGTGCAAGTGAATAAATTCGGACTTGTACGACCGATTCTGAACGTGTGGCATCCCTCAACAAAAAAACTAACGTATTGGTTTCCTTTAGTTTTTAGTTTAGGTTTAGTGCTTGCTATAGGATTATGGTTTTTTAATATAAAATTCTTCATTGTATCGTATATGTTGTACTTTGTTATGGCGTTTACATTAGCACTTGTAAACTCAAAAAGTTTAATCGTTGCTTTATTGGCTATACCAGCTATTTTAATTCAATTTTTCGGTTACGGTTATGGTTTTATTAAATCTACTTGGGTAGTTTCCGTATTAGGTAAAAACCCAGAATCGTATTTCCCAAAACTATTTTTCAAATAATATGCTTAACAAGTTAAGATCCAAAATACTAAGTTCTATTAAAAACAAAAGAATCAACGTATTTCTTGTGTTTCTGCTGTCGGCGTTTGTTATTTTAATTATATCAAAGCTTTCTAAAAGCTATACAGATACTATTCCGTTTAAAATACAAAAGGTTAATATTCCGCAAGAATATGTGATTTTAGATGATTCTGTAAATATGGACATCACTTTAAAAACTCATGGTTTTAGATGGTTAAAATATTACTTTACAGATCCTAAAGTAACAGTAGATTTTACAAACGATGTGCATAAGGAAAAGGATGTTTTTGTTTATAATAAAACCAAGGCTTTCTTAAAAAACACGCAGTTTGATAAAGAGGTTGAGCTTTTAAATTTAGCTCCTGAAAGGATAACCTTTAGGTATGGTGTGAATTTGGTGAAAAAAGTACCGGTTAGAATAAAAGCTGATGTTAATTATAGTCTGGGTTATAATGCTTCTACAGATTTAGTAGTAGAACCAGACTCTGTGGTGGTGGTTGGAGCCGATATATTAGTGTCGAAAATTAAGTTCTTGGAAACTGAAGCAAAACAAATTAATGGGGTTAGAGCAAACTTGGATGAGCCGTTACTATTAAAGCTTCCTGAAAATAAATCAGATTTAGATTTTTCAACTACAACCGTTCGATTAAAAGCTACGGTAGAAAAATTCACTGAGGGTACCCTAAAAATTCCTGTGCGTATTATAAATGCGCCTAAAAAGAGTGTTATTAAATTTTTTCCAAAAGAAGTTAGTGTTTCATACTATGTGAGTTTATCTGATTTTGAACAGATCTCAAAAAAGGACTTTGAAGTGATTTGCGATTTTAGCGATACTAGTGAAGATCAGACTTTTTTAATTCCAGAATTGGTAAAGGCACCAGAGCTTGCCAAGTATTCTAAAATTAATCAGCAACGTGTAGAATTTATTATTTCAAAATGACCATAGTTGGACTTACAGGAGGTATAGGTAGCGGCAAAACGACAGTTGCTAAAATGTTTAATGAAGTGGGCATCCCTGTCTACATTGCTGATGTTGAGGCTAAAAAACTTATGAATGCATCTTCTGTTGTAAAACAAGAATTAATTGAGTTGTTTGGAGAAAATGCGTATCTTAAGGAGGGTTTAAATAAACCATTCATTGCAAATATTATTTTCAATGATAAATCGTATTTACAGAAAATGAACGCTATTGTACATCCTAGGGTTGCCGAACATTTTGAGGCATGGGTCTTAGAACAACGTTCAGCCTATGTGATAAAAGAAGTGGCGATTTTATTTGAAAACGGTGGAGATAAGGCTTGTGATTATGTGATTAGTGTAACTGCTCCTAAAAGCATAAGAATGGAACGGGTATTAAAACGTGATGGAACTACGAAAGAAAAAATTGAAGCCATTATGAATAATCAATGGACTGATGCAAAGAAAGTGACACTTTCAGATTTTGTGGTTTTTAACACTGTTTTAGAGGAAACTAAAAGACAAGTCCTAAATATTCATGAAGAAATTTTAAGAAATCTTAAATTTTAACATTTTTGTTAATGTAAGGTTAAATGATAAGATTTTTAATGTTAAAATGTTAATTTTGGGCAATGAGTAAACGGATTTTTATCTTACTAATTATACTAATGAGCTTGTCCTTAATAGGTATAATTTCGATTCAAGCTTATTATATTAATGATTCTGTGAATAATGAAAGGAATCGTTTTAAGTCTAATGTGGTTACCGTTTTAAATAACGTTTCAAACACGATAGAAGAAAACGAATTTGAAAAGTATTTTACAGAATATTTAAGTTTAGATAAAGAAAAGAAAGTGGATGCAGATGCTGTCTCTCAACTGTTAATTTACAGGAAAAACAACAGCACAAAAGAAACACTTATTTATAAAAGTAATGTATTGCAAGAAGATTTTAAACTGTCTTCATCGCTCTTTGATATTGGCTTAGACAGCCTAGATATTACCAATATTATTGGAAATTCAAGTACCGAAATTTATAGTAATATGGAATCGGCAGACCGAGATTTAAAGAGTCCGATTTCAAAAATTATAAGGAGTGGTACTATAGATGAAGCTCAAAAATTAAGTTTTGAGAAGAACTTTAAGGAGGTTTTAAAAAGAAAACCAGTTCATAAGCGGGTTTCAGAAGAGGAGATTAAAGCGCTCTTATCCGAAAAACTTCAAAAATATGGTATAGGAATTGATTTTGAATTTGCAATTTACGGTAACGATCTAGCAACAAAAGTACATAGTGATAATTTTGAATATCACAAAGATTCTACTTTTGGCGTGCCTATTTTTTATGATGAAAATAATCGTAGTCTATATAGATTACTTGTAAATTTTCCTGATGATAGAAAATTTATTTTATCAGGCGTTATTGGGATGATTCTATTATCCATCATGTTTACGCTAATTATTATTCTAGCTTCAGGTTTAGCGCTTTATCAATTGGTAAAACAACGTAAAATTTCAGAAATTAAAACCGATTTCATCAATAATATGACGCATGAGTTTAAAACCCCAATTGCGACTATAAATTTAGCGTTAGATGCGATAAAGAATCCAAAGGTTATTGATGATCAAGAAAAGGTAGTTAGATATCTTTCTATGATAAAGGAAGAAAACAAGCGCATGCATGCTCAAGTTGAAAATGTATTAAGGATTTCTAAATTAGAAAAAAATGAACTTAATATAAATAAAGATAGAGTTGATTTACACGAGCTAGTTGAAGATGCGATTACGCACGTAGAGTTAATTGTTGAAGATAGACAAGGTTATATAAAAACGTTTTTAAATGCTGAAAAAACATCGGTTTTAGCCAATGAAACACATTTTACAAACGTCATAGTTAATATGCTGGACAATGCGATTAAGTATTCTCCAGAAGCACCAAAAATAGAAGTGTATACAGAAAATGTAGGCACTAATGTATTATTAAAAGTAAAAGATCACGGTAGCGGAATGAGTAAAACAGCCGCAAAAAAAGTGTTTGAAAAATTTTATAGAGAACACACCGGAAATATTCATAACGTAAAAGGCCATGGTTTAGGTTTGGCTTATGTTAAAAGAATTGTAGAAGACCATCAAGGTCATGTATCAGTAGAAAGTGAAAAAGACAAAGGGAGCACATTTACCATAAAGCTTCCGTTAATATCGTAATATCATGGAAGAGCAAAAAAAGAGAATACTATTAGTTGAAGACGATCCAAATTTTGGAACCGTTCTTAAAGATTATTTAATGATGAATGATTACGAAGTTACTCATGCCAAAAACGGTATGGAAGGTTTCGAAAAATTCAAAAAAGATGATTTTGATCTATGTATTCTGGATGTTATGATGCCTTATAAGGATGGCTTTACATTGGCCAAAGAGATAAGAGAAAAGAACACCGATGTGCCTATTATTTTCTTAACCGCTAAAACGATGAAAGAAGACGTTTTAAAAGGTTATAAAGTAGGAGCAGACGATTATCTTAACAAACCTTTTGATAGTGAAGTGTTGCTAATGAAAATTAAGGCCATTATTCAACGTAAGGCAACTGAGACGATTTCGGATAGTAAGCAATTTGAGTTTAAAATTGGTGATTTTGATCTAAATTCGAAACTACGTTTTTTAAAGTTTAAAGGCGGTGATCCAGTAAAATTATCACCTAAAGAAAACGAATTATTACGTTTATTAGCCTTACATGAAAATGATTTAATGCCTCGTGAGTTGGCCTTAACTAAAATCTGGCGCGACGATAATTATTTTACTTCACGTAGTATGGATGTATACATTGCTAAGCTACGTAAGTATTTAAAATTAGATGAAAAAGTAGAAATACTTAATATCCACGGTGAAGGTTTTAGATTGGTGGTAAATAGCTAAAAATATAATCTTACTGATTATCCTTAATGTGACATAATTGTTATCGTCAACCTGAACTTGTTTCAGGTTCTCATCACAATATATTAATTATCAGCTTTGTTAGATTCCTAAATAAATTCGGAATGACGTAAATGCAATATTTAGATTACAAAACGGATATACAAATAATCTTATTATTATTCTATAAAAAAATCCAGCTTTATGCTGGATTTTTTGTTGCGTGACATAACTTACTGTAGGTTTTGAAATCTTTTAGTGCGAGAGACAAGAATCAAATGGTTATGAGCATGATACTGAAAAAGTATGTACTTATGATAAACTTGGGCTTCAATCTAGATAATAGCATGTATTGGGAGTGTTTAATATTTTGATGTTTTCAATTAAATCTATTTAGGGATAAGACAAATGTACTGTATACTATTTGGTTATTTTAACCGATTTCACCACTTCATTATTTAATAAGATTTTGAGTTCATAGTTACCTTTTTTTAAATGGTCAATGCTCATGAATATCACGACCTCCTTTTCAGCTTCGTTGGCTTTGTTATCCATAGTCATTTACGAATTTCTTAATTGTAAAATTATAAGGAATTCAAATTAAGGGATGCTAGATATGTTCCAATCGATAGAAGATATGTTACAAAAGGAAGAAATTATTCATGTGTTTTTATTTGGAGGTAAATTCGGTTGGAGTACACTTATAAAGCGCTTTGAAGCATTTTATAAAGTAAGAAGGGGTATTAAAACCTACTTGGTAACCAATTTCTGCAACAGTGGCATCAGATTTTACAAGTAATTCTTTGGCCAATTTTAAACGCTGTAAACGGATAAATTCACTTGTTGTACAATTTGATATGGCTTTCAGTTTTCTATGAAGTTGCGTGCGGCTCATAATCATGTATTCAGCAAAAAGTTCGCTATTAAATTTAGGATCTGTAATATGTGCATCAATAATCGATTGGAGTCGTTTTAAAAAAACAGCCTCTGTTGAAGTAATGGCCAACTTAGGGTTAAGGTTTAGTGTGTTATTAAATTGTTCATGGATTTTTTTTCTGTTTTTAATTAAATTTTCAACAATGATTTTGAGCTTATCAGAATTGAAAGGTTTTGTAACATAAGCATCAGCTCCAGTTTTTAAACCTTCAATTTCATTGTGATCTCCCGCTTTAGCTGTTAGTAAAATCACAGGGATATGACTCGTTATACTATTGGTTTTAATGGAGTCACATAGCTTTATTCCATTGCTTATGGGCATCATGACATCACTGATAACCACATCTGGAATAATTTGGAGCGCTTTCTTAAGACCTTCTTCACCGTTACAAGCTTGAGAAATTTGATAATTATCATTAAATATAGATTCTATGAAAGCAAGAATATCTTCTTCATCTTCAACAATAAGTAATTGTGGTTTATCTTTTAATGGTTTGGGGCTATTTTCATTTTGAAGCATTAAAGCTTTTGGTTTTTCTGAAATCGTACAATTTATAATTTCATCTTGATTAAAAGCATTTTTTGTAATTGGAAGTGAAACTGTAAATTGAATATGACTATTCCCTAGATTATTAGCGACAATTGTACCTTTTGATAAGGCCACAAGATCGCGTACTAATGCTAAACCTACACCAACACCATCGGACATTTCATTGTCTTGATAAAATCGTTGAAAAAGCTTGCTTAAATCTTTTCCTTCAACATGAGTACTTGTATTTATAATAGATAATACCAAAAAATCTTCTTGTCTATGAGCTTCAAAAATAATGTCGTTTTTACCTGTGGTGTATTTAATAGCATTAGAGAATAAGTTAGCACATATTTTTTCGATAATATCACGGTCAAACCATACGTTGTTTAAATTTTCAATTTTAGCGCTTATATTTAAATCCTTCTTATTTGCACTGTACTGAAAAGCATTCATAATCTGTTTTAGCAAAAGGCTTAAGTTACCTTCTGAGACCTTAAGTTTCATTTGACTAGAATCAATCACGGAAAGGTTAAGCATTTGGTCTACAAGGTTTAATAGCCTATTGGCATTTTGTTTAACTAAAGTGAGTTCTTTTTTATCCTTGCTAGACAAGTTTTCTTTGCTAAGTTGGTTATCTACTGGACCTAAAATTAAGGTTAAGGGCGTGCGTATTTCATGAGATATATTGGTGTAGAGTTGTGTTTTATATTCATCCAATTTTTTCAAACGATTGGTCTCGGCGTTTTCAAGACTCAATTGCATTCTCATATGCCAACGTAGCTTGGCGTAATAGTAAACAATGTAGCAAAGTAGAATAAATAATAAATTATATAAGAGTATAGCGAAGCTATCTAAATACCAAGGCTTTTTTATTTCAAAAGTATATCGAGCAGGTTCGTCATTCCAAACACCATCATAATTGCTAGAAATAACTTGAAAAGTGTATGTATTAGGGGGTAAGTTGGTGTAGTGCGCTAAGTTGTT
The DNA here is from genome assembly GCF_030548465.1 of Tamlana sp. 2_MG-2023. GTDB lineage: Bacteria > Bacteroidota > Bacteroidia > Flavobacteriales > Flavobacteriaceae > Pseudotamlana. Next base: position 629,281 of record NZ_JAUOSF010000001.1, read on the forward strand.
ATGCTTCGAATTAATCCAATCTTCATCGTGATTATCTAGCTTATATTTAAAAGCGCTTTTTTCTGGTAGTGAGAAATGAAGGCTTGAAAAAGCAAATGTAATTGTATTTTCATTATGTTTTAATTGATCATTTTCTATCATTTCTCGGTTTTCAGAAAAGACTTCAAATGAAGAAATAATGGTTTTGGGCTTTACTGAATTGTAAGTAATTTGATCTGGCTTAAACCAATTAATACCTTCTAAACCTCCAAAAAACAAGGTGCCATCTTCAGCTTTACAATAAGCGCCAGTATTAAACTCCGTACCTTGTAACCCATCATCGGTACTGAAATTTTCAAATGCATTGCTGTTTTTTGAAGGAGAAAATTTACTAATACCATTATTTGTACTTAACCATAAATTTTGGTTGGCATCTGGTAAAACACCATAAATAACTTGATTAGGTAAACCATCGCTTTGAGTATAAATAATAGTGTCATTACTTACCGTGTTATATTTTATAAGACCAGCACCATTAGTACCTACCCAAAGTATATCATCTTGAATTAATAATGACTTTATTTTGTAATCAAGTTTTTCAATCTTTTCAGTGTGATTTGTTTTAACGTTTAATCTATAAACTCCGGCGTTATCTGCACCTAACCACAGGATACTATCATTTTGCTTCGTTAAGGCGCGTATGTTATTTGTAGGTAAACTGGAATTACTTTGATTAAATGTTTTAATGATACCTTTATTCGTATCAAACAGTAAAAGGCCATGTTGTTCTGTGCTAAGCCAGCGTTTATCGCGGGTTTCTGCTATAATATTCCAAATCGTAAGGTTTGATAGAGCGGGGTAGTCGATAAATTTCCCTGAGGAGCTTAGCGTGTTAAGACCTTTTACTTGATGGCCAACCCAAAGTTCACCGTCAAAATAATTGAGGCTAATAATCCTGCTAGTTGAAAGTGATGAGTTCTTGGTGGTAAAAGTTTGGTATGTTTTCTGTTTCAAGTTGAAACGTGTAAGTCCTCTGCCATATGTTCCTATCCAAATGTTATTTTTAGAATCCGTACAAAGGGACCTTACCATGTCAACACTTGTATTTTGAGGTACTTGATTATTAGTTAAAATGTTAAACTTGATAAGATGTTCATCATAATAATTGGCCCCAGTGCCATCTGAACCACACCAAACAACCCCTGTATTGTCCTCAAACAAACATAATATGTCGTTATACTGAATGGCAAATGGATTACTCTTATTTGCCTTAAAATTTTTAACCTCTTGCTCTTCTTTATTAATTAGAAAGACGCCATCACCATAAGTAGCTAACCATAAAAGGTTTTTATTGTCAACTAGTAGGTCTTCAATATTTATGTCAATAGGTAGCTTACTATGCTGAAATTGTTGAAATTCATTTGAATTTGGTGTTTTATAAAACAATCCATCACCATAGGAACCTAGCCAGATAGTACCATCTTTAGACTCTTCTAAGGTACTGTAATGCGGTGTGCTACTATTGTTTATGGCTACTTTTATTAACTCCGAATTGTTTGAATAGCTAAAAACACCTCCTGAAGTGGCCATATATAAACTTGATTCTGTTTCCAAAAAATTGTAAACAGTCTGTTTTTGAATTTGTGTTTCAGGTATTTGAGAGGCTTGTTTTGTATGTAAGTCTAACTTTAGTAAACCCTGGTTATACGTACCAAGGTATATATTGAGCTTTTGGTCTTGATAAATGGAGCAGATTTTATATGCTAATTTAATAGGAGTAAAGGTATCTGTATCTTGGTTATAAAGCTCTAACTGTCCGCCATGTGTTATAATCCAAAGTCTATTTTGCTTGTCTATATAAATCTCACCTAATTTGCTAAATGTAGATCTTGTGATGTTTTCAAACTGCTTTTTATAGTGCGTAAACTTTCTGCCGTCATATTTGTTTAACCCGTCTTGAGTAGCCATCCATAGATAACCGATACTATCTTGAGTGATACTTATAACACAATTTTGAGATAAACCGTCTTCAATGGTGAGTGCCTTGAACGCAAATTGCTTTTGAAGTGAATTTTGATCAACCTTTTTTTGACATAAACCATCAACAGCACACAGCATAACACATACTGCGATGTAGTAAGAGATTTTAGTTTTAGGGATTACTAATTTCAATAGTATTAAAATTTACATAGGCATAGCTTTGATATAAAGTGTTTTGGGGTTATTCGTAGATTGAAATTAATAAATTATTATGACTTAATTGATTTATTTTAAACCTGATATTTTATTATCTTCAAAATCTAAATTTTTTTAAAACACTTAATGGCAATAAATAAGGAGTTGGAATTAGCTTGGTCGTTTGTTAATAATACAAACCGATCTATATTTTTAACAGGAAAAGCAGGAACCGGAAAAACCACATTTTTACATCGTTTAAAAAAGGATAGTTTAAAGCGTATGGTGGTGGTAGCGCCAACAGGAGTTGCAGCTATAAATGCAAAAGGGGTTACCATTCATTCTTTTTTTCAAATGCCTTTCGGGCCTATTTTACCAGACACCGATTTAAATGCCTCCCAGGGTTTTAATAGAAAGTTTAGTAAAACGAAAATCAATATTATTAAGTCTATGGACTTATTGGTTATTGATGAAATTAGTATGGTTCGAGCCGATTTACTAGACGGAATTGATAAAACACTACGCCGCTTTAGAAATAGAGAAAAGGTTTTTGGAGGCGTTCAAGTTTTAATGATTGGAGATTTACAACAATTATCGCCAGTTGTAAAAGAGCAAGAGTGGTCGTTACTAAAAGCACATTACAGAAATGCTTTCTTTTTTAGCAGTCACGCCTACCAGCAATGCGATGCGATTTCTGTTGAATTAAAACACATTTATCGTCAAGAGAACCCTAAGTTTATTCAGATATTGAATGAAATTAGGAACAATGCCTTGACTGAAGCATCGGCTAATGAATTAAACAAACGATTTATTGCCGATTTCACGCCTAAGCCAGATGCGGGGTATATTTCACTCACCACACATAATAACAAAGCTGAAGCTACCAATAAAGCAGAACTCGATAAATTAACTACAAAAACATTTACCTATAGAGCAGATGTAGAAGGGAAGTTTCCAGAGTACGCTTATCCTAACAATGAATCTTTAGATTTGAAAGTTGGGGCACAAGTGATGTTTGTTAAGAATGATAGCGATCCTGCAAAGCGTTATTTTAATGGGAAAATTGGAAAAGTGATTTTTTTAGAAAAGGATGAAGTCGTAGTACATTGTCCTGATGACGATTTTAATATTGAGGTGAAACCCGAAATTTGGGAAAACATCAATTATACCGTAGATAAAGAAACCAAAGCCATTTCCGAAGAAAAAATAGGGTCATATACCCAGATGCCGTTGCGTTTAGCTTGGTCGATAACCATTCATAAAAGTCAGGGTTTAACCTTTGAAAAGGCCATTATTGATGCTCAAGGTGCTTTTGCACACGGACAAACCTATGTGGCATTAAGTCGTTGTAAATCTTTGGAGGGCTTAGTTTTAAAAAGCAAAATTCATTCTAATCAAATTATTAGCGATAGTAACGTGATTACTTTTAATGAAAACGCCGAACAAAATGCTCCCGATGATTTGGTGTTAGAAGCCTCTAAAAAAAGGTTTCAACTCGATTTAATTCATGAAATTTTTGATTTCTATGCGTTTTTATATCCTGTAAATCGAATTTTAGATATTTATTATAAAAATAGAACCATTATAGAAGGTAAGTTAGAAGATACCTTTCGTCCAATAAAAGATAAAATTGCGAACTTTTTAAAAGTAGCCAATGGTTTTAATATTCAGCTTAGGCAAATAGCGGAAGAGGAAGGGTTACCAGAATCTAGTGCTGTCATTCAAGAACGCTTTAAAAAGGCGATTACCTATTTTAAAGCAGAAACAGAAACTGTTATTACTACACCATTAAAAACTTTTGGATTTACTACCGATAATCAAGCGGTTGGAAGTGATATTACTAAAAATTTAGATGCTTTTGAAGAATTACTTGCTGTGAAGCAGTTGTATTTTAATAATTTACAAAGTGGATTTAATACGCAAAACTTCTTAGAATTACGAGCTAAAGCTGTGTTCCAAGGAAAAGAAAAGCCCAAAAAATCTAGAAAGACTGTTGTTGATGGAACCAGTCACGTGGAGTTGTTTGAATTGCTGCGTGTGCTTAGGAATGAAATAGCCGAAGATAAAGGCTTAGTTCACTTTCAGGTATTTACCCAAAAAGCACTTTACGAAATGTGTGAAACACTCCCTACAAATAAAGCGGAATTACTTCAAGTGAATGGTATGGGAAAAACACGTGTTGAGAAATACGGAACGGCTATTTTAAAAATTATCAACGAGTATTGCGAAGAAAACGATATTGAAACAGCACATGATGTTGAAATTTTTAAAGAAGCACCAAAAAGGAAAAAAGGAGACACTAAAAAGGAATCGCTTCAGCTTTATAAATCAGGTAAATCAATTAAAGAAATTGCAGATCTTAGAGAACTAAATGAAAACACCATTCTTGGGCATTTAGCTACTTTTTTACCAACAGGAGAGGTGCAATTATTTGATATTATTTCCGAAGAAAACTATAATGAGCTCAAGAAAATCATTCCAAAGAAAACTTTTGAAAATCTATCGGATTTAAAACAACAATTGGAAGATAAGTTTTCTTATTTCGAATTGCGCTTGGTGTTGGAGGAGTTGGATTTAGTCAAAAATTAAGAAGTCTTGAAAGTTAAAGAGAGGAACAAGGTTTTGTTTGTTCAAATAATAATTTATTTGTATATCCGTTTTGTAACCTAAACATTGTATTTACGTCATTCCGAATTTATTTCGGAATCTCATAAAGCTGATAATTAATATATTGTGATGAGAACCTGAAACAAGTTCAGGTTGACGATAACAATTATGTCACATTACGGATAATCAGTATAATTTATCTAAATTAGTGATCATGAATATAATCATGAAATCGGTAATAAAAACCTTAGAAAATGTTGAGGTTGTTTTAACGAATCTTACCAATGAAAATTACTCAAACGCTTCAGTTGGACCTTATTATACCTCTGTAGGTTCTCATATTCGGCATATTTTAGATTATTATATGTGTATTTTGTCTAAAAATGAAGCCGGAATGGTCGATTTAACGGCTAGGCGAAGGCAAGTGGCTGTGGAGGAAAATTGTCCGATTGCATTAGATTATTATGAAACAATAAAAGAATTGTTAGTTTCAAGTAGATTACCACTAAATGAACCAGTGGTTGTTATTGATGATTTAGGTTTAGGTAAAATAGAATTAGACTATACCTATGCTGCACTTCTATCGCAGGCAAATAGCCATACCGTTCATCATTTTGCTATTATTAATTACATATTAACACAGTTGAATATTCAAATAACAGATGCTAATTTCGGATATAACCCATCTACACCAAAATATATAAAGGCTGAATAGTTTTACTTCTTAAACATGCTGCGCATAATGGTTTGCAAGCCTTTAAACACCATAAAAACAGCCATGGCACAAACAGCACTCCCAATAATTAAAAGCGGGTAATAATAAGGTGATTCTGGTTTACTGTAAGCAAAACTTAATAATATAGGGCCCATAAAAAGACTTAACACAGAAAAAATTAAAATTTTAACACCCTTAAATAATACGGCTTTGTCTGTTCTATTTTCTTCCATCTGTATAATTTTTAATAGCGTTTCTAACGCTTTTATATTCGGTTAAAAGTTTTGAAGCTGTTTCAGATGAAACGTTAATTTCATTCATAATCATGCGAATACCACGATCAACAAGCTTATTGTTACTCAGTTGCATGTCAACCATTTTATTACCTTTTACATGTCCTAATTGAATCATCGTTGCAGTAGAAATCATGTTTAGCACTAATTTTTGAGCCGTTCCTGCTTTCATTCTAGAACTTCCTGTAACAAATTCCGGACCTACAACAACATCAATAGGGAATTGTGCGGTTTGCGATAACGGACTATCCTGGTTACAAGAAATACTACCTGTTACGATGTTATTCTCATTACAAGCTTTTAAAGCCGATATCACATAAGGCGTTGTTCCTGAAGCCGCAATACCTACAACAACATCTTTTTGAGTGATATTATAGTCTTGTAAATCCTTCCAACCTTGAGTTGTAGAATCTTCTGCAAACTCAACAGCTTTTCTAATGGCCGAATCACCACCAGCAATTATTCCAAGAACTAAATCGAAAGGCACGCCGAAAGTAGGTGGGCATTCCGAGGCATCAACAACGCCTAAACGTCCGCTTGTTCCAGCGCCCATATAGAATAATCGTCCGCCAATTTTAAGCTTTTCAACAATTTGAAACACTAAAATTTCAATTTGTGGTAAGGCTTTTTCAACGGCAGTTGGAACGCTTTTGTCTTCGTTATTAATGTTTTGTAGTAATTCTGAAACCGACATCTTTTCCAGATGGTTGTGATTAGAATCTTGCTCGGTTGTTTTTATAAAACTCATAGGTCAAAAATACGTATTTTTTTAGTTTGAAGAAGAAAAAGGCTGGCTACTTTACGGTGTTCTATTGTTAATGTTGCTTTAAAAATTCAGAGAAAAAAGTATCATAAATTTTAAAGTATGACATAAAAAAAGCCCCTTAAAAATAAGAGGCTTTTGTAAAATATATAAGAATAGATTATTCTATAATGGTGTTTAATGTAGCACTTGGTCTCATGACTTTGCTAACTAAAGCATCATTTGGTTCGTAGTAACCACCAATATCGGTTGCGTTACCTTGAATATCATTTAATTCAGCTACAATTTTAGATTCATTTGCCGCTAATTGCTCTGCTATTGGAGCAAATTCAGCTTTTAAATCTGCATCAGCATTTTGTTTTGCTAATTCTTGAGCCCAGTAAAGTGCTAAGTAAAAATGACTTCCTCTATTATCTAACTCTCCAGCTTTTCTAGAAGGGCCTTTTCTGTTTTCAAGTAATGTACTTGTAGCATCATCTAAAGTTTCACCTAAGATCTTAGCTTTAGGGTTATTGTTCACATTACTAAAGTGTTCCAAAGAAACCGCTAAAGCTAAAAACTCACCTAGTGAATCCCAACGTAAGTGGTTTTCTTCAACAAGTTGTTGTACGTGCTTTGGAGCAGATCCACCCGCACCAGTTTCAAATAAACCACCACCATTCATTAAAGGAACGATAGATAACATTTTCGCACTAGTTCCAACTTCTAAAATTGGAAATAAATCTGTTAAGTAATCACGTAATACGTTTCCAGAAACAGAAATAGTATCCTCACCTTTTATAAGGCGCTCACATGTAAATAATGTCGCATCGATAGGCGATAAGATTCTTAAATCTAATCCCTTAGTATCGTGATCTTTTAAATATGTGTTTACTTTTTTAATAATTTCAGCATCATGTGCTCTGTTTTCATCTAACCAGAATACCGCAGGCGTTTCAGAAGCTCTAGCACGTGTTACAGCTAATTTAACCCAGTCCTGAATAGGTGCATCTTTAGTTTGACACATTCTCCAGATATCACCTTCTTCAACAGTATGCTCTAATAAAGTAGCTCCAGAAGCGTCAATAACTTTTACAGTTCCGTTAGATTCAATTTCGAAAGTTTTATCGTGAGAACCGTATTCCTCAGCTTTTTGAGCCATAAGGCCAACATTAGGAACCGTTCCCATAGTTGTAGGATCGAAAGCACCATTCTTTTTACAGAAATCGATAGTTGCAGAGTAAATTCCAGCATAACTACTATCTGGAATAACCGCTTTAGTATCTTGAAGGTTTCCGGCAGCATTCCACATTTGTCCAGATGTACGAATCATTGCAGGCATAGAAGCATCAATAATAACGTCACTTGGTACGTGCAGGTTTGTAATACCTTTATCTGAATTTACCATCGCGATAGCAGGACCATTCGTGTACGCTGCTTGAATGTCAGCTTCAATAGCTTGACGTTCTTCAGTAGGTAATTCTTGGATACGCTCTATAACGTTACCAAAACCAGAGTGTACATTAACACCTAGTTTTTCAAAAGTTTCACCATGTTTAGCGAAAACATCTTTAAAAAATATTTCAACAGCGTGACCAAAAATGATAGGATCACTTACCTTCATCATCGTTGCTTTCATGTGTAATGAAAACAATACGCCAGTTTCTTTAGCATCTGCCACTTGTTGCTCTAAAAAGCTTAATAACGCTTTTTTGTTCATTACAGTAGCATCTATAATTTCTCCTTCAAGTAAAGACAAGCCTTCTTTTAAAACCGTAGTGTTACCATTAGCATCTGTATGCTCAATAGTAACGCTTGTTGCAGCAGGGATTGTAGTAGATTTTTCGTTGTGAGCAAAATCACCTTCGCTCATTGTAGCCACGTGAGATTTAGAATCGCTAGTCCAAGCACCCATGGAGTGCGGATTCTTTTGCGCGTAATTCTTAACCGCTTTAGGAGCACGTCTATCACTGTTTCCTTCACGTAAAACAGGATTTACAGCACTACCTTTAATTTTATCGTAACGCGATTTAATATCTTTTTCTTCAGCTGTATTAGCCTCATTAGGGTACTCAGGAATTTTAAAACCTAAACCTTGTAATTCTTTAATCGCTGCTTTTAGTTGCGGAACCGATGCACTAATGTTTGGTAATTTGATAATATTAGCTTCAGGTTTTTTAGCCAATTCTCCTAGAATTGCTAAATCATCAGATACTTTTTGATCTTCTGTTAAGAAATCTGGAAATACAGCTAGAATTCTTGCCGCTAAAGAAATATCTTTAGTTTCAATGTTAATTCCAGAAGATTTAACAAATGCTTTAACAATAGGTAAAAGTGAACGTGTTGCTAACGCCGGAGCTTCGTCCGTTTTTGTGTAAATTATTTTAGACATTAGTGTCGGATTTATGTGTTGAATTTTTAGTTACTAAAAAGACGTAGTTTAGAAAGGTTCTTTTTTAGCGATGCGAAGATACGAAAAATGATACTTATTTTAATTCAATAAACAAGTGAATAGTTTTTAGTATAAAATTTTTATAATAATGATAAAAATGCCGTGTAGAAGTACGAATTTGACAATATAATTGTGAAGATGTTATTAAAAAACAAAAGCCATATCCCTGCAGAATTTAATCTACTTTGACATGGCTTTCCTGAAATAACTTAACGTGACCTAATTTTAGTAATACCCTAAAAACGCTTAACATATTCAATTAAACATTCGGTTCAAGTGTTGTTATTTCAATGAAACATTCATTTAATTTTCAAAATGTATTGACTTATTAACTAAATGCTTCAGTTAATTGTTTTTTTATACTAACAAATCCTTACTCGCTTACACGATGATTTATATAGTAATACCTTTAATTAGTATGTTCTTAGCGATTATACTATTTAAAAGTCCCATGTTTTCAATATTTATTTGCCACGATATTAAATTTGCGACTATTTCGAACATGCTATGGTTTTTTACTTATTCATTTTTTACATGAAGTATAAAACCTAAAAAAACAACTATTATATGTAATAAGAACTTTTAATTGTTTTACTAAATTACGAAATATATGCGCGGTTTGCAAATATTTTAACATATTATATATCAACAGGTTATAAACATGTTTTATTAACAATTGTTCATAAAAAAAAGCCCTGATAAAAATCAAGGCTTTTTAAGTCTGCTAATGCAGTTGTATTATGCTTAACGTCTACGCTCAGTAATTCTGGCTTTTTTACCAGTAAGACCTCTAAAGTAGTAGATTCTTGCTCTACGCACTTTACCACGTTTGTTAACTTCAACTTTTTGTAATGCAGGTAAGTTAACTGGGAAGATACGCTCTACACCAACTGTTCCTGACATTTTTCTAATTGTAAAAGTTTCTGAAGATCCAGATCCTCTTCTTTGAATTACTACACCTCTAAAGAACTGAGTTCTAACTTTTTCTCCCTCTCTAATTTCGTAGTATACAGTAATTGTATCACCAGCTGCAAATTCTGGGAATTCCTTTTTTGTTACAAATTCGTCTTGTACAAATTTTACTAAAGATTCCATATCTTTATATTTTATAATTATTTATTCAGAACAACATTCACGATTCTCGCCAGAGGTTAACCCGAAATTGGCTGCAAAAATAATCATTAATTACGTATTTGCAATCTTTTATTTAATTTATTTTGGTGTTCCTTGCAGGTCAGGCTATACGCTATATCTTTTTTGTAATGAGCTTATTATTTGGTGTTTAGGTTTTTTTAGAAGATGTTTTGGTTTTCCTTTTCAAATTTACAGCAACAAAAAAGGATGCCGCTGCTATCCTTAACACGGGGTGTACGTTTCTTAAGAATGTGTTTTGTTAATTTGACTATTGACTATTGACTATTGACTATTGACTATTGACTATATGTTGAACTGGGAATTTTGACGGAATACTGGTGACCAGTGATGATGTTGAAAGGTTTATGCATTTATTCGTTGAACTGTTTATATGTTTGACTGAAAACTGCGACTTACACTGGAAACTCGATATGAAAAAGTAAACTCAAAACATCAGGAATGAACAGCCTTAAACTTCAAACCTGAAACTCTTGAAAAATTTTTCCCTTTTCATTATTCATTATTAATTATTAATTGAATTGGTGATTTAGACAGAAGACAGAAGACGGTTGAGCGTGGGTGACGTTGAAATGTTTGTTCGTTTATGCGTTGAGCCGTGTATTTGTTTAACTGAAAACCGTGACTGAGACTGCGACTAGAAACTCCACATGAAAAAACAAACCCAAAACGTCAGGAATAAACAACTTGAAACATTAAACCTGAATCTAATCCTCTAACAAATCAGGTCTGCGTTCCTTGGTTCTTAAATACGCTTGTTCTTCACGCCATTTCTCTATTTTAGGTAAGTTTCCGCTAAATAATAATTCAGGAACCTTGTAACCTTTATATTCTCGTGGTTTGGTATAAATAGGAGGCGCTAACAAATTATCTTGAAAAGAATCAGTTAGGGCAGAAGTTTCGTTTCCTAAAACACCTGGGATAAGTCTAATTACCGCATCGCATAATACAGCAGCGCCCAATTCACCCCCAGAAAGGACATAATCACCAATGGAAATTTCACGAGTCACAAACATATCACGAACCCGCTGATCCACACCTTTATAATGTCCGCATAAAATAATAAGGTTTTCTTTAAGCGATAATTGGTTAGCAATCCCTTGTTTTAGGGTTTCACCATCAGGCGTCATATAAATGATGTCGTCATAATCGCGTTCAGACTTCAAAGCAGAAATACACTTGTCAATAGGTTCAACCATCATAACCATACCAGCACCACCACCAAATTGGGTGTCGTCAATAGATTTATAATTATCAGAGGTGTAGTCTCTTAAATTATGAAAGTGAACTTCCACCAAACCAGCTTCAATAGCTCGTTTTAAAATAGAAGCTTCAAAAGGACTTTTAAGTAATTCGGGTAAAACCGTTATAATATCTATGCGCATGATTCATTTAAAAAGTGCTGCAAAGATAATTTAATTGTTTGATAGTTTGTTACGTGAATTTAATGGCATGATTTATAAAAGCTATAACTTCTAAAGAATCACTTAATTTTTAAGTATTAGTATAAAGTTAAATTTTACATAAAGGCTATATGGTATAAGCCATTTTATCTAAATTAGTTGCCAAAATGAATAAGTATTAAGCTTTGGTAAAGAGATATAAAACAACATGTTTTTTGTTGCTAAAAGCCATAGGTTTCAGTACATTTGTGCACTTAAAATATTAAACAGAACTACTTATATATAACTAAATAACTTTAAAATGAGTGATAAGAAAAAACAGTCATCTGTAACTTTCGATGTGTTAATTGAAATCCCTAAAGGAAGTAGAAATAAGTATGAATACGATTTTACACTACACAAAATTAGATTCGACCGTATGTTATTTTCTTCTATGATGTACCCTGGAGATTACGGTTTTATTCCAGAAACTTTAGCGTTAGATCAAGATCCTTTAGATGTTTTAGTTTTGGGACATCAACCAACTTACCCAATGGTGGTTATGGAAGTAAGACCTATTGGTGTGTTTTACATGACAGATGAAAAAGGACCAGATGAAAAAGTTATTTGCGTACCAGTTTCAGATCCTATTTGGAGTAATAAAACGGATATCGCGGATTTAAATCCACATAGATTAAAAGAAATAGAGCACTTCTTTCAAGTATATAAAGACTTAGAAAAGAAAAAAGTTGATACAGGTGGTTGGGGTAATGCTGAAGCCGCCATAAAAATTTACCATGAATGTGTTAAACGTTACGACGATAGCGAACATAAAAAGAAAAGAACCTTTACCATATAAGTTCTTTTTGAGAAGACCAATTCAAAACCATCCTGTTTGTAAAAGCAGGGTGGTTTTTTAGTATTGGTAAAACTTAAGATTCATCTTTGGTTTTACGACATATTTCGCATATGAAAAACTAATTAACAAACAAATATCATAGTATTGTAAATATTATAGTTTATGTGGTGATTTGGTATGGAATATTTAAATTAACCTAGCTTTTTTTATCACTTTTATTTTTCCTATTTTTAACAAGATTTAAAAAAACAACTAATTATTAAATGACTGACTAATTATGGAATTAATCGTGAAATTTTTACCGCTTTTTGGTGTTTTAGCCTTAGCGTTTGTGTTTATTAAAAGTGCTTGGGTCACCAAACAGGATCAAGGTGATGAAAAAATGAAAAGAATAGCTAAAAACATTGCCGATGGTGCGATGTCTTTTCTCAAAGCCGAGTACAAAATATTATCAATTTTCGTTGTAGCAGTTGCTATTCTGCTTTATTTCAAAGGGAACTCTGAAACCGGCTCTAATGGTATGGTGGCTGTTTCCTTTATTGTTGGCGCTATTTGTTCAGCATTAGCTGGATTTATTGGTATGAAGGTCGCTACCAAGGCCAATGTGCGTACAACCAATGCAGCAAGAACATCATTAGGAAAAGCACTAGAAGTAGCTTTTGCTGGGGGTGCAGTGATGGGATTAGGTGTTGTAGGACTGGGTGTTCTTGGGCTTAGTGGATTATTTATGATTTATAGTGAAATGGGCTGGGGACTTAATGAAGTTCTAAATGTACTTTCAGGATTTTCGCTTGGTGCTTCTTCTATTGCATTGTTTGCTCGTGTTGGTGGTGGTATTTATACCAAGGCTGCCGACGTAGGTGCCGATTTAGTAGGTAAGGTGGAAGCAGGTATTCCTGAAGATCACCCATTAAATCCAGCAACTATCGCTGATAATGTTGGTGATAACGTTGGAGATGTTGCAGGGATGGGAGCCGATTTATTTGAGTCTTACGTAGGATCAATTATAGGTACGATGGTTTTAGGAGCTTTTATTTTAACGCCAGATTTTAACGGATTAGGAGCTGTGTACTTGCCTTTAGTGCTTGCTGCCGTAGGGATAGTAATGTCTATTATAGGTACCTTTTTTGTGAAAGTAAAAGATGGCGGAAATCCGCAATCGGCTTTAAATATTGGAGAGTTTGGGTCTGCGGGTTTAATGGTTATCGCTTCATATTTTATTATTAATACTTTAATCCCTGAAACTGTTGAAGGTTTGCCTTTTGGTGCTATGGGGGTGTTTTGGGCAACTATAGCAGGTTTAGTAGCAGGTTTAGCTGTTGGAAAAGTAACTGAATATTATACAGGAACAGGTAAAAAACCAGTAATGTCTATCGTTAAGCAATCGGAAACAGGTGCTGCAACAAACATTATTGCAGGTTTAGGTATCGGGATGATGTCTACAGCTATTCCAATTCTTTTAATAGCAGCAGCTATTTTAGTTTCTCATCATTTTGCTGGTTTATACGGTATTGCTATTGCAGCGGTTGGAATGCTTGCAAATACAGGAATTCAGTTAGCGGTTGATGCGTATGGTCCAATTTCAGATAATGCTGGAGGGATTGCAGAAATGGCAGAATTACCAAGTGAAGTTCGTGAACGTACCGATAAATTAGATGCAGTAGGAAACACAACTGCAGCGATTGGAAAAGGTTTTGCAATTGCTTCCGCAGCGTTAACGGCATTGGCTTTATTTGCTGCTTTTATGAAAACAGCGGGAGTTGTAGCAATCGATGTGTCGAAACCAGATATTATGGCTGGATTATTAGTGGGAGGGATGTTACCTTTTGTGTTTTCAGCACTTTCAATGAATGCTGTTGGTCGTGCAGCGATGGCTATGATTGAAGAGGTGCGTCGTCAGTTTAGAGACATTCCGCAGTTGAAAGCCGCTTTAGGGGTGATGCGTAAATATGATTCAGACATGAGTAAGGCAACGCCTGAGGATCGTGCTATTTTTGATGCTGCCGATGGTTATGCAGAATATGATAAATGTGTTGATATTTCAACAAAAGCTTCAATTAGAGAAATGGTATTACCAGGTCTGTTGGCCATAATAGTACCTGTAGCTGTTGGTTTTATTGGTGGTGCTGAAATGTTAGGCGGATTGCTTGCTGGCGTTACTACTTGTGGTGTGTTAATGGCGATTTTCCAATCTAATGCCGGTGGTGCATGGGATAACGCTAAAAAAACCATTGAAGAGCAAGGTAGAAAAGGTACAGAAGCACATAAGGCCTCTGTGGTTGGTGATACCGTTGGAGATCCGTTTAAAGATACTTCAGGACCTTCGTTAAATATTTTATTAAAATTAATGTCGGTGGTAGCTTTAGTTATCGCTCCTAGTATTGCCATTTCTGCTGATGCGTTAACCGCTTATTCTTCTGAAGAAGAAATTATTGAACAAGTTGAAGTTGTTTCGGTTACAAAAGAAGTTACTATGGATATAACAGATAATGAAGATGGAACAGTCAAAGCAGTTATTACTACGGTAACTACGACTGATGATGATGTAGCAACTAGTTATACTACATTTCATGGTACTGAAGAAGAAGTTAAAGCACGTATAGAGGCATTAAAAAGTGAAAAATAAATAATTAAAATAGAAACTGTTTCAAAAATGTTCGAGGACGTCATTCTGAACTTGATTCAGAATCCTAACAAATTGAAAAACTAATTATGGGGAGAACCTGAATCAAGTTCAGGTTGACAGAAAGATTATTTTTTATATAGCTTTTATTTAATAAATTAAAAGTCTCGCTTAAAATAAAAAACCACGTGAATCACGTGGTTTTTAGGTTTTATAAGTTTTATGCAGCGTAACGAGTTCTTAAAACAAACCGTTAATTTCAGCGTCTATGGTGTTTATGATACTTCCTAAGTCCTCTGGATTATCAACAAAATCTAGTTTGTCTACATCAATAATAAGAAGTTTTCCTTTGTTGTAGCCATGAATCCAAGCTTCGTAGCGTTCGTTTAAACGACTTAAATAATCAATACTTATGGTGTTTTCATAATCGCGACCACGCTTTTGTATTTGGGCTACTAAGTTGGGAATACTGCTTCTCAAGTAAATTAAAACATCGGGACCTTGTACTAACGATTCCATAAGTTCGAAAAGCGATCGGTAATTTTCAAAATCGCGATTCGTCATTAAACCCATGGCATGTAGGTTAGGGGCGAAAATGTGAGCATCTTCATAAATCGTTCGATCTTGAATGATATCTTTTCCGCTTTGGCGAATTTGTAAAACTTGACGGAATCGGCTGTTTAGAAAGTAAACTTGTAAATTAAAACTCCAACGCTCCATTTGATTGTAAAAATCATCTAAATATGGATTGTCTACAACATCTTCTAATTGAGGTTCCCACTTATAATGTTTAGCGAGTAATTGGGTGAGTGTCGTTTTTCCTGCGCCAATATTTCCAGCAATAGCAATGTGCATCGTTTAATTAGTTTTTAATTTAAATTCCTGTATGCTCTTATTGGTGTAAATATACAAGGTTTCATTCGTTACAAAAAAATCATTTATCAATAAATTTCCTGTTTTTATTGGGGTCAATTGCTCACTGTTTTTTTTCATATAAAATAAAGTATTTTCTTTTTTTAGTATGATGTTTTCATTGCTTTCAGCGAAAGATGTGAACCCCGTATTTTTCATTTTCTTAATTAAACTTCCAAAGTAGTTATACATATATAGGTAGTTCTCTGTGAGGAGCCAACAGTAGTTGTAATTACTTTTTAGATCTAAAACAGCACTTTGCACAGGAACCGTTTGAGCGCGAGAGCTCTTAGTTTTATAATCAAAAAGTTCTAGTTTTTGAAGATCTTGATTGAAAATCCAAATGGTATTATCATAACCTGCAGATATTTGAGATACATTCTTATAAGGGGTTATTTGATTGAAATCAATTTTGAAAATTTCCGCTAGCCGGTTGTCCAGAATAATGACGGTATTAAAATCTTTATAAAATAAATTGATCTTTAAAGGATTAAAAGTGTCAACAGTAAATAAATCTCCCAGTTGCAAATTGCTAAACGTGATGGTTTTTGAATCATCTTTTTTATGAAACACATTATTAGTAACATAGTATGCCGAGCCAAAATTATCAATGGAGATAAGCGTTTCAGCGTTTAATGCCTTGGTTTTTAAGAATTCAGCCTCTATAGATTCTTGAGCGAATACAGTGGCTGAAATTAAGAATAATATGATTTTTATTGATCTCATAGATGTTGTGAAATTACAAAAACCAATTCGTTTATCACCAGATAAAAAACAACCTAAATTCTAGATGAATTCAGAAATACACGACGGTTGGTTGTTTTAAGTTTTTTTTAACATTTTACAATTAAACTAATAGATTTGTAATAGGTCTTATAGTCATTAAAGCAAAGACTTTAGTGACTAATTAAACATGTTTTTTATGATTTTTAAAATTTTAAGACCTAAAATGGCTTTACTGTTCTTAGCTGTTTCATCTCCCATATTTGCTCAAAAAGATTTTCAAGGAAAGGCCTATTACGAATCTAAAACGTCCATTGATATGAGCAATTTTGGAGGTAGAGGTATGAATGAAGAGCGAAAAAAGGAAATTGCTGCACGTATGAAAAGCGCTTTAGAAAAAACTTTCATACTAACATTCAATCAATCGGAGTCAATTTATGAGGAAGAAGAGCGTTTAGATGCCCCTGGTGATAGCAGGTCTATGCGTTTTGGTATGATGGCTGGTTCGGGTGGCGATCAATATAAAAACATAAAAACACAGCAAATATCTCAAACACAAGATCTTTTCGGGAAGCAATTTTTAATAAAAGATAGTTTACAAAATTTAGACTGGAAGATTACTGGTGAAACGAAAACCATTGGAAAATATATGTGTTTTAAGGCAGAAGCCATAAAGCCTAAAACAGGCATTGATTTTCGTGACTTTAGAAGACCTCCTCGTGACGACGAAAAACCAAAAGATTCTATAAATGCTAAAAAAGAAAATCAAAAAGAACCCGTTCAAGAGATTTTGGTGACAGCGTGGTATACACCACAAATACCTGTAAATCTTGGACCTGATGTGTATTGGGGTTTACCTGGTTTAATCTTAGAAATTAGTGCAGATAATACCACGATACTATGTTCTAAAATAGTAATTAACCCTTCAGAAAAATCAAAAATAAAAGAACCTACCAAAGGAAAAGAAGTGACTCAAACTGAGTTTGATGAAATTTCTAAAGCCAAAATGGAAGAAATGCGAGAAATGCGTGGAGGTCGTGGCGGAAGAGGCGGTGGCGGACGCCGATAAAATATAAATAAATCAAACCTTATTTTATGAATAAATTAATCGTTTTAACCTTTCTGTTAGCTACAATAACGCTATCCGCTCAGGTTAAATTTGAAGGTGTTGTTAAAGACAGTGTCGGTATTGCTTTAGAGTTGGCAAATGTTATCGCCATAAACAAAGAATCCCAAAAATTAGAGGCCTACGGTATTACGACTCCAGAAGGCCGTTTTAGGTTAAGCCTTGAAAAAAACGCCAATTATAATATTCAAGTGAGTTACATTGGGATGAAAACATTACAGCTTGAAATAGCAGCTACCGATAAAGACATCACTAAAAATTTCATCATGGAATACGATAATACTTTAGATGAAATCGAGCTGGTATACGAAATGCCCGTAACTATAAAAGGAGATACCATAGTTTATAATACAGACTCCTTTACCTCTGGAACAGAACGTAAACTTGAAGATGTTTTAAACAAGTTACCCGGCGTGGAGGTTAATGATGATGGTGAAATAGAGGTAGAAGGAAAAACAGTTGGCAAAGTCATGATTGAAGGTAAAGATTTCTTTGATGGCGATTCTAAGCTTGCCACAAAAAATATTCCTGCTAATGCGATTGATAAAGTAGAGGTTTTAAAAAATTATGCTGAAATCGGACAACTAAGTGGGGTGACAAATAACCAAGATAATATTGCTATAAACATTAAGTTAAAAGAAGGCAAGAAGAATTTTTGGTTTGGCGATATTACTGGAGGTGCAGGTGTGGCTACTAGTGATGGGCTATACTTATTTCAGCCAAAGTTATTTTATTACAGTCCAGAATACAGTATCAACGTTATTGGTGATATCAATAATATCGGAGAAATAGCCTTTACAAGACGCGATTATTTCAATTTTACAGGTGGTTTTAGGAGTCCGAGTAGAAATAGCGGAACCAATATAGACTTAGGCAGTAATAGTTTAGGTTTTTTAACAGCTCAGAATAATAGGGCAAAGGAAATTAATACCAAGTTTGGTGCTGCGAATTTCACGTATTCACCTAAAGAAACTTTAGATTTAAGTGGGTTTGCTATTTTTTCAAACAGTAAAACAGTAATGCAAGAGAATAAGGCCACTCAATATACCGATCCAGAATTAGGAATTCCGGATGAACTCTCACAAAGTAACACAGTACAAAGAAGCGATTTAGGTATGTTAAAGTTTAGTGTGGCATACAAACCTAACACAAACAATCAATTGGATTACGATATTTTGGCTAGAACATCAAAAGAGTCGCAAGAGCAATTATTTTTATCTTCTATTAACGGTGATATAAACGAGTTGGAGAATGCGAATCCTTTTAGTGTTAATCAGAATTTTAATTACTATTACACCTTAAATGAAAAAAATATTTTTGCTGTAGAAGTTCAGAATTTGATTCAAGATGAAGACCCGTTTTACAACGCATATTTAGAGGATAAAGCCAATTATGAAGATGTGGCAGATGCCTTGGGTTTAGATGATTTTCAAACGGGATATAACGTTTCACAGGAAAAACGAGTAAAATCAAATCAAACAGATGCTAAAATTGATTATTGGAATATTTTAAATCAAAAAAGTGACTTAAATATCACTTTAGGAACCATCTACAGCAAGCAAGATTTTAATTCCGATATTTTTCAAACTTTAGACGATGGAACAGATCAAGATGTGACGCCTACCATAAATGATGGGTTAGGAACCAATGATGTCAGCTATAGATTTAGTGATTTATATGTAGGAGCACATTACCGATTAAAAACAGGTCTTTTTACTTTTACTCCTGGTTTTTCCGCTCATGCCTATAGTTCAAAAAACGAACAGTTTAATGAAACGTACGTTGATGATTTTTTCAGACTGTTACCAGATTTCAATGTGATTTTACAGTTGAAAAAAAGTGAACAAATAACTTTTAATTATGCCATGCAAACCGATTTTACAGATGTAAATCAACTAGCGGAAGGTTTGGTGTTAAATAGTTATAGCTCTATTTATGCTGGAAATCCAGAATTAGAGAGTGCCTTGTCTCATAAGTTAAACTTGTCTTATTTCAGTTTTAATATGTTTAACTATACAAACGTTAGAGCTCGAATTAATTATAGTAAAACGGTTGATAG
The DNA here is from genome assembly GCF_030548465.1 of Tamlana sp. 2_MG-2023. Taxonomy (GTDB): domain Bacteria; phylum Bacteroidota; class Bacteroidia; order Flavobacteriales; family Flavobacteriaceae; genus Pseudotamlana. The sequence continues at coordinate 649,080 of NZ_JAUOSF010000001.1, forward strand.
AATTAGAACAAGCTCTCAATTTGTACCTGGAGGAGTAGTACGAGTAAGTTCTCCTTTTAACTCAGGATTGGCCGATGAAAGTGCCAGTATCAATGGTAATTTTGAAAAAACCATTGGTAAATTTAGAACGACGTTAAGTGGAAATTTAAGTTATAATAAATTTAATCAGTTTGTAAATAATCAGGCGTCTACCAACGAAAATTATGCACAAACTTATAGAGCTAGAGTAAGAACTAATTTTAGAGAAGCACCAAATTTTGAACTCGGTTACCGTTATTCAATTCAAGATAACGATCAAGGAACAAGCAGAACTAAGTTTTATACCAATGCGCCTTCAATAAATTTCGATGCGTTAATTTTTAAAACCTTTACCTTTAAAACCAATTATTCCCACAATAGATTTAGTGATGAATCAAAGACATTAAATACCTTCGAATTCTGGGATGCTTCACTTTCTTATAGAAAAAACAAGGATAGTAAGTGGGAATATGAGCTTAAAGCGACAAATTTATTAGATACCCAATCACAAAACACAAGTAACTCTAATAATATATCTGTAAGTGTTACAGAGTATTACATACAGCCGCGATTTGTTACCTTCAGATTACGCTACGATTTATAAAAAAAGTTTCACTTTTTATTTTGTAGAATAAAGAAACCGTGATATATTTGCACTCGGTTTTGGGGAGATACTCAAGCGGCCAACGAGGGCAGACTGTAAATCTGCTGACTACGTCTTCGCAGGTTCGAATCCTGCTCTCCCCACAAAAATTGAAAAGCAAGCTTTTAAAGCTTGCTTTTTTTGTTTTATTCTATTTTGAAATTTGTTAGGTTTCGTCCATTTTAGTTTTTTCATTTTTTAGATATTTATCTAGAAATTTCAGGATGCTGCTATAAGCTTCTATCTGGTTTTCTTTTTTTACAAAACCATGACCTTCATCTTCAAATAAAACATATTCTACAGGAACACCATTTTTCTTTACACCTGCAACAATTTCATCAGATTCAACTTGTAAAACCCTTGGGTCTTTAGAACCTTGTAGTACGATAAGCGGTTTGGTAACTTTATCGGTATGGAATAATGGTGAAATACGCTTTAAACGCACTGAATCAGCTGTAAATGGATCACCTAATTCTTTGTATAAAGCTTCTCTAAACGATTCCCAGTAAGGAGGTATACTCTTTAATGTACGCATCCAATTGGTAACTCCAAACAAGTTTACACCAACATCAAATTCTTCAGGGGTGTAGGTTAAGGCTGCCATGGTCATATAACCACCATAGGAACCACCAATAATCCCGATATGCTCACCGTCAACTTCAACTTGTTTTGCTAACCAGTTTTTACCTTCTACACAATCTTGTAAATCTTTTTCACCATGGTTTTTATCATCCATTTGAAAAAAGGTCTTACCATAGCCACTACTACCACGATTATTTACTGCTAAAACCGCATAACCATGATTAACTAAATATTGAATTAAAGCACTAAAATTTTGACGAGTTTGTCCGCCTGGCCCGCCATGAACCCATACCATAGCAGGTACTTTGTTTGTTTTAGAGGCTTGATGAGGTAAGTAATAAATAGCAGGGATTTCGGTACCATCAAACGACTTATAACGAATAACCTTAGCTGTAACTAAATCTTCTGGAAGGATATCTTTGTTTAGGACATGCGTTAATTTGGATTGCTTTTTAGTTTCTAAATTGTACGTGTATAGATCGGAAGGTGAATTCGAACCTCCAACATACATGCGCATCCATTTTTCATCACGGCTAAACCCTACACTTGTGATGCTTTGATTATCAAAACTTGGCAGGTTAATGGGCTTCATGGTTTTAGTATCTAAGACTTCAATAGTGTTTTTACCATCTTCATTAATATAAACCACCATGTAATTTCCGTTATGAGTCAGTCTAATTCCTGAGATGTCCCACGATTTTTCAATACGTTTTATCTTTTCTTTTGAATTTAAATCATATGACATCAAGTATGAAAATTCACCACCATCATCAGTAGTATAATAAAACGTTTTATGGTCTTTTGAAAAATCTTGAGCAGAATTGGCACTCAAATTATCATTTATTTGCGTGGTTTCTTTTGTACTTACATCGTAAATGAATAAATCATTGTCATTTGTATTCATGGTTTTTGAGAGTGCAATATAATTTTCATCATCAGACATGGCACTATAGTCTAAACCATCATTATTTTGGTAAATCATTTCAGAAGTGTAATCATCAATCGATAATTTATAGACATCGAAAAATCGAGGATCCCGTTTGTTGGACCCAAAATATAAAAAGTGCTCATCCTTAGACCAGCCATAAAAACTGGATTTAGCGCCAGTAAAAGGCGTAATGTCTTCAATAGTACCATCCAACTCTCTAACAAAAAGATGATTAATTTCATCACCATTACCATCTGCTTGTAAAAGCATTCTGTTATCATTAGGGAAATAAGATTCAGCAAAAAAGGAGGTGCTATCCGATTCAGTAATAGGTGTTATTTCTCCGCCTTCAATTGGGATAGTATATGCATTATATATTCCAGATCGATTGCTTGTGACTAATAGTTTGCTGTTGTCTGACGAGAAACTGCCACCACCAACAGATTCATTATCCATAAATTGTTTAATGGTGTATTGGTTAACTTGTCTTTCAACTTCCTTAGTTTTTTCTTTACAAGAAAAGAAAAGCGTGACAAAAATAAGCCCTAAAATTTTAGTTTTCATGAGGTAAAAATTTTCTTTCTAATTGTATATTAGAGTGTTATTTCTAAATATACAAATTATTGTGGATTATTTAAATCGAGGAATACCACTTTATAGAATTAATGTAGAAAATGGAAAAAAGTAAGGTACTTGAATTTTTAAGCGTAGAGGAAGAGTGTTTTGGCTTTCTTTCATGTTCAGATTTAATAGTTTAAAATTGCAAATATGAGCTATTGAAATAACATTAAAATAGGCTACTTCGTTTCTATTAAAAGAAGTTGAGTTTTTAATTGTTAAGGAAAGCTAATATTTAAACCTATAAACCAATTATTTAATACTATTTAGTAGAGTTGATGTTTCAATAGCTGGATACCAAGCAGAAACCGTAGCGTCGTCTATTGAAAATACAAAAGTGTAGTTGTTAGAGCTCATAGTGCCAACATAAGATTGATATCCAAGTGTTTGACCACCATGCCCCAAGGATAAATTCATGAGGTTAACGACACCAGCTCCATAAGTGACAGCACCAGGTACCATATCATTGAAGTAATCATTTTTAATACTGTTAATTGTATTTAAATCCTTAAATAGTTTGCCTTTGTTCCAAGCTGTTATGAAAGTTTGCATATCATCTAAATTGGATATTATTTCGCCAGCAGCACCAGCCATGGTAAGTGGCATTAATGTTATTTTGTCTTTATAATGCCCTTTTGGCCTTTTGGCATTAGGGAAAATAGAACCTAAGTAAGTGTTTTTTAATGCTAATGGGGCTATTATATGTTCTTGAATATATTCTGGATAAGTTTGTTTTGAAAGTTTTTCAATAATTAACCCAAGTAATATGTAATTGACATTACAATATGAAAATTTTGAACCAGGAATAAATACGTTTTGGTCAGGGTTGGCTTTTGCCATATTAATCAATTTTTCAGCAGTAAAAAGTTCGGAAGGGTCGCTGTGTAATTCAACAACTTTTTCTTCATCTTCTAAAAAATATTCGGGAAATCCAGAGGTGTGATTTAAAAGGTTAATCACCTTGACGGAATCGATATAGTTTTTACTGTCAACAATGAGCAAATCATCATAGAAAGTTTCATTCGGCAGAACAGCAGTGAGATAGTCATCAAGTTTTAACTTCTTTTGTTCTATAAGTTGAAAGATTGAAGCAGCAGTAAACATTTTGGTGCAACTTCCAATTTCATACAAATCATTAAAATCGGTTATTTTTTCGTTAGTTCTACCATCAAAACCACTGTAATATGCTGTTGTATTAGGGCCTTTAATCGTGGCAGTCATTCTACAGCCATTTGTGGTAGCTACTTTAGCTACTAAGGAGTCTAAACCAGATTTAGCCGTTTGCGGAATTTCTAATTTAGGAGTTTCAACTGGAATTTGAACAGCTATTTGCGACTTGTTCAGATGGCTTTTACAAGAAGAAATTATAATTAAAAAAATAATTAGAATTGTACCTTTTTTCATGGTTGTGCTTTAAAAGCTAAAAATTAGTTATTTTTTTTTAATTCAGAGGTAATTTTAAAAAAATCTATGATGCTCTAAAAGACTAGAACTTACTATATATGCATAAAAAAAGGCCTGAATAACGAAGTTAAACAGACCTTTAATATATTGTTGAAGTATGGTAACTTCTTTATTTTTAATAGCCTACAGAATCTACAATTTCCAATCCGTATCCAATTAAACCAACGCGTTTACTGCGTTGTTCTGAATTTGAAATTAAACGTAGTTTATGAATATTTAAATCATGTAAAATTTGAGCACCTATACCAAAATCGCGATTATCCATCTTGATTTTAGGTGCTTTTGTGATATTCTCTTCAGTTTGATTATCCTTTAAAAATGATAATCGTTTGAGAATATCCATGGATTGAGCTTCTTGGTTTATAAAAAGGATAGCACCTTTTCCTTCGTCGTTGACTACTTTAAACATGGCGTTTAAGTCATCATCAGCCTTATTGGTAAGCGTTCCTAAGATGTCATTATTTACAAGTGTAGAATTGATTCTGGTTAAAACAGGTTCATCTGCTTTCCAAATACCTTTAGTTAAGGCAATATGTACTTGATTATTTGTAGTTTGCTTGTAAGCTCTTAGTCTGAAACTACCAAAACGAGTTTCTAATTGGAAATCTTCTTTTTTCTCAATTAAAGAGTCATGTTGCATGCGGTATGCTACTAAATCTTCAATGGAAACTATTTTGATATCATGCTTTTTAGCCACTTCCATAAGTTGTGGTAGTCGCGCCATGGTACCATCTTCATTCATAATTTCAACAATAACACCAGCAGGTTTTAAGCCTGCTAATCTTGCAAAATCGATGGCCGCTTCGGTGTGGCCTGTACGTCTTAACACCCCACCTTCTTTAGCTACTAATGGGAAAATATGCCCAGGTCGAGCTAAATCGAACGGTTTAGTATCATCATCAACGAGTGCCTGAACTGTTAGCGCTCTATCTGCTGCCGAAATCCCTGTGGTAACACCTTTTCCTTTTAAATCTACCGAAACCGTAAAAGCAGTCTCCATATGATCGGTATTGTTACGAACCATCATATGTAAATCTAAATCTTTACAGCGGTTTTCTGTCAATGGTGCACAAATCAATCCGCGACCTTGAGTTGCCATAAAATTGATGATTTCTGGTGTAATCTTTTCAGCCGCAGCTAAAAAATCACCTTCATTTTCTCTGTTTGCATCGTCAACAACAATAATAACCTTTCCATGTCTTATGTCTTCTATTGCAGAATGAATGGAATTAAGTTCAAATTTTGGTGTTGTATCTTGTGTCATAGGTTCTAGTATCATGGTGCAAAGATATTGCTAATTTTATTGATTATAAACAATTCGACTTTAAGTCTCCATTTAACCTGTTTTTTAGAATTATAAAGGAAATAGGGTAGAGAGGAGCGCTTATTATGGCTAACACCAATTCGACCTTATTTAAATTTAAGTCATCTTGCTTATAGAATTGTATGGTGTTTATAATCGATTTAATAAAGTAAAAAATGAATAGTATAAATGAAATAATACTTAGTTGTATAGCTGAGTTAGCCAAATCTTGCTGTTTATTATTTTTCAGAATAAAGTATAGTATAACTAATACGATACCTATTCCGTATAAAATTATGGCAAATTTCGCATGGGTTGTATAGGATTTGAAAATATTTTTAAGTTTAATGCAGATAGCGGCATCTTGTTTTTTAACTTCAATTAAAGGATTGTGAATTTCGTCTTCAGCTAAATCTGTTTTCAGCATCCTATTTTGAACGATGTACACCACGAAAAATAGGGGTAAGCCAACTAAAACGTATAAAATTGAATTTGAAATATTTTGTTTTTTAACATGCTTTTTAAAGTTAGAAAAACTAATAAAAGAACGTGTAAAGGCTATAAAATATACAACACCAACGATAACCCCAACTGTAAACAATATTTTTCCTGAAGCTTCATATTTGTTGTTTTCTAGTATTTTTCCAATAAGAATTAGTGGTGCACAAACAATATAAAGGATAAGTGCTAATTTGGAATCTTCGTCGCAGGTGTTTTTTAGTCGTATCGTTTCATCAAAGCGTTCGTCTGAATATTCACCAGAAAATTTAAGGTGTTGTTTTGTAACACCTCTGGAGTCTAAAATAGCTAAAGCACTATTTTTGTATTTTATATCGTAGTTGTAATGTTTATAATTTTTAATTATATCGATTAATTTCACTTTATCATATGATAATAAAGTGGCGTATTCTTCGGTTTCAATGTCGAACGTGGAAAGGTCTTTTTCCAGAGGTTTGATCTTAAGTCCGAATAATTTTTTAAGCGGCTCTAAGATTCCTTGACTTTCAAAAAGCCCCCTGTCTTCGGTAGCTCTTTTTGTTAGAAAGATCCCTAAAGGCAGCATAACGAGGGTAGAGAACCAACTACCTAGAATGGGATTAAAACCTCCACTTTTAGCACTATTGGTTGAAAATATTCCTATAAAGTGGTAGGTTAGAAATAATAAAATAGCAATAACCATTGGCAAACCAATACCTCCTTTACGGATTAATGCACCGAGTGGGGCTCCAACAAAAAATAGTATAACACAAGCAAAACCTAAAGCGAATTTTTCATGCAAAGAAATAACATGTTTATTAAACCATGTTTCGGAGGCTTTAAGTGTTTTTTCTTTGGTGGTTAGTATTTTTTGGGAGCTAGTTAAGGCATTAGATGTAATTTCTACCAGTTTTATTTTATCCTTAGTATCATATAAATCAAGAATTTCACCTTTATAAATCGAATCTTTAGTAGCGGTTTTAGGGAGTTCATTATACCTCATAAAACCAGTGCGTTGGTATAGGTTTTTTGAAAAAGCCTGATAATCGGTTTCACTCTTTTTTACTAATGAATCTATTGCTTTATTCAAACCAGGAACATCGAGCATGCTGTATTTATCTGTTTGCGATTTTTCATCGAAATCAACATTGTTGAGTTCCGATAAATCGATATTCAATAGTTTTTTATCAAAATTACTTTTAACAAAGGGTTTTTTTAATCGCGCTTTATGAGTTTTTGGCTTAACATCATTATAATAATGGCCATCCGTAAGTATAAGCGTAAGTACATTAGAATCTTCTTTACTTGTAAGTTCTCCTAGTTTGGCTTTTATGACTGTCGCGTTTGTTTTGCCATCAGCTCCTTTTATGTGAATGGTAACGTTATCTAAAAATTGATCACGCTCACCGTGTTTTTTGTCAAACTTAATAGTGTAATCTCCCATTTCATTAAATTGACCTTCTGCCAATAACATAGCAGGTTTTAATTTGGCAATATTTCGTCTTAAGTTATATGAATTATATTCAGCCCAAGGAATAACGTTGTTGGAAAAGAAAAAAGTCACAATACCTAATGCTACTATGAAAATGCTTAAGCCAGACATCGCGCGTTGCAATGAAATACCTGTAGATTTCATGGCTGCGAATTCATAATTTTCTGCGAAACTACCAAAAACCATGATGGAAGCTAATAGGATGGTAAGAGGAACTACCAGTGGAATAAGTTTAGGCATAAAGTAAAACAGGAATTTTACAATAACCATAATATCTAAATCCTTACCTGCTAGTTCTTTAATGTATAGCCAGATGGTTTGTAAAACAAAAATCATCATGAGTATTAGAAATACACTGATGAAAGTTTTGAGATAAGATGTTAGTATGTAGCGATCAAGTATTTTCACGAGCTAAGCTTAGTCAAGATTATTGATGTAATAATCTTCATATTTTGTAGCATCAAAGGTAAATACGTTTTTTGATAATTGCTCATTCGTTTGGAATGAATTTACCGTTAGTGTAGTTTTAGTACCGTTGCCTCCAATTTGAATTAAATTATAAATGTGTTTCGTTTGATCGTCGATACCTAGGAGAATATTTTTGATTTCAGAATTAGAATCTATTGGTGTTAACTTTACATATTGAATTTTTCTACCTTTAATATCTTGTTTGATATCCAATGTATATGTATAGCCATCCTCATAGAATGAAAGCATTTTACTTGGTGTAATGACGTCAGTGTCATTTTCTACATGTGAAGAAATAGTGACTTCCTCATCTTCGGTACTTATACTATAAAGTTTAGTACCATCGAATAGTTGAGTGACCCCAAGAATGTTTAAACGGTATTTTTCACCTTGTAAAACCACATCGCCCTTGGTTTCTTGTTTGATGTTTTCTGATGGGTTTTCTAAAGTGTATTTAAAGTCTAGAGAAATATTATCGTAATTTTTTATTTTTTTAGACACGTGGTTTAGTAAATCTTCTGCATCATTTTGTCCAATAGCATTGAAGGAAAGTGCAATTAAAAATATGGTAATGAAGTTTTTCATGGTTTTAAAAAATTATATTTCGTTTTCTAAGTGTTGATCTAAAGCAATTAAATCGGTTATTAAAACTTGTCTGGCTTTACTGCCTTCAAAAGGGCCCACAATGCCAGCCGCTTCAAGTTGATCGATAATTCTTCCTGCTCTATTGTATCCTAATTTTAATTTTCGTTGTAAAAGTGAAGCCGAACCTTGTTGCGCGGTAACAATAACAATAGCGGCATCTTTAAAGAGTTTATCTCTGTCGGAGATGTCTATATCAAGACTTGTGCCACTTTCTTCACCTACATATTCAGGTAATAAGTAGGCATCTGGATAGGCTTTTTGAGAGCCAATAAATTCTGTTATTTTTTCAACTTCGGGAGTGTCAACGAAAGCACATTGTACACGAATTAAATCATTTCCTTGCGTGTAAAGCATATCACCACGACCAATAAGTTGATCGGCTCCAGAACCATCCAAAATGGTTCGAGAATCAATTTTTGAGGTTACCCTAAAAGCTATACGCGCTGGGAAGTTTGCTTTAATAATCCCTGTAATTACGTTTACAGAAGGACGTTGCGTTGCGATAATTAGGTGAATACCAATAGCACGGGCTAACTGCGCTAAACGGGCTATAGGTGTTTCTACTTCTTTACCGGCTGTCATAATTAAATCGGCAAACTCATCAACAACCAAAACGATGTAAGGTAAAAATTGATGGCCATCGTTAGGATTCAATTTTCTTGCTTTAAACTTCACGTTGTATTCTGCTATATTTCTACATAATGCGTTTTTAAGCAGTTCATAACGGTTGTCCATTTCAATACACAATGAATTTAATGTATTGATTACTTTGGTGTTATCGGTAATAATAGCTTCTTCACTATCTGGAAGTTTCGCTAAATAATGACGTTCAATTTTATTAAATAGAGTGAGCTCTACCTTTTTTGGGTCAACGAGAACAAACTTAACTTCTGCAGGGTGTTTTTTGTAAAGTAAAGAAGTTAAAACTGCATTTAGTCCAACCGATTTACCTTGTCCTGTTGCTCCAGCCATAAGGAGGTGAGGCATTTTTGCTAGATCGACTACAAAGGTTTCATTACTAATGGTTTTACCTAAAGCAATAGGTAATTGCATTTCTGAACTTTGGAATTTTTTAGATGCTATAACCGAACGCATAGAAACGATAGTAGAATCCTTGTTAGGAACTTCAATACCAATGGTTCCTTTACCAGGAATAGGTGCTATAATACGTATACCAAGTGCAGAAAGTGATAATGCAATATCATCCTCTAAGTTTTTAATTTTTGAAATACGGACACCTGCTTCTGGAACGATTTCATATAAAGTAACTGTAGGTCCAATAGTTGCCTTAATGCTGGAGATACCAATTTTATAATTACTTAAGGTGTCTACAATTCTATTTTTATTCTCTTCTAACTCCTCTTGATTTATTTTGATGCCTTCGGTATCATACTTTTTTAATAATTCTAATGGAGGATATTGGAATTTTCCAAGTTCTAAGGTTGGGTCGAATTGACCAAAATCTTCAACTAATTTGTTTGCTAAGTTGTCAGATTCGGAAAGCTCTTCCTTAACCTCTTCAACCTTGATTTCTAGGTCTGAATCATCTTCCTTCTCGTTGGGTTTAGATTCTGGTTCAAGCTCTATTTCAGATTCTAGTTCCGGTTCTGAAACCTTAACTTCAAAAGATGTTGTTTCTGTTTTTGGTTTTTCAGGTACTTTTTTGTTTGGTTGCTTGTTGTCTAAAGAAATTTCATGTGCTTTTTTAATTTCTTCAGCTTCTTCAGTTAAATCATTATCTATAGGAACGATGGCGTCTTCATCATTCTTAAGCTCAGCTTTAAGGTCTTTTTTAGCAGATTTAAAGAAAGCCACAATACCTTCAAACGTGACTTTGAAACGTATAGCCAAATAGGTGATAAAGCCAAATACGAGTAGTAAAATTGTTCCGGTTTTGCCTATATAATCTTGCAGGTAACTATTAACCTCAAAACCAATTGTACCGCCTAATATGTCATGTCTGTTTCCGAAGAAGCCAAATAAAACAGATAGCCAAATGATAATGAATACGCCCCAAAACCAATGTTTTCTTAATTTGGTTGTACTCAAATTCATAAGTACAAAAACACCGGATAGAAATACTAAACCGGAGAAAATAAAAGAAGCTAGACCAAAACCACGCTGAATAAGTAAATCACTTAACCAGGCTCCAAATTTACTTAACCAGTTTTTTGTTGGCACCTCACGAGATGTGAATTCAGTTAAAGCACTTTGGTCAATTTTACCAGTAAATAAGTGAGATATAAAAGCAATACAAATAAGTAAGCCGCTAATAACAAGAAAGCTACCTAAGACCAGTTTTTGCTGGCTAGACAACTTAAAACTCGGCATTTTAAATTTTTTTCTAGGTGCTTTTTTAGTTTTGGGTTTACTTTTAGCCATTAATGAGTTGTTGATTCAAATTGAAATACTAAAATAGATACTGCATTAAAATGTTTTCATAAAGCAGCAAAAATACAAATTACTAACGTTTATCCTAAAGGTAAAAGTATTTTAAAAAATCTTTGGAAGATAGATAATAAAACCAACAATACAAGAAAAAACAGAGGCTATAAAAACAGCCCCTGCCGCAATATCTTTGATTAAACCAATTCTAGTATGGTGTTCTGGATGTATGAAATTTGCTATTTCTTCTATGGTTGTATTCATGCCTTCCATACCCATTACTAAACCAATGGCCAAAGTTTGTGCCATCCATTCGTATGTTGAAATATCAAAAATAAATCCAGCAACAGTTACGATTATAGCGATGGCGAATTGAATTTGAATACTCGATTCCGTTTTTATTAATAAAAACGCGCCTTTGAAGGCGTAGCCAACACTTTTTAATCGGTTTACTAAAAGTGATTCTTTTTTTTGCATGTTAAAGCGCTTCTAGAGCTGCTTTGTAGTTTGGTTCGTTAACGGTTTCGCTAACTTGTTCGGTATGTTTCACGACACCATTTTCATCTAAAACAACAATACAACGTGAGTGTAAAGTTTCTAAAGGACCGTCTACGAAATTTAAACCGTATGATTTTCCGAAACTACCATCTTTGTAATCAGATAAACTAACAACATTTTCTAATCCTTCGGCAGCACAAAAACGCCCTTGTGCAAATGGTAAGTCATGAGAAATACAAAGTACTTTAGTATTTTCAAGATTACTCGCTTCTTCGTTAAAGGTGCGTACAGATTGTGCACAAGTTCCTGTATCAACACTTGGGAATATATTTAAAACAACTTTACTTCCAGCAAAATCGCTTAATTTTTTAGCTGATAAGTCTGTTCCTGTTAAAGTGAAATCAGGCGCCTTTTCTCCAACTTTTGGTAAGTCCCCTGAAGTGTGTATTTGGTTTCCTTTTAATGTAACTGTGGCCATTATTTTGATTTTTAAATTATCTGATAAAAATAGTAATTATTAACTGTTAAGACGAAATTGAATAGGTATTAATTTTAATGTTAAAAACATAGTATACAATCTGTCTATTGTATTTGTTTTTAGTATTGGTTTTTTCTATTTTATCATAAATTATTAACATTTACTTGAGATGTTTTTGAGGCTCATATTTAGTAAATTTGTAAGAATCTAGAATTTTTTAAATCATATATTATAATGGAAAGTTATCAGAATTCATCAGAAAAAAGTGAAAGCAAATGTCCGTTTTTTGGAGGCGAACAAAAGGTAACAGCAGGTAGTGGTACGAGAAATCGCGACTGGTGGCCAAATGAATTAAAATTAAATATACTTCGACAAAACACGGTGAAATCGAACCCTATGGGAGAGGATTTTAACTATGCTGAAGCTTTTAATAGTATTGATTTTAAAAATTTGAAAAATGAAGTCATGGAGTTGTTAACGCACTCTCAAGATTGGTGGCCTGCAGATTATGGTCATTATGGCCCCTTTATGATTAGAATGGCGTGGCATAGTGCTGGTACCTATCGTGTAGGTGATGGTCGTGGTGGTGCTTCAACTGGTAATCAGCGTTTTGCGCCTTTAAACAGTTGGCCAGACAATGGGAACTTAGATAAAGCGCGTTTATTACTTTGGCCAGTGAAGAAAAAGTATGGAAAACATGTCTCTTGGGCCGATTTATTAATCCTTGCAGGAAACTGTGCTTTAGAGTCTATGGGCTTCCAAACTTTTGGTTTTGCAGGAGGTCGTGAAGATATATGGCAACCAGAACAAGATATTTACTGGGGATCGGAGCGTGAATGGCTTGGCAACCAAGAACGTTATAAAGACGAAAAACTAGAGGGACAATTAGGTGCGTCACACATGGGCTTAATTTATGTGAATCCTGAAGGACCCAACGGAAAACCAGATCCTCATGGTTCAGCTATCGATATCAAAGAAACCTTTGGTAGAATGGCTATGAATGATGAAGAAACCGTTGCGCTTATTGCAGGCGGACATACTTTCGGTAAAGCACATGGAGCGGCTAATCCAGATGAATATTTAAGTGCGGAGCCAGCAGGAGCTACTTTAGAAGAAATGAGCACAGGTTGGAAAAATAGTTTTGGAACTGGGGTTTTAGATGACGCGATTACTAGTGGAATTGAAGGCGCTTGGACACCAAACCCAACACAATGGGATCATGATTATTTTGATGTCTTATTAAATTATGAATGGGAGTTAACTCAAAGTCCCGCAGGCGCACATCAATGGCAGCCAACAGAAGCTTCACAAGCTAGAATGGCTCCAAGAGCAGGTGATGCATCAAAAAAGCAATCACTGATGATGACCACTGCAGATATGGCGCTTAAATTAGATCCTACATATTTAGAAATTTCTAAACGATTCCACAAAGATCATAAAGCATTTGAAGATGCTTTCGCGCGTGCTTGGTATAAATTAACTCACCGTGATATGGGGCCTGTCTCTCGTTATTTGGGACCAGAAGTTCCTCAGGAGGAGTTGTTGTGGCAAGATCCAATTCCAGCTGTTGATTACACTTTGAGTAAGGAAGATGTAGCTGTTTTGAAAAATTTAATTTCAAATTCAGGATTAAGTATTTCTCAATTAGTACGTACGGCATGGGCTTCGGCTTCTACTTATAGAGGGTCGGATATGCGTGGTGGAGCTAATGGTGGTCGTATTAGACTAGCACCTCAAAAAGATTGGGATGTAAATAACCCTAAGGAATTAGCAAAGGTTTTAGATGTTTATGAGGATATTCAAAAAAATTATAAAGGATCAGTTTCTATTGCAGATTTAATTGTTTTAGGCGGTTCTTTAGGTGTTGAAGAAGCAGCTAAAAATGCAGGTTATATTGTAGAGGTGCCTTTTTCGGGAGGACGTGGTGATGCTTCTCAAGAGCAAACAGATGTAGATTCATTTAGTTATTTAGAACCTCAAGCCGATGGTTTTCGAAATTATCTAAAGTCTGGTTTGTCTGTGTCTTCTGAAGACTTGTTAGTTGATAAGGCAAACTTATTAACACTAACTGTCCCAGAAATGACTGTTTTAGTTGGAGGTTTGCGTGTTTTAGGAGCTAATTATGATGGTTCTAAACATGGTGTTTTTACTGAAAAGGTAGGACATTTAACAAATGATTTCTTTTCTAATATTTTAGATTTTAGATATACGTGGAAAGCGTCTTCTAATGATGACGCCTTTTTCTCTGGTAGTGAAAGAAAAACTGGAATAGCCACTTTTACTGGAACTCGTGCCGACTTAATTTTTGGTTCGAATACTGAATTAAGAGCTATTGCTGAAGTTTACGGCGCAGATGATGCGCATGAGAAATTTGTAAACGATTTTGTTGCGGCTTGGGTAAAGGTTATGAATTTAGATCGTTTCGATTTAAAATAGGATATAAAAAAATGATATAAACTAATTGGGATAAGCGTTAAATTGCTTGTCCCAATTTTATTTAATTAAAGACGTAATATGGATAATAAAGATACTTTTTTTAGTAAAATTCAGTCAGGTGACCACGTTGGAGTGAAGGCCTTGTTAAAAACACAACCTGAATTGGTGAATATTACTGACTCCCGGGGATTTACACCACTCATTTTGGCTTCATATTTCGATAAGAATGAAATCGCTAAAACTTTAATAGACTACAAAGCTTTAATTGAAGCTAGAGATGCCATGGGGAATACTGCATTAATTGGTGTAGCCTTTAAAGGGAACCAAGCTATAGCAAAGTACTTATTGAAAAAAGGTGCAGACATTAATGCGAAAAATGACCAAGGCGTAACGCCTTTAATTTTTGCTTCAATGTATGATAAGCAGGATATGGTGAAGTTTCTATTAGCTCAAGGCGCTGATAAAAGCCTAACAGACTTAGAGGGGAAAACTGCGATTGAACACGCGGAATTAAAAGGATTTAATGATTTAGTGTCCTTATTGAAGTCCTAATTTAATAAAATGGTTTTTTAATTGTTTGTGTCCTCTTGTTATAATTAATCATCTAAAACTTTAATCATTTTAAACGATTTCATCAGATGAAATAAGCCTGGTAGAATAACCGCACCACCAATAATTAAAGAAATAGCTAGCACATTAATAACTTTTTCAGGAGAAGCGGTTTCTAGAAGATTGATTTTGGTATTGTAGGCGATAATTAAAACAGGGAAATGGGTAACAAATGCAGCGGCTAGAATCAAAGTTACTTGTATGCCAGCTAATGCTCTTGTGGCCACTTTTTTAGCTTTTTTGATGCTTTGTACTAGCGGAAATATCAAAATAAATGATAAAAACACGAAGCCTAAGGTTATGGGTGTTTTTATAAAATCGGTTACAAAAGTGATTTCGTGGTAAAAACCGTAGCAGATTACTATAAAACCAATGCCAACAACGGCTACCGTCGCTTTTTCAGCTTTTGTAACATAAACATGTCGGTCGTTAGCATGCGATTCTCCAATTAAAAGTATAGATGCTAAAAAGGCACATAAAGCGGCAAAAAACACACCTACAAGTATGGAAAATCCGTTAAACCAAGGTTGTATAAAAAGTTCAACAAAACTATAATCTTGATAATTTTCGGTAATAATCAGTTGTCCGGAAAGCATAGAGCCTGCAGTCATACCTAAAAAAATAGGCGTGATTAAACTAGAAAAGCGAAACATCCAATCGTATAGTATTTGCGACTTATCTTTAAAGGCATCATAGTGTCTAAATACAAAGGCTACACCTCTGATGGTAATGCCTAATAAAACAAGGGTTAGCGGGATATGTAAATAAACAACCAAAACATTATAGAATTTAGGGAATCCTACCCAAAGAATCACAACTAAAATAATAATCCAAATGTGGTTCGCCTCCCAAACAGGTCCCATCACGCGGTATATCGTTTTTTTAGTGAGCTGCTGATTCTTTTTAGTAGAAAAGAGCTCTACAATACCAGCACCAAAATCCGCTCCAGCTAAAATAACATAAAGCAATAGAGAAACCATTAAAAAAAATAAGACAATATTTAGCATTTTATTTTAGGTTTGGATGGTTAAGCGATTTTATTTGACGCATCATAAGCCAAGTCACGGCAATGCTTAATATGGAATATAAACCCATATACATATAAAAACTATAAATCATGCCAGGCATTGGAGTTACAGCGTCTTTAGTTCGCATGATATTATGAATAATCCAAGGTTGTCTACCAACTTCTGTAACAATCCAACCAGCTTCTAGGGCAATAAAACCCATAGGTGCTAAGAGAGTAAACAACAACCAGAATTTACGATTTTGCCACCATGAAATTTTCCGTAGACTAATAAAAAAAAGTAAACCAACGAGTAGGAGTAGGGTGCCAATGCCAACCATAACTTGAAAAGCATAATGTACGATTGCTACATTTGGGTGCACATCTTCGGGGAAATCATTAAGACCTTTAACTTCAGCATCAAAATCGCCAAAGGCTAAAAAGGACAAGGCTTTAGGGATTTCTATTTTATGAGTCACTTCACGTGTTTCAGTATTTACTATACCACCAATAAGCAGGGGGGCTCCTTTTTCTGTTTCATAATGCGCTTCCATGGCTGCGAGCTTAACGGGTTGCCTTTCAGCGATATCTTTAGCAGATAAATCACCACTTAAAGGTTGTAAAATGGCTGCAACTGCTCCAAAAGTAATGGCTATTTTGAACGCTTTTTTATGTAAATCAATATGGCGTCTTCTGTATATTTGATAGGCATGAACCCCTGCAACAGCAAAACCTGTAGCTGTAAAAGCAGCCAAAGTCATATGTAAAGCTTGTGTAAACCAAGCAGGATTGAGTAAGGCTTTTATTGGGTCTATGTTTACAAATTCTCCATTTATATAATCAAACCCAGAAGGCGCATTCATCCAGCCATTAGCAGAAACCACAAGTATACCTGATGCAACACCTGAAACCCCAACGATTACACCGGTAAACCAATGAAATTTTTCAGGGATTTTATCCCATCCATACAAATAAAACCCTAAAGCTATGGCTTCAACAAAAAAGGCGGCACCTTCTAAGGAGAAAGGCATACCTATAATCGGCCCAGCATGCTTCATGAATTCAGGCCATAAGAGCCCGAGTTCAAAAGACAATGCCGTACCAGATACAGCACCTACCACAAAGAAAATAGCAACACCCTTTTGCCATGATTTAGTAAGTTTTAGGTAGACAGGGTCTTTAGTATTTAACCATTTTTTGTGTGCTACAATCATAAAAAACGGCATGACCATTCCAACACAAGCGAATACAATGTGAAAAATTAGGGTAAATGCCATTTGTAGTCTTGCGGCATCTAAATTATCCATAAAAGCGGGTTTAGTTTGTAAAAACAAATATACTTGATATCACTTTCTAAACCTTATTTATTTATCCCTTAATGACAGAAAAAAGCTTAAATTTTAGCTTATTCTTTTACAATTTCTATCTCAAATAATTTATCCCAACGTTTTCCAGTTACAAAAATGGTTTTAGTTTTTGGGTTGAATGCGATTCCATTTAAAACATCTAAGCCCTCATGTTGGGTTACTAAGTTTTTTAGGGGAGTAAAATCAACAACAGCAATTACAGCACCGTTTTCAGGGTTAATTATAGCTACACCATCTTTTTGATAACGGTTTGCATAAATATGACCTTCAATCCATTCCATTTCGTTAATACCAACTATTTTACCTTTATTGGTGTAGACTTGAATGTGATCACCTTCAGTAAGATTCACGGGGTCTAGAATCCAAATGTTTTCGGTACCATCACTTTTGTAAATGGTATTATCAATATGACATAAACCCCAGCCTTCTTTACTTTTTCCGTATTTAAAAGAACTTATTTTTTCAAGACTATTGGCATCGTAAACAAAGCCTGTCCCTTTTTGCCATGTAAGTTGATATACCTTGTCATTTAAAACGGTAAGCCCTTCACCAAAATAGGCATCGTCTAAATTGACATTTTTTAATACCTCACCAGTTTTATAATTAACCTTTCTAAGTTTCGATTCTTTGTATTGCCCTGTGCTTTCATATAAAGTATCGTTATAAAACTCTAAACCTTGGGTGTATGATGTAATGTCATGTGGATATTCATTTATAATTTTGAAAGTGTAAACCTTGGGTAATTCGCTATTTAAAATAGTGATAGCAGATACCGCAGTTTGCTTTTCGCCTTCAAAATATACAGTAGCTTCAATAGCATGTTTACCTAATTTATGATTTTCTAAACTGATACTATTCTCAATTGAAACACCATCTAAAGTATAGGAAACCGAGTCGATGGCGTGCATTTTTTTGTTTTCTATATCTAGATTTAATGTTTTGTTATTTGAAATATTACCTTTTGAAGCGTTGGTTAGTATGGAAAAATCACTTTTTTTATGATTTCCATTAGATCCGCAAGAGATAATTACGATGCTTAAAAATGTGATTGTGAACTGTTTGAGTAAATTCATTTTCTAAATATAATTTAAGGCAAGATATTTATTTAAAATCAGTTTAAAAAATCATTGTGAAAGTTTTAAAAGGTTGTATATTTGCACCCGGCAAGTCCTACACAACCAGCTCCTGTTGAATCCTCCAGGTCGGGAACGAAGCAAAGGTAAATGGTCGTAGCGGTGTGATGTAGGTAGCTTGCCTTTTTTTGTACCCGAAACTGAAATCTTGAAAAGCACATGAGCTTCAAGATTTTTTTGTTTAAAACTCATTTAACTTTTTTCGGTTCTTATTAAATTCTTGGTCGCTTTTAGTGTTTTTCTATTTTTATCAACACCTTCTTCTAAGCTGTAATTGTTGGTTAATACTGTTGTGTTTTAAATTCTTAGCAATTAAATAATAATTTTACTACAAAATTAAGCGTGATTCATCTAAAAAATGTAAATTTGGCGTTTTTACGTACGATTTACTTTTGTTTGGAGGTAGGAAAAAATCTTTTTAATTGTTGTAAATCGTCATTTAGAATAAACTATATGAAGAGAAATTTATATAAGCTAGGCCCTGTTTTTTTAATAGCTTTTACGTTGATGTATTGTAAAGGATCTAAAGTTACTACAAATAATGATGATATTGTAGTGTCTTATGACACGATAACTCCGAAAAAGGCTTTTTTACCAGTCCAAATAGAATACGCCAAATTACTTAACACAGTGCCTGATTCTTTACAAAATATTAAGTTATACGCTTTTATTGATGACTGGATGGACACTAAGTATTTGTTGGGTGGAGAAACTAAAGATGGTATTGATTGCTCATCTTTCTCTCAATTGCTTTATATAGAAGTTTATGATAAATACATAGAACGTACAGCCCACAAACAATTTGAATCCGATTACATTAATAAGTTTCGAGGTAAAGAATTTTTAGAAGAAGGCGACTTGCTGTTTTTTCACAGGGAAGGGGAGCAGGTTATTTCGCATGTGGGGGTGTATTTAGCTAACAATAAGTTTATTAATGCGACTTCTTATAAAGGAGAAAGTGGTAATAGTGGTGTTAAAATTTGCGATATCACCAATCCATTTTGGGAAAAACGGTATGTAGCAGGCGGTAAAAGAAGTGATTTGTAAATCTATTATTTGAAAGCAACTTAAATGAGCAAGGAACTTCAGACGGTATACGATGAGCTATCACAAATTTTTCAAAATTTAAGAGCTGAAGTTTTTGTAACTGAAATCGAAGCGAAAAGCTCAGTGCAAGCAGATGATATTGTAACCTCATATCAAAGTACGTTTAATAGATCATACCGTAGGGATATCATTGATGTGAAGCTCGTATCGAACAAGAAGAGAGAGGAGCGTTTACAATTGAATTTGGCTCGTAATGGTATTTATGATTTGCTTCCGGAAGGTGTTTTTCATAAAGCAAACCAAAGCGGTAATGCAGGGACTTTCACATCAAAAAGGAAGCAGCAAAAAAAAGAAGAGGAAGATGCTAGACTATTATTTTCACCGATAGAAAATGAATTGTTTCGACAACGTGTAGATATAGAGAAAAAAGAAAAATCTATTGTTCGAGAGTTTAGAAACTTGGATGATGAATTTTTAATGGATTTTTGGAAAATTGACAAATCGATACCTAAAGTATTTGCAGCAAAACTCATTAGACTTTTGCCTTATGCACACCAAATATCAGGTGATTTAGAACTCACTTTTTTGAGTTTAAAAAAAATAATAGATGTTGAAGTAGGTTACAAAAAAACATTTGAAACACGTGAAGTGGTGCTTGAAACTAGTAGCGAAAATAGATTAGGAGTAAATTTTATTACGAAGCAAGACACCCTAAAAATACAACAGCCTGTATTACATGTTACTATTCAACCTGATAAAAAGAGCGAAGTTGATCAATTTTTAGGAAAAAACGGATTGCTAGATTTTGTAACTATATTTTATAAATTTTTTATCCCCATGGAGTATCACATTAAGACAGAAATAGAAGTAAATAAAGAAGGTGAATTTATTCTTGACACTGGTGTTGGTGCTTATTTAGGAATGTCTACAAGAGTTTAATTATGATGAATACAATGATGGCAAGTTTATTAAATGGCGAAGTTTTTAAATTAAGTATAATTCTCGTAATACTCAGTTCTTTACTCATGGCAGTGGTAAAGAAGGTGAGAAATATATTTACTAAGAATAAATTAAAAGCAATTGTATATGCCTGTGTTTTGGCTGTATTGTTTGGATTGACAGGTTTATTGGCCTACCATAAAATTTTAGATGATTCACCAACAAATAGTTATATCGCTATAGAACTTATTTTATTGGTTTTAGGTATTGCTCATGTTTTTGCGATGCGATTTTATTTTAAAGAACTTACTGAAACTAAAGTTGAATTTATTGGTGAGTTTGTGCTAACTCTAGTCTTTTTAGGCATTGCCTTGTTAGCCTTCGTGCAAGTGATTAGTCGCTTTAGAGAAGATTTCGTGTTGGTTTATCTTAGTGCAGGTTTTGCTTTTTTAATTCCATTACTAGTTATAAAAACTTATGAATTTGCGGTATCTATCCCAGTAGAAGTTTATAAAAAGTGGTTTTATCCTATAAATCAAGATATTAAGGAGCCCACAAGTAATGAATTAAGCAACCCACTAGTAATAAGTTTGGAGTTTAAAAAGAAACTTGGCGATAAAGATATGAGTCGCTTTAAGGTTAAAGCTCCGGAACATATGGAGTTTGGAAAGCTTTTTTACTTTTTCGTTGATGATTATAATGCTTTACACCCAGAACATAAAATTGAAATCACAGATTTAAAAGGTGGTGCTTCTGGTTGGATTTTTTATTTTAAACCACATTGGTGGAAAGGACTTCGTCATATCGATGCTAATAAAACCATTGAATGGAATGGTATTAGAGAAGAGAATAACATTATCGTGCAGCGTATAGAAGCTTAATTCTAAGCCAAATTTAATACTTATAATTTATGTCATTTTTATCAAAATTAACCATCGAAAGCGATGAAATAAATGTACTAGACTGTGCATTTGAATTTTCTCAAGGAGCGGATTATAATGGCCGTCCAGCTGAAAATCCGCGTGGCGGACAAATAAAACTACTTGTAGAATCCACTTCTAAAACCGATTTCATGGACTGGGCGATTTCTCCAGATATGGTTAAAAATGGTGTGATTACTTTTTATAAACGGGAAACCATGGCCAGCCTTAAAAAGATTGAATTCAAAAATGCTTACTGTTTGCATTATCATGAACATTTTAATGCGCACGATGCAGAACCTATGCAAACCCAATTGGTTATTTCAGCGAATGAGATTACTATAAAAGGCACAACTTTTAGTAATAAGTGGCCAACAACGGTGTAGGTATATCATGAGTGTTTTTAGGGTAAGTTATTTTCAAGTTAATATTAACTTGTCTGTTCTTTAAATAATAGTGCTAATTATTTTTAAAAGTTGGCTACAAGACGCTGATCCAAAAGACAAAATAGTATAATTAAAAAATGATAAAAGCAAAATTATTAATAGACGGAAAGGAAATAAACGTCCTGGGTTTCACTTTCGGATTTAATCAAAAAGCAGATTATAATGGAAGACCTAACCAAAAACCTGTGTTTATAGGGTTAAACTTAACCATTGAAACCCGAAAAGACCTAAACCTTGCTGAATGGTCATTTGCTCCAAATGAAACCAAACAAATAGAATTACATATCCTTCCAGTTATATTAGGCACTAAAACACGTAAAATTAAAATTTTCGATTGTCATCTTGTTAACTGGAAAAATGATTTTTCTTCCAATGGAAATCAACCAATGACAGAAACTCTTGAAATTACTGCCGCTGGTTTTGAGGATTCTAATTCTAGTGGTATTTATTCTGCATCGTGGAGGACTACATTTCCTAGAGAAAGTCCTGAGTCTATTACTAGAGAAGAAATCAAAGAACCTCAAATAATTGATTTCTATTATACAGACGAAGACAATAATAGGAACACTATATTAACTTATGGAGATGAAGTCTATTTAGTTGTAGAAAGTAAACATATGATTGGAGAAGTTGTCGATTTAAAACTTAATAAAAAAACGATTGACTTTATGTATGAAGGTAATCACCTTAAAGACAATATTATAGAAGATTACCTAATTAGAACAGACAATGACAAAATACTAGTTACAGTAATTGAAGAAGATAACGAAGAATTAGAATAGGGTGGACGAAAATAGATTTCAAATTATATACAAAGGAAAGGTTGAAAAGGAAATTTCTATTCCACTTCAAAACATAGACCGAGAAATTAAAGACCAAAAAAAAGGAACAAATATTGTTCGTGTAAACGAAGAAGGAACAACCTTAATGCAAGTTAAACACGAGTTTGTTAATGTTGGCGAAAATATTGCTCAAATAAAAAGAAGTACATCTGCAACAGTAACAGAAAGAGGTACTGTTGTTGTTAGTCAATTTAAACAAGAAATTACATCAAGAGGCGAAGAAGTTTGGTATTTCAAAAATTCTCACGGAACTTTTGAAGGAACTTTAGCAGAAGCAAAAATTGCATTTCCAGATGTAGACTTTGAAGGTGTTAACAAACCTGAAACAGAATATATAGACAATCCAGAATTTGGAAAAATGCCAATTGTTCCAAATTCTCAACCTTTACACTGGGAGACAATAAATGAATTTGATGGCGAAAAAGAAGGTGGACCAACAACTTGGGATAAATGGGCAGATGCAACACAAACAGCTTTAGATGTTGTTGGTTTAATTCCTGGTGTTGGAGAAATCGCAGATTGTATTAATGGCGTTATTTCTTTGGCAAGAGGTAATTACGCAGATGCAGCGTTGAGCTTTGCTGCAATGATTCCATTTTTTGGAACTGCTGCAACAGGTGCTAAAATTATTAAAAAAGCAAAAGCATTAAAAAAAATCACAAAAGCAGATGAAGCAAAAGGAGTTTATGATTTAATTGTTAAAAACGCAGATGATGTTCAAGGATATGTTGGGCAATCTGGTAATGTTTTTCAACGTTTTATTCAACATTTTAACCCTAAAAGAGGTAAATTACTTCACAATGTTGTAGAAAGTGGTTCGGTTATTCATAAAATGAAAGGTTCTACTAAATTAGAACGTGAAATGTATGAACAGTTAATTATCTTAAGGAAATATGGAGGGGAATTATCAAAACGTGATGAAGTAAAATACCTATTGAATAGAGTAAATCCTGTTGGCGGTAGATATAATTTGAAATCACCCAAAGGACTACAAGAGTTCTATAAAAAAGCAGAAGAAATAGCAGACAAATATTCCTTACCTAAAAACTTTAACTAATAACAAAATGTATATTATAGAATTACCATATGGTACTAGAATGGACTTAACCGAAAAGTCAGACTTGGAAAAGGCCGAAGGAATTTATAACGAACATAAATATGATATAAGAATTGATAGAGAAATTAATAACTATGATTTTTTCAATGAATTTCTAAAGTATTTTTCGAAGTTAGATATGCTAAGTGTTTCTCCCTATGGAGATGGTGTGTCCTATGATTTTTTATATAAGATGCCTAATTTAAGAAGATTACATTTACATACAATGTATCCAATAAATTTCGATAAATTAATAGAACTAAGAACCTTATCATTATGGTGGAATAAAAAAATGATAACAAATTTTGACAAACTCCAAAATTTGGAACATTTATCTATCACAGAGTTTGACGAAAAAGACTTAACCAAATTAAGCAGTTTAACTAATTTAAAAAGTTTAAGTTTTAAAACTGCAAAAATAAAATCTTTAAAAGGTATTGAGACTTTAACAAACTTAAAATTATTGTCTTTTGGTGGTGTTAGGAGTTTAACAGACATTTCAGATATTACAACTTTACAAAATTTAAAACTTTTAGAATTTGATATTTGTTGGAAACTTCAAGATTTTAGCCCAATAAATAAACTAAAAGAATTAGAAGTTTTAAAACTTATAGATTGCAAAAATTTAGCATCCATCAATTTTGTAGAAAATATGCCAAAATTGAACCAATTATACACATTGGGAACAACTTTAATAAATGATTTTAACACAACACCTGCGAAGAATATTCCTATTTATTTTGGCAGTCGAGCATCGAGTAAATACAACAAAGAATATCCTGAAAAAGAAATAGAAAAAGGTCAGAAATCTTGGAGTAGTTATCTGTAACCCGAACAAAGTCCAATTGCAAACAAATTATAAAAACCATAGTGCGAGTTGTTGTTAATACCTAGGTTTTGGGATTTTATGAGGGTACTAAACTTTTAAATTTGTCTAACGCGGTTTCAGAAATTAATGCAGTAAAACGCAAAATAGCCTATGAGCAAATAGAACTCGATTCTAATAAAACCAAACGATTAAATTATGAAGTTATTGAAGCTAGTGATTTCGTCATAAAAAATGATGCTATTTTTGTTGATGTGAAAGAGTCTACACAAAAACTTTCAAAGAATTTCTCAGATTATTTTAATGCCAAGGATGTTTCTAAAATAGGTAAAAAACTACTAGAAAAAACTTTACAAGTGTTAGATTATGTTGATATGACAAAGGCGCTTTATAGTCTACTCCCTAAAGATGATGGTATTGAAATATCAAACCCTATGGATATAGTATCTATCGGAGCCATTGGTTCCTCTCTTTCTTTTCCTTTGGCTATGATAAGTTTAACGGCAGATTTAGTTGTTACACCAATGGTTATGGAGGACATCAACCAATTAAAAAAAGATAGTGAAGATTATTTGACATTAGCGAAAGTTAAAGGATTATCAACTGTTAGAAGCTTTTTAAATACTCAGAGTGCTAAGATTGGTGGATATGATATAATAGAAAATATACCTCAAGTTACACATAATAAAGTATTGAGAGGGGATATTAATACATATAAAGAATTAATTAAATCAGTTAATGATGAATTAGATTTTGATAAACCTGATAGAAAAACTTATTCATACATTCTTCAAAAGATAAATAATGAAAATCGGTTAGAGCCGATTTACACCATAGATTCTATAATTAGTATTTAAAAACCATGAATAAAAAGATAGTTTATGTTATTGTCATAATTAGCTTGTTAGTATTTTCTTGTCAACCTAAAAAAGAGAATTTGACTTTTGAACATTTGAGTTCCAGTTTATCCATAAAAGCTTTAAACGGAAGAATTCTTAAAGATAGTACTCTAATAGGCGTGTTTGTTCCGCAGGAATTTATGTTAAACTCACAAGGCGTTAAGTTTTCAAGAATTCATTTTAGTCAAACAGGAGCCAATATATTTTTTACGAATAATTCAAAAATTTATGCGGTTAAAAAGGACACTCTTCTTTATGAGCCAACAGAAGTTAAAATGTATTGGAATATGGATAATAAATACAAAGTGTATGTTAGCTATTATTTCTATATTAATAATTCTGAAAAAAATATAATTTTTGATAATTCTGAATATGTCCAAACAAAATATAATAGGGATATATTCAATTTGAAATCAACAAATAAACTCAAAGAAATTTTAAATGAAAAAATCCCTGACAGCTTAAAAGGTTATATCCATCTCAATTATACGAACCCTAAAACAGAACAATTTGATTATCTCAATATTCCTGTTGAGTTTTAATATTAGTTGTTGTGTAGCCGTTGTATTTCAAAAAACAGAAGTATGGTGTCTGTTAGAGTCTAAGGGTGTTATCGACTCTATATTTATCAATTAAATGAAAAGAATAAAATTATTACTTCGAAGTGTTTTTTTAACAACATTATGTATTTCTTGTATAGACAAAGAATTTAACGTTGCTATAGAACATTGGCCGTCTGAAAATCATATTAAGTTTGAAGTTGGTAGGAAACAGAAAGATAGTTCGCTATTAGGTGTTTTTATCCCGCAAAAGCTTAAAATTGAAAACAAATCTTCACAGTTGATTAAATTTACAAATCCTTACCGAAGTATCGGTGGTGGTAATACCTTAGATGGCTTAATTTTGTTAGGTGAAAATGATTCTATAGCGGGAGTGTGGAATGAATATTCAATTGTAAAAGGGGGAGAAGAGCAAATTGACGTGTACGTTCGTTATAAGGCAAAAATTAGTAATGAAGAGTTAGATAATTTAATTCAAGATGGACGGGTTGTACAAAAACGATTGAATCGAAATATTTATGAAACTTTAAATAATAAGACAACGGCAGAATTTTTTAACAAAAAAATACCTGATAGTCTAAAAGGGTATATTCATTTAAACTTTATCAACCCTAAAACAGAATATCCAGATTATCTTAATATACCAATTGAGTTTTAATATAAATTAATGCTTTTCAGAAATGATAAATTTGTTAAGTGTGTAAAAAATATGGCAGATAGTGTTCTATTGGGTTATTGTTAAAGAATTTATCATTAATAGGTTTTGTAAAATTAGATAAATTTAGACACATATGTTGCGTTTACTATTTCGATGTGTTTTTCTGTTTAACTTTTTGTTTTCTTGCGATTCGCAGGAAAATAAAATAATAGTTGAAACTTATCCATCAAGACTTCCTATTAAGATTAGAATTATCCAAAAATATCCTGATAGTACTTTGATTGGACTATTAGTTCCGCAAGAATTTGAATTAAATAATCAATTTAATTCAGCTTTAAAAATTTCCCATTCCTACTTTAGCCTAGATGGAGGGAATATTGATAGCGGTCCGATTTATGATTTTAAATCAGATTCATTGACATATGGTCCGAATAAAATTCGATTGGCAAAAAATGAAAAAAAGAAGTTTAAGTTGTACAGTGTTTATCGAACTTTTTTGCGAGATTCGGAAAAAGATAAAATACTAAAAACAGCTCAATTAGCTCAAAATAAATATGGCAATAAAATATTTGATACAGGCAATTTACAGAACCTGAAAGAATTGTTGAATAACAAAATCCCTGACAGCTTAAAAGGTTATATCCATCTCAATTATACGAACCCTAAAACAGAACAATTTGATTATCTCAATATTCCAGTTGAATTTTAAATGCGTAATATTTGTAATAAGTATTAAAATTAATGATGTTTAAATTACTATTTAAGAATTTACTTTTAGCAAATTATAGTTTCGCAAAACGGTGGGTCAATAAGAAAATGCCTGAAAGGATTATTCCAGCAACGATACATATTTTTCTATCACCTTTTACTTTTATCACTGCAGGTTTAGCTTGTGTAATATTAGGTAGTATTACGTATAAAATTAAATATCCTGAGCTAGTTTTAGTTTTAATAGCCTTGATTTTTGGGTTTGGATTACAAAAGCCAGTAAAAAAGGCAATTTATAAATGGCAAATAGAAAAGGCGTATAGAACACTTACAAAAAATGAACGTTGGAATAAAAACACACTTGCTTTTATCTTTTTTTGGATGGGGTTCGCTATTTTTTTGTATTTCGGAGCAGTGTTTTTAGGAGGGTATTCGGTTAAATAACATTGCAAAAGATTAACTAAATGATTTTAGAAATAGAGGCTCAAATATGACAAAAACTATATTTAAACCATTACTATTGGCGTTTTATTGTACTTCAAAGTGGCTCGTGAATAGAAAAACGCCTCAAAATATTATACCATCAACAATATTGACTTTCTCTTTTCCTTTTACCTTTATGGCCACAGGAATATTTTGTCTATTTGTATTAGAATTAATACTGAATATCGTAAAAAGCCCTATAGTGTGTGCTGTAGGCGTGTTATTATTTATAAGTCCGTTTTATTATTTTTCCCGGAAAATTGCTAAAAATGGTATTGCTAAATGGAGCATTGAAAAGGAGTATAAATTTTTAACTAAAAATGAGCGAATAAATAAAATAGTAACTGCTTTTATCTTTTTTTGGGGTGCTTTTATAGTTCAATTTTGGCTAGCAAATATAGCCTTAAGTTCGAGCTAGTTTTAATAATGAGTTATCAGTTAGATTTTATTCATAACTGATTATCCGTAATGTGACATAATTGTTATCGTCAACCTGAACTTGTTTCAGGTTCTCATCACAATATATTAATTATCAGCTTTATTAGATTCCGAAATAAATTCGGAATGACGTAAATACAATATTTAGGTTACAAAACGGATATACAAAATTTAAAAATTAAATGTTTAAACTTTTATTTAAAAACTTGCTATTAGCTGATTATTCTGTGTCTAAATGGTTAGTAAACAAAAAAATGCCAGAAAGAATATTACCATCAACGTTGCATTTTTTTGCAACACCTTTTACTTTTATAATTGGTGCATTGTACTTTGTTGTTATTGGCTCAATAAAATATAGGTTTGGATCATATTTACCTATTTTAATTGGCTTAGTGGTCGTTATGTTACCATTTCAGTTATTTATAGAAAAAAAAGCGAAGAGAGCCATTTACCAGTGGCAAATTGAAAAGGAATACAGAACACTTACAAAGAACCAGCGTTGGAATAAAAACACACTTGCTTTTATCTTTTTTTGGAGTGCTTTTGGAGTTTCATTTTACTTAATAGTAAAATTTGTAGGAGGATATTTAGTACAATAATGATTATAGAAAAAATGTTTAAAATTTTACTTTTATCAAATTATAGTTTCGCTAAACGTTGGGTAAACAAGAAAATGCCTGAAAGAATTATTCCAGCAACGCTTCATCTTTTTACAACGCCTTTTAGCTTTATAATGGCTGGTATATATTGTTGGATATTGGGTTCTTTGGATTTTAAATTCTCATCCTTCTTACCGACCTTTATTGGTTTAGGGATCATCATGTTGCCATTTCAGTTTTTTGTAGAAAAAAAAGCGAAAAAAGCCATTTTCCAATGGCAAATAGAAAAGGCGTATAGTACACTTTCAAAAAATGAGCGTTGGAATAAAAACACACTTGCTTTTATATTTTTTTGGACGGGATTTGGAGTGTTTTTATTTCTTGGAGCAAAATTTATGGGTGGGTATTTGGTGAAATAACAATACCTAAGATTAACTAAATGACTTTATAGATAAGATTGTCCAAATATGACAAAGGCGCTATTTAGTCTACTCTCTAAAGATGATGGTATTGAAATACCAAACCCTATGGATATAGTATCTATCGGAGCCATTGATACCTCTCTTTCTTTTCCTTTGGCTATGATAAGTTTAACGGCAGATTTAGTTGTTACACCAATGGTTATGGAGGATATCAACCAATTAAAAAAAGATAGTGAAGATTTTTTGACATTA
This sequence comes from Tamlana sp. 2_MG-2023, assembly GCF_030548465.1. GTDB lineage: Bacteria > Bacteroidota > Bacteroidia > Flavobacteriales > Flavobacteriaceae > Pseudotamlana. The sequence goes on from NZ_JAUOSF010000001.1 coordinate 678,765, forward strand.
GCGAAAGTAAGGGGGCTAAAGGTTGTAAGGAATTTTATAGATTCACAGAGCGCTAAAATTGGAGGGTATGAGTCTGTAGATTATATACCTCAGACTATACATAATAAGGTAATGAGTGGAGAAATAAATACATTTTATAAATTGATCAATAGTGGGGGTGAGAATTATGGTAATATAACTGATTACCCTAGTTATACATATGTTATTCAAAAAGTAAAAACTAAGAAAAGGTCTGATCCTCTTTATATTATTGATTCAATTTTTATACAATAAGAATATTAGAAAAACAATATTATATGTGTGTGTTATATTCGCTTGTTTGTCCTGTACATCACAAAAAGGGAGTTTATTAACTGATTTTACAATTAGGAAAGCTCCTTTAAAGGTTTTGTTAATAAAGAACTATAGTGATAGCATTCAAGCTTTGTTATTGGTGCCTATTAAAGTTAAAATTAGTAATAGTTATAATCAATCCATAAAATTTACAAAAATGAGTTACAGTAAGTCGGGTGCTAATATTTACAGTATGATAGTGTAAGCTTCCCCTAAAATCGAACTGTTTAAAAGTAGAATAATAATTTTTAAATTTGAACAGTATTATGAGACGAAG
>NZ_JAUOSF010000010.1 GCF_030548465.1 Tamlana sp. 2_MG-2023
TCGTCTCATAATACTGTTCAAATTTAAAAATTATTATTCTACTTTTAAACAGTTCGATTTTAGGGGAAGCTTACAAAGATAAAGCTAAAGATTTTGCGGAGGAGGCTAGAGATACAGCTTCCGAATTTGCTAAAAATGCTAAAGAAACCTTTGGCTCTAATGATAATCAGAAATTATTAGCTGGTATTGTCGCTTTACTGTTTGGAGGTTTTGGAATTCATAAGTTTATTTTAGGATATACCAAAGAAGGTGCGACACTCTTAGGAGTATCCATCGCGGGAATTTTATTGTCCTGTTTCGGTATTGGGGCCTTGTTTGTTTGGATACCGACAGTGATAGGTTTTGTTGAAGGTATTATCTATTTGACGAAATCTGATGCCGAATTTTATAATACTTACCAACTAGGCAAGAAGCCTTGGTTTTAAATAAAATAGCTTAACTGTTTAACGTTTACTATATAAAAAAATGAGGCTGCTAAACCAATGGTTTTAGCAGCCTCATTACTTTTTAGATATAGAATTTATATTATTCTACACCAATATTATTAATGCTATCAGTGTTAGATTTTGGATTTGGACCCCATTTGTTAGAGCCGGCCTCACTGTCTTGACAGTATAAAACTAGTAGCCAAATACCACCAATTAAAGGTATTAAGGAAATCAATAGCCACCAGCCACTTTTTCCAATGTCATGCAAACGACGTACCGAAACTGCTATGCCTGGAATTAGCACGAACAATGCGTATATGCCATAAATCGGGCCATAGCCAAGTTCTCCCATGGCAATGCCTAGAACATTATCTAAAATCATTGCAACGATGGCAAAGATCATGTTAAACAATAAAAACATCCAGAATTCTTTTCGTCTTGCACGTCCGTTAAAATCTGTGTATTGTTTTAATACTTTTAAATACCAATTCATAATTTGGGTTGGGTTTTTTGGTTAATACTCTCAAATATAGGTTTTTTATTGATAATGGTGAAATTGTAAATTGATTTGCTGCGTTGTATTGTTGGAACGCGGGAAGCAGGGTGTTTGTATAAGGGCTGTTACGAGTTTCAGCAACTAATTTAGTAAACAAAAATTTTCCAAATAAGCAACGACCAAAGCAATTAATTATACACCTTGTTGGGTGTGTTTTTTTATCATTTGAATAAATCTATTTTTGGAATCATAAAACTTGGTAAAATTTCACTTAAATAGAAGTATTTATTGAACTTTTTAATATTGTCAGAAGACATTGACTTATACATATTTGGAGATGTTCCCCAATTTTCTATGTCTTTGCAAAATACTTGTGTTATTTTCTCACTTAAATTATTGTTATTAGTTTTTCTCCAGCTTTTGATAAACTTTTTTATATATCGATTAACGTAATTTTTATGATAACCTGTTATAACTTTTAAACCATCATCTAATGGTATTATATGAATAAATACTTGTTCGTAGGTTTTATCAGGATTTGACGAGTTAAATGAAAATGTTTTTGGAGGACTAAATATTGCAGAAGCATAAACTTCGAATTTGGGAAACTCAAAATATTCAAAATGGAATTCTTGTTTTGGATTTTCAATTTCTGTTTTTAATAGATTTTTAAAAATATTTAAATCATTAATTCCTAATTTTGTTCCAGTAACAAAAGCCACTTGATTAGCTTTATCTCTAACATTAACTTCTTTTAAAGTTAATATTCTTGTAAAGGTATCTAAAACTATTTCCTTTTTTCTAATTTCTGCTAAAGTAACTCTATAACTCAATAATAATTGAGCTTTGTAATTATTAAAATCTAAAGGAGGTGTTTCAATAGGTTTGAAAATTTCACTGTCGTGATTGCTACAAAGCAAGGGAAGCGAAAAAGCTTTTTTAAGACCAATTTCTTTAAATTCGGTTATTTCTCCATTTGCAGTCCATTTGTAAGGATCTTTTACTTTTCGTTCAACTAAATGTCCGTTAAATGCAATATTTTTAAGTATTCCATTTCTTTGAAGTAAATGTGAATTAATTGCTTTTTCATTGCAATTATCTATTATGCAATTTCTTTTTCTTTTAGATTCCTCTTCACTTATTTTAGAAATAAACTTATGATTCAAGTTCATCAATATAGTTTTTAGTCATAATTACACCCAACAATTGTATACAGCTACTCTCCTTCCTTGTTAAGATCCTTCAACTTATTCTCCAACTCGGCTTGAAATTCTTCCATAACTGGGCGAACGGTGCTTTCAGGTAGGTCTGCAATTTTAATGTACATAAGTCCATCAACCGAATTATTAAACAAAGGATCTACATTAAAGGCTACCAAACGTGCATTTTGTTTGATGTACTTTTTAAGTAAAACAGGAAGACGTAAAGCACCCGGTTCTATTTCATCAATAAAGCGATCAAATTTGTTTAAATCGGCTTCGGTTTCATCGAATACAAAATCCTTATCGGCGTCTTTAAGTTTTACTTTAAATTCTTTTTTAGGGCGCACGTATTGGGCAATATAAGGATCGTAGTAGTGCGATTTCATAAACTCAATCATCAACGATTTTGAGAAATTTGAAAACTGATTACTTATACTTACACCACCAATAAGGTAGTTGTGTTCAGGAAAACGGAGAGTTGTGTGTACAATACCTTTCCAAAGTAAAAATAAAGGCATTGGTTTTTGTTGGTACTCTTTAATGATAAAAGCGCGACCCATTTCAATAGATTCGCTCATCATTTTGTATAATTCGGGTTCAAACCTAAAGAGGTCTTGCAGGTAAAACCCATCAATACCATAAGCTTTAAATATCTGTGAACCTAAGCCCATACGGTAAGCGCCTACTAAAACATCCTTCTCATTGTCCCAAAGGAACATGTGGTGGTAATAATTATCAAACGGGTCTAAATCTATGTCTTCATTAGTGCCTTCACCAATTTCACGAAAGGTAATTTCACGAAGTCTACCTATCTCACGAAGAATGTTTGGTATTTTTTTCGGTTCGGCTAAAAACACCTCATAATTCTTGCTTTCAAGTAGCCTGGAGCCGTCTTCTCTAACTGTTTTAACTTCCTCCATCATGAGAAGTTGATCCACAGGAGTGACTATCTTCTTTGGTGGTTTTGGAGACTTTAAATTAGACGTAATATTGCTTGTTAGCCTTGATACTTCTTCAAAAGAGTTTGAAAGCATATACGTTTTTCGTCTTAAAAAGTCGCTAAATTCTTGTAAAGTGGTGTGTTCTTTTTGGTCTTCAACAGAAATGGGTTTCCCTATTCTAACCTTAATAACACGCTTTTTTTGTGTTAGTAATTCCGAAGGTAATTTGGCTGTTCTAAAGGTGTCGCTTATTTTAGAAAGTTTGTAAAATAAAGGACTGTTCTTGGCGTGAAAATAAATAGGAACCACTGGAACCCCAGCTTTTTGCACTAACTTCATAGCGGTTTCTTCCCAAGGGCGATCAACAACCAATTTCCCATCACGATACGTAGACACTTCCCCAGCAGGGAAAATACCTAATGGATGCCCCGAACGTAAATGCATAATCGCATTTTTAAAACCTGCAAGGCTAGATTTAGCATCTTTACGGTCTTCAAAAGGGTTTACAGGCATAATATAAGGCTTCATAGGCTCTATACGATGCAGTAAAAAATTGGCGATAATTTTAAAATCATTACGTTGCTCTAACATGAGTTTAAGCAGTAAAATGCCATCTATGCCTCCAAGCGGATGGTTAGAAATCGTAATGTATGCGCCATCCTTAGGCAGTCTTTTAAAATCCGCTTCTGGAATTTCAAATTTTATTTGAAAATCATCTAAAATAGCATCTAAAAAAGGAAGCTGACTTAGGTGTTTATTACGTTTGTATATTTTATTGAGTGTGGATATTTTTAAGACTTTCATTAAAATCCAACCTGTAAACGTGCCAAAAAATCCATATTTATCAAGTTGTATGGCTTTTGCAACTTCTTTAGCGGATACTAGTCCTAAATCTTGCGCTTTACTCATGGCTATAAAAGTACTAAATTGTTTATTTAGTAACTACTTGCGTTGTTTCTTGGGTTAATTGCTTTAATAATACCGTTTTATGGGCTTCTATTTGATGGATAGATTCTGAGTTGTAATGCCTAATGGTGTATAGGGATACATTTTCGTGGCAAGTTACCTTAAATTTTGCTTTTAAGTGGTGTAAAAGTTTGTCAAGATTATCATAAATGTTGTCAATACATACTGAAAAGCTAATAGCCGAGTTCTGAATGACATTAACTTTCATTTTACAGGTAGCTAATAAACTGAAAATTTCACTAATATTCTCTTCAACAATATATGAAAAGTCTAAAGACGATAAAGCGATAAGAGCTTGGTCTTTTTTAACAATAAAGCAGGGAATTTTAGGTTCTAAATCTTCATTTTTTCCTATTTGTGTTCCTGGCGCTTCTGGGTTTAAAAATGATTTTACAAACAAAGGGATTTCCTTGCGTTGTAAAGGTTGTAATGTTTTTGGATGAATAACTGATGCGCCGTAGAAGGCCAATTCTATAGCTTCTCGGTACGATATTTTGTTTAGTAACGTGGCATTTTCAAAATACCTAGGATCTGCATTTAGAACACCTGGAACATCTTTCCAAATGGTGACACTTTCAGCATTCAAACAATAGGCATAAATAGCGGCGGTATAATCACTACCTTCTCTGCCTAAAGTGGTTGTAAAATTATGTGAATCGCTACCTAAAAAACCTTGTGTAATATTTAAAGTTGCCCGGTTATAATTTTGTTTTATTTGTTGTTGCGTGGCGTCCCAATCTACATTAGAACGACGAAAATAACTATCGGTTTTAATGTGTTCACGAACATCAATCCAATTATTTTTTAGGTCGATACTGTTTAAGTATTCACTAACAATCGTGGTAGAGATTAATTCACCGTAGCCAATAACTTGATCGTAAACAAAACTGTAGTCTGGCGATTTATTTATTTTGAAAAACGCATGAAGCTCATTAAAAAAGGCGTTTATTTTACCGTATATAGGATGGTTTTCAATATCAAATAATTCAAGTAAAATTTCATTGTGGTATTTTCTAACTTCTTGAATGGCACTTTGTAACTCACTTTTGTTATTAAAATAATTTTGAATAACAAGTTCCAAGGCATTGGTGGTTTTACCCATAGCGGAAATTACAATTAACGTATTGCTGTAGCCCGTTTTCTGTAAAACAGAAGCCAAGTTTTTTACACCATTGGCATCTTTAACCGAAGCGCCTCCAAATTTATATATACGCATGTTACAAGTTTGCTATGTAGTTTTTTATACCAGATTCATCTAAATGTACCACGTCCCAATCTCTTAAAACTTTTGCCCCCTTTTTTTCATAAAAGGCAATCGCAGGTTCATTCCAGTCTATCACTTCCCAATTAATACGTTTTACGCCTAGTTGATGCCCGTGTTTAATCACTTGGTCTAAAAGTGCAGTTCCTAACCCGGATCCACGCATAGCCTTGCTCACTATTAAATCTTCTAAATGGATAATCTTGCCTTTCCAAGTCGAGTAGCGGTTGTAAATTAGGGCAATGCCTTCTATTTTTTCTTCAACTTCTGCAACGAAACAATGGAAAGCTGGGTTTTCTCCAAATCCATCTTTTTCCAGGTCGCTAATTGAAACTTCTACTGCATCAGGTTCCTCCTCAAAAATGGCTAATTCGTTAATTAAATTTAGTACATGAGGCATGTCCGCTTTTTTAGCGTTTCTAATTGTATAGTTCATAGTGGCTGTAATAGAGGGTCAAATATAGCTTAAAGTTCATTATTTTCGGTGTATAACCTTTTCGAAATCGTTGTAGTTATGGAAAAAATACGGATATTTGTCCTAACCAAAACACTTACATATGTCTCGACAAAAGCAAACCCTAGGAGAGTTTATTATTGAAAATCAATCTGCATTTCAATACTCTTCGGGAGAATTATCTAGTCTCCTTAACTCCATTAGATTAGCCGCAAAAGTAGTAAATCACGAAGTAAATAAGGCTGGTTTGGTCGATATAATAGGTGCTGCTGGTGATACAAATATTCAAGGTGAAGATCAACAGAAGTTAGATGTTTATGCTAACGAAAAGTTTATCCAAACGATGACTAAGCGAAATATTGTTTGTGGAATTGCAAGTGAAGAGGAAGATGATTTTATTGCGATAAATAGTCAAGATGAAAATAATGGAAACAAGTATGTGGTTTTAATTGATCCTTTAGATGGTTCTTCAAATATTGATGTAAACGTATCAGTAGGAACGATTTTTTCTATTTACAGAAGGGTAACTCCGGTAGGTACACCGGTTAAGATTGAGGATTTCCTTCAGAAAGGAAGTGAGCAAGTGGCTGCGGGTTATGTTGTTTACGGAACATCAACTATGATTGTTTATACTACAGGAGCAGGAGTGAACGGTTTTACATTAAACCCGGCTATTGGCTCGTTTTACTTATCGCATCCAGATATGGTTTTCCCAGAAGACGGACATATTTATTCTGTGAATGAAGGAAATTATATTCACTTTCCTCAGGGTATAAAAAACTATATTAAGTATTGCCAACAGGAAGAAGGTGATAGGCCTTACACATCAAGATACATTGGTTCTTTGGTTTCTGATTTTCATAGAAATATGATTAAAGGAGGTATTTATTTATACCCTCAAAGTTCTAAAAACCCTAAAGGAAAATTACGTTTGTTATATGAATGTAACCCGATTGCTTTCTTAGCAGAACAGGCTAACGGGAAATCTAGTGATGGTTTTACGCGTACTTTAGATGTACAACCTACCGAATTACATGAACGTGTGCCTTTTATTTGTGGAAGTAAAAATATGGTTGAAAAAGCCGAAGCATTTATGCGTGAAGCACATGGGGAATAATTTGTTTGATTACCGATAAACAGCCATAATACTAAAGAAATTTTCATTTTGTCCTTTAGAACCTGCCTGTCGGCAGACAGTGGAGGTCCTGCTGAAGAGTCTTTCAGTTGTTAGAGAGATTCCTCGATTCCTCGGAATGACATGAATCACATCAGTTATGTTTACGAATATGTTGTAAGCAGTAATATGATTAAAAATAAAAACAAAAAGGCGATGAAATTAATCATCGCCTTTTTTTATTTAGAATTTATAGTATGTGGTTTAGTGCTCTACATAATAATCGTAAACTACAACTTCACCGTAGTTGTTAGATTTTCCAGTTTCGCTACCTTCTTTTTCAGCATTACTCTGTGTGTAGTTACCAATTTTAAAGTAAGCCTCACCGTAATCTCTGTCCATTAGAACAGAGTTGCTTCCGTCTTTCACTAAGTAAGATGATGCGTTTCCGTTAGCGTAAGCGTTTTTAAGGTTACCATCTTCACTGTAGTAACAATAGTGTTTACCATCTTTCACTTCAAAAATAACTTCATGAGTAGTTCCAAGTGAGTAGTTTGTTTTAATAGTTACTTCATCTCTTAACACACCGCCATTAAAGCTTAAAAATAGGTGACTTCCCTCTAGTCTTAATACCATAGCATCATCAATGCCATCACTTTTATTACCGTGAATTTGAGTGGCTACTAAATGATCTTTTACAATTGGTAAATGTGTGATTGCTTGTTGTACATAAACAACATGTGTTCCAGAAGTCGTCCAGTAGATATCCGATCCACCATCTGCTTCACGTTCTCTAAGTTCTGAACGGATGTAGTCTGAATTAGGTGTTGATCCGTTATTACTTCTAATTGGCACACGGAAAACCATACCGTTTTTATCACTGTTCACATAGAAATATTCGTTGTTAGCTTCTCCACATAACGTTTTGTCTTCCACACCATCTGGGTAAGTGATTTTCCATTGGTTACAGTTGCTCATTAAATCTGAAGGGATACTTGCGTTTCCAGGTTCTACTTCTCCAGAACCAGAGTCACCACCTCCAGAACCAGAATCATCACCTCCAGTAGAGAAAACTTGTACCTCTGCTAATGAAAGGGCATTTGTATCTTTTAATTTAATTCTTACTCGAGCACCAGTAACACCACCTGTGTTGATTGTAACTGATGGGTTTGGTGAGTCTGTTATAGTTGTTTTGTATGCTAAATCACCGTTGTCTTTATATACAAATACATCAAAATTGTTTAAACGTGCTTTACAACAGCTATCTGTACGGTTAAAGATTTTAATGCTTCCGATTGTGTAATCTTGACCTAAACGTACTTGCCACCATGGTTGTGCTTCACTTGATGTATGGGTAACACTGCCGTTAGACCATGCACCATTTGTGTTTCCATCAACAGCACGACTTGGATTTCCCCCATGGCTTACAGAAGATTGTTCTGCCGTTTTTCCTAGTGCTAGGTTTTCTGAGGTACTTTCGTCTACATCAACAGGTGTAATGCGTATCCAGTTGATGTTCCAACCACCACCGGTAGCTAAAAGTTTAAGGGTACTACTTCCTGCAGATAAATCTACTGTTTTAGAAGTGGTAACCCAGGATTGGTACGACCCTGTAGAGGCCTTGTTAACGTTACTTAATTTTGTGCCATCTTGGTAGAAGTCAAATTTAGAAGTGTTAGTTTTTGAAGCGACTCTAAATTCAAATTTATAACTTCCAGAAGCTGGTACGTCGATGTCGTATTCTAAATAGTCTCCGGTGTCTATCCAACCTACGTTTAATCCGCCACCAGAATCGGCAGTATTCTCTGTTTTAATACCACTTTGGCTATCATAAGCTTCTGCTTGAATGGTTACGGCTGATTTGGATGATAATGTTGATTTGGAATATGCAGATGCGGCGGTTTTTTCGGCTTCTGAAGCTGTTTCGGTTTCTAATACTTCTTCACTTGAACAAGCGAAGATGGTAAAAATGAGGGCTGATGTTGCGAGGCTAAAAAATGTTGCCTTGCTAACTTTTGAAAATCTGTTTTTCATTGTTAATTAATTTAAATTAGTTTAGTAATAGATTAATATTTAACTGGTTAACTAAAGTGGTAAACCAATATGGTTTGCCAAATGTATACGAAAAAAGAGAAATTCCAAATTTTAGCAGTATAATTTTATTATAATGGCAATAAAAGTGTTAAAAAATTACCGTTTGTCGGGTTTTTTAGATTATTTCAATCGATTTAGTTGATATTTAGGTGTTTAAGGTGTTGTGTTTAATAAGAATTATGTGGTTCATTTTTATTTATAATAAGATAATCTTAGAATTAAGCACAAAAAAAAGCGAACTGAAGAGTTCGCTTTTTTTTTACACTAAATTAAAATTTACTACATAGCAACTAAATCGCCAGTCATATCTTTTGATGGTAAGTTTGATTTACCCATCAAATAAATATCAACTTGTCTAGCAGCTTCTCTACCTTCAGAAATCGCCCAAACAATTAATGATTGTCCGCGGCGCATATCTCCAGCAGTGAATATATGAGGTACATTTGTTTGATATTTTCCGTATTCAGCTTTATAGTTAGATCGGGCATCCTTTTGAATACCTAATTTATCAGCTAAAGTGCTTTCAGGACCTGTAAAACCAAGTGCTAATAAAGCTAAGTCACAAGGCCAAGTTTTTTCTGTTCCAGCAATTTCAATTAATTGCGGACGCTCACCTGGTACCATTTTCCATTCTACATTTACAGTTTTTAAAGCCGTTAATTTTCCGTTTTCATCTTTGATGAATTCTTTGGTGTTAATTAACCAGTTTCTTTCAACACCTTCTTGGTGAGAAGATGATGTTTTTAACTGTAATGGCCAGAAAGGCCAAGGTGTAGATGGTGAACGGTGTCCTGGAGGTTTCGGCATGATTTCAAAATTCACCACCGATTTGGCTCCTTGACGGTTAGAGGTTCCAACGCAGTCAGATCCTGTATCTCCACCACCAATAACAATAACATTTTTATCTGTAGCTAATACTTGATCTTCAATTGTTTGACCAAATACTACTTTAGTTTGTTGTGTTAAGAAATCCATAGCTTGAACCACACCATCGGCATCTGCTCCAGGCGTTGGTAAACTTCTTCTTTCAGTTGCTCCACCACAAAGCACTACAGAATCGAATGCTTTTAAATCTTTAACATCATAATTAACACCAACGTTTACGTTTGTCTTAAAGGTGATGCCTTCAGCTTCTAAAATAGCCACACGACGGTCGATAATCCCTTTTTCCATTTTGAAATTAGGAATTCCGTAGCGTAATAATCCACCGATAGCGTCATCACGTTCAAAAACAGTTACCGTATGTCCTGCTCTATTTAATTGTTGAGCAGCAGCAAGACCAGCAGGGCCAGAACCAACAATGGCTATGGTTTTTCCTGTTCTAGTTTTAGGAGGTTGAGGTTTAATCCAGCCTTCTTTAAAAGCGCGTTCAACGATGTGTTTTTCAATATCTTCAATAGCGACAGGGTCTTCAATAATACCTAATACACATGATTTTTCGCATGGTGCAGGACATAATCTTCCTGTAAATTCAGGGAAGTTATTGGTAGAATGCAGTAACCAAGAGGCTTTTTGCCATTCACCTTGATGTACCATATGATTGAAATCTGGAATTAAGTTTCCTAGAGGGCAACCACTGTGACAAAAAGGAATACCACAATCCATACAACGGGATCCTTGTCTTTCTTCTTCTGCTTTACTTAATGGTAAAGTGAATTCGTTATAATTTTTTACACGATCCTTAACCGGTTCGTATGCTTCATCTTGTCTTTCAAATTCTTTAAATCCAGTTACTTTTCCCATGACACTATGCTATTGTTAATTCTTCTACCATTGGTTCTTCAGTCTCTAAACGTTTTAGGGCACGTTTGTATTCTATTGGCATCACTTTTACAAAGTTTGTTAAGCTCGTTTCCCAGTTTTCCAATAATTCTTTACCTCTATTACTATCTGTATAAAGCACGTGCTTTTCTATAGCTTGTTTTAATTCTGTTTCATCTTCTGATGTGATGTCTTCAAATTCTATAGTTTCTGTGTTACATAAACCATTTATGAATTTGTTTTCAGGATCGTAAACATAAGCGATACCACCACTCATACCTGCAGCAAAGTTTCTACCAGTTGACCCTAATACAATCACACGACCACCAGTCATATACTCACAACCGTGATCTCCAACACCTTCTACAACTGTTGTTGCTCCAGAGTTACGAACCGCAAAACGTTCTCCTGCGATACCGTTTATATAAGCTTCACCTTCAACAGCACCGAATAGACAAACGTTACCAACGATGATATTGTTTTCAGCGATAAAGTCTGCTTTTGCAGGTTTCTTGATGATTAATTTAGCTCCAGATAACCCTTTACCTAAATAATCATTGGTGTTACCTTCAACAGTAAATGTTAAACCATGAGCTCCAAATGCACCGAAACTTTGTCCGGCAGAACCTGTAAAGTTGATGTTTAAGGTGTCTTCAGGTAAACCTAAATGGCCGTAAATTTTAGAAATCTCGTTACTTACAATAGCTCCAACGGTACGGTTAATGTTGTTTATTGGATATGATAAGTTTGTTTTTTCTTTTCTGTATAAAGCTCTGTGCGAATCTTTTAATATGGTAAAATCAATAACTTTTTCTAAGTTGTGATCTTGTGTTTCTGTGTTTCTTACAGTAAGTTCTCTATATGAACTTGGTCTGTGTAGGATGCTAGATAAATCTAAACCTTTAGCTTTATAATGTTTAATGGCTTTGTTGGCATTAATTTTATGCGTTTGACCAACCATTTCTGCTAAAGTTCTAAATCCTAATTGCGCCATAATCGCTCTTAATTCTTCAGCAATATAGAAGAAGAAGTTAATCACGTGTTCTGGTGTTCCTTTGAAGTTTTTACGTAACTCTTTATCTTGAGTTGCGATTCCAACAGGACAAGTATTTAAGTGACACTTACGCATCATGATACATCCAGAAGCTACTAATGGAGCTGTTGCAAATCCGAATTCTTCAGCACCTAATAAAGCAGCGATAGCAACATCACGACCTGTTTTTAATTGGCCGTCACATTCTACAACAATACGGCTTCTTAAGTTGTTAAGTACTAAAGTTTGTTGTGCTTCAGATAAACCAAGTTCCCAAGGTAAACCAGCATGTTTTAAAGAGGTAAGTGGCGACGCCCCTGTTCCTCCATCGTATCCTGAGATAAGAACAACATCTGCTTTTGCTTTGGCAACACCAGCAGCAATAGTTCCTACACCAACTTCAGATACTAATTTTACATTAACTCGTGCCTCACGATTGGCATTCTTTAAATCGAAAATTAATTGTGCTAAATCTTCAATAGAATAAATGTCATGATGCGGAGGTGGTGAAATTAACCCTACGAAAGGTGTTGAATTTCTAGCTGAAGCAATCCATGGCAATACTTTCTCACCAGGTAATTGTCCGCCCTCACCAGGTTTAGCACCTTGAGCCATTTTAATTTGAATTTCCTTCGCATTAGATAAGTAATGAGAAGTTACTCCAAAACGCCCAGAGGCTACTTGTTTGATAGCAGAGTTTCTACTATCACCATTCATATCTTTTTGGAAACGTTTTCTGTCTTCTCCACCTTCACCAGAATTGGATTTACCTCCAATACGGTTCATGGCGATCGCTAAATTTTCGTGTGCTTCACGAGAAATAGATCCGTAAGACATCGCTCCTGTTTTGAAACGTTTTACGATTTCTGTCCATGGTTCTACTTCCTCTAAAGGAATTGGATCTAAATTATCAAACTCAAATAAACCACGAATGGTCATTAAGTTTTCCGATTGTTCGTTTATGGCTTTTGAATAAACATCGTAACTCGCTTGATCACTTAATCTAACCGCTTGTTGCAGTTTAGCAACCGTTGTTGGGTTGAATAAGTGGCGCTCACCGTTACGTCTCCAACGGTAATCCCCTCCAATGTTTAAACCTAGGTTTTTATCAACCTTATTGTCTGGGTAAGCTTGTTTATAACGCTCGTTTATTTCTTTTTCTATTTCGTATAATCCGATACCTTCAACTCTTGAAGCGGTGTATGGGAAGTATTTTTCAACAAATTGCGAGTTGAAACCAACGATTTCGAAAATTTGAGAACCTCTATATGAGTGTAAAGTCGAGATTCCAATTTTATTCATAATTTTAAGAATACCAGTTCCAATGGCTTTGTTGAAATTATCAACGGCTTTTTGCTCGTCCATACCTTCAATGAAACCTTCTTTTACTTGCATTCTAATAATTTCATTCACCATGTATGGGTTAATGGCACTGGCGCCATAACCAAATAAAGTAGCAAAATGATGTGGTTCACGAGGTTCTGCAGATTCGATAATGATATCGAAATTAGAACGCTTACGTAAACGGTTTAATTGGTGATTTACATAAGAACAGGCCAATAAACAAGGTATTGGAGCAAATTCTTGGTTCACACCTCTATCAGAAAGAATAATAATATTCGTTTTTCTAGCTAAGGCTTTTTCAATTTGTACAACAATATCCTCTAAAGCATCTTCCAGTCCGTTAAGACCTTTGTTTTTCGGATATAATATTTGAATCGTTTCAGCTTTAAAGGCTTCAATTGAAATGCTTCTAATTTTCTCTAAATCTGCATTAGAAATTACAGGATTTTGAATACGAAGCTTTCTACATTGTCTTTCAGTAATGCTGAAAATGTTTCTGTCTTTACCTAAATTCAAACTAATATCGGTAACAATTTCTTCACGAATACCATCTAAAGGTGGATTGGTAACCTGAGCGAATAATTGTTTGAAGTAGTTTGAAATTAATTGTGGTCTATCTGATAGTACAGCCAAAGGCGTATCAATACCCATAGATCCTAAAGCTTCCTTACCGGCAATAGCCATTGGCGTGATAACTTCTTGAATATCTTCGAACGTATAGTTAAATAAACGTTGTCTAGTTTTGATATCAATAGTTTCAATTGGGCAAGTTTCGCTAGTATAAGGAACGTCTTTTAAGTGTAATCTTGTTTTGTCTAACCATTCTTTATATGGTCTTTCAGAAACAATTTTGCTTTTAATTTCTTCATCGCCTATAATGCGACCTTCATTCATATCAACCAAGAACATTTTTCCTGGCTCTAATCTTCCGTGTTCTTTAACGTCTTCTGGAGCAACTTCAACCACGCCAATTTCAGATGACATGATTAGTTTTCCACTTTTAGTTACGGTATATCTTGATGGTCTTAAACCATTTCTATCTAATAAAGCACCAACATAATCACCGTCTGTAAAAGGTACAGAGGCAGGGCCATCCCAAGGCTCCATGATACAAGCATTATATTCGTAAAATGCTTTACGTTCGTCAGACATGGTTTTGTGTTTTTCCCATGCTTCAGGAATCATCATCATCATGATTTCTGGTAAAGAACGTCCGGTATGTGTTAATAATTCCACAACCATATCCATAGAAGCCGAATCTGACTTTCCTGGAAGGATAATTGGGAATAATTTGTCTATTTGTGGTCCGAAAACATCAGATTTCATGATTTCTTCACGAACACGCATACGACTTACGTTTCCACGTAAGGTATTAATTTCTCCATTCTGACACATAAAACGGAAAGGCTGAGCCAATTCCCAAGTAGGCATCGTGTTTGTAGAGAAACGTTGGTGTACTAAAGCCAAACGTGTTACTAAGTCAATTTGCTGTAAATCGGTATAATAAGGGCCAATATCTTCAGGCATAATAATACCTTTATAGATAATGGTTGTATTAGATAAACTAGGTACGTAGAAATAAGCACTTTCAGAGATTTTAGATTCTCTAATTTTGTGCTCTGTTATTTTTCTTGCAGCATATAGTTTTGCTTTGAAATCTGCTTCAGAAATCTCATCAGATTTACCAATAAAAAGTTGCTCGATATTTGGTTCTGATGCTAATGCAATCTCACCTAATTGTGAAGAATCAACTGGAACTTTTCTCCAGCCTAAAACAACGAGTCCTTGCGTATTTACTTCTTTTTCGAAAGTTGTTTTACAAAATTGGTATTGGTTGGTTACTTTAGGTAAGAATACCATTCCAACCGCATATTCACGTTGTTCTGGGATAGTAAAATCACAAACGCGTGTAAAATAATCATGAGGAATATCTATTAATAATCCTGCACCATCACCAGTTTTCCCATCGGCACTAACACCTCCACGGTGTTCCAATTTCACGAGTATTTCTAAGGCGTCATGAATGATTTGATTTGTCTTCTCTCCTTTAAGATTACAAATGAAACCGGCGCCACAGTTTTCATGTTCAAATTCTGGCAAATAAAGTCCTTGTTTCTTCAGCATAATCAACAATAATTGGTTTTAAAAACTTGAGTTGAAATGTAAAGATATGGAGTCCCTTTAGAATAACAATAGGCTAGAATTCATTATTTCGGTTTTAGGAGTTAACTTAATATTATTATAATGATATGTCAATATTAATGAGCTTTTTTAATAAATATTCAAATAGAAAAAGTGGTCTATTTATATAGATATCTAAATTAATGCAAACTTTTAATTTAAATATTAAAGTAATGTTATGAAAACAATGAAAATACTGACAATAATTCAAATGTTAAAAATGTTAAAAAATCAAAAATGTAAAAATTATCAAGAATACCCTTAAAAAAATAGGGGTAAAAATATAAAATCAATAAAAGTGAATCAAATACCCCTATTTTTTATGGGGGTTAAATGTTTTTGACATAAGTTTGACTCATTCTTAAGCGATAAAGATCTAAGTTCATCAACCAAAACTTTAAAAACTAAATCTTAGGTCTTAAATATTAACAACTTAAAAATGATAACAATTATGAAAAAATTATTGACACTATCAGCATTATTACTAGCCACTGTAGTTTTTGCGCAAGACGAACCAAAAAAATTATCGATTAGTGGATCTGTTGATACTTACTACCAAACTTATTTAACTGCTCCTGATAATGAAGGACAGTCTTTTGGAACTGCTTTCGCTGGAAAATCAGGATTTGCTTTAGGTATGGGTAACGTTATTTTGGCCTATGAAGGTGAAAAAACCGGTGCTGTACTTGATTTAGTTGTTGGGCCAAGAGGTGCGGGTGCTACTTTTAGCAATGATATTGTTGACGGAATTGTAAATCAAGCTTATGTTTACTGGAACGTTTCTGAGAAGACAACCTTAACTATGGGGCGATTTAATACTTTCTTAGGTTATGAGGTTATTGCTCCGGCAGCAAACTTTAACTACAGTACTTCGTATTTATTTTCTAGTGGACCTTTTTCTCATATGGGTATAAAAGCTGATTTTGCTTTATCTGATGACTTTAGTTTAATGTTAGCAGTTACTAACCCGTGGGATACTAATGATATTTCTTTTAGTGGTGAGTATGCACTTGGAGCTCAATTAGGTTTCTATGGTCAGTTTCTTAATTTATACTATGATGGTGATGCCGTTGATGGTTTAGGATTTGAAATTGATTATACAGGTGGTTTTGATTTATCTGATGCTTTTTTCTTAGGAATTAACGCTGCTTACAATGATAATGATGGTTCTGGTTTTTACGGAGCTGCTTTATATCCACAATTCACAACATCTGATTCTTTTGCAGTTGGATTAAGAGGTGAATATTACGGTTTACACGGAGATGCTAATCCAGATGAAGAAAGTGTTTTAGGGGTTACTCTAACTGGAAGCTATTCAATCGAGAACTTAATTCTTAAGCCAGAGGTAAGATTAGATTCATGGAATGATAGTATGCCATACATTGATAATGATGGTGCTGCTTCTAAGAGCTTAGCTGCTTTTACTTTAGCTGCTATCTACTCTTTCTAAAAGAAGACTCTTCTACAATATATAAGGAGAGTAAATTAAAGAAACAACCAACTTTATTATTCTCCTTTTAATTAATTAACTAACCAAAAATATCTTTATTATGTCAATATTAAATTTGCCTATATTAATACAAGATGTCGCAGCTACAAAAGCAGATATTGATGCTATTGTTGGAGACATGGGGATGTTATGGATGCTTATATCAGGTATCTTAGTATTCTTAATGCAAGCAGGATTTACATTAGTAGAGTCGGGAATGACACGTGCTAAGAATGTTGTAAATATTGCAATGAAAAATGTTTTAGATATCGCTGTTGGATCTATTGTTTTCTGGTTCATTGGGTATTCTTTAATGTATGGATCTACCAACGGGTGGATTGGTTGGAGTGGTTTTATGTATAACCAAGGGCCAGCAGATTTATTCTTTCAAACCGTATTTTGTGCGACTACAGCAACTATTGTTTCTGGTGCTATTGCAGGTAGAACAAAATATACCACTTACATCCTATTCTCTTTAGTTATGACTGCGGTTATCTATCCAATTTCTGGTGGATGGCAATGGAACGGTGATGGATGGTTAGCTCAAATGGGCTTCATCGATTTCGCTGGATCTTCAATTGTTCATGCTGTTGGTGGATGGGCAGCCTTAGTTGGTGCTGCTTTAGTAGGACCAAGAATTGGAAAATACATCAATGGAAATGCAGTAACCATTCCAGGACACAACAAATTATTAGCAACTTTAGGTGTTTTCATCTTATGGTTCGGGTGGTTTGGATTTAATGGTGGTTCTCAATTAGCTTGGGGTGGTGATGATGCTGTAGGTGCTTCTATGGTAGTATTGGTAACAAACCTTGCTGCTTCGGCAGGTGCGGTTGGTGCGCTTTTCTTATCATGGTTTAAATATAAAAAACCAAATTTAGATATGACGTTAAACGGTGCTTTAGCTGGTCTTGTGAGTATTACTGCTGGTTGTGGAAACATGACTGAAGGTGGTGCTTTGATTGCTGGTTTTATTGGTGGTATAATCGTTGTATTCTCAATGGAGTTTATCGAACAAAAATTAAAGATTGATGATGCTGTAGGCGCTGCTTCTGTTCACGGTGTATGTGGTGCATGGGGTACTTTAGTAATTGGTCTTTGGGGTGTAGACGGTGATACAGCTATTGGTTTATTCAATGGTGGTGGATCTGCACAATTTGTAACACAATTAATAGGAACATTGTCTTATGCTGTATGGGCTCTGGTTACATCGTTCATTTTCTTCTTCATTCTTAAGAAAACATTAGGGTTAAGAGTGACTGAAAAAGAAGAGGTAGAAGGATTAGATCTTTCAGAACATGGTACTTTAGCTTATCCAGGTAAGAGACAAAGAGAAATAGAAGATTAAGTTCTTCAGAATTAAATAACATGTAGATTTTTAATTAAAAAATTTAATGTTTAAAAGGTTAAGTAATTAAGTTTAAGTTTATGAAAAGGATGCCTGTTAAACAAACAGGTGTTCTTTTATGTTAATCAAATTTGAATTAGCACTTAGTTAATAAGAAAAATCTTAATCATCGCATAAATATTTATATTTGAAATCTAACCGTAAAAACTAAATGATATTATGAAAAAAATTGAAGCAATTATCAGAAAATCTAAATACCGTGTGGTAAAAGAAGCTCTTCATGAAGTAGGAGTTAATTTTTTCTCATACTGGGATGTTACAGGTTTAGGTAATGAAAAGGAAGGCCATGTATATAGAGGTGTTTCTTATAGTACAAGTGATATTCAACGTAGACATATTTCTATTGTTGTAAATGACGATTTTGAAGAAATCACAATTAAAGCCATTCTTAATTCTGCTGCAACTGGAGAAGTAGGTGATGGTAAAATATTCGTTTCAGATATAAATGAATGTTACAGAATACGTACAGGCGAAAAGGGAACCGACTCTCTAAAATAAAACGAAATTAATACAAAAAACTAATTAATAGATTTATGGAATTATTAACGATTAACAATGTATGGATGATGATCTGTACGGCACTAGTTTTCTTTATGCATACAGGTTTTGCATTTTTAGAAATTGGTTTAACTAGACAGAAAAATACAATCAACATTTTATTTAAGAACATCTTTATTATTACAGTTGGGTTATTACTTTACTATATCGTAGGTTTCAATTTAATGTACCCTGGTTTCGCTGAAGATTCTGCTGGAATTTTTGGTTTTGCAGGATTTGGTTTTGATGCGCCAACAACTGCAGAAGGAGCATTAGATTTAACATATAATGAAGGTTATACTTATTGGACAGATTTCTTATTCCAAGGAATGTTTGCTGCAACCGCTGCAACTATTGTTTCTGGAGCCGTTGCTGAACGTATGAAAATCGGGCCTTTTATGATCTTTACAATTATTTATGTAGGTGTTGTTTACCCAATTGCAGGTTCTTGGAAATGGGGTGGTGGATTTTTAGACCAATTAGGTTTTTATGATTTCGCAGGTTCGACATTAGTACACTCTGTTGGTGGATGGGCTGCATTAGTTGCGGTTTATTTGTTAGGTTCTCGTATTGGGAAATTTAAAAACGGAAAACCTCAAGCAATTCCTGGGCATAGTATTCCTTTAGCTACGGCTGGTGTCTTAATCCTTTGGTTAGGATGGTTCGGATTTAATGGAGGTTCTGTACTTTCAGCTGATCCAGGGCTGACTTCATTTACTTTAGTAACAACGTGTTTAGCTGCTGCAGCTGGTGGTGTTGTTGCGGCTGCTGTATCATTCTTTAAATATAAAAACTTAGATTTAACGATGTTTTTAAATGGTATTTTAGGTGGTTTAGTTGGTATTACTGCTGGAGCTGATGTCATAGCGCCAGAAAGTGCTATCCTCGTTGGAGCTATTGCTGGAGTGCTTATTGTTTTTGCAGTGAGTTTTGTGGATGCTATTAAATTAGATGATCCAGTAGGAGCAATTGCAGTACACTTAATTTGTGGTATTTGGGGAACTTTAGCTGTTGGAATCTTTTCAACAAACGAAGAACACACTTTTATGGCCCAGTTAATTGGGGTGTTATGTTATGCAGGTTTCTGTTTAGTAACTTCTTTCTTAATTATTTTCACTTTAAAGAAAACAGTAGGAATTAGAGTTTCTGAAAAAGAAGAATTAGAAGGATTAGATGCTCACGAACACGGTATGGATGCTTATCCAGATTTCAGATTGAATGAGCACTAAAATTTAGTTTAGAACAGCTATTATCAATTTATATTCAAAAGTAAGAGTGCTTCACGTTTTGTGAAGCACTTTTTTTATGCTATTACACGGAGATACGCCGAGATTAAACAGAGTTTCACAAAGCAATATTTAGACACAGATTATCACAGATTTTTTTCAATTCGAATTTCACTAATTATCACTAATTTTTACGTGCTACTTTTTTGTGTCTTTGCGTCTTCGCGAGAAAATAGTTTAGTTGCTAGTTATTGGTTGTTGGTCGCTTACTCTTGCGCTGATTTTATTGACACAGATTACACAAATTTTCATAGTTAGAAATACTGAAGTAGTTATTACGCAGAGTTCCGCTGAGATTACACAGAGATTCACAGAGGTTTTTTTTAGGAGGCATTGATACTTGTGCTATTTATGAAAATTACCATAAGAGTATGTCTAATAACTAATAACCAACAACTATCAACCAATAATTCTGGATACGAATTCTCACTAATTTTTGAGTAGCAAAACCTTTGTGTGAAATAATAGGTATTTGATGCTTTCTGGTGGGTTTATGTGGAAATAAAAAAGCCCTTCAAATCAATTTTGAAGGGCTTTTATAAGTTATAAAAAGTATGTTTTATGCAGAGTTTCTACTTGCGTTAATATTACCAAATAACGAACGCGTTACGATTTTTTCGTAAATCAGTTTATCTGGATTGTCTGCTGCAACACCAGCTTTTTCCAGCTCTTGAATCTTTTTAAGCGCATACTGCTGTATCGTTAACAGCGGTAATACAATTGATTCTCTAACTTCAATAGAAGCTTTCCCTGTAGGTTCATTTTCCATTAATGAGTCGTAACCTGTGAGCTTTAAAAGTAAGCGTTTTGTAGTTTCGTATTCTGTGTGAATAATATTCCAGAACGCTCCAAACTCTTCATCATTAGACATGTATTTTGTTAAATCGAAAAACGATTTAGTTAATGACATCATACTGTTTTCAAGAAGCGTTTTAAAGAATTTATTGTTGTTGTAAAGTTGTTCTACTTTATCAAATTCTCCACGATCTTCGTATTGTTTTAATGCTGTTCCTACGCCATAAAAACCAGGTACATTTTGTTTTAATTGACTCCATGATCCTACAAACGGAATGGCTCTCAAATCTGAGAAAATCAATTTATCCGAAGATCCACGTTTTGATGGTCTACTACCAATGTTTGTTTTTGCATAGTATTTTAAAGTACTCATGCGTTCCAAGTATGGAATAAACATCTCATGACTCTTAAAGTCTTTATAAACTTGGTAACTTGTTTCAGCTAAATCGGCCATAACAACACGATCGTCATCAGACAGTTTGTTTTTATCACTGCCAATTCGGTTTGTAACTCCAGAACTGATTAATTGTTCTAAGTTGAATTGAGACGAATTTAAAGTTCCGAAATTTGAACTAATCGTTTGTCCTTGAATAGTCAATTGAACTTCTTTATCTTCAATTGTTGGTCCTAAGGAAGAATAGAAATTATGCGTTTTTCCACCACCACGTGCAGGAGGTCCTCCACGACCATCAAAGAAAATGGCTGTAATGTCATATTTTCTAGACATTTCTGTTAGCAATTCTTTGGCTTTATAAATACCCCAGTTTGCCATTAAATAACCACCATCTTTCGTTCCGTCAGAGAAACCAAGCATGATCGTTTGTTTACTACCTCTAGATCTTAGGTGAGCCATGTAAGCAGGATTGGTGTATAGCTGCTCCATAACCTGAGGCGCATTTTCTAAATCTGGAATAGTTTCAAATAAAGGGGCCAGATCAACCGTTAAATTGTCTTTAAAAGACACCATTTTTAGCATGGCAAATAACTGCATCATATTTAATGCCGTTTGGTTGTTACTAATAATGTATCGGTTTGCACCACGTTCACCATTGCTTTTTTGAATTTGCTTAATGGTTTTTATTGTTTTTAAAGTGTTGTAAGTCATCTCATCTTTAAAAACCTCTAAATCGGTAATTTCATCTGTGGTTTTAGATAAAATATCGATTTGCTCGTCTTCAGATAAGTCATGATAATTAGCCGGTAAACACGTGTTTCCACTAGCTAATAATTGATCTACCACATTGGTAAAAACGGTATGGTGAATTCTACTGTCTTGTCTAATATCTAAGGTTGCAAAACGGTAACCAAAAAGATGAATTCTATTAATTAAATTGTTTATTTCATTTTCGTATAAAGACTGGTGTTGTTCAACAACAATCTTTCTAATGCTTAAAAGCTCTTCGGTTAATTCTTTTACAGAAATGGCTTTTTTACTTTTAAGGTCAATACTGTAATCGTAAAGAATTGTTTCTAATTTAATAATACGATCTTCAACACCTTTAAAGGTTAACTTTCTTCTTAAGTTTTTAAGGTCTTCGTAGTATTTTTTAAGAATCGCTTTTTTAAGCTTTTTAGCAACTTTTAAAGTAGTTTCGGGTTTTACGAATGGATTTCCATCACGATCTCCCCCTGGCCAGAATCCTATGTTAATGATTTCATTATGCTTTTGACCATCAGCATAAATATTGGTTTGGATGTAATTATAAATTTTTCCGAAAGAGGTGTAAAATACATTTTCTAAATACCAAATTAAGCTTTTAGCTTCATCGTATGGTGTTGGTTTTTTGTGTTTAAAAAATGGTGTTTTTCCCAGCTGACCAAACAAGTTGTTGATATCAGTTAAATTGTTTTGTTCAATGGCTTTTGTTAGTTCTGTAATAATTCCTAAAACAGATCCTGGGTAAAATTGTGTAGGGTGCGCTGTTAAAACGATGCGCACTTTAAACTCATCTAGATAAGCTTTTAATTCGTCTAATTTGTTTTCATCTTGCGCTTTATCTTTTAAGTTACGCAAAGTACCAACACCGTCCATGTTGTTTACAATCGGGAAGGCTGCATCTTCAATGGCATCGAATAAAACAACTTGTCTTTCGATGTATTGAATGAATCTGAATAATAAATTAATCTGACTTTCTTTATTTCTACGCCCTTGATATTTTTCAAAGAATGTATCAACTATTGTTGTAGGGTTGTCGCCGTTCTGAAATCCCTTTTCACAGGTTTCATGAAATAGCGGAAGTAATACTCCAGTTTTCGTTACCGCATCAAAAGGTAATGTCATGAAAATACTGTTGAATATTTGGTATTTTGACAAAACGCTTTGATTGAATCTTGTTAATTTTGGCTCTATTGACATAAAATCGTTCTATTGAAGTTTAAGCATAAAAGTAGTAAAGCTTTGGGTAAGCACATAGTCTTTTTAAAGATTTATCAATATTTGTTCTTTTGTGAATTGTCGTTGTGAATAATTAAAAGAAAGTGCAACTAATATCAAGTTTTTATAATGAATATTTGAAGGAAAAAACAACAAAACAACATAAGAATGGTCGTTTTAACATCATCTAGGTCCAAAAATGAACATTTCATGTATGACATATATCATGTTTTTCAGCGAGATGTCGTTCTATCTTTGCGGTTCAAAATATAAATTATGAAAAAAACGCATTCGTTTCACATTCCAGTTATGGGTATTGGTTTTACCATTGATACCCCTTTGAAAGTGGCACAATATGGCATGGATTCTGTGATTTCTTTGGTAGATGATATTCTTCTGGAGAAATTAAGAAAAATGTATAGTGAGAAATTTGAAGTGCCTTACAACGAGATTACCGATAAAATTGATGATTTTAGAGCAAAAAGAATCACCTCTTATTTAAATTTAGTTAGCGATTTAGCCGATAAAAAGTTTGAGTCTTTAAAAAACTTAACATCAAAAAAGAGTGATGAGATTATGGCATACATAAACATGTTGCCAAATAATTCTAAGCTTAAAGCGGAATTTAAAAAACTTACAGAAAAGGAATTTAATTTCACTGAAGTCAAAAATTGGGCTTCAAAAAATTTAGTTATGGGTTCTATTGATGTGAACATTATGACTAAAGTAGATAAGGATAACTATAAAGACAAGGAGCAATTACCAAGTGAATATAACGATGCGCATGCAGCCTTAAGAGGGTTTGCAAACAGTAAGTTGAAATCTTCAGTAGTGCTTTCTGCCGGAATGAACCCTAGATTGTATAGTTATATGGGGCAGTTTGATGATTTTTTTCCGAACACAAAAGGTGAGTTCAACAAACGTATTATTCTAAAAGTAAGTGATTACAGGTCAGCCTTAATTCAAGGGAAATTTTTAGCTAAAAAAGGTCTTTGGGTTTCAGAATATCGTATTGAATCTGGATTAAATTGTGGCGGACATGCCTTTGCAACTGATGGCTATTTGCTAGGGCCTGTATTAGCGGAGTTTAAAGAAAATCGTGTAGCGCTGCAAGAAGCCATTCAAAGTGTTTTAGTGCAAGAGTTAGAAAACCAAGGAAGAGCTATACCGGAAACTGCTTTAAATTTTGAGATTACGGCGCAAGGCGGTGTTGGTACCGAAGAAGAACATAACTTCTTAATTGAAGAATATAACCTAGATTCAGTAGGTTGGGGGAGTCCTTTTTTATTGGTTCCCGAAGCTACAACGGTAGATGATAGTACGTTGCAAAAACTTATTAAAGCAGAAGAAAAAGACTTATATTTGAGTGATATTTCGCCTTTAGGAATACCTTTTAATAATTTGAGAGACAATACTAAGGATTTAGAGAAACAGAAAAATATTGATAAAGACAGACCAGGAAGTGCATGTCCTAAAAAGTTTGTAGCTTTAAATAAAGAGTTTAAAGAAACAGGAATTTGTACGGCATCTAGAGAGTATCAATTTTTGAAAATAAAAGAGTTAGACAAGAAGGAGTTAGCTCCAGACGTATATAAACAGGAACTTGATAAAATTATCGTGAAATCTTGTACATGTGTAGGTTTGGGTACTTCGGCCTTATTAGCTTATGGTTTAGATA
Source organism: Tamlana sp. 2_MG-2023 (assembly GCF_030548465.1). Classification (GTDB taxonomy): domain Bacteria; phylum Bacteroidota; class Bacteroidia; order Flavobacteriales; family Flavobacteriaceae; genus Pseudotamlana. Next base: position 24,843 of record NZ_JAUOSF010000010.1, read on the forward strand.
CTAAAGTGGAAGGTGAAGGCGTATCTGTTTGTCCAGGTCCGAATATGGCCTATTATTCTAAAGTAATGAGTTTGGCAAATATGACAGACCACATTTACGGAAGAGCAAATATGGTATCAAGAAACGATCGTCCAAATTTATTTATCAAAGAGCTTCATATTTATATGGATTATCTTAAAAATAAAATGGAAGATGCTAAAGTTTCTATGAACAGAAAAGAAGAGAAATATTTGAAAACCTTCACAACCAATATGAAAGCAGGAGTAGCTTATTATCAAGGGTTGTTTAACGGTGTTAAAAATAGTTTTGAAGACATAAAATCTTCAGTACTTAACGAATTAGAAAAGACGGAAGTTGTTTTAAACCAAATGCAATTAGAAATTGAAACCTTAACAATGATTAAGGCTCAGTAAAAAAATTAAACGGTAGGTGTAACTTAAAAACTTAGTAAAATGAAAAAATTAGTATTAGCTGTATTGATTGCAATTGGTGTTACTTTTTTGGTAACCTACACGTATAATCAAAGTGAACAAGAAACAGATACAGAATCAAAACTTTTGCTAACTTTTAGTGAAGGCTGGCGAGACGGTTATTGTGAAGGCTGGAAAATCGTAAAGGGAGAAAATGCAGATTGCCCAACGGCACCAGAGTCCCCTGTTTGCGAAGATTGCCCTGATGCTTATAAATTAGGTTTTAGCAAAGGGTTTAAAGCTGGTAGAAATTCAGCTCAATAAAATTTAATCATATATTTTGGATAAAAACTCCTTGCAAGTCGCAAGGAGTTTTTGCATTTATAGCTTTTTTGGAAACGACTTTATGTTTATTTGTTAATTCTTGTATTTCCGTTTTGATAAATTTTAAACTAATTCTTTTCAGAAACGCTAAAAGATGTAATAAATAGACTCTAGGTCTTTAATTCATTGGTTTTTTTTGATGGAATCTCATTTAATAAAATTAATAATTAGGATATTTGTATCTTTATAGGTGGTTAAGCACTGCCAATTATGAATTTCAAATTATTCCAGAAACCTTAAAATGGATTTAGTAAAAGAAATACAACGCCTTAAGAAGGAGAAAAATGCTGTGATTTTAGCACATTATTATCAAGTGCCAGAAATACAGGATATCGCAGATTATGTTGGTGATAGTTTAGGTCTATCGCAAAAAGCTGCTGAAACCGACGCCGATATTATCGTATTTGCCGGTGTACATTTTATGGCAGAAACAGCCAAAATATTAAATCCAAGTAAAACGGTTGTTTTACCAGATTTAAATGCGGGTTGCTCGCTCGCAGATTCTTGTCCGCCAGACGAATTCGAAAAATTTACCAAAGCACATCCCGATCATATTGTAATCACTTATGTGAATTGTTCTGCGGAAATTAAAGCCTTAACAGATATTGTTTGTACATCATCTAACGCTTTAAAAATTGTTAATTCAATTCCGAAAGATCAACCAATCATTTTTGCTCCAGATAGAAATTTAGGGCAATACATCATAAATGAAACGGGTAGAGATATGCTGCTTTGGGATGGAAGTTGTATTGTTCATGAGGCTTTTTCAATGGAAAAGTTATTGGATTTACATAAAAAATATCCAGATTATAAAATTATAGCACACCCAGAGTCTGAAACACATATCTTGAATACCGCAACCTATATTGGTTCGACTTCAGGTATGATTGATTATGTAAGACAACATCAAGACGAGAAGTTTATCGTGGCGACTGAAGCTGGGATTTTACATAAAATGAAAGAGGAAATGCCAAATACCGAATTGGTTCCGGCACCTGCAAAAGAAGATAATACCTGTGCTTGTAGCGAATGTCATTTCATGAAAATGAATACGCTTCAAAAATTACACGATTGTTTACTTAATGAATCTCCTCAAGTAGATGTGGACGAAGCTATAAGAGAACGCGCTTTATTACCAATTCAACGCATGTTAGACCTTTCTAAATAATGATGATGACTGCAGATTATTTAGTGATTGGTTCGGGTGTTGCCGGCTTAACATTTGCTGTGAAAATAGCCGAAAAATATCCTGAACGCAGTGTCGTTATTGTTACAAAGGCTAGTGAAGACGAATCAAATACCAAATATGCCCAAGGTGGGGTAGCTATTGTTTTAAATAAAGAATCTGATTCTTTTAAAAAGCATATACAAGATACTTTAATTGCTGGCGACGGACTTTGTAATAAAGAAGTCGTTGAGATGGTAGTTAATGAGGGCCCCGATCGTTTTAAAGAATTATTACTTTGGGGGGCTAATTTTGATGCCAACGACGCCGGGAAATTCGACCTTGGAAAAGAAGGCGGGCATTCCGAATATCGTATCGCACACCATAAAGATATTACGGGCTTTGAAATTGAACGTGCTTTGTTAACAACTGCACATCAATTACCAAATATTTCTATATTACCACATCATTTTGCTATCGATTTAGTGACTAATCATCACATAGAGTCCAAGAATTCTGATGATTTACGCTGCTATGGTGCTTATGTGATGAATCAAAATTCCGGTGAAATATTCACTATAAAATCTAATAGTACTTTATTAGCTTCAGGAGGTATCGGTCGTGTTTATGGGCATACCACAAATCCGGTTATCGCAACTGGCGATGGTGTGGCTATGGCGCATCGCGCTAAAGGACGTATCAAGGATATGGAGTTTATTCAATTTCACCCTACAGCTTTATATGATGCTAAAGGCGAATCGTCATTTTTAATTTCTGAAGCCGTGAGAGGTTTTGGGGCGATTTTAAGAAATGGGAAGGGTTATCGTTTTATGCCTGATTATGATGAGCGTGCCGAATTAGCTTCTAGAGATATCGTGTCACAAAGTATTGATAGCGAACTTAAAAAATCTGGAGATACACATGTGTATTTAGATTGTACACATTTGGATATGGACGGCTTTATGGCGCATTTTCCAAATATTTACGAGAAATGTTTAGAGCATCATATCGATATAAAAACCGATTGGATTCCTGTGGTTCCAGCTTGTCATTATTTATGCGGCGGTGTTGATGTGGATATGATTGGAAAAACGACCATTGATAATTTATACGCTTGTGGTGAATGCACTAGAACAGGGTTGCACGGTGCAAACCGTTTGGCGTCAAATTCCTTATTAGAAGCCTTAGTTTATGCGCATAATATTTTTAAACATTTAGCCGATGCAGATAATACAATTTTAGATGTTGAGATTCCAGATTGGGATGATGAGGGTACGATTATCCCAAAAGAACATGTTTTGGTACAACACAATTTAAAACAAGTTCAAGCGATAATGCGTGATTATGTTGGTATTGTACGATCTAATAAACGTTTAAAAAGTGCCTTAAAACACTTAGATGTTATTTCCAGCGAGGTTGAAGATTTGTATAAAGAATCGAGAATATCAACCACACTTTGTGAGTTAAGAAATATGATTAATGTCGCTTACCTCATTATTTGGCAGTCTTTAGAACGCAGCGAAAATAAAGGCGGTTATTATAACTTAGATAATATTAAAAAAGAAACGAGACCTTAATCAGTCTCGTTTTTTTATGTAATTAAATATGGTATGGGTGCTTATTTACCAAGCATGACAAGTTCGTTACATACTACTTCGGTTATATAGCGTTTAATACCAGATTTATCGTCGTAGCTTCTTGATGTTAACTTGCCTTCAATAGCGACTTCTTTTCCTTTTGCGACGTACTTTTCAATAATCTCAGCCGTTTTTCCCCAAGCTACAATATTGTGCCACTGGGTATCTGTGATTTTTTCACCTTTGTTATTGGTGTAATTGTAATGTGTGGCTAGATTAAATCGTGCTAATCGTTTTCCTGATTCTAAATTGATGATTTCTGGATCGTTTCCAAGGTTTCCAATCAACTGTACTTTGTTTCTAAGTGTGCTCATAATTTTAAATTTTACGTTAAACAGTTAATACTATGCTGTCAATGCTTAGTTAAATATGTTAGCGATTAACAACAGGGCAAATATCATTCAGCATCAAAAGTTTAATCGGTATTTACTTATTTAAAATCGCTTGTAAATGTTTGTAGTCGTTTGTAAGCGGAATTTTTCAAGTTATTGTTCTGTGAAATGTAGTGGTTTTTAAAAATGGCTTAACACCATGTTAACACGTGATGGTGTTACTTATTTTGTATATTTAAAAAAATATGAATTCAAAAAACATAAAAACAATTACGGTAGAAACGATTGTTAGAGCAGATATTGATAGTGTTTGGGATTGTTGGACAAAACCAGAGCACATTATAAACTGGAATTTTGCTTCAGATGAATGGTGTTGCCCAAAAGCCGAGAACGATTTAAAAACTAACGGCGAATTTTCCTGGCGAATGGAAGCCAAAGATGGAAGTATGGGTTTTGATTTTTCAGGAACTTATGAGACAATTATTGATAAAGAATTAATTACTTATAAAATGGAAGATGGTCGATTCGTTAAAATTGCCTTTTCTGAAAATCAAAATCAGACAACTATAAGCGAAACGTTTGATGCTGAAGGTACCCATGCCGATGAGCAGCAAAGAGCTGGTTGGCAAGCCATATTAGAGAATTTTAAAAACTATGTTGAAACGAAAAAATAATCAAATGAAAAATAGTAATTGGGTTTACTCATTATTAATATCAGGATTGTTGTTGAGCTTTTTGTCATGCCGTACCATTCCTGAAAAGGCAGTCGCAGTCAAATCATTCGACAAGGCGAAATATTTAGGAAAGTGGTACGAAATCGCAAGATTGGATTTTAAGTATGAAAAGGATTTGAATAATACCACCGCCGAGTATTCATTGAATGAAAATGGTACAATTAAAGTAAATAACCAGGGTTTCGATACGATTTCAAAGCAATGGGAACAATCTATAGGAAAAGCAAAATTTGTAGATGAAGATGACGTAGCCATGCTTAAAGTTTCATTTTTCGGACCGTTTTATTCAGGATATAATGTGATCGCTATTGATGAAGATTATAACTATGCGCTTATTGCTGGTAAAAGCTTAGATTATTTATGGTTGTTATCAAGAGAAACAAAAATACCCGAAAGTATTAAAACTAAATATTTGAAAATGGCAGAAGATGTTGGCTATAATACTTCCGAGCTTTTGTGGATTGAACATGATAGAAAGCAATAGGGAATTAAGAAGTGTCATGTGGTTAACTAATTGATAAAGAGTATTAAGGGCAAGATACACTAATTTGGGTGCTTTAATTTTTGTAGGTTTATTTGTACGAAATATGGGTTTGTTGTATATTTCGTTTTGATAAAGTTAATAATGATATCACCGTCTGCGCTCCAACTTGTAATATTTGAGATAGTCGATGTGTTCAAATTAGTAAGGTAAACCATGGAAAAAAAGTGCTTAGAGTGCGGTGATAAAATTGTTGGACGCGTCGATAAGAAATTTTGTAGCGATGGCTGTCGTAACAGTTATAACAATCGTGTTAATAAGGATAGTAAAAACCTCATTCGAAACACGAATAACCGCCTGCGTAAAAATTATAGGATCTTAGAAGCGCTTAATCCTGAGCAAAAAACAAAAACCTCTAGAGCCAAGCTTATTGAAGCAGGTTTCGATTTTAATTATTTTACAAGTATTTACACTACAAAAGCCAAAACGGTATATTATTTTGTTTACGATCAGGGCTATTTACCTTTAGAAAATGACTATTATGCACTTGTAAAGCGTGAAGGGTAAATTAAAATAAGAAAACTATGGAATTTGATAGAACAGGAATTATATTATATACCATTGAATATAAAAAATGTGTCACGTTTTATGAAGAGGTTCTAGAACTCACTAAGTTGTTTGAAACAGAAGTTTTAACTTGCTTTGAATTTGGAGCCACTTATTTGTTAGTGGAACTTGATTTAGATTATGATGGTGAAGCACTCGCTGAAAGTCGTATAAAAACATGCCTGCGAATGAATGTGCCTAATGTAAAACAGCTTTCAGATAAGTTAATTTCAAAAGGTGTTGATGTAAAGTATCAAGAGTTTTCCTGGGGAACAATTGCTAAGTTTTTTGACCCCGACGGAAACTTATGTGCTTTTAAGGATTCTGAAAAATTCGAGAAACAAATTGAAGATTTCAACGTGCCAAAATAAACGCTATTTTGTTTAAAGACCTAAAAAAAAGCTTCTAATCATTTAAAAAAAACAATCAAAAGCTTTAAATAAAATTGCAGTGTGTGAGCTTGTTATTTCCACGTTTGACCTTTCATAGTCATGGCGGCTTTTAAAATATCTTTTTGACTAATTTGTCCGATTAACTTTCCTTTTTTCACAATTGGAAACCTTCTGCGTTTAGAATCTAAGAACTTTTTGGCAGCATCGAAAATATTCATATCACCATCAATAGTTTCAACATCGGTAATCATGTGTTTTTCTATAGTTAGATCTTGTAAAGGCATGTTGTAGTAGCGGCTTTCGCTGATTTGCTTAATACAATCGCCTTCAGAAATGATTCCTACAAGTTCATTTTTTCGATTAACCACTGGTCCGCCAGAAATTCTATTTTTAATTAATGATTGTATGACACTTTCAACAGTTTGGTCTGCTTTAAACGTAATTAAGTTCGTGCTCATGTAATCACTAACGGTTAGTGACGGTGTTGTAGTGGCGCTGGAACGCTTTCTGGCTCCTATAAAACTCTTTATCCCCATAGTAGTTTGATTTTTTGGTAATTCTAAATATAGAGTTTAATTTTTACAATTCCTAAAATTTATTAATATAAGTTGTTGTGATACATGTGTATAGCGGATTTATTTGTTATTTATTGATTAAATTTGTTAAATAAATATGGTGATAATAAGTGGAGAGTTGTTGCTTTTACAATGTTTAATTTTACCTGTCTATCGGCAGGTAATTACCGTGTTTTCTTAATAAAAATGATTTCTCGCGAAGACGCTAATTCGCAAAGAGAATTATTTGAAAAATCAGCATCTAAAAAAACGCTGTGGAGCTCTGTGTAATCTCAGCGAAACTCTGTGTAATAGCTATTTCAGTCTTTTTATCTGTGAAAATCTTTGCAATCTGTGTCTAGGAAATCAGCGCAAGAGTAAATAACCAACAACTAAAACACCCCTGTTTTACTGTGGCTTTTGAATGTTTATAGCGTCAAACTCCACCTTCTTATTCATTTGTAAATTCAAATTAGAAAAGGCTACTAATAGTTCTTGAGTACTTTGGGTGAGCTCTTCCTCGCTTGAAGATGCTAGGTTGTAAAGACTTTCTAACTTATAAAACTTTGTTTCCAAAACCAATACTCTAGCTGAGATGGATGGTGATTTTGCTGTTTCAGGAGTATTAACTTTTAATTCTTTAAAGGTTTCTTTTAAATCTTTTTCACTATCCTGAAAATAGCTGAAGTCACCTGCCTTAAGATTAGTAATGATGCCTTCTAGCTTATAATATTGTGTCCAATCTTTAACTAGTGATTGCGCTTTTTGGTCTAAAGTGAATTCTGTAAAATTAAGGTTTTCTATATCTTCTTCTGATACAACACCGCTGTTATCAACTTCAGTTTCTACAAGTGTTTTATTTTCTTGGTTGTCTTTACATGCTGAAAACAACATAAAAACACCTAGAGCCAAAAGGATTTGAGTACGCATCATTTTTAATTTTAATACAATAGGATACAAAGATATAGGAATAGTTGATTTTATTGTTGTGTGTGAAGCTGTCATATTAAGAATATTTTGACTTTTTTATGGATTATTTCTAGCGAAATCTTATTATTTTTGAAAATTCTTCATAAACAGGATAATTAATGAGCTCTAAAATATTAATAATTGGTGCCTGCGGGCAGATTGGATCGGAACTAACTTTTAAGTTACGAAGCATTTACGGGGATGAAAATGTAGTTGCTAGTGATATTAGTTACAGCAATTTAGATATCGTAAATTCTGGTCTTTTTGAAATCGTGGATGCCAAAGATTACGCCAGTGTAAAAACTTGTGTTGAAAAATTTAATATAGATACCATTTATTTAATGGCCGCCATGTTAAGTGCGACAGGGGAAAAATTTCCTATGGAAGCTTGGGATTTAAACATGACGTCTTTGTTTAATGTTTTAAACTTAGCTAAAGATAATTTTATAGAAAAAGTTTTTTGGCCTTCTAGTATTGCAGTTTTTGGAACCACAACACCGAAAGATTACACGCCACAATATACCATTATGGAGCCTACAACCGTTTACGGCATGACCAAACAGGTTGGAGAGCGTTGGTGTGAATATTATTTTACGAAATATAATGTAGATGTAAGAAGTATACGTTACCCAGGAATTATAAGTTGGAAAACCTTGCCTGGTGGCGGAACAACCGATTATGCTGTTGAGATTTACCATGAGGCTATAAAAAACAAATCGTATGCATGTTTCTTAAAAGAGGATACTAAATTACCAATGATGTTTATGGATGATGCTATTAAAGCAACGGTGGATATTATGCAAGCAGCGCCTGAAACCATTAAAATTCGTTCTTCTTATAATTTGTCGGCAACAAGTTTTACACCTCAAGAAGTTGCTGAGTCGATTAAAAAGCGCATTCCAGAGTTTGAAATGAGCTACAACTCCGATTACCGACAGGAGATTGCTAACAGTTGGCCAAAAAGTATAAACGATTCTTATGCCCGACAAGATTGGAAATGGAAGCATCAGTTTTCGTTGGATAATATCACAGAAGAGATGTTGTTTCAGTTAGATAAAAAATATAATTAATTACATATCTTTGGGGCTCCCAAATTGAAAATACTATGCTTGAAAATTTCTGGTTTAATGTAGAATACGGTATCAACCATGTGCTTGATATCAATGCTTACGATCATGTTTTATTTTTAATCGTTTTGGCGGTTCCGTATTTATTTAAAGACTGGAAACGTGTGTTGCTTTTAGTAACCATGTTCACACTGGGGCATACCTTATCTTTAATCTTAGCCAGCTATGGTGTGGTTAGTGTAAACGCTTCTATTGTTGAGTTTTTAATTCCGATTACCATTATGATTGTAGCGCTCTTTAATGTGTTTACAGCAGGAAAAGGGGCTCAAAATGAAAAAGTTGGTGTCTTGTTTTTATCTACTTTATTTTTTGGTTTGATTCACGGGTTAGGCTTTGCACGAGAGTTTAGAATGCTTTTAGGAGATTCAGATAATAAGCTGTTATTGCTATTAGAATTTGCTTTGGGTATCGAAATTGCACAAGTTATTATTGTGTTTTTAGTCCTGTTTTTAGGGTATCTCGTTCAAACCATTTTTAGGTTCTCTAAACGTGATTGGGTTATGGTTATTTCGGCTGTAGTAGTTGGTTTAGTGATTCCTATGATTTTGAACAGCGACTTCTTAGCTTAAAAATATTCTTAAATTTTATCGGTCTGACGTTGTAATTAAAATACGAAGCGAGTATATTCGTTATGTCGAATGTATTATGGCTCGAAATCGTGGGTTTGCGTTAGGGATTGCAGTGAAAATCCTTTTACTTTTTCTGTAAAAGATTGTAGCGGAAAGCCCGACCCGAATTGTTGCGAGGTTTCTTTTTAGCCCGGAACATGATATGAGGGTAACGCCATAATGATATATAAAATTTAATGCCAGAACATAAACAACTTAAGTACGATAAAGCTTATTTACGAATTGCTAAAGAGTGGGGGAAGTTATCGTATTGTAATCGCCGACAAGTAGGTGCGATTATTGTGAAAGATAGAATGATTATTTCCGACGGATATAATGGAACACCTTCAGGTTTTGAGAACTTTTGTGAAGATGACGAAGGTTACACCAAATGGTACGTGTTGCATGCTGAAGCAAATGCCATACTAAAAGTGGCTGCTTCCACACAGTCCTGCAAGGGTGCAACCCTGTATATCACCATGTCGCCATGTAAGGAGTGTAGTAAATTAATACACCAAGCAGGTATTGTAAAAGTGGTTTATCACGAGGCTTATAAAGATGATTCTGGGCTTAAATTCTTAGAAAAAGCTGGGATTAAAATTGAAAGAATAGAAGATTTAAAAGCATAACAAAAATATGGCTTTTCAAAAAAAATACTTACCGTTGCTTATGGGTGCTGCAATTGCGGCAGGTATTTTTATTGGCGGAAAATTAAGTTTTACCGACGCTCCAGATCGTTTATTTACCACAAATAGTAAAAAAGATAAGCTTAATCGCTTAATTGATTACATTGAATATGATTATGTTGATGACGTGAATACCGATAGCATTGTAGATGTTACGGTTAATGGGATTCTTGAAAATCTTGATCCGCATTCGGTGTACATTCCTAAGGAAGATATGCAACGTGTTGCCGAAGAAATGAAAGGTGATTTTGTTGGTATAGGTGTGAGTTTTTATACTTACAAAGATACCATTGCCGTGATTCGAGCTATTGAAGGCGGTCCGAGTGACACGGCGGGGATTATGGGTGGTGATCGTATTATTTTTGCCGATGGTGACACCTTGTACGGTAAAAATATGGAAGATGATGCCTTGATTAAAAAACTAAAAGGGCCTATAAATTCTAAAGTTAAATTAACGGTTTATAGGCGTGGCGAACCTAAGTTGCTAAATTTTACAGTAAAACGTGGAAACATTCCAATTAGTAGTGTGGACGCTACTTATATGTTAACCGATAAACTGGGTTACATTAAGGTGAATCGTTTTGCAGAATCAACATATAAAGAATTTAGAAAAGGAATTAAAGATTTAGAAGCGCTTGGAGCTACTGAAATTGCTTTGGATTTAAGAGGGAATCCTGGAGGGTTTTTAGGTATTGCTGAACAGATTGCTGATGAATTTTTAGAAGATGATAAATTGATTTTATTCACTAAAAACAAACGTGGCGATATTGAAGAGAGTTTTGCCACTAGCATAGGTGATTTTGAAAACGGGAAAGTCTTTGTGATGATTGATGAAAACTCCGCTTCGGCCAGTGAAATTGTTGCTGGAGCCTTGCAGGATAATGATATTGGAACCATTGTAGGGCGAAGATCATACGGAAAAGGTTTGGTGCAGCGTGAAATGGATTTGGGAGATGGTAGTGCTGTTCGTTTAACTGTTTCTAGGTATTATACGCCAACCGGACGTTCTATCCAGCGGCCTTATGACAATGGCAATAAAGATTATTACGATGAATATTTTGACCGTATAAGTAGTGGAGAGCTTCTAGATTCTGAAAATATTCATGTTGACGATTCTTTAAAATTTGTAACACCTGGGGGTAAAATAGTTTATGGTGGCGGAGGTATTATTCCAGATGTTTTTGTGCCTATTGATAGTAGTATGCAGAATGAAACCTTGTCATTTTTATTGAGACGCGGATTTTTTGGGAATTTTGTGTTTGAAGAATTAGAGAAAGATCGTCATCAATATGATGGTATTTCAAGACGTGATTTTATCGATAATTTTGTAGTTGGTGACGATCTGGTCTTTGCTTTTCAAGATTATTTAAATCTGCGATCAGATTCTAAAGTGACTTTTGTGGCTTATCACGATGAGGTTAAGCAATACATTAAAGCGACACTTGCCGATCAGCTTTTTGGAGGTGGTGCTTTTGAAGAGGTTTATAATAAAACCGATATTATGATTGAGGAGGTTATAAGATTAAGTAAAGGGGTTGAGGTTGAAGAAGCTGTGCTTGATGAGGAATAACTTGAAACCTATGAAAAGATTTTTATTGCTTTTATTACTAACAATTCATCCGGTTGTCATGGCTCAAAATACCACAGAGAATTCACAAAACTATTTTAATTTGAACAAAGCTGAATTAATTCAATTGGCTACTGAAACCATTGCATTAAAATACCCTGATTTACATTTTAACCCAAATGAATATGTTCCCACTGTGTGGAAGAATAGCAAGAAGGTGGTTGTTAAATTTAGAAGGCTTATATGCTTTACGCCTCTAGATAAAAAAGATGATAACTTAGATTATGATTTGGAGGTTGATCTTACAAATACGGCAATCTCTCCTTTTGATATTTGGGGGATGGAAAAATTCTACATTCCAACAAGTGAGGAGCAAAAAAAGATAGATTTTGTAATCAGTTCATTTAGTCTGCCTCACCAGAGTTTTACAACATGTATTATAGAGGATGCTAATGTGTATCATATCAATATAGATAATGAGCAGTCATTTGGTCGATATGTTATAGATAAAACCACAGGAAGGGAATGCGAAGGGTCAATTCAAGGTAATTATGAGCCTATGCCGGCTGATATGTTGGAGGGTTCACGAAAGTTTCCAGATCCCTTGGTGGAAATTCTTGAATAAGTTTTTCTAAATTTTACTCCTAAACTATGACGAGATTTTTATTACTATTTCTATTAAACACAATTCATCCAATTGTAATGGCGCAAAATAGCACAGAGGCTTCACAATACTATACTAATCTGAATAGAGCTGAATTAATTCAATTGGCTAATGATGCTATCGCGTTAAAATACCCTGATTTTAAGTTTGATACAAAAGACTACAAAATTACGGCTTGGAAAAACAGTGAAAAGACGGTTGTTAAATACAAGCGAATTATTCAATTTATACCTTTAGGGAGGGCCCGTGATAATTTACGATATGATGTTGAGGTCGATTTAACCAATCAACATATTTCTCCATTTGATACTTGGGGTATGGAGAATTTCTATATCCCCACAAGAGAAGAACAGGAGAAAATCAATTTTGTTGTTCAGGCTTTTGGTGTTGAGCGATTTAGTCATAAAAATAGTATTAAAGAAGATGCTGACATGTATGTTATTCATGTGAGTAGTAAGGCTGCTTTTGGGAAGTACTTTATAGACAAGCTTACAGGGAAAGAATGTATGGGGGCTATAGAATCTAGCTATATTCAGAAGCCGTTAATTCCTAATTTGACCAATGTTGATCCCATGGTTGAAATACGAGAATAACCTAGAAGTTAAACAGTAATAATAAATACCTTTTAAATTTAATGTCAACATCAAGTATTGTAATACTCATCATTGTTTTATGTAGTGCTTTTCTTTTTAAATCATGTAAACGCTTTAGCGGTCATGTAAATGAAAATCTTTCAGATAATTATTATTATAACGGTGATAAAAGTGCTATTCAATATAGTCCTATGGGCAATTGGTTTGAATTGGGGAATACTAAAATGGAGGCCGATGTTTCCTCTTTTGAAGTGTTATCGAATGATTATGGAAAGGACAAAAGTAAAATTTTCTTTAAGTCAGTAGATGTGACGAGCGAGGTAGATTATGTTAGTTTTTATGTAGAAGACCGTTTTGCCTTTGATCAAAATCATGTGTATGTGGCTTATGAGCACATGTCGTATGCGTTACGTGATGACTTGTCTTCTGAAAAAACCTTATTTGTAATTGAAAGGGCCGATCCTGAAAGTTTTGAGAATATAGATTTTGACTGGAATAAGGATGGAAAGACTTTCTTTTTTAAGTACCAAGCTGTAGATGTTGATTATGATTCCTTTGAAATTCTTAACGAAGCGAGTAGTAAAGATAAAAACACGGTATACTTTCATAATAAAAATGACATCATTGCCTCTGCAGTAATAGATGTATCTACTGTACGAGTGATTAATGCGCATTATATTGCTGATATAAATGGGGTGTATTCCTATAATTTCATGGAAGAGGATGCTGAAAAAGCATTGACTACGTTTCCTGTTCGAGACTTGGAGTCTATTAAAGTTTTAAAACACAACTATTTGATTATTGATGATGCTGTTTATTATGATAATATTCTAATGCCTTCTGCAGATGGTGCGACTTTTCATCTTTGGAAGGATACATATTATGGTGCCGATAAAAATCAAGTATATTTTTTAGAAACCCCTATTGAAGGGGTAGATGTTGAAACCTTTCATGTTTTCGAATATCGAGCCTATTCAAAGGATAAAAACAATGCCTATTACAATGGAAAACTAATAAAAGGTGTTGATTTGGCGACTTTCGGTCCGGAATCAAGTGAAGGTTTTGGATTGTTTAAAGATAAAAACCATGTTTATGATGGCGATGAAATTGTTACAGACTAAACCATTGTTTCCTGTCCCTAATTTCATTTAAGATAATTGACTTAAAAACAGGTGTATAGTAACAATATGTATAAAAAAATGATTAATTTTGAGAGGAAGGCAGGTGGATGTAGGGTATTTAGTCTTTTGTAGCCTATTCAAATCTCAAATTAACTTTAAATTTTAAAACATGGATCGCAAGGATAATTTAACAGAAAATGATTGGCTAGCATTGTTAGAAGAAGCTTTAAAGGAAGGTGTTAAAATACAAGTGAACCATCGATTTAGATATAAAGGTAGAGGATTGGGTACTTTTTTAACCAATGCTAAAAGCAAGAATAAGTATGATTTAATGCGTAAAATTGAAAACCTAGGTTTTAATTATCGCTTGCATAGTAATGACCCTGAGCATTATCTAGAAAAATATATAGGACAACTTTCGGCTGATGAAAACCCGATTAAACAACGTTATATCACGCGGTTTAATACTTATGTGCAGCCAAAAAAAGATCTTATAAAAAAGCAAACCATAAAAAAGCTAAACAGTGTATGGAAAGCTAAATTTGGTGATGAACGAAAGTGGAGCAAGCCAGATACGGTTGATGATAAAATTCGAAAGTGGAAACAATATCGTTACGATAAAGAGCAAAATCCTGAAGGGAAATGGTTCGCTTATAGATCTAAAATGGGGCCTATGTTTGGCTGGGTTTATACTAGAAAGCGCAATAAAGATAAAATGAAATTAATCGCTCATTATTTTAATATACAGGAACTGCTAGAGCTGGAGCAGGAAGGTTTTTTAGTAGATTAGACTTCTAGTTTATCATGTACTTTTGCGTGTTTCCCACCATTCCAAAGGGTTAAAATATCGGTTGCTACTTGCGCACCACTTCCAGAAGCTATAGCAAATTGGCTGCGCCATCCTGCTAATGTGCCTGCGACATAAAGACCTTCTTCGATAAGATGATCGGTGTTTTTTAACCAAATACGATCTTTTTCAATAGCGGCTCTTGGATGCGGAGCAATATAAGATTCTAAACCATTAATAGTCATTAAATTGGTATAGCCTACAGCGATTACTGCTATTTTCGTTTGGTAGGTGTTTTTGTTTGTTGTGATGGTGAAACCATTTGTAGATCTAGTGATTTCTAAAACTTTTTCATGGTCTATTTGATCAACGTGTGGGTAGCGTTCTTTGAGCTGTGCTTTTCCGCTTTCTAAAATAGATTCGCCTGTTGTGCCCGGAGCTAGTCCTAGTACATTATTAAATAAGGCAGTTTGTAAATGTGATGTTTTCTGGTGTATGATAATTCCAATGGTTTTATCTTTTGCAAAGGCTTTGTTTTCAGCAGAACCTAAAACCAACGCGCATGACATCCCTGCAGCGCCACCACCAATAATTAACGCATCATACATTATTTCCTCCCTTTTGTTTTGTCTTCAATACGTTTTGATGTTCTTAAAATGGCCATCATGACGATAACGCAAAGCGAAGCCACTATAGTGATTATGGCAACCATGCTTTGACCTTCAAAAGGCGCGTTAAAATCCAATTGCGTGAAATTAAAAACAATTAGCGCTAGGGCGAGAATACTAAGTATAATGGTAAAAATTTTCATCTGTAAAAATATTATATCAGTTCAAACAAGGCTTTAATGTTGTGAGCAAATAATTTTACTGCAATCGCTAATAAAACCACGCCAAACACTTTTCTAATAATGTTAATGCCGTTTTGGCCTATTAAGCGCTCAATTTTAGCCGATGTTTTTAAGACGATAAAGATAATAATAACATTCAGTAATACCGCAACAATAATATTTTCGGTGCTAAACTCTGCTCTCAATGAAAGTAAAGTGGTTAAACTACCAGGTCCCGCAATTAAAGGGAAGGCAAGCGGGAATACCGCGGTGGTCATAGAATCTTGTTCTTCTTGTTTATAGAGTGTAATGCCTAAAATCATTTCTAAAGCGATAAAGAACAAAATGAAAGAACCAGCTACCGCAAAGGAGTTTACATCAATACCAATCAGGTTTAAGATACTTTTCCCTAAGAATAAAAATAGAATTAAAATGATACCCGCAATGATTGAAGCCTTTTCGCTTTGTATGTGGCCTGCTTTTTTTCGTAAATCGATAACGATTGGAATGTTTCCAACAATATCAATTACAGCAAATAAAATCATGAATGCTGTAAATATTTCTTTGAAATTGAATTGTAGTTCCATAAGTTTTAAATTGTTAACGTTATAATAACGGTTCGTTTAATTATGCTTTATTTATTTGTGTTTTTAGTGAAATTTTAAATTAAAAATCTCTTTTTTAAGTAATTTTGAATTTTCGGCAAAAATATGCCATTATTACCGAATAATCTTAAAAGTTTCAGGTAAAGTTTGACTATTTTTGCACCCTATTTTAATTCATGTTTTTTTATGTTTCAGTTAGGAAAAACGATAGTTGCAGATGATGTTATTAAGAAAGATTTTTTGTGTAATCTTTCAGCTTGTAAAGGTGCGTGTTGTATTGATGGCGATGCGGGAGCTCCACTAGAAGCTGATGAAGCAAAAATTTTAAATGACATTTATCCGAAGGTAAAGCCTTTTTTGCGTCAAGAAGGGATTGATGCTATAGAGGCTCAAGGTGCTTATACGGAAACTGAAGATGGTGAATTGGAAACCACACTTATAAATGGTGCCGATTGTGCATATGTTATTTTTGATGAAAAGAAAACCGCGCTATGTGGTATTGAAGAAGCCTATAATCAAGGTGAGATTTCTTGGAAAAAACCAGTGTCTTGTCACTTGTATCCGGTAAGGGTTCAAGATTTTAGTGAGTTTTCTGCTGTGAATTATCACCAATGGGATATTTGCGATGATGCTTGTGCTTTAGGTCAAGAATTACAAGTTCCTATTTATAAATTTGTAAAAGAAGGGTTAATTAGGAAATTTGGCGAAGACTGGTATGCCGAATTGGAAAAGGTTGCTGAAGATTTATAGGTGCTTGAAAATTCTTGTTAAAAAACCTCAAAAACGCCTTTAAAATAAAGGGGTTTGTCTGTTAGGTCCTAATATTTTTTTGTTAACTTTTTTAATTTCAAAAAAAGTTACGCATCTTGTTTTCAGTTGTTTAAAGTTTTTTTTGTGTAAACTTCTCAAACCCCTTGTGTTTTATTGTTTGTTAAAAACTTGTTGAAAAGGTTTCTAGGTTTTCATGAAAACGTATCAATCATTTTACAATCTTTGTTAAACTCAATAATATAAAAACACATTGCTTTTTTAGCCTGAAAATAAAAGGGTTGAAAATATATTTTGAGTTTACCGAATACATTTTTTAATACATTATAACTGTTAATATGGGTTTTTTTATCCATGAGCCTTGATTAGCAAGTTAAATGAGATTGTTTTTTATTCGGGATTTTAACAATTGCTATTTTAATTAATTAATCCAAAACGAGAGCCGTAAACATGGAGATTACCCAAATTATTAAACGAGATTATGACACAACCCCTTTTGTGTTAGAAAAGATCACTAATGCCATTGAAAAGGCTATGTTATCTGTAAGTCATGGGACTAGAGCAGATGCCGAGTCAATTTCTAATCAGGTGTTTCAAGGTCTAATGGCGAGAAAAGCTGTAGACGTTCGCTATGTGCCAACAGTAGAACAAGTTCAAGATATTGTTGAAGATAAACTTATGAGCAGCGCTTTTCATAACGCAGCAAAGGCTTATATACTTTATCGCGATGAACAAGCTAGAAAGCGTCAAACAAATATTTTTGAAAAACGTATTAATTTAAAACCTTACGAATATCCAGATTTATACGAGTATGTAAATGCAATAAGACATTCCTACTGGATTCATAGTGAGTTTAATTTTACGAGTGATATTCAAGATTTTAAAACAGGGTTAAACACAGCCGAAAAGACGGCCATTAAAAATACCATGTTGGCCATTTCTCAAATAGAAGTTGCTGTTAAAACCTTCTGGGGTGATATTTACCAAAAAATGCCTAAACCAGAAATAGGATCGGTAGGGGCTACTTTTTCAGAAAGTGAAGTGCGTCATCACGATGCATACTCACATTTATTAGAAATTTTAGGCTTAAACGCAGAATTTAAGTCACTTAAAAAGAAGCCTGTTATTATGCGTCGTGTGCATTATTTAGAAACAGCGCTTAAAAATTCTAAAAGTGAAAATATTCAAGAATATGCCGAATCGGTACTCTTGTTCTCTTTGTTTATAGAACATGTTTCTTTATTCTCGCAATTTTTAATCATTATGGCTTTCAATAAACATAAAAATATGTTGAAAGGCATTTCTAATGTGGTTGAAGCGACATCGAAAGAAGAACAAATTCATGGCGATTTTGGTATAGATATTATAAATATAATTAAGAAAGAAAATCCAAAATGGTTTGGAGAAGAATACAATGAAAAAATTCAAGCGATTTGCAAAGAAGCTTTTCAAGCCGAAAGCGATATTATCGACTGGATTTTTGAAGATGGCGAGTTAGAATTTCTTCCAAAAGCGGTTATTAATGAGTTTATTAAAAACCGATTTAATAATTCCTTAGAAAGTATTGGGATAGGTAAGGTGTTTACTGTTGATGATAAATTGATAGCAGAAACCGAATGGTTTGATGATGAAATTATTGGAACCAAACATGGCGATTTCTTCGTGAAACGCTCTATCAATTACAGTAAAAGAACAAAAAGTATAACCAGCGATGACCTATTTTAATTATGAAAGAACAAACCAGCCTTCAAGAAACACAAAACGAAAAATCAACTAACTACGATCAATTAGTAAACGCTCGAAAAGAGCAATTAAAAAAAGCAACCCAACTAGAAAGTGAACCAGAATTTAATTGGCTTACTGAAAATAGTCGAAAATTTTTAGAATCTGGGTACTTAACTGATGGTACTTCCCCTGAAGCACGTATTCGTGAAATAGCAAACCGTGCTGAAGAAATTTTGCAAATTGATGGTTATGCCGATAAGTTTTACAAATATATGGGTGAAGGTTTTTTCTCTTTAGCATCGCCAGTATGGTCTAACTTTGGTAAAAAACGAGGCTTACCAATTAGTTGTTTTGGTTCTAATATTGCTGATGATATGGGGAATATTTTATACACCCAATCAGAAGTTGGTATGATGTCTAAACTAGGAGGCGGAACTTCAGGTTACTTTGGTAATTTACGCCATAGAGGTGCGCCGGTTAAAAATAATGGCGTGTCGTCTGGAGCCGTTCATATCATGCAACTTTTTGAAAAAATGGTCGATGTGGTTAGTCAAGGTTCTGTTCGAAGAGGTCGTTTTTCTCCATATTTACCAGTTGAACATCCAGATATTAATGAGTTTTTAGAAATTGGTACCGAAGGGAATTCCATTCAAGAACTTACTCATGGTGTTTCCGTTACCGATAAGTGGATGCAAGAAATGATTGAAGGTGATGTCGATAAACGCTCGATTTGGGCTAAAGTGATACAACGTCGTGGTGAAATAGGTTATCCGTATATTTTCTTTAAAGACCATGCCAATAACCAAGCGCCTGACGTTTATAAAGAGAATAATCATAAAATTGTAGCTTCTAATTTATGTACTGAAATTATGCTTCCATCAAATGACCAATGGTCGTTTGTTTGTGTGCTTTCTTCAGTAAACCTATTGCATTATGATAAATGGAAAGACACCGATGCTGTTGAAACGATGGTGTATTTCTTAGATGCTGTTATTACTGAGTTTGTTGAGAAACTTGAAGTAT
This sequence comes from Tamlana sp. 2_MG-2023, assembly GCF_030548465.1. Lineage (GTDB taxonomy): Bacteria > Bacteroidota > Bacteroidia > Flavobacteriales > Flavobacteriaceae > Pseudotamlana. Next base: position 44,610 of record NZ_JAUOSF010000010.1, read on the forward strand.
ATAGAGATTCATCTGTTTTAGAAGATAGACAAACGTTCATGTTTATGGAGCGTGCTTATAACTTTGCAAAAAGCAACCGTGCCCTTGGATTAGGTGTTTTAGGGTGGCACTCTTTACTACAGTCTAAAAGGTTAGGTTTTGATAGTGCTGAAGCTTATGATTTAAATAGTAAAATCTTTAAGTTAATTCAAGAGAAGTCATACAAGGCATCTGAAGAATTAGCAAAACTATATGGTGAGCCAGAAGTTTTAAAAGGCTACGGAAGACGAAATGCTACTTTAAATGCTATTGCACCAACGACATCCTCAGCATTTATTTTAGGTCAGGTTTCACAAGGTATTGAGCCTATTTGGTCTAATATTTATGTGAAAGATATCGCTAAAATTAAAACGACGATAAAAAACCCATACCTTGAAGAACTGTTAGAAGAAAAGGGCGAAAATACGCCAGAAGTATGGCGAAGCATTCGTGATTACGATGGCTCAGTGCAACATTTAGAGTTCTTAAGCGAACAGGAGCGTGATGTGTTTAAGACCTATTCTGAAATCGATCAGTTAGCGATAGTATATCAAGCTGCAAACCGCCAAAATCATATTGATCAAGGGCAGTCGGTAAATATTATTGTACATCCAGATATGCCTGTAAAAGATATTAATAATATCTATGTTACCGCCTGGAAACTTGGATTAAAATCCTTGTATTACCAACATAGTATGAATGCAGCACAAAAATTCAAGCAGAAAAAAGAATGTGCGAGTTGCGAAGGATAAACACTAAGTGTCCTGCATTAAAAAAAGACGTCTGAAATTTATTTTAGGCGTCTTTTTTTGTGGTGCAATTTATTTTTTAGATTTATACTATATTTGTTATGAGTATTTTAATACAGTATAGGTGTATTATAGCATGTGTACTTCTTTTAATTATTAATCTTAAAACCCTTAAAAATGAATCCCTTTAAAACCAAACAGTTGACTTCGTTTAAGAGGTTAATTTTTTTATCCGCAATGTGTTTACTTGTCTTTGGATGTTATCCTGAAGGCGGTGAATATGTTGAAGATTATGATGCCCTTTACACCAATTACGATCCAGAATTCGATTTTGGTGCAACTTACACGTATTCCATACCTGATAAGGTGTTAGATCTTGATGAAAGCTCTGAAGGAGATGCAGTGTATATTGATCAACCTTATAGTAGTGCTATTTTAGAGACTCTAATTAGTAATTTAAATGCTTTAGGTTGGACAAAGGTTGCTCCAGAAAATGCAGATGTTGTTCTTGTAACAGGGGCTTTTGATGATACTTATATCGCCTACAACCCTTGGTGGTGGGATTGGTATTACCCGTGGTATGGGCCAGGATGGGGTTGGTATTATCCAGGTTATTCACCAGGTTATGTTAGTGGATATAGTACAGGGTCTGTTATTGTACAAATGACTTATCCTGATGGTACTAGTGCTGATGATGAGGTGCCCGTGGTATGGTTAGGTGCTTTAAATGGGTTACTTCAAGGTGGGCAAAATAATATCATTAGTAGAGTGACTTCAAATCTAGATCAAGCTTTTAATCAACCACCGTTTAACAATTAAAAAGACATACTATGAAATTTAAATTTATAATGCTTGTCGGTTTAATAACATGTTCTTTATCGACATTGGCACAAGAAAAATATAGCCTTAATTATATTATTGGCGTTCCTACCGGTGAAACGGCAGATTTTACATGCCCTACTAGTTTTAGAGGTGTAGGTTTTGATTATACACACATGCTAAATAGCAATGTTGGAATTGGAGTTAGTGCTAGTTTGCAGACTTTTTATGATGAATTGGGTAAAGTAACCACCACATCAGGAACTGAGACTATTACAGCATATCGTTTTAACTATATAAATAGCCTGCCAATTTATGCAACAGGAAGTTATTTCTTTAGTAATTCGAAAAAATTAACACCCTTTGTATCTTTAGGTATTGGAGCAATGTATAACAACAAACAACAAGACCTTGGCCTTTATACATTAGAAAATGATGCCTGGCAATTTAGTGTGCGTCCAGAGGCAGGTTTAGATTATAAAATAAACTACGGTTTAAGTTTTCGTACAGCTATAAGATATAACTATGCTGTTGAGTCTGGTGATTTAGAAGGTTTATCTCATCTAGCACTTACGCTTGGTGTTACCTGGAACAATTAAATAGTTTTAGCTTATTCAACAAAGCTATAATTTGTGCATAAAAAAAGCTCGTATAAAAATTTATACGAGCCTTTTTTTTGTATTAAATAGCTTTTAGCTTTCGTCTGCCATTAAAGCGAAAAATTTGTCAATATTTGGAAGAATGATAATACGTGTTCTTCTGTTTTTTGCTCTGTTTTCAGAAGAATCATTATCAACCAAAGGTTGGTAACTACTTCTACCAGAAGCAATCAATTTTTCAGGAGCCACGTTATATTTATCTTGTAGCTTTCTAACAACCGATGTTGCTCTTAAAACACTTAAATCCCAGTTATCTGCAATGTTAACAGTGTTTATAGTTCTAGCATCTGTATGACCTTCAACCATAACGTCTAAGCTTTCTTCAGAGTTGATAACGTCAGCTAATTTTTGCAATAAAGAATCTGCTTTAGAGCTTAATTTGTAACTAGCTGTGTTGAAAAGCATATCATCAGCAATTGAAATCATTACAACAGTACCGTCGATATTTACTCCAAAATCCTCATCATCATTTAAGTCGGAAGCGTTTATTACTTTTTCAAGATTGTAAGAAACAGCCAAATTCATTGAATCTTTAAGAGTTTTGGCTTGACTTAATTTTGCAGGATCAACATTTTTCAATGTTTCACGCATTTTAACTTTAGCATCATTTGAAATTACTGTTCCGTTTTCTACAACGTCTAGTTTTGTATCATTTTCAGCTTGTAAAGAGGTGATTTTAGAATTATAAGAATCTACGCGTTCTTCAATTTGTGCAAATTTAGCTTCTAAATCTTCTTTTTCAACTTTCGTTTTTTGTAGTTCGCTTTTTATTTCTCCATTTTCATGCTCTAAAGCAATATACTTTTTTTTAGATACACATGATAAAGTTAGTGCAGCGAGTAGTACAATCGAAATTTTCTTCATAATTAAAGTTTTAGTTTAATTCCATTTACGTATAGAATCGCGCTATAGATTACGAAGTGCTAAAATTTCTTAGAAAAGCTATTATTTATAAGTACACAAATAAGAAGTTTGAGAAGATACTTTTACTTGAAATTTTTTATCAGCATCAATTTCATAAGCTTCTCCTGCATTAAAAGTGGCCCATTCTGTTGCATCTGGTAATTTAACAACCATCTGTCCTTCAATAACTCGCATAGTTTCATGCTTAGAAGTAGCAAATTCATATTCTCCAGGATTCATAACACCCAACGTAGAACTTCCTTTCTCAGTTGTATAAGCTAAAGATTTTACATTGTTGTCAAAGTACGCATTGTTTGAAATCATAAATTATTTATTTTTTTAGTTTTAAACGATCGTAAAGGTAAAGCGTTTTAATATTTTGAACGAAAATATCGACTCTTTTTTCAAAATAAGTGAGTGTGCTAAAATAAAAAACACCTATAGAAAGTGCTATCTATAGGTGTTTTTTAAGAGATTAAAAGGTAAAGTTTATTCTTCTTCGTCTTTTAATTTTAAAGTGTTTACGTGTTCTGTTTCCGTTAATTTAGCTGGTTTTACCGAGCTGTCGTGGGCATTGTCGTATTCTTCTAACAGGTTCATTGTAGCAACTAATAGATCTTTAGTTTCTAGTAATAAACTAAAATATAACGTTGTGTTTTTTGGACTAGATTCTTCAGTTCGCGTGCGTTCAACTTGTTTACGAATCTTTTCAGTAACTAAAGCAAATAGTGATGATTTTTTTGTTAGAATCACTGAGATTTCATCAAACGATTGTGTTTCAAAAGCTGACCTCGTATCATTAAACAATTTTTCTAAGACCACATCAACTTCTTTCAATTCTTTAATTTGATTGAATTTAAGTTTTTTATGGTTGTTATTTACATGCTTATGTATGGCTTTAGAAATATATTCTAAAGATTGGGTCATATCTTGTAGGTAACCTAAAATATTGATGTAAAAATCACTTGCTCCAACACTAGAATCATCTAAATTTTTGATAAAATAGAAGATGTTATCACGCAAGCCATCAACTTCTTCAGAGAGCTTAACGATTTGCTTATTATTCTTCTTAAGCATTATTAAATCTTGTTTCGCTAAACCGTTAATAGAGTTGGTGTAAATTTTGTTTCCACGTTTTACAACATTAGCAATATTGTTAGCGCTTTCATGAATAACACCTTGTATGGAGCTGCTTTCTGCTCTGGTAAGGCTATCTTCAGCTTTTACCTCTTTACTTTTCTTATTATGAACAATAGAACTTCTTATTAGTAATGCAAAAGCTAAAACTAATAAGATAGGGAACATAACACTAATGTTCAGGTTTAACAAATAAGCGACTAAAGCAGCGGCTGTAAAGGCACTAAACGCTGTAAAAAACCAACCACCAATAACATTTATTACACCAGCAACACGGTACACGGCACTTTCTGCTCCCCAAGCTCTATCAGCTAGAGAACTACCCATAGCCACCATAAATGTTACGTATGTTGTTGAGAGTGGTAATTTATATGATGTCGCAATCGAAATTAAAACTGCGGCAACCATTAGGTTAACAGCTGCTCTTACTAAATCGAAAGCTGGTAATTCAATTTTTTTATTTTTTGATACCTTAATTACTGGTGCTTCAAATTGCTTGTCAATTTTTCGTTGTACCGACTCTGGTAGCATGTATGCTGTTATTTGCGACATTAACACAGCTGAGCGTACAAAAGTTCTTGATAGGAAATTTGGCTGAAAACGTTCTTTAGTTTCACTTTGGCTAGCAAGATCTAATGATGTTTTTACTACGTTTTTAGCTTTTGTTGAGAACCAAAGGGTTAAGACCATAATCATTCCAGCTATAAAAAGTAACCAGTTATTTGTTGGTACTTTTTGAGCTAATACACCCATTGAGAATTCGGTAGCTGGCACCCCAGATGCCGACCAAGCGTTAAACGCATTGTAAGCGGCTACGGGAACACCAATGAAGTTTACCAAGTCGTTTCCAGCAAAAGCTAAGGCTAATGCAAAAGTTCCTGCTATAATTACTAATTTGTAGATGTTTGATTTAGCGAATTCAATTAAGGCATAAGAAAGTAAAGACCAGAAAGCAAAGTTTCCTAATACAATAGCGAAAACTTGAGTTTCAAGGAAATGACTCATGGTATCTCCTCCAAATATATCGAAAGGTTGACTCGCGTATGAGGTTCCCTTTAAACCTTTCATGAAAATGAAATAGGTAATCGCTGTTAGGGCAAAACCACCAAATAAAGCACCTACCCAATTGGCTTTCTTTTCAAAATTATAGGATAGTAGAAGTCTGGAAAACCATTGCACTAAGGCACCAATGGAAAATGCGACGACCACCGAAAGGAGGATTCCGAATATAATTTGTGTGGCTTTGGATGTGTTTATATAGGTTATAACGTCAGAAAAATTTCCTCCGTCATGTCCTATCTTTATTAACGCAATAGCAACAGCTGCGCCAAGTAATTCAAATACAATCGAAACTGTAGTTGAAGTTGGCATACCTATAGAGTTGAAAAAGTCCAATAAGAGTATATCGGTTATCATTACGGCGAGGAATATGATCATGATCTCGTCGAACATGAACTCTCCAGGATTGAAAATTCCCTTTCGGGCAACTTCCATCATTCCACTGGAAAATACAGCACCAACTGCTACTCCTAAACTGGCCACAATCATAATGGTTTTGAAAGAGATAGCCTTAGAGCCTATTGCTGAATTTAAAAAGTTTACCGCATCATTACTAACGCCAACAACCAAATCGGCAATGGCTAAAATGGCTAATGCGATAATCATGTATAAATAGATGTTATCCATAGTATTTAATTGAAATAAGTTTGCAAATATCATGAGTATATATGTGTGTTGTGTTACGTAATTGTTATGTTTTAGAAGTGTACATCCATTTGTAATCTAGCCAATATTTCATTGGTTCCACCGTATGTTTTGATGTAGCTAAAATCGCTCTGTATTTTCAATTTGTGACCCACAATATATTTCGAAATTCCTAAGGTATACATATCTTTGGAATTTTGCATTGTAATACTATCCATATTTAAGTCTGTGTAGCGACCAGTAACCTCCCAATTAGATTTAAAAAGATAACCCGATTGAAGATTTAAGGCATTTCCTGTTTCAATGATATCCCCGGTAAGTGTTCCGTCAGAGTTTTTAGCAAGAGCATCATCAGCATTACGATTGGCGTATTCAAACATAAATGAATAGCCTTTGTATTTAAACATACCATCAATAAACACGGTGTTTATGTTAGTTTTAAACAAGCCACTGTTGTCATCGATTAGCATATATTTTCCTTGGTTACTGCGGGTTCTTACGGCATCATTATTGAACTCATAACTTGCTGCAACAGCTAATTTAGGAGAGGGCTCTCTTTTTAAGTCGCCACCTTTATAATCGCCTTTTCCTATAAAATTTCCGAAAGGTAAAACTTCTATGCCCCCTACATATTGAAGTCCTCCAATGTTTCCAGTAGTCACGTTTCTGCCTTCACCTAGTGATATAGAAAAAATTTCCCTGACTACTAATTTTCCGGTAGGGTTAAAAAAGTGTTTTAATTGAAAACCAATATCTCTATCTATATTGAATTTACCATTCAGTAAAGAACGGTCTACGAGTTGAAGATTTGCAGATGATATAATACGTTCTCTATTTCCTGGGAGTTTGCCTTGCCCCGCACGAAGGACTAAGTTTTTGTAGAAATTCCAGTCCACATAGGCATCCATAATAAACCTTGGTGAGCCATGGGTAAAATCATCGGATCCACCAGACATGTCTCTGTTGGAAAAACCAGCTTCAAATTTATATTTTAATTTAGGAGAATAAACAAAACCATCAAGCTTTAATCTTGAACGTCTAACGAGAACACTTAATTCGGTGGGTTGGTTTTCTTTCCAGCTAGCATAGCCTAAAAGTTGAAACCTAACGGCGAAATTCATAGTGAAAGTACTGTCTTTACCTGTCACGTGGAAAATGCCTTTTCCAAATGTCCCGGTTTTTATTTCTTGTGCACTTAAAGAAGTGATTACAAGCATGGTTACCCCGAGAAGGGTAAGTTTAAAATTCATGTAAATTAGTTTTTGTCGGATGCAAATAACTAATTTTAATGTTAATTTAATGTTTCCTTAATGTTAAGGTTTAAAAACAGTAAAGACTGCCTTGGCCAAGGCAGTCTTCCTAGAAATCATGATAATGTAGTCGACAAAAACTAATAAATTATATGAAATACTATTTTGTCTTAAGACACTGCAAATATCAATGTTCTACTTATTTTTAATGTAACTAAATCATTATGTAATTATTAATAAACTTATGTTAAACTTAATGTTTTAAATGCATGAAAATCAAATAGTTGTGATTATAATGTTAACTTAATGTTATGTAAATGTTGCTTAAGCGTTAATAAATTTGTATCTTTGATAGATAATGTTAAAACCCCCATAATTATGAAGAAATCAATTTTATTCTTTTTTGCTTTATTAATGACTGTGGTATCTTTTGCTCAACAAAAGAGAGATTTAAAACTTAATAAGGACACTAATTTAATAGATGTTGTTTATTATCATGACAATGGTGTTGTAAGCCAAACAGGTTCTTACACAGCAGATGGTAAATTACAAGGTGTTTGGTTAAGCTTTGACACAGAAGGCAAAAAAATCGTTTCTGCAAATTATGATAATGGAAAAAAAGTCGGCAAATGGATTCACTGGATTGATGGTGAAGCTAAAGAAGTAGATTATAGTAAAAACGTTGCTTCTCTTTAAGTAGATTACAACTTTTGAAATACAAAAAAAGCATCTTATAGTTTATAAGGTGCTTTTTTTGTGGAATAGATTTTGGTTAGAAGTTCTATGGTTTATAATTAAATTCGATGTTATTCATTCATTAAGTGTGTATTAGTAATGTTATATAGTTTGTTAAAACATGAAAGGGTAAGTTTTAAGGTCGCTTTAGTGTGTTCTATTGAGGCTGATAAAATCAGTTAACTGAGAAATGAGCTACTCTTTAGTTTTGATTACGTTTACTAAGTTTATTCAAAAAGTATTAATCTTTATAATAAATCCCTGGGGCGTGTTAATTGTTCAGTTTTATTTTTATTCCTCGAAGCCAAGGAATGGGGGTGTTGGTGTGATGCTTTAAAAGGGAAGTAAAATACGTGAAACTAGCTGTTCAAAAAACTAGAATAAAAAAAAGATTCCTCATGATGAGGAACCTTTTTACTTCATAATAAATGACTTTTTTAAAAGTCTTATTTTCTGCATAAAGGATCTGCTCCAATTGTACCTACTAATGTTTCTAAGTAGGCCTCAGAGCGTACTTCATTGTATTGTTGTTTAACAACTTCTAGACGTTCTTCAATATTCATTTCTGACGAAATTATAGCGTTATTGATATTCGTAATGAATGTTTCCAAATACGCGATTTGTGATTCATAAAAACGAATGTCTTTTTGTTGTTTTAACTCCAATCTTTCTTTGTACCAGTCGCTATTTAAGACGTAATCTCTATCAAAGAATTTTCTTAATTCAGGATCACTCATTGGTTTACCTTCGTAATTACCATAAGCCATCATGTGTAATAAAATCTTTAATGGTGGGATAGCAGCATCAATACTTCCATCTTCAAAATAACGTAAAGCTACTTTTTCTTGTGCTTCAACAATATTTTTAATTCCATCTACATAATCTTCAAGACCTTGTAATTCTGGTTTTAACATTTCTTCGTTAAACACAGCAGTAGGCTCGTCAAATAAACGATTTAAACATAGATGAGAGAATGTTTTCGTTATTCTATATCCTAAACGGCTTGCTAAAATAGTTTCACCGTTATGTTCAAAATCTTCAAGCTTTTCAAGACAATCGTTAGCAATTAGTTTTTTAGGATCGCGATCTGAAGGCTCTAAACGTGCCCAAATTTCAGGAATTAATAAACTAATATCATGATCTACTTGATTGTCGCCTCCAACATAACCTGCAGCAGTACTAAAGGCATCAGATTCAGTTAAAATATGTGACAATAAAGCATTATTTAAATCTGTTGTTGGTGTTAACATGTTAAAAGGTCCTTTAGTAAGAGCGCCTTCTGATCCTGCTCCAGTGGTTGATGGAGACTTTCCTGTTAAACTACAAATAAAGTCCATGAATAATTCTGGAGTTTCTTGGTAGTGAATTGGGTTATAAACCGCTAAGGCACGAATACCAGCTTTTTTATCGGCAGGATTATTTCTTCTACCCGGTAAAACAGCGTTTACAACATTGATTACAGGATCTTCAGATTTAATCTGTCTCACTAAACGTACTCCAACATCAGCCAAATATGTAGCTTCTGTCTCGCTTACGTTTTTGTTAGGCTCTAAATATCTTGGGTTTTTCGTAGGTTCTCCTTGTACAATTCTTGTATGTGATGGCAACACGAAATACTCTTCTTCTTTATCACTATGTACGATTTCTGTAATGAAATCTTTTACAGGTTGTGTGTATTTATCAAAATGTATGGTGTCATTGTAAATTTCAATGGCATCTGCTTTTTTCAATAACTCATAATTGGTTAAGAAACGACCATCGGTAACAATGTCTAATTCGGCGTTTTTATCATAACCTCTTACAACCGCTTCATCAGGTCTTTGGAAAAGATGCGCTTCACAGTTTGTTACTACTTTGACACTTTTATTAGTGAATTCAGGATTTAAGTCTTTAAGTTCTTGTCTTGGTAAAGTAATAGAGGCTGTAATATCATCTTCAGTTTGAATTTTTTCACAAGGAGAAAAATCAGATCTTAACTTGTTAAGCATCCAGTTTCCTTTTTGATTAAATCCAATACGTACATAACTACCAACTACAGGTGTATTGTTGTGTAAAAGACCTGTACCGTTTTCACCGTTAATAATTTCAACAGACATGTAATCTTTCCAGTTTAAAACACCACGTGCTTGTCTGTATAAACGTTTTACAAATAGTACTAACGACCTAATGTGTACAGGGATGTCTTCCAGCATTTGGTTGAACTCATCTGAATTCTCATCAGAGGGCGTTAATAGTTTTACAGCAGAACTTAAGGTTCTTTCTTCACTTAAGAAAGGTCTTGCTTTAGGTCGGTTTGGGTCTTTTACTTTCCAACGTGTGGTGTAATCAAACTCAATGATTTCATCTGCTTTTTTGAAATCTTCATCAATATCTTGAATATTAAATGTGCTATATGTGATAGCGTTTTGCATAGATTTTGAAATCTCAGATTTTCCTCCTCCTGAAACCGTACAAGGTTTGTGGCAAAAAATACCTTCTGCAAACGTATCTACAATACGCCATAAATCTATAGAGTTATGCTTTTCTAATCTAAATTTATTTCCAGTTGGGTGTACATAAGTTTTACGTGGCGAAAGAATCAATTTTTCTTCCTTTCCGTTATGCTCCCAAGTGATGCTGTTTGTGTTTGTATTCACATAAGCATCTTCTGGAATGTATATAATATTAGGGTATTTTTTATCTATCGCATAATTTTCAGGTTGCACGTCAATACGATCACCTAATAATGTTTTTACACCTTCAAAACTGTGTTTGTTCTGGTGGAAATTAGTATAGTCTTTACCGTCTAGAGTGCTTCCCATAACTCTTCTTGCAAAAGCAATTGCTCCACCAGCGTGCTCTTCTTCTACTAAACCATAAAGGTTTGCAGAATAGCTAATTTGTGTTTTAATCTCTTTTTTAGAGTACCCGTAGTAGTTGTCTGCAATAATTGTAACAACTACACCACGGTCATCTCTACAAGTAATTTTGAAAGCACCACCATCGTTGTAAAGTTCATCTTCTTTTTCCCAGCACATGCCGTCATTTTTTTGACGCTCTGTAGCATCATCAATATGAGGTAAGCCAACATCTTTCTTTTTTAGCTTTAATAACTGAGGGGCTAAAATGATACAACCTGTATGACCTGTCCAATGTTCTGTATCTAATGCCGCATCGTTTAGTGCTAAATGTGGGTCACCAGCATTTCCGAAGATAGATTCAACGAAATCTAAATTACTTACTAAGCTGCCAGGAGCAAAGAAACGAACTTCTAGAGATTTTTCTGAAATCACACCTTTAACCTCTGGGCAAACTACTGGTCTAAGCATCATAGAGACCATAGTTTTAGCTTGCTCTTCTTCTGGTTGACTTGACGTGAAAGGCAAGTTCTTTAATTCGTTTGAAGGGTTGAAAGCTGCATTTAAAAAGTGTGCAAATGCAATTTTCGGCACTTCTTTTTTATCTAATGGTACAGGAAGTGGCCCTTCAACAATATGAAAGGTTCCTTTTGTTGTTCTTTTATCGTGTAAAGGATTGTTTAAAATCCCTTGTTTTATTCTATTAGAAGTAACTTGATTGCTTTTGAAAGAATCACCATCTGGTGGTAAACTTACTTCTCTTGCTTGTCCTTTTCTTGATAGAATAAGCGTGTTGTTTGGAATAACGTAAGATTTCTCAAATTTCACGTCTTTTAAATAGTCATTTAAAAAATTTTGAATACGAGAATCTGCAGGTGAGTGATGCGTCGCTAAAAGTCGCGAGTTAGCTTGTACGTTTTTTACGATTCCACTTGTTAATTCTTCAAATTTTGGATTGCAAAATTTGACTTTACTATCCGGTTTATCCTTAAAAGTAGGTAACCAAAGGGAGGCTAACTGTAAGTTAGTAAATTGGATAATGTCTTTTCTTGATTCTTCTTGCATGATGTATAAAAAGTTACTTTCTGTGAATATAATACTCTTATTCTGAAACAAATTTAGGATGTAAAACTTTTATAAAAGCTGTCAAAAGTCAGTCTTATGTATAATTGTTTTATATAATTTAATCGAAAACGATTGCGTTGGGGTAGATAGCGAAGATAAATATAAATTGTAAGTAAAATAGATCATTTTGTTTGTTATTATTTAAAAGCATTGAGCCCTGTAATATCTAATCCAGTTATAAGTAAATGAATATCGTGAGTGCCTTCGTAAGTAATCACACTTTCTAAATTCATGGCGTGGCGCATAATAGAATATTCTCCAGAAATCCCCATACCACCAAGAATTTGTCGTGCCTCTCGAGCGATATTAATAGCCATTTCAACATTGTTTCTTTTGGCCATAGATATTTGTGCCGATGTTGCTTTTTCTTCGTTTTTTAAAACCCCTAAGCGCCAAGTTAACAATTGCGCTTTGGTTATTTCTGTAATCATTTCAGCTAATTTTTTTTGTTGTAACTGAAATTGCGCAATAGGTTTTCCAAATTGCATGCGTTCTTTGCTATATCGTAGAGCTGTGTCGTAGCAGTCCATAGCGGCTCCAATGGCGCCCCAAGCAATACCAAAACGCGCGGAATCCAAACAACCAAGAGCAGCGCCTAATCCAGATTTGTTGGGTAATAAGTTCGCTTTTGGCACCTTAACGTTGTCAAAGATTAATTCGCCAGTTGCCGAAGCGCGTAACGACCATTTATTATGTGTTTCTGGAGTTGTGAAGCCTTCCATGCCGCGCTCAACTATTAAGCCATAAACGCGCTCATTTTCATCTTTAGCCCAAACAACAGCTACCTGGGCAAAAGGCGCATTGCTAATCCACATTTTGGCACCATTTAATAGGTAATGATCTCCTTTATCTTTAAAATTTGTAACCATTCCGCTAGGGTTGCTGCCATGGTCTGGTTCTGTTAAGCCAAAACAGCCCATCCATTCGCCACTAGCTAATTTTGGTAGGTATTTTTTACGTTGGGTGTCGTTGCCGTATTTCCAAATAGGGTACATGACTAGCGAAGATTGTACCGATGCTGTGCTACGAATACCAGAATCACCACGTTCAATTTCTTGCATGATGAGTCCGTAAGAAATTTGATCTAAACCTGCGCCACCATACTCTAAAGGTATGTAAGAGCCAAAAGCACCAATTTCAGAAAGTCCCTTAATAAGTTGTTTTGGGAATTTTGCTTTTTGAGAATATTCTTCAATAATAGGGGAGACTTCGCGTTTCACCCATTGTCTAGCAGCATCGCGAACCAGTTTATGCTCATCTGTTAATAACGCGTCTAAGTTGTAATAATCTGGAGCTTCAAATAAATCTGGACGCATAAAGACGAAATTAAAAAGAGGGTTAATTTAAGAAAACAATAAAAAAATGATGATTTTCATTGTTTTTAGTAGTTTTCCACTCAAATTTAATCAATCTTATCTGTATTTCTACATTTTTAAATAGAAATCTTTTGTTAAGTTTATGTAATCTTCGGTGTAGTCATGTCTCTGATTTTCAATAGTAAGCGTGTCCGTTTTAATGACGCTTTCGCGGAAAGAAAATTCTAGAAGGCTACGTTTAACTTCAGAGTTTGGGTTGCCTTTAACGTGCAGCTTTCTGTTGGGGTAAAGTTTTTCTTCTGAAGCTAATTTGATGAATCGGGCTTCTTCTTTATAAGGGATGATGACAGTGAAAATACCATCTTCAGAAAGTAGTTTTGAGGCTCCTGAAATTAGATGTTCAAAGGGAAGCGCGTCTTGAAAACGTGCTAAATCTCTTGTGTTGTCATTGGTTTTGTAATCTTCAGCATAAAATGGTGGATTGCAAACAATAAGGTCGTACTTATCTTCAATTTCATCCACAAATTCTTCTAAAGAGGCGTGATAACAAAAAAGGCGATCACCCCAATCGGATTGTTCGAAGTTATCAACACATTGTTCGTATGCCTTATCGTCAATTTCTAAAGCATCAATAACTTCAGCATGGCATCTCTGGGCAATCATAAGTGCTAAAACTCCCGTTCCTGTACCAATATCTAAAACTGAAAAAGGTTGCTGGTTTACCGATGCCCATGCGCCTAGTAAAACAGCATCTGTACCAATTTTCATGGCGCATTGGTCTTGCTGAACTTTAAATTGTTTAAAAATGAATGGCTTTTTCGACATGCTTATTTTGATTCTGTGGTAAAACTAAGAAATTATGCCCTTTAAGTTGGGGTTCATTGATTTAATAATTCTAGTTTAATACTTGAATAGCTCGTTTTTATAAGTAGAAAAAATGCATGCTTAATGCAATCAAGGCATACTCAAATTGATTACTATTGAATGTCTGTAATGTTAAACTTTGTTAATTTTGTATTATTTAGCTTGTTAAATTGCTTAAAATTCAGCTAAAACACTGTTAAATTAACTTTTAGCTAAAATGGCCTCTTTATTTTTGCGTTAGACCAATTATTCTCTCTCCCTAATTATGATGGTTGGTTTAAGAACGTAAAAGATAATAGCTATGAAAAAAAACAAAAGAATATTAATGAATTTGAACGGTCTTTTGATGGTGAATCAAGAGGTTGAGAAAATATACCTTGAGCTTGTTGATAAGGTGACAGACGATGAATTGAAATATTATTTTAGAACTAATAGTCTTAAAAGAAAAGAGTTTTCTGAGGCTTTAAAAGTAGAAATATTAAATCTTGGCGGCTCCTGTAATAAGGTGGGCATTCAAGCTTCTTCCGAGCTTTCTAAATTTTGGATGAATGTAAGAAACTTTGTGCTACTAAATGATGGTGAAGAGAATCTTATTAATGAAGTTAGAGAGATGCAGAGTTTGGCAATTAATAAGTATAATGAATTATTAAGAATGTTAGGTTTGCCGCTTTCTGTTTGTAAACTATTAGTTAAACAGCGCGATATTATTCAAGATTCTAAAGATGTTATTGAAAGGCAAGAATTATTTGCTTTTGCTCAATAAGATGATGAATTAATCTTAAAAAAAAAGTCCAACCTAAATATTTAGGTTGGACTTTTTTATACGGTAAATGTGCTGAAACTTATTCTAAGTACAAATCAATTAGCCCTTCGGGGGTTTCTACTATAATTGTTTTATTATCGCGATCTACTTTTACAATAAACTCATCATTCATAGGGATTAAGATCTCTAAGCCATCGCGGTCAATTTCAAAAAGGGCTTGAGCTGTAGAATCGTTTATTCCTGTAATGGTGCCTACAGGTCCAAAATTCACATCTTCAATGGCAAAACCTATAACTTCGTGAAAATAGAATTGATCACCTTCTAGTTTAGGTAGGGTGTCAAGTGGTAAATATAAATCACTTTTCATGATGGCATCCGCATCGGCTTCGGTGTCTACCTCTTCAAATTTAATACGTAGGAGTTCCGATTTATGAAGTTGTGAACTTTCAATAAAAAACGGAATCAAATTGTTTCTTAAATCTATAAAAATAGCGTCTAAGTTTTCGTAAATATCAGGCTCGTCGGTGTCTAGTTTGGCTAGAACCTCGCCTTTAAAACTGTATTTTTTTATGATCTTTCCTAGGTAGAAGCAGTCTTCTTTTTTCATTGAAAATCTATTTTTTTTCATTTCCGAGAAGGCGGAAATATTTTTTTAAGTTCACTGTCTTAAAAGTAAAGTTTTCGTCAACCTGAACTTGATTCAGGTTCTCATAATGACTGGTTATCAATATGACGCGATTCTGAAATCGAAGATTCAACGCAGTTAAATAAATTCAGAATGACGGATTAAATTCTTTATGAACAGTCTTCTTATTAATTCTGTTTATGAGATTCCCGCCTTCGCGGGAATTGTTTAATAGAACTTCGAAAAAGTTCTATTAAACAAAAAACTCCGATAACGAATTATCGGAGTTTAAAAGTATAAAAAATTTTGTTTTTTATTCTTCTTCGTTAGATGCTTCTGCTTCAGCAGCAGGAGCTTCTTCAGCAACCTCTTCCTCTACTACAGGAGCAGCGGCAGCGATTCTTGCTTCATTAACAGCTTTTTCAGCAGCTAGTGCTTCAGCTTTAGCTTTAGCTTGCGCTTCAGATAAACCATCAACTTTAGCTTGAACTTTTCCTGTTTTTTCTTCTAACCAAGCAGTAAATTTAGCTTCTGCTTGCTCTTCAGTTAAAGCACCTTTTCTAACACCACCAGCAAGGTGATTTTTTAGTAAAGCACCTTTTTCAGATAAAAGGTTTTTAGCTGTATCAGTTGGTTGTGCACCATTCTGTAGCCATTGTACAGCACCGTCAACGTCTAATTCAACTGTTGCAGGGTTTGTGTTTGGATTGTAGATACCTAATTTCTCTAAGTATTTACCATCTCTTTTTGAACGTGCATCAGCTGCTACGATCCAGTAAAAAGGTTTCCCTTTTTTACCATGTCTTTGTAATCTAATTTTTACAGGCATAATAATTAATTATGTGAGGTACTCGACCTCGAGTTATTAATAAGGGCGCAAAGATACTATATTTTTTTAATTTTCAGAGGTTTAATCACATTGAAAAGTTAAAAAAGTAAGCAAACTGGCGTTGGCGTTTTATGTTCTTGTAAATAGGTTAGTTTACCGCTAGCTTGGTCAATCTTGAAAACAACCAAGTTATTGCTTCTGCGGTTAGCCACTATAAGGAAGTTTCCTGTTGGATCCATAGCAAAGTTTCTTGGCCAATCGCCGTGAACTGAAACATTTTGAACTTTTTCAATAGTTCCTTTTTTAGTGTTTCTTTCAAAAACAGCTATGGCATTTTCGCCACGATTTGTAGCGTATAAAAACTTTTCATCATTTGATAAATGAATGTCTGCCGAGGCATTTTCACCTTTGTAATCTTCCGCTAGGGTAGAATCGAAATCAATCTCTTTAAACTTGTTACCGTTTCTTTTTATTGAAGTAATGCTACTGCCTATTTCGTTAATAACATACATGAATTCACCATCTTTTGTCATAGTGAAGTGTCTTGGGCCAGGGTTGTCTTTAGTTTTTACAATCGCATCGGTATCCAATTTGTATTCGCCTTTTTTTAGTTCATATTGAAAAACAGAATTGGTCCCTAAATCGGCAACAAATAAGTCGTCATTAAAGAAATGTGCTGAGTGGGCGTGTGATTTTGTTCCTTCGGAATTATGGTCGAAAACCTGAGACGCATCATTTAAGCTCCCATCTTTATTAATAGGGAAAATAGCAACGGTTCCGCCTCTATAGTTTGAAACGGCAGCTTTATCGCCAGCTTCATTTAAAGAAATATGGCAAGGCAAAACACCATGACTACGCATGCGTGTTAAAAGCGTTAGCGTACCATCTTCATTAACGGTGTAAGAAGATACAAAACCATCGTTGGTTGCGTTGGTAGAATATAAATATTTTCTGTCTGGGGAATATTGTAAAAAAGACGGGTTGTCAATTTCAATGGCTAACTGTTGTTTGCTTAATGTGCCAGTTTCGGTATTAAATTGAAGTTGATAAACGCCTTTGGCGTCTTCATTGGTATAGGTTCCAACGTAAAGTGGAATGTTTTGAGCGTAGTTTTTTGTTGAAAAAATAGCTAATGCTAATAAAATTAGGTGTTTGTAGTGCATGTGTTAAAATTTAAGAGACAAAATTAATATAAATTAACTTAATAATGGTGCCTATTCTGTTAATGACTCTTAAATCTATTGTAAAGTCTGTTAATCCTTTGGAAACACCTATGTTTAAAGGTATATTAGACTAAACGATGTGAAACAATACACATCTTTAAAGAAGCTATTGAAATTTAAAAATGACAATGATATTATGAAGTATACTGAAGAAATTTCAAATAAATTAAACGAATTATTAATCAAGAATTATGATGCCGAAAAAGGGTATCTCAATGCTGCTGAAACCGTAGAAAGTCCGGCCTTGAAAATGTTCTTCAAGAAAAGAGCGATCGAGCGTGGAGATTTTGCGAAAGCATTAAGAATCGAGATTTTAAGATATGGTCAAATTCCTGAAGATGGCGGTAGTTTTAAAGGCGCTGTTTATCGAAACTGGACGACTTTAAGAACGCTTTTAGCATCAAATGACGTCGAGATTGTTTTAAAAGAAGCGATACGCGGTGAGGAAGAAAGCCTTAAAGAGTATGACGAAATCTTAAAAGATAGAAATATGCCTCCTAGTATCGATATTATGTTGAATAATCAAAGAAAAGCCATTCAAGCGGCGATTAATTCAGAAAAAGTTCATGAGGTCTTGGTGTCCTAACCAAAATCATTAATTGAGCTAGTTGCGGAGCTTTCAGTAATTTACTGAAAGCTCCGCTTTTTTGTTTACAACTTTTAGAGGTTCAGTTTTTAAAAGTGTAAATTCTCCGTATTTTTAACGACTAAGATTTGTTTTTCTAATCGCCTTAATAACAAACATCTAAACTTTAAGAATGTACTTAATTTTTGATACTGAAACTACCGGATTGCCTAAACGCTGGGATGCACCCATAACCGATACCGATAATTGGCCAAGGTGTATTCAAATTGCATGGCAATTGCATGATGACATGGGTAATTGTATCGAGAGTCAGGATTACTTGGTGAAACCCGAAGGTTTTAATATCCCGTATGATGCTGAGAAAATTCACGGTATTTCTACCGAATTGGCTCAAGAGCAAGGTGTTTCTTTAGATGAGGTTTTAGAAAAATTTAATATCGCATTAGGGAAAACCAAGTTTGTCGTTGGGCAAAACGTGAAGTTCGATTTAAACATTATGGGTGCCGAGTTTGTACGTGGTAATGTTGAAAATCAGTTACAAGAATTACCAGTTTTAGATACTTGTACAGAGCATACGGCCGAACTTTGTCAAATTCCCGGTGGTCGTTATGGTAAATTTAAACTGCCAACGCTTACCGAACTCCATGAGTTTCTATTCAATCAGCCATTTGCTGAAGCGCACAACGCCACTGCCGATGTAGAGGCAACCACGCGTTGTTTTTTAGAGTTAATTCGTTTAGAAGAATATACCAAGGAGCAACTTGAAGTTGAGCCAGATTATTTCGAGAATTTTAAAAAGGAAAACCCAGAGCCTATTCAGCTTATTGGGTTAAAGCACATCAACCTTAAAAAGGAGAGTGCTAAAATTCTTGAGCGCATTAAAAAAGCACAAACGGTTGAGGTTTCTTCGGAAGAAATAAAGCAAAATATTTCCGAGTTAGCTGAAGTTGATTTTGTGCATTTACACAATCACTCGCAATTTTCCGTATTACAATCTACTATGGGTGTGGCCGATATTGTTTCGGCAGCAGCCAAATATAATATGCCAGCCGTAGCGCTAACCGATCATGCCAATATGATGGGGGCTTTTCACTTTGTGAATGCGGTAAACAAACATAACAGTGGTGTTCAAGCTAAAATTAAGGAAGCTGAAGCCACAGGGGCTACTGTTACAGCAAAGGAAATAAAACCGATAATTGGTTGTGAGTTTTTTGTTTGTGAAGATCATTTAGATAAAACTCGAAAAGATAACGGGTATCAAATTGTCCTATTAGCAAAAAATAAAAACGGCTACCATAACCTTGCGAAATTATCCTCGCATGGTTTTGTGAATGGGTTTTATTATTTGCCTAGAATTGATAAAAAATTAATACAGCAGTATAAAGAAGATATCATTGTTCTTACAGGAAACTTATATGGTGAAGTACCAAGTAAAGTTTTAAATGTAGGTGAAGTTCAAGCGGAAGAAGCGCTTTTATGGTGGAAAGAGGAGTTTGGCGACGATCTGTATGTCGAATTGATGCGCCACAATCAAGAAGATGAAAATCGTGTAAACCCAACTTTAATTGAGTTGGCACGAAAGCATGATGTCAAACTGATTGCTTCAAACAATACCTATTATCAAGATCAAAAAGACGCCAATGCCCACGATATTTTATTGTGTGTAAAAGATGGTGAAAAACAAGCGACGCCAATAGGTCGCGGACGCGGGTATAGATTCGGGTTACCAAATCAGGAATACTATTTCAAGTCTGGCGATGCGATGAAGGAATTGTTTAAGGATGTGCCTGAGGCTATTTCGAACGTTCAGGAGGTTGTTGATAAAGTTGAGGCTTATCAATTAGCCCGTGATGTATTATTACCTGCCTTTGATATTCCTGAAAAATTTAAGCATGATGAAGATTTAATTGACGGCGGAAAGCGAGGAGAAAACGCCTTTTTAAAGCATTTAACTTTTGAAGGTGCCAAAAAACGTTACGGCGAGCCCCTTTCGGAAGAAGTGGTAGAACGTCTCGATTTTGAGTTAAGCGTTATTGAAAATACGGGGTATCCTGGGTATTTCTTGATTGTTGAAGATTTTATCCGAGAGGCTCGAAATATGGATGTTTCGGTGGGGCCGGGACGTGGATCTGCAGCAGGATCGGTAGTAGCGTATTGCTTGTGGATTACCAACATCGATCCGATGAAGTACGATCTGCTTTTTGAGCGTTTCCTAAATCCGGATCGTGTGAGTATGCCCGATATTGATATTGATTTCGATGATGAAGGTCGAAGTCGTGTCATGGATTATGTAATCGATAAGTACGGGTCAAGTCAAGTGGCACAAATTATTACTTATGGTACCATGGCTGCAAAATCATCTATTCGAGATACGGCACGTGTATTGGATTTACCGCTTTTTGATGCCGATAGAATTGCCAAGTTAATTCCGAATATGTCTAAGCTGAATAAAATATTTGGTTTAGATGAAAAGGCGTTGGCGTCTAAATTTAGAGCTGAAGAATTAGAAAAAGTAAACGAGCTTTTAAATATTGCTGATGGTAGTGATTTACCAGCGGAGACTTTGAATTTAGCCCGAACTTTAGAAGGTTCGGTTAGGAATACGGGAATTCATGCCTGTGGGGTGATTATTACCCCAGACGATATTACCAAGTTCGTACCCGTTTCTTTGGCGAAGGATTCCGACTTGTATGTGACCCAGTTTGATAACTCGGTGGTGGAAGATGCAGGATTGCTGAAAATGGATTTCTTGGGATTAAAAACGCTAACCTTAATTAAGGATACCGTTAAAATAGTAAAAGCCAAGCACGGTATTGAACTGGATCCCGATAGTTTCCCTTTAGATGACGTGAAAACATACGAGTTATTCCAACGCGGAGAAACCGTTGGTGTGTTTCAGTATGAATCGCCAGGGATGCAAAAACACCTTCGTGATTTAAAGCCTACGGTTTTTGAAGATTTAATTGCCATGAACGCCTTGTATCGTCCGGGGCCGATGGAATATATTCCAAGTTTCGTTAGACGTAAGCATGGTGACGAAGAAATCGAGTACGATTTACCAGCCATGGAAGAATACCTTAAGGAAACTTATGGTATTACGGTATATCAAGAGCAAGTAATGCTCTTGTCTCAAAGTCTTGCTGGGTTTACAAAGGGTGAAGCCGATGTCTTGCGTAAGGCCATGGGTAAAAAGCAAATTGCGGTTCTTGATAAAATGAAGCCTAAGTTTATCGAGCAGGCCAGTGCTAATGGGCATGATGCTAAAATTCTAGAGAAAGTTTGGAAGGACTGGGAAGCTTTTGCGAGTTATGCCTTTAATAAATCGCACTCCACTTGTTATGCTTGGATTGCCTATCAAACAGCTTATTGTAAGGCGCATTATCCTGCGGAATATATGGCGGCAGTACTTTCTAATAATATGAATGACATCAAGCAGGTGACGTTCTTTATGGAGGAATGTAAGCGTATGAAGCTTGATGTACTGGGGCCTGATGTAAATGAAAGCTATTATAAGTTTTCGGTTAATAAAGATGGTGCGGTACGTTTTGGAATGGGGGCTATTAAAGGAGTAGGGCATGGTGCCGTTATGACCATTGTTGATAACCGTGAGGAAGGGCCGTATAAATCGATTTTTGATTTAGCTAAACGTATTGATTTACGTGCTGCCAATAAAAAAGCCTTTGAAAACTTAGCTTTAGCAGGTGGTTTTGATGGTTTGGGTGATACACATCGCGCGCAGTTTTTTCATGATGATGGTGATGGGATTACCTTTTTAGAGAAAGCTATTAAATACGCTCAAAAACATAAAGAGAATGAAAATTCGGCACAGGTAAGTTTATTTGGTGAAGCCAGCGAAGTACAAATTGCTGAACCCGAAGTGCCGCCTTGCGAGTCTTGGGGGACTATGGAGAAACTCAGTAAAGAACGCGAAGTGGTTGGTGTTTATATTTCGGGGCATCCGTTGGATGATTTTAGAACCGAAATGAAAACCTTTTGTAATGCTAACGTTGGCATGTTCTTAAATATAGATCCTTATGTGAATAGGGAGCTGGTTTTTGGAGGTGTAGTAACCGATGTGCAGCACCGTGTTAGCAAGCAAGGGAAAGGCTGGGGAATGTTTACTATTGAAGATTATTTTGACAGCTACGAGTTTAGAATTTTTGGAGAAGATTATTTGAAATTCAGACACTTTTTAATGCATAATAATTTTGTGTTTGTGAAGACTTTTGTACGTGAAGGTTGGGTGAATAAAGATACTGGAAAGAAGAGTGACCCGAGATTGCAGTTTAATAGTTTTCAGCTGTTGCATGATGTCATGGAGAATTATGCTAAAAAATTATCCATTCAAATAAATATTAATGATTTAGATGATAAAACAGTGATTGACTTAAAGGATTTGTTACACATGCATCCTGGAAATCAAACACTTAATTTTGATGTTTATGATACTAAAGACAAAGTAAAAATATCCATGCCGAGTAGACGCCAAAAGGTGAAGGTGAGTCAGGAGTTGGTTTCGGAATTGGAAGCTAGATATATTAAGTTTAAGTTGAATTAGGTGTTTTGGTTAATGGTTGTTAGTTGTTGGTTTTTGGAGTTTAGTCTTGAGGGTTATTACACGGAGGTTCGCTGAGGTTTCGCAGAGATTCACGGAGGGTTTGCTAGACACAGATTACACAGATTTTCACAGATTTTTTACGTTTTGCAGGCTAGCGCTCGTTTTTAACGGGTGCTGTCAAGGTAAGTAGTTGAAAAAAAGAACTTGCTTAACTAAAACCGAGCACCGCGCAAAGGATAGCAGCGGCATCCTTTTTTGTGTAAAGCGAATTTCGTAAGAAGTTGTTTTTATAAACTTGAATACTGGGGCCTGATAAAAAACGTGAATTTTAAGACAAAAAAGATAGAGCGGATAGCCTGGTTTATGCGCCAAAAAGCCTTTTATAGTACGAATTGATGATGCTATAAGGAAAACAAATTGACGGTTTGTAAGCTTTAGAGTTTTTTTTGACTAATTTTGTACTTTAATATTGAAGTAAAACAGATTAAAATATAAATATTATGGCATTAGAAATAACAGATGCGACGTTTGAAGAAACGGTTTTAAAAAGTGATAAACCAGTTTTAGTTGATTTTTGGGCTGCATGGTGTGGACCTTGTAGAATGGTTGGACCAATCATCGAAGAAATTAGTGATGAATACGATGGTAAAGCTGTTGTTGGAAAGCTAGATGTAGATGCAAATCAAGAATTTGCAGCTAAGTATGGTGTTCGTAATATTCCTACTGTTTTAGTGTTTCAAAACGGAGAAGTTGTTGGAAGACAAGTGGGTGTAGCGCCTAAAACGGCTTATACTGAAGCTATAGACGCCTTATTATAGTCTAAAAGTCTATTTAAATAAAAGAATATTAAAAAGGTTTGCCATTATGGTGAACCTTTTTTTATTTTAGAACAAAATTAAAAATTAAGATGAGCGATAAAATAAAAGTGCAAGATGCTATTGATAGCAAATTTATAGAACAACGAAAAGTGTTTTTATGGGGACAGGTAGATGATAAATCGGCCAAGCATGTGATTGACCGCTTGATGTATTTAGACGCCTTAGGTAGTGACGATATTGAATTGTATATTAATAGTCCTGGAGGTTATGTAACGTCTGGTTTTGCGATTTACGATTGTATTAAAGCCTTAAATAGTGAAGTTTCTACAATTTGTACTGGTTTCGCGGCTTCGATGGGCTCTATAATTTTATCGGCTGGCGCAAAGGGAAAACGTTTTATTCAGCCACATGCGCGTGTTATGATTCACCAACCTAGTGGTGGTGCACGTGGTCAAGCTAGTGATATTGAAATTACAGCTAAGGAAATCGTGATTACTAAAGAGTTAAGTGCGAAAATTTTAGCTGATAATTGCGGACAAGATTTTGAAAAGGTGATGAAAGATTTTAACCGTGACCATTGGATGGGTGCTGAGGAATCTGTTGAATATGGGATTGTTGATGGGGTGAAATAGGAAGCCGGGCCGAAGCCCCCTAGCCCCCAGTTGGGGGAACTCTTACTCTTTCCCAATAAAGTATTGAGAATATCAGATTAAACTATAGAACTAATATTTAATACACCGATTCCCATATGCGTGTTCCTCCCCTCCCGGGGAGGCTAGGTGGGGCACCTATTATGCTACAAAACGAACTTAATAAAGCTAAAGGTTTTAAAAATCTTGAACTTCTTGCCAAGCAAGTGGTTGAGGGCTTTATTGCTGGTATGCATAAGAGTCCGTTTCATGGGTTTTCGGCGGAATTTGCTGAACACAAAATTTATAACCAAGGCGAAAGCACGCGTCATATCGATTGGAAGTTATTCGCAAAAACCGAAAAGCTTTATACCAAGCGTTACGACGATGAAACGAATTTACGCTGCCACCTGATTATAGATAATAGCAGTTCGATGCATTATCCTAAAATGCCGTCTTTTTCTATAGGAAATTTAAATAAAATTGGTTTTTCGGTACTGGCTTCGGCAGCTTTAATGCAGATTTTAAAGAAGCAACGCGATGCTGTTGGGCTTACGGTGTATAGTGATGCTTATGATTTTTATGCTCCAGAGAAGGGGAGTGAGCGTCATCATCAAATGTTGTTAAATACTTTGGATGAGGTTGCGGTTTCAAACCCTGTAAATAAGCAAACGGAAACTTATAAGTATTTGCATGAGGTTGCTGAGAAGATTCATAAGCGGTCTATGGTTTTTTTGTTTACCGATATGTTTCAAGCCTCAGAGGAAGATGAAAAACTTTTTGAGGCCTTACGTCATTTAAAATACAATAAGCATGAAGTGGTGTTATTTCATGTTATGGATAAGAAAAAGGAGCAAAACTTCGATTTTGATAATAAGCCCAAGCGTTTTGTTGATGTTGAAACCGGTGAGTTTATTAACCTTTATGCTGATTCAATAAAAGAAAGCTACAGTGAGGCGGTAGAAAATTACTTTAATAACCTGCGCTTAAAGTGCGCACAGTATAAAATTAAGTATGTTGAAGCCGATATTAATAAGGATTTTAATAACATCCTAACGACTTATTTGGTTGAGCGTCAAAAATTCGCTTAATCGTTAGCTTTTTATAAATAAATTTGAAATTTTAAAATACTGATTATCAAATCGTTTTAAAATAATTTTAAAATTTCATAAAAAAAGTTTCAAAAACGTTTGTGATATTTAAAAAGGCGTGTATCTTTGCACTCGCAATAACGCAACGGTCTGGTAGTTCAGCTGGTTAGAATGTCGCCCTGTCACGGCGAAGGTCGCGGGTTCGAGTCCCGTCCAGACCGCTAAAATTGCAAAAAGCCTTAAAGAAATTTAAGGCTTTTTTTATGTTTAAAAATGATTGATCGCCTTTTCTTATGGTTGTTTTTTATAATAATTTAAAAACACTAAGTTTGCTACAAATATATTTGTACTCTCTCTCTCCCTCCCTAAATAAATAATTAATGGCATCTATCTCTAATATCCTACGAGTTAAATTGTATGTGTTTTTTATGGATCATTCCTAAAAGTTGTGTTTATGCAAAAATTGTAGTTAATCTAAAAAGAAAGAATTCTACGTTTTTCACACCT
>NZ_JAUOSF010000011.1 GCF_030548465.1 Tamlana sp. 2_MG-2023
AGCCCCAAGAGAATTAAAAACAGTAATTTTAAACTAGTTTTAGAAAATTAAGCAGTTCTAAAATGGGGAAGCTTACACCCAAAACAGAAAGATAAAAGTAGACTCAAAAAAACCAGACGCTTGTTTATTTGAGATTGTTTTCTTCATAATACTAAGATACATTTAAATTAAAGCTTATTGATAAAAAACAAAAATGTCTATTCTATCTAAAGTATTCAAATATTATCAATAGAAAGTTGATTTGAATCAATGAAAAATTAATAAACTTCTGCAAAAGAAATTCTTATATAAACTATTATTCAACTCTTGGATTTTTATTTTTGAAAATACTGGTGGTATAGTAGGATTTCAAAATGAGGATTGAACAAACTTATCCTGTTTTTTTTCTTTAAAAATAATTCTTAGGCAGTTTTCCTTTATGCTTTAAATCAGTTTTAATGTTGTTTCTAGTAACAAAAAATTGATTCTTATTGATCGAAAAATTACATCGGAACCTACAATTTAGTTTTAAACTATAGTTATTGATTATGCCTTGTAAACAAAGTTTTTAAGCCCTGTACCTTTATTAAAGGCATTAAACTTAAATGCTCTATAAAATTAATTCATTCTATTGGAATTATGAATGTATCAAGTTAAAAGGCTACCAAATTGGATAGCCTTTTATCACTTGATTGTAATTAACTTAAAGGAATGAATAAGCCTTTCCTAATTTATCTTTTTAAAGTGACATGTCCTGTAATTTTTTTTCCATCCACAATTACAACATACCAATAATCGTCTGTTCGTTGTTCTGTTCCATTGTATCTACCATCCCAAGAAAACGAGTTATTAATCACATGTTTTAATAGTTTTCCATATCGATTGAAAATAGAAACTTCTGAGCTTCCAAAAAATTCAAGACCTTTTATTTCGAAAGTATCATTGAACCCATCATGATTTGGGGTGAAAAACTTAGGAATATAAAAATGGAAATGCTCTCTAGTATCTACGTCATTACAAAACGCTTCTTTTACATGGATGGTATATAAGCCAGCTGGTATATTATAAAAAATATTACTAGATTGATATATATCCCCCTCTAAAGAATATAAGAAATCCCCATTGGTAGTTGTGTTTATAATTATTTTATCGGCATCCGAAACAACAGATTGAATACTTGGTGCAGCTATTGGAGTAACGTTATAAGTTATTTCGCTAACTATACAACTACCATCTGAAATCT
Organism: Tamlana sp. 2_MG-2023; assembly: GCF_030548465.1. GTDB lineage: Bacteria > Bacteroidota > Bacteroidia > Flavobacteriales > Flavobacteriaceae > Pseudotamlana. The sequence goes on from NZ_JAUOSF010000011.1 coordinate 1,223, forward strand.
GTACTGTGTAAGTCCCTCCAGTAGTTACGTAAATACGATCACTAACTTCACCAGTACTCCATTTGTAACTTGGATTACTTACCACAGTTGTAGCATAAAGCTCTAAAGCTTGATTACTACACAATTCGAAATTCAAGGTCTCAATCTGTTTAGAACCAGTAACCAACCATGAACAAGTTGATTTATCAAATTCTGCGGTTTCCCAGCATTCTAAACCGGTTGGCTCAATTGGTTTTGTCCCAGAAACTACCCAAGTACAAGTACTGGTATCGAATGTGGTTGCTTCCCAACACTCTATGTTTGTTGGTTCACTTGGTTTCCCCCCAATTACGTCCCAAGAACAAGTGCTATTATTAAATGTAGCGGTTTCCCAACACTTTATAACAGGCTGCGGATCTTGCGTAACAACAACATTAATGTTACGGGTCACATTACAACCAGAGGCTATTGAAGTAACTTCTACCGTATAATCACCATCTGTATCTACAGTTAATGTTTGGTTTGTTTCAGATGGGGATATGACCGTACCATCTTTTGACCACACATAGGTGTAATCTGTTTCTGAACTACCATCAGCTATTCCGGCATCTAGAGTGGTTGTTGACCCAGAGCACATTGTAACATCTTCACTACCATCGGTATTCGTTCTAATATTTGGCAGGCCATTCACAACAAAATCTATAATTCCTGTGGAAAAGCATAAATGGGTTGAATTTGATTCTATACGAACGTTTACTTGTTGCGTTCCCGTAACGAACGGATTAGGTAATGGACTCGGAAGCGGAAGTCCGTTTTCATCAGTATAACTAATAGTCATACCCATTTGACCATTTAGTAAAGTGCTTTCAAAGGTTGAAGTATCAAAAGCATACACCCCGTCTTGAAGTAATGGATCAACCTCATCATCACATGCTGTGGTTAAAGTTGAAGCTATGGGGGATATTTGTACATCTACTGCCTTAACTTCATAGTCTAAAGATAAGTTTTGACTATTCACTGAAAATTCTAATCTATATTTTTGGCTAAGTTCAGCTGCTATAATTTGTAAATCCCCGTTAGTCGCTCCAGGAATTGCTTCGTAAGCATTAGTGGTTGTATTGAGCTGATACCATTGGAGCCCAGATATCCCTGTAAACTCAAAAATAGGGAATGAATTTCTATTTGCTGTATCATTGGGTGCATCGTTCCATTGCATCCCTCTCGCTTGAAAATCGAATTGAGCATAATCTTCATCATTAATCCCTCCTACTTCATATAATTGATAAGGGGGTGTTAAACCTGGCGCATCTCTATAATCATTTGGTTCATTGTTACTCCAATTTCTATACCCCATTGGCGTTCCATCAATCCAATACCAACCGGTTTGATTGACAGTATCATCAAAATCTACAGCACTTGCAAATTGTTTTAAACCCAGCCAAAAAGCGTTAGCATCGCCAGGATCTGCAAGGCCTAAATTCGTTAACGCATTAAATACAAAACTTTCTTCCGAAGTATCATTTATGATATACATCGCAGCTCCCGGAATAGCATTTATTAAAGTATAAGCATCCTCCCAAGACATTTTATCTTCTTTCACAAAATAACTAGAGTCACCATAATCTGTAATTTTTGTTAATCCCAAACCAATACCATTTGTATTTTCAACTTCAAATTGCTCGTTTGTCAAGAGGTCCTTTGCTGTTATGGTTACCTGTTCTCCCATACATACATCATTGGGTTTATCAGCTTCAAGTGAAGGGCTGATTTCATAAACAATAGTTTGTAAACGAGTTCCAATATTTGCTGCCGGTATAGTTTCGAGATAATAAATTTGCCCGCTTACAAGGGGTTCATTAAGAAGTAATAAATTACCTCCGCTAGGCGCATCATACCAAGTTGCAGTAGCAGCAGTAGGCAAGTCAATAACAATTAAATCATTAACAGTAAAGATTTTTGCAGGTGTGTTTTGATATGTAAATGTTAATTCTACTTTGACATCTTGGGACCAGATGCAAACAGGTATTAATAAAAAAAAGACATATAAAAACATCTTTTTTAAGTTAAATTTAATCATGGTAAATATAGGTTAGGAAAATTACATCTGAATAGATTAGACATAATTAAGTTGTTTATGCATTAAAGTATAAACGGAGGAGTTTCGAGCATAAACATTTACTAGAAATCACATAATTAAGAACCGACTTGTGATTTCAGCAATCAAACTTAAGAATATTTTTCGTATTCCAGTTGACTTTTCAACAAAAAAGTTAATTTTTTACTACTAAAGGGTAATATCTTGTATTTATTTAACGAATTAATGCTTTAATTTTATGACCTCATATGGAGATTTTTTTTCTTGCTGAAAAAAGAAAACCGTAAGCAAATAATAACCATTAATTTATCTTTTAAACCTTAAATATTTTAATCAGAAAGTAATTCTAAAAACACATAAAAAAATTGTATCTAGTAATTAGAGAGTTAGATCCGAAAAAAACATAACATAAGATAACATTTTCTAACTACTTCAGCTCTAGTCTAGTTTGTATTTATTGACTTACAGTTGTATACTATAATTTTATGATAAGCACAATAATTAACCCAACCAAATAAAACTATGAAAAACAATAAAACTACCGTACCATGCTTATAACCCTAAACCCTAAACTTTTTAAGTCACTGTAAATCAGTTGATTTAAAAATAATTCTAATAAAAATCAAATTATAATAATCTGAGGATTTTCGAGTAGCATGTAAAAACAGTTAGTTTACCGACTTAAGGCTATTTTATGAACATGCTAAACACAGTATTTACACCAATGAATTTAACTGTTATTTTTATATAAAACACTAGTTTACGAACACTTTGGCATACATGAATATGAAGTTATGATATTCGTTAAGTTTTTTAGTTACACCCTTTAAAAACGGATGTAAATTATTTGTACTAAAAAAAGAAACTCCCTGAGATTCCTCCCCGGGAGTTATGATTTCAGGACCAATCCTAATAAAACAACGGAGGGTTTTATCCCAAATAAGAAGGCTAGCACTTTTTATTATTTAAGTAGTTTATATTTTATTTCTTTATAACTCGTATCACTTCTTTCCTTTTTCTGCAAAGGTGAATTATGAATTGAGCCAAGTTTTTGAATACTCCTCAAATAAATCTAAGATTTGATTATTTTTAATGTTTATAATTTTTAGACAGTCTTCTTTTCTACTTAGAATCATAATGTTGTTTCTAGTAACAAAAAATTGATTATTATTGATCGAAAAATTGCATCGGAACCTACATTTTAGTTTTAAACTGTAGTTATTGATTACGCCTTGTAAACAAAGTTTTTAAGCCCTGTACCTTTATTAAAGGCACTAAATTTAAATGCTCTACAAAATTCATTCTATTTGAATTATGAATGTGTCAAGTTAAAAGGCTATCCAATTGGATAGCCTTTTATTACTTGATTGCGATTAACTTAAAGGAATGAATAAGCCTTTCCTAATTTATCTTTTTAAAGTGACATGTCCTGTAATTTTTTTGCCATCCACAATTACAACATACCAATAATCGTCTGTTCGTTGTTCTGTTCCATTGTACCTACCATCCCAAGAAAACGAGTTATTAATCACATGTTTTAATAGTTTTCCATATCGATTGAAAATAGAAACTTCTGAGCTTCCAAAAAATTCAAGACCTTTTATTTCGAAAGTATCATTGAACCCATCATGATTTGGGGTGAAAAACTTAGGAATATAAAAATGGAAATGCTCTTTAGTATCTACGTCATTACAAAACGCTTCTTTTACATGGATGGTATATAAGCCAGCTGGTATATTATAAAAAATATTACTAGATTGATATATATCCCCCTCTAAAGAATATAAGAAATCCCCATTGGTAGTTGTGTTTATAATTATTTTATCGGCATCCGAAACAACAGATTGAATACTTGGTGCAGCTATTGGAGTAACGTTGTAAGTTATTTCGCTAACTACACAACTGCCATCTGAAATCTGTACTGTGTAAGTCCCTCCAGTAGTTACGAAAATACGATCACTAACTTCACCAGTACTCCATTTGTAACTTGGATTACTTACCACAGTTGTAGCATAAAGCTCTAAAGCTTGATTACTACACAATTCGAAATTCAAGGTCTCAATCTGTTTAGAACCAGTAACTAACCATGAACAAGTTGATTTATCAAATTCTGCGGTTTCCCAACACTCCAATCCTGTTGGTTTGTCGGGTTTTGTTCCAGAAACTATCCAGGCACAGGTACTAGAATCGAATGTGGCGGTTTCCCAACATGCTAAACCTGTAGGTACTACTGGCTCCCCTCCTATGATATCCCAAGAACAAGTCGTATTATTAAAAGTTGTAGTTTCCCAACAAGATAAACCTGTTGGTTCATCAGGTTGAGTACCTGTAACAACCCAGTCACATATTCCCGAATCGAATGTGGCGGTTTCCCAACATTCTAAATCGGTTGGTGGATTTGATTGTGCATCCACTACGTCCCAAGAACAAGTCGAATCATTAAATATGGCGGTTTGCCAACACTCCAAACCTGTTGGTTCATCAGGTTGAGTACCTGTAACAACCCAATCACATATTCCCGAATCGAAGGTAGCAGTTTGCCAACATTCTAAATCGGTTGGTGGATTTGATTGTGCATCCACTACGTCCCAAGAACAAGTCGTATCATTAAACATGGCGGTTTGCCAGCATTCTAATCCTGTTGGTTTGTCGGGTTGTGATCCAGAAACTACCCAGGTACAAGTACTAGAATCGAATGTGGCTGTTTCCCAACAAGCTAAATCTGTGGGTGCTAATGGCTCCCCTCCTATGATATCCCAAGAACAAATCGTATTATTAAAAGTTGTAGTTTCCCAACAAAATAAACCTGTTGGTTCATCAGGTTGAATACCTTTAACAACCCAGTCACATATTCCCGAATCGAATGTGGCTGTTTCCCAACATTCTAAATCGGTAGGTGGATTTGATTGTGCATCCACTACATCCCAAGAACAAGTCGTATCATTAAACATGGCGGTTTGCCAGCATTCTAATCCTGTTGGTTTGTCGGGTTGTGATCCAGAAACTACCCAGGTACAAGTACTAGAATCAAATGTGGCAGTCTCCCAACACTCTGTAACTGGTTCTGATTCTTGCGTTCCTGTTACATCCCATGTACAAGTTGTATCATTAAATGTTGCGGTTTCCCAACACTCTGTAACAGGTTCTGTTTCTTGGGTTCCTGTTACGTCCCATGTACAGGTTGTATTATTAAATGTGGCGGTTTCCCAACATTCTATAGCAGGCTGCGGATCTTGTGTAACAACAACATTAATGTTACGGGTTGCACTACAACCAGAAGCTATTGAAGTAACTTCTACAGTATAATCACCATCTGTATCTACAATTAATGTTTGGTTTGTTTCAACTGGGGATATGACCGTACCATCTTTTGACCATTCATATGTATAATCTGTTTCTGGACTACCATCAGCTATTCCGGCATCTAGAGTGGTCGTTGACCCAAAGCAGATTGTAACATCTTCACTCCCGTCAGTATTGGTTTTTATCTTTGGCAACGCATTCACTACAAAATCTATAGTCCCAGTGGTAAAACATGAGGCATTTGAATTTGATTCTATACGAACGTTAATTGATTGCGTTCCTGTGTTAAGTGGATTAGTTAATAAAAGTGGAAGTCCGTTTTCATCAGTATAACTAATAGTCATACCCATTTGACCATTTAGTAAAGTGCTTTCAAAGGTTGAAGTATCAAAAGCATACACCCCGTCTTGAAGTAATGGATCAACCTCATCATCACATGCTGTGGTTAAATTTGATGCGATAGGGAATATTTGTACATCTACCGCTTGAACCTCATAGTCTAAAGACGAAGTAATACCATTTACTAAAAATTCTAATCTATATTTTTGGCTAAGTTCAGATGCTGTAATTTGTAAATCTCCGTTAGTCTCTCCAAGAATTACTTCATAAGTATTAGTAGTTGTATTCAGCTGATACCATTGCAATCCTGATATCCCAGTAAACTCAAAAATAGGGAATGAATTTCTATCTTGACTATCATTAGGAGCATCATTCCATTGTACCCCTCTAGCTTGAAAATCGAATTGACCATAGTCTTCATCATTGATACCTCCAGCATCATATAATTGATAAGGGGGTGCTAAGCTTGGCGCATCTCTATAATCATTTGGTTCATCGGCACTCCAATTTGTATACCCCATTGGCGTTCCATCAATCCAATACCAACCGGTTTGATTAACAGTATCATCAAAATCTACAGCACTTGCAAATTGTTTTAAACCCAGCCAAAAAGCGTTAGCATCGCCAGGATCTGCAAGGCCTAAATTCGTTAACTCATTAAATACAAAACCTTCTTCCGATGTATCATTTATGATATACATCGCAGCTCCCGGAATAGCATTTATTAAAGTATAAGCATCCTCCCAAGACATTTTATCTTCTTTCACAAAATAACTAGAGTCACCATAATCTGTGATTTTTGTTAATCCCAAGCCTATACCATTTGTATTTTCAATTTCAAATTGTTCGTTTGTCAAGAGATCCTTTGCCGATATAGTCACCTGTTCTCCTAAACATACATCATTGGATTTATCAGCTTCAAGTGAAGGAGAGACTTCATAGACAATAGTTTGTAAACGAGTTCCAATCCCAGCTGCCGGTATAGTTTCGAGATAATAAATTTGCCCGCTTACAAGGGGTTCTGTAGGAAGCAATAAATTACCTCCACTAGGCGCATCATACCAAGTTGCAGTAGCAGCAGTAGGCAAGTCAATAACAATTAAATCGTTAACAGTAAAGGTTTTTACAGGAGTGTTTTGATATGTAAATGTTAATTCTACTTTTACATCTTGGGACCAAATGCAAATTGGTACTAGTAAAAAAAAGACATAAAAAAACATCTTTTTTAGGTTAAATTTAATCATGGTAGTAGGTTTAGTTTGTTGGGGTTGGCATCAAACATACATAGACTTTAACTTACATACTGCACGTGTTAAAACTTACAATAATTAACACTTTGTACTCAAAAGTTAAAATTTTAAGATGTTATCCTTCCAAAACTACTTAGATTTTAGGGTAGATGAAAAACCAGGAACTAGATTAAAACTAGACTTTTACTGATTTAACATAAAAAAACCTAGACCAAAACCAAGAATAAACTTACAGGTTTAATTTAATCTAGTTATAGAGACTTTTCCTATTAATTCTATTTTATCTTCTATTATTTACATCTATTATCCTTAGCTTTTTGTTTTTTACTACATTTATTAATTCTTCTTAGCTAAAAGCACGACCTGCTCTACTAAAATTAAAGTAAGATCTAATAACCGATCACCGTATTATTAACTGTTATTTTTTGGTCTTAGGAAACACGAGTAGCAGCTCCATGCGTTTCACAATGAGCACCACAACTCCCTTTCAATTAAGTCATAAATACATTTGAGGCTGAATAGTTACCACCTTTTGTTCTTTTTCAGAAATGTTTTAAAATGTATTCGGCCATAGTCGTTATCATATTAAAAACGGGCACTTTTAAATACACAAATAGATTGATGAACTTATTTCTCGATGCAAAAAGGAACAGATATATAGTCAAGCCACAACTTGTTAATCACTGCTACCATAATCTCATCAAAAAGATATAAGCTAGTCAGATATCAATAACCTTTAAATCTGAATACAACTAACACATGCGCTCTTATACTTTTGAAATTCCCTTAAATTTTTCAAATATGAGCAATTTTACGAGCAATAAGACCACAAAAAATAGCCGCAGCTTGCGAAGACCCACTCATTTCACAATATTTAGAATACTTATCTGCACTAATAATAGCTTCACCTGGAGTAAAAACATCAACAAGACTTCCTGTGTAACATTCTGGTAAAGCTAATCCATTTCTATCCATAGCAGAAACACAAACTACTTGCGGTATGCTGGATGGAAAAAGTGGTAAACTCCCGCCATGGTTACCGGCTGAAGCTATCACTATTATCCCTTGATTCAAAGCTAACTGGATTTGATTTTCTATAATCACACTGTGTTTTGTTCTCCCCATGGTAATCAAAATGATATGAACTTCTTTTTTTATCAGCCATTTCAAAGCCTCAACCATTGCTTTTTCGGTGTGTTTTGGTCCTTTTCTATAACGCCCCACTACCTTTGCAGCATAGAGTTTGGCATCTGGAATAAGGCCAACATGAACCCCAATATCATGCCCCACTAAAAGAGCGGCACAATGGGTGCCATGTCCTAACTCATCTACTGCATTTGAACCTCCCGAAAAATCCTTGGCTATTAGTTTGGCTTTGGCGAAACATGGATGAGACTTATTTACTCCTGTATCTATGAACCCTACTTTTATAGATTTTGTTTTGGCTACACTAGGCAAAGTGCGTAAAAACGAATCTGTATTTGGCAAGTGATATGGCCACAGTTTCAACAATTGTGAAATATCGTTAATGGTTTTCATATATTTTTAAGTTTTGATAGTACTATTTTATAGTAGTGACTATAATGTTAAAAAAATAATGCCATACTTTTTTTTGTATGACATTATTTCAAAGCTAAGTTTTACCTACCTTTAGGTTATATTCGTTATGCTGTTAAGAGAACAATCTCCAATAATATTCTATATAATAATGCCCATTATGCCCATAAAAATGAGCAGTTCTATAGCTAGAAGTAGTATAGCCCCAGGTTCCATTCTTAGTCCATCTGGCACCATAAGATGGTACGGTACAACTAATGGTTTTTGGTGGAAAAATATCATCTTTCCACAATTTGATAAACCATTCAATAACTTTAGCAACAGCGTAACCAATAGCTGCTCCTATTACAGCCCCTAACGGTCCTAATGCTGATCCTACCGCTCCTCCTACGGCAGTAGCAACCGCCTCTGTAACACTTTTACCAACTTTATCCCAAAGTAATTGTAAAAAATCAGACAAACCATTAAAATCCTTCTCCGCTAATATAAAAGTCAGGTAGTAGGATTTTGGCCAGTTGCTACCGCCTTCCCTCATACTGAACCAATGCCATTGCTTATGGGGACTGTACCATTTGGTATCTCCGTCATTAAAGGAATTTCCAACCCTAAATTCAGGAATCTTTTTAGTATCACCAGTTTCATCAACTGAAGTTCCAGCAAGCGCGATTTCGTCATCTCCATAATATTCCCCTTCTGGATCAAAAATACTAGCCCTACCTGTTTCATCTACACATTTTACCCTACGTATATAAAGCGCTAACTTGTCTGTAACTGCTTGTGGTTGAAAATCGTCTAACTGGGTATTTTCATCTTCTGAAATCTGACCAATATCACTAAAAAGTCGTCCGCCACCAGTAATGGCATCAATAGAAGTGATATTATGCGTATTTAAAATTTCACTTTGACCTTCAAGATATTTTTTAATTTCAACGTCAGATAAATTTAAATTCTTAGGTACTGTCCGTAAACCTAGCAGCTTACGCTCTATCTTTAATGGCTCTAATTTGTTAACAGCAGCTTCAACGTTTTTAACATCAAAGATGTTTATTTTACCCAAATCACCATATACCCCACTACGAACTTCTTGGGATGCCTTAGCTAGCGGTGTTACCTCCTTTTGAATATTTTTGATTTTAGTCTGATCAAAAGTTTTTAGTCGTTGTAGCATAATACTTTCAAAACTATCTTTTTCAGCTTTAAAACTAGGGTCGACAGATACTTTCTCTGCAGCTAAAATAGCTGTGTTTGCAACTCTATCTGCAATTTTCTTAATCTCGCTATTTGCAAGAGTTACTGTGTCCTTAATAATAGGTTCTAATTTCATAATTAAAAATTTAAAATGTTAATGTTTAGAAGGCTTGTGCACGTACTTCTTTGTTTATTAGTTCTATCTAGGAATAAAAGGTTAACATGAAATCAAAAAAAAAGTAAAAAAAGAGTACTTACTCATATTTCCTGTTTGATCTTTTGGTAAAGTACAAGTGCAATTCTGGAGGGTTTTAGAGCACAGAAATTCGCTCCAGTTAAGTTCATTAAATAAAATTCTTATTAAATATTTTAGAAAGGGCTTTCCTCTTTTCCAAAAGAAAATTACTACCTTCACAAATCTATCTATCTGATTTATAAAACAAAAAAAACTCTTATAAAGTAACATCTAATTAATTATAAATGTTAACCATTTAATTTTATTGAACACTAACCAGTAAATTAAATCTAAAACCATTATGAGAAAAATATCCTACCTACTTTCACTTTTAAGTCTAGTAATGTTTCTTTTAGCGCTGACCAACTGCAAGGAGATTAAAGGTTTTTCAAAAAAACCAAACCCTACCGAAGAAGGTAACCTACCTACTATTAGGCCAAGCCGTATGTCAATTTCCTCTCCTGAAGGAGGATATAAAGAAATAGTAGTATCAGGAGATAGTGCTACTTTACAACTAATTGCAGACAGCCTTGGCATACAAAATATCAAAAGATGTTCTTGCGATGATGATATTATGCTTTGGAATATACCAGATACTTTAAATATCGAAAACGCAATAGGTACTGTTAGAAGAAATTCTCATAGTGGTGTTAAAGGTGATGTAAATATCGAAATCGTATTACCTTCCCGATCAAAAGAAGTCCAACTTATAAAACAAGATGAAATTCGAGCAACAATCAATCCTAATAACGGCGAATCAGTAATAGTAATTATTGATACAGGATTGGAGATTCAAACTTTAATTGATGAAGGTAATTTCAAATTGCTTCAAACTGATAAATATAATAATGCTATTTGTGGTGATAGTATAACTTCCATTAATGGAAGTTATGGTTGGAATTTTATAAATAAAAATACAGATTTAAGTGATTTTACTCAGCACGGAACATTAGTAACAAAGAATATTCTAAAAAACGTGCCCAATTCGGATAAGGAACAATTTCAAATTCTACCATTAAAAGTTTTTAATAACCATGGAAAAGGAAACTACTGGGAAATTGTATGCGCCTTTAGTTATATAAATAAGATTATAGAAATGGAAGAAGCTGTAGGGAACAAGATAGATATTGCTATTGTTAATGCTAGTTTTGGAGCCACATTGGCAGAGACATCTTTTAATTTTTCTGAGGATTTTTTAGTCCTTAAGGATTACATAGACTTGTTGAATGAAAAATCAATTGTTGTGGCCTCTGCTGGAAATGAACGAAGAAATAATGATACCCTTCCACATTTCCCATCTAGTTACAACTCCAGTCTTTCTTTTAATACGGCTTCCATGCAGCCTTCTAATAATATAGTTTCAGTAGCTGGTTATGAGAAGGATAATTATGGTTCTTTGTTATTAGCGACTACTGAAATAGCTACAGTTGGTTCAAATTACGGCATAAAAAGTGTTGATTTGGCTGCTCCATGGTCCTATATACTTGAAAGTAAAATACAAACCCAAGGAATTGTAGATGCGGTAAAGTTCCAAGTTGAAGGTACGTCTTATGGAGCCGGTTATCTTTCTGCTAAACTTTTAAAATTCGGGTTGGAGCACCCTAACCTTAGAGGTCATTCACTTTTACATTCATTTCTATATGAATCAAATATTGTTAAAAGACCGAATAATGGTTTACCCGTTATAGATTTCAAGTATATAGAATAACTCCAAAAACAACTATATTTTACAGTCATAAGATTGGCAAGCAAGCGGAATTAAACATTCACATTTTCAACTTAACAAGTATGTCTAAAATTGATAATATGCAAATTGTCTTTAAATGAAATTGAGGTTATTAGTTACTTTTTTAATTGGACTTATAATTCATGAACACGCCTACTCTCAGTGTACCATTCTTGAGGAACTAATAAATTCCAATCTCTCGTTAGATGTTAAACAGCAAAAAATCGATTCGCTTGTCGCAAGTTTGGTTCGAAGCGACAACGTAAGTCTGGGTAATTGTTACCATGATTTAGGAAATAAGTGGTATTTCCTAAATTGGCTTAAGCATGAAAAACAAGAATCGCTTGATAAAGCAATTTTTTTTACTTTAAAAGCCATTGAAATAAAATCAAATCCACCAATAACAGATACAATTTCTTTGAAACAGTCAATGTATAATCACGGCTATTTTGAAAACCTAAACGGCAACTCATATGAAGCCACAAAAATCTTTAAAAAAATTATTTTATTAAATGGCACAGATGAAGTAACTCTTTACGCTTTAAAAGATTTGGGAATGATATATCTAGAAACTGGCGATTTTCATAAGGCTATTGATAGGTTCAATGAGATAATTGAAATATGTAAGAATGTCCCTGAACAATGGGCATTCTTATTGAATACTCATATTTTGATGGCAGATACTTACGGAACAATGGATTACCTAAAATATGAAAATACAATTTATACTCAGCTTCAAAAGGCTGATTCGATTATACGAGATAAAAATCGAGAAAATTCTTTTGAAAAAAATCAAGTACTTCTGTTAGAGGGTAACCTTTTACTCAGAACTGGAAACTATACGGATGCTATCTCGAAATATGATAAAATAATAGAACGTTCAGAATTGTTTTACCCTGAAGAGTTGGCTGTCGTTTATAATAATCTTGGATTTTGCCTTTTAAAAAAAAATGACCTTAAAAGAGCGGAAAAAGAACTTCGCAAGTCTATTTCATTAGATCATAAATATTCAAATTCCTATGAGAATTTAGGTGATCTGTTAATTAAAAAACAATATTTTAAAGAAGGTATTACATATTATAATAAGGCTATTACTGTATTACTAGGAAAAAGTGAATTTCAAAAACCTACATTTGAAGATCTAAAATTAGTAGATAATAAGCTATCAATGCTTGATCATTTTGTTGCAAAGGCTAATGGATTAATTACGTTCTATAAACAAGAAAATAATAAAAAACATCTAACAGAGGCTCTGAAAACGTTTAAATTAGCAGATAAAATAGTTGACTTCATCCGGCATGAAAGTAGCGAGTATCAGTCGAAATTATACTGGCGAAAACAAAGTTCCTACTTATATATGCAAGCGGTAAAAGTCTGCCAACTTTTAAACCGTCCCGGAGATGCTTTTTATTTTATGGAGCGAAATAAAGCACTATTGTTATTAGAAGATATTAGCAATGAGGAAGCAAAGGCAATTGGCCAAATTCCATTAGAAGTAGCCCAAAAAGAGTTTGATCTAAAGCGTGCTATTTTTTTATCGGAAAATAAACTGGAAGAGCATATCAATCATTTAGGCATTGATTCTCTTGCTGTTCTTAAAAGAACAATACGAGAACTTAAGTATACTTATGAAAAGCTTGTAGACTCGTTAAACACAACCTATCCTAACTATACTAAATTTAAAAGGAAAGTGAATGTATTGACATTACAACAATTACAATCTAACTATATTTTTGAAAATAAAGTGGCACTTCACTATATTCTAAATGAAGAAGAAGGATACGGCTTATTGACCACCGCCAATACTACTGAGTTGTTTCCATTAAAAGACATTCCAAACTTCAATAAAGATATAGAAAACCTAATCACTGCTTTGTCTAATGGCTTTTCAGATGTAGATAATCTCAACGTGATTTCCAATAAACTATTTAAAACCCTCCTTCCAAAAAATGTATATAATAAAATTAAGGGGAAACAACTAACCATAATACCCGATTATACACTCCAGCAAATTCCATTCGAAATATTAGTAACCAATGTTGAAGATTTAAAGTATCTCATTGAGGATGTTCAAATATCCTATGCTTATTCATATTCTCTACTCGATTATAACAAAAAAGACAAAGTTAAAAATAATGATATGTGGCTTGGTGTTGCACCTGTTACATTTACTAAGCTAAAACTTCCTGAACTTTTTTTTAGTAAAAGTGAGGTTAACAATATTGCTGAAGTTTACCATGGGGAGACTTTTTTGAATGAAAAAGCCTCTAAAGCCAATTTCATCAAAAATGCCAATAAACATAACGTACTTCACTTAGCTACCCATGCGGATATTGGAAATGAAAGCAACCCTTGGATAGCTTTTAGTGATTTAAAAATGTATTTAAAGGAAATTTACGCCACAAAAACACATGTTGACATGGTCGTATTAAGTGCGTGCAATACTTCCTCCGGTGATTTAAAACGTGGCGAAGGAATTATGAGCCTGGCACGAGGGTTCTTTTACTCAGGCGCCAAAAGTGTGGTTTCTACCTTATGGTCTGTTGCTGATGAATCAGGAAATACGATCCTTATTAACTTTTATAAAAATCTAAAGCAAGGAGACTCCAAATCAAAAGCCCTTCAAAAAGCCAAACTAGATTACTTAAAAAATACCCAGGAGGAGGAATTAAAACATCCCTACTATTGGGCTGGTTTTATAGTTTTGGGCGATAACTCACCTATTTCCGAAAAGCCTAATTCTCCTTGGTTAGCTGTTGGCCTTGTGCTTTTAGGAACAGGAGTTCTAATATTCGGCTACAAACGAATTAAAGCGCATCGAGAAGCTGCTTAGCTTTTTGTGCGTTATAGGCATTCCTTTCTACAACACTATTTAGTGCCTGCTTAGCCTGTACCATATCATCTAATTGCAAATACGCCATGGCTAAATACCAGTACGTTTTATTAGTAAGTGAATCTTGGGTCTCTAAGTGCTTGTTTAATAGAGGCACTGCCTCTTCTGCTCTATCCAATTGAATCAAAGCATTGGCTTTGTAAAAGAGATAATAAGGTTCCTTTTCTGAGGCATATAATTCTGTGAAAAGTTGTACCGATTTTTTATACTCACCTTTGTTATACTCAGAAAATGCCTGGGTTTTTATATCATTTAATTGATCTCCTCGAATTATTGGGTGTGTAACATTACGGTAAGGCTTAAAGTTTTGGACATACAGATCATGCGATGTCGTATTTTGATAGGTTGTGAAAAAATAAGTTATACCAACTAATAAAGCGATAGAAGCAGCTACAAGCCATTTGGTTGGAAATTTACTTATTTCTGTTTTTTTCTCTCTTGCTTCAGATTCAAAATCTGATAAAATCTTCATGAATTTTTCATCTTCCTCAGCTGAAATTGCTCTGTTGACATCAGAGTGAAACTCCACTTCATTTCTAAACTCAGGATCACTTTTTAAAAGCGCGTCAAATTCTTGCTGTTCCGTTTTGGCTAGCTTCCCCTGCAGGTATTTTTGTAACAATGTTTCTTGATTCATAATGCTATCCGTTACATAGTTCTCTTAACGTTTTCAAACATCGCGATTTTTGAGCTTTTACTACATTTTCATTGCCGTATCCCCCCTCCTCAACAATTTCTTTAATATTTAGTCCACGATAATAGTACATGGTTAACACCTGTTGACACTTTTCTCCTAACTCCTTAAAGTAATTACGCAATAACGACTGTTTTTCAGTCAATGGGGGCTCTCTATCGATTTCTATCTCTTGAATTTCCTCCTCAACCACATGTAATTTGGCTTCGTAAGGTATTTTTACCTTTTTTCTCTTTAATACGTCGTAAATTTTAAACTTGCAGATACCGAAAAGGTACGTCTTCATACTACTTTTAACATCATCTAACGTTCCTTTTATTGCCAATTTTCGAAGTGCTAAAAAAGCCTCTTGATACACGTCTGATAGGTCATCTTCATTCAAATTATACCTTTTCCCAAAGTTCAAAAACTCAGTTCGATATTCATTATATATTGCTTTTAATTTAAGTCTATCTTCCGATTGCAGGTCTTGAACTGCATTTTTATCCATTTGTGAATCTTTTATAGAGGAAGGTTGTTTTGCCACCTACTCATTTCAAAGGTAATTGTAAAAAAATCAAAATACAAACACAATCCATTATGCCTTATTGAACAATTTTTATGCTATAATTAATACTCATAACTAACGTTTTATTGTTTTTTTATCACCAAAATCGGCCGTGTGTAAAAAAATGTAATTATTTTTCATCCATGGAAGAGTACCTAAAATGACACATTTAACAACCCTTTATTATTTTCAAAGTAATAAGTTAATCCATAATTGGTTCTATATAAAATGTATACTTCATAGGTTCTGGAAAAATCAAATAATCTTGGTAAGGCAATACGCCCCAACTCGTATCTCCTCCTACGCCCATTTGTTTATAATCAATATTTAAGTTTACATGATTTCTAGGTCGAATATCTGTGGTATGACGATTTCTTCCTGTTGGCTCAAAATCTTCATTATTAAACCGGTTAACATTGAAATTAAGCTTTTGCGGACTAGTAAACCTTAAACCTTTGTTTTTATCATTCATTAACTCTAACCAACGAACATCTGTTCTATATCCGTTTTCTTGTGGCCGAATGTATGGCACATAAAAGTCTTTAGCATTGGATTTATAAACACCTAAAAAAGCCGATTGGTTTCTGTCTGGATAATTTTCGTGCGGTCCTCTTCCATAGTAGAATACTTGATCTAAAGTTTTAACAAGCTTCACATTCATTCCCATACGCGGTATTAATCCGCTTCCTCCTGTTTTTTCAAATACATATTGCGTTTTAATTTTCCCATAGCCATCTACCGTATAATTAATAAAAAAATTAGCTATTTCAGGGTTTTCCTTTCTAAAACTAATCATCACGCGATTATCATCAAGTGCTCTCCATGCCACATGCTTTAATTTCAATTTACTTTCAACCGCTTTCCAATTCATAGAGTTCTCTGGTGTTTTAGCTCCTAAATCATTATCTATTGGAGCTCTCCACATATTTAATAGTAAAGGCGCAGCCATCCATTCTTCTTCATCAACCATATAGGAAGTTAAAGTTCCTTTTACTTTGTCGAAAGTTATTTTAATATTGGACTCGCAAGTAAGTTCAATGCGTTTATCTGTTTCAGACACTTGTATAACAGCTTTTGAAACATTTTCTTTTGAAGGAAAACGTCCATCTTTAAGGATAAATTGATCTTTGGCAACAATATGTCCTGCTTCCAAAAATTCTGTAGCCTTTTTAAGTTTCCAATGAAAATTAATTATGTATTCATCTTTGGAGGTTTCCTTAGATAAATTGACCTCTAAACTAAACATCTTTGTGGATTGTGGTACTACTGATAATTCCAGACTTCCGCTTTTAACCGGTCGGCCATTTTTTAACAGATCCCATTCCAAATTAAAATCAGACAAATTGGTGAAAAAATGTTCATTAAACACTTCAAAAGTCAAGGCGTTGGCATCTGTTAATTTTACATGTATGTTTTGATATTGTTTTTTAACTTCCCAAAGGGCTGGTTGAATTGTTCTATCAGGGAAAACAATGCCGTTCAAACAAAAAGGGCCTGCATGATCTGCTCCTTCTGGCTCAAAATCACCACCATAAGCCCAATATTTCTCTCCATTGTCGGAAGTTTTTGTTATTCCTTGGTCTACCCAATCCCAAATAAATCCACCTTGAACTCTTGGCTCTTTTCTAACAAAATCCCATAACTCTTTTAAGTTTCCTGTACTATTCCCCATAGAGTGCGCATATTCCACCCAAATAAAAGGCCGCTCTGGGTTTGCAGGCAAGTGCTCTTTTTTAATATCTATTATTGGAGCATACATGTAGCCAATAATATCGGTATGTCTTACATGATCAAAATCTGGATCTACCTCGGCACGATCATAAGATACCAACCGTGTATTATCCTGTTTCTTTAGCCATTGGTAACTGTCAATAAACGGTTGTCCGGTACCTGCTTCATTACCCATGGACCAAATGATAACCGATGGGTTATTTTTATCTCTATTAAAAACACGCTGAATCCTATCGGTAATAGCGGTATAATAACTGGAATCTCTTGCCACCTCATTAACTATCCAGCCATAGCCATGTGCTTCTACGTTGGCTTCATCAATTACATACAGTCCGTATTTGTTACAAAGTGTATACCAATACGGATCATTAGGATAGTGAGAGGTTCTTACTGCGTTGATATTAAATTGTTTCATCAACTGGATGTCCTTTAGCATCATTTCCTTTGTCGTTACATGACCTAAAACAGGGTCATGTTCATGGCGGTTTACCCCTTTAAATAAAACAGGTTCACCGTTTACTAATAATTGTCCGTTTTTAAGAACAACACTTCTAAAACCAATTTTTTGAGCAATAGATTCCTGTACTATCCCTTGACTATTTTTTAAGCTGATAAGTAACGTGTATAGGTTTGGTTTTTCTGCCGACCAGGGTTTAATTTGGTCTATTTCCGTTTGAAATTGAATGGTACTACCTGCTTCTTTATTTACGGTCTGTTTCCTGTTTTCGGTGTAAACCACTTGATTTCCGTCGTAAAGTTTTACTGATATATTTGTGGACTGCTTCGCGGTAACATTCTTTAAATCCACCGACAAATCCAAAACACCTTTTGTAAAGGATTCGTTTAAAGTTGCCTTTGCAAAAAAGTCTTGCACCATTAATTTTGGGCGCGCATGGAGAAACACGTCTCGCTCTACCCCTGCCAAACGCCAAAAATCGATATCTTCAATATAACTAGCATCTGTGAACTTATAAACCTCAATAGCAACATCATTTATTCCTGGTTTAATAAATTTAGTGATATTAAATTCTGCTGGTAACTTACTGCCTTGGCTGTAGCCTACTTTCTTTCCATTAATCCATAAATAGAAAGCACATTTTACAGCCCCAAAGTGAATATAAACCTCCTTGTTACTCCAATCGGCATCAATATTAAATTCTCTTTTATATTGGCCTACCGGGTTATAATCATGAGGAACAAAAGGTTTGTTTTTAGGAAACGGATAGGTAATATTCGCGTAAAACGGATAGCCATAATGCTGCATTTCCCAGTTGGATGGCACAGGGATTTCATCTTTTAATTCAGTGTTCCCCTTTTGGTAAAAATTTTTGGATCTTTCGTTAGGATTAGCACTCCATTTAAATTTCCAAATACCGTTGAGAGATTTATAATGACTGGTTTCCAAATCCTCATTTAAGGCGTCTTTTTCCGAATCGTATGAAATAAAATAGGCATGCCCTGCTTCTTTATTTATTCCTATAACTTCAGGGTTTTCCCAATCGTAATTCTGTGTGGTAGCTGGTAAACAAAGCCCTAAGCACAATAACACTAAATAATATTTCATATGTTTTTTTTGAAATTAATTCTGAATTCTTAATAAACATGAAAAGTTATTCAAATAAAATAGCTTAGGTAGCACACTAGTACTAGACAAAAACTGCACAGGGGAGAAAATAGAAATTTTTATAACTAATGATTTTCTATTGCGTTAGGCGTTTGTCTAGTGTTACAATGTAGGTCTATACCTGCACAAAACATGCCCAACAAAAATTATAAAACATGGAAGAAAAGTAATACACATATGCAGGCATGGTTTCTCCTTTATCGCAAACACCTCATTAAACACTGAAAGTCAAAAGACTAACAATATGTTTATTTTTTATCCGATACTTAAACAAAAGGCATTTCAAATAAAATAGACTAGTATTACCATAGTACTAGAAATAAACTCTACATAGACATAGAATGTTTTTTTCCTTGCTATTTAAGAAAGTATTTTTTTGTATGTTTATACCTACAAATTAAACAACTACACTACAATGAAACCAAAAACCTACGCGAGTCTATTACTGGCTCTTGTGGTGCATGTCTGTTTTTCAGCGGAAATTCATGTATCAAAAACAGGAAACGATTCCAATTCAGGAACAGAAGCATCCCCTTATCGAACCATTGAAAAAGCAGCAAATGTCGCTGTTGCAGGTGATGTCGTAATTATTCATGAAGGAACTTATGAAGAAACACTAACCCCAAAAAACTCAGGTACAGCGGGTAACCCCATTACTTTTAGGGGTGCACCTGGTGAAGCTGTCATTATAACGGCTATGCAAGCTGTTAATAATTGGACTTTGGATAATGGTAATGTTTATAAGGCGACTGTAAACTGGGATTTAGGGCAAGACAACATGTGTTTGCACAACAATCAATTAATGGACTTAGCCCGATGGCCCAATAACACACCTCAAAACCTATTCGAAAGAGATTATTTACCCGCCTGTAATACAGGTACAGCAGGTGGAAGTAGATCGGTATTAAACTATGGTAACAATAGAAATGGCCATGAAGCCTCGATTCCTTATGCTGGAAAATGGGAAAATGGTGGTACGATTCATTTTTATGGTGGTGCCGGATTCTTGGCCTGGACGGATTATATTACAGGTTCTAGTGCAAACCAAATCAATTTTTATCTCAATAAAAATCTAAATTGGATTAATGAAAAGCACCATCCTGGCTATACGGGTCATGGTGTAAAACGGGGCGAGTTCTTTTTGCAAGGCATTAAAGAAGCCTTAGATTATAAAAACGAGTGGTTCTATAGCAACAACACGCTGTACGTTCAAATCGATGGTGGTGGTGCTCCGACAGACAACACTATCCAATTCAGAAAAAGACAGCAAACCATTAATTTAAATAAAAACTATATTCACGTTGAAAATTTAGCCGTATTTGGAGGCGAAATAACACTATCAGGAGACAACAATCGTGTGTATCAGGTGTCTAGTTTCTATGGGAACCACACGCTAAATGTGATTAATAGCTTTGACTCCGGAAGACAAAGTGTATTGATGACAGGTAGAAACAACACTGTAGAGCGATGCGAAATAGCTTGGGGCGGTGGAAATGGCGTTTACGACAAAGGCGACAATAACAAACTTCTAAATTCTTATGTACATGATTTTAATTATTTAGGAAACTACGATTGTGTATTGAATACCAGAGGTGCTACAGGTGGATCCTATCGCAACAATACTTTAACAAGGGCAGGAAAAGATGTCATTCAAGCCTATGTAGATGGCGGCGAGTTTGCGTACAACGACATTAGCTACAGTATGCGAATTGCGGATGATGGTGGATTATTATACACTACCAATAGTAGAGCATCAAAATCAAGTATCCACCATAATATTTTTCATGATTCCGATGCTCGTGAAGGTCGATTTAAAGCAGCAGGTATTTATCTAGATAACCGCTCCAAAAACTGGGACGTACACCACAATGTCGTATATAATACGGAGTGGACAAATGTTCAAATAAACTGGGACGGAACTAATTTGAACATCTTCAACAATACCTTTGTAAACGGTTCGGCAACCATGGGCGCTTGGTACAATGGTTATAACCAAAGTAACGTTAAGGTTTGGAATAATATAACCGAAAAAGAGGCTAGCGACCGTCCGGGTAATCAAGAAGATGAACATACTTGGGAACCAACTGCCGATAAACAAAACAACTTGGTTAGTGCTACTTCATTCAATAATATTACCAATAACGATTTCACCTTAAAAGCCAATGCGCAAGCTATTGATTATGGGCGAGTAATAGATCTTAACGGTATTAATTATACCGATGGTTACCAAGGAGCCAATCCTGATGTTGGTGCTTACGAATATGGAAACACCCCATGGGTAGCAGGAATATCGTGGAGCGGTTCGGCTTCTGGTACCTGTTACGGTCTACCTGGAGAAACGTGCAGCAATAGCGCTACAGACTCCGTTTCTTTTACACAAACAGTTGATGCTATGGAACCAGAATTGTCCTTTGAAGTTCCTGTACGTTATTCTGCAACCGAAACAAGAGATGTATATGCTGTTTTCACCGCTCCAGACGGAACTTGGCTAGGAAATGGCATGGAAACTGTTCCAGCAGGATCAGGCAGTGTAGCTATATCTATTGATTTGCCCTCGTTACCAGAATTAGGGGAAGATTATAAAATTTCCATAGCAATTAGACCTACAGGAAGTAGTAACTGGGTAGATAATTTAGATGAAGCAGTAATTTTTACCGATATTTTAGAAGCAGTAATTACAGATGATTACGTAGAGTTTGTGAATTTACCAAGTGAATTTGTGCAAACTACAAGTATAGAAGTAGAAGTTGCCTACAAAGCGGTAGCTCCTAGAGATGTCTCTGTAGTACTTACTCAACCAAATGGAGCTTGGCTGGCAAACGGTAAAGTAACTGTTGAAGCAGGAACTGGAACCGTAGCCATTACAATTCCTTTAAACGCCTTACCGGCATTAGGAGAAGATTACAAATTAGATGCAACCATCAGAACAGTTGGTGGTGGATATGCCGATAATACGCACAATCAGTACCAATTGGTTGATATCGTAGAAGCATTGTTAGAAGATGCTCCTCAAGGGTTGACAATCGAAGCAGAATTATTTTTAGAAACAGGAGGAACTTACGTTGATGATTTAGGAACAGGAGTAAATAAAGGTGAATTTGGAATCAACTATGTAAATAATGAAGATTGGGCAAAATATACTTTTAATGTTACTGAAGGAGGAACTTATGAGCTTACTTATTTAATATCTTCACCATCTGATAATGCTGAAATTACTATTTTAATAGATGGTGTTGCCGTTTCTGTAGATGCCGTTGAAAATAATGGTGCATGGGATACTTATCAGGAGCTAATTGCTCAAAATGAGATAAACCTGACAACGGGTCAACATACTTTAGAAATTAGAGCTACAGGAAGTAATAATTGGCAATGGAACTTGGATAAAATCAAGTTGACACAACAATACGTTTTGGATGCAGAGGATCACGAGTTGAAAGTAGTTTGGTATCCAAACCCTGCTCAAGATTTTGTTTCCATGGTATCAAAAAAACAAATTACATTGGTTCGTATATTTGATACTAAAGGAGTATTGGTAAAACAAATTGATGTTCGAAATACAGCAGCAACCTTATTGATTGATGATTTGCAAGCAGGAGTTTATATACTAGAAGTAGAACTAGTTTCAGGACGTCAACAACAAAAAATAATTAAGTTATAAAGTAGTGATATTCTTTTTTTAAGATGAAAGGCTTCAGAAAACTGAGGCCCTTTTTCTTTAGAGATGGTCGAAAACTAAAACAAGACTTACCCGCTCCCGCTAGTCTTCGACTAGTGGTCTACAAAGCCCTTACTTCAACCTTCCCTCCATAGAACGCCTCTCCCATGCCTATAAAGCAATACATAAATATATACCTTTAATCCTTATTTTGAAAACAGTTTTTTTTACAAAAGCCTAGCCATATCTATATTTTGAGCACCTAGAAACATAGGCAACCAAACACAAACTACGGGCACTAAATAACGGATTGTGATTTTTTGATTTTTTATTCATGTAGGTTAGTTTGGTTTTTGGTTTGGGGATTTCTAATTTGAAACTAGTTTATTGTCTGGGCCATATTTTTGTTTTAAAAATAACAGTAGCCCTTTGTCAATGTATTTTAATCGTTTTTATTGGACAAACATCAAAGCTTACCTTGTTGGTCAGTTATATTAGTTACATAACTTTACCCCCGTTTAAACGAGGGGTATATTTAATTGTCTTTTCATAAAAAATACCTGTACGCACTAAAGCATCCTTTTTAAACTCTTTAGTAAGCTACACTCTGGAGCCTTCTTCAGGAAAATAATTATCGGACTTATACAGAAACTTTCCCTTAAACACAAAATACATAACGCCCCCTAATCTACATCTTTAAAGATCTATCTAAGCGCAGCATAATTATTGGGTTTCAACAATAAAAAAACCTCATAAACAATCCTTATTTACGAGGTTTAAATTATCTTTTAAAAGCCGTTTCAGCAAAGCTTAAACGATCATTCCGTTTGTATCTTGTTCTTATTTATTCAAATACGCATCCAGTGGCTCTAAAATATTCTGAGTTGAAGTCATTTCTCCTGATAACGTTTGCGCTTCGCTAATCATTTCAGGTGTTAAACCTTTGGTCGATGCAATGTTATTCCTTGCCGAATTTTGTGGAGAAGTATCCATAGTAGCTGAGGTTAGCAATAATGCAATACCAGCAACTTTATTTACCGCGACACCCTGACCACGAATATACAGCATCCCAAGGTTACCAATGGCTAACCCATCACCTTGTACCGAAGCTTTACGATACCATTCATTCGCTTTATCAAAATCTATTGCCGTACCATTGCCATTCTCATAGCACACCCCAAGATTAAATTGTGCTGCCGAATTTCCTTGCATTGACGATTCCCTATACCAATGCACTGCTTCCTCTAAATTTTTATTTGTTCCAAGTCCTTGCTCATACATTAATCCTAAATTGTACTGCGCATAAACATGACCTGCTTTGGCGGCCTCGGTAAAATCGTTAAACGCTGCTGGCATATTATTTTCACCTGCTGCTATAAGACCTGCTTCAAAAGCGGCCTTTCCTTTTATAGAATCCGTGGGAGTTTCTTGGACTGGATCAGTCGAAATTGCTTCATCCGAACTTGTAGTTTCTGTTTGAGCAACAGGAGTGGTCTCTGTTTTTTTAGGACTTGAGGTTTGTCCTTTACAGGATATTAGTACTGCAAGGCAACTGCTTAAAAAAAAAGTGCGACATGCTAATGATAGTGGTTGTAGTGGTTTCATTTACTATGTATTATTTTAAAAAAAATTCTAATGATACAGAACGTACAGGTTAACGGCTTAAAAGATTAATCACTTAAATGAACGTCTTGATTTAAACTCAAAAATAGTATTTTATTATACAAAAGAAAGGTTTTTAGTACTTGAATCCTGCGTTTCTTAAATAATTACAAGTTCACCCCACCATAAACCACTTATAGCGCTAAATGCAAATATTCTTTTAGAAAACTACAATAATTTTAAACCCCACACCAAGACATAAATTTTAACTGACACTACCATTTTTCACCCTGAAGTACTTCTTGGATTTTGCTCTAAGTTTAGAAAAAACAGACACCCCACTCATTAACCATCAATTAGTTGGGAATACCGACTCATATCAATTCATTTTTTATCAAGGTAAATGATTCAGATAATAAAATATAGGTTACCAAGAGAGACGAACTATTTGCCAATACAAAAGTTAGCAAATATATTGCCAAGCAACTCATCGTTAGTGACTTGACCGGTTATTTCCCCAAAATGATATAGCGCCTGACGGATGTCAATAGCCATTAAATCTGAAGATAAATTAGTATCAATACCATCTTGTACTTTTTGAATTTCTTCAAAAGCTTTTAATAGGGAATCGTAATGTCTGGTGTTGGTGACAATGGTTTCGTTATTGCGTAGCGCTCCTGTGTTTACAAAGCCGATGAGTTGGTTTTTAAGCGCATCTACACCCCTGTTTTCTTTAGCTGATAATAGAATATATTTGGAGTTTTCGATACCGCTTAAAAAGGTGGTTAAATCTTTTTCTTCGGCTTCTGAAAGCTTATCAATTTTATTCGGAACAATTAACAGAGGCTTTAAAGGGTATTTGTTTTTTATTTTTTCAATTTCTATTTGAAACTGTTCAGCATTATCCACAAATTGTGTCGCATCAAAGAGGTATAAAACCACTTGCGATTGCTCAATTTTTTCAAAGGTTTTCTTGATTCCAATACCTTCTACCACATCTTGGGTTTCACGTATTCCTGCAGTATCGATAAATCGGAAGCCAATACCTTGAATCACCAATTCATCTTCAATAGTATCTCTCGTGGTTCCGGCGATATCACTCACAATGGCGCGGTCTTCATTTAAAAGGGCATTAAGTAATGTAGATTTCCCTACGTTTGGTTCGCCTACAATGGCCACAGGAATACCGTTTTTAATCACATTACCTACAGCAAAGGAGTCTATGAGTCGTTTTAAAACGAAGGTAATTCTGGAAATAAGTTCTTTAAATTGCGTTCTGTCGGCAAATTCAACATCTTCTTCAGCAAAATCAAGTTCTAATTCAATTAAGGAAGCAAAGTTTAAAAGCTCTTCACGTAGTTTGGCTATTTCCGAAGAAAATCCACCACGCATCTGTTGCATAGCAATTTGGTGACTCGCCTCGTTGTCACTTGAAATTAAATCGGCCACAGCTTCCGCTTGACTTAGGTCTAACTTTCCGTTTAAGAAGGCTCGCAAGGTAAATTCACCTGCATCGGCCATACGGCAACCATTTCGTAAAAATAACTGAATGATTTCCTGCTGAATATAACTAGAGCCATGACATGATATCTCTACCACGTTTTCTCCTGTATAAGAGTTCGGATTCTTAAAAACAGAAACTAAAACCTCATCAATGGTACGTTCACCTTCCACAATATGCCCCAAGTGAATGGTATGTGTAGACTGTTTAGCCAATTGCTTACCTGAAACCGATTTAAACTGAGATTCAGCTATGGTAATGGCTTCTTTTCCCGATAAACGAATGATAGCAATGGCACCTGCGCCAGATGGTGTTGCTAGTGCAACGATGGTATCTTGATTAATCATAGGGCAAAAATAATTATAATAAACGAAGCTATGAAGTGTGAAAGACTATTCTTAAGAATTTTTATAGTGTTGAAATATCTCAATTATGAAGCGTAATTCTTTTTGTAAAATAAACAATTTCGTAGCTTAAAATTTTTTATTATCTTTAAATTAGTTAAAAAACCTACTTAAAAATTGATACTTTCTTAAAAATCATCAATTTACACATCAAGACATCTATTATTCTGAACTCCCTAATTCAAAATAAATATGCCCAACAATGACACATCTATACTAAAACAATATATTCATCTAGAAACTTTAGATATAGGTCGCCTATACTTTTTTAAAAACTATGTGGTTGCAGAATTTAACGAAGGGGTGACTATTGATTTTATAACTTTTGAACCTTGCCACAGGCTCATAAAAAAAGCCTTTGGAACCGAAGATTTTGGGTTTATCAGTAATCGTGTAAACTCCTACTCTATCATGATTACTGAAGCTTATTTATTTAATAAAGCCTTTCCAACGGCTAAGGCCTATGCCACTGTAACCTATAACCTTAGTGCTAAAAAAATCACAGCCATTGAAGACCACTTTTTTAAGTTTAATAAAAAGGATTTTAATAATTTAGAAGAAGCTGTTGCTTGGGTGAAAGCTACTCTTAACAACTGATTATTCAATCACACACAGGTTTTAAACTAAATATATACCATCAGATTTTATTTCAATCTGACGTTCTTTATAAAGTGCCCCTATCGCTTTTTTAAAGTTCTTTTTACTCATTTGAAGCTGCTCTTTAATCGCTTCAGGACTCGACTTATCAGTAAGATTCATATACCCTGAATTGTCTTGAAGCTCATGTAAAATACGCTCTGCATTAGGCTCTATATTACGATATCCTATTTGTCCTAAAGAAATGTCTAACTTATTACCCGGGCGTACTTTTTTAACGATTCCTGTTAGTTTATCACCAACACTGATATCTTTATAAATCTGGTCTTTATAAATTAACCCCGAGTGGATTTTATTTACAATAACATTCATACCAATATCTGAAGGGTGCGACACGATTAAATCAACTTCATCAAACTGTTGCACCGTTAAATTGGTATTATCTAAAAAACGATTGGTTTTACTTGAAGCGACTAGTCGTTCTGTTTTTTCATCTAAATAACAGTGCACCAAATACCAGCCCCCAGCTTTCATATTAAAAGCCTGCTCTTTAAACGGACAAAATAGTTCTTTAACTAAGCCCCAGTCTAGAAAAGCTCCATAATCAGTAACTTGATTACAACGTAACAAAGCAAATTCACCACGTTTAATATATGGCATATCGGTAGAAGCCACCGGGCGTTCTTCGTTATCTAAATAAACGAAGACTTCTAATTTATCGTAAATTTTAAAACTATCTGGAACGTAGCGCGTAGGAAGCAACACTTGATTGTCTTCATTATCGATTAAATAGATCCCGTGTTCTGATTCACGAAGTATTTCTAGCGTATTTACTTGTCCTAATGTTATCATGCGGCAAAGGTAATGATATTAACGAAAGATAACTTTATTGAAAAACAAAAAACGCATAGAATCTATACGTTTTTTTATGATTGAAATTTCTCTTTATAATTTAATTTCAAATTATAAAAGCCATTACCTATTTTGCTTCAGAATCTTTCGGTACTACTTTTTTCTTTGAAATCTCTTTTAAATTTTCAAAATAACCTAAAAGCACTTCGTCGTTAATTTTCTTAGGTGTGAAAATCTCTAATAATTTAGGCTGTTTACTTTCCGAATAAAAACTATTTAAAGAAGTATTTAATTTGTCTTCATCTGAAACCGATTCATAATCCAAACCATACATTTTACATAAATGTTCTGCTGAAAGGTTATGATTTGTTTCAAAATAAGTGTCGAAATTTTCAGTGTTTTTATGTCCTGGTAAAATTCTAAAAATACCACCGCCTTGATTATTTACAACAATAATTCTAAAATTGTTAGGAATATAATTATTCCAAAGTGCGTTACTATCGTATAAAAAGCTTAAATCTCCAGTTACTAATACTGTAGGCTTATCTTCCCTTGCCACCGCACAACCAATAGCTGTAGAGGTACAACCATCAATACCACTAGTACCACGGTTACAATATACTTCTAAGGTTTTATCTACTTTAAACAATTGTGTATAACGAATTGCCGAACTATTTCCTACTTGTAAAACACTATCGTCTGGAATGGATTTTAAAACCTTATTAAAGACTTTTAAATCGGAATAAGGCGCGTTAATAACATAATCTTTATGTTTCTTTAATCGCTTCCCTTTTACGTCGAGCCAACGGGTTTTATATTGACTTTTTACGTAGTGCAATATTTTAGGTAAAAAGGATTCAAAAAAGTGATTAGGGGTCGTTTCTATATGATTATCTAAACAAAAGAACGTATCATTAGCTTGTTTACGATCGATATGCCAATGGTGTTTTGGCTGATAATTTCTTAAAAATTGTTTTACTTTTTTAGAAACAATTAAGCCTCCAAATGTCACTAAGATATCTGGTCGAAGTTCTTCCTTCTCTTGTTCTGTTAATGGTGCTATAAACTGATCGATACTTGGAAAAAAACCATTATGATGAATGTTTGAAGTTGATTCTGTCAAAACAATGATACTATCATCTTCTGCAATTTCATCCAACCATTTCTTTTCTATTTTATTTGGCATATTAGAACCAACCAATATCATTTTTTTAGGCGCTGTATCCCACTCTTCTAAACAAGATTGCAGGACGTAATCTTCAATTTCATGTTCTTTTGCTACAGCTTCAACTGTTTTTGGAGAAACCGTTAGCTTATCTACAACCTCATAAAGCGGTTCGTCAAACGGAATATTAATATGAACGGGGCCCTTTTTCATAATCGCCATATTGATGGCTAAATTAATTTCTTCCTCGTTACTTTTTTGAATATTTTTCTGTAAACCCAGTAAACGCTCGAATCTATCTTCTACTTTGACTAAAACTGGAACTTCTTCATTTGAAGGAATGTGTTTTTCATCTTTCAAATCCAACTTCAAATCGGTTGAAAACAAAGCATGATTTTCAAATACGTTTTTCTGATTAATAGTTTGTCCATCTCCTATGTTTATTAAATGCTTCGGGCGGTCTGCCGACAATACCACCAAAGG
Organism: Tamlana sp. 2_MG-2023; assembly: GCF_030548465.1. Taxonomy (GTDB): domain Bacteria; phylum Bacteroidota; class Bacteroidia; order Flavobacteriales; family Flavobacteriaceae; genus Pseudotamlana. The sequence continues at coordinate 30,643 of NZ_JAUOSF010000011.1, forward strand.
GATATTACTAAAATAAGCCTCTGAAACTGCTGGATAATAGTTTAAGAGCGCACTTCCAGATGTACAGACAACAGCTGTTGGTTGTTGTAATTGCTGCGCTATTCCTAGGGCAAAAAAACCTGCACAGCGTTCATCAACAATACTATAGCATTTAAAAAAAGGATCGTTAGTAAAACCTATTGTTAAAGGTGCATTTCTGCTACCAGGAGAAATCACAATATGCTTTACCCCTTTTGATTTACATAGTTGAATAACTGTTTGAGCAAGTGCAATTTTTGGATATGTCATTTAATCAGGATGATCTTGGTTAACACTCAAAAATAAGAAAACCAACAATTATATAATACTTTTAATCACTAAAGATTTTGAAACGGTTTCTAACCATTCTTTTTCAGCATCAGAACCTTTAGTAATTCCACCTCCAACATATAATAAAGCTTGCTCATTTTTAAGTTGCATACAGCGCAAATTCACGTATAATTGTGTGCTATTTTTAGTTAGAGCATAGGCTCTGTTTTCTATATTTCGCCTTCCAGAACGTGGCGCAACGGTCTTTTCTATATTTAATTCCCCTAAAAAACCTGTATAATATTCACGGTTATAATTTTCATTTTTTAAAATAAATGCTTTGGCACTTTCCTTAGGTAAACCACAAACCGCTGGTGTAGGGTGCAGTGCATCAATGACACTTTTTAAAGAAACTTCATCTTTTAATTGTGCAGAAATCATAGTTTTTAAGTGTAGTAGATTTCCTGTTTTTACGGTTTCTACTTCCGAAGCCTTAAAACTTTCTGCCAATGGTTTTAAATGATCTAAGATAAAATCGGTTACAAACTGCTGTTCTTGTATTTCTTTTTCCTGCCAAGTCACTTCTAAATTCCCTTGATAGTTTTGAGTACCGGCCAAAGCCATAATAGAAAATCGTTTGCCTTCTATTTTAATTAGAGTTTCTGGTGTAGCGCCCAGCCATAAACCAACTTTTGGGTGATACCAACAATAAACATAAGCCGATTTATAGGTGTTTAATAAATTCTTTAAGATTTTTAAAGGATCTGCTTTGCGGAGTTGGACAGCTTCCTTTCGGGATAGCACCACCTTTTTAAAAACATCATTTTTAATAGCTTCAACACCTTGATTAACTAAGTTGATGTGAAATATTTTGTCCTCTGCAGTGGCTGTACTATTTACAGTTGAAGTTTTATCTGTAACTGAAGTTTCAAAAACCGTAGTTAATGTTTCTGAAAATTCCGAAGGCATTAATATGCTTTTTTCTGAATTATCAAATGGTGCGAAAACAAAACCCTTTTCTGTATAATCTTCAGAAAGATATAACTCGTCATTATTTTGCAACAAACCATTTAACTCTGAAGCATTCGGTTTTCTATAAGCTACAAATGGCAAATTGTTTGTATACTGCGTTTTTATACGTTCAAAAAAAGCTCCTGAAGTCATGTAAATCTATTTCGATTTTGGGAGTGCAATAGTAGTCAATTTACACAACGAAATCAAATTATCATGGTCGTCTGTTACACGTATTTCTAAAAGTTGAGTCGTTCTACCCTTGTGTAAATAAACAGCTTTGGCGTACACGTTTCCATCTTTAACACTTTTTAAATGGTTGGCCGAAATTTCTATACCTCTTACGAACACATCTTTGTTGTGCATTAGAATTTGTACAGCAAAACTTCCCATCGTTTCTGCTAAAGCCGCTGTTGCGCCGCCATGCAAAACACCGTCGGGTTGATACACTTTTGAAGTCACCGGCATTTTCCCTAGAATAAAATCATCTCCATAATCTACTATTTCAATATCTAGGGTTTCCATTAAAGTGTTTTTACATACGGCATTGGCGCGTGCCAAAACTTCTTCTTTAGATAATTCCATTGAGAATATATTTTTTAAAACTTTAATATTTCATTAAAAAAAATGAAGCTGTTTCAAAAGCCTACAATCGCGTCATTCTGAACTTGTTTCAGAACCTCATTATACTGATTTTCAATGATAATGAGAACCTGAATCATGTTCAGGTTGACGAAATATTTTCCTTTGAAACAGCTTCAATCAACTGTATGATATAACAGTTTTTACTTATTAAACTGCTCTAAAACTTTTTCTGCGTAAGGTTTAGCAACTCCTGAAGCCGAATCTGGGTCTGTAATTTCAGAGTTTACAACAGCTACCAATTGCTTAGAATTTTCTCTACCTAAATCATAAACTACTGTTTCTAACTTGTAAATATCCGATTCGTAAGTACGTTGAGAGCTTGGTATGTAACTTCCTCCCATGCCATAAGGCGAGTAGAAAGAACCATAATAGCCGCCAAAACCACCATATCCGCCATAAAAACCAGGGTAATAACCTCCTGCTACATAACCACCAGATTGTTCTGTGTTAATTTCTGTTTTAACATCTTTTACTACGGTTAATGCTACGGCTCCAAAACCATCCTTTTTAAACTTGGCGATATCTTCGTTTACTTCAGACTCTTCCAATTTTTTATTAATTTTAATATCTGGATAAGTCGAATAACTAGGCACAGCATTTATACCAACACTTTTTAATTTACTAACAATTTCCTGTTCGAATAACTGTCTTGAAGCTCTATCGTCCATTCTAGCTATAACTAAAATTTTATCGTCATGGATTTCTCTAATATCAGGAGCTTTCCAAGTATCAGTCACTTTAATTGAAGGTCCGCAACTATAAAAAACAATAGCAATTAAAGAAGCGCATAATAGTGTTAATTTCTGTTTCATCATTTTAATTTTTAAAATATGGAATATGTTTTATCCAATTAAGGGATTTAATTCGTTTCAAATATAAACATTAAGAATAGGTACTCAAGAAAACTTTATTAAAGATTTAACTTAATGAAATAAGACTTTTAGCTTACTAATCGTCTTACAATATCTTTTACGGGTAATATTTTATTTGTGTATTCAATACTCGGTCCGGCCACCCATACCGTTTTATAAGTCGCTTTAGTTGCTGCATTTTTAGTCGCATTCATGCCTATTGAAAACCGTATCATTTTAACCCATTTTTTTAATGCCTTATTTTTGTTTAAAACGGATTCCAACCAAGTTTGTTCTGTTCCAATTTTCTGTACATACGGGGTGTTAATTACGGTACAAGGTGTTCCCGAAATGCGTTCGGTCATGACGATGTCTTTTTGACCATAATCCACACAGGCTTGTTTATATTCATCGGTGACTCCTGCTTCCTCTGAAGCAATAAAAAGACTGCCTACTGATACACCACCAGCGCCATAACTTAATATTTTATCGATATCTGCTTTACAACCTACGCCTCCTGCAGAAATAATAGGAATATGACAGTTTGTACTTAATTCTTCTATTAAAGCTTTTGGGGTTTTGTTTCCCCGATGTCCCCCCGCTTCATTGTTTACCGCAATAATAGCATCTGCACCTAGAGCTTCTACTTTTTGTGCATATTTTAAATCGACGACATCACAAAAAACTTTGATTCCCACTTTATGGGCTTCAGTAATTGTCTCTGCTGGGCTTCCCAATGAAGTAATTATAAAATCGCAGCCTTCTTCACAAATAAGCTCTAATTGCGCTTTAAACTTTACATTAGATTTATTTACTATTAAGTTAAAACCAAAAGCACCATTTGTTGCCTTTGCTGCCTTTAATTCCCGAAGTGCCATTCTAAGCTCATCTAGTGTCCTATAATTTAGTGCGGGTATACAACCTGCTATTCCACAATCCATTGCTTCTTTAACCATAGAAACATTGGAAACCAAAAACATAGGTGCTTGTATAATCGGATGTTTAATACTTAATAGTTCGGTTAAAGATATAGGCATATTTCTTTTTTATCAAATATAATAAAATATTATGCATACATAATAAACAAAAATAGACTAGCCAGATCTACATTAAATCTTTAATTTCTTTAGGATGACTTTTATCATTTCCAAATTGAATTAATCGTATTAATTTTAATCTTGGACACTAAATATTAAGATTATAAAGTTTCATTAAATCATTTTGATATCCCTATTTTTAACCTACAACAAAAAACTTCAAATGAGTAATACATAAATAACTGGAGCCACAGGAAATATAGGTTATGAAGTGATTCGATTTTTAACTGAAATCAATGGCGCAAACAAGATTATTGCTGGTGTTCGTAATGTTAAAAAAGCTCAGAACGTTTTTAAGGCGTTTCCTCAGTTAGAATATACTCATTTTGATTTTGAAGATTTTAATACGTATGATAAGGCCCTAAATAGCATTGACAAAGTGTTTTTGTTAAGACCGCCACATATTTCTGATATTGAAACCTACTTTAAACCTTTAATTTTAAAAATCAAGGAAAAGCAGATAAACCAGATCGTTTTCCTTTCAGTTCAAGGTGTTGAAAAAAGCAAAGCCATCCCGCATAATAAAATTGAACAGTTAATTCTTGAACAAGGGTTAGATCATATCTTTCTCCGACCGAGTTATTTCATGCAAAACCTAACTACAACACTTATAAAAGATATCAAAACAAAACGTGAAATTATCTTGCCGGCGGGACAGGCAAAATTCAATTGGGTTGATGTTCAAAACATTGGTGAGGTTGCTGCTATGCTGCTTAGCAAGTTTGGCCATTTCAAAAATCAAGCCATCGAAATCACTGGATTGGAAAACAAAAATTTTGAGAATGTAACCACGCTTATAAACAGCATTATACCAACCCCTATTTCGTACAGAAATGTAAATCCGATTACATTTTATCGTATTAAAAAACGTGAAGGCATGGTTTCAGGAATGATAATGGTTATGATTCTACTTCACTTTCTACCTCGTTTTCAAAAAGAACCTAAAATTTCAGATTTTTATGAGCGATTAATAGGTAAAAAACCTACCGATTTAAAAGCGTTCATTCAGAGAGAGAAAAAACGGTTTGAATAAAATAAATGAGGCTGTCTAAAAAGTGAAGTTTTCGTCAACCTGAACTTGATTCAGGTTCTCATAATGACTGGTTATCAATATGATGCGATTCTGAATCAAGTTCAGAATGACGTACTTTAATACTTTTTGAACAGCCTCATGAAATTTAACGCTGATCTAAAAAACGATAATATCCGCATTTTAAGTAAGCGCCTTCAGGAAACCCAATGGGGTGATCTGTGTCGTGATGCGTCTTTAAAACTACTTTATAGTTTCTAGTGGTTTTATCTAAAACACTAGAATTAATTTCAAAAAATTCTTCAGCAAGCACACGTGATGAACATGATGCCAATACTAATAAGCCGTTTTTGGATGTTAACTTCTCTCCTAGCCTAGCTAACTGTGCGTATTTCTTCTTTGCTAAACTAATTTCTGAAGCTTGTTTTGCAAAACTTGGCGGATCAATAACCACCACATCAAAAGTGACATTATCTTTAATTAGCGTTTCTAATTCTTCAAACGCATCTCCGGCAATAATTTTATGCTTCCCTTTGTAGGCATTTAGCTTGCCATTTTCAACAGCAATTTCTAAAGCTTGCTTACTAATATCTAAACTGGTGACTTCCCGTGCACCGTTATACAAAGCATGCACTGAAAATCCACCCGCATATGAAAACACATCCAACACGGTTTTTCCTTTACTCCACTCACCCACTTGTTTTCGGTTGGCTCGGTGATCTAAAAAATAACCCGTTTTATGACCCTTTATAACATTTGCTGAAAAATTAACATGATGCTCTACAAACCTAACCACTTCATTTTTTAAGCTTCCATAAACGACCTCACCATTTTTAAGCTGATGCTGTTTAGATTGCTCCAAACTTCTGCTTAATCGAACCACTACGGTTTCTGTTTTAGATATTTTCTGAAGACTAGGAATGATGTTTTCAATATAAGGCAACCAGATTTCGGAATAAATTTTAACCACTAAGACCTCAGCATAGACATCGGCAATTAAACCAGGAAAACCATCATTTTCTCCAAATAACAAACGGTAACTATTGGTGTTCGTTTTCAGTAGCCCTTTTCGTTTTTTAAAAGCTTCCTCTATTCTTAACTGAAAAAACTGAGCGTTGATTTCTGCCTTTTCATATCCACTATGAAGCATTTTAATACGAATTGGGGAATTTCCGTCGTATAGGCCAAGACCAATAACACGGTTTTTACTTTTTCCAAAAATAATGGCTAAATCTCCAGATTTAGCGTCATCATTTATTTTTACAATATTATTAGAAAACACCCACGGATGCCCTTGCAATACAAACTGTTCTCCTTTTGCATTCAGTTTAACTGCTAATCGTTTGGGTTGTTTTTTACTTTTAATATGTTCAGAAAAAAGCATAGTTCAATTTTAAAACAAAAGTATGTGATTAAAAGATTATATAAGATGAATCTCGCTTATATTCCTAAAATAATTTCAACCTAAAAATGATAAAAACACAAAAAACATAAAGGTTAAATGTTAATAAACTATTTTTTAAAATCACCTTGTGACTAGCTGTTTTTCAAGTTATTAATCATTATATTTATAAACTCCTTAGAACATTAATAGCATCCCAAAACTTGTATTAGCCTTTTAATTTAACAGCTATACTAGTATGATGCATCTCAATAGATATAATGATATTAAGGCACTCAAAGAAAACCCCTTATTTAAAGATGTTTCTGATGAGGGTTTACAAGAACTATTCTTTCATAGTAAACAAAAAACATGGACCAAACGTATTTGCTTTTTAGACAGGAGTGAGACTGTAAATAACTTCTACATTATTACGAGTGGAAGGTTAAAAGTCTACTTCTTTAACCCTAAAAAGGATAGAAAAATAACCTTATTTATTTTAACTCAACATGATGTTTTCGACCTGTATAACGTATTTGATTGGTGTCACCATGAGGTATACTATGAAACTTTAGACGACACCGAAGTCTTTTCTATTCCAATTACCTTTTTAAAGCAATGGATGCAAGAGCATGTAGCATTCTATAAAAACGCCCTTGAATACAGCATGATAAAAATGAAAGGTTTGGAAGATTATGTAACAAGCTCAAACTTAGATTCCACTTCTACTCGTCTTGCAAAGTTGCTCGTCGAGCACACTAATGAAACAACCCATAAGTTAGAATTAATAAATGGTCTCCCACACAAGGAACTGGCGCAACTTATTGGCACAACACGTACTGTATTAAATAGACATATTCAAGAGTTTAAAGAAGAAGGTATTATTGAAATAACAAATAAGAACATCAAAATACTAAATATGAACCTTCTTTTAGATAGAATAAAAAAGTAATACATCAATTTTAACATAAAACATTACAAATCTGCTACTTAGGTTGCATTTTACTATTATCTTATCCTTTAAATTGCCGTAACCAATTAAATAATTTTCTCTCTTTTAATGAATTACGTATTCAACAAATTGTTTAATTTAAAAATCTATTATCATGAAAAAATTACTAATCGGTATATTTACTCTAGGTTTTACCACCCTCATGTTTGCTCAAGTAAGTTATGAATCTGACGACTTGCTATTATTAAAGTACAAAACAGCTACTGCCGTACACAGCCAATACTTATCCACTGTACTAGAAATGCAAACTGCAAAACGCATTAGATCACTAGAAAGCACTGTAGCTAATTACGATATCACGAAACAAGCTCTATTTAATAAGAAATCAATAAATGGTTACCAAGTCGTTTTTGAAGAACACGATCAATATGAAGGGAGTATTATTGCTAATTATAACAGCGCTGGAGAACTAACCAAATCTTTTGAAAGATACAAAGATGTTTCGCTACCTTATTCTGTGAGGTATTCAGTAACCAAGGCGCACCCTGGCTGTTCCTTTGTATCTACTGTGTATTATGTTTCATACGTACCACACAAGCCTATTGAAAAAACATATAAAATAAAAATAAAAGTGGATGGCTCTAAAAAAACTTTAAAAGTTGATGAAAACGGACAAATTTTATAGGTATGAATTGAGATTAAAAAAACGCAATCAAAGTTCTTGATTGCGTTTTATTTTATCTTTTAAATGTAGAGGTTACTTTTACAAGGCTCTTAATTTCCACACCGTTTTCTTTCAATTCTACGGTTTCTGTAGAGCTAATTACTAATTTATCATTTGTTATTAGAAGTATTTTAATAGAAGTTTCTCTTTCTTTAGAATCAGATAGATCTTCATTTTCAATTATAAGTTCATCACCATCAAGCTCCCATGAACCATTCTCGAGGAATTCTTCACCCTCTACATACTCTGTATCACTTATACCATCTACAGTATATTCCAGTTTAACATTATAACTCCCTTCTGAAACTACGGTATTAGGCGACTCGTTAAAAGTTAATTTGTTAGTTATATCATAAGCTTCTCCGTGATAGATCGTCTCATGACTTTCCCCTCCTAATGAGGTTTCATACGAGCCTTCGTACACTAAATCAGTACCTATCCAAGTACCAACTAAATCTTCTGAAATATCTGAAGCTTCACTTTCATTGCTAGAACAAGAAGTTAAAACTAAAATACAGACAACTAATGAAATGCTAATTTTTTTCATTTGATTTATTAATTTATACTTCGGTAAGTGGCTACAAGATCAAAATCTACAGTTGCAGCTTGTCCGTTAATAAGCACATCTTCTTTATGTGAAGAAGAAAGTATCATAGAAGTAGGTAATAATTCATCAATTTCATAACGTTCTTCTTCGTCACCTTTATAAATTCTTAAGGTTCTCCCATTTTGATTCCAACTATCTCCGTCTAAAATTTGCTGAAGGTTGGAATAAGACGTTCTCTCAACACCACCTACAGTCATTCTTAATTCTATAGTAAACGTCCCTTGAGTGAACAAAACTTTATTACTTTCATTAAATGTACTAATCATAGAATTATTAATATCTTCTCCTGTAATCGTTATTTTTGAAGTTTCTCCATTTACAGTAACCGTTGCGGTACCATCGTAATCAACGCTAGTACACTCCCATTTCCCGATAAGATCTTCCGAGGTAAAACCAACAACATCATCATTTGAACAAGAGGTTAAGACTAAACTTAATACGGAAAATAAAACAATAATTTTTTTCATGCCTTTAGGATAAATTAATTTTCAAGCAATATTACGAGAAATAGGGTTACTAAACCAATCATATTAAAAAAACAGCTACAAAAGGGTATAAAAAAAGCGCAACCTTTAAAGATTGCGCTTTACTATATTGTAGAACTTTTATATTCTATATGAGATTCCGAAACAAGTTCGGAATAAGTGATTCACACCATCTCGGTTTTCATCGAGATGGGTTCTCTACTTACTTTACTTCTTCGAAGTCTACATCTTCAACATCACTGCTTTCATTTTGTGGTTGCTCACCTGCACCAGCATCTGGTCCTGGTTGTGCTCCACCTTGTTCAGCTTGTGCTTTGTACATTTCTTCAGAAGCTACTTTCCAAGCTTCGTTTATTTTATCTAAAGCAGGTGTAATTACAGCCACATCTTTAGACTCATAAGCTTTTTTCAATTCTTCTAAAGCTTCAACGATTGGTTGTTTTTTATCATCAGATAATTTATCACCAAACTCTTCTAATTGTTTTTCCGTTTGGAAAATCATAGAATCAGCCTCGTTTAATTTTTGAGCATTTTCAGCTGCAGCTTTATCAGATTCTGCATTAGCTTCAGCATCAGCTTTCATCTTTTCGATTTCTTCTTCGCTTAAACCTGAAGACGCTTCAATACGAATATCTTGTTTCTTACCAGTTGCTTTATCTTCCGCAGATACTTTAATGATACCATTCGCATCGATATCGAAAGTCACCTCAATTTGTGGTGTTCCTCTTCTTGCTGGTGGAATATCACTTAAGTGAAAACGACCGATTGTTTTGTTATCGGCAGCCATTGCGCGTTCCCCTTGTAGAACATGAATTTCTACTGATGGTTGATTATCTGCTGCTGTAGAGAATACTTGTGATTTCTTAGTAGGAATCGTTGTATTCGCTTCAATAAGTTTTGTAAATACGTTACCCATAGTTTCGATACCAAGAGATAAAGGCGTTACATCTAAAAGTAATACATCTTTAACATCTCCTGTTAATACACCACCTTGGATACCTGCTCCTAAAGAAACAACTTCATCTGGGTTTACACCTTTACTTGGCGCTTTTCCGAAGAATTTCTCAACAGCTGCTTGTACTGCAGGGATACGTGTAGAACCACCTACTAAAATAACCTCATCGATATCAGATTTTGATAAACCTGCTGCTTTTAATGCAGACTCACATGGCTCGATAGTACGTTTTACTAAATCGTCAATTAATTGCTCGAATTTAGATTTTGTTAATGTACGAACTAAGTGCTTTGGTCCACTAGCAGTTGCTGTGATATAAGGTAGGTTGATTTCTGTTTGAGCTGAAGATGATAATTCAATCTTCGCTTTTTCAGCAGCTTCTTTTAAACGTTGAAGAGACATTGGATCTTTTCTTAAGTCCATGTTTTCTTCTGCATTAAACTCATCAGCTAGCCAGTTAATGATTTTCTCATCAACATCATCACCACCTAAGTGTGTATCACCATCTGTAGAAAGTACTTCAAATACACCGTCTCCTAATTCAAGGATAGATACATCATGTGTTCCTCCACCAAAATCAAATACTACTATTTTTTGGTCTGTACCTTTTTTGTCCATACCGTAAGCTAAGGCTGCGGCAGTAGGCTCATTAATAATACGCTCTACTTTTAAACCAGCAATCTCTCCAGCTTCTTTTGTAGCTTGACGTTGCGAATCGTTAAAGTAAGCTGGTACTGTAATTACAGCACGTGTTACATCTTGACCTAAGTAATCTTCAGCAGTTTTCTTCATTTTTTGAAGAATCATAGCCGATAATTCTTGAGGTGTGTATAAACGACCGTCAATATCAACTCTAGGTGTATCGTTATCACCTTTTACTACCTTATATGGTACGCGTTCTGCTTCGTTTTTAGATTCAGAATACTTGTTTCCCATAAAACGTTTAATTGAATAAACTGTTTTAGTTGGGTTTGTTACTGCTTGTCTTTTAGCTGGGTCACCAACTTTAATTTCTCCACCTTCAACAAAGGCAATTACAGATGGTGTTGTTCTTTTTCCTTCTGCATTAGGAATAACTACAGGCTCATTACCTTCCATTACAGAAACGCAAGAGTTGGTTGTTCCTAAATCAATTCCAATAATTTTACTCATAACTTTTTATTTATATTGTTGACTGTTCATTTTTAATTTCGAGTTGTATAAGTCAATCTTTGTGCCATTTACAAAAGACTGACAAGCTGTCATCTTGTTTTTTTAGTCACTATAAATAATCATCCTGAAGATTTCATTAATTACTAAATTCACAGTAACTTCACTAATTAAAGCTGAAATACCTCCAGGCCATGAAAAAGTACATACTCCCTCTTATTTTGTTCACTTTATTTCTAAATACCACACAAGCGCAGCAAGCAAAACATAAAAACAAGAAACAAACTGACACCATAAAGGAAAAGAAAATTGATTTTCAGGTGATGCCCTACATCAGTTACAACAGAAATTTAGAGTTTATGTTTGGTGCCATTCCTATGATGATGTACAAATTGGATAAAAACGATACCGTTTCGGCAAAATCCATATCAGGTATGTCGGCAGTTTACACCACGAATAAATCCTATTTTATCGCCGCATTTAATAAATGGTATTTTAAGGAAGACACCTGGCGTGCCAAACTCTTCTTTTTAACGGGTGATAAAAACTCTCAATTTTACATGACTGACATCGAAGTTCCCGGTTTTTATGACTACGGAACTGACATTACTGTTTTGAGCACAGGAGTACAACGCAAAATAATAGAGCACTTATATGGCGGAATCACCTATACTTTCGCCCATTATGACACCCTCTATGAAGACGATGTACAACCGGAAGATGTAACTCAAACCAATGCCATTGAGCTCAATGCTTTATATGATAGCAGAAATGCGATTTACTACCCTACTGATGGAGTCAAAACCCTTTTAAGATATTTAGCCTACCCAACTTGGTTTGGAAACGAGGTGGATGCCAATCAAATTTCATCGGAATATAACCAGTATTTTTCTACTCGAAAAGATCATGATGTTATTGCCGCGCGTTTTTTCGGAAAATTTGGTTTGGGTGATATCGCCTTTCAACAACAGGTTGTCCTTGGTGGAAAAGATATTCGTGGCTATTCGGAAGGCAAATACCGTGGTGACGGATTAATGGCCGTTCAAGGGGAATACCGTTACAATTTTAACGACAAAATGGGCGTAGTAGGTTTTGCCGGTATTGCAACCATGTATGGATCGGACACCGAAGACTTCAACTGGAAAGCCTATCCTGGTGCTGGTGTTGGGTATCGCTATGCAGCTTTTAAGAAAGTGAAATTTAATATCGGATTGGACGCCGCCGTGGGTAAAGATGATTGGGGCATTTATTTTAGAATTGGTGAAGCGTTTTAGTTAATGGTTAATGGTTAATGGTTAATGGTTAATGGTTAATGGTTAATGGTTAATGGTTAATGGTTAAAATAAATTTCCAAAAACAAATAACAAACAACTAGCAATAAAAAAAGGCATACTTAAACAATAATTTGTCAGGATGAGCTTATCAAAGCTTTTATTACATCTTAATTTAAAATAATATATGAAAATTGTGTGGTGGATTATTGGTATTCTTGTCCTTTTAGTGGTTTTCCCTTTTGTGATCCTATTAATTAAAATGATATTTATTGATAAATTATCTATTGCAAAAGTGCGTTTAAGCAATGATATTTTAGATCATAATCCAAACATACAAATAGAAGAACTCTCCAATACAGATGCCCAAATAATTACAGAGTTTATGCCTAGTGACGGCGATTTACCGGTTGCTAAAGAATTCTTAATGACACCCGAAGGCGAATTACGTGATGAACTCCATGTTTTTGACGATGAAAATCGTACCGTTTTAGTCTTTAAACTTAAAGATACCGATACCACCTTAGTGTTTCTTGATAACACCATCCATTTGCAACAGGACCATAAGTTAGGCGAACTGATTCACACTTTTAAAAACCCTGTAATGAAATCCATATGGTTTGTTAATTATGTTAATACTGACACCATTTTAATGATTGCCAATCCAGATACCCAAAAGCATGTAGACACAAAGTTGTATCAGGTAAATCTTAAAACTTTTGAAAAAACACTTTTATCTAAAAACCCTTATTATTGTTCAAATCGCCCTCCTAAATTACTAAAACCAGAGGGCTTAGATGGTAGTATTGCCATTTATTATAGCGGCACGGTTTCCTTTGGTTTTGGTGGTCATTCATCACGTCCAGAAATTAGTACCGTAAGAATCTATAATAAACAATACCTACAAGGACATGATATAGCAAGTTTTACATATAAAGCAGGAACCATTACCCATGCCAAAATAGAAGGTGATAAACTCATTTTAACTGGCGACCCAAGTCGTCCGATAACCTGTGATAATTATGAAAAACCTGCACGGTTTTGGCAAATTACTTTTCTATAAAAAGTAAATAGTTATTTAATCATTTTCATATAACCTTAATCTATTTTGTAACGTGATTAATTCAATATCATGAAAACTCTTAACAAAACACGATTAAAAACGTAGCGATGTAAATCATGTTAAAACAAACACATAAAACCCTTTGATTGAAAGATATACATATTAAAAGTACGAAGAATTTTTGAAGAAAATGACTTTAAAGGAAGCAAAGTCACCTATAAAAATTAAGCTAAAAATATTTTTATAAACAGTTTAAACCATCACTCATTTTTGTCTTAAATGAAAGATTTCAAGATACTACTTTCCATGTGCGCTAGAGGTGATTAATTTTCTTATTAGAAAATTAAACCAATCACTTTTTCTCAATAACCAATCGAGATAACGACTTTGGATAACCGCGCTGCTCAGCAAGAGCTTCAGCCAAGGCATCAATGTCATCTTTAGATATGCTTTCTAAAATTGAATTCTGGCTTCCTTCATCATTTATTGAAGGCATAATACCTATTTCTTGTATTTTATTTAAAATTTGATTGGCTACAGTTAAAGCTGAAGAAGCCTTAACGATTTCACTACGCGCATAAGTTTTACAGGGAAAACGAACCTCCCCTATCCTTAAGCTTGGGTCGTCACCCGGTATTTGTTGGGCACCAAATAATGGAGGTCCACCAACACTAGCCGATTTAAAGCTTGGAACAAATTTAGTGACCGATGCTATGGCTTTTTCAGTACGCGATTTTACTTCCTTGTAATCCCAACCACGTGTTAATTTTTGCTTGATACCATCTTCAAACTCTGGTTGTGGCACATTATTCTTAGACTTTACCAATCCGTTTTCAAACAATGTAATCTCGTTTGTCATGCCATGAATTTGATAATAGTCATCGCAATAAGGTGTTAATTGCACCATACCACGAGGCGTGCCTCGTTCACCATGAAAAATAAGCTCTGGAATTAATCCAGGAATAGGATCCCATTTTGAAACATACGCAGCCTTAAATTCAATTAAGCGCTCTGTGTTTAAATGTAATGACTCGTCAAATTCTCCTGCTTTAAAGCCACATGAATTCACTAGGTAATTCACTTTATAAACCTCGTCTTTTGTGGTTATTTCCCAATTGTAATTTAAATTTTGTTTCCGAACATCCTTAATACTCGTAACGCTAGTATTTGTTTTTAAATCACAAAAAGGAGTTTTGTCCAATGCCAATTGTGCTTGAGCACCGAGCCTAAAAAGATTCCACCCGTATTCTTGAACAAGAATTACTGGCATCTTTAACTTTTTATAATCTATTAATTTAATGGTATTAGTCATCCATTGATCAGGTGACTTCGGATGTTTTATAGTGGGTTGTTTTGCTAAAACGTTTAATTCCGCTTCGGTATAAATTTTATAGTAATGCTCTGGTGCTCCAAGAATTTTATTCGCAGGATCTTCGGCTATTAAATCCTCGTAATACTGCACTAACATATCAAGACGCTCCTCTAGCTTATTAAACTCATATTTTTCAGTTTTAGGAACACTTATAAATGTTGGTCTTTCATCAATAGATTCTGGAAATAAACGCGCCATTTCTATGGATTGTTTCATAAGCAATTTACATTGTGACTCAGAGATGTCTGGGTACAAATTACCTCCAGCATGTAAATGACAAAACGGAGGACCACTCACAACACTTTTTTCCTGTTCGAACAATACAGAATCAATACCATGCTTTGCCAGCTGTAATGCGGTTACAACACCTGAAACCCCTGCTCCTATGATACCAACATTGTAAATTTTATCCATTCTAGAACAATTCTTGAATTTCAGAAAAATGATCGACGACTACTGTAGGCTTATAATCTGCTATATTTTCATTGTAATTATAACCATAACTTACTCCAATACTTTCCATGTTTGCATTTTGCGCAGCAAGAATATCATTTTTAGAATCACCAACCATAATACTATTTTCAATGGTCGTATTCATTTCTTCAGCGATATGAAAAAGTGGCGCTGCATGAGGCTTTTTCTCTGGTAAAGAATCTTCACCAACCCAACTCTTAAAGTACTGTGTAATTTCTAATTTATCTAAAATAGGTTTGATAAACCCAAAGGGTTTGTTTGTACAAATGGCTAGTTTATAACTTTTATCATCTAAATATTTCAAGGTTTCCAAAACGCCAGGATACATAAAAGTATCTTTACAAGTTACCTGCTGGTAGGCCGCTAAATAGACTTTAAAAGCTTCATTTAAAAAAGCTTCCGAAAGTTCTTGGTTTGGTAGCGCACGTCCCAAGGCTCTTTTCACCAAAGGCATCGCCCCGTTACCTATGAATGGTGTCACCTCTTCTATTGTCAGTGGTTTGGCTTCATAATGAGACAACATAGTGTTTACGGCCAAGGTAAGATCTGGAATACTATTGATGAGCGTGCCATCAAAGTCAAATATGATGAGTTCTTTGTCTTTAAAATTCACAATGCTAATTTTTAGGCAAAGATGCGGAAGTTTTACCTAAATAGTAAGGCTTTGAGCTTATTTAGAAGCCCAATAAATTGTTAAAATCGTCTATTTACATGTATCTGCTTCCATTAAATTATGCTTAAGTTTCAGAAAAAAACAGAAAATCACGGATTATTTTACTGGCCGTTGATAGTTTTAATCAAGAAATGTATCTTTATACCCTGATTCTGCTTCTTATAAAAGCAGTTAACCTAAACAAACTTGAAATACACACCATTAAAAATTTCCTTATATCTGATCATTGTTTTATTGATTCTTTTAGGAATGACTTTCTTTTCAGATTCTAAACCACTGCCAAACGGTACATTTCAGGAAGGCTTTTTCATAGGTGATGTGACCATAAAATATCCTAAATCTGAATCTTTTCTTCAAACTAAAGCACCTGAGGCGACACAAGTTACTGTTTTAGATAGTATTGTAACTAATGTTGAAACTATTATAGAAAATACGGAAATTGAAAATGACGTAGCGGAAATAGAAGAATTACCTCCTCCTCCTGATTTTAGAAAAATAGACACATCTAAAGTACAACGTATTCAATACCCTGAAAATAAATCTGAATATTTAGAAAAATTACGAAACAGCTTAAACGCGAGTCAATGTCGTATTATTCATTACGGCGATTCCCAGTTGGAAGGCGATCGTATTTCAGCATATCTTAGAAACAGGCTCCAAGGTATTTACGGAGGTCATGGTCCTGGATTTGTACCTATTGTACAAGTTTATGAACAGATTAGTAATGATGTAGCAGCTTCAGATAATTGGACACGTCATGCCTATTTTGACAAGAGAGCCACACCTTTCGAACATAAAAAATATGGCGCTTACTCGTCGCTTTCACGATTCACACAGGCTTACGACAGTATTAACGATGTGCTTTTAGACACCTTACAAGTAACCAAAGGCACCATTTATATTTCTCAACCAACCCGTTCATACAACCGCCTAAAAAAATTCACAAAAATCGGCTTACACTACGGGCAATCGGTAACTCCAACGACTATAAAAGTGTTTAATAATGGGGAATTAATTCAATCGGACGCATTAATAAACGATGGAGAGTATCATAAATACCAAATTAATTTAGCTGTAACCCCAACGTCCTTAAAAATAGAATTGGAAAGCAAAATTAGTCCAGACTTCTATGGACTCACCCTAGATGGTGATCAGGGTATTAACCTAGATAACGTGGCTATGCGCGGTTCGGCAGGAACTATTTTTGCAGGAACAAACAGTACCAATTTCAAAAAAATGTACAAGGCGTTAGATCCGAAATTAGTAATTTTTCAATACGGAGGAAACTCTGTGCCTTACTTTGAAGATTCACTACATGTAAAACGTTATGCAGGATATATTAAAAACCATGTAAACTGGGTAAAACGAAAAACAAACGATGCAAATATTTTGTTCATTGGCCCTAGTGATATGTCTACTACAGAAAACGGACAAATGGTTACCTACCCGCTTTTACCTTATTTAAATGAATGTCTTGAAGATATTATGACTAAAAATGGAGCAGCTTATTGGAGCATTTACGATGCTATGGGGGGAAAAAACTCGATGCCCTATTGGGTAGACCAAAAACTCGCAGGGAACGATTACACGCACTTTTCACCATCGGGTACTAAAGTGATTTCTGAAATTCTTTTTCTATCGCTCTACTTAGATCTAACGGATAAAAAATGAAGTATTTAATTCTACTCCTGTTTTTCACTACGTCTATTCATGCTCAACATTATGTGTTGGACAGCATAAAACCTACCTTAGGACATCTTATAAATTTTGAAGCTAACACCCTTAAATACGCAGATAAATCGCCTGCTTTTAAGACTTTTTTCGCTAAACTAGACCGTATTTATTCTGGCGAAAAAGATAAACTTCAAATCATGCATATTGGAGGATCGCATATTCAAGCCGATTTTTATTCTAATAAACTAAGAACTTATTTGCAAAACATGAATCCTTATGCTACGGGACAACGAGGCTTTGTGTTTCCCTACCATTTAGCACACACAAACAACCCTTTAAATTACCGTGTATCAAGTAGCACTCAAGATAAATGGCAAGGTTACCGCTGCTCCATCACTAAAGACAGTATTGCTTGGGGCTTATCAGGAATAACAGCTGCATTTAGGGATATTTCAGACACGCTATCTATAAAAGCGAACTATAAAAATTATAATAGAGAACCCTATAACTTTGATAAATTACGTGTGTTTTATAACACTTGGAGAAACGATTATAATTTAGTTGTTTTAGACAGCACTTTAGTAAAATCAGACACGATAAATTACGTTAAGATGTATCGTGAATTTCGTTTCAACAGAACCATAGACAGCCTAGAAATAAGCCTTAAACTAAAAGATTCTGCTACGGTAAATCCTGAATTTGATATTATGGGTTTAGAGTTTATAAACAACAATCCTGGTATAGAATATACAACTATAGGTGTTAACGGCGCTAGTTTTAAACGTTTCGATCGTAGCACCTATTTTGAACGTCAGTTTGATCTCTATAACCCTGATTTATTTATTATCTCCATAGGAACGAATGATGCTTATATGCCAGAAGATCAGTTTGACGCTGAAGGTTTCAGATATTATTACAAATCTTTTTTAAACATGATTCAGCGTAAAAACCCCAATTGCGCCATTCTGCTTACGGTTCCTAATGATAGTTATTACAGGCGCAGAAAACCAAATCCGAATACGGTTACACAACAACGAATTATATTAGAAATAGCAGAAGAATACAACATGGCGGTTTGGGATTTTTTCGAAATTATGGGAGGATTGGGATCATCGCAAAAATGGTATAAAAACGAACTCATGCCTAAAGACCGTGTTCATTTCACCCTGTTTGGCTATAGCGTAAAGGCGGATTTAATGTTAGACGCCATAGTAAATGCATGGGCAGCATCTACCGGCAGAAACGCAACCGAATTACTAAATTACTTTAAACGTCTCGATGAATAGGTTATACGACATTTTCACATTCTCGGAAGATTTTCCGTTAATTTTTACTCAAGTAAATTTCTGGATTTTCTTCGCAGTCGCTTACACCTTGTTTGGCGTGTTTTACAAAAAAATTAAACAGAGAAACGCTTATTTATTTCTAATTTCATTATTCTTTTACTACAAAACTAGTGGTTTATTTATTGGTATTCTCATATTTAGTACCATTGTCGATTTCTTTATAGGTCGAAACATTTACAAAACCGAAAACAACAAAAAACGCTATGCCCTAGTTACGCTAAGTGTTATCGTTAATTTAACTGTACTCTGTTATTTTAAGTATGCCTATTTCTTTACCGACTCTTTAAACATGTTGTTCCATACCGATTATCAGGTCGTGAATTTACTTGCCGAATGGGGAAATAGCTTCAATGATCAAAACTATTTTACAGTCGATAAAATTATACTTCCAGTAGGTATTTCATTTTACACCTTCCAAACCATAAGTTACAGTGTCGATATTTTCAGAAGAAAACTAAAACCTTTAGACTCTATTGTAGATTTCGGATTTTATGTGAGTTTCTTTCCGCAGCTTGTCGCAGGGCCAATTGTAAGAGCAGAGAATTTTGTACCTCAAATTACAGCACCAACGCTGTTAACAAAATCCGATTTTGACAAGGGAACCTTTATGATTTTAAAAGGGCTCATTAAGAAAATGATTTTTGCCGATTTTATAGCCATGCACTTCTTAGACCGTGTTTTCGACACCCCAGAAATGTTTTCTGGCTTCGCAAATATAATGGCCATGTTTGGGTATTCCCTACAAATTTATGGTGATTTTTCTGGTTATACCGATATTGCCATTGGCCTCGCTTTACTCATGGGATTCAAGCTACCCGTAAACTTCAACTCACCGTATAAAGCACTAAATACCGGCGATTTCTGGAGGCGTTGGCACATCTCGCTATCCACCTGGTTAAGAGATTATTTATACATTCCTTTAGGCGGAAACCGAAAAGGCTCCATAGGTTCTTACATCATCCTATCTATCATTATTTTAGGTGTCCTCTACGCCTATCAAAATTTAATCGTGGTATATTCAACATTAGCAATTTGTTTGGCCATTTTTATTGCCGCCCAATACAATAAAAAAGTAGAGAACTATATTAATACCAACATCAACCTTATGCTCACCATGCTTATTGGCGGCTTGTGGCACGGGGCTTCTTGGAAATTTGTGATTTGGGGCGGACTTAACGGCTTGGGTATCGTGGTTTACAAATTATGGAGAAAGATAAGTCCGTATGAAAAATACAACCACTGGATTGCAAGATGGTGGAAAATCTTAGTGACTTTAATTTTTATCACCTTTACCCGCATCTATTTTAGGGGCGAAAGTATGGAGCATATCGCGAAATGGTACAACCAAGTAGCCTATCATATGGATTTACACTATGCCTGGGACATATTTGTGAACTACAAAGCTGTTTTCATCGTCATGGGCATTGGTTACATCACGCATTGGTTACCAAATTCAACTAAAACCCAAATTGAAAATCTCTATGCCAACAGCCCAATTTACTTAAAAGTTGTTGCTTCTGTAGTGGTGGGTATTATTTGTTATCAAGCCTTTTCAACCGATTTCCAACCGTTTATTTACTTTCAGTTTTAATAGAATACAAAGATTTAGCAGTTTAAAGAAAAGACAACCTTTCAAAGAATTTGGCTTTCATTTTCAGTAGCATCCTTTGGGCGCAACCCTTTAGGGTCGGGCTATTCGTTGCAAGTCCGCGGTCATACTTCCCTGTGGGCTTTCCACTGCTATCCCTTGCGCGAGCTCTAGAACTAGTAAGTTAAATTATTCAACCAAATACCCTCCCATAAATTTTGCGCCAAGAAACAGAAACACTCCAAAT
Source organism: Tamlana sp. 2_MG-2023 (assembly GCF_030548465.1). Taxonomy (GTDB): domain Bacteria; phylum Bacteroidota; class Bacteroidia; order Flavobacteriales; family Flavobacteriaceae; genus Pseudotamlana. The sequence goes on from NZ_JAUOSF010000011.1 coordinate 51,526, forward strand.
CCCGTCCAAAAAAACAAGGCTTATAAAACTAAAATCACCTCAGGAACTTTAATTTTGTATGTAATACTATACAAGCTAAACCTGTGGTAATAACAGTAAAAGGTGATAGAAAAACATGTCTTGTAGACGGAATAATTCATTATTGCCACCCGTCTACTCGATTGTTTGATTGAGTTTTTTTTGTTTTATCTACAGGACTATTTTAAACTATTTTGTAAATCGAAGTACAAATGATTCTACAGTATACTAAAAGCTAAAATTACAGCTTTCAGAAGTTAATTTAGATGAGTAAAAAAAGTAGAAGTCTTCCCTTTTATTTTAACTCAATTTTTTGCGTAAACACAACTTTCAGGAATGATCCCATACTAATTTGAATCGCACAGGTTTCATCTTGTCTCCATTCTCTAATTTACAAATAACTTAGGTAATCATATTGATTATAGATTTTAGAATACAGAAAAGAATCATAAAAAAGAAGAATTTGCCATGTTCAATTTAAACAAAACAAAAAGCGACTTGATTATCTCAAGTCGCTTTTTTTATTTAATTATTTTAAGAACCACAAAGAGGGTTTCCCTAAACTTTAATGGTTAAGAAGCTATTTCTTAATTACTTTAAGAGAATATACATTCGTTTCCGTAATTACTTGTAATATATAAGCTCCTGATTCTAATGAAGAAACATTTTCTGAAACAACTAGCGTTCTCAATCCTGTTTCTACATTTTTAGTTAAAATATGTCTTCCTGCAAAATCATACAGCTCAATTGTTCTGGCTCCAATTGGCAAATCTACTACTAATTCATTAACAAACGGATTTGGATATACGTTCACAGAATCCATATCAATATCATCAACAGATGCTGTAGCTGATTCAATAACTAATTTAGGTTCTTTACCAGCCACTTCAGATGAAGAAAACCACACATCATTACCTGAAGTTTGTTCAATGATCAAAGTTAGCGGCTCGCCAATAGTTATTTTAGATATATCAAGAGTAATAGAGTATGTATTTCCTTTTTGATAAGTTTCATCAATACTCCCTAATAGATAACCTTTAGTTGGTGCGTTTGCAGCAGTAATTGCTGTTTCAGTCCAATTGGTATGATTTCCCTTATAGACTTTTAATTCTCCAGAACCTGCATCGTCTCCTACTGTTAAATCTAATTGAATAGATTGAGTATAAGAATCCAAACCATCAGTATCAAACAATAAATAAGCTGTTCTTACCCCTTTTTCAACTTTTAAATCATTATTATTAAATGAAGCCGAATTTTGAATATAAGCATCGTGAATGGTACTTAATTCATTTTCTACTGGGTCTGGATCCTCCGCGGCTTCCCCAGCAGGACAAAGCTCTAAACTCACCCATCTGCCACGTGCTGTTGCAGTAGTATTTCCTTCTGGAACTAAACCATTTGTTGCATTATTAAACTTAACACGAATAACATCTCCATTCACTAAAGAAACAGCATCGCTGTTAATTTCATGGGTTTGGATGGTATAATCCGCTATGCCTGTCCCATGAATTCTATCATTGGTCACCTCTCCGATAAGCGCATTATTTACAAAAACTTTAAAAGTGCATTCTCCATCTGTTTCTTGCATGGAATTCAATTTGATAAGCATGTCTCCGTCCTCTCCTGTAAATGTAGTCTCAGCAGCAGCCCATTTTAATCTGTTGGACACGGATAAAACTTGAATATCATTTGCTGGAGCAGGTGCGTTACCTGATTGCGCATCAACAAAAGTATTATTCCAACCTGTAAATTTATCAAAATTTACAGCATTTATCGTATTGCAATCTGATATAACAGGTTCATCGTTATCTTCACAAGTATGAGGTCTATATTTTTCATCAAACTTAACAGCAATATCAACATTATACCCTGGGTTTAAATTTAATTTTGTATTAATAAAAAGTATATAATCAATACAGGCACCTTTAGCTCTACCAGACATTGTTAATGTGTAAGTTTCGCCTTTTTTAAGCTTGTACATAATTGGTAGTTTATCATGCCCTAACTCTCCTTGAACAATGGCTCCCCAATGATCAACAGTGTCATTTCCTATTTTGGTACCTCTTCCCCAAAACTTCATATTACTTTTTAAACTAGCTGTTGTATATTCATTTCCTGATTCAAAATCTCCTTCCAATTTCACATACACATCATTAGACTTGTCTTGTTCATGCGTTCCATTTCCTTCCAAATTTTGCCGCATACGCATCACTAATCTATATGTTGCAGTTTCCTCACAAACAAAGGTGTAAGTTAATGGAGATTGAGCACTACCTGAATTTATATTATTCCCTGTAAACTCTAAGTAACTATTATTAATAGGAGCTACACCTTGGGTGTCCCCTAAATACCAGTCATCTGTCGGTGTCTGCATTTCCCATAAACCAAGGTCAGCATCAGTATCTTCAGCTTCAATAGCTATAAAATCACCTGTAACCTTAGACGTAGATTCACTACACCCTACACTACCAGCTGGCCCTTCTACTTCTTCTTTTGGGGTTTCTAGTTCTGGCTCATATCCATTAGGATTCCCAGGATGAGAAAAATTAGTATTTGTAACTAATGCAACCCAATCATTATTAGTATTTGGTGAATTTCCAATTGCAGTCGCTCCATTAGCACTGAAGTTTTGCTTTCCATCCGTTAAACCAGCTCCCGATTTAGGGTTGTACCATCTAACATTATAATTACCATTAGGCAAGGTTACATTACTACCTCCTCCATTAGGTAAATAAATAACATAAATATCTCCATCTTTATAAAAACACTGCCCTCTAGAAGTTTTAGAGTTATCATTTTTCATTTCCCAAAAAGGAACGTATTGATTAAAGAACTGAAGACCAAATCTACAGTAATCCCAACTATCGTCTCTAGAACGAAAATCTTCACAATTTAAATCACTATGTGGTCTTTCGTACCCAAAGTAATACTCCACACCAGCACCTCCAGCCATGAAGTTTCCCCATAAAACATTTTCTCTAATATCATGTTTATTGGGTGTGCCTGTATAAGCATCTTCTGGAACTCCGATTTTTGCCGAGTTTTGCTCATCGTTAGCAACAACCCATTTTTTACCGTTATTAGCAGATTTATCTACCCACGTTTTAGTCATATCATGTACCTTATTCCATCCTGTTTGTACAGAAGCTCCTGTTAATTCGGATTTGTTACCCAATAATGGCGTATAAATCTTATCTTGCCCATTAGGTGATGTGTGAATTACAATATGATTTTCATAGGGATCATTATCAGCAAAATACTTTGCCATGGCAATACGTTGTGCATCATTTTGATTTGTATTTCCATAATCTCCGTTTTCTTCCCCTAAATTCCAGTTTAAGGCTAAATGATGTCCAAAACGAGCAATTAATTCACGATAATAAATTTTACGTGTTCTACCTACATTTCCATTATCCAATTGCATTTCATTCTCCGTTTCCGAAGTTTTAAAATGAAGATGCATTCCTTTTCTTTCACCATGAGTAAAAACAATTTCCCATTGGTCTAATTTTGAACAATCATACCTGTCTTGTTCGTTGGTAGCAGTCCACATAAAAACATTTTTATCATCTCCTGCAGGTGCGGCCATTGTTAAAAAAGAAAATGTATTTAATCCTTTATCAGCCAAGTAATTTACTGCACCAATAATTTCTTTCCCTTTTCCATTTTGCCAACTTGGATCTCCTGAATTCCAATCTCCAGCATGTGGCGACCAAGATTTTCTTCTTCCTCCTATATCGGATGTGTTATCAAAATCTTCATAAGCAAGAAAATTTTCTGGAGAATCAGGTCCCGCTTTTAAAAACCATTCACCATTACCTGCAAAACGTAAGTAATGTTCTCCAACATATTCTAGACGCCCTTTAGCTCGTAAATCTTTTCCTGTTTTATCAGAAGCAGCGACAACAATTGTTCCTGTTTTCCCGTCAACAGACTGCACTGCTGTACCAACTGTATTACTGGTAGAAGTTGCTGCATCGGTACCGGTTCTAAAATGAACTTTGTAATTCCATGTTCCTGTAGAAGATGGTCTAAAATGTACTTTCCAAATGTTACCTGATGTAGCTGAGGTTTCACCTGCATTTCCATCGGCAGCAAAATAAGCAGGTACGGAAAATTCTTCATTTCCTTTTGTGAAAACGACTTGAACTCGATAATCTGAAAATGGATTTGTATTGGCTGACTCTGAAGTTTGAGGTCCAGTAATCTCTAAAGTTATATTATGCCATTGTTTTAGTTCTCCGGTGACAGTTACATCACCTAGATTAGCAGTAGTTGTGGTAGCAATTACTGCGTTACGAGAGGTAATCTCATTTGCTTTTGTTTGATACGTGAATAACGCAAAAAATAGCGCTATACACAGTAGGTTTTTTTTCATTTTTTTGAGTGTTAATTGTAGTTTGTCAAAATTAGTTATTATTTTATTGTGCTAAAAATACTACTATTTTTTGAAGTACAATGGCTACACAGCAACTAATATTAAAACTCAACTGGAATATTGAGATAATCAAATTGTTCTGTTTCAGGGTTGGTATAATTGAGGTGGATATAACCTCTAATTGAATCAGAGATTTTATTCTTTAGCTTCTTGAACAATGAATCATTATTTTTAATATCATAAATATTATTTCCATATTTAGTTCCCTTTTGAATGTAATTAGCTAAAATGTTTTCTTTTTCATAATCACTAATGCTATTAAAATAACCTACGTAAAATTTATAAATATTGTTTTTGGAAAGTTGGCGTTCAATTTTTGCTATTTCAAGACCACTTTCATCGTAAGTATAAATCTCAGTACCTCGACTTCCATATATATTGGCTCCTGTTTCACTAAAACGGATGCTTGAAACTTTAATAGCCGAAGGAGCGCTTGTAACTTTAAATTCTTGTGGTATAAAAATTTTTACTTTATTATTACCACTTTTACTTGAACTTAACAGCACTTTCATTGGTGAGTCTGTTTTCAAAAGTTCAATTTGAAGATTTTCTTCTCGTGAATTACAAGCCACTAGAAAAAATATCAAGAATACATATTTTAAATAAATCTTCATTAATCACCTCGGTATTAAACAAATAAACATTAATCGTTTTTTTAAACTGTTTTCAAAAAGTAAAGCCTGCTAAACACCTAATATTAAAACTCAATTGGAATATTGAGATAATCAAATTGTTCTGTTTTAGGGTTCGTATAATTGAGATGGATATAACCTTTAATTGAATCAGAGATTTTGCCCTTATAGATATCAAAATTCTCTCTGTTATTGGTAATGTTATAAACCTTTTTTGTTTTTCTTATTTCTGAAAGTATTGTATCCTCTAAAATCTTACTTCTTAATTCATAATCTAAATATACATCATAGCCCATATACAAAGAAAAAACCTTACTTTCTTTACTCTCAATGATTCTATTTTTCACAGGTGTATAATCAAGTTTACCATGTACATCCTCATAAAGTTTAGGACCTATTGTAAGCTTCCCCATATTAGAACTGCTTAATTTTCTAAAACTAGTTTAAAATTACTGTTTTTAATTCTCTTGG
>NZ_JAUOSF010000012.1 GCF_030548465.1 Tamlana sp. 2_MG-2023
CTTCGTCTCATAATACTGTTCAAATTTAAAAATTATTATTCTACTTTTAAACAGTTCGATTTTAGGGGAAGCTTACAGAGGAGTAGACTTCCCCTTTTTAGGACACGTTAAAAATTCGATAAATAATTATTGTTTAGCCTGGGTTTAATGAAGAATTTAAATTTTTTAAACTTAAAGAGTCGCTATTTCTTTTTCGGTGAGTGCTATTAATTTTTTATTTCTTTCCTTTGAGTTGATAGCGCTTAAAATAGTCCACCCAGATTCCCGTATCATGCGTTTTATTATGCCTATTCTTCCTGGGTTATTTCTTATTAAACTAATGGGGTCAGCTAATTTATTTGTATCGGTAGTTATATAACCATCCTTTGCTAAAGATACTTGAAAATCTAAAGCCAAAGATTGTACTTTGCCATTAAAATCATTTTGTTTGAATGCGTAATAGTTGTTGATTGCTATTTTTAATTTGGGGTTAATTCGAGAATACATTCCCGTGCTTTTTAACTCTTCTAAAGTAGCTCCTTCCATGGGTGGAAATTGTGCCCTATGCATCATACTATAAGTCAGTTGAATGAATTCTTCATCATAGACCGTGGGTATTTTTTTGTTCCAATATGGAATGGGTTTAAAAGGGGGGATTTCCGTTTTACGATCTGCTACTGGGTCATACATATTGGTGCCTTCCATAATTAATAAATATTTCATTGAATAATATTTAAAACTATGACTTTCAACAAAAAATTCTAGCACACGTTGCTCATTGGTTAACTCATCGATTAAATTATTTAGATATGTTTTAACGGCTATGTTATTTAATCTATTTTCATTCCAATTATTTATTTGAAGGGCTATAACTATTCCAATAACCACCAAAATAATTTCACCAATAGCATATTTTAAGTACTTTCCAGTCTTACCTTCCATGAGTAAGTTCTTTCTAATTTTTCTGAAGAATTTTATCATCTTTATTAAGTGATTATATGGTTAAGTAACGGTTTGTGACGTCACTTAAGCCGCTAATTTTGAATATTAAACGGAATAAATAAAAGGCACCGTTTTAAACGCCTTTAAATGGGTTTAATATCTAGTACAGGTTGACTGTATCACGTGTTGCAAATAATTATAAAAAGAGATAGGGAGAAGTTGTTAATAATCTTGATAACAGATTATTATAGTTAAATGTAGTTAAAATTTTTAAATGAAACTGATTTTGTGATGATTTTAATGGACGAAAAATAAAATGTAATTAGGGAGACTTGATTCTAATGATAGAGATTAGTAGCTAGTTATATACTTTTAAGTTGATTTTTACACTTTGCTAATCTAAAGCAGCGCAGTCAAAATCGATTAGATGTAAAAAGTTACTAATTTTATCTGAGTAGGATTTGACATTCTACTTAAAATTCAATTTTAGAATACCAAACTAACTACTGATTTCTAAACCTATTTTTACTAAATGCTCCTCCTAAATAATTATTGTATTTTTACGGCTTCAAAATTTTAGAATTGCATGGCGAAAGTTGTTTTGATTACTGGAGGATCTTCAGGTATTGGTAAATCCATAGGGATATTTTTAAGTGAGAAAGGATTTGTAGTTTACGGAACTAGTAGAAGTCCTGAAAAGTATACAGAAAGTCCGTTTCCAATTTTAGGCTTAGATGTTAAAGACAATCAAACCATTAACCAAACCGTTGAAACCATCATTCAAAATGAGGGAAGACTCGATGTTGTTGTTAACAACGCCGGTGCGGGGATTACAGGGCCTATTGAAGAAATTCCTGAAGCCGAGATTAAAAATAATTTTGAAACTAATTTTTTCGGACCCATACGTGTTATTAAAGCGGTGCTTCCACACATGCGAAAGCAGGGGGAAGGTTTAATTATCAATATAACTTCTATTGCAGGGTATATGGGCTTGCCTTATCGAGGTGTTTATAGTGCGAGCAAAGGTGCTTTAGAGTTGCTTACTGAAGCTTATAGAATGGAATTGAAAGATTTTAATATTGAAATGACCAATGTAGCACCCGGAGATTTTGCCACTAATATCGCTGCAGGGCGTTATCATGCACCACTTTTAGAGGATTCGCCATATAAAAAACCTTATGGTCATACTTTAGATTTAATGAATACGCATGTTGACCATGGAAGCAATCCAAATATGATGGCCGAAGCGGTTTACAAAGTCATTCAAACTAAAAAGCCTAAAGTACACTATAAAATAGGCGCTTTTATGCAGAAATTCTCCATCGTTTTAAAGCGTATTTTACCAGATACGGTTTATGAAAAGCTTCTAATGAATCATTATAAGTTGTAGATTATCTATTGATTAGCCCTAATAAATTATCTTCAAATTTATAAGAGAAAATATTAGAATTACTATCAATAATCTTCTTGTCTTTATCTACAATGATCACTTTAGTAATAGGGTAGATAATAAGTTTTTCTGAGGCCACTTCAGAATTTTCAAATTGATATTCTTCCGCGTGGTTGAAATTAAAAGTGTCCAATATTTTCTTTGCCTTAGCTATACCAAAGTCATTAATGTTTATTGAAATGAAATTTACATCAGGATATTTAATTTTTAATTCCTTGATTTTATAATGACTGTCTTTAAAGTGTTCGTAATAAACATTAGACCAAAAAGTAATAACGGTTAGTTCTTTAATCACCGAATTTAAAGTTAAAGCATTATTGTTGTAATCTACAAGGTTAACCGTGGGAAGGGTAGACCCGTTTTTTAAACGGTGAATAGATTGTGCATAGCGTGACATGCGTTCTTTTTCAGAAGCATTACTACTTTTAGCTCTATAAAAATTTAGAATTTTCTTGTTATTTTCTTCGTTATCGCTTTTCGATAAGTATTTTAAAGTAAAATGATATAGTAAATCATCTTTAATCAAACTATTTGTAACTAGGCTATCTACCAATTTTAAACGGCCATAATTATAACAAAAGGCATGGGCTTCACGTGATTTTCCTGGATCGTGATTTTTGTGTACTTTGAGTGCAAGATTACTTAAATTATGCTTTAAAAACGTCTGGTAATTCGGGTAGTCACTAAAAACAGTATCATTGTAATTAATCGTTTTTCTATAGTTATAGAAATCGGCGGGTAAGCCTTTTAAGTTTTTTGCTTTATTTCTTCCATGGTGCGCAAATGGATAAACCTCTTTATTGCTATAGTAACTGTACCTATTATTAGCTTCTATGATTTGAACAAATAGCGGAGACGGTTCATATTTACTAATAAATCTTTCTAAATTAGTATCCTTAATTGCTTTTATAGAATCAATTTTCTTCTCGTATTCCAAAGGAGGTAACTGACTTAATCTTACGATATCTTTTTCTTCTTTTTCATGAAAAAGAAAGTCTTCAATTAGGTAGTTGTTTTTCTTGTCACCTTTTCCTGTAAAAACTAAAGATTCATCAAAATCTAGAGTATTTAATCTGAAAAACACACTGTCTTTAGGTTCTAATAAAACAATTTGTGATTCAAGCCCATGTTTAAAAGTGTAAAGTCCAGGCTGTAGTGAGTCAATTTTATAAATAAATCGATTAACACCATTAAGTTTTACCGTATCAAGAATGGATTGATTTTTAGATAAAACCACATAATTCGTACTCGGGTTAATAATTTCACCCCCAATATACGCACAACTATTTGCCGCATTATCAGCATTTTTTTCACAGCTAAAAAAGGCAAGTAGTAAAACTATAAATGAAAAATAAAATCTCATAAATGTATTAGGTGTCTTTGGATGTGGCAAAAGTATACCATGTAAAGGGATTCGGCTGTTAAGAGGCTGTTAAAAGTTGATTTTCCTACAATTTTAGACACATTCTACACAATAAAATTGAGGGTTTTAAGTTTCGTCTTACCGATTCATTTTTCTACTTTTGCAAAAATTTAATTTAAGTTATGTTATCAGTATCAAATCTTTCTGTCCAATTTGGAAAACGCGTGCTTTTTGATGAAGTGAATACCACTTTTAATAATGGCAACTGCTACGGTATTATTGGAGCCAATGGTTCAGGGAAATCAACGTTTTTAAAGATTATTTCTGGAAAAATGGATCCTACCTCAGGACATGTGTCTTTAGAATCCGGAAAACGTATGTCGGTACTAGAGCAAAATCATAATTTATATGATGAGCATACGGTTTTAGAAACCATTTTAATGGGAAATAAGCCGTTGTTTAAAATTAAAACTGAAATTGATGCGCTTTACGCAGATTATTCTGATGAAAACGCCGAAAAAATAGGGGAGTTACAAGTTCAATTTGAGGAAATGGACGGGTGGAATGCCGATAGTAATGCGGCTTCTATGCTATCGAACTTAGGAATTAAAGAAGAATTTCACCACGCCATGATGGCCGATTTGGATGGTAAACAAAAAGTACGTGTGTTATTAGCACAGGCTTTATTTGGAAATCCAGATGTGCTTATTATGGATGAGCCTACCAACGACTTGGATTACGAAACCATTTCTTGGTTAGAAAATTTCTTAGCTAATTATGACAATTGTGTGATTGTGGTATCTCACGATAGACACTTTTTAGATGCGGTTTGTACACATATTTCTGATATTGACTTCGGAAAAATAAACCACTACTCTGGAAACTATACGTTTTGGTATGAGTCTTCGCAATTAGCAGCAAGACAACATGCACAGCAAAACAAAAAAGCTGAAGAGAAGAAAAAAGAATTAGAAGAATTTATACGTCGTTTTTCTGCCAACGTAGCAAAAAGTAAACAAGCTACCAGTAGAAAGAAAATGATTGATAAATTGAATATTGCCGATATCCGTCGTACCAGTCGTAGATATCCTGCTATTATTTTTGAACGTGAAAGAGAAGCAGGTGATCAAATATTAAATGTTGAAGGTTTAGCGGCTTCTATCGATGGCGAAACTTTATTTAAGGATATTGATTTAAACCTTGCAAAAGGCGATAAAGTGGTGGTGTTTTCTAGAGATTCTAGAGCTACAACTGCTTTTTATCAAATTTTAAATGATAATGAAAAAGCTGATGCTGGTAAATTCATGTGGGGTGTGACGACAACACAGTCGTATTTACCACTAGATAATAGTGAGTTTTTTGATAACGACTTAACGCTTATTGATTGGTTACGCCGATGGGCAACGACTGAAGAAGAGCGTGAAGAAGTTAATATTCGTGGTTTCCTTGGGAAAATGATTTTTAGTGGAGAAGAAGCCTTTAAAAAATCGTCTGTACTATCAGGGGGAGAAAAAGTAAGATGTATGTTATCTCGAATGATGATGATGCGTGCTAACGTATTACAACTTGATGAGCCAACCAATCACTTAGACTTAGAAAGTATTACCGCTTTTAATAACTCATTAAAAAACTTTAAAGGCACCATCTTGTTTACAACACACGATCATGAGTTTGCACAAACGGTTGCTAACCGTGTTGTAGAATTAACTCCAAATGGCGTTATTGACCGTTACACCACGTTCGACGAGTACATGCAAAACCCAAAGATTAAAGAGTTACGTAATAAAATGTATACTGTTTAGGTTTTATTAAAGTTATAAATTATAAAGAGGGTTGGACTAGTTTTAGTTTGACCCTTTTTTTTTGAATGAAAAGTGAATAATTAAAAATGAAAAATTGACGGGAGACCGAAGACGGAATGCTGAAGTTGTCGTTCGCGACGAAAGACGGTATTTATTAAATTAATAATTAAAAAGGAACAGTTAAAAATTTAACCATTCTAAAGTCGGTTACACGAATAAACAATTCAACATACAGAAAGATAACCTTATTGATTCCAAAGGCTATACAAAAATATGAACAAAACCGGTGTTCAAGCGGAGACGAGAAGGTGTCATTAATTGTAATACAACAGCTGAACTTTTAGACGTACAAGAAGTCAATGGTCAACAGTCAAAGGTCAACAGTTAATTTGGAGTTTTCAGTCATAGTTAAACAAACAAACATTTCTACAATTAATAATTAAAAAGTAAAAGTTAAAAATTTTAACGTCGGTTACACGATTGAATACTTAAACAAATAAACGTAATCCAAATAATCAATAATAACTAATCAATATTCAATTTCACGTTCAACCCTCTTCTGTCATCCGTCATCGGTCAAAATTAATCAATCTTCAATCCGTACAACTTTCATCAACTTCAACGTCGGTTACACGGTTAAACAATTCAACAAATAAACATTCCCCAAATAATCAATAAAAAATAATCAATTTTCAATTCCTAGGTCTTCGGTCAAAAATCCACAAAAAAAACAGCCCAGAAATAAATTCCAGGCTGTTTTAATAAAATGTTTGATAAGTTTCGAAAATTAATTTTCAGGATAGCGATAAATAATCACCACTTTTGTTTCCCTGAAAACTAACTATCTATCGATCCCATAACACGCTTCATAAAGCCGTTTAGAGCTTCTTTTTTAGGCGTGCCTTCTTTGATCATTTTGTTAACTTCAACGGCTCCGTACATGTTAGAAATAAGCTCGCCAATAACGTCCAATTCTTCGTCTTTTAAAGAAGGTACTTCGGTTAAAGCTTCTAGCGTTTCGATGGTTTCAATTACGAAATCCTCGTCATTCTCCTCAATAAATTGAGTAAGATGTTTAATTACTGGTAACTTCATCGACTAATTCTTTTAAGACGTCAAACTTGTTCGTTTGAACTTGGTTTAAAAATGCTCCATTTTTGAAAGTGGCAAAAGTTGGTAAATTATCCACGTTTGCTAATTTTCTTGATTCTGGAAATTTTTCAGCATCGGCAATAACAAAAGAAACGTTTTCATTTTCTGTTGCTAACTTCTTAAATTTAGGTTTCATAATGCGGCAGTTACCACACCAAGTGGCAGAGAACTGTACGACTACAGTATCATTACTTGAAACTAATTCGCCTAAATTATCTTTATCTAATTCTTGAACCATGAGATTTATTTTTTTTAGTGAGAAGCTAAATATTCAGCAGTACCCTTAGCGTTAGCTTGCATAGCATCTTTTCCTTCTTCCCAGTTTGCAGGACAAACTTCACCTTTTTCTTGAACATGCGTTAAAGCATCTACTAAACGAATGTACTCGCCAACATTTCTTCCTAAAGGCATGTTGTTGATGCTTTCGTGTTGCACCACACCATCTTCGTCAATAATGTAAGTTGCTCTGTATGTTACGTTATCACCTTCAACTTGTACAGTACCTGTAGCTTCGTCAAAAGTTTCGTTTGTAATATCTAAAATACCTAAAATACTAGAAAGGTTACGGTTGCTATCTGCAAGAATAGGGTAAGTAACACCTTCAATTCCACCGTTGTCTTTTGAAGCACTTAACCATGCAAAGTGTACTTCTGGCGTATCACAAGAAGCACCGATAACAATAGTGTTACGTTTTTCAAATTCTGGTAAAGCTGCTTGAAAAGCATGTAATTCTGTCGGACAAACAAAAGTAAAATCTTTTGGGTACCAAAATAAAACTACTTTTTTCTTGTTGTTTTTTGCTTCTTCTAGAACGTTTACTTTAAAAGTATCGCCCATTTCATTCATGGCGTCTACGTTTAAATCTGGGAAAGTTTTTCCTACTAATGACATATTTTTGTATTTAAATTATTAATTGTTTTCTCTTGCAAATTTAGCACAGTTATTAGATTTTTTAGGAATATAAAATCCTAAAAATTTATTAAAGTATAGATTTTAATTATAGTGTTTTTTAAACTGAATAGTTTTCAGTTATTTAGAAGAAAGTTGCTTGATTTTAATATTTAAAGCCGCGAATAATAAAGTGGTAAACGGACTCAACCAATTGAAAATAGCATACATAAAATATTCACCCACACCCACGCCTAAAACACCAGATTGGTAGGCCCCACAGGTATTCCAAGGAATTAAAACAGAAGTTACCGTACCAGAATCTTCCAAAGTACGACTTAAATTTTCTGGCGCCAGTTTTTTATCTTCGTAAGCTTGTTTAAACATTTTACCAGGAATTACGATGGCTAAATATTGATCGGAAGCAATAATGTTTAAACCCAAACAGCTTAAAACAGTACTTGCAAATAATCCGAAAATTGAAGAAGCTACAGATAGTAAGGCCTTTGTAATACGCGCCAATGCTCCAATGCCGTCCATAACGCCACCAAAAACCATGGCGCATATAATTAAACAGATGGTCCATAGCATGCCTTTCATACCACCAGAAGCAAAAAGCTCGTTTAATTTTTCATTTTCAGTTGTGATTTGAATATCGGTTAGAATGGAGGTGATAATCGTGGAAATTTTAGAATCGCCTAAATCATTTAAAACATGCGGTTGAAAAACAAACGCAAAAATAGCAGCTAGTAAGACGCCAGTTAATAAAGCAACCAATGGTTTTGTTTTAAGTAAAATAAGCCCAACGACAACCACAGGTACGGCAAATAACCAAGGTGTAATGTTGAATGTTGTTTCTATGGTGTCTAATAAATTACTAACATCGGCATTACCAGTGGTTTCTGTGGTAGCACTTAAAATACCGAAAACAATTAAGGTTACCACTATCGTGGGAATGGTGGTAATGGCCATATAACGAATATGGGTAAACAAATCGGTTCCAGCCATAGCAGGAGCGAGGTTGGTGGTATCACTTAAAGGCGACATTTTATCACCAAAATAGGCGCCTGAAATCACAGCACCAGCAATCATACCAGGGTTGATGCCTAAAGCAGTACCGATGCCCACTAAAGCAATACCCACGGTTGCCGAAGTGGTCCATGAACTTCCCGTTGCAATAGAAATCACTGCAGCAATAACGACCGAGGCCGGTAAAAATATTTGCGGACTTAAAACCTGTAAACCATAATACACCATAGCGGGAATCACACCACTAACAAGCCAAGTACCTGCCAGTGCACCCACTAAAAAGAGAATCATAATTGGCACAAAAACACTTTTTAGGTTTTCCCAAATTTCTTGTAGCATGCGTTTAAAAGTCACTTTATTAAAAAAGCCTACTAAAGCCGCCACAAAGGCACCAATTAAAAGAATGTATTGGTTGGAATATGCGCCAAACATTTCACCATCGGCGAAAAAAATGTTGTAAGCTAAAAAGCCCATTAGAATCACCACAGGAATTATAGCTTCAGTGAAATTAAGGGCTTTATTATCTATAATATGTTGTCCGTCAGCATTAATTTCTGAAATATTCTTATCGTCTTCCATAGGGTGATTTTAGCACCGTAATGTTACGATTTTCGTAGATGTTATGCAAGATTCCTGTTTCAAGATTCAAGTTTGAAGATTCAAGTTAAGGCGTTGCCAGTCGCAGTCGCAGTCTCAGTTTTCAGTTATACGAATAAACATTTCAACAATTAATAATTAAAAAGGAAAAGTTAAAAATTCAACGGAAGGTCAACAGTCACAGTCACAGTCACAGTCACAGTTGTCATTCCGACGCTAGGAGGAATCTTGCTTCAACTTTAGTACCGGTTACACGATTCAACAAATAAACAATTTTGCCGTCAACAGTCAAAGGTCAAAGGTAAACAGTCAAAGGTCAACAGTCAAAGGTCAAGAGTCAAAGGTCAACAGTCAAAGGTCAAAGGCCAACAGTCAATAGTCAAAGGCCAACAGTTTATTTATAGTTTTCAGTCACAGTCACAGTTTCCAGTTGTCATTCCGACGCTAGGAGGAATCTTGCTCCAACTTTGTACCGGTTACACGATTAAACGATTCAACAAATAAACAATTTTGCCGTCTTCCGTCAACAGTCAACAGTCAAAGGTCAAAGGTCAAAGGTCAAAAGTCAACAGTCAAAGGTCAAAGGTCAACAGTCAAAGGTCAACAGTTTATTTATAGTTTTCAGTCACAGTCACAGTCACAGTCGCGGTTTCCAGTTGTCATTCCGATGCTAGGAGGAATCTTGCTTCAACTTTGTACTGGTTACACGATTAAACAAATAAACAATTTTGCCGTCTTCCATGTTCGGTCAACAGTCAAAGGTCAAAGGTCAACAGCCAAAGGTCAAAGGTCAAAGGTCAAAGGTCAAGAGTCAAAGGTCAGAGGTCAACAGTCAACAGTCAACAGTCAACAGTCAACAGTCAACAGTCAACAGTCAACAGTCAACAGTCAACAGTCAACAGTCAAAGATCAACTGTTAACAATCAAAACCTTACAAAATAGAATCTTTTTATTACTTTTAGCATTTATTAACCAAACCAAAATTATTTTACAAATGAAAAAATTAGTACTAGTGGTGTTGGGCTTTATATTAGGAGCCGCAATTACTTATTATTTTTGTCCGCGACCTTTAGAAGAATCAGTTGAAGAAACTAAAATCGTAAAACCAAATGGTTTAATTACGATTGACGAAGCTAAAGATTTAAACAACAACTGGACGAAGTTTAGAAAAGGAGCTGTTGATTCTGCATCTGCAAAGCAGGGCAGAAAAAAAGACACCCGTTCTACAAGTTGGGATTTAGAAGAAGTTGAAAACTACATCGCTTACGCGAAAAACCAAGCTGATAGTTTAGGTTACGACATGACAGGTTTACGTGTATACCTAGGGGTTTATGGTAAAAACCAAGGCCAAGCCAAGAAAAATTTATCAACTATGTTTATGGTGCCAACAGGAAAAAAGAATCAAGCTAAAGCAAGTACAATAGGCTTAAGTCTGCAAAATGGTGGAGGTACTATACCTATAGAAGCATTGAACAAAAGTTCTGGAGGTAGTGATGGTTTTCCTGATTAATTTTTTTCTGTGATTGAATTTTTACATCAAAATTATTTATACCTCGCACTTGGTGTTGAGTTTTTGGCAGCTGCTATAGGGTTGCTGTTGTATAAACACTATGCTCATACGGCTGCCAAATATTTTATTATATTCTTAGTTTATATATTTATTGTTGATTTATTAGGTGTATACACGCATTTTGTTAAAGAAAATAAAGTATTAAGTTTTTTATTAGACACTGTTTATGAGAAAAACTATTGGTTATTCACTTTAACTTGGGATATAGGTGCTGTTTTATTTTACAGCCTTTATTACCGTAAAATTTTACAAAATAGACTGTCTAAAATAATTGTTGTAGGAATTTCTATTCTCTTTTTTTTATTCTCTTTAATGTATATAACTAGCCATTGGAATTCTTTTTTTACTGG
The DNA here is from genome assembly GCF_030548465.1 of Tamlana sp. 2_MG-2023. GTDB lineage: Bacteria > Bacteroidota > Bacteroidia > Flavobacteriales > Flavobacteriaceae > Pseudotamlana. Next base: position 11,123 of record NZ_JAUOSF010000012.1, read on the forward strand.
GTTTTATGACAGTATCATAGTGTTTGGAGGCTTTGTTATTGTAGTATGTACTTCACTTTATTTTATAGAAATTCTACTGAGTGAAAAGATATTGTATTTTTATAAAGATTTAAATTTTTATATCAGTGTTGCTATTTTTGTATGGTGGATTGTCATTACCCCCTTAACCTTTTATGATGTGTATTATACCTATGAGGTTGGTAGTAAAGTTAGGGACTGGGATTATGTTCATTTAAGGCATCAAATTTACATTCTCGCCAATTTATTCATGTACCTCACATTCACGTTTGCTTTAATTTGGTGTAAACCGCCAAAACAAGATTAGTTTTTGTAAGTTTATTTTTGTTAAATTTGTTATAACTAAATAAATTAATTGATGAAACGTATTTTAAAATTAAGTATGGTAGGTCTTGTGGCCTGCGGGGTATTATGGTCTTGTTCGCAAGATGAAACAGTAGCAACCGAAACCGCTAACTATTACATTCCTGATGGGGTAATTAGCACCGATTACGCGAAAAGTTTAAACCAAGCTTGGAACGCAAAAAATGCTGCTATTTACAGTAAAGCAGGCATGACCAAGACAGACGAAAACCAATCGTTCTGGTGGTCTCTAGAAGACTTACGCAATTATTTGGCTTACGCCGAACAAGAAGCTAAAGAAAAAGGGTATCAAATGGATGGTGTACGCGTGTATTTAGCCGCTTACCCAGAAAAAGGGAATGAGAACACCTTGTTTTTTGCACCAACAGGTTATGAAACAGCTGCAAAAGCAAGTTTTTTAAATTTTAGTTTCCAAAATGGTGGAGGTACTATACCTATAGAACCATTGAACAGAGGTGGTGGAGGTACTGATGGTTTTCCTAATTAAGAGCATTGTTTTAGAGCGATAAGGTAGTTAAAACCGTAAATAAAAGAAGTCCTATTTTCAAAATGTTAAGTTTTGTTTGTTGGGCTTTTTTTTGTGTTAGTTTTCAGTCACAGTCTCAGTATCAGTCTCAGTTTCAGTTTTCAGTTGCACGATTCAACATTTCTACAATTAATAATAAAAGTTAAAAATTCACCATTCTAACGTCCGTTACACGATTAAAACAATTCCATAAATAAACAATTTTGCCGTCATCGGTCAATAATCAATAATAACTAGTCAATATTCAATTTCAAGGTCTCCTGTCTTCTGTCATCCGTCAAAATACCACCAACTAAAAAAATCTGTGCAAATCTGTGAAATCTGTGTCTAAAAAACGCTCTGTGAGTCTCTTGCTTTTTTTTACTCTTGGTGACACTTGTTAAAAACGAGCGCTAGCGTAGGATTCAACAATTAATAATTAAAAAGGAAAAGTTAAAAATTTACTATTCTAACGTCGGTTACACGAATAAACGATTCCACAACTAAACAATTTTGCTGTCATCGGTCAATAATCAATAACAACTAGTCAATATTCAATTTCAAGGACTCCTGTCATCCGTCATCGGTCAAAATACCACCAACTAATAATAACCAATTTTATTCGATATATTTACACGCGTTATTAAAATCCCTAAATAACTAAATTGATATTACAGCAGAACCTCATGTTTTTAAGAGGCAAAGCGAAACAGGTTAAATGATACACTTATGCTCTTTATAGTAATCACCGAAGCTGGAGAACGTTTAGCAAGTACATCTGCCGAACGTTATCTGTTAATCTATATGGTTAACGTTATCGCAGTAATTGTGATGCTTTTTATAACGTTTTTCGTGATGTTTAATATTAGGAAAAACAAACTACTTCAAGAACAACTGCGCCAAAAACAAGCTTTTGAGTCGGAAATAGCAAACGCTAAAGCTGAAACACAAGAACAAATTCTAAAGGATATAGGTTGGGAGTTACACGATAGTGTTGGGCAATTATTAATTTTAGGTAATATGCAAATTGGTCCTGTTGGTATGAAGATGCCAGAGGAGTTTCAGCACCATGTGGCTGAGTTACAACACACTTTAAAATCTAGTTTAAGCGAAGTTCGATCGCTATCTAAAAGCTTAAATGGTGAAGTTGTTTTAGATGCCGGTTTTGTAAAGTCCATAAAAAATGAGCTTGATCGCCTTGAAAGAATGCGTTTTGATACTGCCAGATTGCATGTTGTTGGAGATCAAGTGCCCATGACCAAAAACAAGGACGAAGTGGTGCTTTTTAGAATTATTCAAGAATTTTTATCGAACTCTGTAAAATACTCCAAGGCTAAAAATATAAACATTATTTTAGATTATGAACACGATTATTTAGTTGTAAGAGCTTTTGATGACGGTGAAGGTTTTGATATTAAAAAAATAGAAAAGGGGTCTGGCTTAATAAATATGCAAAGCCGAGCGAAACTTATAAATGCGGAACTCGAACTTCATAGTGAACCTGGAAATGGCGTGGAGTTGATGATACGTTATCCTTTGGCTGTTGACTTTTGACTTTTGACCCTTGACTCTTGACTGTTGACTATTGACTATTGACTATTGACTTTTGACCCTTGACCATTGACCATTGACTGTTGGCTATTGACCTTTGACGGAGGATTTTCAAATTGATTATTTGGGGTGATGTTTATTTGTTGAATTGTGTAAGCGGTACTTAATCGGGGAGATTCCTCCTAGCGTCGGAATGACAACTGGAAACTGGGACTGCGACTGTTGAGCTTTGACCTTTGACTATTGACTATTGACTGTTGACTATTGACGGAAGAGCGTGAAAATGATTACTTCTTTCATTGGAACAAATTAACCTCAAACTAGAAACTAAAAACCAATAACTATCAACCAACAACTAATTGTCGCAAGCCTTCCAAATTACGTCTTCTGGCAAAGGTGCATCAACGGCTATAGGTTCTTTTTTTACGGGATGGATAAACGCTATATGTTTCGCATGTAAATGGATGCTGGCATCTTTGTTACTACGGTCGAAACCATATTTTAAATCGCCTTTTATGGCGCAGCCTATGGTTGACAGTTGGGAACGGATTTGATGATGCCTTCCGGTTTCTAAATTGATTTCAAGTAAAAAGTAACGGTCTAGTTTTTTTATCACTTCGTAATGAAGTATTGCTTTTTTGCTGCCTGTTACTTCGTTACGGTGTGCTTTAGACTTGTTGTTTTTAGGATTTTTAACTAACCAATGGGTTAGGGTGTCGGCCGTTTTTGGCGGGGCGTTTTTTACAACCGCCCAATAGGTTTTTTGAATATCTTTTGAAAGGAATAATTTATTAAGCCTTGGTAACACCTTACTTGTTTTTGCAAAAATAACCACTCCCGTTGTTGGACGGTCTAAGCGGTGCACGGTGCCTAAATACACGTTTCCAGGCTTGTTGTATTTGTCTTTTATGTATTCCTTAACGACATCACTTAAAGGTTTGTCGCCCGTTTTATCGCCTTGTACAATATCGCCAGCACGTTTGTTAACGATAATAATGTGATTGTCTTCGAAAAGTACTTGAAGATTGGATTTATTAGAAAGTATTTTTTCGGTTTTCAAGGGTGGAGCGTTTTAAAGCTAATAGTTTGTTGTACGAGTCGTTTAAAGTTTTTTAAGCTAGTATGCTTGAAGCGTTCTCGACTGCGCTCGAACTGACAGAGTCGTTATTACTTTGTTTACTTTTAAATGGTATGTCAAATCGAGCGCAGTCGAGATTGTTTTTCAGGTATTAATTTCAGTATTATATGTGTTTGAAAATCTTAACTTCTAGGCCAATTTTAATATTTTTCCTCTTGATTTGGGAAATCCTGAGTTTTTACATCATCAACATATTGTCCGATTGCTGAAGTCATATCGTCGTATAAATTTAAATAACGACGTAAAAATCTTGGGTGAAATTCGTGGGTCATGCCTAACATATCGTGAAGGACTAATACTTGTCCGTCTACATCTGGACCAGCACCAATACCTATAATTGGAATGTTTACACTTTCGGCAACTTCTTTAGCCAGAGTTGCAGGTATTTTTTCTAGAACGATAGCATAACAACCAATACGCTCTAACATTTTAGCATCGGCGATAAGGCGTTTTGCTTCTTCTTCCTCTTTAGCACGTACGGTATAAGTTCCGAATTTATAAATGGATTGGGGCGTTAAACCTAAATGCCCCATTACAGGAATTCCGGCGTTTAATATACGTTTTATCGATTCTTTAATTTCTTTACCACCTTCTAGTTTTACAGAATGCGCACGACTTTCTTTCATGATTCTAATGGCAGAGCGCAGGGCTTCTTTAGGATCACTTTGGTAGCTTCCAAAAGGTAAATCGACCACAATTAAGGCACGATTTGCAGCACGAACTACTGAAGAGCCGTGGTAAATCATTTGGTCTAAAGTAATGGGCAAGGTGGTTTCGTAACCTGCCATCACATTACTTGCAGAGTCTCCAACTAAAATAACATCAACGCCAGCGCCGTCAACAATTTTGGCCATGGTGTAATCGTATGCGGTAAGCATCGATATTTTTTCGCCACGGGCTTTCATATCTACCAATGTTTTTACGGTAACGCGTTTGTATTCTTTTTTTGCTGTAGACATTTTTCTATATAAATTTTATGAAGTGTAAAAATACTAAATAAAGCAGATATGGCTAAACTTTTCTTAGTAAACCTCGTCGCGCAAGGGATAGGAGTGGAAAGCCCACAGGGAGGTACGACCGCGGACTTGCAGCGTATAGCCCGACCCTTGTGGTTGCGCCCAAATGCTTTTAACAATCGGTTAAGTTAACACCTACTGCTAAACCACCTTCGCTAGTTTCTTTGTATTTGCTGCTCATGTCTTTGGCGGTTTCCCACATGGTTGAAACCACTTTATCTAGAGGCACTTTTACGTTTTCGGGGTTGGTGTCTAGAGCTAATTCGGCAGCGTTAATGGCTTTTATGGCGCCCATGGCATTGCGCTCGATACAAGGGATTTGTACGAGGCCGCCAATAGGATCGCAGGTAAGGCCCAGGTGGTGTTCCATGGCAATTTCGGCAGCCACAAGCACTTGCTCGGGTGATCCGCCAAGAAGCTCACACAAAGCGCCGGCAGCCATAGCTGATGATACACCTATTTCGGCTTGACAACCTCCCATGGCGGCACTTATGGTCGCACCTTTTTTAAAGATGCTGCCAATTTCGCCTGCAACGAGTAAAAAACGTTTGATGTCTTCAAAATTACCATCGTGATTTTCGATAACCAAATAATACATAAGCACTGATGGAATGACACCTGCGCTTCCGTTTGTTGGTGCTGTAACCACACGCCCTAGCGCGGCATTCACCTCGTTAACGGCTAAAGCAAAACAGCTCACCCATTTTAGGATTTGGCGGAATTTGACTTCGGTTTGCCTGATGGAATAAATCCATTCGACTGGCGTGGTGTAAGGCGCACTGCCTTTTATATTTTTATGGATGTCGAAGGCGCGTCGTTGCACGTTTAAACCTCCAGGAAGTTTACCTTCGGTATGGCAGCCCAGATACATGCTCTCAAGCATGGTATCCCAAATGCGCTTTAATTCGAAGTCAATAGCTTCTTCGCTGCGTATTGATTTTTCATTTTCTAAAACAATTTCTGAAATGGATTTATTCCAGGTTTTACAAAACTCAAGCAGTTCCGTGCCTTTATCGACAGGATAAGGAAAACTACATTTTATTTCGAAATTCTTTTTTGAATTGTTTTTGGTTTCCTTCACTACAAACCCACCACCAATGGAGTAGAAGGTAGAGCGGTGTTTTTTACCATTTATAACTGTTGAAAATGTAAGTCCGTTAGCATGAAATGGCAGGAACTTTTTATTGAATACGATATCGGTGCTCGGGTTGAAATCTATCGTTTTTTCATTGTTTAAAACCAGGGTATTGCTGCTTTTAATATCTGCAATGATTTGATTGATATTTTCAGTAGGCATGGTTTCTGGGTTAGCACCAGTAAGCCCTAACATGACCGCGAAATCTGTGGCATGACCTTTCCCAGTTAGGGATAAGGAACCGTATAAATCAATTTTTATGCTGTCTATGTTTTCAAATAAATTGGCTTTTTTTAGCTCGGCAATCCATTGTTCGGCAGCACGCCAAGGCCCCAAAGTATGGGAGCTAGAAGGACCAACACCAATTTTAAGCATGTCAAAAACAGAGATACATTCCATAGGGCAGCATTTTTCTGCAAATATATTGTTTTTAAAAGGGATTTCAGTCTGTAAAATTTGCTGTGATTAGTAAAATGCGTGAAAAATGAAAGAGACTGTCTTGGAAGTAGAATTTTCGTCAACCTGAACTTGTTTCAGGTTCTCATAATGATAAGTAATCAGTATGATGAGATTCTGAAACAAGTTCAGAATGACGTGATTCGTTACTCCTTAGACAGTCTCTTCTAAGTAAAATCTATTAAGTTGCTTATTTCTTCACAATCTTAATCGCTTTATTTAACGCTGCAATACGTAAAATATAGATTCCAGAAGGTAGGTTTGATACAAAATCAAGTGTTGTTTTTCCACTTGAAAGTTCCATAGTTTGGTTATAAACCGAAGTTCCTAAAATATCTATAATTTGAACGTTTGATGTTACAGGCGCTTGTAAGTTTAACTGAAGGTGTAAAGCATCGTTAAACGGTACAGGGAATACTTTTACGGTATTCAATTCTGCGATGTTTTCTTTATGGCTTAATAGTGGTCCTTGATTTCCTGGAGAACCTACAGCGGCTTCGTTAGCATCGTTTACTGCAGTTGCTACAGAGAAATAAGCAGCTTCAGCGATTACGCTAAAGGCTCCTTTTTCAACGTTGTATGATTTTCCTGGAGCAGAAGCCGTGTCTGGAAAAGCTTGAGCATCTACTATATTCCCAACAGTTGTTGGATCTCCAATCCATAGGGTAACGGTATCGCCACCGCCACCAAGACCGGCACCAGCATAAGTTCCAATTTGCACATCAGTAAGGTTATAAACACCACCCCAAACGGCTATAAATTCATCAGCATTGGAATCATCAATAGCAATTACCGATTCACCAGGTTGGATAGACGTTATACCATTAATTAACACAGCAGATGCAGGATCTTGAGAATCATCGTCAAAATATAAACCACCAGAAGCTGGAGTCCATGCTAGTGGCCCGTTGTTTGTGATTTCGAACCAGTCTGCAGTTAAGTTACTTCCTTGGTCGTTTCCAGCCCAGATTTCTGTAATACTTAAGATAGGTCCAACAAGTTTGTTATTAGCAAGACGTGTATTTAGTGATTCACCTTCTACTGGTGTTCCTGTGAAACCTGTAAAACCTTCACCATCAAAATCATTCCTTACCCAGTCGCTAGCGCTATCAGTATCTAATCCATTCGGGATACGTGAGGCACCACCAACAGTTGAGGCATCGCCATCATAATTTGGCATTAAAGCTACAGCATAGGTATATTCATTTGCACCACCGTTTGAAATAGCGATACCATCTACAATCGTTGTCCAATATGTCGCATCAATAACACCATTATCGGTAGTATCGATATCGTCACCATAGGTTCCTGTGTAGTTTTCAACAAGTAAAAGGGTAATGGTTCCGTTTTCAATGTCATCATTTAGGAACGCTGTAGACCAAAAACCATTTTCGTCTGTAGTTCCTAAGTTGTGAGCCGTACTAATCGTTCCTGTATTCCCTGCTTCGCCGTTAACAATTAGTAGACTGTAAGCTGAATAATCGGTAAAAGGCGCACCAAATATTTCAATAAACTCAGCGGTATTATTACCAACATGGTTTGCTACGAATTCGTTAATTACAGGCGTTTGGATGACTGGTTGCGCTACAGGGCCTAAAGTCACAATATCTGTTCTAAATTTTTTCCACTCTTCGCGTTGGCCTTTATTCTCTTCACCATCGTTATAGATTACGGTAGCACCAAGATCTACTAATAACTTAATACTATCTGTATCACCATCGACTCCTAAAAAAGTAGAACTAGGTAAGCTGGCAATACCTTCAAAAGAACCCTGTGTATTTAATGCCGTTAAATCGGCGCTACGCATTTCTGGAGCATCTGTGGCAACACCCGTCCACGTGTATAATTTAAAATCAGATTGAATGTTAAAAGGACCACCAATTAAAACACAACCACCATCGTTACACTCCATACTTCTTAAAGATCTTCCGTTAAGGTCTAAAAATATTGGCGTACCGAAAGTAGCTGAACCAGCAGCCATACCTGGTAAACTTGTAAAGTTCGTTACCGGAATAACAATCGCTTTGTTTTCTGAAGTAGAACTTCTTAAACCTAAATAAGCTGTTGTTGTACTGTTTGGAGCTAAGGCTAAAGCTTCAATTTCTATTACGTTAGTTAACCCGAAGTAATTCGCACCTAAACCATGATCGTTGTTGGTATCCCAAGCCACTAAATCGTCGTGTAGGCTGTTGTATTTATCGCCGTAAGTTAGGTTTGAATTCGCTCCTGAACCAGAAACTTCGGTAGTAAAGATTACAGATCTATCAGCTTCTGAAGTAGAACCCGTCCAAAAAATGGTATTGTTTAATCTGAAAGAACCTTCTAAATCAGCTTCTTCAGTAGAACCTAAATCGGCATTGAAATCTATTGATTTTAAAGGTAAACCTGATTGTGTGCCATCGTATAATCTGATGGTTTGATCTTCATCATCACCAATCCAGATGTAGTCATCTTCAACTGTAATTCCGGTAGATCCATCAGAAGCCCCAGTATAAAAACGACTTGTGCTAGGTGAAACAGAAGCCTCAGAAGCCGCATAATTGATGGTGTAAGTAGCCGTGTTTAAATCGGTATCTTGAACCGTAACAGTAATGGTAGTAAATCCTAAAGCTATAGGTGTAATTTTTAATAAATGATTGGCATCAGCACCAGTTAAAACTAAATTTGCATTAGGAACCACTGACTCGTCACTACTAGAAACCGACACTTGTAAATCGGCCACAGGCGTTTCAATATCTGAGATAATAAAAGGAATTCCGTAAATGCTAGTAGGATCTGTAGGATCGTTTACCACACCACTCGCAGAACCTATATTTTGTTCTGGTAAATCTAAGAAGTTAGAAAGCTTAGCTGTATCAACCGTAATCGTTAATGTAGGGATAGTAAATGCTAAAGGTCCTTGATTTCCAGGAGAAGCGATTGCCGCTTGACCTTCGTTATTAACGGTTGTGTTGGTTGCACCAGCGTTAGATGTATTACCAACAGTACTATACGTACCAAATTCAACATCGTATGATTGTCCTCCAAAACCTGCTGTGCTTGGGTAAGTGGCATAATCAATAATGTTTGCAGTTGCCAAAGGATCACCTAAGAAAAGGGTCACACCATCGCCGTTCTTACCTAATCCGGAACCGTCGTTAAATCCGACTTGAATATCGGTCATGTCATAATCTAATGTCCAAAGGTTTTTAAAATCGTTGGCTTTAGTAGCGTCACCTAAAATCACGATAACACGTTCACCAGGTTGAATCGATGCAATACCTTCAATGATAGCCGCATTAGCAGGATCTTGAGAATCGTCGTCATAATATAGGTTACCATCAGTACTGGCTACCCATGCTGTTAAACCGTTGTTTTTGATTTCAAACCAGTCTTCTGTTAAATTACCACCAGGATTGTTTCCAGGCCAGATTTCTGTTACGATTAAATCGAAACCAGCAGCTAAAGGCCCTTGGTTACAAGGAGACCCGATAGCCGATTGGCCTTCGTTGTTTTTTGTTTGTGTCGTAGCAGCAGCATTGTTAGCGTTTGCAGCCGTACTAAAAGCAGCTAAAGCTACATCATATGATTGTCCGCCATTTGCATCAGCATTAGGGTAAGCTTGAAAGTCAATGATGTTACTTGTTACTGTAGGATCACCTAAGAATAAAGTCACAGCATCACCGCCACCACCAAGACCAGAGCCATCTGTAAATCCGATTTCAATACCAGATAAGTTGTAGTCTTTAGACCATACAGCGCTAAATTCAGTAATATCAGTACTTTTTCCTATAATCACTATAACGTGGGCACCAGGTTGAATTTGTGAAATACCTTCGATAATTGCAGCTTTAGTAGGGTCTTGCGAATCATCGTCATAATATAAATCGGCATCAACACTAGATAACCAAGCTGTTGATCCTGTATTGGTTATTTCAAACCAATCTGAGGTTAAATTATCACCCGGTTCGTTACCTGGCCAGATTTCGGTTACTTTTAAAGAGGCTTGGGAAACCCCAATAAAACATGTAAGCAAAAGCATGCTTAGTAGCGTAATTTTTTTATTCATTTTTATGTTTTTTGGTTAAGGGCGCAATGTAGGTTAGCAAGTTTATGGTTATAAAAACTAAAGATTACAATACGGTTACTAGTTGCGTGTAAACGTTAATTTAATGTTTGGAATTTGACTTAAAAGTGAACTTTGACACAACACTGAATTTACATGTATGAATTATATTATAAACAGTAGGAGATTTTTTATTAATCAATACGAATACCATATATTTAGGGTTTTAAAATTTAAAGCATATGGCAATTGGATATGGTTTAGAACGTAATGCTAAACATAAAGAAGGGGTTCAAGAATTACCCCCAAATAGAACACTTTTGGTACAGAAGTTTACAGATTTAGCGCCGCTACTTCCTAAGGTTGTAGTAGGATTGCAAACTCCACAAGCTGTTTTTGATTATTATAAACCAAATATTCATATGGTTTTTGAAGATTTGGAAGGTAGACAGGTAAAGGAAAGGATAGATTTTAGTAATGTGTCAGATTTCGAACCGGCCAGTATTACCTCAAGAAGTACTTTTTTAAAAAGGCTGGAACAAAAGAAAATGAATTATTTTGATATGTTAAAGGCACTGCAAAGTGATGAGACCCTAAAGCAGGTTTTTCAGGATAGTGCTTCTAAAAATTTGCTTTTACAGCGGATAAAAGCACTTAAAGTAGAATTAAAAGGCGGCAACTCTGAAAGAACATACGAATAGCATGATTGAAAACGTACACTTAGAAGAAGTTAATTACAAATTTCTAGAAACGCATATTCCTAATTTAAAATATATGGATGCTGAAAAGCCTTTGGAAAAACATCATTTTTTAACTTCAAGAGAAAATCAAGAGACTAGAGCGGAACTTTTAGAAACTTTAGAGTTTTGGGAGGATATTCTAGAAAGTCATGAAGCACTTGAAGACATAGTCGCTTCTACAAAAGAGAAAATTATTAGCACTGAAAGTATTTACCAAAAGAACTTAAAGCGTGTTGTAAATCGCGCGAATGATTTGGAAGTGGCTTATAAAGGGCTGACTTTATTTTTTGAAAACGCTCAAGCTGAAAAAATAAATAATTTAAGTATTCTTAATGCCGATTTAGACCAGCTGAAGGACTTAGATAATCCCATATTTATCGAAGTCGTTCGTGATGCTTTTGTTGACGCTTACGATCGTTTAGATTTGTGTGATCATTATGCGCTTTTAGTAATTCCAGGCTATTTAGGAAGTCCGATGGTATTAGATAAATGGTCTAAAATTGCCCATGACAATAAAGTGTTATTGGTTACCGATTTTGCTCATTTGGACACTCCAGACGATGTTGTTGAAGTTTTTGAAACTATAGATCATGTTCGTGCTGACACCTATTTATCTAATACGATTATGACATGTAATTGGCTAGTGGGGCGCGGAAAATATGATGCTATTAGTGAGCATGATGATTTGTTCCTGCCGCCATCGTCATCTTTATCAGGGAAAATTTATAGTAATAAAATGTCACAAGCTAGTGCGGGTATTAAATTTGGAGCGTTAAGTCAGGTGGGAGGTGTTAGTTTTGATCTTAAGAAAAATGACTTAGCTGCTTTGGAACGGCTTGGCTTAATTCCTATGGTATATAAAAACGGAGAGATTATAGCCTATTCTGCTAAAACCTTGTTTAATGGTGATAATTTAGGCTTACAGACGTACTCCGTAGTGCGTGTGTTTGATTATGTGAGTAAGGTACTCATCGATTATTTTAATAGGAAAACCTTTGAAAACTTTAATGTACGTACCCGTAGGGCACTCATGCAAGACATTGTAGATTTTTTAGATCGCAACACGGGACCACAAAAACTTATTGAAAGCTTCGCTATAAAACGTCTAGAGCAAGATATGCAACAAAAGGACCGCGTACATTTAGAATTGCATATGGAACCTTATTTTCCTGCTAAAAACTTTTTAATCCGTATGGATGGTAAAATTGGAGATTCAGGAAAAGCGAATTCTTGGGAAGCTGCTTATGAGCAGGGGTAAAAGGCTTTAAGTGTCTAGTTTATAAGGTTATTTCACTTTTAATTTATATTGATAAAATTTAGGGTTTTCTTCAGCTATCATCGGTTTTATAGTATCCAGTGAATTTTCTTTTAAGATTACATCGTAGATATAATCTTGAGGTGTATCTTCTTTCGCAATAGGAAATACAATTTCTTTTGATTTTGGAAGGTATTCAAAAGTGATATCTCTAAGTCTTTTATCATTAGAAATAAGTACATAGTATTTTAATATTTTATTTTTTTTAATAAAAACTAGATGAAGCTCAGTACCAAGGCTAGTATCCCCGCCAACACCAATTAACATGTAAATATTTGTTGTTATATGTTTTATATGGCGTGCTGAAAATGAATTATCTATCGGGCTGTAGCCATTATCTTCTATAAAGTTATATAAAGGGGTGTCATTTAAGAATTTTAGTTTATACTTTTGGTTTCTAACAATAACACTATCTATACCTTCTCCAAAACCAATAAAGTTTTCAGCGATTACTTTGCCGTCATTTGATTTTATTTCATAACTTCTTTGCGCATGAGTTGTAAAAAAGTTTATAGCTAAAATGAGGGTCAGAATTATTTTTTTCATTTTAGATCAATCTAATTTTACATTTATAGAATCAAGGTAATGTAGATTTAATTTACTCAAGTTTAGTTTGAAACTGATAAAATTTTTATCACATTTTAATAAATCATACATGATGATATTTTTGTCAGTAGTTTGAGGATTTTTGAAATTAGCATGTATACTATTTCTGAAATTTAAAATAAGTGTGTCGTTTAATATGAGATTGTATTTTGTGATGTTGTCAATACTTTTTCTTGGTTTTACAGTTATTAATATTGAATCAACTTTTGACGGCGATTTTGAAATATTTTTAAATCGCACATTATTTTTTATAAAGGCCTTGTAATCTAAGTAGGTTTTATCAACTCCAAGAATTGATTTTGATTCATTGTAAAAATATGAGCTAGATTTAAGTAAGTTTCTTTTATTTTCTGATTTCTCAAAACTAATAGTTTTTAAATCTATTAAATTTATTGAATCTAAAAATGGGGATTTAAAAGCATATTCCAATTGTAATAAGTAAGAGTTCTCTTTTTTTAAAATTGACGTTTGCTTTCCTGGAATAATTATATTAATTAATGTATCGGGATGAAAACCTAATTTTATAACGACATCATTTAAGTCTGTAGTGTCTTTTAAATTTCCTGATCTATCGTCTAATAAAACAAATAATTTTATTTTATTTATTTTGCATTCAGAGTTGAAATAAACTGAGGAAAGTATTTCTGAATTGAAAAAAGTTGTGTCTTTTGATATAAAATTATTCTTTTTACAAGACACAATATTGATATCTCTATTTTTTTTACAAGATAGTAGTGTTATTAACGTTATTAGTAAAATACAAGATAATTTCATTTACTTAGTTAGATTTGTAGGTTGCTAAATTTCAATAAGTTCATTAATTATCAATAATTTGGTTTCTTTTGTTTCTTGGAAAAAGGTATATATACTTGATTTAATTAAAACACTATCGTTTTCTTTTAAACAATTTACTTTATTTCTTCCATTAAAAAAGACGGTGTCTTTATTAATTATGATACTATGAGCGGTGTTTGTGTTGAAATTAGTGTTGTTTTCTTTTAATATTTTAGATATTTTTTTGCTGAGACCTCCTTTAAAGCAATAAATATATTTTCCTCTTATATTTTTATTCTGTTGTGAAAACGAATCAATTGATTTTTGTGGAAAAAAATTACTTACAACTTTAACCGTATCTCCGTTTTCAAACTTTAGCGTATAAGAACCTCTAATGTCATCTTTATTTGATGTTTCAAGTTTTGAATTGATTGCGGAGTTATTTTGTGCATGAGTAGTAAAAAAACACACGGACAAAATTAGGGTAAAAGCTATTTTTTTCATGATTTATTTAACCTCAAACCTCTATACACACATGCATTGAATCTATGACATTCAATAACATCGCTGTTGATATTTTTGTATAGGGTTTCTTCTAGCTCTATAATCAATTTTAGAGGGTTTAATTTTTCTGGAATGTCTATCAAATTAGCCTCTTTATCATTTTTCATAGCAAAAATTAAGACACGGTTTTGAGTATAACCTTCGGTAGTTTTTCCTTGAGCATGCTCTAAAAACGGTTTTATAGAAATTGAATCGTTTAGGTGGCTTAGTGTATGTAAGTAGAATGTACAGTCTTTTTTGTATGTATAGCTAGTAGTTTTTAGTTGAAATAAACCTGAATCAAGTTCAATTAAATCTGAAAAGACAAAACTATAATCACTCACCCAATCCTTATGTTTGTTTTTGGTGTGTTTTATACTTTTTAAGGCTTTTAATGTTTTTGAAAAATCTCTAGTCGCAATTAATTTCGGGCTTTCCTTTGTAGTATTGGTCGTATCTGTTTTTGTTTGAGCGTTAATGCTATCAATAATGATTTCTTTGGTTATACTAGAGGCTATTCTATTTGCCTTCTTTTTACAATTTAAAAAAAGTAAACTAAACGATAGAAAAATAATTTTATATGTTTTCATCTTATTTCTTTTTATTACGTAATTGATAAAGTTCTAGTTGCATTGGGAAGTTAGATCTATAAAGCCTTATGTTTTGTAATAATTTCACGTTTTCTAAATTATTTTCTTGATATTCCATAACCCCAACTATCTGATCTATAAACTGAAATTTAAAAGTTTCATTGTCTTTGTTTACTATTATTGTAAAGTAGTGATAATCTGCATTATAAGCACCGATAAAAGCGTAATAACCATCATCTGGGTATTTACTTTTCATATATTCAATAGGGCTTACTTTAAAACTCTTTAGAACATTATCTGTATTTCCGGCTCTACCGGTCCTCGTTAAAACTTCTTAATTCGTATGGATGGGAAAATAGGAGATTCAGGAAAAGCTAATACCTGGGAAGCGGCTTATGAGCAGGGGTAGGGGAAACCAAAGTATGTAGTTTGTAAGGTTATTTCACTTTTAATTTATATTGATAAAATTTAGAGTCTTTTTCAGCTTTCATCGGTTTTATTGTATCCAGTGAATTTTCTTTTAAGATTACATCGTAGATATAATCTTGAGGTGTATATTCTTTTGTAATAGGAAAAATAATTTCTTTTGTTTTTGGAAGGTATTCAAAAGTGATATCTCTAAGTCTTTTATCATTAGAAACAATCACATAGTATTTTAATATTTTATTTTTTTTAATAAAAACTAAATGAAGCTCAGTTTCAAGATTAGTATTTCCGCCAACTCCAATTAACAAATAAATATTTGTTGTTATATGTTTTATATGGCGTGCAGAAAATGAAATATCTATAGGACTATAGCCATTATCTTCTTTAAAGTCGAATAGTGGGGTATGATATGAAAACTTTAGTTTATAGCCTTTGTTTCTAACAATAACGCTATCTCTACCTTCTCCAAAACCAATAAAGTTTTCAGCGATTACTTTGCCGTCATTTGATTTTATTTCATAACTTCTTTGCGCATGAGTTGTAAAAAAGTTTATAGCTAAAATGAGGGTCAGAATTATTTTTTTCATGGTATGATTTATTTTGTAAAATGTTTGCCTAATAAAATATAACGCCAAGCTACCCATCTATGATAACATTTGTTTTTGATGAGATTTAAGTCATTATCAGAATCAGTATAATCCTCATCTAAAAAATTAGCATTAGATTTTTTTCTATACCGGTTAATTTCTGCATTTCCTTGTTCGCTGGTTTTTTGTATTTTAATATAACCGAAAAACACCTGTTGGTTAAGGGTTAATTTGCCCCAACCTATATTCTGAGCACTTTTGGCGGTATAATCAAAAGCATTGGCATATATAGCACAAGCTCCTTCTATCGCAGCATCCATGTTTTTAAAAATAACAGGGTAAACATTAATTATTTTTTCGTTATCAGCATCCTCACTTCGAGTTCTAGTAGAGCCATCTGGAAATCTCGTTATGGCATATTTACCATTAAAAGGTGTTGGTATAGTGAAACCGTTTGTTTCTTTCACGATGGTTCCAGCAGAGTTAAATGTATTATCCAAATAGCCTTTGTTTCTTAGAGTAACAACTTGCTTCTCAAAAAAATCTAATCCAAAAGCTATAAAAGAATCTACTTTAGCATCTAAGTTTGTACTAGAGCCTTGACTACAGGTTGCATTCATACCTTCTCCAACAGCATAGGTATATAATACAGAAGGAGGGATGTTATATTTATTTCCTGCTTTTTCAAAAGCCGCAATTATTCTTTTTCTGTTTTTTTCATTTCCAAATTCTCCTCTTATAGACCATTTGAAGAGGTAAGTTAGGTATACGCTATTAAAATAACTATCTATTTGTTTTTTATCAGAAAAATCTAACTCTTCAGAATCATCTTCAAACCATTTTTGATATTTTAAGATATCTAATCGTTCTCCACTGGTATAAGCGATTTTTTTTCCATTTTCATTTTTCTCTAATAAATAGCCTTTCTCTTTATCAATTTTAAATTCGTCTGGTTTTCCAAATCCTATAGGCTTTAATTGGTCTTCAGTTTCAGCAGGCAAATTTTCTTTAATAATAGTGTTTTCATCTTTCATTTTAAGATTAAAAAAGTAGGTGAGCGGCGCTTCTTTATCAAACCATTTTGGATTTACATAGAAGTGCTCAAACGTCGTTTTGTTTGAAGCTGTTTTTGCTGTTATTTTGATAGTTTCTTCGTTATCATCCTTAATATCAACAGTTGCTCCTTCATCATTTTTAGCAAAAACCTCTATTTCAAGCTCAGTCTCATCGTCTATGCCTTCAGTTTCAACCACGATCTTTAAGTTTTCACCATAAAATGCTGTTTTTGTACTTCCGTCTTCTTGTTTCTGTACTTTATCTATTGAATCTAGCCACACACTAGATTTAACATCTATAATTTCAAAAGTTGTAGTCGCTACAACCTCATTGTTTTCAACGAGTTCTAAAGTGTTTTTCATGATTTAATTTTGCTTTACAACTTCTAATTCAATGGTTTCGTCATTACTCTCTATTTTATAATCCATTGAGTCGTTTTCTAGAAGTACACCTTGATATTTGAAATCTTTTATTTTATCTTTTAAGTTGATCTTAATAATGTCACCTATCTTGTTTTCTGATTTTATAATGACATTGATAATGTCTCCAATATTATATTTTTGAACCCTATTCCCTTGCTTATTTGTGGTATAAAAATCAATAATTTTTGGAATTGGTTCTTCTGTATTATTTAAAAGAGTAGGTTCAACTTCGGGACGTAAAAATGTCTCTCTCCAAGTCGCAGAATAAACCCCTTCAGAGGAAGAAGCTTCAACACCAGCACTTGTAATTTCTAAAGTTTCAGCCATGGGTTCTGAGCCGCTTGAAGAAAAGGCATTTTTCCAATTAACTAGATGGCAATCGTAAAAATAAAGTTTACGAGTTTTTCCGCCTAAAATAATAGGGTAGATATGTATTTCTATTTGTTTCGGTTGGTTAGGTGCAAATGACCAATCGGCGAGTTCTAAATCTTTTCTTGTTTCGATTTTAAGGCTTAAACCTATGAAAACTGGTTTCTGTGAAGGTCTGCCACTACGGTCTGCTTGTTGGTTAAATCCGAAGTTAAACCAAAGAATGTTTACTTCTTTTCTGTCTATTATTAATTTTGCATGTACACTCATACTAGCTTAAAATAATGCACTTTAATTTATTAGCTTATAATCTTTCCAAAAAGAAAAAAACCTCCTAATCTAAACAGATAGGAGGTTTGATTTTCATAGTATTACTGAATAGGATCTTCTGTTACTAAGATATTATCAATTTGATATTCTGTAGTAGCGGCAGTACTACCTTTCTTATATCTAAAACCTATTCTGAAATGCTCTAAATCTTGTGGAATCGTGATGGTAGTTTCTATGGGAATAAAACCGTTAGTTTCATTTAAAGGCACTACATCTTCAATTTCATTGGCTTCATCAAAATTAATAGTTTGTCCTGTAACATCATCAATTATAAATAGTTTTAGGTTATCACTGTTGTGTTTATTAACGTTAATGTCGAAAGCTAATTTTAATGTACGCGTTTGATCAATTGTAATGGCTTCAGTAATTAACCAAGCATCATAGATTGAGCTTGGACCACCTTGTTCTATTTCGGCAAAAATATTATCATCAGTTATTTGTGCCTTCCAAAAGAGTAGCAGCTCAGGGTTGGATATATTGATGTTTTCCCATTGGTTTAGAACAAATACATCGTCAATGTTGTTAACGTTTTGAAAATCTTCAGAAAGTAGGACACCTGGTGCTAAAACCGCTTCTTCGATTACACATCGAGGTCCATCAAACACAATATCATCACGATCTCTAATCACTAAAGTGTTTGAAGACAGAATGGCTGTTATACTACCTTGTCCTTCAGGAAATACTCTAGAATTAAAGTTTGAACTGGTACTATTTTGTAAGTCAATTGAAAGTCCAGTGTCACAATCGGTTAAGGCTTTAATAACATGGGTGCCATCAACACTAATTGTGTTATCTGTACCAGCATAAGTACTCTCTAATAGGTCTTCTCTTAATTGGATGTTTTCTAAAGTTACTAAAATTGTTGGAAGCGTTCCTTGTTGTATTTGCTCGATAGTTAGCAGTTTTGGTACAATGCTTTGAATATTTTGTGTAGCAATAATAAAATCTTCAAAATTTTCACTAGAAATAGGGGTTATTGACTGGCTAGCTTGATCATAAGTTCCAATATGAATGGTGTTTCCTATTTTTTGCATGCCAAGACCGTTTAGTTTAACTTGTACCTCTTGACCAACACTTAGGGTACGATAAATGTCATCAACATCCACATCGATAACAACACCACGGGTAGGTTCATTGGCTTTATCTTGAATGTATATTTGATGATTTATATTTCTATCATAATCACTAGAGATCACAAATCCCGAAGTCATTAATTGTTCAGGTAATAACGTCGTTTCAGCAAAAGCGATGACATCTTCGGTATAAAAACCCTCGATTTCTGATAGATCGGTAACCGTAAAGTTTGTAATTTCTTCTTTGTTTTCCTCGTCATCAACATCTTCATCAGTATCTTCGTCAATAGTCTCTTCATTTTCAATGTCTAGATCGGGGATTGAAATATCGTCATCCGCACATGAAATAACGGTTGTAATGATAATAAAAAGGGCAATAATTGGTTTTAATAGGTTGTTTTTCATTGTTTTTTTTATTTAAAATCTATAATATATGTTTACAAAATAAGTAGCGCCGTACCCTTTCCAGAAGCGATTTCCGTATAAAGGTTGTTGGCGTTTAGCATCTTCTAAAAGGGTGTCGTATTTTAATTGACCTTTGGTTTCAAACCCTGCGATGTTATGATTTTGACCTAAGGCATTGTTTACTCCAGCCTTAAACCCAATTTGGTTTTCTTTAATTTTCCAATATTTTCCACCAAAAAGATTTATGGTGAGGTAGTTTTCTATGGTGTTTTGTTTTAATATATAAGCAGCATACTCCGGATTGTAATTAGAGAAAATAGCATCGTTTGTATCTAAGAAGAAGTCACGTGTTCTTAGATATGGGTTAACATCAAGGTAGTTATCGGCGAAATAATTTCCCATCACTTCAAACCACCAATGGTCTTCATCTCTGTATTCAAAACCAAGAGAAAATACCTGAGTTGGTGTGCTAGACACATGATAGTCTTGTAAAAAAGCCTCACCTAAATCAAGTACTCCACTCCCTGAAATGATATAATGTAGTTCTGGGTTATTTGTATATATAAAATTACCCATAGCCACGGCAGTTTTTAATTTGAGTGATTTAAGAATGGGGTATGAAGCACCTATTTCTATGCCCATATATCTTTTATCTATATTTGTTAGTACTTCTTGAATGGTTGAGGAGGCTTCGTTATTAATGCTATTTCCTGCAAAAGTTTTATTAGAAATACCACCTGATTGAGTATTTAAATAACCTGCTACCTGGGCGTTGAATTTAGCACCGTTGTATGTGTATTTTAATTCGGAAGAAAAGTTACTAGATTGATCAATTTCAATAAGTTCAGGAGCTTGGATTAAATCTGATACTGTTGATATGCCATGAAGATCTCGGGGGTTATCACTTTCCCTAGCATTTAAAAACATGTGGTTTAGCATAGGTGCGTTGTTGCCGTATAATGCACGAAGGCCAATGCTGTGTTTCGGATTTAATTTGACACTTAAACCTCCTTTGAAATTGTAATCTAAAAACGTGTAAGTGTTTCCTTTTCCGTAGGATAAATATGGAGATCTCCCATTTTGATATTTGCCCACTCTATAGTTGTTAGAATGGGTGATATCTGCGCCTAAAAAAGCATCAAATTGTTCATATTTGTAACGGGCTTGAATAAAAGCATTAAAGGCTCTTCGGTTTAATTCATAATGATATCTAAAAGTTTCATTGGCTTGAACAATTCTATTTGGATTCAATAAATCGGATTGTATCGCATCTCCTGTTCCGTCACTAGTATTAACATCCAAATAACCTGATCCTCCTAATAGGTTATCCATTTGCGCGTATTGATTGGTAACGTAACTAGAATACCCAAAAGCGGCATTTAAGTTTATTAAGCTGTTTATTCTTATATCAGCGATCGAATTGATATTGAAATTGGAATGTTTAACGACCTCATCATATAGGGCGTAAGTTGAGGTGTTTAAACCACTATTTATGTTATATTGAAATAGTTCAATCCAGTTAATTTGTCCATCTTGTTGGAATGCTTGTTGAGCCAAAACAGCGCCTTCATAATCCGGATTGTTTTCATCGGCTAAGAAAAAACTAGGAAGTTTTGTATAAAAACTGGGGTCGGGGTTTTCTCCATTAGAAGGTGTAATTTGATTGGATCCATCGATACTAGCGCCTAGAAAATCAATACTACTTCTTGAATTAGTGCCAAAATTATAGGAGATATTCGTTTGTACTTTAACACGGGCACCAACATTAAGATAGTGGTTCAACATTAAATAAGGCTGAGAGATCTTCTGCTTTGTAGAATTTGTAATGTCATCATTTAATTCGCCCCAGTAACTGTTGTATTTGTGATCTTTTAGATGAAATACTTCGTTAGTATTTGCAGATCTTCCGCTGCGACTGGTGCTATTAAAAAAGCCTGTAAAATTAATAGCGTTGCTGCTGTTTATTTGTTTTTCTGCACTTATTAGAAATGAGTTAGAATCATAAGGTGTTCCGTCAAAATAACCCTCATTAAAAGCAGTTCTTTTTGATGCTGAAACGGCTAGTGAAAAGCCTTTAGGAGACACTCCGGTAGCGTAAGTGGCTTGAATGCCGTGTGAATAACGTCTGTTAGATGATAAGTATGCAATTTTACCGCCTTGTCTTTGTGCTGAAGCTCTCGTATTCATGTTTAAGCTTCCCAGGTTACCACCTAAACTGTAGTTAGAAGCTTCTAAACCGTAGCTTAAATCGTTATCTTGAAATATTTCATCGAGTCCCCCAATACCATTCCAATCTGCCGAACCGCTTAACGGACTGTTATAAGTGATACCGTTAATTAGGACATCTCCTTCCGAAAAATCTTGTCCTCGTGCTTTAAAGAAAGCAGAACTGAATTGATAAGACGCTGTTCTTAAGAAGGTTGAATTTGAGGATTGGTAAAAAGTAGCATTGTTCGTTATAGTTGCATTACCATCGAACAATTGATCCTCTGCAAAAGTGTTTATTTGTTGATTTTCTATATCGTAAAGATCATTACCTAAAGTTATGCCGTCTATGTTTGCAATTTTTCCTGAACTAATAAATACATAGTATTTTTTAGAGGTATATCCATCCTTAGATATTTTTAATACGATAGGCCCGTCAGGAACTTGACCATTAAAAACGAACCTGCCATTTTCATCAGTTTTAGTAGTCATGTAGGCATCCACTATACTCACTCTGGCATCTGAAATAACAGCTCTTGTTTGTTTATGCGTAATAATTCCAGTGAGAGAGGTTCCTGTTAGTTTTAAATTTTCTTTTTCTGCTTTTGGCTTTTTTCTAGGGTATAATTTTATGTTTTTCACAGAAGCTTGTTTACCTTCCAGTATTTCTATATCAAATTTTCGTGAAGAGTAACCCAGCATTTCTATGACGACTGTTATTTTACCTAATGGCACATTTTCTTCTAATATAAATTCTCCGAGTTCGTTAGTTTTTTGATTAGTAGTGGTATCCTCAATATATACAAGGGCATTAACTACTGGTTTTTTAGTGGTATTATCAATAATATTACCTTTTATTGAAGCTTCTTGTGACCAGCTTGAGCAAAAAATGCCCATAAATAAAAGGGTGTAAAAAAATCTTGTCATTCGTAAATTTTATGATGTATTTTGGTTTGTTATTAATTTGAAACTAAACCTGAGGATTAAAGGCGATCAGATCATCTTCTAATCTTACTTCCACAACTTGTGGTGGTTTTATGGTATCTGAAATAATCATTTTAGCTAATGGTCTTTTTAACTGATTGCGAATCACACCTTTTAGTGGTCGTACTCCGTAGACAGGAGAAAAACCATTTAATGCCAAGTATTTTCTGGTGTCATTATCAATATTGATGGTAATACCCAACTGTTCTGCTGTATTAAGTAGTTCTTTTTGCAGGTGTAAATTAAAAATGGATACGGCATTATTTTCAGAGATAGGAGCGAAGGGAACGATTTCGGTAATACGTCCTAAAAACTCCGGACGGAAATAATTGGCCATGATTTCAGTGAGCTGATTTGACGTTGGTACTTCACCTTTCTCCATGCTTTTGGATATAAAATCGGAACCAATGTTGGAAGTGAATAAAATAACTGCATTAGCAAAATCACCAACTTTGCCTAAACGATCATGAAGTTTACCTTCATCTAAAATTTGTAGAAAAACATCAAAAACTGATTGATGCGCTTTTTCAATTTCATCAAAAAGGACAATCGAATAAGGTTTTTGACGAATCTTATTCACCAAAACACCACCTTCTTCATAACCTACATACCCTGGAGGAGCACCGTATAAAAGAGCTGCAGAATGTTCTTCCTTAAATTCAGACATATCAAAACGAATGATGGCATTTTCATCGTTAAATAAAAATTCAGCTAAGGATTTCGCGAGTTCTGTTTTACCTGTTCCCGTAGGGCCAGAAAAAAAGAATGAGCCTATAGGTTGTCCAGGCTTTGATAATCCAGATCTAGATTCAACAATAGCATCAGCAATGGTTTTTATAGCAGAATCTTGACCAATAACCCGTTTTCTTAAAATAGCTTCCATGTCAAGTAAGCGCTCTTTTTCTTGAGTTTGTACTTTTCCAGCAGGAATTCCTGTTATAATTGAAACCATGGCTGCAAGATCACTTTCTGTGATCGCTGTGATGTCTTTTTCTGAATGCTCCTGAATTTTTTCTAATACAGATATGATATAAGCTGTCTTTGCCTTCGAAGTTTTATGTTTTTTGTAGTCTTCCTCTAAATATTGATCCAATATAATGGCACTAATTTTATGGTTGAGGTTGAGGTAAAACGCATCAAGAGCTTCCAAATCATTTGCCTCAGTATTATCCGAATACCTTTTTTGTATTTCTTCAAATTCTAATTGTAAAGCACTAATTTCCTTAGGAAGAGATTGTTTAGAAACCTTAACAGCCGACATGGTTCTATCGATTAAGTCTATGGCAGAGTCGGGGAGGCATTTCTCTTTTAAATAACGTTTTGCTAAACGTATAATTTCTTTTATGGCATGATCAGAAATGTTAAGCTCATGGTGCTTCGTATAAATTTCAGCATGGTTTTTTATCATTCTAAACGCTAGTGCATCATCGGGCTCTTCAATATTAACTTTTTCCATGCGTCGTTCTAGAGCCTCGTCTATAGCAATGAGTTTTCTGTAGTTTTCGGAAGTTGTTGCCGTGATAAGTGTGATTCCGCCAGTGTTAAGTTCCGATTTAATTGTATTGGCAATACTTTTAATAGTGGATTTATCTTCTAAAAGGGTATGGAAATCATCAATAAAAATTATGGGTTTTTCGTATTGTCTAGAATCTTTAAATATGCTTACTAAACGGTCTTCAATCTCCCCTTTATAAGCAGCGGCTGATAACAATGCTGCGGTATTAATTTCGAAAAGCTTAGCGTTTTTTAAGCTATCTACAATTTTTTTGTTGTGTATTGCAGCAGCAAAGCATTTTATAAAAGCTGTTTTTCCAACACCCGATTCTCCTAAAATAATAACATGCGGTTTCGATTTTCTGTTTAGAATTTCTGAAACTTGTTTTATTTCACGATCACGTCCAATAATAACATCATAAGCACCTTCCGAAGCATCTAAAACCAAATTTCTAGTATAATTAGTTAGATTGTTAGTGCGCGTTGTTGCTTCAATTTCTGATTTATTCTTCTGGTTCGATGTTGAGTTTTGATTAAAAAGTGTAATTACTTGTGTGTGTGTAACGGGTAAGGATTTTAGTTGGTCAAAACTAAAACCTACACCTGGTGTTATGGCTGCAATAAAAATACTTAGGTGTGGTTTGTATTCAGTAGTAAGAGTTAAGTTTAAGTCTTCGGCTTCTTCTAATACTGCTTGCGCTTGATTATCAGCTGAAATGGCATGGCTAACGCTGGATCGTTTGGGGTAATTTTCCAAATGGACACAGCTCCATTCTTCAATAAAGTAAACGTCAACGTCGTGGTTAAATAACGACCTAAAAATCGGGAAATCCTTGTGTAGTAGTGCCTTTATTATGTGAACAGGTCCATAGCTTTCATGCTGGTATTCTTTAGCAATTTGCGTGGCAATATGGATGATTTTATCGAGTTCTGACATGTATGTAAATGATTGGTTTCATCTGAAAAAGGATGAATTAAAAAATTAAAATTTGCCAAATGTAATATTAAATTGTAAGAATTATCATTTAAAATTATAACTATTTATTCTTACTAACGAAATGTTTTTCTTACTAATTGAAAGTCAAAGAGTTAGGTTTTTATTTACAATTTGTGAAATAAAATTCTTGCAAAACTTGTTATTTTTTATAGTTTTGTAGCTGGCTTTTATGCCGTTATATATATTTAATCAGGTATTATTTACCACAAAAACAAGTTATTATGGCTTTTAAAACAAAGTTAAAAGTAGGCGGAAATGAGTACAACGTATTAAGTTGTAGTTATGCGCTTAAGCAAGAAACTGATGCAACAGGTAGACCATCTTCTGTAACTAGAGGCGGTGAAGTTAAAGTTGTTATTGAATCAACCGGAGGAACCGAATTATTCGAATGGCAATGCAGTAGTTTTGAGCGTAGAGATGGCTCAATTGAATTTACAAAAAGAGACACTGACGCTAAACTAAAAGAAATCAATTTTGAAGAAGGGTATTTAACGTACTACAGAGAAGATTTCGATGCAAACGGAAGCAATCCACTAACTCAAACGTTTACAATTTCTGCTAAAGTACTATCTAGCGGAGGAGGTATTCATGAAAATGAGTGGCCTGTTTAATTTCAGTGATTAGACCTTTTAAAAGTCTATGGAAATGATTTTACAAAAAGGGGGTGTTCATGGTTTTCATGCATGCTCTTTTTGTTCTTTTTTATATAAAACATGAAGCCGTTTTGGCGAGGTAAAAAAATAAATTTTAAATATATAATTATGGCATCCAATAAAGTAGGACTTGGTGGTAATGTAACAGATATTGATGCAAGTGAAGCATTAAATGAAATTCCACAAAACAGAACGCTTATAGCTGGGAAATTAACACCGAATACACCAATTAAACCCGTCGCTGTTGAAGGTTTAAGAACTGTAGAAGCTGTTTTTGAACATTTTAAGCCAGAGTTGAACATCGCTTATGAAGATAAAGAAGGTGGGACAATTAATGAAGTAACCAAGTTTAATCATTTAGGTGATTTTGGAAAGAAAGGCATTACTGAAAATAGTGACTTTTTAAAAGGACTTGAGATAGAAGGTGAGCAATACAACAAGATTATTAAGCAACTTAAAACCAATAAAGTTTTAAAACAGGCTTTGCAAGATGAAACTTCAAAAGCAGGATTAATAAGTACTTTGGAATTGTTAATCGAAGAGTTAAGCGCTTCTAAATAAAGAAATACAAGTTATGGCACAAATAGAAAATAGTCAGCAAGGTTTACTTGAAAAACCTTATGCAGAGCAGATATTAGAGAAATCTGATGCATTAGCTAAATTTGGCGGATTTGATCTTTTAGAGTCTGCAATTGATGATATTCAAAATTTAAATCCTGAGCGTAAAGCACGTCGTAAAATTTTTCTAACAGAGAATAATAAAAAACAAGAACGTAACGAGTTGCTAAAGGTTTTAAAACTATGGAAAGAGACCTTAAGTTCCGACGGAGATTTAATAGATCTTGTTGAAAAAACGAATGAAAAGGAAATCCATGCGAAGCAGGTTTTAAAAAAGAATTTAAAAATTGCATTAAATGAAACAAGAGAATTGGAAGGATCCTACCGTTCGGTAGCCTTATTTTATAAAAACACAGATGAATCGGCAATAAAAAACGCAACGATTGTTAATGCTGAATTGGAGCAATTAGCTGATTTGGATAACACGCGATTTTTTGATTACATCCGAGAGGAAATTGTATCTAGTTATGACCGTTTAGATTTAAGAGATAATTATGCACTATTGGTAGTTCCGGGATACTTAGGGAGCAAATCTGTAGTTGATAAATGGGCTAAAATGGCACATGCCAATAAAGTAACCATGGTTACCGATTTTGCGCACCTAGATGAGCCAGATGACGTTATGGAGCTTTTTGAAAGTGCCAATTTGGCGAGTGGAGATGCTTATCTTTCTAATACGATTATGACTTGTAATTGGTTAGTTGGTAGGCAAAAGGAAGTTGAATTAGGTGAAGAGGAAGATCTTTTTGTTCCACCTTCAGGTGCTTTAGCAGGAACGATGTATAAAACGTTGATGTCTCAGGTTACCGCAGGTAAAAAACATGGTGGATTAAGTGAAGTGGAGGCAGTAAGTTTTGACTTAAAAAAGAGTGAGATCGCCATTTTGGAAAATCTAGGATTAGTACCAATGGTTAACGAATATGGTAAGGTAATGGCCTTTTCTGCCAAGACGTTATTTAACGGAGATAATATTGGGTTACAAACGTACTCTGTAGTTCGGGTGTTTGATTACATTTCTAAAGTCTTAATGGATTTTTTAAATCGTCGTGCTTTTGAAAACTTCAATACTAAAACTAGAAATGAAATTTTAAAGCAGATTGTGAAATTTTTAGATGGTGTTACAGGACCAGATAAACTTATTGAAAATTTTGATATTAAACGATTTGAACAAGATCAAGTTCAAAAGGATAAAATTCATGTTGACATCCGTTTAAAACCATATTTTCCAGCAAAAAACTTCCTTATTTCTATGGATGGTCAAAAAGGTGATGAAGGCGCAGAATGGGATACCGATTATGCTGAACAATAAAGTTTAGGTTATAAAACATAAAAAGCTGCCTATAAATAATTTAGGGAGCTTTTTTGGTTTATGTTTTATAAAAATAACGAACTCTAAAAATATCACTTTTTTTAAATAGAAATGCAACATAAGTATTATAAGTTACCTCTAAATGCTACGGCGTTAATTCAAAATAGGTCGATTGAAAAAGTAAATATTGAGGTATCTATAGCCAATTATATTCATTTGATTATGACGACTCGTTTTGGAGAATGTCACTTCGATACTTCTTTTGGAAGTGCAATCTGGGATGTGGACTTCAATAATATAGGATCGGATAATAAGTTACGGGCAATTGTGTCAGAATCACTTATAAAATCATTAAAAACATATGAAACACGACTTTCAAATCTTGAATTTGAAGTCCATATTGAACAGGAGGAAATCAATCTTAGGCGTGAAAAAAGTAGAATTAAAAAGGGTGTATATATATCAGTTAAAGGTGTTATAAAAAAAATCAATGAAGCTTTTAGTTATAGAGAACATTTTTTCATCGCTCCATTATCGTATTAAAAGTTATGAGTTATAACACTAAGGAGGACATTAAGAATCGTATGATGAAAAAGGCTGCTAGCCTTTGGGATATTCCTGTTAATGAAGTCTCAGATTCATTCGATCCTATAATTTCATTATTGCTTTCTGCTTGTGCTTCTGAGATCGAAAAGCTTTCTGGAGATATTAATGATTCTCAAAATAGAATTACCGAGCGTCTTATACAATTAATGACGCCTTTATCAACTTTCGATGTAAAACCAGCCCATGCGATTGCGTATTGTGAATCGGTAGAACCGAAAAGTATTATTACCCCAGAACATCAATTATATTATAAAAAAAAGAATACTTCCGCGAATAATACCGAAGGTGCTAAAGATGTGTTTTTTACGCCAACACAAGAAATGAATCTGCTAGATGCCAGATTAAAGTATGTGATTACCGGTGATAAATTAATTACTTTTTCTAATCGAAAATCAAAGGACTTAACGAGTATTTTAAAAGCAAAATTTGATTCTAATCAGACTACACTATTTCTAGGGATTGAAAGTGATCAAAAACAAATTAATTTGAATGATATTTCATTTTATTTTGAACATTTAGGGGTATCTAATAGTGAGCTTTTTTATCATCACCTGCATAATGCTTCATGGTATATAGGAGATAAAAAAATAAAAACCATTAATGGTTATCATAATAGTGATACTGTTAATTGTGCCGAATTAGATCATATTATTGATGGGGTTTCAAGTAAGTCTAATTTGCTAAGTGCCGAAGTTAATCAGTATTATCAAAAGCATTTTGTCACTTTAAAGTTGGATAATACAATTTACGATTTCCCTAAATACCCTGAATTAGAAGAGTTAGAGGTAGAAGGTCAAGAGGCGTTTTTAGTAAAAAATATTTTGTGGATTAAAGTACAATTTTCAAGTATAATTAGTTCAAAATCATTAGAACAATTGTATTGCACAATTAATGCTTTCCCTGTATTGAATAGAAAAAGGAATCATTTTACTTATCAAATGCGTAACTTCATTGACATTATTCCAATTCTTTCTGAAGATCCGTTTTTTGATGTACAGACCATTGAAAACACTTCAGGACAAATCTATAAAAATGATGGTGCCAATGCTACAGATGGTTATCTAGGAAGTTATTTTTTAAGAAGTGACAACGTAGGTAAACTAGACTCTAGAAAAGCTCAGGCTTATATCGTGCATTTGTTAGAATTACTTAAGGACGAAAGTGCAGCCTTTACTTTTTTTAATCACGAATTTCTACAGAATAACTTAAATACTTTAAATCAAACCATTGCCTCCATAGAAAAGAAGCTTAATGAAGTGGTTAATGATGGTGTTTATACGAATTACATTTACTTAAACCCCTTTACGAGCAATGAGAATGTTAAAGTTGTGTACTGGACGACTAATGGGGAAGAAGCGAATCATATAAAGTCAGGAAGAAGCCTTGAGATTTATAAAGGTTCTCATTTAAAACCTAAAAGCAGTTATTTAATAAGGCCTGTTTTTGGTGGCAGTAATAGTCTTTCTATGGAGCAGCGCCTGCAAGCTTATAGACGTATTACTTTAACAAAAAACCGAATTGTTACAGAGGAAGATTTAAAAGCACTTTGTTATGAGTTGTACACAGATAATATCAAATCTATTGAAATAAAAAAAGGGTTTACTACAGATTTATCTGTAAACAAAGGTGTGTTGCAATGTATTGAAATTATTCTTACGCCAAGTGAACATAACTCATTGAAAACCTATGAATGGGATTATCTAAATGAAAATTTATTAGCTGTTTTAAAAAAACAATCTGTAAATATTTTTCCTTATAAAATTATAAATAAAGCGTCTTAATAGCAAATAAAAAAATGAATAAGAATAGTAATGAAACTATAATAAAATATCTAGATAAGAATGTCATTGTGCTTTTTTTATCTGTTTTTCTAGCATCAGGAACGGTCTTAGCATATAGAGTTTTTACAGATTTTCCGTGTGAACAAATTGTAATAGATGTAAATGCTAGAGCGTATCGAGTAGGTGAATTGGTAAAGTTTACTGACCTCACCGAACATAGCGAAAGTTGGCAATGGCATTTTGGAGATAGTTCAGCAGTTTCTAATAAAAGAGAGGCTTTACATGTGTATTCGAAACCTGGGAAATATGAAGTTAAGCTTAAAGTAAATAACAGTTGTGAAACAACTCAGACAGTAATTATTAAAGAAAAAAAGTTTGTTTTAAATCCAAATAAAATTCCAAAACTTATCGTGCCAGATAGCATTACGGTGGGGCAAAAATTGATTCTAAGCGATAGCACCCCAGGAGCTTATAGTTGGGAATGGCGTTTTGGTGAAACAGCAAATGCTAATGCGATTACGAAAACGGCTGAATATACTTACACGGATTTCGGTTTAAAAACGATTACGTTAGTAGTTAATGGAGATGTCAATCATATGGCTAAACAGCGTATAAGAGTTTATGCTGAAGCAATTGAAGAGCAACCCTTAGAACGTATTAGGCCTGAACAAAGGGAAATAGGTTGGGATATCCCTTATGAACCAGAGGTTGAAAAAACGGAGGAAAAGAAGAAGAAAGAAATCCCTTTTATTAGTGAATCAGATTTTGAAGTGGAACTTATAAAAGTTTCAGATGAAAAGATTACAGAGAAGGAATTGGAAGTTTATTTCTGTGGAAATATTAATAAGTCAATAGTTGTAAATGGAAAAAACACCACGTTTTTAGTTTTTTGTCAGAAAATTAGAGGGAAGAACATACGAATAAAACGAATAACTATTTTTAGGAATGAAGGCTCTAACTGTATTGAAAATATTAACCTAGAGTATAATAGAAAAATTCTTTGATGATGGAGTTTAAACATAGATTAAATTGGGTAGATGGCATGAAAATCAATAAGGATCATTTTATTGATTTTGAAGATTCTATGATGCAACAATTAATGGTGATGCATAGCAATTATGTGCATCAAAATAATTATGGGTTATTGCCTAGTCCAGGAGATCGAGAGTTACCAGTAAAGTTGTCTATTTCTATGGACGGCCCAGAAAGTTTGTTGATTACCGTAAGTAAATGTTTAGCTGTTACCTTAGGAGGTTATCAGATAATTATTAATGATGAGATTAATACTTTCTTAGAACAATCTGGACACATCATTAAAAATAAATTTGCGCTCAATGTTGAAAATAAGACATGGTATATTGTACTATCGGTAAACCCCTTTAAACGGATTCCTATAGGTTATTCAAATCCGGAAGAGGAGCCCGTTAGAAAGCCATTTGTCATTGGTGCGTATCAAATTTCATTAGTGTCCGAAAGCGAAATAAATAATCAAGAAGTTGGGTTGAATAGTGTAACAATTGGTAAGGTGTATACAGATGGAGATCATGCTCGATTAATTGAAGATTTTATTCCGCCATGTACCTCTGTGCAAAGTCATCCCGATTTGCGATATGCATTTTTAGAAGTAGATACTTTTTTTAATGGCATGGAACTTTATTGTACACAAGTGATTCAAAAAATTTATCAAAAGAAACAAGCCAATGATTTAGCCAAAATGGTTCTAGCATTATCTAACGATGTGCTAACTTATCTAAGAGCTGTGATAACAACTTATCGCATTAATGATAAATATGCTTCCCCTGTTGAAATGATTATAAAGCTTGTTAGTTTGGCGAGAACCATTAAAGGAAGTTTGGATTTGCATGTAGGAACGGGAAAAGAGAACTTACTAAACTACCTTACAGATTGGTGTGATGTAAATCAAGGAGCTTTTGAAAATGTTTTAGATGATATGATTAGCCTCGAATATTTGCATAACGATATTAATGTGGCGCTTCAAAAAGTATCTGGATTTACAGCTTTAATGTCCTCTTTGTTTAAGAAGTTAAACGAATTAGAATATATAGGAAAGAAATCTGACTCTAACATTTTTGTAAAAGAAGATGTTATTGTTGAAGAACAAGTAAAAAAACGTAGACGCTTTTTTATGGAATAATTAAATATTTATAATTAAACAATTAAAATA
Organism: Tamlana sp. 2_MG-2023; assembly: GCF_030548465.1. Classification (GTDB taxonomy): domain Bacteria; phylum Bacteroidota; class Bacteroidia; order Flavobacteriales; family Flavobacteriaceae; genus Pseudotamlana. Next base: position 43,418 of record NZ_JAUOSF010000012.1, read on the forward strand.
AAACCCAACATGAAACCTAAAAATATAAAGGAACGAAGATCTAGTTTTATCAAGTTTTTACTCTTATTCTTATTAACTACAACAACTGTGGTTATGGCTGTTTTTTTTAATTTTAGTATACCTCAAAAGGAAAATGCTTTACTAAAAGAACGTGCTAAAAATATTGAAAGAGAAATGTCTTACCAAAGGGAGTTTGCTGTAGAAGTTAGTGGTGTGCAGGCTATGATAGATTCTTTAGATACACCTGGGCAAAATTTACCATTCACGAATACATTAATTCATAGTAGACTTGCTGACTTACAAAGTTCTATTCCGCGAAAAGATTCTACCTACCGCTATAACATGTATGCCGGCATAATTGAAACTCTTGTAGACCTACAGGCTACAAAAAATGAATTGCACAGTTTGGACGATGCTAAAACACGTATTGCAGAGTATAAAGAAGTTTTAGAGCAAACCAGAAACGAATTGGAACAAACAAAACGAGATCTTGATATTTTAAGGATATCTAGAAACTAATAACCCAAACTTCAAATACTCAATTTTATGGCTTTACAATCAATTACAGAAATTTATATTGGCAATACGGCCATAACTTCATTTAAGCGTTTTACATTAGACCAAGGTGTAAATGAGCACCATGTATTATATTTAGAGTGTAGAACGGATGTTTTAGAAAGTATTCAAGGTGAAGTTTCCAGTACCACAAAAAAATATTTAGGAGAAACTTTAACCTTAAAAGTTTCTTCTTTTTCAGAGCATTCAGCCTATAAAACCCTCGAATTTAAAGGTGTTGTAACCTCTGTAGGGAATAAAAGAGGTAAAAACAGTGAGCATATTGTAGTTATTCAGGCATTAAGTCCAACAGTTTTGTGTGATCATGGACCACATTATAACTCTTTTTTAGATCACAGCTTATCAGACATCATATCAGAGACTTTACAAGGCTATGATACGTCTAAGTTAAGCCTGTTGATTAATCCGGAAAACACAGCGACTTTACATTATACTGTGCAGCATAAAGAAAGTAATTGGACATACGTAAGTCGATTGGCTATGCAGTATAGTGAATGGTTATATTATGATGGGAAGAGATTGGTTTTTGGAACACCAGAAGAAGGTGAAGATATAATACTTACTTATGGGCATGACTTACAAGGTTTTTCTCTGGATTTAGTGCCACTACCTAATAAGTTTAGTTATTTCTCAAACGATTATCTAGCAGATGAAAATCACAAGAAAAAAACGACAGAAGTTAATACAGGAGCAAATGGGTATCATGGGTTTGTAAGCGAAAGAGGTGACGCCTTGTATGCGAAGGAAACTAGTGTTTGGATAAACGGTTTTGATGCTCCAGAGTTGAAGCAACGTATGGATACCCAGGTAGAACAGCAAAAAAAAGCTGTAGAAAGCAAGCAAGTATGTCTAAAAGGAGATAGTGACAATCCAGGGGTTGGAGTTGGTAAGATTATCGATATTAAAGATGAAACAGGAAGTCAAGGTCGTTATCGCGTAATTAAAGTGAATCATTCTAATAACGAAAACGGTCAATATCATAATACTTTCGAAGCTTTAAGTGTTGATATCGATGTGTTTCCATATACAAATCTTGAAGCGACCCCTAAAAGTGATACGCAATCAGGGGTTGTTATTGAAAATGCAGATCCAGAGAGTTTAGCACGTGTTAAAGTTCAATTTCCTTGGCAAAAGATAACGGGTGAAACCACCCCTTGGATTCGAATAGTTACACCACACGGTGGAAGTGAAAAGGGGTTTCACTTTATTCCTGAAATAGGAGAAGAAGTGTTAGTTGGTTTTGAAGGAGGAAATGCAGAACGACCATATATGTTGGGTAGCTTGTATAACGGAAATAAAAAACCTGAATCATGGAAAACAGATGCTAATGATATTAAAGCCATTCGCACGCGTAGTGGGCATACCATAGAACTGAATGACACGGATGGTGCTGAAAAAATTAATATATATGATAATGAAGGTAGTATTATTACTTTCGATACACAGGCAAAATCTTTGTTTATTTCAGCTACCGAAAACTTGGAATTTCAAGCTAAAAATATAAAAATGATTGCTGAAGAAAATATTGAATTGGAAGCTCAAGGTGAGATTAAGACAGCTTCTGAAGGAGATACTTCTATTGTTTCTCAAGGAGATACAAATATTCAGTCTGAAAGTGATACCAATTTAAGTAGTGGTGCTAATATAACTATTGAAGCAACTACAAATGCGGTGTTAAAAGGACAAAATATAACTGCTGAAAGTCAGGTTAGTACAGAAATTAAAGGACAACAAACCAAAGTTCAAGGGCAAATTACGGCGTTACAAGGCGCTTCTGGTAAGGTAGAAATTATATAGAGGAACTATTGTACCTGCCGTTGTGTGTTTTTGAAGTGATTTATAGGGTTCATTATGAGTTAGTTGCGATATTATTTCATGCTTGTTATTTGTAACAGTTCTTGATTATGCTAGAAATGTAGTTTTAACCTCATTAAAGTTTGAGTAGAAATAGAAATTAACTAAATTTAACATACTTTAAGAAGTGTGATTTTATGAATCTTCCGGTTCTCATTTTAGAATAGTTAGATTAAGGTAAAATTAGAATTTATTATTGTTAATTTCTAGACCAACTTTAAATTGATACGTAAAAAGAATATATTACCTCCAAAGAGTTCCAAATGGCGAACAACGGCAGTGTTCTTTATTGCCGTAATTATTGGTTTAGCGCTTTTCATGGCTAGAGAATCTAAAATAGTCTCATATATGTCTGATGATCCTCAGGCCTGTGTAAACTGTCATGTCATGACCCCAGTTTATAATAGTTGGATGCACAGTTCGCACCGAGAATGGGCGAATTGTAATGATTGCCACGTACCACACGATAACGTTTTCAATAAATATTATTTTAAAGCTAAGGATGGTTTGTATCACGCTTCGGTATTTACCATGCGTGCAGAACCCGATGTGATAGAAATGAAAGAAGCTTCTCAAGAAGTGGTTCAAAGCAATTGTATTCGCTGTCATGTTCAACAGGTTACTCAGGTGAAGTATGATGGTTGGATTGAAGGACACAGAGAGAATAGAACGGGACGACAATGCTGGAGCTGCCATAAGCAGGTGCCGCATGGGAATGTTCACGGATTATCAACCATAAAGTTTAATATAGCACCAATACCCACTGATCGCGAGGACGAACTTGTTATCCCTGAGTGGATGCAAGAGCAGATTAAAGAATAATAAAAGTACAGCAGATGAAAAACAAAGTCTTATTTATCGTAACCATTATTGTCGTATTCCTATTGGGGCTTTTAGCTTCAAGTATTGTCAATAGAAAATCTGAAGCGAAATATAAATATGTGCCTCAGGTAAATATCGCTGAAAACGAACCAAGAAATGAAGTCTGGGGAGAAAATTTTCCTTTAGAGTATCAGTCTTACATGCAAACTTTAGATACTACTTTTGCTTCTATGCAAGGTGGTTCAGCTATGCGAGATGTGCTTGAGGAAGATCCTAATTTAGTTGTTTTATTTGCTGGATATGCGTTTTCTAAGGAATATAATCAAGGTAGAGGTCATGCCTATGCTATTGATGATATTCGTAATATTTTAAGAACAGGAGGGCCAAAAGGCGAAGGTGACGGACCAATGCCAGCAACTTGTTGGACTTGTAAAAGTCCTGATGTACCACGCTTGATGAATGAAATTGGAGTTGCAGAATTTTATAGTGGAAAATGGGCAGATAAAGGAGATGAAATTGTAAACCCAATTGGCTGTGCCGATTGTCATAACCCGGAAACCATGAAACTTCGTATTACAAGACCAGCTCTAGTTGAAGCTTTTGATGCTATGGGGAAAGATATCAATCAAGCGACGCATAATGAAATGCGTTCTTTAGTATGTGCGCAATGTCACGTAGAATACTATTTTGATAAAACGATTCCAGGAAAAGAAGGAGTACCATATTTAGTGTTCCCTTGGAAAGATGGTACAACCGTGGAAGACATGGAGAATTATTACGATAATATTGAGTTTTCAGATTGGACGCATCAATTAAGTAAAACGCCTATGTTAAAAGCACAGCACCCAGGTTACGAAACGTTTACTACAGGTGTGCATGCCGATCGTGGGGTGTCTTGCGCCGATTGCCATATGCCATATAAGAGTGAAGGTGGACAGAAATTTACAGACCACCACATTCAATCACCTTTAAATAATACATCAAATGCTTGCCAGGTTTGTCATAGAGAAGAATCTAGTAAGTTAATCGCTAATGTTTATGAGCGTCAAAGGAAAGCTTCAGAAAACCGTTTGAAACTAGAAGGTTTGTTAGTTAAAGCACATGTTGAAGCTAAAAAATGTTGGGATTTAGGAGCCACTGAAGAACAAATGAAACCGATATTAACAGATATTCGTCACGGGCAATGGCGTTGGGATTATTCAGCTGCCGCACATGGGGCATCTTTTCACTCACCAGTTGAAACTGCAAGAGTTATTGGAGGTGGTTTGGTTATCGCTCAGGAAGCTCGTGTAAAATTAGCACGTTTATTAGCAGAATTGGGACATAATAGCCCAGTAGAAATGCCGGATATTTCAACAAAAGCAAAAGCTCAAGAGTATATTGGTTTAGATATGGAAAAATTGAAAGCCGAAAAAGCCGAGTTTAAAAAGAACTTGTTACCAAAATGGCTTGAAGCTGCTAAAGAGCGAGAAGATAAAATGCCTATAAATACGGTTTCTTCAGTAAATTAAAAAATCAAAGAAACACATAATGATTGAATACAAGAAAGATACCTTATCTAATAAATAAGGTATCTTTCCCTTTAATAAGCCATCCTAACTCTATATGAATAAATTATATCGCTTTTTCGCATCTCCTATTTTAGCAGTATTACTTTTATTCATTTTTGCAGTGTCTATGGCTTCTGCTACTTTCGTGGAAAACGATTTTGGAACGGCCACCGCTTGGAGAATGATTTATGATACTTGGTGGTTTGAAGTCGTGATGCTAGGCTTAGGTTTGTGTTTTATAATGAATATTTATAAATATAAACTATGGCGATTGGAAAAATGGCCGCTACTTACTTTTCATTTAGCCTTTATCATCATTTTATTAGGGGCAGGAATAACCAGATATGCTTCCTACGGCGGGATAATGCGAATTAGAGAAGGCGCAACTTCTAACGTGATTATCTCAACAAATAATTACTTGCATGTGAACCTTTCAAAGGAAACTGAAACAAAAACAGTTCGTAAAAAAATAAACTTTTCACCATTAAGTAATAATGATTTTGAGCTTAATACAGATTTCGAAGGAAATAATGTTTCTGTTTCATTTAACGAATTCATAGCTGATGCTGTACCTGAAATTGTTGATGATGCAGAAGACGGAAAGCCACTCATTCAAATGGTGGTTTCAGCAGGGAATGGTAGAGAAACTGTTTATTTAGAAAAGGGAGAAATCGAGTCTATTGGTCAGCATCAACATAAGATTGGTTTTGATGTTGATCAAGAAGGTGTCATAAATATCATCGAAAATGATGGTATTTTTCAGATTTTATCTCCTAGAAATTTAAGCACGTTTGTTATGGCAACCGAAACGGCAGGTACTATAGTTAAAGATAGTTTACATACTATTAGTTTAAGAACATTGTATCGTGATGGTGATGCTTCATTTGTTCCGTTATCATACCACCCGAAAGGAAAAATTTCTTTAGTTAGTGTTTCAGAAAAGCCAAAAGATAATGATGAACAGAAGGATGATGCCTTAATTGTTAATGTTCAAGTAGGAGAAAAAAAAGAAACTTCTACCTTATTATATAGACAAGGTTTTTTGCCAACAACTCATGATATTGATTTAGGAGGAGTGAAAGTGACGTTGTCCTATGGAGCGGAACCTATAATTACGCCGTTTTCTGTTAAGCTCAATGATTTTCAATTAGAACGTTATCCAGGTTCTACCAGTCCGTCTGCTTATGCTAGTGAGGTTACCGTGATAGATGGTGATCAAGAAATGCCACATCGTATTTATATGAATAATGTATTAGATTATAAGGGGTATCGTTTTTTTCAAGCCAGTTATGATACTGATGAACTAGGTACAGTATTAGCCGTTAACCATGATGCTCTAGGGACAAATATTACCTATTTAGGATATTTTTTAATGATGATTGGTATGTTTTTCACACTATTCAGTAAGTCATCACGATTTACGTTAGTTAATAAAAAACTTAAAAAGTTGAAATTAAAAACAGTCACTGTAATTGTTGCGTTGTTAAGTTTTTCGGCCGTTGGTTTTTCTCAAAATAAAACTCCGGAAATAAATATAAATACTATTGAACAATTACGTGTCGATGATCAGCATGCCGAAATGTTTGGTCGATTAATGGTACAGGATTTAGACGGGCGTATAAAACCGATGAACACATTGGCTTCAGAGTTTTTAAGAAAGCTAACTCGGAAACCATATTTTAAATTTACAGAAAAAGGAGAGAGCATTAAATTTAATGCAAATCAAGCTTTTTTGGCCATGCAATCAGCCTCTAATATTTGGCAATTTATTCCATTAATTAAAGTAGATGTTGAAAAAGGCGGGGCGTTGTTTCGTAATTTAAAAGTGAGTGAGGATGATCTAGTTCCTTTTGTGGGATTATTAGATGAAAATGGAAAATATATATTGGGAGAGGTTGTAGAAAAAGCAAATAAAAAGAAACCAGCAGAGCGCAATGAATTTGACAAGGAAGTTATTAAGGTTGATGAACGTTTTAATATACTGTACAATGTATTTTCAGGAAACTATCTTAAAATATTTCCAAACAGTAATGATGAAAACAACAAATGGCACAGTCAAACACATGACTTTTTAGATTTTCCACCAGAAGATGCACAGTTCGCTCAAAAAATTGTTCCAACCTATTTTAATGATGTTAATAAAAAGAACTGGATTGCTGCTAGTGAAAAATTAGAATACATAAAAACATTTCAAGACGTTTTGGGTAAGGATATCATTCCTTCAAGAAAAAGAATTGAAGCTGAATTATGGTACAATCAGCTAAACTTAAATTTTTGGTTATTTCAGGTATACTTTATTTTAGGTTTATTTCTATTAGTTTTAGCGATTTCTAGAATTTTTGCAAAAAAGAAAATAATAGAAGTATTATGGAATTTAGGAGTACTAATAACCCTTATTACTTTTATTGCTTTTTCAGGGAATATTATACTTAGATGGTACGTAGCGCAGCATGCACCATGGAGTAATGGTTACGAAATGCTTGTGTTTGTGTCTTGGGTTTTATTACTCTGTGGACTACTAACTTTTCGGAAGTCAGATTTTGCATTACCACTCGCTACATTATTTTCTGGAGCGTTACTGTTTGTGAGTTACTTAGATTGGCTCAGCCCAGAAATAACAAATTTAATGCCTGTTTTAAAATCTTATTGGTTAAAGATTCATGTAGCAACTATAGTTAGTAGTTATGCGCCATTGGCACTTTCGGCTGTTTTAGGGTTTATGGCCTTGTTATTAATGATCTTTAAAACTGAAAAAACTAAGAAAGAAATTGATATTAGAATAAAAGAACTGACATATATTAACGAAATATCCATGACCATTGGGTTATTCGTTTTGGCTGTTGGTACTTTTCTTGGAGGTATTTGGGCTAATGAATCTTGGGGGCGCTATTGGGCCTGGGATCCTAAAGAAACTTGGGCACTAATAAGTATTATCGTTTATGCGATTGTATTGCATTTAAGATTAATACCTAAACTGAAAAGTAATTATGTGCTGAATACGGCTAGTGTTTTTGCTTTTGGATCAATAATAATGACTTCCTTCGGTGTGAATTATTATTTATCAGGCCTACACAGTTATGCAGCCGGAGATCCTTTGCCGATACCAAAGTTTATTTACGTTTTAATCGTTTTAGTTGTTTTGGTGTCTGTGTTAGCTTTTTTTAGGAAAAATAAATTTCAAAAAATTAAAAAGAACCAACTATAACGATTTTCATCTATGATTATTGTGATTTAATCGGTTTTTCCTAAATAGTATGGTAGAATTCGTAAAAAAAAATAAAAAAACCGACAAAACGCTTGTAAATTTCGGTTAATTACATAAATTTGTTGCACTAACCCTAAAATCTTAAACATGAAAATAAAATTATTTTTATTAGTTTTTTGTCTCTCACTTGTTTCTAGCATTGGCTTTGCTCAAAAAGATGGTCCAAAAAGTATTATTAGTGATAAAGTTAAGATAAAGAAATATCATAACATTGAGGAGCTAGAACGTATGCCAAAAGGAGAGGTGTTAGCGCTTTATAGAGAAAGAAATACGGTTTTAACTAGAATATTACCATATATTGCTTTTGCAACTAAACCAGGGGTTACAATGGTTACTTTAGGTATACCTACTAATAGTGATAATGTAAAGGCGCTTGATAGTCAATTAGAAGCTGCGGATGATTATGTTAATAGTACTACTTTTTTCCTAAATGAATATTTACCATATGCTGATACTAGAAACTTAATTTCTGGTATTTTATTTTACGAAGAAATCATGAAGTCATTACATACGTTTAACGAATATCGTTAAGTCGTATAATCGATAAAATATTGTTGAAATAAATTAATGCTATTAGAGTGTTTAAACTTTTATGTTTGAAATGCTTTAATAGCATTTTTTTGTGAGCCAAAACTATGTTTTATAAATATTTTTTATTTCATGAAAAAAATAAAATAATGAATTAGTTATTGTAAATATTTTTTTCTAAAATTGTCTAAAATGAAAAATTTAAGAACTTAGAGGTGCATAAGTGTGCATTTCGTCGATAGATTTTCCTTGCAAAAGCACTTATTTCGTGTATTTAATCGAAATAATTGGTATTTCGTGGATTTTTTGTTAAATTTGATTAATTATTGATTCAAAAACTATACTTTAGGTTCTAACCCCCAAATCGATTAAACTATGAAAAAATTTACCCTTACTGTTTTCATATTCCTATTTGCATTAGCAAATGTTGTTGCTCAACAAGAAAAAGGAATTATAGGAAAAGATAACTGGCTTAATAATTGGACGGATTTTCAATCAAGTAACCAAGATGATCATGTGGAACCCACACAGATTTTAACAGGTAACATTACTGAGGATAAAAGATTGATAAAAAGGCATGTGTATTTGTTAGTGGGAAGTATATTTGTTACTAATAATGCGGTGTTAACTATAGAGCCAGGTACTGTTATTATTGGAGATTATGCAAGTAAAGCTTCATTAACTATAGCTAAAGGTTCTAGCATAGTAGCATCAGGTTTAGAAACAGATCCAATCATTTTTACTTCTAATAGACGTGTTAAAAAAGCTGGAGACTGGGGTGGTTTGATTATCCTAGGTGATGCAGCAACTAATAGATTTGGAAACGGATCAGTATCTCCATATTATACAAGACTTGCACCAGCAAATTATGCTTTTACAAACTTTGGAGGTGAAAATCCTAATGCGAACTCAGGCTTATTGAAATATGTTAGAATTGAATATGCAGGGAGCCGTGTAAAAACAGGATTAAACTTTAATGGTTTATTGTTAGCAGGTGTAGGAAGAGAAACTGTTTTAGAGAATGTAATGGTTAGTAACTCAGCAGGAAATTCTGTTGAAGTATGGGGTGGAAATGTAAATTTAAACAAGTTCGTTTCGTACAAATCGAATCAGACAGATTATAAATTTAATTACGGAGTTCAAGGTGAGTTGATTAATTCATTAGCTGTTAGATCTCCATATGTTTCTAGTAGTAGTGGAGCAAGAAGTTTGGAGGTTGTAGCTTATACGGAAAGACAAGAGGTTGATTTCTCAAAACCATCAACATCTGTTAAAGCTGAAAATCTTACAATTTTAAATTCCTCTAAAGACTTAAGAGAAGATATTAGAATGGGACTTGTTAAGGAAGGTGTTTATGTTGGGGAGCATGCATCACTTGATATGAATAAAAGTGTTATTTCTGGTTTTAATCCAGCAGTTATTTTTGAAAGCAAAATTCAAATTAATCAAGAGAGTTTGGATAAGATTAGATTTACAAATATGTATTTCAATAATTGTAATGGTAATATTTTTGTTGAAAATAGTTCTAATAATGAGGATTTAGAAAACTGGTATGGTAATCATGCGTTCTTTAATGTTTATTCAAAAGGACATGATGCTGAAACATTTATCGAAATAAATAATCCTAGAAGACCAGATTACAGATTACGTATAAATAAAATTATTGCTTCAAATGAAGTTGATGCAAACTAATAAATTACTATAAATATTATTAAAATATTTCTTTAAGGTAATATCGTAGATTACAAACTAACTAACCCAAATCACTTACTCTACACATTTATCTAAAACTTAGAACCTACATAATATAATTTGTGAATAACAAATTATATTATGTAGAGTTTATCCTTATACTTTCTTCAAAGATTTATGGTAAGTTTTATGGCTTTTCTGTGGAAAAACTACAAATGAAAAATTTCACTTTAATACATATTGTTGCTTTTTTCCTTTATATATTTTCGAATTTAGCTCAGGGGCAGGTGGTTATTACTAAACCTAATTTAGTTAATTTTAATCAAGCCTGTGCTAGTGCAAGTTTTAATGAATACAATGTTACTTTTTCATTTAGTCCAGAATCAGATCTAAGTGCTTCAAATCAATTTATTTTAGAACTTTCTGGTGCAGATGGTAGTTTTGTTAATAGTGAAGTAGTTTATACATCTGCAGAAGGCGCTATTGCAACTTCTCCTGCAACTATTAAGTTTTCAGTTCCAGAGACGGTTTCTGGTGAAAATTATAAGGTTAGAGTTAAAAGTACGGCTCCAGCAGCAACAAGTCAATCATCTACTGCATTTCCAGCATATTATAAACTTCAAGATACTCCATTTACAATTAATAATTTAAAAGCGTCTGCTAATTTTTGTTCGGGAGGTAGTTATCTTTTAACTATTGATGATCCTGGGGATGTAAATAACGACTCACCTTTACAATACCCTTCTTTAACTTATAGATGGTATAAAGAAACCAGTGCTACTACGAAGCAATTTGTAGCAGATGGTTCTAGTTTGGAGGTAACTAGTGCGGGTAAATATTTTGTAGAAACTAATTATGGTACTTGTACCTCAAATTCTTATTCTAACAGAGTAACGGTAAACGAAATTTCAACAGGTGTTATAGTATCGATAAATTCAAGTTTGGGCAACCCATACTGTATGAGCGATGGCCCAACGACATTAACGGCAACTCAGGGAAATAGTTATCAATGGAGTAAGGATGGAATACTTATAGATACTGCAACCGAACAAACTTATACTACGAATGAATCTGGAGATTATACGGTAAATGTAGACCTAGGGAGTTGTACGTCCTCAGCATCTATACTTTTAGATAATTCCGGTTTTAATAGTGCTATTGAAGGCGTAAGTGTTGATGAAGATAATATTTTAGAAGATGAAGAGTCTTTTCTAGCTACAATAGTAACAGATGCTTCAAATCCTACATATACTTGGTATAAAGATGATGCTCAAATTTCGGGTGAAACTAGTGAGAGTCTATTTATTGATGAATTTGGAAATTATAGAGGCGTAGTTTCTCAACCTTCATCAACAGGAAATTGTGTCGCTTCTGCTGAATTTACCTTTATTGTTTCGGGAGGTGAAAACTATTTTCCAGATGTACCTGAAATTCCAAATATTGTAAGCCCAAACGGAGATGGTGTTAATGATACCTGGATTGTTCCCAAAGAATATGTTTCTGGTACAGAAACTGAAGTACTAATTATTAGTTCGGTAGGGAAAGTAGTTTTTCAAAGTAAGAATTATTTGAATAATTGGCCAGAAGATGCCCTTAATTTTGACAATGTAAATCCCGTATATTATTACATCATTACAACTTCCACAGGCAGTACAAGAAAAGGCTCTATAACGGTAATAAAATAACATGAAAAAATATTTATTCTACATTCTGTTGTTTTTCAGTATCATCTACCAGTCTTCTGCTCAAGATGATGGCGTTGTAGCTTTAAATATACCCGTTAGAAACTCATTAAAATTTAATAGAACATTTATAAATCCAACTTTTAGCTTTGTAAGAGAAGGTCATCGATATATTTCCTTTAATAATAAAAGAGATTGGACACAATTTGAAAATGCACCAGAAACATATTTGTTTGGATATTCTGGTCGATTTAGAGAAAGTATGGGAGCTGGAATTAGTTTATTTCAGCAAAACTATGGAGCTTTAACAACTTTTGGAGGTATGGCTAACTTTGCATACAATGTTGTGGTTAATCGTTCTGGAAATTTAACCTTTGGTATGAACCTTGGGTTTTACAGAAGTACAATTAACGATGGCGCTATCATTTCTAATACACCCGACCCTTCCTTAGACAATATACCTTCAAATTCTATTGTAACTATCAACCCTGGCATTAATTATGGTACCGAGTTTTTTGATTTTGGTGTATCCTTAAACAATATTGTAGCTTATAATTTGACTTCTACTTCAATGATAGCCGAGAATCCAGAACAAGGCATACAGGTGCATGGTATGTATACCGGTTATGTAAGCAACTATGGTTATTTTAGAGATAGTAGGTTTTCTACTTTAATACGATCCGAATTTAAAAAGGAGGAATTAATATTTTCTGGGCTCATGATGTTTACAGTTCCTAAAGGATTTTGGGGACAAGCGGGATATAACTCATTTTATGGAATTTCAGCAGGTATAGGTTTAAATATCTCACCTCAAATTGCTATTGAATATAATTTTGAAAAGGCTGTTGGGAATATTTCAGCATTAGGCAATTCACACGATATTACTTTAGCTTATAGATTTAAATCTAAAGATAATTATGACTATTTTGGTGATGAAGACGAGGACGGATTATTTATTTCTGATAGTAAAAATAGAAATTCGCGTAAAGTAACACAAAGTGCAACACCAAAAAATTTACCGCGTAAATCGGATGCATTAGAAAAGAAACGAGCGGCAGAAGCGGCTGCAGCTGCAGCATTTGCTAAAGAAAAGCGAGCATCAGAAGCTGCTGCATTAAATGGTATAGCCGAGGCGGATCGCTTAGCAGAAAAGGCTGAAGCAGATCGTATTGCTGAGGAAGCTCGTGCAAAAGCAGCTAAGCAAGAAGCGCTATTAGCCGAAGAAAGACGAGTTGAAGAAGAAAAAGCGGCTTTAGCCTTAGCTGAAGAAGAACGATTAAGAAAGGCAGAAGAGAACAGAATAGCTGAAGAAGCTAGACGTAAAGCCGAACAAGAAGCTGTAGCGTTGGCAGAAGCAGAACGTTTAAGAAAAGAGAAGGAAGCTGAACAAGAAGCTCAATTAGCAGAAGAAAGACGACTTCAAGAAGAACAAGCAGCATTGGCCTTAGCAGAAGAAGAGCGATTAAGAAAAGCAG
>NZ_JAUOSF010000013.1 GCF_030548465.1 Tamlana sp. 2_MG-2023
ACGACTTCAAGAAGAACAAGCAGCATTGGCCTTAGCAGAAGAAGAGCGATTAAGAAAAGCAGAAGAGGCACGTTTAGCAGAAGAGGCTCGAGTTAAGGCGGAACAAGAAGCCGCGGCGTTGGCAGAAGCGGAACGTTTAAGAATAGCAGAAGAAGAGCGATTAGCAGAAGAAAGACGACTTCAAGAAGAACAAGCAGCATTGGCCTTAGCAGAAGAAGAGCGATTAAGAAAAGCAGAAGAGGCACGTTTAGAAGAAGCGGCAGCGTTGGCCGAAGCGGAACGTTTAAGAATAGTAGAAGAAGAGCGATTAGCAGAAGAAAGACGTCTTCAAGAAGAACAAGCAGCATTGGCTTTAGCAGAAGAAGAGCGATTAAGAAAAGCAGAAGAGGCACGTTTAGCTGAAGAAGCACGAGTTAAGGCGGAACAAGAAGCGGCAGCGTTGGCCGAAGCGGAACGTTTGAGAATAGAAAAAGAAGCTAATCTGATAAGTGAAGCCGAGCGTCTTAAGGTTGAAGAAGCAGCGGCATTAGCAGAAGCAGCTAAACTGAAAGCACAAAAAGAAGAAGACTTAAGAGCTATTGTACCTACTGATGAGGCTACTAAAATGATGAATGACGTTGCGAGATCGGCATTTGAATCAAGTAAGGAGCAACAAGAGTTAATTGATCAATTGAAGGAAAAAGTTGCTATTAAACAACAGGATTTAGACGATTTAATTGAAGAAAATAATTTAAGCGAACAAGGTATTGTTAAAGCTCCGAAAGCATTTAAAAGTATTTCTGCAGAAAACAGAGAATTGGAGAATTTAACTATGCAAATAGACAATATTGTAGCTGCTCAAAACAATAAGATTAGACGACTAGATAGGATTTATAAAGAGCGATTAAGTGATGTTCCTGATGTAAACGATGCAACGAATAAATTCTACAAAAGAAAAATTGAAGAGTTAAAAGCACAGCAGGTTGAAGTTTTCAAAATAAGAGAGGGATCCATCTTTAAAATTGAAGAATTGAAAGAAGAGATTAAAGAGGAGAGAAAACGTAGAATTAAGCGAGCACTTTATGATAATGATCAAGAAAGGTATCAAAAAGATAGAGCAGCACTTAATGTTATTAGACAAAATACACCATTAAGTTCTGAACCAATAACAGCAGACGATTTTGATTACGGCGAGGAATTAAGTAATATTCAAATTGTTAAAGGAGTTAAGAATATCGATGAAGGGTATTATATGGTAGTGGCTGTACATTCTGACATTGATAAAAGAGATGAGTTCCTTAGTAAAGCAGTAGCTGCAGGACAAAAGGATATCAATTTCTTCTTTGATGTAAATACTAGTAAATACTATATTTATTATGAAAACTATGACTCTATGAATGATGCTCAAAATGCATTAAACAAGAAAGGAAATAAATCATTCAATGGTAAGATGTCTATAGTTAAGATAGAAAAGTAGATTTCTGAAATTGTTAAAGTTTTTGAAAAAACATCGGCTTAAATAGTCGATGTTTTTTTGTGAATTATTTAAGGGTTTTTTCTCTTATAATCATATAAAAATTTAAGAGTAATATTTAATAAAACCCAGTATGTAGGATTATTTCTACTAAAGTTTTCATTATTCCATACTAAAGGTGTTGTTTTATCGATAAAATGCATAATTTTTATAAACTCTATGTTCTGTTCCGAAATATTTTACGATATTTATAACGTTAAAAACCGTTAAAAAACCAAAAATACAGTTTAAATACATGTTTCCATGTGCTGGAAGTGCCGTAGAAGCGTGATATAGCTTGGTTTATATTGTGTTATTCAGTTGAATAATCTAAGTAAACGCCCCAAACCTAACCAACATGAAAAAAACTACTTTTTCGAAGTTTACACCTTTTTTGTGCGCATTTTTGTCAATAATGGCAAAACCACTTTTTGTTATAAAAAAATGGAATGTCACATTCGTTTTATTGTTTTTTATGGCTTTAATAGCACAAGAAGCCGCTGGTCAAGTTGCTGTACCTTTTACAGCACGTGAATTGGCTCCTGGAGAAACAAGCATTCGTGTAAAAGGGGATATTGAGCTAATTGGTAATAGTATTATCAAAGGAAAAGGAAGTACTTATGACCTTCCTTACAATGGCGGTACCAATAATAATAATGTTGATGCTGAATATATTGATATTGATGGAGATTCTAGTACATTTAGTTCAAGTTCTGCGGGTTTAAATACGAATATAACTTGTAAACAAATAATTTATGCTGGTTTGTATTGGGCTTCTGCTTACCCTAATGGGGTTGGAGCTGGTACTGGTTCTTCTTTTGGAGGGACACCTCGAGAAGACGATTGGAATAAAATAAAATTCAAATTACCTACAGGAGGCTATATTGACTTAGAGGCCACTGGAGACGAAATTATTCTAGATGGTTTAACTGCTGATTATATAACTGAGGAAGGTCCAATAAAAGATGGTCCCATTGTATGTTATAAAAATGTTACAAGTTTATTACAAGGTTTAACTGATGCTGATGGAACCTATACTGTTGGAAACTTGAGAGCCACTCAAGGGAAAAGAAATGGTGGCTGTGCAGGTGGTTGGACACTTGTAGTAATTTACGAGAGTCCAGATTTACCAAGCAAGTTTATTTCAACTTTTGATGGATATGCTGTGGTACAAAGTTCACAAGCTGATATAGATATAAATATTTCTGGTTTTCAAACTTTACCAAATGGTCTTCCGGTTAATGCCAAGATTGGTGTTGCTTCTTTAGAGGGAGATCTAGGTCTAGGTGGCGATACGTTTCAGTTTAAAGCAAGTTCAAATTCTAATTTTACACCATTATTTGATGCTTTAAACCCAAATAATAATTTTTTTAACTCTAGGATTACTCGCGAAGGAGTTTATATGACCGATAGAAACCCAAATAGTGAGAATTCACTAGGTTTTGATATTAAAAATATAATATTACCTAATAATGGAAATGCTGTTCTTCCTAATGATGAAACGGCAGGAACATTAAAACTTACAACTTCAGGTGATGGTATTGGTCCATTTCTTACAACTTTTGCTGTTGATATTATTGAGCCAAAAGTGGTATTAACTAAAGCCGTTCAGAATGCGGCAGGCGATGATATTGGAGGAGGCGTTGTAGATTTGGGCGACGAGTTAAAATATGTTATCTCTATTGAGAATATTGGTAATGATGACGCTCAAGGTTTAACCATTAGAGATGCACTCCCTATTAATATTGATTTCAATTACCCAGGAGATATTGATTTTGTAACGCCAGGAATTACGCATACTTATGATGCTGCAACAAAAGAAATGGTGTTTACAATACCTGATCATTTAGTTACAAAAAAAGAAGGGCCTACAGATATTGATATTTCAGAAATAATATTTAGTGTAAAGGTTGTTCAGTCCTGTAATGAGCTTAGTGACGCCTGTTCAAACATTATTAGAAATCAAGCTTTTGCAACATACAGAGGGGTAACAAATAACACATATGAAATCACTGAAGAACCTAGTTACGAATTTAACGAAAGTAATAACTGTATATTAGCCCCACAAGCCACTAACTTTTTGGCTGATATTGATCATTGTACTTTTGAGGAAGATGTTATTTTATGTGGTGAAAGTACTGAGATTACTGCACCTGATGGTTACGACTCTTATTTATGGTCTACAGATCCAAACTTTAATGATAGCAGTCAAAACTTAGGAACAGGTCAAAGTCTAGATATAACTTCTACAGGTACCTATTACGTTAGAAATACAGCTATAGCTCCTTGTCAATCCACTAATAAACAGTTCGAAGTAACCTATTTTGGTGGTCTAGTTGGTAATCCAGTTGCTCCTTATGCAGATGAAGTTGTAGAGTGTGGTAATGATGGTTCTCAATTGCCTAATTTCTATTTGTGTGGTTTAAATGATGTTAGAAATATTCAAACCTCATTAACGAATTACGAAAGTATAATTTGGGAGAAACTTGATGAAACAAGTTGTAATGCTGTTACACAAGAAAACTGTGCTAACACAGATTCTGCATGTCAATGGAATTTTTTAAGTGCCGGACCTAATTTTGATTTGAAAGAATCTGGAGAATACCGATTAACTATTGAGTATGAAGGTGGATGTTTTAATCAATTCTATTTTAATTCTTATACCAATTTATTAAACCCTGATATTGTAACTCAGGACATTATTTGTAACACTAAAGGAAATATTACCGTAAATAATATACCTTCTGGTTACGAGTTTAGTTTCGATGGTGGTGCTTACAGTGAAGAAAATAGTTATGAAGTTAGTACCCCGGGTATACATAATGTAAAAATTAAGCAAGAGGGAGTTGATGTTAACCCTTGTGTGTTCGAATATAACGTTACTATTGATGAATTTGAACCTCAATTGGAGGTTACTTCTTTTAATACAACATGTTACGGCGATGTAAATGGTCGTATAAAATTAAGTGTTAATGGTGGGAATAATAATAAATACCGCTATGAGATTACCGAAGGCGGTAGTAATAAAGGAGATTCAAATTGGGTTGCAGATAAAACTTTTGAATTTAGCGACCTTACGCCTGGAACTTATGATATTAAAGTTTCACTAGAAGATGGTTGTATCTTTACAGATACGGTGGACATTATTGCACCAGACGATTTACTTTTAAGTACTTCATCTTCGCCAATTACTTGTGAGAATGGAATAGTTAGTATTACCGCTTCTGGAGGAGTTCCAGATTATTCTTTTGTTGATTTAAGCGAACCTCATAATATTCAAGATACTGGACTTTTTGAAGTGGATACCCCAGGAATCTATAATTATAGAGTTACAGATGCGAACGGTTGTACTGCAGATGTAACAGTAGATGTTAAGCAAATTGCACCTCCAACTTTTACTGTAGCTGGTACGGATTTAGCATGTTATGGTGATGTTTCTGCACAAATTGAATTCGACGTGACCAATGCTAATGGTTATGCGATTGAATATAGTATTGATAATGGAGCGAGTTATGCTAGCAATGCAATTTTTCCAAACCTATCTGTAGGGACTTACACAACCAGGATTAAATATTCGTTGAATGGTGTAGAATGTTTAAGTCCAGTGACTGACGTTATTATTGATGGACCTGATGATGCTCTAACAGCTTCTGCAGGTGTGTCAGAATTGGCCGGTTGTGGTACTAATGGAGAAGGAACAGTAAGAATAACAAACCCGCAAGGGGGAGAGCCTCCATATG
Organism: Tamlana sp. 2_MG-2023; assembly: GCF_030548465.1. Taxonomy (GTDB): domain Bacteria; phylum Bacteroidota; class Bacteroidia; order Flavobacteriales; family Flavobacteriaceae; genus Pseudotamlana. The sequence goes on from NZ_JAUOSF010000013.1 coordinate 5,233, forward strand.
AGTATAGTTTTGATAATCAGTCTAGTTGGACCCTTTCAAATAGTGCTGAAGTTTTACCTGGAACTTACACTTTATATATAAGAGATTCGGCGGGCTGTATTTTTACAATGACAGATATAGTTCTTGATCAAGAACCTGAAGCTCCTGTTATTGATGATGATATAAATCCAGAATACAATTGTGACGGAACAGCCAATGCGACAGTTAATGTGACGAACAACGGAGGTTCTAATTTTGATTACACCTACTTACTTGATGGTGTAGAAAACCCGAATACAACCGACCCTACAACGTTCTTAAATGTTCCTGATGGTAATCATACAATAACCGTTCAATACGAATTATTAGATGTTCCTACCTTTAGTAACTTGTTATTAGAAACTTTTGGTTCGGGTGATGACACCCAATCGCCTGGTATCAATACAGCTTTTTATTGTTTTGAATATCAGCAAGCACCACCTTATTGTAAAGGTCAGCAAAACATTCAAGATGGAGATTATTCTGTAACTGCTCACATCGAGTCTCCTTATGGTGACTGGAGCCAACCAGGAGATCATACGTCTAATAATGTAGATGTTAAAGGACGATCATTGGTGGTAAATATTGGAGATCAATTACCAGAAGATGATGTACTTTACAAAAAGACTATTAATGATATAATTCCAAATCAACCTATTAATTTTGAGCTTTTTGTTTATAACCTGATGCAGAGTCATACCACAAAGTATGATCCGAATTTAACCATTGCTTTAGTGGATGGTTTAGGAAATGAAATTTCAAGTTTTGCTACAGGAAATGTACCTAAGTCAGAACAGTGGGAAATTTATCCAAAAACGCCAATAACCTTAAACCCTGGGAATAATACCACTTTAGAATTTCTGGTGCGTTCTACGGTTAGACAAACGAATGGTAACGATGTCGCGATAGATGATATTAGAGTGTATCAGTTGCCAAAAAGCTGTATCGACGAAGTAGAGTTCCCTATAGTTATAGAAGCTGAAAAAGCATTTAATGCAGATGTTGTTAGTGTTGCTGATGTCACTTGTCATGGCGCTTCCGATGGAATCATTACCATTTCTGCAACTAATTTTGATACCACAAACGGTTATCAATATTCTATTGATAATGGAACGACATGGAATACTGTAACCACATCTCCATTTGATATTGAAAATTTAGATGATAATGGTGGAACCCCGTACAATGTACAAATACGTTACGATGCCACTTCGTCGGGTTGTGAAGTGTCTATTCCACAAACTATCAGTACTCCGGCTGAAATTGTTTTAAATATTGATGCTACACCTATTACTTGTATTAGTAATTCAACAATAACAGCTACAACTACGGGTGGTACGGCCCCATATACTTATGATTTAATCGATATTAATACGGCCTCTACAATTGATTCGCAGACGAATGGTATTTTTACTAATGTATTAGAAGGTGATTATACCGTACGTGTAACAGACGCCAATAGTTGTACTAGTGATTCTGCAGATATTAATTTATCAGGAGCGACGGCGCCAACAGCGAGTTTGGTTAATGTAAATTACTGCTATGACGCGACAAACGGTGCTACTTTAGAAGTATCAGCTTCAAACGGTCAGCCTGGTTACCAGTACAGTATTAATGGAAGTCCTTTTGCTTCTGATAACACTTTTAACAACCTAACACCTGGTACTTATACAATAACTGTAAGAGATGCAAATGGATGTGAGGTGACCTTACCAGTAGAAACTATAGAACCTCAGGTTCATGTTCAGATTCAATTAGATAAGGTTCTAGATTGTTCACCTGCTCCAGATGCGCGTATTAGCGTGAATATAACTGATGGGTACCCATCATATGAATATTCATATTCTGATGATAACGGCCTAACGTATTCAACACCAACTTCTACAGGAAACTCATTTGCATATTTAACAGATCAACCAGGAACCTATATTTTTAGAGTAACCGATGATAACGATTGTGAAGCATTTTCTAATGCAGTAATAATAAACCCTATATCAAATCCAACAGCCACAACTGTAGATGTTAAGCCAAGTTGTAATGGAAACGCGAATGGTTCGTATGAAATTGTAGCTTCAGGAGGGCAAGCGCCTTATCAATATAGTGTTGATGGTGGAACTACATTTACTTCCAACACGTCATACACAGGTTTAGCTGATGGCATTTATAATTATATTGTTCGAGATGCTTTAGGTTGTGATTTTAGTGGTTCGGTTACATTAACGGCACCAACGGCATTGGTAGCTACTGCTTCGGCTACAACCTTAAGTTGTGATTCAAGCAACGCTGAACAAGCAGCCGTAGTAACCATTGATTTACCAACAACAGGAACAGCGCCATATACTTACAGTTTTAATGCAGGAACCAGTTATAGCAATACGAATACACTTTCGGTTTATGATGATGGAACGGTGCAAACCATAAACTACTCAGTAAAAGATGCGAATGGTTGTGTTGCTAGTGATTCATTAGATATTAATCCTTTAGATTCACCTACAGATTTAGACTTTGTAGCTTCAGACATTACTTGTAAACCAGGAGAAACATCTTCTGAAGTTACAATAACATCAACTGGTGGTGTTGGAACTTTAGTTTATGAGATTTTAAACCCTGCTTCTGCTACAACAAATGTAACAGGAAGAGATACGGGTATTTTTACAGGATTAGATTCCGGTACCTATGTGTTTAAAGTGACTGATGATAATGGTTGTTCATATACTGAAGCTTATACAGTGGGTAACGTTACACCAATTGCACTTATCGCGAGAAAAGATAGCGATGTATTGTGCTTTGGAGATGCTACTGGGGCAATAGAATTAGAAGTGTCAGGTTTTTCAAGCAGTTATAATTATACTATCAATGGCGGTTCAGTTATATCTGGAGAAACATCTACTGTAGTTCCATTGGGAACTTTAACAGCAGGTACTTATACTTTTGTAGTTGAAGATGAAACTACGGGTTGTACAGATTCAGCTTCTATAACTATTGGTGGACCTACCTCAGCATTGACTATAGATTCAGCAACAGGAACAAATGTATTCTGTACTGATGATACATCTAAAATTACAGTAGTGGCATCAGGAGGAACTCCCAACTATGGTTATGCTGCAGTTGTTAATGGAGCTACTGCACCAACTACTTTTGGAACTAATGATGTGGTTACCGTAGACACGAATTCAAATGCTAATCTTGTTTGGGATGTTTATGTTGAAGATCAAAACGGTTGTGTTGAATTCACGACAGTAACACTAACTGCAGACCCAACACCTACGGTAAGTATTCCATCCTTACCAACAAATCAATGTTCGGCGACAACAGGCTTTACTTTTGATGCTACAGCAACCGGAACAGCACCATTAACCTATAGTATAGATGGTGGGGCGACATATCAATCAAGTCCAACATTTACGATAAATACTCCAGGTACTTATACTGTTCGTGTAAAAGATGCTAATGGATGTACGTCTGATAGTGGTGATGTTAATATTTACACGCCTTTAACTGGTAGTGCAAGTTTAGTTAAAGATATTACTTGTGAACTAGGAAATGAAGATGCCATTATTGGACTTTCAGTTTCTGATGGAAATCCAAATACAACAGCTCCTTATTATTCTTATGAAGTTTCTACAGATGCAGGATCAACGTATACAGATATTACAGGCTCTATTACAGCTGCTTCAGAGTATAGCACTGGGACTCCAGGAACATACCAATTTAGATATACAGACGCTAACGGATGTCAGTTTGAAACAGCAGGAATAACTGTGAATGCTACAACGCCTCCAGTAATTGATAGCGTGAGTAACATTCAAACTATAAATTGTAATGGAGAAGAGACCGCTTCGATTGAGATAAATCATTCATCAGGCTTTGGAACTGTAGTTTATAATGTATATAACGATACAGAGTCAAGAGATTACGGTACTCAAACTTCTGGTTTAGATGCAGGAGTTTACACCATTACTATAACAGATGATAAAGGATGTATAGATACTCTAACGCATACTATTAGTGAGCCAGACCCTATTGATTTTAACCTTACTAAAGTTGATATTACTTGTGACGCTACTGTAGGTACCGGAGGAACAACTTTAGGTTCTATTTCTGTAGAAAATGTAACAGGAGGTACAGAGAGTTTTGAATATTATATTACTAATAATTTTGGAGATGTTATTGCTGGAAATCCATATGGAGCTACTGCTAGAGAAGATCATACTTTTACAATTATAAATTATGGTATTTATACTGTTAATGTTGTAGATTCTAATGGTTGTAGTTTATCGAAACAAATTACAATGGCTTCTCCACCTTCAGATTTAGTAATAGATGTAACTTCATTTACTTCAGATTGCTCTAGTGGTGGTACAGCTGTAGTTGAAGTAGTTTCAACTGTTGGTAGTGGAAGTTATGAGTTTGCTATATTAGAATCAAATATACCTCCTTATTCGAGTAGTTATTCCCCTTCCGATATAGGAACACCTACTATAAAAACATTTGATAATTTAGTTCCTGGTAGAACTTATACCTTTGTGGTTTATGACACTGTAACAACTTGTTATTATGTGAAAAATGCAGATACAGCTATTGCTCCTGCATCATCAATGACATCTACGGTGGAACCACACCACGTAACCTGTAAAGGAGAAAGTGATGGTAGTGTAACATTTACATTAGATGGATATGACAGTTCAACAAGTTCTGTTGATTATCAAATATTTGATGCTACAAATAATGCAGTGGCGGGTGCTACAGGAGGAAATGTGTCAGTTTCTGGAACACCAGTTACTGTAACAATTCCAAATCCGGGTACATTATCACCGGGAGGTTATCATATTGTCTTTACTGAAAATGGAACAGGTTCATTTGATGGTTGTAAATCAGCTTCAGCCGTTTTTGATATTTTTGAATCTGCGATTGAATTAGACCTTACAGCGTCTTCAACAAGAAATGAAAACTGTAATGAATTAGGTGTTATTTCCGCAGTAGCTCAAAATGGTACTGCTCCTTATGAGTATATGGTATTAGACCAATCAGCAACTGCACCAGATGCTTCAACTCCAGGATGGGATGGTGCTTCTACTTATGAGCGTTCAGCCGGAATTTATACAGTATACGTTAAAGATGCATATGGTTGTATTAAAGAAGAAGATGTTACGGTTACAAAAGATGCCGAGCCAACAATCAACAACGTTGCGCAACAATGTTTTGATGGAAACTCGTTTGATATAACACTATCAGGTACTACTTTTGATACTAATGCAACCTACGCGATAGGTACAGGTGGTGTAGCAGGAGCGTATACCACAAATGATACTTTTTCAATAACCGCTGCAGGAACTTATGATCTTTTTATAAAAGATGCTAATGGTTGTGTTGCGAGTACTACTTATGTGGTAGAAACACCACTTGTGTTAGATGCTGTAATTACTAAGGAGTTAGATTGTACAACTAATCCTGATGCAGAAATCACATTAACACCAAGCGGAGGGGTTTCTCCTAGTTCATATTCTTATGAAGTTAATTATAATGGTTTAGGTTACTCGTCAATACTTGGTACACCATATGCGGCAACCGCACCAGGAACTTATCAATTTAGAATAACAAACGATCAAACGTGTATAGCTGTATCAACAGTAGTGACTGTAGACCCAATAGTTTATCCTGTAATAGATTCAGCAATCGCTTCGGAAGTAAGTTGTATTGGAGAATCAGATGCTAGTATTGTGGTAACAGCAAGTTCAGGAGTACCACCTTATACTTATAGTATAGATAATGGGTTAAATTTCCAAGGTTCAAATGTATTTGATAATTTACCAGCAGGTACTTACGATGTGGTTGTTATGGATAGTAAAAGCTGTCAATCTACACCAGCAACACAAGTAGTAATAGCAGATCCAACCGCGGTAGTAGCTAGTGCAGTAGTAACTGATGGTCTAGTTTGTGGTCCAGGTAATGTAAAACAAAATGCTTTAGTTACTGTTTCAGGAACTGGCGGTACTGGAACTTATAGTTATAGTTTTGATGGCGTAAATTACTCGTCTACTAACACTTATAATACTAATTTATCTGGAACTGTTAATTACTGGGTAAAAGATTCAAATGGATGTATCGACGTTAATTCAATAGTTATTGATGATATTACGCCACCAAGTGATATGGATTTTACACAATCTACAGTAACCTGTATTGTTCCAAGCAGTATAGTAACGATTACAAGTGTAACACATGGTGTCGCTCCATATACTTATGAAATTCTAGCACCAACAGGAGCAATAATATCAAATGGTACTAATAATGTATTTACAGGTTTAGCTCCAGATACTTATGCTTTTAGAGTAACAGATGCAAATGGTTGTTATTACGATGAAAGTTTCACTGTAGACCCTGCAGTAGATATTAATGTTACTGGAACAGTAGATACTGACGTTGCCTGTTTTGGAGGAAACCAAGGTTCTGCAACTTTTACAGTTTCAAATGTACCTGCAAGTTCAAGCTATACGGCTATTTTAACTACTGGAGCAGGTACTATTGCTACATCAGGAAATACAGTTAATCTAACTGGTTTAATTGCAGGTAACTATACAATCGAGATTACAGATGATACAACAGGTTGTACAGATACTGCAGATTTCGCTATAACTGAACCTACTGATTTAACTATTGATAATGTTTCAGCAACTAATGTACACTGTAATAATTATTTTTCTCAATTAACAGTAACAGCCTTAGGCGGTACACCAAGTTATAGTTATGCAGCTGTAGTTACAGGAGGTACGCCTTCTGCTAGTGATTATTCACTTAATGGAGATGTAATTACTGTTGATACTAATAACGGTACAAATTTAGTTTGGGATGTGTATGTTAAAGATGCCAATGATATTTGTATTGAAATGACTACGGTAACTGTTGATGAATATGAAGCACCATCGGTAACTGTTGATGCCAATGCAGTTTGTTCAATATCAGAGAATGGTTTTGAGTTTACAGCTACAAATACAACAGATCTTGCTTTAGGTTTTGGTCCATTTGAATATTCAATAGGAACCGGTTACCAATCAAGTCCAACATTTTCAGGCTTAACACCTGGAGACTATACGGTAACAATTAAAGATGGTAACGGTTGTACTGCAGATAGTGGTATTATAACAGTTCACCCTGCTATTGACGTTAAACTAGATGTCGTTTCATTACCTACTTGTGGAAACAATGATGGGGAAATATTAGTAACAGGATCTGGAGGTTCAGGTTTAGCAAATTATAGCTATACTATTAATCCTTCAATAGGAACTTCGCCTACTGTAACAGGATTTACAGGATTAGCAGCTTCAACAACTTATACCGTTACAATTCTAGATGGTATAACTGGATGTGAAAAAGATGCGACAATTACTTTAGAAGCTCCAACACCGGTAACATTTACAACTACGTCTACAGAGACAAGTTGTAATGGTGGAATGGATGGAACTATAACTGTTGACTTACCAGCGACTAATGATAATCCTATTTATACTTATACCTTAGATGATGGTGTTAATACACCAATATCTCAAACTTCGAATGTATTTTATGGATTAGCTGAAGGAACGTATAATATTACCGTGACTTCTGAAAGAGGTTGTGAATTAACATCACCTCAATATGTTGGTCAACCTGATCAAATTGTTGTTCCAGACCCAGCTGTAGTTCAATATGCTTGTAATGTTGGTACAAACACATCTAATTATGCAACTATTACGGTAGCTGAAACAGCTATTACTGGTGGTTCAGGAAACTACACGATATTTGAGTTTTATAGAAATAATGCACTTGTTCAACGTTCGACTAGTAATATTTACACGGAGACTGATTTATTAGGAGGTACCTACTATGTTATGGTGTACGATGATAAAAGTTGTGAAGGAAGATCTATCGATGTCGATATAAATCCGTTTATATCTATTGAAGACTTAACGGTTAATGTTAATGATGCTATTACATGTACAACTCTTGAAGAAATTACAGTTTCTGTAACGCCTAATGGAGGGACTCCTAATTTAGAATATACAGTGGTTGAAATTGAATCGGATGGAACCCCTGTTTTTGGAGGATATTCAGAATCAAACACGACAGGTGTTTTTGCAGGAGCAGAAGGACTTCATATTGCAAACTATTTAGTAACGGTTGAAAATACAGATACAAACTGTATCTTAAGAAAATACCATTATGTAAGCGATCCAAATACTTTCGATTTAACTATTGATAATGTAGTGAATATTACTTGTTTTGGTGCTAATGATGGTGCTGTTAATGTTGAGTTCATTGATCTAACACCTACAGATGATTCTGGACCATTTAGTTATGAGGTTACAGATGCTTTAGGTACCGTAGTATCAAACGGAACAACGCTAAATTCAGGTCCAGAAACACTCTTTGGTTTAGAGTCAGGAACCTATACGATAACGGCTACTTTAGATAACAGACCAAATTGTGAGGTTAGTAAAGCCTTTACGATCAATGGTCCTACAACAGCTTTAGCTGCCTTAGCAACGCATACAGATATAACATGTGATTTAGCAAATGGTACCATTACTGCGAGTGCTACAGGTGGATGGCCAGGAGGTTATGAATATCAGTTAGAAAAAGTAGGGGGTGCGTCGACGGCATTTAGTTCTACATTTACATTTCTTGGCTTAGATGCTGGAGAATACAACGTAAATGTTAAAGATTCGAGTGGTTGTATTGCAACTACAACGGTTCAACTTGATGATCCTTCACCAATTCTATTTACCGCTACTCCGGATATGATAGTGTTGAATTGTTTTGGAGATAGTAATGCAACTATAAATGTTACTAATACTATTGGTGGTCAAGGTTCTAATTATACATATGTCTTAAATAAAATTGCACCAGTTGCCAGTCAGACAGGACCACAAACAACAACTAGTTTTACAGGATTAAGTGCAGGTACTTATAACGTAACGGTTAGAGATGGTTGGAACTGTTCGACCACTTCAACTAATATTATAATAGATGAACCTTCAACGATATTAAGTGATTTGGTTATTGCAAGCACACAAACTTGTCTTACAAAAACATCATTAACGCTTAGCGCTACTGGAGGAACAGGAGCTTATGAATATAGTGATGATCCAAACTTTGCAACTATTTCAGGTAGTTTTACCACATCCATTACTTTTGATGTAGATCCTGGTACGTATCAATACTACATAAGAGATGCTAATAATTGTGCGTCCGGTGTATCTAATAGATTAAGAATTGATCCTTTACCTCTGTTAAGTGTAGATATTGACGTAACAAACGCAATTATTAACTGTTATGGAGACAATACCGGTGTTATTGTTGCAAAGGCTCAAGGCGGATTAGGAAATTATACATATACATTGCAAGATGCATCAGGTACAGACATTACGCCAGTGGTTCAAAATAACCCAGGCGTATTTACAGAACTTGTAGCAGGAGATTATCAAGTGTATGTAACTAGTGGCGACTGTGTTATTACATCTAGACAAGTTAGTATTAGTCAACCAGCTGCTCCATTAACAGTGCAACACTTCGAAATAGATGTGGCATGTAGTGGTGGTGACGATGGTAGTATTGAAATTAGTGCTACAGGAGGAACAGGAATTATTAAGTATGCTATTTCACCAAGATTAAACCAATTCTTTGATTCTGGAATTTTTGAAAACCTAACCGTAGGTGTTTATCAAGCTGTTATCCAAGATGAATCTGGGTGTTTCGAAATTATAGATTTTACAATTGGAGAACCTACTCCTGTTATTTTAACAGAAATACCAACTTCTGTAATTCCAGAAGTTTGTTCAGGAGATCTTGACGGGGCATTTAGCATAGATATTAATGGAGGATCACTTCCATATAGTGTGACTTTAGATGATATTAATGGTAACTATACTACTGGTACAGCTACTCAAACACAGTTTGACTTTGATGGACTTGAAGGAGGTAACCATACGGTGTTTGTAGTTGATGCTCAGGGTTGTGAGTCGGAATGGGAAATTAATTTCCCAGGATCTATAAATCTAGACCCTCATGTTGCGGTTGAGTACGATTGTATAAACAATGCCTCTACAAATAGAGTGGTTGTTACGGTTGATGATAGTATTCAAGACTTAAGCCAAGTAGAATATTCATTAAACGGCGGGCCTTATCAATCAAGTAATATATTTACAGATGTACCTGGAGGTGTCGATCAATTTGTTGATGTAAAACATGCTAATGGCTGTATTAAACAAACACGATTATTTGATGTTGATCACATTACACAGTTAGAAGTTATCTTAGAAGATGGTGTATTAAATCAAATTGTAGTAACAGTAAGCGGTGGTGTTGAGCCTTATGAATATTCTTTAAACGGAGGTGCATTTAGCAGCACCGATAAGTTCTTAATCTATGAGTCTGGAGACTATACAGTTACCGTAAGAGATTTCTATGGTTGTGAAGCCTCTGCAACACGCTACTTTGAGTTTATCGATGTATGTATACCTAATTACTTTACACCAAATGATGATGGTGTATTGGATGGATGGGGTCCTGGTTGTACAATCCAATATAAAGACTTAACAGTTCAAGTTTTTGATCGTTACGGTCGTAAACTTGCCACGTTAGCTGTTAATGAAACATGGGATGGAACTTATAACGGTGAAGAATTACCTTCTGGTGATTACTGGTATGTGATTAATCTTAATGATCCACTTTATGATAAGGATTATGTTGGTCACTTTACACTTTACAGGTAGAATAATTAGTAGCAATAACCGCTGAATTAAAAATTATGCAAATAAGAAAATTTATCATATATCTAGTACTCATGGTCGTAGTGAAAAGTTATGGCCAAGAGTTGAACTTACCTGTATTTACACAGTACTTAGCAGATAATCCTTTTGTTATTTCTCCAACATATGCGGGTATTGGAGATAATGTAAAACTAAGGTTTAATGGTTTAACTCAATGGGTAGGGTTGGAGAATGCACCAGACAACCAAGCGTTTTATGGTGATGTTAGAATTGCTGATAGAACAGGTGTTGGTTTGTCTTTATATAATGATAGGAACGGAAATACACTTCAGTCAGGTTTAAAAGTATCCTTTGCACACCATATTATTTTAGATTATTATTCTAAGCAATACCTTTCTTTTGGACTTTCATACAACATGAACAGTTTTAAAATTAATATAGATAATTTTGATGGTGGCTTTGAAAATCCAATTTTAGATGCGTTTGTTACAGACGATAGACGTACCACTAATCATAACTTTGATGTCGGATTACTATATCGAAATAAAGGGTATTTTTTAAGTTTCAATGCTAATAATATTTTACCTAAAGATATTGATGAGGCGATTAGAACTTTAGAACCGAGCTTGCTACTTAATTATCAGATTTACTCGGGTATTACTCTAGGTAAAAAATATGGAAGAATAGAGTATGAGCCTTCTGTATATTATCAAATGTTTAGTTCAGATAAGCGTTCTAGTACAGATATTAACTTTAAAATAAGAAGTTATAACAGAAGGGAAGACTATATCTGGGGAGGTGTGTCATACCGTTTCTTAAATGATCAATTCTTAAAACCACTAAGTATAGGGCCAATGGCTGGTTTCCAAAAAGGCATGTTTTACTTTGCTTATGCCTATCAAGTTACCACAAATGATATTGGTGCCTATAACTCTGGAACCCACCTAGTAACTGTAGGGATAAACTTTTTACAAGGTATTAGTAATTGTCCCTGCACACAGAGTCCAATACATAATTAGACTTTTTTATAACAAATTTCAAAGTTTAGTTATTATAATAAAAACGCTATAATAGTTTAAACTAAAAAAAGTTGGTTATTTACGTATATGTAATAACCAACTTTTTTTAATAGTAATACTAGGATGTTATTCGCCTAATAATTCTTGCATTTTTTCTCGCATTAAATCTTCATCTTGTAAAGCTTCCATTCCGAAATAAGAAACCATCCAAGCTATAAATGCCATAAAAAGTATACCTAAAACAACTCCAATAATAGCTAATATTTTTCCAACTTTTACATTTTGATAACCTGTATACATTTCAGGGTTTTCAGCATATATTTTAGAGGCCTTGCTAGCTAAAATGATCGCTACTACACCAAGAATGATGCTTATAAAGCCATAACAGCCGCAAAAAGGTATTGAAAGAATCCCAAAGACTAAGATGAGTGTTGAGTTTGGTAATTTTTGTTGTTCCATAGTGTAATATTTAGTGATTTATAAAGGTTTTTATGATAAAGCTGGTAACGATAATAAAACCATTAAGTAAAGCTAATGTATTTATTATTTTGTTTCCAAACTTTAAGTTTTTAAAGGCATGAATTCCAATCATACCAAATAATAGGATAAGTGTATAAATGGCCGGATACATTTTAAATGCAGCAATAAATTCACCCTCCAGGATAAAAGCGAGAGCTCTTTGTATACCACAGCCAAAGCATTCAAAACCTAAATACTTCTTATTTAAACAAGGTAGCATGTACTCTTCCATCATGATAATTCGTAAACTAACTAATAGCTAAAATAATAAAAGATCATTAATGATTGTAGGAATCTGGGATTAACAATTTTAATAACCCCAATTCAATTAATATATTGGCAAAATCAATAGCGTATTATCATTATTCAATTATATATAAATTTTCAATAACCTATGAGGTTCGTCGATAGTTTAAATTACTTAACCTTTACAGGAATGACAAAATACAAATTAGGTAGGCTTTCGTACATTCAGATATTTCAATAAAATTTCCACACAATTAAACGCATAAACAAATCATTAGATAAACAGGAAACAATCCTAAATTTTCCCGTAATTTGTATCTGATTAATCTTCAATAAAGCATGAAATATTTAAACTATATTTTAATAGCAGTAGGCGCTTTTGTTGCGATGTATGCAAAAACCAATGCTGAACAAAACCAATATGTATTAATAGGAGGTATTGTGGTACTCATGATTGGTATTTATAGGGTTGCGAAAACGGTACCTAGTAAAACGGAGAGAGAAGAAGTTGAAAATAATGACGATGAAGCTTTATGAATTTCAAATTAGGTGATTTCGTATTGGTGCTCGATGAAGATTTATCAGGAACCATTACAAATATAAAAGGGGATACCATTTCTATAGAAACAGAAGATGGTTTTTTGTTAGACTTTCAAAGTTTTGAGCTGGTTAAAAATGAAAAAGAAGCCTCTTTAAAAGGTTTATTTTCAAAATCAAGTATTAGTGCGGTAATTTCAGAAAAAGAACAACCTAAGCGTAAACAACAAGTAAATAAGCGTGCTAAAGACAGATATGAACCTACAATGGAAGTAGATTTACATATTCATCATTTAGTAAAATCATCTCGCGGTATGAGTAATTTTGACATGCTTACATTGCAACTTGATACAGCCAGACATAAATTAGATTTCGCGATTTCAAAACGTATTCAGAAAATTGTATTTATTCACGGGGTAGGTGAGGGCGTGCTTAAAACAGAACTGGAGTACTTATTTGGACGTTACAACAATGTAAAATATTACGATGCTAATTACCAAAAATATGGTTTAGGAGCTACCGAAGTTTACATTTTTCAGAATGTAGCTTCAAATTAATTAAATACTGGAGCTCCTATAACGACTTTTGTAAGTGTACTGTTTTCTAATTCACCAAAATCAACTTCATCAGCCGATAAAATTTCAATATCAATGTTTCGTAAAACTGTAGTAACCTTGTAATATTGTCTATATGCATGTCCTCTATAACCTGTGGCAGGAACGGTTGTAGCCACTTGCGGATTTAAATAATCGGGACCAACAACATTATTGGTAATATCGTTTGCAGGATTAAAATCTTGAGAATCATTTTCTTCATCTCTTGTTAGAACACCATCACCATCATCATCAGCATCTAAATAATCAGGGATACCATCGCCATCGGTATCTTGAGCATCACTAAAATCACCATCACCATTAGGATCAGGGTTTTCATCAGCAGTTAAAATATTATCGCCATCATCATCAGAATCAATATAATTAGGTATGCCATCACTATCTGTATCATCATCAGTTAGGTCGCCATTTCCGTTAACATCTTCTAAGTCTGAAGGGATACCATCATCATCTACTTCAGTTAAAACTGTTTTAATATCTGCAAAACCACTAGTACTTTCAATATCCTGGATGATTTTTATATCGGCGCTGGGTACGTCGCTGCAAAATAAATCACTTGGTAGTGACTCATTACTATAGGTTCTATAGTTAAATGGATTAGTAGCACTTATGGTATATGTATTTTCAAAAATACCATCGGCATCAACTGTTAATATATCATCTAATGTGACACCAGTTAATTTTAAAGATAACGATTCTGAAGGGGCGTCTTTAGTTTTATAAAACACTAAATTGTTTACACCACAACTACTAAAAGTATCTTCAAAATCTAATTCAACGGTTATGATGTCTCCATCATCACATGACATGTTGAATAATAAACTCAATGAAATTAAGGTAAAAAACAGTTTACGCATGGAATCTAATTTTAGGCAAAAATAATGGAATTGTAAATTATAACGCATCATATTGATAATAATTTTATTTCAAGTACTTTTGAGGTTTCAACAGAATTAAGTCAAGCAAATGCAAAAGGTTTATTTTGATAATGCAGCAACAACATTATTACGTGATGAAGTTATTGATGCGATTACTGAAGTTATGAAAAACAATTTTGGTAACCCATCGTCATCTCATGGTTTTGGGCGTGCATCAAAAAGCTTGGTAGAAAAATCAAGGAAAAGCATTGCAGAACATTTAAATGTCACGGCTGCTGAAATTATTTTTACTTCTGGAGGCACTGAAGCTGATAATTTCATTATAAATAGCGCTGTAAACGATTTAAGTGTAACACATATTATAACTTCTAAAATTGAACATCATGCTGTTTTACATACGGTTGAAAAACTGGGACGGGATAAAAATATTAATGTGAGTTATGTTAATTTAGACGCTAAAGGTAATATTGATTTTAGTCATTTAGAACGTTTGGTACAAACTGAATCTAAGACCTTGGTGAGTTTAATGCACATTAATAATGAAATTGGTAATATTCTTGACTTGAACCGTGTGTCTAGTTTGTGTCAGGAAAACAATGCTTTATTTCATACCGATGCGGTTCAAGCAGTGGGACATTACCATTTGGATTTAGGGGCTATTCCTGTGGATTTTATTTCAGCATCAGCTCATAAATTTCATGGTCCGAAAGGTATTGGGTTTGCTTTCATTAGAAAAAATTCCGGATTACAACCTATGATAGTTGGAGGAGAGCAAGAACGTGGATTAAGAGCAGGAACCGAAAATGTACCGAGTATTGTTGGTATGGAAACGGCTTTAAATATGGCATACAAAAATCTTGAAGCAGAGAAAGCATATTTAAAAGGCTTAAAGCAGTATTTTATAGAAAAGAGCTCTGCTGAAATTCCTAATATTGCCTTTAATGGTAATTCGGCCAATTTTGAAACAAGTAGTCATACACTTTTAAATGTACGATTACCTTTAGCTGAAGATAAAGCAGCGATGCTTTTATTTCAATTAGATTTAAAAGGTATTGCGTGTTCTCGTGGTAGTGCCTGCCAAAGTGGAAGTTCTAAAAAATCTCATGTACTTACTGAAATTTTAAATGATACCGATTTGCAAAAACCATCACTTCGTTTTTCATTTAGCATTTTCAATACAAAGGAAGAAGTAGATTATGTAATCGATGTTTTAAAAGGGATGGTGAATCTCTAAAACTTCATAGTGGTTCTTACATTAAACACACGTGGCGTTAAATAATTAGGAATGGCAATCTGACGTTTGTTACGAACATCTCGAACCCAGGTGTTTGTAATCGAGTTTTGAACATCGAAAATATTAAAGATTTCAATTCCAAATGATAATTCTTTAAACGGTTTTCTCCAACCTTTATCAAATTGCTTGTTTCTATCGGTAACAACGTACTGTACACCTAAATCTGCACGTTTATAATCAGGTAAGCGTGATTGGTATTCATAAGGATCGGCGTAACTTGGTGATCCTCCAGGAACTCCAGTATTATAAACTAGGTTAAGATACATTTTCAAACTAGGTACATTTGGTACATAATCTTGAAATAAAGCGGCGAATTTTAAACGTTGGTCGGTAGGTCTAGGAATATAACCACGACCATCAATATTTTCTTCTGTTTTTAAATAACCAAAGCTAAACCACGATTCGGTGCCAGGAACAAACTCACCATTTAAACGCATGTCTAAACCATAAGCATAGGCTTCAGCATTATTATTTGCACGGTATCTTATACGTACGTTTTCAATGGTGTATGGGTTAACATCGGTTAGTTTTTTATAATATGCTTCGGTGGTTAATTTAAAAGGGCGATCCCACATTTTAAAACTATAATCATTTCCTAAAACCAAATGAAATGATTTTTGAGCTTTAACATCAGGCTGAATAACGCCATTCATATCACGAAGTTCTCTGTAAAATGGTGGCTGATAATATAATCCTGTGGCAACTCTAAATAGCATGTCCTTCTCCCAATCTGGTTTTATGGTGAATTGTGCACGCGGACTAAAAACAGTTTGATTGGTTTTAGAAATTCCATCGCCATTAACCGTCCAATTATGCATACGAACACCAGCATTATACCATACTTCGCTAGAACCTAATTCGCTACGTTTACTCCATTGGGCATAAGCTTGTATTCTGTTTATTTGTGTGTGATTAGTCGCTCGAACATTATTGAAAGGTTCTAAAGATCCCGTATAAGGCTCGTAAGGTTGCTGGTTTGACGGTTTATTAGTAGGGCGTATTGAAAACCCAGCAGAATCTATAACTTCCCATTCTACTAAACGGTCATGAATATCTTCGTTGGTATATTTTAAAGACCATTCGATACGATGGTCTTCAACTTTAAAATTTCCTTTGTGTTCAATATTGGTAATAAGGGCATCTAAATCGTTTCTCCCGTGTGTAAGTTGCCCACCAATACCTTCACTATATTCAACTTCTCCTAAATTTTCATCACCAATATTTGCATTTACTTCTCCCAAACGGTATTGCGCTAAAATATCAAAATGTTCTTGTTCTTGCGTATTGTACATCGAAGCAATTAAGTGTAATGTTAAATCTTCGTTTGCAAAGTAAGTTCCTTTTAACGCACCAAATAAGGTTTGGTATTGGTCTTTTTCTTGTCCGTCATAATACACCAATAAAGCCATAGGATCTGTAAGTGTACCAAAATTGGTTTGTCGCGTTTCTGGCTCGTAATTGTATTTATTTAAAGAAGCATTTCCTAAAAAGCTTAAGTGAAATTTATCTGAAAACTTATAAGTAAAATAACCCTGAATGTCTCCAAAAGCAGGCTTATAATTGGTTTCGGTTTCTTTAGCATTCACAAGCAAACTATTGTCTCGATAACGAGCTCCAACAATGGCTGAAAATTTAGAGTCTTTACTCACGCTTTCAACAGAAACACTGGCCCCAAGCAAACTTACATCGGCGTTAGCTTCAAATTGAAAAGGGGTTTTGTACGTGATATCTAAAACTGAAGAAAGCTTGTCGCCATATTTAGCTTGAAAACCACCAGCTGAAAAATCTACATTCTTCACCATATAAGTATTTACAAAACTAAGCCCTTCTTGTTGGCCAGATCGAATTAAAAACGGACGATACACTTCAATATCATTTACATAAACGAGGTTTTCATCATAGTTTCCTCCTCTTACTGAATACTGCGTACTTAATTCATTGTTATTACTAACTCCTGGAAGGGTTAAAAGTAAATTTTCTACACCTGCATTGGCTCCAGGTATTTTTCTAATGGCTTCAGGATCTAATGTCACAATACCTTCAACTTCTTTGCGCTGACCACTATTAATTACCACAGTGGCAATTTGTTCAACAGAAGTATTCATTATAGGATTAAACTCGAAAGTTTCGCCATTCTTTAAATTAAAGGTGCTTTCAATTGTTTTATAAGAAAGGTGTGTAAAAACTATTGAAACATCCTGATTTGCTGGAATGGATAGCGTATAAAAACCATGAGTGTTGGTTTCAGTACCATTATTTTTATGTTTTATATTTACCTTTTCAACAGGTAAATTGTTTTCGTCCAGAATAACACCTTTTATGGTCGCAGTTTGCGAAAAAACCGTTGCAATAATGATGAAAAATAAGGAAGTGGTTAGTAAAAGTTTAGCTTTCAAAGGTCTGTTGGTTTATTTTCGATAAAAGAACGCTTCAAAAGTAGAATTATTTCCCACATTATCGGTTACAATAAGCTTTAAATTGTTTTTAGTTTCAGAAATAACGGCGTCACTAAAATCATACGTTAAGGTTTTTGTTTTATAATCGTACTCCATCAAAATCCATTCACCATTGATTGTGGCTCTATAATTTGAAATACCAGATTCTTTATCATCAATTTTAATTTTCAAATAATTATAGTTGCTAATCCATTGTTCATTTTGAAAATTTGCCCCATAAATTCTTGGAGAAACAGTATCAGAGACGATGGTGTATAATCCCAGTTTTTTTGAACTTCCAATGAGTAAATTACCTTTGCGTTGCGTCGAAGTATAACTTGGGTATTTATTACGACCTATAAGTTGCGCAATGTATAGCTTGCTTTGGTCTGCTGTGTTATAGTGACCTACATCAAAAGTTATGTTGAAGTTTTTCTTAGTGGCCTTAGTATCTTCATGAATTTTAACGGTATCATTATTAACTTTAAAATCCATATAGAAATCTTCGTAAAATGTATCTTTATAAAAGTCAACCGCAATACGCCCTTCTTTTAAATTGGTTGTTTGATTCCTGTTTATGTAATAAGGTGTTATTTTCTCTGTTTCGGCCATTGAAGTGCTATCCTTTTCACCATTTATATGAATAGTGACCCAAGAAGAATTGCTTTCAAAATCTGAAACACGAATTTTATACACGGCACTCGTCTTATCTTGAATTTCTAAAATACCGTCATTAATAATGGGTTTTATGATGCTAAGCGGATTATTAATTTTGAATAATTTCTGAATACGCTTTTTTGAAGAAGTATAATTCTCGTAATCGATAAGCTGATTGATATGCTTCGTTTCACTGAAAGAAAAGCGTTTAAAATCCAGCTCATAGTTTGGACTACCATTTACAAACGTCTGAATATTATAAACGCCGTTAGAGTTTGGCGCTAAATCTAGCCGGTCTATCGTTTCAATACCAAAACCGATATTTCCAATGGCATTTATATTTTCGGTCGTATAATCACCACCTTTTAATGGCGCTAAGGTTAGTTTTTGTTTGCTGTTTGATTGGTTAACAAACGATTTATCATCTAAAGGATACACATAAATAGATTTAATAACAGGGTTTGTGTTGTCCTTGCTGTCTATTCCAAAAAGCATCGGGTTCATTGGGCGCTCTTCTTTATCGCGAATCTCAAAATGTAAATGCGGACCACCAGAACCTCCAGTGTTTCCGCTGTATGCAATAAGTTCTCCTTTTTTAAGAACAATATCAGTAGCACTTGGAAAAAGCTCAATTTCATAAGATTCCTTTTCGTATTGCATTTTCTTAATATAAGCTTCAATTTCTGGAGCAAATTTTAATAAATGCGCATAAACAGTTGTGTAACCGTTAGGGTGGGTGATGTATAGCGCTTTTCCGTAGCCCCAATGCGAAATTTTTATACGACTTATAAAACCATCAGCTGAAGCCACAACATTTAAACCTGTACGGCCTTGAGTTTTTATATCCATACCAGAATGAAAATGATTGGAGCGTAACTCAGCAAAAGTTCCAGATAAAACAATAGGAATCTCTAAAGGGTGACCAAAATAATCTTGTGGATAATTATTTTGAGCATTACAGAATAGAGTAAAAACAAATAGGGCTAAAGTTATAATTCGCATAGAGAAAGTATTGCGGCTAAAATATCAATCACAACATTAAAAAGCAAAGAATAAAACAAAAATCAAGCCACTGTTTACTTAGTATAACGTTATGTGGCTTTTTAAAATTTTATGAGAAAACAATTGTTATTTATCCTCAGGAAGCTTAACTTTGTGAGATAAGTATTGAAAATTGTAAATGAGTAATATTGAAGATATTGTAGATTCGTTAGAAAGCAAGATTGGTAAATTATTACACAAAATGGAGCTTTTGAAGCTTGCTAATTCGAAATTATCTGAAGAATTAGAGGTTTCGAAAAAAGAAATTTCAACTCAAAAAACAGAAATTGTTAACTGGGAAGAAAAATATGAAGCGCTAAAAATGGCAAATTCAATACTTGGTAGTGACGATAATAAAAGAGAAACAAAGCTTAAAATAAACGCTTTAATTCGAGATATAGATCATTGTATTGCTCAACTCTCCGATTAAAGTTAGATAAAATCAATGTCAGAAAAGCTTAAAATAAAGCTATCTATAGCTAATCGCGTATATCCCTTAACTATTGAAGCCAGTCAAGAGGAAGGTTTGCGAAAAGCAGCTAAAAACATTGAAGTTATGATAAAACAATTTGAGCAAAGTTATTCTGTTCGAGATAAGCAAGATGTTTTGGCCATGTGCGCCTTACAGTTTGCAGCTCAAGTTGAACAGAAATCTATAGATAAAGCAAATGTGTCTGAACACGTGGAAGAAAAGCTAATAGCTTTGGATACCTTGTTGAATTCACACATATAGACTCTAAAACGTTCTTTAAATAAACTAAAAGTTACTGCCTACATTGGTTATTTATTTTTGATAAACTCAACGTTAATTCTTTAAAAAGGGTGAGTTTAAGTTGTAAAAGCATGCTGTTATATTAATTTATTTTGATATTTAACAGACCCTTGATCAGCTTGTTAGCCCTAAACTTGTTTTTAAGGAGTTTATACAAAATCTCATACTGGTGTAGGCTTTTTTTATATATTAAAATCAACTAACTCAACGATGGATAACTCAATTATATTTGCAGTAGGTGGTGTCATTTTAGGCCTTGTAATAGGCTTTATTATAGCTAAGACACTAGAAAAAAATAATGCTTCTAAATTAGTAAAAGAAGCGAAAAAAAGTGCCACTTTAATACTTAAGGAAGCAAAAAGTGAAGGTGAAAGCCTTAAAAAAGATAAAATACTTCAGGCTAAAGAAAAGTTTATAGAACTTAAGTCTGAGCATGAAAAAGTGATTTTAGCACGCGATAAGAAAATGGCAGATGCCGAAAAACGTACGCGTGATAAAGAATCTCAAGTGTCTAGTGAGCTTTCAAAATCTAAAAAACTTAATGATACGCTTGAGAATAAAATAAAAGATTACAATCACAGACTTGATGTGGTTGAAAAGAAGCAAGAAGAAGTAGATAAATTACATAAAAGTCAAGTACAACAACTTGAAGTAATCTCTAGTCTTTCTGCCGAGGAAGCTAAAGAGCAGCTGGTAGAGTCCTTAAAAGGAGAAGCTAAAAATGATGCGATGGCATACATTCAAAGTTCTTTAGAGGAAGCTAAATTAACAGCAGAACAAGATGCTAAGAAAGTTATTATAAACACAATCCAACGTATTGGAACAGAGGAAGCTGTTGATAACTGTGTATCTGTATTCAATATTGAATCAGACGACGTTAAAGGTCGTATTATTGGTCGTGAAGGTAGAAATATTAGAGCGATTGAAGCGGCTACAGGAGTTGAGATTATTGTAGATGATACGCCAGAAGCGATTATCTTATCATGTTTCGATTCAGTTAGGAGAGAGGTGGCGCGTTTATCGTTACATAAATTAGTAACCGATGGAAGAATTCACCCTGCTAGAATTGAAGAAGTTGTTAAGAAAACACAAAAGCAAATTGAGCAGGAAATTATTGAAGTAGGTAAGCGTACCGTTATCGATTTAGGAATACACAATTTACACCCAGAACTTATTAAAATGGTAGGAAGAATGAAATACCGTTCTTCTTATGGTCAAAACCTATTACAACACTCGCGTGAAGTAGCGAAATTATGTGGTGTGATGGCAGCAGAATTAGGCTTGAACCCAAAATTAGCAAAACGTGCAGGACTGTTGCATGATATTGGAAAAGTGCCAGATGCTGAAGCAGATATGGAAACGCCTCACGCTATTTTAGGTATGCAATGGGCTGAGAAGTTTAACGAGAAAGATGATGTTTGTAATGCTATTGGAGCGCACCACGATGAAATCGAAATGAAATCTTTATTAGCACCAATCGTTCAGGTTTGTGATGCTATTTCGGGAGCAAGACCAGGAGCAAGACGTCAAGTTTTAGACAGTTATATTCAACGTTTAAAAGACTTAGAAGAAATTGCATTCGGTTTTGCAGGCGTTAAAAAGGCTTATGCTATTCAGGCTGGTAGAGAATTAAGAGTTATTGTAGAAAGTGAAAAAGTAGACGATCAAAAAGCTTCTGAGTTATCTTTCAGTATTTCTCAAAAAGTACAGACTGATATGACTTACCCAGGTCAGGTTAAAGTAACGGTAATTCGTGAAACGAGAGCTGTGAATATCGCGAAGTAATAAATATATTCCTTCGAAGGAAGGCATCTTATCAAAATAAAGTAAAAAATCCAGCAATACGTTGGATTTTTTATTTTAGAAAGCATTTTAGACTCAGACTTCACTGATTAATCACGTCACCCTGAACTTGTTTCAGGGTCACATAAAGAAGCTTAACTGAATACGGATTTCTTGTCCTGTTTTAAGAACTTATAAAAACTGTAATTTTTATAAGTTAAACGTTGCAGTTTCAGGTAGTTTTTTACATTTAGCCAACAGCCAACACCTACTTCCTAGGGTGATATTTCTCTACAACTTCAGTGAGATGACTTCTGTCTAGATGGACATAAATTTCAGTAGTTGTAATACTTTCATGGCCTAACATGAGTTGAATAGACCTTAAATCAGCATTATTTTGTAAAAGATGCGTAGCAAACGAGTGTCTAAAAGTATGCGGGGATACATTTTTTTTCAAACCTATTTTTTCAACCAACTGTTTGATAATAGTAAAGACCATAGCTCTGGTTAATTGTTTTCCGCGGCGGTTTAAAAAGAGGGTGTCTTCGAAACCGGCTTGAATATTTAGGTGATTTCTAATTTCACTGCGGTAAATGTTAATGTATTTTTGTGTCACATCAACGATTGGTACAAAACGCTGTTTGTCTCCTTTACCAGTGACTTTTATAAAGCCTTCATCAAAAAACAGATCTGATAGTTTTAAGTTTATAAGTTCGCTAACGCGTAAACCACAACCGTAGAGGGTTTCTAGCATAGCACGGTTTCGCTCACCTTCAGCTTTGCTTAAATCGATGGCGCTTATAATAGCATCAATTTCTTCTTCCGATAAGGTATCTGGTAGTTTTCTGCCAATTTTCGGACTTTCAATAAGTTCTAACGGATTTAAAGTGATGTAGTCTTCAAAAATTAAATAACTAAAAAAACTGCGAAGGCCAGAAATTAAGCGAGATTGTGAGCGTTCGTTGATGTGTTTTGCGGCGTCATATATAAATTGTTGTATAACTTCAGAAGTGATATTTAATGGGGATACAGAAATTGTGTTATTCTCTAAAAAAGTAATTAACTTTTTTACATCTAAAACGTAGTTATTTATTGAGTTGAGCGATAATCCGCGTTCAATTTTTAAATACAATTGATAATCTTTAAGCGCTTGTTTCCATGTCATGTGGTAAATTTAACTAAAATAGGTTTATGAGAATAAATTCATATAGAATACTGTTTTTTGTTTTGTATATAGTTGATTATAAGTGTTCTATTTTACTTTTGTTTATAAAATTGTTAATAAGTTGATATGAGGGTAAATGTTATTATTCAGAAATGTATTACTTTAATAGGGTAAACTATTAAAATTAATTCATTATGAAAAAATTATTATTTACAGCAATTATTGCTTTATTCACTTTCGGAGCAATGAATGCTCAAACTTTTAAAATAGGAGGTTCAGTAGGGATTCCTGTAGGTGATGCCTCCGATTTTTATTCTGTAGCTGTAGGAGCAGATGCGTATTTTTATTTTACAGATATTGATGACCTTATTTCTATTGGTGGTACGGCTGGATTTAGAAACTTTTTTGGAAAGGAATATGATACGGTTCTTGGTACATTTCAAAGTGAAGATTCTTTGTTTTTACCAGTAGCTGGAGCAGCAAGAATTAAATTATTCGGAATGGTATCTGGTGGTATTGATTTAGGCTATGCTATTCCTCTTTCTGATTTTTTAGATGGAGGCTTATATTTTAAACCAGTTGTATCAGTTGACTTAGCTAATAGAATAGAACTTTTCGTATCTTATGAAAGTATTTCTGATTATATAAATTATGGCAATTTAAATTGCGGTATTTTATTCCAGTTTTAGTAATGTAAACAAATATAAGTAGATAGAAAACCGAAGTGTGTACGCTTCGGTTTTTTTATGCCCTAAATTTACTGGTTTCTGATGCATTTGTTTTTTTTTGAATGTATAAGACAAGCCATTCATTAATTGGTTTTGATTAGTAGTAATGTTCTTAGGAGGCTGTGAATCTAAATTTAAAATATAAGACATATTAAAATCTGTTACAATACCAAGCATTTATTATAGTTTAACTTTTGTATTTTTACGAATAATATAAGTGAGATAGATGAAAAAAATAATTATTATAAATGGGCCAAACCTTAATTTATTAGGAAAAAGAGAGCCTGAAATATATGGAAATCTAACTTTTGAAGATTATTTAGAGACACTCAAAGCTAAATATTCAAATATAGAATTGAGCTATTACCAATCTAATGTAGAAGGTGAGCTTATAAATAAACTGCATGAAGTTGGTTTTAGTTATGATGGTATAATTCTAAATGCTGGAGCGTACACGCACACTTCAGTAGCTATAGGAGATGCCATTAAAGGCATTGAAACCCCTGTGATAGAAGTACATATTTCGAATACATTTAGTAGAGAAGAGTTTAGACACCAATCTTATATTTCACCCAATGCTAAAGGCGTGATTTTAGGCTTTGGAATGCAGAGTTATGAGTTGGCGATTCAGAGTATAGCCCCACCTAACCTCCCCTAAAGGGAGGGATGCTCACTCATATGCAAAAAGTCTGAGTAGAAATCCGTATCATTATTTACTTAAAAAATAAAGCATAAAAAAAGCGATTCTAAATTTAGAATCGCTTTTTTTAGTATGTATAAACCCGTCCGAGTTAAAGTTCCTCCCCTTCGGGGAGGCTAGGAGGGGCCTCTTCTTATAAGTGTATCACTTCATCATAAGCATCAGCAACAGCTTCCATAACCGCTTCACTCATGGTTGGGTGAGGGTGGATTGTTTTTAATACTTCGTGTCCTGTAGTTTCTAGTTTTCTACCTAAAACAGCTTCAGCAATCATATCGGTAACGCCTGCACCAATCATATGGCAACCTAACCATTCACCATATTTAGCATCGAAAATTACTTTTACAAAACCTTCTTTAGTTCCAGCAGCAGTCGCTTTTCCAGAGGCAGAGAAAGGGAATTTTCCAACTTTAATATCGTAACCTTCTTCAATGGCTTTAGCTTCAGTTAAACCAACTGATGCAATTTCAGGAGATGCGTAAGTACATCCAGGAACGTTACCGTAATCGATAGCTTCTGTATGTAATCCTGCTAATTTCTCAACACAAGTAATTCCTTCAGCAGAAGCAACGTGTGCTAAGGCTTGTCCAGGAACCACATCACCAATAGCATAATAACCAGGGATGTTTGTTTGGTAGAAATCGTTAACTAAGATTTTGTCTCTATCAACAACAATTCCAACATCTTCTAAACCTATGTTTTCAATGTTAGATTTGATACCTACAGCAGATAATAAAATATCAGCTTCTAGAGTTTCTTCTCCTTTTTTAGTTTTTACTTTAGCAACAACGCCCTCTCCAGAAGTATCAACAGATTCTACAGAAGAATTTGTCATCACATTAATTCCAGATTTCTTCAAAGAGCTAGCAAATGCTTTAGAAATATCAACGTCTTCAACAGGTACTACGTTTGGCATAAATTCAACAATAGTGACTTCGGTACCCATTGAATTATAGAAGTGTGCAAACTCAACACCGATTGCTCCAGAACCAACAACAATCATTTTCTTAGGTTGTTTTGGTAAAGACATCGCTTGGCGGTAACCAATTACTTTTTCACCATCTTGTGGTAAATTTGGTAATTCGCGAGAACGAGCTCCTGTTGCAATAATAATGTTATCTGCGCTATATTCTGTTACTGTACCGTCCTCAACAGTTACATCTACTTTCTTTCCAGTTTTAATTTTTCCAAAACCTTTAATAATATCGATTTTGTTTTTCTTCATTAAAAACTGAACACCTTTACTCATGCCTTCAGCTACACCGCGACTACGTTTAATTACAGCGTCAAAATCTTTATCGATCGCTTCTGCTTTCAATCCGTATTCATCAACGTGTTTTAAATAATCATAAACTTGAGCACTTTTTAATAAAGCTTTTGTTGGAATACAGCCCCAATTTAGACAAATTCCTCCAAGGCTTTCTTTTTCTACAATCGCTACTTTAAAGCCAAGTTGCGATGCTCTAATTCCTGTTACATATCCTCCAGGACCACTTCCAATAATGATGATGTCGTATTTACTCATGTGTTAATTTTTAGGATACGAATTTACGAAATCGAAACCGAATATGGAATATAGTAATGCTAATTTTTACATCTTTATCTTACCTTTGTTATGAAGTTTTAATATATGAATATACCAAGAACAAGTTATCCACGTATTGTAATTATAGGAGGAGGTTTTGCAGGAATCGCTTTAGCTAGAAAATTATCGAAGCAAGAAGTGCAAGTCGTCCTGTTAGATAGGAATAATTATCACAACTTTCAACCATTATTATACCAAGTATCAACCGGCGGTTTGGAACCTGATTCCATTGCATATCCTATTCGGAAAATTTTAAAAAACTTCCCTAATTTTTATTTCAGATTAGCTGATGTAGAGTTCGTAGACACTGAAAATAATGAGCTAAAAACAAATATCGGTACTTTAAGCTTTGATTATTTAGTGGTGGCTTCAGGTTCTGAAACCAATTATTTTGGAAATTCAGAAATTGAAAAACATAGTATGGCAATGAAGTCCATTCCGCAATCTTTAGATTTAAGGAGTTTAATTCTTGAAAATTTTGAAGATGCTTTGCTAACTTCAGATTTGAATGAGCGAAATGCCTTGATGAATTTTGTAATCGTTGGTGGCGGCCCTACTGGTGTTGAATTGGCGGGCGCTTTGGCGGAAATTAAAAAAGGTATTTTACCAAAAGATTATCCAGATTTAGATACCCGAATGGCTCAAATTAATTTAGTGCAATCAAGTGATTGTTTACTGAAGGGTATGAGTGCTGAAGCGTCAGAAAAAGCTGAAGAGTTTCTAGAAAAATTAGGTGTAAATGTATGGAAGAATGTTCGAGTTAAAAGTTACGATGGCACAACAGCAACTACAAATGGAGACTTAACCTTTAAAACTGAAACCTTGGTTTGGGCAGCTGGTGTTCAAGGCGCCATAATAAAAGGGTTGGATGGTGAAGCTTTCGTGACACGTGGTAACCGAATTTTAGTCAATGCCTATAATCAAATAAACGGATTTGAAAATATTTTTGCTATAGGAGATATCGCTTGTTTAGTTTCTGAAGAATTTCCTGTTGGATTCCCAATGATGGCACAACCCGCCATTCAGCAAGGTCAGCAATTAGGAGATAATATGCTTCGTTTATTAGAAGAAAAACCTATGAAACCTTTTAAATACAAGGATAAAGGTTCTATGGCAACTATTGGAAGAAATAAAGCCGTTGTCGATATGAAAAACTTTAAATTCCAAGGTGTTTTTGCTTGGTATGTATGGATGTTTGTGCATTTATTCTTTTTAATCGGATTTCGAAATCGCATGGTAGTGTTTGTAAATTGGGTGTACAATTATATTCGTTTTGATCGCGAAGCACGGTTAATTATTAGGCCTTATAAGAAAAAATTGAAGGATACTAAATAAAAAAAAGTTACTCTTTTGGTATAAAAGTTAACGCAACTCCATTTATGCAATGGCGCTCTCCAGTGGTATCTCTTGGGCCATCTTTAAAAACATGACCTAAATGACCACCACAAGTTGCACAATGTTCTTCGGTTCTTGTGTACCCTAGGTCATTATCAGTTGAAAAGGCCACGTTTCCTTCTATTTCTCTGTCGAAACTAGGCCAACCTGTACCTGAATCAAATTTGTGTTCACTTTTAAATACCGGTGTTTTACAGGCCTTACAGGCGTAAACACCTTGTTTTTTATTATTGTTCAACGGACTGCTAAATGCGCGTTCAGTTCCAGCTTCTCTTAAAACATGATATGCCATGTCTGATAACTGTGCACGCCATTGTGCTTCAGTTTTATTAATTTTATAGGTGTTTTCAGTCTCGGCTTTCTGTTTCTGAGCAGAAGAATTGCAGTTAAAAAGAAGTAGGGCAAATACGATTAATATCTTATTCATAAAATATAGTTTTGATTTTCACTTACTTCAGTCGTTAAAAAAAGGAATACATAACACGATTAATTTTTAAACAATTTAAAGCGATAGCGTTAATGTTTTTAAAGAATAAAATATAATTTAGCGCTCAATTATGTTTCAATTAAAAACAATTTTTCAGAATGATAAAACTTAAAAAATTACTCCCTTTATTAATTTTAGCAGTAGTTATTTATTCATGTGCTACAAACCCGTTTACTGGCAAGAAAACGATGGCTTTAGTGCCTAATTCGGATTTATTTCCTACATCTTTCGCGCAATATGATCAGTTTTTATCAGAAAACAAAGTGGTTACAGGAACTGAAGATGCTCAAATGATCTCAAGAGTAGGTGAGCGTATTGCAGCTGCATCAGAACGTTATTTATCAGCAAATGGTTATCATGGTTATTTAAACGATTATAAATGGGAATATCATTTGGTTGATGATCCTACTGAAAATGCATGGTGCATGCCAGGGGGGAAAATAGTTTTTTATACAGGTATTTTGCCTGTGGCAAAAAGCGAAACGGGTGTTGCTGTTATTATGGGGCATGAGGTGGCTCATGCTTTAGCTAATCATGGACAACAACGTATGAGTGCTGGTATGTTGCAACAGTTTGGAGCAGTTGCCGGTAATGTTGTTTTACAGGATGAAAATGATAGAAACTTATTTAATGAATATTATGGTGTAGGAACTCAAGTAGGGGCTATGCTTCCTTTTAGCAGAAGTCATGAAACCGAGGCAGATAAAATTGGATTATACATTATGGCCATAGCTGGTTATGATCCAACTGAAGCGGCGTCACTTTGGGAACGTATGAAAGCAAATAGCGGTGGAGGAGAGCCGTCAGAGTTATTAAGTACACACCCATCTAACGATTCACGTATTTCAAATTTAAGGGAATTAGCGCCACATGCTATTGCTGAGGCCAAGAAATTTGGTGTGACTTCATTTAGAGAATAATTGATTTAACAAGTCAAATTAAAATAATTGTTTACTTTAGGAGCTGCTTAAAATTAAAGCAGCTTTTTTTATGGAAAAACTTAAAAAAGGAAGTAAAAAACTTCTTAACGCTTGGGCCTTTTATGATTGGGCAAATTCGGTATACACCTTAACCATTGCATCTTCATTATTCCCTATTTTCTATTCGTCCTTATTTCTCTCAGAAATTAAAACGGTGTCTGCTTTTGGTTTTGAATTTAAAAACACGGCACTCATAACGTTTGTGACTGCTTTTACTTTTTTAGTGGTTGTTTTCATGTCACCTTTATTATCTGGAATTGCCGATTATGTTGGGAATAAGAAGAATTTTATGAAGTTTTTCTGCTATTTAGGAAGCGTAGGTTGTATCGGTTTGTATTGGTTTAATTTGGAACAAATTCATTTGAGTTTGCTTTTTTATTTTATGGGTTTAATAGGATATTGGGGGAGCTTGGTGTTTTATAATTCTTATTTACCAGATATTGCTTTTAAAGAACAACAAGACCATATAAGCGCCAAGGGATTTTCTCTAGGTTATATAGGAAGTGTCATTTTATTGATACTGAATTTAGCAGCAGTAATGACTCAAGATTCTGGGGAGTCTAAAATGCAAATGATGCGCTATTCTTTCATTTCTGTTGGTATTTGGTGGATGTTGTTTAGTCAGTATTCATTTTCCTATTTGCCTAAAGGCACATCATCAGGCGGAAAAGTAACTCGTTCTATTGTGTTTAACGGATTTCGTGAATTACGTGCCGTTTGGAAAGAGCTCAGTGGTAATCTGAGACTAAAACGTTATTTATACGCTTTTTTTGTATTTAGCATGGCGGTGCAAACCATCATGTTGGTTGCAGTTTATTTTGGCGAACAAGAAATAAGTTGGGGAACGGATGATGAAAAAACATTAGGGCTTATTGTGAGTATTTTGGTGATTCAACTTGTAGCTATCTTGGGTGCCTTTCTAACCTCAAGAGCATCTGCGAAATTTGGGAATATTAAAACTTTAATTTATGTGAATGTGATTTGGGTAGGCATTTGTTTTTACGCCTATTTTATGCATACTCCAACTGAATTTTATATAGCTGCGGGTTTTGTTGGTTTAGTCATGGGAGGTATACAGTCTTTAGCCCGTTCAACCTATTCTAAGTTTTTACCAGAAACCGAAGATTCCACCTCGTATTTTAGCTTCTTTGATGTTGCTGAAAAAATTGGGATTGTTATCGGTATGGTGATTTACGGAAGCATTGATCAAATTACAGGAAGTATGCGAAATTCCATTCTGTTTTTATTTGTGTTCTTTTTAGGTGGTATTATTTTGTTGTTACGTGTACCTAAAGAAAACAACACGAAGGTCGTAGGTCATGAATAAAATTTTAGTATCATAAATTTTTAATCTCGTCATAGCGAACTTGATTCGGGATCTTACTAATTTGTATGGAAATATGATAATAGTTTCTTGTAATAAAAAAAGAGCTTGCCGAAAATTAGTGAAAATTACAAGTGGTTCTGACAAGCTCTAAGGTATTTTAATGTTTTAATTTTCTAGAAAAACACTTAATTAAACGTATTCTAATTCAGATTTTCTAAGTTTTTTTGCTGCTTTTACTAGAACTTCAAGCGCTTTTTTAGTCTCAGGCCAATCTCGTGTTTTTAGTCCGCAATCGGGGTTAACCCATATATGACCATGAGGCAATACATTTTTCGCTTTAGTAAGTAAGTCCTCAATTTCATTTAAAGAAGGCACTCTTGGAGAGTGAATGTCGTAAACACCGGGGCCAATTTCATTTGGGTATTTGAAATTTACAAAAGCATCTAATAACTCCATTTTAGAACGCGAGGTTTCTATGGTAATCACATCGGCATCCATGTCGGCAATATTCGAAATAATATCGTTGAATTCTGAATAACACATGTGTGTATGAATTTGGGTTTCGTCTTTTACACCACTCGCAGAAATTCGGAAGGCCTTTACAGCCCAGTCTAAATAGTTTTGCCATTCTTCTTTCCTTAGCGGAAGTCCTTCGCGAATAGCAGGTTCATCAATTTGAATGATTTTTAAACCATTATTTTCAAGATCAATCACTTCATCTCGTATCGCTAAGGCTATTTGATTGCAAGTGGTAGCTCGGGGTTGGTCGTTTCGAACAAAAGACCATTGTAATATAGTAACCGGGCCAGTTAACATGCCCTTTACAGGAATATCGGTAAGGGATTGGGCGTATTTTGACCAATCAACGGTCATCGATTTTTCACGAGAAACATCACCAAATAAAATAGGTGGTTTGACACAACGACTCCCATAACTTTGTACCCAGCCGTAATTACTGAAGGCAAATCCGTTAAGTTTTTCGCCAAAATATTCAACCATATCATTACGTTCAAATTCGCCATGAACTAATACATCTAAGCCTATTCTTTCTTGAAAACGAATAGAATCTTCAATTTCTTTGGCTATGAACTGGTTGTAGGCTTCTTGTGAGAGTACTCCCTTTTTATGTTGAAGTCGTTGGTTTCTCACTATTTTAGTTTGAGGAAAAGACCCTATAGTTGTGGTAGGGAATAAGGGGAGATTAAGTGATTGCTTTTGCTTGGCTTGTCTCTGGCTAAATTCATTTTTCCGCTGGCTGTCTTCGGGTTTTAAATTTGAAATTCGGGCTTTTACAGCGTTGTTATGAATGAGCTTCGATCGCTTTCTGTTTAAATTCGCCAATTTGTTTTCTTCAAAAAGATATAAATAAGCGCTGTTTTCTTCCGAAGATAGATTTTTTAGAGTTACGATTTCTTCAATTTTCTGTTTTGAAAAGGCTAGCCACTGTTTAATTTCAGATGATAATTGGGTTTCTAAATCTAAATCATAAGGCGTGTGGAGTAGGGAGCAAGAAGCCGTGATCCATAAATTTTCTAACGGAATTTTTTTAGAAGCTTTTTCGATAAATTTTAGTGAATTTTCAAAATCGTTTTTCCAAATATTTCTTCCGTCAATGAGTCCAAGGGCTAATTTCGCTTTAGGGTTAAAATGTTTAGATTCTAAAATATCATCCAGTTGAGACGGACAACGAACTAAATCTAAATGAAGGGTATCAACAGGAAGTTGAAGAACCATGTCTAAGTTATCGCCGTAGCAATCAAAGTAATTGGCTAAGTATATTTTGATGTTTGGAAATTGAGTAGCAATTTGCTCATAAGTTGAAGCAATAGCATCACGTTCCTGAGTACTTAGGTTTAGGGCTAAACAAGGTTCGTCAAACTGAATATATTCAATATTTAAGGCATCCAGCTCGGTCAGGATTTCAAAGTAAACTGGTAATAAACGAGGTAAAAGCTCTAGTCTATGAAAACCAGGTTCTTTTTTCTTTCCAAGCAATAAAAAAGTAATGGGGCCAATTAAAACGGGCTTTGTTTTAATGCCTAGGTTTAAGGCTTCTTTGTATTCTTCAATAATTTTCTTTGAAAAGAATTCGAAGTTTTGGTCTTTTTCAAATTCAGGAACAATATAATGGTAGTTGGTGTCAAACCATTTGGTCATTTCCATGGCCGTGACATCAATGTGGTCTTTTTGTAAACCACGTGCCATGGCGAAATACAGCTCTAAATAGTTGTCTTTGTCTATAGCGTTATAGCGCTTTGGAATACAGCCTAAGGTTAAACAGGTGTCAAGTACTTGATCATAAAATGAAAAGTCGTTTGAAGGAATAGCATCTATACCTAATGTTTGTTGTTGTAACCAATTCTGTTTTTTAATTTCAGAAGCCGTATTTACTAAAGATGCTTCATCTATATTGTTTGCCCAGAAAGCTTCACAGGCTTTTTTGAGCTCGCGTTTACTTCCTATTCTTGGGTGACCTAAAATGGTGGTTTTCATAATTTATTGTAGTTTTTATTACTGTTCAAAATTATATTTAAAGAATATATTATAATAATTAGTGTTTATATTTAGATATAATAGCTATTTTAGATTAAAATTTAAGACTAATATTCTTTAGTTTTTGAATTTGAATAGGTTTAATAGAAAATATTTCTACAATGATATTAGATGAAATTGATTTACGGATATTAAGATTGCTTCAAGCAAAATCTGATTTAACCACTAAAGATTTATCTGCTAAAGTTAATTTGTCGACAACTCCGGTCTTTGAACGTGTTAAGAAGCTGGAAAAGGGAGGGTACATCAAAAATTATATTGCCGTTTTAGATGCTGAAAAGTTAAATAAAGGTTTGATGGTGTTTTGTAATATCACTTTAAAAGAACATACCAGAGCGATTGGTAATCAGTTTGTAACCGATATTTTAAAACTGAAGGAGGTCGTGGAGTGTTATAATATTTCTGGTGACTACGATTTCTTCCTGAAGATATTAGTGAGCGACATGAAAGAATATCAGAATTTTGTTTTAGATCACTTAGGAAGCATAAAGAATATAGGAAGTGCACACAGTACTTTTGTTATGGGGGAAATCAAGAATTCGCATGCTGTGCCTATTTGAATATATTGTTTATGATAGTGCTTGTGTTGCTTACTCCTGACGGCACTCGTTTCAAACGAGCGCTAGCCTTGGGGTTCAAGCAGAGTCAAGTGAGGAAGTTAAGTAAGTTGTGATCATAAAAAAGCCCGAAACAGAATTTCGAGCTTTTTGTGTATTTGTAATTTATGTGAATTAAATAATCTAAGATTCAGTTGGTTTTTCAGCCTTATCAATAGATATTTTTAATTCATCTGTGGTTTCATCTAAATCGATTTTAATTTTATCACCTTCCTGTAAATGTGAGGTAACAATCTCTTCAGCTAAAGCATCTTCAACATATTTTTGAATGGCTCTTTTTAGTGGTCGTGCACCGTACTGCTTATCAAAGCCTTTTTCTGCAATATAATCTTTAGCAGTTTCCGTAAGGGTTAAGTGGTATCCAAGACCTTCAATTCTAAATAATAATTTTTCTAATTCAATATCGATAATTTTGTTAATGTCTTCCTTCTCTAATGGGTTGAAAACAATAACATCATCAATTCTGTTTAAAAACTCTGGTGCAAACGACTTTTTAAGTGCATTTTCAATAACACTTCTTGCATTGGCGTCTTCTTGAGCTTTTTGAGATGATGTTCCAAAACCAATCCCTGTACCGAAATCTTTTAGTTTACGAGCACCAATATTAGAAGTCATTATAATAATAGTGTTTCTAAAGTCAATTTTCCGACCTAAACTATCGGTTAAATACCCATCATCAAGCACTTGAAGCAGCATGTTAAATACATCTGGGTGTGCTTTTTCAATTTCATCTAAAAGAATCACCGCATAGGGCTTGCGTCTTACTTTTTCAGTTAGCTGTCCGCCTTCTTCATATCCTACGTATCCTGGAGGTGCCCCAATTAAACGTGATATGGCGAATTTCTCCATGTATTCACTCATGTCAATTCTCACTAAAGAATCTTCGCTGTCAAATAATTCGCGTGATAAGATTTTTGCTAATTGCGTTTTTCCAACACCTGTCTGACCTAAAAAGATAAACGAACCAATTGGTTTATTAGGGTCTTTTAGACCAGCACGGTTACGTTGAATGGCTTTTACAACTTTAGCAACAGCCTCGTCTTGACCGATAACTTTACCTTTAATTTGTTCTGGCAGCTCTGCGAGCTTGTTAATTTCTTTTTGAGCAATTCTATTTACAGGCACACCGGTCATCATAGAAACAACATCAGCAACGTTGTCTTCCGTAACAATTTCTCTGTGCTGTTTCGTGTCTTCTTCCCACTTTTCCTGAGCGATAGCTAATTCTTTTTCTATGCGTTTTTCATCATCTCTAAGTTTAGCTGCCTCTTCATATTTTTGTTTTCTAACAACAGCGTTTTTTGTTTCCTTAATACCTTCTAGTTGTTTTTCAAGCTCAATAATTTGTTTAGGCACATCAATATTTGTGATGTGAACACGGGACCCCGCTTCATCTAAAGCATCAATCGCTTTGTCTGGAAGAAATCTTTCAGACATATATCTGTTTGTTAATTTCACACAAGCTTCAATGGCTTCCGGTGTATAATCAACATTATGATGTTCTTCGTATTTACCTTTAATATTGTTTAAAATTTCAATGGTTTCATCAACCGTGGTTGGTTCTACAATCACTTTTTGAAAACGACGCTCTAAAGCACCATCTTTTTCAATATACTGTCTATACTCATCTAAGGTTGTGGCACCAATACATTGAATTTCGCCACGTGCTAAAGCAGGTTTGAACATGTTAGAAGCGTCTAAGCTTCCAGTAGCGCCACCGGCACCAACAATGGTGTGAATTTCATCAATAAATAGAATGACATCATCGTTTTTCTCAAGCTCGTTCATAACGGCTTTCATACGCTCTTCAAACTGTCCGCGATACTTCGTTCCTGCAACTAAACTGGCTAAATCTAAAGTAACTACACGTTTGTTGAATAGAATTCTAGAGACTTTACGTTTTATGATTCTAAGGGCTAAACCTTCAGCAATGGCAGATTTACCAACACCAGGTTCTCCAATAAGGAGTGGGTTGTTTTTCTTTCTTCTACTTAAAACCTGAGAAACGCGTTGTATTTCTTTTTCTCTTCCTACAACAGGGTCAAGCTTTCCTTCTTCCGCAAGAGCGGTTAAATCACGTCCAAAATTATCTAAAACAGGGGTTTTAGACTTCTTATTCGTTTTGCTTCCTGTAGGTGTGTTAAAAATATTATCTTTTGCAGAATCGTCTTCAGTATGTGCATCATCATCTTGAAATTCGGCTTTTGGGTCTATATAATCGTCGTTGTCGTTTGTAATCATAAGTTTAAATTGTTCTTTAACATTGTCGTAGTCAACTTTCAGCTTATTTAAAAGCTTAGTAGTGGGGTCATTCTCATTCCTTAAAATACAAAGTAGTAAGTGCGCTGTATTTATTGAGGTACTTTGAAATAACTTCGCTTCTAAAAATGTTGTTTTTAAAGCGCGTTCTGCTTGCCTTGTTAGGTGTAAGTTCTTTTTTTGATTTGAAGCTACGACTATGTTTTGGTTTGCAGGACTTAGTATTTCAACCTTTCTTCTTAAATGGTTTAAATCAATGTCTAAAGCATTTAATATGTTAATCGCTTTTCCGTTTCCGTCTCGTAGAAGTCCAAGCATTAAATGTTCTGTACCAATAAAATCATGGCCTAAACGCAGGGCTTCTTCTTTGCTGTAAGCAATCACATCTTTTACTCTTGGGGAAAAATTATCATCCATAAATCTCTGTCCTTTCTGCATTAAAAATAATAAAACATTTTACCAAAGACAAAAACTGTACCTTTTTTTGTCTGTAAATTGCTAATTGACGAAAAAAACTTCATAATATCAAAATTTTACTCGTCATAACTTATTAATAATATAGTCGTTATAATTGTTAATAAATTACATGAAAAAATACGCTCGATTGTCCTGCCATGACTCATGAAAGTCTTATATTAGCATGTTTTGAAAAAGACATAAAATTAAATAAGAATATTTATGGCAGAAGGAGAGAAATTGATCCCTATTAATATTGAGGATGAGATGAAGTCGGCCTACATTGATTATTCAATGTCAGTCATTGTGTCTCGTGCTTTACCAGATGTAAGAGATGGGTTAAAACCGGTTCATAGACGTGTACTTTATGGTATGCATGAACTGGGTGTTAGAGCAAATTCAGCACATAAGAAGTCCGCAAGAATAGTTGGAGAAGTTTTAGGTAAGTATCACCCGCATGGTGATACATCGGTTTACGATGCTATGGTGCGTATGGCTCAGGAATGGAGTTTACGTTATATGTTAGTAGACGGACAAGGAAACTTTGGTTCAATTGATGGTGATAGTCCTGCAGCAATGCGTTATACGGAAGCCCGTATGCGTAAGATATCGGAAGACATGTTGGCAGATATTGACAAAGAAACTGTAGATCATAAGCTCAACTTTGATGATACGCTTCAGGAACCAACAGTTTTACCAACTAGAATTCCGGGACTTTTAGTTAATGGTGCCTCAGGTATCGCAGTAGGTATGGCAACAAATATGCCACCTCATAACTTAACGGAGGTTGTAAACGGAACCATCGCTTATATTGAAAATAATGACATTGAAATAGATGAGCTTATTACTCATATTAAAGCTCCAGATTTTCCAACAGGAGGAACTATTTATGGGTATGATGGTGTAAAGGAAGCTTTTCATACAGGTCGCGGACGTATTGTTATGCGTGCAAAAACCAATATTGAAGAGGTTAATGGTCGTGAATGTATTATTGTAAATGAGATTCCGTACCAAGTGAACAAAGCAGATATGATTAAAAAAACTGCTGACTTGGTAAACGATAAAAAACTTGAAGGTATTGCTTCTATTAGAGACGAATCTGATAGAAACGGAATGCGTATCGTATATGTTTTAAAGCGTGACGCAATTCCAAACATTGTATTAAATACTTTGTTTAAGTATACAGCGTTACAATCCTCATTTAGTGTTAATAACATTGCACTTGTAGGAGGGCGTCCGCAGTTGTTAAACCTTAAAGAATTAATTCATTATTTCGTTGAGCATAGACATGAAGTTGTCGTGAGACGTACGACTTACGAATTACGCAAAGCGGAAGAAAGAGCACACATTTTAGAAGGATTAATTATCGCTTCTGATCATATTGATGAAGTTATTAAGATTATTAGAGCCTCTTCAAATGCTGATGAAGCCCGCGCGAATTTAATTGAGCGTTTCAAACTTTCTGAAATTCAAGCTAAAGCGATTGTTGAAATGCGTCTTCGTCAATTAACTGGCTTAGAACAGGACAAATTGCGTGCAGAGTATGAAGAAATCATGAAAACCATAACAGATCTTAAAGATATTTTAGCTAGCAAAGAGCGTAGAATGAATATCATTAAAGATGAATTAGAGGTTGTAAGAGATAAATACGGTGATGAGCGTCGTTCAACTATTGAATACGCAGGCGGCGATTTAAGTATTGAAGATATGATTCCAGATGAGCAGGTTGTTATTACTATTTCTCATGCCGGTTACATAAAACGTACTTCACTTACAGAATACAAAACTCAAAATAGAGGTGGCGTAGGGCAAAAAGCTTCAACCACTCGTAATGAGGACTTTTTAGAGCATTTATTTGTGGGTACTAACCACCAATACATGTTATTTTTCACTTTAAAAGGTAAGTGTTTCTGGATGCGTGTTTACGAAATTCCAGAAGGAAGTAAAACATCTAAGGGTAGAGCGATTCAGAATCTTATAAACATTGAGCAAGACGACAAAGTTATGGCGTTTATTTGTACTCAAGATTTAAAGAATGAAGAATATATCAACAGTCATTATGTGATAATGGCTACTAAAAATGGTCAGGTTAAGAAAACCGCATTAGAGCAATATTCTCGTCCGAGAACCAATGGAATCAACGCGATTACAATTAAAGATAATGATGAGTTATTAGAAGCTAAATTAACGACTGGAAACAGTCAAGTGATGTTGGCCCTAAAATCAGGTAAAGCCATTCGTTTCGAGGAAGCTAAAACACGTCCAATGGGTCGTGGTGCATCTGGAGTTCGTGGTATTACATTAGCTCATGACAAAGATGAAGTTATTGGCATGGTTACTATTGAGAATTCTCAAGAAGAATCTGTTTTGGTAGTTTCTGAAAATGGTTACGGTAAACGTACTTATATTGATGATCCAGAAGATGGTGAGCCAGTATACAGAGTTACTAATAGAGGAGGTAAAGGTGTAAAAACGATTTCTATAACAGAAAAAACAGGGAGCTTAGTAGCTATCAAAAGTGTTACAGATAATGATGATTTAATGATTATCAATAAGTCTGGAATCGCAATTAGAATGGTTATTGCAAACTTAAGAGTTATGGGAAGAGCCACTCAAGGTGTTAAGTTGATAAACTTAAAAGGTAACGATTCGATTGCTGCTGTTGCGAAAGTGATGCATGACGAAGATGAAGTAGAGTTAATAGAAGGGGAAGAAACTCCTGAAAACACTGACACTAATGACGGTGGCACAACTCTTGATGATTAATTAAAATCAAAATTATAAAATTAAATATATTATAAAATGAAGAAAGAAGTTATTGTAGCTTTAGTTATTTCAATTAGTGCATTTTCATTTGCACAAAAAAAGGAATTGAAAACAGCCGAAAAAGCTATTAAATCAAGCAATTTTTCAGAAGCTAAAACCGCACTTAGTCAAGCAGAGGCGTTAAAAGACGAAATGGATGGTAAGCTTAAAGCTAAATATTACTACCTAAATGCCGAAGCGCTTTACGCCAATGGTAAGGGATCAATGAAGGATATTGATGCAGCTATTGAAAGTTTGTCTAAAGTAGAAGGTGATTATATTCAGGAGTCTGAAGATTTGAAACAGAAAATGGTAACTAGTTTAGTTACAACAGGTAATAAGGCCTACGAGGGTAAGGATTTTTCAAAAGCTTCAAATTATTTTGAAAAAACTTATAGATTAAGTACAAAGGATACTGTTTATTTATATTATGCAGCTACTATGTCTGTAAGTGTACCTGAGTATGATAGAGCTTTAACTTTATATGAAGAACTTAAGACATTAGGATATACAGGTGTAGCTAAAGAATACTATGCGACTAATGTAGAAACTGGGAAAGAAGAGGTTTTAGATAAAAACACTAGAGATTTATATGTGAAATCAAAAACGCATATTAAGCCAGGTGAACGTATGACAGAGTCTAAAAAACCAGAAATTGTAAAAAATATTGCACTTATTTATGTGAGTCAAGGGAAAGATGAAAAAGCCCTTGCTGCAATGAAAGATGCTAGAGCTGAAAGTCCTAACGATGTTAATTTAATTTTATCTGAGGCTAATGTGCACTATAAAATGGGAAATACTGCAGAGTTTAAGTCCCTTTTAAAGGAAGCGATTGCAATGGATCCTAAAAACCCTGAATTGCAATATAACTTAGGTGTAATTGCTGCTGAGAGTAATCAAGCTGATGAAGCTAAAATGTACTACAAGAAAGCATTGGAGTTAGATCCTAATTATGTGAATGCATATATTAATTTAGCAGCGTTAATATTAGCCGAAGAAAAACCACTAATTGAAGAAATGAATGGTTTAGGGACTTCTAAGAAAGATAATGATCGTTATGATGAATTAAGAGAGAAGCGTCAAGAGTTGTATAAAGAAGCAGTTCCTTATTTGTCAAAAGCATTAGAAATAGATGAAACGAACATCAATGCTGCAAAAACCTTAATGAATATCTATAGTATTCTTGGAGAAACTGAGAAGTCTAAGGCTATGAAAGAGAAGGTAGAAGCGCTTGAAGCTGCAGGAAATTAATTATGATTTTCTTAAAAACACAAAAAAAGGACACTTTGAAAAGTGTCCTTTTTTTGTGTTTTTAATATGAGATGTTAATCTAAATGTGGTTTACTTATCTAAGACCATAAACAGTAACATCTGCTTTTCCATTTAATATGCCTTTGGTATCGTACCAAAACTCAATACTTCTTAACTTACGCTTACCTCCTCTTAAATCAATAATACGACTTTCTCCATTTTTAGGGATTGAAAAACGTGTTTCTATTTTTTCAGGTGCACCACCACCATCATATGTCACAACCATTCGTTGTATGTTTAACGGTGAATCCCTTACTTTAAATTTAAGTTTTCGATAATAATCATAAGGGCCTGGAACATTTATTTTATCATGATCGGCAGCATGATTTGCGTGAGTGGTTCCAAGGTTCACCCATTTACCCACACTTTGATTGTGGTTAGTGGTATGTACTCTTGTTCTGTATTGCGCGGTCGCAAATTGAAAGCAAAAGAGCATTGCTATTAGTGTCGTAAATAAATAAAGGGATTTTTTTCTCATGATGGTCTCATTTTTAATTAATTAACGTTCATTAAATATAAGAAATATTTAATGAAAGAGGTTAGTAAATGAGTCCTGTTTAGATGATCTTCTTTATAACACGTAATTTATGGGTATGCTCGTTTTTATCAACGTTATAAATTCCAGAATGGTCGAGTCTATCAATACGCACCTTACCATGAGCGTGAATAATATAATTATCTTCCATGATGATACCTACATGAATAATAGAACCTTCACTATTATCAAAAAAGGCCAAATCCCCAGGTTCACTTTCTTCAATAAAGCTTAACGCTTCACCTTGAGTAGCCTGTTGAGACGCATCACGTAATAATTTATAACCATTGAGTTTATACACCATTTGGGTAAAA
This sequence comes from Tamlana sp. 2_MG-2023, assembly GCF_030548465.1. Lineage (GTDB taxonomy): Bacteria > Bacteroidota > Bacteroidia > Flavobacteriales > Flavobacteriaceae > Pseudotamlana. Next base: position 47,010 of record NZ_JAUOSF010000013.1, read on the forward strand.
CCAGAACAATCAATTCCAAAGGGTGTTTTTCCGCCCCACAGATAAGGAGAATTCAAATATAGAAATGCTGTTTGAATGATGTTAGACTTTTCTATTTGGTTTTGAATAGAACTCCCTTCATAAATATGATTTAAAAGTGAAAGGCCATTTAATGTTGAACCAATAGAAATAGGGAATATTTGCTGATTTTTATCTTCAATAAATTCAACTAAATCTGTAGAAAGTTTGATTTTTTCAGAACTTATGGTTTTATAGTTTTCTTCGGAAATTTCTATGTATTGCTTATTATCTATCCAGCCTTCATAGTTATCAAAAGCCAATCTGATCTTACTCCATTTTTTACGTTGTTCTATGATTTTAAAAATTTCACCATAAAGTACCTGTGAAACCAATTCACTGGGATCTGTAGGTTCATTTCGTAGCGGAACAATGCTTAAGTGACAAATACCGTATTGCATTAAATACTTTTAATTTCGTTCTATTACAATTGCAGATGCGCCACCACCACCATTACAAATAGCGGCTGCACCAATTTTTGCATTATTCTGTTCTAATATATTAAGTAATGTAATGATAATTCTAACTCCAGAACAACCAAGTGGATGCCCTAAAGAAACCGCTCCGCCATTTACATTTACGTTTTTATCGGTTAGACCTAATAATTTCATGTTCGCTAAACCTACTACAGAAAAGGCTTCATTAAACTCAAAGAAATCTACATCATCTAAGGTTATTCCAGCTTTATTTAAAGCTTTTGGAAGTGCCTTTGCAGGAGCTGTTGTAAACCATTCAGGTTCTTGTGCAGCATCAGCATAGCTTTTGATAGTCGCTAGAGGTTTTAGGCCTAATTCATCTGCTTTTGCTCTACTCATTAAAACGATGGCTCCAGCACCATCATTTATAGTTGAAGCGTTAGCTGCAGTTACCGTTCCTTCTCTTGTAAAAGCCGGACGTAATTGCGGAATCTTATCTATCTTAACATTAGTAAACTCTTCGTCTTTAGATACCATTATAGGTTCGCCGCGACGTTGAGGCACTTCTACAGGTATAACTTCATTCTTAAATTTACCGCTTTCCCAAGCTTTGTGAGAGCGTTTATAAGATTGTATAGCGTATGCGTCTTGGGCTTCTCTACTAAAATCATATTTGGATGCACAGGCATCTGCGCAAACTCCCATGGCATTCTGGTCAAAGGCATCAACCAATCCATCTTTTTGCATCCCATCAATAAGCGTTGAAGGGCCAAATTTAGTTCCAGTACGGGTGTATAAATAGTGCGGAATTAAACTCATGTTTTCCATACCACCAGCAACAACAATCTTCGTGTCACCAAGTGCTATTGATTGTGCAGCCTGCATAACAGCTTTCATTCCAGAAGCACAAACTTTGTTTACTGTTGTGCAAGGTACCGTGTTAGGGATGCCTGCATAAATTGCCGCTTGTCTTGCTGGTGCTTGCCCAGTTCCAGCTTGAATAACATTTCCCATTAAAACTTCGTCAACTAATTCAGGCTTTAAATTAATTTTGTTCAAAGCTCCTGTGATAGCAATAGCTCCTAATTTAGGTGCTGAAATGGTAGATAAACTCCCCATAAAACTTCCAATTGGTGTTCTTGCGGCAGAAACTATAACGACTTCTTGTTCCATGGATGAAATTATTAATTTAGGTACTTGCGAAAATAGCAATTTTTTAGCAGAATTTTGAATGATTCAGTTATTATAAAAAACGATAAAAGCTTATAAATTTATTACATTTGATTCCTATAAGCCACATTCAGATTTGAAATTTGATGTTTAACGAAATGATTATATGGATACTACAGGTTCATATAAAATTAGGAATGCATAGCACTATATGAAAGACTTTATAAATAAATTATACCGAAATCATTCCCTTATTTATAAAGGACTATTATTCATTTTTACTACTTTTTTAATCGTGTATTTATTTCCTAAAAGTGGAAAATTTAAATACAATTTTGAAAAAGGAAAACCTTGGCAATCAGAGAATTTATATGCTCCTTTTGATTTTGCGATAAGAAAAACAGAGGCTGAAATTTCTGAAGAAAAAAAGATAATCAAGGAACATTCTATATTGTATTTTGATCTTAATGATTCCATTGAAAAAAGTGTGATAGACACTTATCTTACTGAATTTGAAGTTAGATTGGTTGATTCATTAAACAGGTTTGAAGCTAAAAAATTATTGCAAGCGGGTGAAACCATTATTTCTGAACTTTATGAGTATGGGGTATTAGATGAAAATTATGATTATGCTGAAGGTCAGGCTATTGCTATTTTGGATGGTAGAGAGAAAATTCAAGATGGTTTTTATTCTAACTTGGTTGGTCAAAATGACATTACTCCAATTATAAATAAAGTATTAAACAAAAACGATTTATCTGAGTTTAAAACAGAGTTTGTAGCATTGTTTTTTGATATTGTTCATCCTAATCTTAAGTTTAATAAAGTATTTACCGATAAGGCGCTTCAAGGTGATTTAGAGAAAATTGCCTACATAAGAGGAAGTGTAGTAAAAGGAACCCTTATCGTTTCTAAAGGAGAGGTTGTAGAAGGAGGGAAATATCAAATTTTAAAGTCTTTACAATCTGAATACGAATCTCAAGTTTGGAATGAAGCCAATTACAATTGGGTTTTATTTGCCTATACATTATTAGTAGCCTTAGCATTATTGATGTTACTGTTGTTTTTAAGGAAATATAGAATGGAAGTTTTTGAGAATAATACTAAAGTAACTTTCATCTTCTTTAATATTTCATTAATCATTTTTATAACAACATTAGTTGCTAATTATAATTCCAAGTACATTTATATTGTTCCGATTTGCATCTTACCTTTGATTTTTAAAGCTTTTTTCGATGCACGATTAGGTTTGTTTTCACATGTGCTTACAGTACTTCTAATTGGTTTTATTGTGCCGAATAGTTATGAGTATATGTTTCTTCAAATTATAGCAGGTATTGTTACCATTTTAACAGTTTCCGAATTGTATAAACGTGCCAATTTATTTATTTCAGTAGGACAAATTACCTTAATTTATATTATTGCCTATTTTGCATTTTTTGTGATTCATGAAGGTAGTGTTGACGATTTAAAGTGGGAAACTTTTATTTGGTTTATTTTATGTGGGTTGGCAACGCTTTTTGTTCAGCCTTTGATTTATGCTTATGAAAAACTATTCGGACTCGTCTCAGATGTGTCGCTTTTAGAGTTGTCGGATACAAATTCAAAACTACTCAAGGAACTTGCGAATCAAGCTCCAGGAACTTTTCATCATTCTTTAAATGTGGCGAACTTAGCAGAATCTTCAGCAAATGAAATTGGAGCTAATGCGATGTTGGTTAGGGTAGGGGCTTTATATCATGATATAGGAAAAATGAAGCAGCCTACGTATTATACCGAGAATCAGTCTACAGGAATCAATCCACATGATGAATTATCATCAAAAGAAAGTGCAAGAATTATTACCGATCATGTTATTAATGGAGTAGAAATAGCTCGAAAAAATAATCTTCCTGATCGTGTTATCGATTTTATTAGAACACATCACGGAACCAGTGTTGTTTATTATTTCTATATGCAAGAAAAAAATGCATTTCCAGATATGAATATCGATAAGCTAGACTTTAGTTATCCTGGCCCTAAACCATTTAGTAAAGAAACGGCTATTTTAATGATGTGCGATAGTATCGAAGCAGCTTCTAAAAGTTTAAAAGAGCCAACATCCACAAAAATAGAAGCTTTTGTAGAAAATATTATAAATAAGCAAATAGAGGAAGGTCAATTTCTTAATGCAAACATAACTTTTAAAGAAATAGAATCCATTAAAAAGGTGCTAAAACACAAGCTTGCAAATATTTACCATTTACGTATAGAGTATCCGGAATAATTTTTTCAAAAAAGGGTGTAAAAAAGTTGTGAGATACGCTTCTTTAATATATTTTTGCAACCGCAAATTATTGCAAGTTCTTATTAAAATTTTAGGAGAGGTGCCAGAGTGGTAATGGAGCAGATTGCTAATCTGTCAACGCGTAAGTGTTGCCCGGGTTCGAGTCCCGGTCTCTCCGCAATATTTTTTAGATAACCTATTATCGGGGTGTAGCGTAGCCCGGTTATCGCGCCGCGTTTGGGACGCGGAGGTCGCAGGTTCGAATCCTGCCACCCCGACAAAAAAAACCTCATAGATCTTCTGATTTATGAGGTTTTTTGTTTTTTATTTCTACAAGTAATAGGTTATAATTTATTAAGTGTTTTAAAGTAGTAGCCTTACATCAAGATTGGTTAGTTAATTTTTAAAGTTGCTTTTCAATTACTAATTAAATGTTAGATTGTTTTTTCATCTATTCAATGTAAGTGAATTCATATTATGAGCAATTAAAACTAATAAAACAGGAGTTAAACGATTTTTTTTGAAGTTATAATAGGTTCGTCTTTACATTTGAATATCCCCTCATTTATCGAACTTAATTTATTAATTATGAAGACTTCATTATTATTATCAGTCCTTGTATTCCTCTCAGTTTGTAGTTTATATTCTCAAGAAAAAGATTATAAATTTAACCGACTTAATACAAGAAAACAAACATTAAAAGGGCAATCTACATCTGATATCTATGCTGTCTCTTATGTAAAAACAGAGGAGGTAATAAACCCAGAATACACCAAATTGATTAGTGAATTAAACAATGTATTAGCCGATAGTATTTCTATAAACACAAAATACAAGAAGGCTTTTATTAAATTCACTGATATGTCTACAATTAAAAGTAAGGTCGTAGCATTTAATAGTTCAGCCGAACCTTTTGGTAATAAAGTGATACTTTTAAAAGAAGCCCAAATTCTTGCCTCAAAGCATAATATCAAAGAGCTTTTGTATTCAGACAATGATATCAATAAGGAAATGAAAGCTGGATTTTTACTTCTAAGGTTAAATATAAATGATTTGGAAGCCCATTTAAATAGAGTTTTAGAGAGACTGGATAATAATATTAAAACCCCAGAAGAACCAGTATATACTTCTACTGTTGCTTTAAGAAGGAAAATATCTAACACTAAAAAATTAAATAATGATAATGACGCCAAAAAGACAAAAGGTTACATTTTACAGAATAGCATAGTACCTCCTGAAGACATTACAGGTGATTTTAGGTTTGTAAATAAATATTTTGTTTTGAAAATGCCAACTAATGGCCTCATAAAAAATCAATTAATAACGAAAAAAATGGTTTATAGGTTCGGCATAGCACGAAAAAAGTTATTCTCCAGTAATGAGAAAATGTTAATTCAAAATAAGAGAACTGAAGATATGTATTTGGTTGATAATAGTTTTTTAGATAACTTTTCTGTTAAAGGTTAAAAAGTTCTATTAGGTTTAATTAAAATAATTTTGGCATGAAAAATTTTATTTCAATAATATATTTGCTAATAGTCGTTTCTGGGAGTCTTAGCGCTCAAGAGGAAAGAGGTATAACGGGTGCAAATAACTGGCTAAATAACTGGACAGAATTTATGCCAAGTAGAGTTAATTACGGAGAGAAAGTTCAGATATTAACGGGTAACATTAGCGAAGATACAATACTGTATAAAAAACACACTTATTTGTTGTTAGGTAACGTATTTGTTATAAATAACGCCATTCTTAGTATTGAACCAGGAACTGTGATTATGGGAGATTTTAAAACTAAAGCGACACTTACCATAACATTAGGAGCTGCTATAATAGCAGAAGGGACTTCATCCGATCCTATTGTTTTTACTTCAAATAATACAAGGAAAAAAGCTGGAGATTGGGGTGGTGTTATAATACTTGGAGATGGCTATACTAATAAATTAGGAAAAAGTTCTGTAACTTCTTTATACGCTAATATTAAACCCTCAAACTATAAATACACAAATTTTGGTGGAGAAAATGTGAAAAAAAACTCTGGATTTATATCTTATGTAAGAATTGAATTTGCAGGAGGGGCATCTAACAATTCAGGTTTTTCCAATGGGTTGTTATTAGCTGGGGTAGGTGCTAAAACAACAATAAATAATGTAATGGTTAGCTATTCAGCTGGCAATTCCTTTGGTGTTATTGGAGGAGAAATTAATATGAACCAAATGGTTTCGAACAAATCTAAAGGAAATGATTATGACTTTAAATATGGTGCAGTATGTAATATAAACAACTCATTGGCTGTTCGTTCACCTTATATCTCATCAATTGGATCTAAATGTATGGCGGTTTCGTCTTATACAAATACTAATGAATTGGATGTTACGAAAAAAGGAACAGTGGTAGTAGCCAAAAACATGACGCTTTTAACAGATTCTGAAGACTTAGATTATGATATTAAGGCGGGTTTGATAAAGGAATCTATTTTCATTGGTAAGGATACTTATTTTAGTTTAGAAAGTAGTGTTGTTTCCGGTTTTAATAACGCCGTAGTAATTGACGAAAACATCAAAATTAATGCGACTAATCTATCTAAAATAAAGCTAAGAAACATATGTTTTAACAATTGTAGTGGGAATATTTTTTCGAATTTAAATAAAGGCAATACTGATTTGGAAATCAGGTATAAAAAGCCCATTTTTTTCAATGATTATTCTAAAATTAATCATTCAGAACTTTTTATAGATTTAAGTTCAAATAAAAAAGTAGACTATAGGTTGAGGACCCATAATATGATAGCAATGAACAATGTTTCCGAACCAGCAAAAAATTAATATTTATAGGTTTTTGATAAATAACCAAAACTAAAATCACGTAATTTATTTCATCTTCCTGTACTTCGTCTTTTACAAGTGGATTGTGGAATTACTACATTAGACTAGACGCTAAGTTGAGAGAATTTGTTTTCTAGTTATTAATTTAGCAATTGTGAGAAGTAAACCGAAACATTACACATTAGAGTTTAAGCAAAAAGCAGTCGAATTAAGTTATGCCAAAGACAATGTAAAGCAAGTCTGTGAAGACTTAGGTATATTTCCATCTGTGCTTTATCGTTGGCGTAAAGAGTTAAAAGATTACGGTAAAAATAGTTTTCCTGGTCGGGGTAAGCCTAAAATGACTGATGAAGAGAAAGAGATAGATCGTTTAAAAAAGGCTTTAAAAGAAGCAGAATTAGAGCGTGATATCTTAAAAAAGGCAGTTGGCATCTTCTCCGTGAGCGACAAGAAAAATACAGGTTTATAAAACAACACCTATTAAAATTTCCTATTGAGGCGATGTGCAAAGTATTAAAGGTAAGCAAAAGCGGTTATTATCATTGGTTACGATCAGGACCAAGTAAGTTGTGGATAGAAAACCAAAAGATAAACTCGCTTGTTAGAAGCATATTTGAGAAGAGTTTTCAAAGCTATGGTTCTCCAAGGATAAAATCAGAATTGGAAGCATTAGGCTATAAGGTGTCTAAACCCAGAGTAGCCCGTATCATGAGAGCTAATTATTTGTTTGCTAAACGAAAACGTAAATTTAAAACAACCACAGATAGTAACCATAATTATCCAATAGCTCCTAATTTACTTAACCGATGCTTTGATGTTAATCGAGAAAAACAAGTTTGGGTAAGTGACATCACTTATATTCAAACCAAACAAGGTTGGCTGTATCTTACGGTTATTATCGATTTACCTAATAGAAAAGTGGTTGGGTGGTCTTTAAGTAAAGATCTTACTACAGATAACACTATTGTAAGAGCTTGGAGCATGGCTATTAAAAACACAACCTTGCAAGAACCTCTAATTTTTCATTCTGATAGAGGTGTACAATATGCAAGCCAAAGGTTTACCTCTATTATTAAAAGTTATGAAGGGTTAGTCATGCAATCTATGAGTCGCAAAGGAAACTGTTGGGATAACGCTGTAGCAGAATCCTTTTTTAAATCATTAAAAGTAGAATGGGTATATAGACACAATTATAAACTAAGTTCTGAAGCCGAATTATCTATCTTTGAATGGATAGAAACATGGTACAATAATAAACGAAGGCATTCCTTATTAGGAAACAGAAGCATTAGAGAATTTGAAATAGATACGTATAATCATGAACTAGCAGCATAGTCATTCAACTAATTGTCCAGTTTTTTGTTGCAAGTCCAAGGATTGTTTTCTATTTCAGAAATTGAAATAATACTATTACTCACTCCCATTTTTTTAACTTTCAATATTTAAAACCTCGGTTTTCCACACAGTTTGGTAATGTCTCGTCCTGAAATATGGCTACAGGTTAAAATTGAAATTAAGCTGTTAATTTATATACCATTTCAGGTGTTTTAAAGTCTAAAGATAAATGTAATCTAACTTGGTTGTATAAATTAATAGCATTTTTTGTAGCGCTTTTAGCATGAGCTATAGTGCTGAATGTTTGATCTAAATAAAATTCATCTTTGAGTATCCCGTTAACTCTTTCAGCCATTGCATTTTCATAACAATGATTTTCTTCAGTCATGCTAATATCTATCATATTTCTTTTTAATGTTTGTGTGTATACATTGCTACAATATTGTATGCCTCTGTCTGAATGATGAATAAGTCCATCAGTGTTTTTTGCTTGATATAAGGCTTTTTTAAGCGCTCTTACGCATCCGTTTAATTCCAGGCTGTCACTAAGGTCATAACCAACAATTTTTCTAGAATACATATCTGTAATTAGTGCTAAATAACAGAAGCCTTTTATGGTTCTAATGTAAGTTATGTCGCTTACCCATACTTGGTTAGGTCTATTTACTTCTAGATCTTTTATAATGTTTTTGTATTTATAAAATCGATGTAAAGAGTTGGTTGTTCTGGAACTATATTTCTTTCTAAGTGTTAGCATATTGTGCTTTCTAAGGACGTTAAACAATGTGTCTCTGCCTACTTTAAGATTAGCTTTGGTAAACTCATCATATAAAGATTTTTCAAGTTTACGCACACCTTCTCTAGGTAGGGATTTGCGCCTTTTCTTTACTATTTTAATGATTTGTTGCTCTGTTTTTA
>NZ_JAUOSF010000014.1 GCF_030548465.1 Tamlana sp. 2_MG-2023
TTACAGAATTTCCGAAACTTCTTAGCTACTGAAGATTTCAGTTTAAATGTTACAAACCTCTCTTTTTCAAACCCCTCGTCCATTTTTTAGTAAAAAATTTGTTGATTTTACTGGGCTGAACTGATTTTTTACTAAAAAACCAAGTTCAGCCACAAACATCACACGCCCCAAACCCCTCATAAACAAAGGGGTTATAGCGAAATCGAACCACGTAACACCGCAACGCGTGTTACCCTCTTGCTATTCGATTTCGTCCCGCAGGGACAAAATTTTTCATACCACCTTACAGCTCTACAGTATTGTTATTTACCAGCTTAATCTTTCACTCAAGATATCGCATTATGTAGAAAACTAAAAACCTGAATTAGTCTCAATTGTATTGATTTAAGTACAATTTTAATGATTTTCAAAACCTTCACTTTCTAAAAAGCTAATTGAGCCTATATTATAACAAGAATGCAAAAAAAAGACTTCAAGTAGTTCCAGAAGCCTTAGTTATTTAATAATTAAATTTTCGTTTATAGGATACCGCTATCAGCGAAACTATAATAACCACCATTAGGAACAATGATTAAGTGATCCAATACTTTAATATCAAGCAACAAAGCACCTTGTTTAATTTTAGTAGTTATTTGTTTATCGGCTTCACTAGGTATTAATTTTCCGCTCGGATGATTATGAGCCAAAATAACACCTGTACTAAGAGATTTTAAAACAATCCCAAAAAGTATCCGCACATCTACAAAAGTTCCTGTTAAACCTCCTGTTGAAAGTTCATAGACCCCTTTAACCATATTTGAATTATTTAAAAGTAGAATTTTGAAAGATTCACATAACCCTATAGTATCCTTATTCCAATTATCATATAATATGCGGCATGCATCTTGAGAACAACCTATAGACAAAGAAGCTTTTAAATTCTCTTTATAACCTATTTGAATTTCATTAACTTTACTTTTCATGTGTTACGATTTAAAGTTTTAAACATTAGTTTAAAAAGAGAGCTCCAAACAAATGAAGCTCTCTTTTATTTTAAATTAGGCTCCTAATAATAGAATTTCACTAACTGTAATTTCAGTAACATAGCGTTTTACACCGTCTTTAGCTTCGTAACTTCTAGAAGATAACTTACCTTCAACGGCTACTTCTTTTCCTGTGGTCACATACTTTTCAATAATATCAGCTTTCTTACCCCAAGCTATCAATGTGTGCCAGCTTGTATTGGTTTGCTTCTCACCTTTTTTATTATTGTAATGTTCATTCGTTGCCAATGATACACGGGCTAACTTTTTTCCGTCTTCTAAAGTGGTAATACTTGGTTCTTGACCTACGTTACCAATTAACTGCACTCTGTTTTTAATTGTACTCATGATTAAAGGTTTTAAAGATTAATAATTACCCCTTTGGTTTTTGATTTTTAATATGATTTAAATTTTAAGGGGTGCTTGTATACTTCTCTCTAAAAGAGAACAATATTTGAGGTGGGTTTTGTCAAGACTTTTAGCAAAAGTTCAGGAGTGTCTGCGACGTAGTAAAATCCTTGGATTTTCAAGGCTGTAGAAACCTTAAGTTTTGATAAAACTTGCATGGTCTTGACAATTTCCATTATAGCCTTAGCCCTTCTTTTGAAATCTTAAATAACGCCTGTATACGGAAAGTTAAGCAAGTGATTATTTAGGGGTTCAAATTAGAAGTGGCTTAGGCTATGCCTGGTTTTTGCTGTACCAAAAACCAATAAAGGCCTCAAATATTATCAACCCCTTAAAATGCTTGACAAAACCTTAATTTTACGAGGGAGCGTGGAAAGCCAAGAGAAGGCTTTCCCGATACAGCGGTTAAAAAAATTATGGGATTGGCTTTCGTTATAGAGCTTAAAAATTTCAGACACTTCACTTTACAATCCATAAAGAAATGAACTATTAGAAGGTTTAAGATAGATCATAAGCATCTGATCTCATTAACGCGGGAATGCAGGGGTTAAACAAATAGCTACCAACTGCGAAAGATACTCTCAATAGACTTAGGTGAATAATACAGAAACTAGTGAGCACAAAACGGATTTGCACTATTTTATTCGACATGACTCAAAGGTTGTTGACAAAAAAATGAAAAATCACAAACAGAAATATTTAATCTTAAGATTTTAAAACTCTTTCAAAGCTCCCAAACTTAAGAACAAAACACACTATACCAATTCAAATTTGTAGAACGAAAATCAATCAACTTAGAGCTGTCAAATTAGTTGAGAACGATTCAATGATCCTTTTCACTCGAAACTGTTTAATTATGCCAACGATTGTTATTGGAATAGATTATTATAGGAAATTCAAAATAAAATACCCAATAACATTAAAAACCATCTTTTCAAACAAACCACTGCCCATATCAAAAATGGAGCACCTATGATTCAACTGAATAGTAGAGAATTATAAAAAGAATAAAGTATTATGGTTTAATATAAAAGTTAAGTAATTAAATGCAACGCTTCATTTAAGTTGCTTCTCAAGTGATTATGTTTTAACATATCGTCAAAAATATCAAGAGCCTTTTTTATGAATTTCCTGTTTTTTTCTAGATCCATATTTAGTTTAGAATATATTGCCAAAATCAATTGAACAGGCTCTTTATCATAATATCCTCTTCTTTGTATGTTTGGAGTTTTATGATAGTTTAGGTTTTGAATCAAATGAAGACATTTTACTGGATGCTCATTGACACAGGTTAAAAGTAATTGCAGAAAATAGCTAGGTTGAGCCATACATAGCTTACTCTTTGAGTACTTCAATAAAAACTCATAAGATTCTTCGAAGTTATGTTTTTTGAATTTTCTTAAAATGATTCCTGAATAGGCTGTCGCAAAATCCTCATTATTTTTATTTAAAAATTCAAGCAAGATTTTAAATGCTCGTTTTGAGGTTGTCTCATTTTCATTATAAAGATTTGCTTCAGCAATATTCAATGCACATAGTTTTGCCTCACTACTTGATTTTATAAACTTTTTATAAAGTCTTTTATCAGACATTTTTTCATTTAGCCAACTCAAAACTATAACGTGTCCATCCTTATGTAATTTTTTATTCTGAATAATTTTTTCAAAATAGGGATACATTTCTTTATGAAATTTAACATTGAAATATTGAGATGTTCTAAAAGAGTTTTTTAATAATTCAATATCATCAGTTTCAGTTAGAAGTTTAAAAATTTTAAAACTTCTTGCTAAATCTAAATGGTTCAGATAACCTAACTCTTGCAAAACTGCAACTCTTACGGATGTTTGAAGGTCAAAAGCCGCCTTTTCCGCAATCTGAAAAATAGTTTCCTCAAATTGTTTTTGTTCATAGCATTGCATTATTCTATGAATAGCAGAACCTCTAACACTATTTAAGCTATCTGATGAAGCATCATTTATTGGTTTTTCAGGGTGGGGATGATTTAATGCATTTGTGCTTAAAAAGGTTAAAATTTCATCATCAACTAATTTGTTATCTATCAGGTAATCACATTGACGAATGGCATATAAAGTATTTACTAGGTCTAAATTTAATTTGATAAATTTCTTGTATATTATTTTAACTTTTTCCGGTTCACATTTCGCTTGAATTAATCCATCAACCCCTGATGATATATAGTCATTAGAAACATTCTCATTTTCAAATAAACTTAGGATAAAGTGATAGAACTTATTAGAGTTACTTCTCACACTATCTACAAATGCTCTAGAATGTTCGAGTTTTCCTCCTTTCGGACCACGCTCTCCACGATAATCATCATTAAACTTTGACATACTATTTTGCCAATTTTCTAAATCCATTTCTTTATAAGCTTTTTGGGGTAGGGGTGCACCTACTCCATAACTTCTACTAGAAGAAACGTTCAAGGCTTTATTACTATCAACATCACCAAACTTTCTATAATATTCTTGATAGGCTTTTTTTAAAGTAGGAATTTGCCATATTTCAACTTTTGGAAGTTGCTTAATAAACAAAAACTTTTTTTTACTAATACCGTAGAAGTTTACTTTTTCTCGTCCTTCATCATTTTCGTACTTATAATATTTGAAATCGTAAGGACTCTTTACAGAAAGAAGTATTTCCGCTACTTTTTCTTTTTGCTCTGAGGAAAAGTGGGAAAAATACTGGCCAATTACCTGCCTGAAATACAATTGAAATTTATCGTCGTAACCGTTAAATCCATTTTTAGCACATACAATACCAATAAACTCATATACACTATCAATATATCTGACTTTTTCATTTTTAAAAGTCAGAAGAATTAAGCGTATAATATCAATAGAGTTTGAATTTTTGTGCTCAACAAAAAATTGTAATATGTAATTACTATTTTGAAATTCTGATTTTAGATGCTTTACAAGTAAGTCTTCAACTACAATATGGGCATCCTCTTTAGAACTGAAACCATCAATAAACTTGGAACATTTATATAGTGGACTTTTAATTTCCTCCAGATGCGATTCATCTTTGTTTTCATCTATTACTGTCTTATAGAGGTCCAAAATAAAACTGAAACCCACTTCAGGGCTTTTGGCAATTATAGCCTTTAATAATTCTTCTTGTTCACGAAGAAATTTGTTACTATGCCAGGTATCTCCAGAGCTAAAAACATCAATTAAAATAGGCTTTAACAAATTAATTACGTACAACTCATGATGTTCAAATATCTTTTTTAAAATTTCATAATACCAAAAGTTATCTCTGCCCTTGGACTCCTCGTTAAACGTTATATATTTTTCAAAAAATAGAAGTAAATTTTCATGCTCCCATTCGTTAAGCCCCGAAAGAACCCTTTCATTAAAATTTGGTTTATCATCAAAATCTTCTAATTCATCTAAATATTTCATTATTGAGAGAGGGACAATATTAATATTATTCCTAAAGAATCGCCAAACCAGATTTCTTTGATAGTCAACTTTATTTCCTGAATCAAACTTTTCTAAAAAATCAATGCGAAATACTGACTGCTTTTTATAAATTTCATGAATCTTATTAGCCAACGTTTCCTGATTAAAAAGAAACTTATTCAATGCTTTTTGATGTATTAAATATTCAACCCATCCTTGAGAAACAATAGAATGGACAAATACGTCTTCAAAGAGATAATTTTTCGATATGTATCTATGATATATTTCCTTTTCTTGATTTGACGGATTTGTTACAATACCAAGATTACTTATTACTAAGGACTTTATATGAAAACGGTACTTAGAAGATTTAAGAATAGAATTTATACTTAAAACATACCTGCTATGGTCATATTCACGTAAGTATTCAAAAACCATCTTTATTATAGACCTAACCTCTAAGTTCTGTTCATTCTCATTGAGATAGTGGAATATATCATTCCCTTTTTCTACGAATTGTCTTGAAAAAGTGTAATCATAAAAAGTTTGATGAAAGAATTGAATCTCAGATTCTTCTTTGATAATTAATTGATTACTGAGTAGGTATTGAATCTCCGAATAATATCTATCAGAAAACTTATCATTGACAACTATCTGCTGTCTATCATACATCTCAATAGCGATACTATAAAATAATTCACTTAATTTTAAGTCCACCATCGGTATTATGAGACTTTTCCATAAAGCATCATATAAATCCTTTAAGGATGATAAAGTATCAAGATTAATTTTATTCTTATTAGGAAGCTTACAAAACACTTCCAATTGGTTCGGGGTTCTTAAAAGTTCTAAAACTTTTTTTTGCGAGCAATTTATCCCAAAGTTTTGAAGCGTATTTATAACTTCCTTCTCCTCTAATAGAGAAGTTTTTATATTATGATATTCATTTGATTTGTAAACACTTAGTTCTGCATCATATTTTAGGTCAAAGCTTCTTGATGAAATAATAATTCTAATATTCTTCTCCCCAAGCAATTCGCTAACTATTCTATTATAAGTCTGAATATATTCTCTATTTGATGATAGTGTTTGAGACAAAGCATCTAACTGGTCAATAATGATGACAAGTTCCCGTTTGTATGTGTTTAACGCCCCTATAGTTTTTGAAAAAGTAATATTATCATCTACGAATATTTTGTTTTCGAGTTCCCTTGGGGAATTGGCATAATACTTATCTGCTTTTATACCTAATACTGTGAAATTTTGCCTTTTTAGTTCTTCATAGACATCCTTCAAGATTACGGACTTCCCCATCCCTTTATCACCTTCCAACACGAGAAGGTTCTTTTTACCATCTTTTAAATCAGTAACTACCCAATCAATTATTTTCTTCGTCTCTTTTCTATCAATGTGGCTAGATTGTTTTTTATAAAAGTAATTCTTCACTCTTGATAAAAAGAAGGATGCTTTGTCAAAAGAGCGCTCTATTTGATTAAAATCCATTGATGTAATTACGCTGGTATAAACCTCTTCTCCACAAAAGGCTTTACACCATTCAGCACCAAAAAAGTCATATACAATTTTTGGATGTGTTTTTAAGATTCTATTTATTGAAGAATAATCCCACTTATCTATCTGTTTTCCCTTTTTTAAATACTCTTTTTTTAATTCTTCATATCGCTTTTGTACATGTACATCGCTAAAACTAGCAGTAGTACAAATGAAGAATTTTTCCGTTTTACTGAACCATTCACCTACTTCAAAATCAGATAAAATTTTGTTTAAGTCTGAAGTAGAAATTGATTCGTATTTTTT
The DNA here is from genome assembly GCF_030548465.1 of Tamlana sp. 2_MG-2023. GTDB lineage: Bacteria > Bacteroidota > Bacteroidia > Flavobacteriales > Flavobacteriaceae > Pseudotamlana. The sequence continues at coordinate 6,674 of NZ_JAUOSF010000014.1, forward strand.
GCATTGAAACGTATAGTATTGCCCATTTTCCCTTAGTCCGTAAATATCTACACCTGACTGTTTTTGTCCTTGTCTTCCGAATATTTCGCAATCGGATATACTAAAACCTTCAACATATTCAACCATTCTTAACGAAAGCTTTTCAAAGTCTTCCCAGAGCATTCCATTTATAGGCAATAGCATTTGATTACTATCAATAGGTAAATCATATTTTGAAGAAGGAAGACTTTTTAAATATTCAAGATTCATACTAATACTCTTACTATTTATTTTATAATGACCTAGAATGTTTTACTTTTTTCTTTATCTCTTTTAGGATGTCATCAATATGTTTTTCGTTTTTTATTTCTTCATAAACCTTTTGTGCATACCATAAAGTCGAAAGAGTCTTAAAATCAATTTCTAAAGCTTTCGATAATTTCTTCAATTGCTCCTTAGTAGGTCGTCTATCATTATTTTCAATTTTACAAATTTGCAAGTTACCCCCCAACTATTATATACGTACGAACTCTCAATAACAAACCTATTAACTGTCGTTACGATTTTTTATAAGCTAGATAACCTTTTCATTTGTCAAAACTTGACTAATTTAATAATATAGTTGGTGAGTCTAAGACATTACATAGCATTTTTTACTACCACTAAAAGATGAATTAGTTTCTTATACAATTTATTCAAAAAAAAAATTAGAGAATGTGATGATCAAATAGCCAGTAAACTTGATGAAATTATTGGTAAAGACCCTGAAAAAGGTGAGCATTACATTCATAAGAAACCTTACAAAAGACTCAATAAGAACACCCCAAAAAACATAGATATCAATTTAAAATCTTACAAAATGTTTAAAGGTGTAGATTTATTGGCAATAGAAGGTATGAGCTACAATACTGTTCTTGCTGTAATGAGTGAAGTTGGTTATGATGGGATTAAAAAATTTAAAACAGCAAAGCACTTTACTTCTTGGCTTAGACTTGCTCCCAATAACAAAGTAAGTGGTGGAAAAGTATTCTCTAGCAAAATAGGAAAAGGCAGTAGTAGGTTAAAAATAGCGCTTAGAAATGCTGCTAATTCTATTGGAAACTTAAAGGATAGCACAAGCACACCGCTTAGAGACTTTTTGATAAAATCAATTTTAGGAAAGGTAGAGTCTCTGATATTACAGCAACTGCAAGGAAATTAGCCGTAATTATTTGGAACTTGATTGTTAAGGGCATTGCATACAATAATCCAGAAGGTTATCTTTACCTTGACCAAAAAAAGAAAACTAGGACTCGTAAAAAGAATGCGTAAGCAAATTGATAAATATGGACTCACAAATGATGATTTGCAACTTGGCAAAAATCAGTAATTTGATTTTACGTTAGTAAGAAGCTGAAAAGCCAACGCACAGTCAAGCACATTTCATTTTTTTCGTGCCTCAAAAAACAAAAAGAGCTTGCCTTTTCCACCGTATCCGACTGAATTAAACATCCCGAAAATCTAAATAATCATCCTATTTTTATATATTTGTGTCAAACATTTCTAAACAATGACAGAAATAGGAAAGCTTTTGGATAAAAAATCAGTTAATAAAGCTGAAATATCAAGAAGAACAGGTATCAGTACTTCTCGACTAAGTGAATTGAGTTTAAAAAGTTCAACTCGTCTAACCGCCGAAGAACTTTATTTAATTGCATTGGCAATTGATACTGAACCAGCTGAAGTTTTGGAAGAAGTTTGTAAACATCTAAAATTAGAAATACAATAATTAATGGCTAAAATCGCTTTCAAAGTTTCCGCAAGAGCAGGTAAATTATTGGGTAGAGAGAATTTCTCTAATCCTGAAGGGGCCATTATGGAATTGGTGAAAAATTCTTATGATGCAGATGCTAAGAACTGTCTAGTCTTATTCGATATTCCTACCAAAAAGATAAAAGATAGTGATGGTAAAGAAATTGAAATTCCAATAAAAGAACAAAGTATATTATACATTATTGACAATGGAGAAGGAATGACCAAAAAAGTCATTGAAGACCATTGGATGCAAATTGGAACAGGCAATAAAGAAAAGGATTACATCTCTGATGATGAAAGAACAAAAACAGGAGCAAAAGGTATAGGACGATTTGCATTGGACAGACTTGGATTCGAAACAGAAATGTGGACACTTTCAAAAACAGCTGAAAATAATATTGGTTCCTTCTGGAAAATGGATTGGAATCAGTTTGATGAATCTGAAAAGGCAATTTCTCAGATTGAAGCAGAACTTGTCTCTGAAAAAATAAAATTAACTGAAATAATAAAGTCAATTACCGAAAATAATCAAGTCATAGCAAAAGCAATTGAAAAAATAAATTTTGACAAGGGTACAATTATTAAAATATCAAACTTAAAGGATGATTGGTTTGATGATGAAACTTCTTCAGTTTTTAAAAGTCTTGAAGCGTTAATTCCTCCAAAAGAACTAAATATTCCTTTTGAAGTTTACTTTAAACATTTCCAACAACTAAAAGAGTTTGGTAAAGTTGAAACGGCTTTTTTTAATGATTATGACTATAAGTTAAAAGCAACATATAACGCTGAAACTTTAAATATAGATTTTGAAATAACAAGAAATGAAATTGATATCAAATTATTAAAAAAGAACTTTCCAGATGTCTACAAATCAAAAAAACATCCTTATGATTTGGAAACAATTGAAAATAAAACTTTTAAATACTCAAAATCCATTGATAAAGTATTGAAGTGGAAACTTAACGATTCTAATAAAACATTACTAAAAGACGTGGGTAGTTTTGATTTAACATTTTATTACCTAAAATTTTCAAATTCTTTAAAGGAGGGATATCCTTTTAAATCAGTTATAGCTAGTGAAAGAAAATCAACGCTAGAGAGATTTGGAGGAGTTAAAATTTATAGAGATTCATTTAGAGTTAGACCCTATGGAGACCCAACAAATGATTGGCTTAGATTAGGAGCTCGAGTTGCTCAAAGTCCAGCTGGGGCTGGACAAAGAATTGGAGATTGGAGAGTTAGACCTGAACAAACGGCAGGTATTATTACTATTTCTAGAATGAATAACCCGCTTCTCATTGATAAATCTGATAGAGGCTCTCTTCAGGAAAATGATTCCTTTGAGACTTTTAAAAAAATAATTGTTGGTGTAATTCACGAATTTGAGTTTGATAGAACAAAAATTTTAAATCCAATATTCCTATACAATAGAAAAGTAAAAGAAAAGTTAAGGGAAAAAGAACTACAAAAAAGAGCTCAAGCACTTGCTGAAAAAATAGTTGCCCGAAGAAAAAAAGTTGAGGAATCAATTTATGGCAAAAGAAGCAAAATAGATTTATTTCAAGAGAAGAAAGAAGAGGAAGAGAAAAAAACATATGAAAAAGCTTTTAAAGACACCTTTAAAGCTATTGATGATGAAAAGGCTGAGCAAGAAAATCAAGAAATTGTTCAAGTAAGGTCTTTGGCAAGTTTGGGTCTTGTCGTCTCATCTTTTGCCCACGAACTAAAAGATATAAGAGATGATTCTATCGAAATAAAAAGACTTGAAGATATATTCAACAAAATTACACCAGAAGAAATAAAAAAACAAATTGAATACGACGATGGTAAAGATATTCTAGAACTACTAAATGAAAACTCAGATAGAATAATTCATTGGGTCGATTACGCTTTAACAGCTATAAAGAAAGATAAGAGAACAAGAGGTAGTTTCAAATTTTCGGGATTCTTTAAATCTTTAAAAACATCTTGGAGTAAAATTTTCAAAAAGAAAGATATTACACTAAATATCTATGACAATATAAAAGATTCATCTTATGATTTTAGAGCTTTTGAAATGGATATGTCAACTATTTTCACCAATCTCATAAATAATTCTATTGATTCTTTCAATAATTTAAATGAGATTCAAGTAAGAATAATAGAAATAATTGTAGAATTCAAGAATGAACAAATTGAGATATTGTATTCTGACAACGGAGTTGGTTTAGATGATGTTTTCGAAGATAAAGAGGAAATATTTTTACCATTTAAGACAGCTAAAAGAGATAGAAAAGGAAAAGAAATAGGAACAGGTTTAGGAATGTATTTGGTGAAATCTGTAATTGACGATAATAACGGTACTATTGACGTTCTTGAACCTAAAAAAGGCTTCTCCGTTTTAATCTCATTCCCTACTAGAAAAAAATAAATTATGGCAACAAAATATAAAATTGGATACATTGACGAAGATGTAAAACAAGTAAAAAAGTATCAAAGAAGGTTTAGAGATTTTGAAATAGAAATTATTGGTTATGACTTTAATAAAGGTATGAGTTTAAATGAGCTTATGGTTCAAGTATACTCATCTCCTATTGATTTATTAATGATTGATTATAAGCTAAGAGAAACAAATTTAGTTGCATTTAATGGAGAGGCTGTAGAAAGTGAGTTTTATGATAAAAGACCACTATTTCCTTATATTATTTTCACAAATAAAGTAGACCAAGCTGAGCCTTTTGTTGAAGATTGGAGCAAAATTTTCGATAAGGATGAGATTTTTAGCGAGGAAGAAGAGGACAAAGAAAAAGTTCAACATTTTATAACAACGCTAACCAAAAAAATAGAACAATATAGAAGCCATATAGAAAAGAAAAAAAATACTATTTCTGAATTATTGTTAAAAGGTCAAGCGGAAGGTTTAAGTTCTTCTGAAGAAGATAAATTACTTTCTTTGCAACGAGAACTTAGGGATTTAGACAAAACGAAGGTAAAAGAAGTACCTGAAAAACTAATTTCTTATGATAAGTTAGAAGATTTATCCAAAACACGTAAAGAAGCCGAAGCATTCCTACAATCATTAATTGAAAAAAGTAAAGGGAAATGAATGTAAGAGAGTTGCTACCTACTAGACGTAAAGTTCCAACAAAATTTCCAAAAGAAGGTAAATGGACAGAACACAAACCCGATTTACAAGAAGATTTTAATTTTCATTGTGGATATTGTGGCTCATATGATGGATATAGACATACTTGGTTTGAAGTTGACCATTTCATTCCAAAATCATTGTTTATTCCTCTTGGAAATATATCAACTGTAGAATATACCAACTTGGTTTATTCTTGTAAATTCTGTAACAATAATAAATTATCAAAATGGCCATCAAATGATGTGAATATTCATAATCAAAATAATCAAGGGTTTGTAGACCCTTGTGATAAGGATTTTGATAATCATTTACTTCGTACAAGTGATGGAGGTATTATGTGGAAAACCGCCTTAGGTCATTGGATGTGGAAGTATGCTTTTAAATTTGACGAAAGAGATTATTCAATAAAATTATTATGGGAACTAAACCAGAGAAGAAAATTGATTGACGCTTTTATTATTGAACTGAATAAAAGAGATGAAAATTCAAAAGAATATAAAGAAATTTTGAAAGAAGCTGAAAAAATAAGTTTTGAATATTACAGATACGATAAAGAATTGATGAAATATTATAACAGTTTATAGCTAAATGAATAAAAAAGATACTGGTTCATATTACACGCCATCATATTTGGCTGAATTTATTTCTAAAAGAGTATTGTCTCATTTTGGAAACAGAACTCGTATGTCAATATTAGAACCAAGTGTTGGAGATGGAGCATTTATTTCAGAGTTAGAAAAAGAGAAAAACATAAACATCAACTTAACGGCTTTAGACATTAATAAAGTTGAATTAAAAACGGCTTCAGTTAAGTGGAGCAGAAAAACGGCTTCATTTATAGAAACGGACTTCTTAGAATTTTCAACTACTAAACAATATTCCGCTATAGTTGGTAATCCACCATATATCAAAAAAAACATTCTTAGTTCAAAACAAATCGAATTATGCAAAAAAATACATTCTAACGAAGAACTAACAGAAGCATCAGTTAAAAATATTTGGACAACATTTTTGGTAAAAGCAAATACGTTTTTGGCTAAAAATGGAGTTTTAGCTTTTGTCTTACCATCAGAATTATTACAAGTTAAATTTGCCGAAGAGATTAGAGAATATTTAAAAGCCCAATTTGAAAGAATTGAAATATTTACTTTCAATGATTTAATGTTTGAGTGCAAAGGTCAAGATACAATCGTTCTTTTCGCCTATAAGAAATCTGATAATAAAGGCGAGTTTTTTGCTAACACTACTTCTAAAGAAGATTTAATAAACGATAGCTTCGTTTTAAAAAATAATGAATTACTTGTTTCCTCAAAGGTAAAATGGACTCATCATTTTTTAACCTCTGATGAATTAACATTTATAGATAACCTAAAGAAAGTACTTAAAAATGTAAATTATTATACAGATTCAAAACCTGGTATTGTAACTGCTGCAAATAAGTTTTTCATTATTGATAAAGAAACTGAAAAACAATACAATTTATCAAAGCACACGAAACCAATAATTCAGAAAGGCCAATTTGTAAATGGAAGTGTCGTATTTAATAACGAAGACTTTCAAAATCTTGAGGATAATAAACGTCCTACTAAGCTTCTTCAGTTAAATGATAATGATAAGATTTCAAAAAATCTAAGAGAGTATTTAAAATTAGGAGAATTAGAAGAAATACCTAATAGATACAAATGTAAAATCAGAAACAATTGGTATGTTATTCCTAACATATCCGAGAAACCTGATGCATTCTTCTTTAAGCGAAGCCATTTATATCCTAAGCTTCTAAAGAACAATTCTAATGCCTTTGTAACCGATTCTGCGTATAAAGTTGCAATGAGAAACGATTATGATTTAAATAGCTTTATATACTCGTTTTACAATACTTTAACCCTGCTTCTATCTGAATTGGATGGCAGATATTACGGTGGTGGTGTTTTAGAGCTTATTCCGAGTGAATTTAAAAAATTACCTATTCCGTTCATTAAGATTAATGAAAATCAATTTAAAGACTTCACCACTAGTTTCGAAAAGAAATCAAATATTGAGCAAATATTAATACAGAACGATTATAACATCCTTAACCCCACTCTAGGAATTAATAATGAGGATTTACTAAAGTTGACTGGAATCAGGAATAAATTAAAAAAGAAAAGATTGCGTGAATAAGCCAACACTGGAAGCCATACACATTTACAGTCTGATCATCTTTATTTATTTAATTTTCACTCTCAAACTTTAGCTTCTTTTTCAAAGAAAGCATATCTGTGCTAACCTTTCTCTCAATAACTTTAGCATAAATTTGAGTAGTTGCGACTCTAGTATGCCCAAGCAATTTTGATACAGTTTCAATAGGAACTCCATTAGTTAAAGTAATCGTTGTAGCAAAAGTATGCCTTGCAATATGAAAGGTCAGATTCTTCTTTATACCACAGGCATCTGCTATTTCCTTTAAATATAAATTCAATTTTGCATTTGAAATGACAGGAAATAAGGTTTCAGATACTATTGTCATTGGGTGATTGCTATATTTAGCAATAAGTTCTTGAGCTTTATCCAAAATAGGCACTTTCACAGGGGTTTTTGTTTTTTGTCGTTTAGTGATAATCCAATTAAATCCATCAATACCCATTACAATATTTGATTCAGTTAAAACTATGATATCGGCATAACTAATCCCTGTATAACAACTAAATATAAACAGATCCCTTACTCTGTCTAATCGTTCAATTGGAAAATTATATGTTTCTATGTTTGAAAGTTCATTAGCCGATAGAAACTCCCTTTCTCTTTTTTCAAAAGTCGGTTTCCAACGAATGAAAGGGTCTTTATCTATCCACTCTAAATGAAATGCCAAAGTTACCATTTTACGGAAACGTTGAATATGTTTCATTACAGTATTATGACTCATGCCATTAGGGTGTCCCTTAGGCCAATAAGTATGTAAAAAGTGTTCAAAATCACAAATAAACTTATAGTCTAGTTGGTTTAGATAAATATCAGTGGTTTTAAAAACTCTTTTCAAATACCTTTTAATATATTTTTCAGTGACTAAAAAGTTTCGAATAGTCCCAGAAGCGAGAGTACTTTCTGATTTTTTAGCATGATAATCTATAATATTTTGAAGTGTCTTTGCATTTTCGCCCTCTCCTACATAATTAGACTTTATCAATTTGGCAGTAACCAATTTCTTTTTGAAGATCAAGTCTTGATAACATTGAAAAATTTGTGAGTGAACTTGGTCTAAATACAAATTAACTTGGCTTGCCTCGGATGAATTTCCTGTTGCTTTTTTCTTTTTAGTATCCCAAATTTCAAGATGTACTTTCCTTTTAGTACTAATATTTACCCTTTTACCATTTACACTAACCCTTGCATAAATTAAAGCATAATTGAAGATTGCCTTCTTTTGGTCTACCCAAAAAAGGATGGAAAATGTGTTTGTTGTACGCATAGTTGTCGTCTTTAAATTATTAAACATTTATAGACGAAAGTCAAATCAACTATTCGAGTTCTTTAGAATTTTTCAAAGTGTCAGTTGAACTGACACTTTGAAAATTAACTGACGGATAGCTACCATATTAATTAAATTACTATCAAATCAATTGTACTCTTAAAAACCTAAAAACCAATTAATTCATAAGAATTACATGGCTTTGCAACTAAATAATTTTAGTTTCAGTGACCGCGAAGGGATTCGAACCCCCAACCCTCAGAGCCGAAATCTGATATTCTATCCAGTTGAACTACGCAGCCAAAATACCGCGTGATACACGGCATATCTTTTATATATTTTAATTTAAGACAATCTAGCCTTAACAACGTTTGAAATGGTTTTCCCGTCTGCTTTACCTGCCAATTCTTTATTTACCACACCCATAACTTTACCCATATCTCTCATGCCTACAGCACCTAATTTTGAAATGGTTTCATCAACGACTTTAGTAATTTCTTCTTCAGATAAAGCCTCTGGTAAAAATTGTGCTATCACATCGGCTTCAGCTAATTCTGGAGCTGCCAAATCCTCACGATCTTGCTCTAAATAAATAGCTGCACTATCACGACGTTGTTTCACTTGTTTTTGAAGTATTTTTAGCTCTTGCTCTTCGGTTAACTCTTCTTTGGCTCCAGTTTCTGTTTGTGCTAACAAAATCGCAGATTTTACAGCACGTAAAGCCGTTAAAGCTGTTTGATTTTTAGATTTCATCGCTTCTTTCAAAGCCGTCATAATTTCTGCTTGTAAACTCATTTTCTTAACATATTTATACGCGAAGATACTAAGAAAAAACATGCGCTCATATCTATCATAATGTAAATTTACGCCACAAAAAACCCGAAAAGCTACTTTTAGACTCTTCGGGTTTCAGGCTCAGTTAGTCAACTCAAATTAATCTACGTTATCGTGTAAAAAAGAATTATTGCTTCTTAATTGAATATCATCATTATCATCAAAACCAATACTTGTTCTTGATCTATCTGTTTCAGACGAATGTTTAGCAGCGTTTAGATTTACACCTTGGCGCTTATATGCTGGCACTTTTTCAATATCGTCTATTTTAGAACTATTGAATTTATAATTGAAGTCCTTCATTTTACGTCTACGTTCTTCAGCACGATCTTTTAGCAACTCCGAAATTGGTGTATTCATAGGATCTACCTCATCATTTTCTTCCTCTAGGGGCGCTGGTTTTTCAACCACTTTTCTTTCAAAAACGATATCTTCATCTTCTTGCTCTAGAACTTCGCTTGATTTTTGCTGTTCTTTAACTTTCGAAGATTCGGTATCGTCATAATCATCTAAAGCATAACGAATATCACCTCTTTCATTAGTTTCTGTTACCGAAATAACTTCTACATAATCATTTACAGAGATATCTTTAACATCATCACTCATTAAATCATGAGAAATAACTTCCTCTACTTCGTCTTCAACCTCCTCTGGAGTTTCTTGCTTAGATGAAATTGGCATATCGAAGGTTAATGTGATTTGCTTTTCATCTTCAACAAAATCTGAAACTACTTCAATCTCCTTTTCTTCTGAAACTTCAGGAGCATTACGAGATACTGGGCTAAAGATAAAATCATCTTCATCGACATCATCAACCTTATCTGTTACCTCCTCATAAGTTACTCCAATGTTTCTAATTAACTCTGAAGTTGGAATCAAATCAATATTTTTTTTTGATGCTTCTGGTTTTGGTGGCTGTGTTATTCTTTTTGGTGCTTCTTCTTCCAGGTCTAAGGTATGACGCACCACTCTAGGCGCTTCCCTTTTAACTTGCATTTCTACAGTTGGAGCGATAACAACAGGCTCTTTTTCCTGAGTTTCTGTTTCTTTATCTTCACCAAGAACATGCTTTACTTTTTTTGTTTCCGTATTAGAAATTTCATCTTGCTGTTCAATATTAAACCCCGTAGCAATAATAGTTACAGCAATTGATTCTTCTAAAGCTTCATCTTCACCAACACCCATAATAATTTCAGCACTATGTCCTGCCTCACTTTGGATATGGTCATTAATTTCACCTATTTCATCAATAGTAATTTCTTGTGAACCTGAAACGATTAGCAGCAATACTTTTTTAGCTCCAGTGATTTTATTATCATTTAATAACGGCGAATCAAGTGCTTTTCTAATAGCATCTTGCGCACGGTTTTGTCCAGACGCTAAAGCAGATCCCATAATAGCCGTTCCGCTATTACTTAATACTGTTTTTGCATCACGTAAATCGATGTTTTGCGTGTAGTGGTGTGTAATAACTTCGGCAATACCACGAGCAGCGGTAGCTAAAACTTCATCTGCTTTCGAGAATCCTGCTTTAAAACCTAAGTTTCCATAAACTTCACGAAGTTTATTATTGTTAATTACAATTAACGAATCGACAACACCTCTTAAGTTTTCGATACCTTTTTGAGATTGTTCCAAACGCATTTTACCTTCAAACTGAAAAGGCATGGTTACAATTCCCACCGTTAAAATGTCTTTATCTTTTGCCATTTTTGCGATAATTGGAGCTGCACCAGTTCCGGTACCTCCACCCATTCCAGCAGTGATAAACACCATTTTTGTGTTTGAATCTAACATTTGAGAAATGTCTTCAACACTTTCTACTGCAGATTGCTCTCCAATTTCTGGATTAGCACCTGCACCTAACCCTTCGGTTAAATGTACTCCTAATTGTATTTTATTCGGGACTCCACTGTTTTCAAGGGCTTGAGAGTCTGTATTACATACGTAAAAATCTACGCCTTTAATACCTTGTTGGAACATGTGGTTAATGGCATTACTACCGCCGCCACCAACGCCAATTACCTTAATAACATTTGATCTATTTTTGGGTAAATCAAATGAAATGTTTGTTTCGAATTTTTCATTGCTGCTCATAAATTCTGTTTTACTAGGGTTTGTACTTAATATTTTTATTCTTTGGATCAATATGTGCCTTGCGACAACATTATCAAAATTGCTGACTAGACAATTTTGCTACTACTTCATTTTATTATTCAGCGTCGTCTAAAAAATCTTTAAGACGATCAGTTAATTTATCTAGGAATGTACGCCTAGGTTTTGGAGGTTTAGTCTCTACTGGTTCTTCAACCTCAGTAGTTGTTTCTTCTACAACCTCTTCTTCAAGAATAATTTCTTCTTCTTGTTGCTCTATTTTCCTTCTTTCCTGACGTTTTAAACCATCTAATACTAAACCAACTGCTGTAGCGTATAGCGGACTTGTAATATCCTCATCACTATCACCAGCCAAATGTTCGTTTGGATAACCTATTCTGGTATCCATTCCTGTTATATACTCTACCAATTGCTTTAAGTGTTTTAACTGGCTTCCTCCACCGGTTAATACAATACCTCCAATTAGTTTTTTCTTTTGTTCTTCGTGTCCGTAATTTTTAATTTCGGCATACACTTGCTCTATAATCTCAACAACTCGTGCATGAATAATTTTAGACAAATTTTTAAGTGTAATCTCTTTTGGCTCTCTTCCTCTTAAACCAGGAATTGATACAATTTCATTGTCTTTATTTTCCCCTGGCCAAGCTGAACCAAATTTAATTTTTAATAATTCGGCTTGCTTCTCTATAATTGAACACCCTTCTTTGATGTCTTCGGTAATCACATTTCCACCGAAAGGGATCACTGCCGTATGACGAATAATACCATCTCTAAAAATAGCTAAATCGGTAGTACCACCTCCTATATCAATTAGCGCAACACCTGCTTCTTTCTCTTCCTGACTTAACACAGCATTTGAAGAAGCTAAAGGCTCTAGAGTAATACCTTCAAGATTTAATCCGGCGCTCTTGATACAACGTCCCACATTTCTGATTGAGGATACTTGACCAACCACAACGTGAAAATTAGCTTCCAAGCGTCCACCATACATACCAATAGGCTCCTTTATTTCGGCTTGCCCGTCAACTTTATATTCTTGAGGTAAAACATGAATAATTTCCTCCCCAGGAAGCATTACCAACTTATGAACCTGATTGATGAGTAAATCTATATCTTCATCATCAATAACAGTTTCTGAATTGGCTCTTGTGATATAATCACTATGTTGTAAACTACGAATATGCTGCCCGGCAATACCTACAGTAACATCTTCTATTTTTATATCCGATGCAGCTTCTGCTTCTTGAACAGCCTGTTGTATTGACTGAATTGTTTGTGTAATATTGTTGACAACTCCACGGTGAACCCCTAAGCTCTTAGATTTACCAATACCTAAAATTTCTAACTTTCCGTAGTCGTTTTTACGACCAATCATGGCCACAATTTTTGTGGTTCCTATGTCTAATCCTACTGCTAAATTATGCTCCATAGTCTAAATTTTGGTACAAATTACTTGGTTATCAAACTGTAAATTCACTTTACTATAGTTCTTTAATGTATTGTCTTTAAGTGCTTTTTTATAAAAAGCCTTTAGGTTATTTATTTTTTTATCTAATGCGCTCACATCACCAATTTGCACTAAAAAGTCACATTTTCTTAGTTTTAAAAAAAAGTGTTTTTGTCTTTCTTGATGAATTTCGAAAACATGTTTTTTTAAAAAATCGTCATTATCTATTTTTCGGGCGATTTGGTAAACGCTATTCAAATTATTTTTTTCAACATAACCTGTAACCAAGGGTACTCTCGCAGAATAATTATCTGATAATGGCATGAATAAACCATCAGCATCGATATAATAAGACGCATTAGTGCTAACTCTTGCAATAGGTGTTTTTTGCTCTATCTCGGCGTTAAGTGTCCCGTTTATAGAAACATACACTTCTGCAGCCTTTATCATGGGATTAGATTTTAGGGCATTCTCTAATTCATTCAAAGCTAAAGTTTCTTTCGCCACGTTTTTAACACCACCATAATTTTGTATTAACAATTTACTAACAGCCTTGCTTGTAATGAAAAGGTTATTTTCACCAACAAACTTAACGTTTGGTTCCGAAATCATTCTTACTTCATTTCTACCCGAGGCAAAAGCGAAAAGAAAGATGACCAAGCCAAACAAAGCAATCATTTTTATGTAATTCCAATTAATTCGCAACGCTAAATTCTTTTTTAATTCGTTTTACTTCTGCTCCAATATCTCCTGCTCCAATAGTTAAAACCACCTGAGCATTACTATCGTGAATCGCCTTTAGCAAGTTTTCTTTACTTACTAATTGCTTGTTTTCATTATCAATTTTACTTAACAACCAACTTGAGGTAACACCTTCAATTGGCACCTCTCTAGCAGGGTAAATATCTAACAATAATAATTCGTCAAATTTCGATAAACTTTCGGCAAAATCATCAATAAAATCACGAGTTCTACTAAATAAATGTGGCTGAAATATGGCCAACACTTTTTTGCCAGGATACATTTCTCTAACCGCCTGGTGCACTGCACTTATCTCTTGAGGGTGGTGTGCATAATCATCAATAAAAACAAATTCGTCGGTTTTTATTTGATACGTAAATCGGCGCTGCACCCCTTTGTAGGAAGCTAAACCTTTGGCGAGCTGCTGGTAGGAGCAACCATATTCCACAGCCATCGCCAAGGCTATTAATGCATTAGACAAATTATGTCTACCTGGTAGGTTAAATTCTAAATTTTCAATAATGTCTTTAGGTGTTTTTACATCAAAGACATAAGCTCCATTTTCTATTTTTATATTTTGAATGGTATAATCTGAATCATCTTCAATACCATAAGTTATCCCTTCTAATCCCAATCCGTTTTTCACAAAAAGTTTACCATTTGGTTTTAATCTTTCTGAAAAAGCTATAAATGATTTTTTTAATTCTGCTGCATCACCATAAATATCCAAATGATCGGCATCCATTGAGGTAATACAAGCAAAATCTGGTGACAGCGTTAAAAACGAACGATCAAACTCATCCGCCTCTACCACTGAAACTTCTGTACCGTTTAAAATTAAATTCGAATTATAATTTTCACTAATTCCACCTAAAAAAGCCGTTAATGGCACATGACATGAATTCAGTAAATGACCTAAAATACTCGTTGTAGTAGTTTTTCCATGCGTACCCGCTACAGCCAAACAAAAGGTATGTTCGGTAATTAAACCTAAAATTTGAGATCTTTTTACAACATGAAACCCGTTGTCCTTAAAATAATTTAACTCCGTATGATCTTTAGGAACGGCCGGCGTATAAACAACCAAAGTTTTTTCAGCATTTAAAAATACATCACTAATATTTTCTACCGAGTCATTAAAATGAATAGCAATCCCTAGATCTACTAAGCCATTAGTAATCTCGGTTTGGGTTTTATCATAACCAGCGACCATCTTATTATTGGCATGAAAATAGCGTGCAATAGCACTCATGCCGATACCGCCAATACCAATAAAATATACGTTATGTATGGTGTTTAAATTCATTTATTTACTTAGAAGCTTTTCTACTTCATTAACTATTTCTTTCGTTGCATCGACCAATGCAAGTTTTTTTATGTTATCTCCAAGCTCATTTTTTCTTTCAGGTGAAGCAATGAGTTGAGAAAATTTATTTTCAAAATCGGCGTCTAAATCTTCTTCCTTAATAATCATGGCGGCATCTTTATCTACGATGGCCATCGCGTTTTTGGTTTGATGATCTTCAGCAACATTTGGCGAAGGAATAAAAATAACAGGCTTCCCAACGATACAAAGCTCGGAAACCGAACCTGCTCCTGCTCTTGAAATCACCACATCTGCAGCACCATAAGCAAAATCCATATTGTTCAAAAACTCATGAACCTGAACATTTTTAGTATTATCGTAAAGTTTGTACTTATCATAATAAAGCTTCCCGCATTGCCAAATGATTTGCACATTCTGCGTGTCGAAAAAATCCAATTTCTTTTCAATTAACTGATTTATTCTTCGAGAACCCAAACTTCCTCCTATTACTAAAAGCGTTGTTTTCCCTTCTTTTAAATCGAAAAACTTCTTAGCCTCATCACTATTATTTTCAATATGCAGCAAGCCCTTACGTACAGGGTTTCCTGTTTTTACAATTTTATCCTTCGGAAAAAAACGTTCTAAACCATCGTAGGCTACACATATTTTATTTGCTTTTTTAGCCAATAGCTTATTAGTAATCCCCGGAAATGAATTCTGTTCCTGAATTAAAACCGGAATATTGGCCATTTCGGCCATTTTCAATAAAGGGCCACTAGCAAAACCACCAGTTCCAATAACAATATCAGGTTTAAACGATTTTATTATTTTTCGAGCCCCCCACAAACTACTAATCACTTTAAATGGAAAACTTAAATTCTTCAAAGTAAAGCTTCGCTGAATTCCTGTAATCCACAATCCTTTGATATCATAGCCACACTGTGGCACCTTCTCCATCTCCATTCTATCTTTGGCACCAACAAACAAAAACTCAGTATCAGGATATCTCGATTTTATCTCGTTTGCAATAGCAATTGCAGGGTAAATATGTCCTCCCGTGCCTCCGCCTGATAATATTACTTTATACTTCCCCATCTATATTGCTTCTGATAAAATATCTAAAGGATTATCCTCATCAATTTCTTTTCCTTTTATTTCTTCTCTTTTTGCACTTACGCTCAAAATAATTCCAATAGCCAAACAAGTCATCCAAATCGAAGTTCCTCCACTACTCAACAATGGTAATGTTTGTCCTGTAACCGGAAACAATTCAACTGCAACCGCCATGTTAATTATTGCCTGGAAAACGATAGGCAAACCGACACCTATAACCACTAATTTCCCAAAAACAGATTCTGATTTTTGAGCCACGATTACAATTCTAAACAAGAGCCATAAATACAAGAACATCACAAAAAAACCACCTATTAAACCATATTCTTCAATAATAATTGCGAATATAAAATCTGAAGATGATTGCGGCAAAAAGTTCTTTTGAGAGCTTTTACCTGGACCAACACCCCAAATTTCTCCTGAGGCAATGGCTATTTTTGCTTTTTCTATTTGATAATCTGCTTCGGTATCTTCAGGGTTTGAGAAACTCTCAATACGCCCCATCCAAGTATCAATTCTATTAGGCATAGCATCTGGAAACGCTT
Organism: Tamlana sp. 2_MG-2023; assembly: GCF_030548465.1. GTDB lineage: Bacteria > Bacteroidota > Bacteroidia > Flavobacteriales > Flavobacteriaceae > Pseudotamlana. Next base: position 23,120 of record NZ_JAUOSF010000014.1, read on the forward strand.
TAGCAATTAGAATAAACATAGTTAAAACTAATACCCCAGAACCTATAATCACAGCTAAATAACGTAATGGATATCCTCCTAAAAACACCAACATCACCACCATAGTAAACATAATTGCCGTAGTAGAAAAGTTTGCTGGTAAAATAAGAATCAACACCAAAAACACAGGAGCCCACAAAGGCAAAATAGATTCTTTAAATGTTATTTTCTTACCGTATATTTTAGACAAATAGCGCGCTACATAAGTCATTAAAACCACACCTGCCAAGGTTGACGTTTGAAAAGACACCCCAACAAACGGAATCTGAATCCACCGACTCGCATTCGCGCCATCAATGGTTGTTCCTTGCAACATCGTAAGCAACAGAAGCCCTAAAACCACTGGAATCATGACCATCGATAAGTTTTTAAAATAATTATATGGAATTTTATGAATCACATATATCACCACAAAACCTAAGGCTAGATGCACAAAATGTTTAATAAAAAAAGAAAACGTATTAGTTCCCGCACCTTTATAAGCCAAATTACTGGCAGCACTATATACAGGTAAAAAGGACGCAATTGCAAGCAACGCTACAATAGCCCAAATTAACCGGTCTCCTTTTATGTTATTAAATACAGATTGCAAATTCTATGTTTTTATAAATTTCTTACTGCGTCTTTAAATTGACGACCACGATCTTCGTAGTTTTCAAACAAATCAAAACTTGCACAAGCTGGCGATAACAAAACATTATCTCCAGTTTCTGCCAATTTATAAGCGATTTTCACTGCTTCACTCATAAATTGAGTTTCAACAATAACATCTACCATATTTCCAAAAGTGCTTAATAACTTTTCATTATCGACACCCAAACAAATAATAGCTTTTACTTTTTCATTAACGAATGAAAACAACTCTTGGTAATTATTTCCCTTGTCCACACCTCCAACAATCCAAACCGTTGGTGCTCCCATACTTTCTAAAGCATAGTAAGTAGCATTTACATTTGTTGCTTTTGAATCGTTAATATATTGTACTTTATTTATTTTAAGGACTTGTTCCAAACGGTGTTCAACACCTTGAAAGCTTTCTAAACTCTCACGAATTGTTTGTTTTCTTATCTTTAATAAATGTGCCACAGTAGAAGCTGCCATAGCATTTTTAACGTTGTGCTTCCCTTCTAATGTAAGATTTGATGTAGGCATAATTATCTGATTATTATTTATTGTTATTTTAATATTTTCTTTGTCTAAATACGCACCGTTTTCAATGGTTTTTTCTAATGAAAACGGCAATAAAATCGATTGAACTGGGTTATTTTTCAGATGATTTACAATCACTTCATCATCGGCATCATAAATCAAATAATCGACTTTTGTTTGATTCATGGCTATTCTAAACTTAGATTCTATATAATTTTCAAACTTGTAATCATAGCGATCTAAATGATCTGGTGTAATATTCGTTAATACCGCAATATGTGGTTTAAAATCAATGATATCGTCTAATTGAAAACTACTTATTTCTAAAACGTAATTTTCAAAATCATCCTCCAAAACTTGTTTCGCAAAACTGTCACCAATATTCCCAGCTAACCCAACATTCAATTCATCCTTCAACAAATAATGTGTTAAAGTTGCCGTGGTCGTTTTACCGTTACTCCCAGTGATTCCAACAATTGTAGCGTCGGTATATTTTGAAGCAAACTCAATTTCAGAAACTACTGTAATTCCAGCCTTTCGAATTTGTTTAACCAAATCTACTTTATCAGGAATCCCAGGGCTCTTCATGACAACATCTGCATTCAGAATTTTAGAAACTGTATGATTTTCATCTTCCCAGTCAATCTCATTATTTATAAGAACAGCTTTGTACTTTTCTTTTATTTTTCCCTTATCGGAAACAAAAACATCATAGCCTTTCGCCTTTCCTAAAAGCGCTGTACCAACACCACTCTCTCCGCCTCCTAATACGACTAATCTACTTTTTGTCATGATACTCTTTTGATACTTTAATTCCTTTTGAATTACGCTTTCGCGGAAACAAAAACTGTTTATCTAATTTTCAAGGTTACAATCGAAACAATGGCCAGCAATATGCCAATGATCCAAAAACGTGTGACAATTTTACTTTCGTGATAGCCATTTTTTTGATAATGATGATGCAACGGCGACATTTTTAGAATACGACGTCCTTCGCCATATTTCTTCTTCGTGTATTTAAACCACCCCACTTGCATTACTACAGATAAATTTTCAGCTAAAAATATACCACACAACACAGGAATTAACCATTCTTTACGCACCGCAATAGCTATTACAGCTATTATTCCTCCAATCGTTAAACTTCCCGTATCTCCCATGAATACTTGTGCAGGATAAGTATTATACCATAAGAACCCAATAAGTGCTCCTACAAATGCAGCGATATAAATGGTTATTTCTTCAACCCGCGGGATATACATAATATTGAGGTAATCGGCGAAAACGATATTACTAGATACCCAAGCAAAAATCCCTAAAGTGAGCACAATTATGGCCGATGTTCCCGCTGCCAACCCATCGATACCATCTGTAAGGTTTGCACCGTTAGACACCGCAGTTATAATAAAAATGACAACTAAAATAAAAACCACCCATGCATACTTTGCTAATGCCGGATCTATCCATGTGATTACTTGAGCATAATCAAATTCGTTGTTTTTTATAAATGGAATCGTTGTTTTAGCCGAATGCTCTTCTTCCTGAAATAATTTTGAAGGTGCTATATTCGGGTTGGCCGCTAAAAGCTCCTGACGCGTTTCAGCAGGAATTTGCTCTTTCATTGTTACATCCTGATGAAAATACAAGGTTGCTCCAACAATAATCCCTAAGCCAACTTGCCCTAAAACTTTAAACTTTCCTTTTAAACCTTCTTTATCGTTTTTAAACTTCTTTTTGTAATCGTCTAAAAACCCAATTACCCCCATCCAAACCGTGGTAACAATTAAAAGAATAATGTAAATATTCCCTAATTTACACAGTAGAAGCACTGGAATTAACGTCGCTAAAATGATGATAATCCCTCCCATTGTAGGAGTTCCCGCCTTTTCTTGCTGCCCCTCTAATCCTAAATCTCTAATAGTTTCCCCAACTTGTTGTTTTAACAACAAACCAATGATGCGCTTACCATAAATTGTAGAAATTAACAGTGACAAAATCACAGCCAAAGCCGCTCTAAAGGTTATAAAACCAAAAAGTGAGGCTCCAGGAAACTGAAACTGTTTTTCTAAATATTCAAATAAATAGTATAACATCTTTTTTCTTTATTGAGGTTCTTTTATTTGGCCGTAAACGCCTTTTATTTTTCTAATTGTTTTAATAATTCCTGCACGGTTTCTAAATCATCAAAATGAGAGCGCACCCCATTTACCTCTTGATAAGTTTCGTGCCCCTTACCCGCTATTAAAATGATATCATTAGAATTTGCCATTTGACATGCGGTCTTAATAGCCTGTTGTCTATCTTCAATCGTGAGCGTTTTTTTGAAATTTTGAGGAGCAACCCCTGCTTCTATTTCTGTCAAGATATCTGCAGGTTTTTCACTTCTCGGATTATCACTTGTAAAAATGACTTTATCACTTAAAACTGACGCGATCTGCCCCATTTCAGGCCTTTTTGTTCTATCTCGATCACCTCCACAGCCAACAACCGTAATAAGCGCTTCATTTTTAGTACGAATACCATTTATAGTTTCTAATACATTCTTCAAGGCATCAGGGGTATGTGCATAGTCTACAATAGCCGTTATCTTTTCATTTGAAACGATGTACTGAAAACGACCACTAACACTTTTCAAATCACTTATCAATCTAAGAATCTCAACTTTTTCAAGCCCTAACAATTCCGCAGTAGCGTAAATCGCCAAAACATTGTATGCATTAAATTCTCCAATAAGACGCGTCCAAATTTCACTATCATTAACCTTTAACAACAAGCCACTAAATTGATTTTCCAAAATTTGACACTTAAAATCAGCGTATTGTTTTAAAGCGTAGGTATATTTTTTTGCTTTTGTATTTTGAAGCATGAACAAACCATTTTTGTCATCTACATTCACAACAGCAAAAGATTTTTTTGAAAGTCCGTCGAAAAACTTCTTTTTTACATCTCTGTATTCCGCAAAGGTTTTATGATAATCTAAATGATCGTGTGTTATATTGGTAAATATTCCGCCTTCAAAATGCAAACCTTCCGTTCTATGCTGATGAATACCATGAGAGCTCACTTCCATGAAACAAAACTCAACCCCTTCATCATTCATCATTTTTAAATACGAATTAATAGTTAGGGAATCTGGAGTGGTATGCGTTGCTTTATATTCCGTATTATCTACCATAATTTTCACGGTAGACAATAACCCCACTTTATAACCTGCATTTTTAAACAACTGATAAAGTAAACTAGCTACAGTTGTTTTTCCGTTCGTTCCGGTAACACCAACCAATCTCAAGTTTTCCGATGGGTTCTCATAAAAATTAGAAGCGATTACCGCCAGTGCCTTATGCGTGTTATCCACCTCAATATAGGTAATACCCTCCTTCAATTTCTCTGGCAACACTTCACATACGATACTGTTAGCGCCATTTTTAATAGCCACATCGATGAACTTGTGCCCATCAACTAAAAGTCCGTTTATAGCAACAAATAAATCGTTCGCTTTCACCGCGCGAGAATCGAAGGTTACCGCATTCACGTTTAAATTCGTTACACCGGTTACCGCATTTATAGTTACCTTATATAATATGTCTTTTAATGCGATCATGATGCTTTTAAAATTACCGTTTGATTATTCTTTAATTTCGTATTCTTAGCAATAGATTGCCCACTAACCACACCGTTACCATCTAACTGCACCTTGACATCAATCTGCATATTTTCCAGAAGGACAATAGCATCCATAGCCGGCATCCCTACTAAATTTGGCATGATCGTTTTATACGTTTGAGCGGTTTCATAAAAACCTTCATAATCCTTTTCAACTGCAATAGATTGCACCCCTAAAGATTCGACCTCATCTGTAATTGGTGTAGCCGTAAATATTTTCTGAGCGACTTTTTTAAATACAGGCCCGGAAACATCTGCTCCATAATAACCCACACTCTTATCTGGCTCATGAACTACCACGATGCATGAATACTTAGGGTTATCTGCTGGAAAATAACCTGCGAACGACGAGATGTAAGCTAGTTTTGATTTATCGGAATAATTTTTCTGACAAGTTCCTGTCTTTCCCGCCATAGAAAAATTATCTGAGTACAGCTTATGACCAGTACCATGCTCTTTATCTACTACATTTTTTAATAAAGCTTGTAACTTGCCAACAGTTTCTTCCGAACATATTTTCTCATTTATAACCTCGCTTTCAAAAGACTCTATCACCTTATCAAATTCTTTTACTTCCTTTAAAAAACGTGGCTTTACCATTACACCATTATTAGCAACAGCATTATAAAAAGTAAGTGTTTGCAAAGGCGTAAAAGAAACCCCGTAACCATAAGCCATCCACTGAAGCGCAATACCACTCCATCTGTTATTTTTAACTCTAGGATCTGGAATCACTGGATCTGGCTCGCCAATAATTGGTAAATCCAATTTTTTATTCAGACTCATGCCATACATTCGATCCACAAATTTCTCTGGATTCTTACTATACGCTTTATCTATTACCTTAACAATACCAGTGTTTGAAGACACCTCAAAAGCTCTTGAAACCGTAATTTTTCCGTAACCACCATGTTTGGAGTCACGCACCTTTTTTCTATAAAAAGTAAGTACTCCGTTTTCAGTATCAACCACATCACTGGTATCTACCACTTTATCTTCAAAAGCCGCAGCCAAAGCCATTAATTTAAATGTAGAACCTGACTCATGACTTTCACCTACAGCGTAATTCAAGCGCTCATAGTATTTACCATTTCTATTTCTTCCTAAGTTAGAAATGGCACGAATTTCACCCGTCTTGGTCTCCATTACCACAACACAGCCGTGATCAGCCTTATATTTTTCTAGTTGTTCCAAAAGCGCATGGTGTGCAATATCTTGAATATTGACATCTATAGTAGTATATACATCATACCCATCTTGAGGCTCTATTTCATTGGCATCAGTTAATGGTTTCCATTGTCCTTTTCCAATTTTTTGCTTTTTACGCTGACCATCAACACCTCTAAGATATTTTATTCCAAAAGCGCCATCAATTCCTGGGCGCGTTACATTTCCTTTATCATCTATGCGCTCGTAACCAATAGTACGTTCAGCAATACCACCCATTGGATGTTCACGCTTTGTTGTTTGCTCTACAATCAAACCACCTCCAAAAGCCCCAAACTCTAACAACGGAAACTTTCTTAATCGCACATAATCACCATAACCAATATTCCTTGCTAGCAAATAGTATCTGTTTTTATTGGCACGAGCTCTTCTAAGTTTTTTCTCTAATTGTGCAGAAGTTGTATTTCCTTTGTATTTTGAAAGCGAATCACATAATGGTTTTATGTATTTCTCGAAAGTTTTAGCTGAAGGCGTTAAGGCATCAAATCGAATATCGTATTTAGGCACTGAAGTCGCCAAAAGATTACCATTAACAGAATACACATTGCCACGATTAGCAGGAATAACCACATTTTTTACAACACGTTTTGTAGCTAAGGCTTTATATTTTTCACCTTGCACAAATTGAATCGTCAATAACTTAAACACGACAGCTACAGCGAAGATGAACATACATCCTGCTATAAAATATAAACGGTTTAATATGTTTTTATCGTTTACTGCCACTTTGTTTTTTTAATCTTTTTCTTTTGTTAATACTTTTATTTTTTGCGGGGGCGTCTCTGAAGACGACAACCCTTTTTCATTCATTACACTAACGACATGAGATTCCATTTTAAGCCTCATTAATCTGGAACGACCATCTACAAATTGTGACCGTATTTCTTTTACTTCATTTTTCAACCGCGCAATTTCATATACTTTTTTATCAGCATTATGTGAACTTGCAATCATTACTATAGCCAGACCAGAGATAAATAGAATGACACGCCAATTTTTAAACGAATCATCACTTACTAAAAAAGTACCTCTTAATATGTTATAAATACTTTTCTTCATTATTTCTTCTCTGCCAATCTTAACTTCGCGCTTCTGGCACGGTTATTAACCTTTACCTCTTCTTTTGAAGGCACAATCAATCCGTTTACTTTTTTAAGCGGAACTTCAAAATTCCCAAACATATCACGTTCAGGCTCACCTTCAAACATCCCGTTTCTAATAAAACGCTTCACCAAACGATCCTCTAGTGAGTGATAGGATATAAAACTCAATCTTCCATTATCATTCAATAACTCTGGCGTTTGCATTAAAAACTCTTTAAGCACCTCAATTTCTTGATTCACTTCTATTCTAATCGCCTGATATATTTGAGCCAACACTTTATTAGCATGACGCGGCGGTAAAAATTTACCAAGTACTTTTTTTAACTGCTCGCTTGTTACAATTGGCTCAACGGTTTCGCGATACTCTACAACCAACCTTGCCATTGCAGGAGCTGCACGCAGCTCACCATATTGAAAAAGCACATTTTTTAACTGCTCTTCTTCATACTCATTAATCACATTAAAAGCAGAAAGCGTATTGTTTTGATTCATACGCATATCCAAATCCGCTTCAAAGCGCGTTGAAAATCCGCGTTCTGCAACATCAAATTGATGCGAGGAAACTCCGAAATCAGCTAAAATACCATCAACTTTTTTCACACCGTGAAATCTCAAAAAACGCTTAATGAACCTGAAATTTTCATGAATCAAAGTAAAACGACTATCATCCAAAGCATTCTCTAAAGCATCAACATCTTGATCGAAAGCAAGGAGTTTTCCATTTTCATTCAGCCTACTTAAAATCTCCTTACTATGACCGCCACCTCCAAAAGTGACATCCACATAAACGCCGTCTGGTTTTATATTCAAACCATCAACAGATTCCTTTAACAGTACCGGATTATGATATTCCATAGTCTTCATCGTCTTGACCCATTACTTCTTCAGCTAAATCTGCAAAATCAATTGCCGCATCATCAATAGCCTGCTCATATAAATCTTTATCCCATATTTCAATAATATTGATTGCAGATGCTACAACAATGTTTTTTGAAATATTTGCAAAAACAGTTAAATCTTTCGGAATCAACAAACGCCCATTCACATCAACCTCCACCATTTTTGCTCCAGCTGTAAACCTTCTAATGAAATCGTTATTCTTCTTTTTAAACTTATTTAGCTTATTCATTTTTTGCATCAAAGCCTGCCATTCAGCCATTGGATACAACTCCAAACACTGTTGAAAAACAGAACGACGTAATACAAATCCTTCTTCTATAACTTTAGAAAGCTGCTTTTTGATCGAAGCCGGCATCATTAATCGCCCCTTCGCATCAACTTTACAATCGTATGTCCCTGTAATTAAGTCCAAAGCAGTTTTTAAAGAATCTAAACGTTTCAAAGTCAAATATATTGAAAAATATACCACTAATTACCACATTATACCACATTGTTAATAAATTCTGAACCAAAACTGCTCAAAAAACCATCATAAAAAACATAAAACCCCCACAACCGCTATATTTCAGCTTGTTAAGGCTTGTAATTTTCTATTTCGCATATTGTTAACATCTTAATTTCTTGTAATCCTTTTTAATTCAATTTCTTAGCTCATTCATTTTCGTGAAAGCAATTATTTTAGTGGATATATCAATGAAATACCTATATTTGTTTTTAATGATAGACTATTAGATTGATGACGCATCATTTAAAAAAAGAAGATAAATTCAATTATATTGAAGCCGGTGAAGGCACTCCAATCATCCTACTACACGGATTAATGGGTGGCTTAAGTAACTTTGAAGCTGTGATTGAATTTTTCAGTAATAAAGGTTATAAAGTTCTTATTCCAGAACTTCCACTATACTCATTATCTTTACTTAAAACGAACGTAAAAACCTTTGCAAATTACTTGCACGATTTTATTATTTTTAAAGGTTACGATGACGTCATACTACTGGGGAATTCACTTGGTGGGCACATTGGATTATACCACACAAAAATGTACCCAGAAAAAGTCAAAGCCCTAATAATTACCGGAAGTTCAGGTCTTTACGAAAGCGCCATGGGTAGCGGATACACAAAACGTAGTGATTACGAAGTGATTAAAAAGAAGGCTCAAGACGTGTTTTACGACCCAGAGGTTGCTACAAAAGAAATTGTTGATGAAGTTTTCGAAACCGTAAACGACCGGAACAAACTTATAAAAACTTTGGCCATTGCTAAAAGCGCCATTAGACACAACATGTCTAAGGATCTGCCTAACATGCAAACCCCGACGTGTATCATTTGGGGTAAAAATGATCAAGTCACTCCTCCTGAAGTTGGTGAGGAATTTAATGAACTTTTACCGAACTCTGATTTGTTTTGGATTGACAAATGTGGGCATGCTGCCATGATGGAGCACCCAGAAACATTTAACCAAATAATGAATGACTGGCTGGAACAAAAAGGTTTTTAAGCTTAAAATACGACTACTCCTAGAATATTAATTAAGATTCCTTTACAGGAAAAACTAAAATAAGCACGTTTTGAAAATTAAGTCTGCCGAATTTGTAATGAGTAATTCTGATGTCGAGAAATGCCCAAAAAGCAGGCTTCCAGAATATGCTTTCATAGGTCGAAGTAATGTGGGTAAGTCTTCACTTATCAATATGCTTACCAGCAGAAAGAGTTTAGCTAAAACTTCCGGGAGACCAGGAAAAACACAGCTTATCAACCATTTTTTAATTAACAAAAATTGGCACCTTGTCGATTTACCTGGATACGGCTATGCACGTGTTTCTAAGAGTTCAAAAAAGGTGTTTCAAAAGTTTATCACGCAATATTTCGGACTAAGAGAACAGCTCGTTACAGCCTTTGTTTTAGTGGATATTCGTCACACGCCACAACCTATTGACTTAGAATTTATGCAGTGGCTTGGTGAAAACGGTATTCCTTTTTCTATCATATTTACAAAAGCGGATAAACTAAAACCAAAAGCGATTGAAAACCACGTTGAAGATTATAAAAAAATATTACTAGAAACTTGGGAAGACATGCCCAACTATTTTATAACCTCATCAAGCAACGAAACTGGAAAAGATGAAGTTTTAGAATATATTGACAGCCTGAACAACAATATGGAGCTAGATAGTTTCTAAACCTACTCTATTTTACCATTTTTACTACACTAAAACTTACTAGCCTTTTACATCAAGAGCATCTCTTAAAGCATTTCCAATAAGCATAAATGCCATAACTAAGCTCATAATACACAGTCCTGGAATAATAGCTAAATAAGGTTTTCCTAAAATGATATAATTATAATGGTCTTTGATCATTGCTCCCCAACTTGCCATTGGTGATTGCGCCCCAATACCCAGAAAACTAAGTCCGCTTTCAATTAGGATTGCAGCAGCAAAATTAGCAGCAGATATCACTATAACTGGCGCCATAATATTAGGTAAAATATGCTTAGTAATAATCCTGAAATCATTATAACCCAAAGCTCTTGCCGCTGTAACATACTGCATTTCCTTGACACTAATTATTTGTCCGCGTACCACCCTAGCCACTTCTACCCACATGGTTAAGCCTACCGCAATAAAAACTTGCCAAAAACCTTTACCAAGAGCTAAAGTTATAGCTATAACTAATAATAGTGTTGGTATTGACCATGTCACGTTAATCACCCACATAATTACAGCATCCACTTTACCGCCAAAATACCCAGCTAGGCTTCCCATAAGAATACCAATAACCAATGAAATAAACACAGCTACAAAACCAATAAAAAAGGATATACGCGCTCCAACTAATACTCTACTCAACAAATCGCGACCATACTTATCTGTACCAAACAAAAAAGTTTTTTCTTTAATAAAAGCACCTAAAGATTCATTAGGGAATGCACTTAATTTTATAGATTTCTCTGCGCCTTCAATACCATCGGAGGCATATTCTTTATAAACCAAGTGCTCTTTTTTTATTTCAAATCCAGAAATTGGAATTTCAGTGTCTGTATTTTTCCTTCCGAAGAAAACCTTATCAAAAACATTTTGTTCTACCTTGATTTGAGAAGGTATAGTAAGCATAGTAACCTGAAACCCTGGCTTTTTAGAATGAATAGCTAAATGCATTTGATTAGCATGCTGAGAATTATCTGGAGCAACCACATACGCAAATACTGAAATCAACCCCACTAGAGCAATAAAGCATAAACTAAATACGCCCCAAAAGTTCTTTTTAAACTTTTGGAGCGCTAATTGTTTTAGTGATTTTGATTTATGACTCATAAAGCAACACTACTTTTTTTCTGATGCTCTATTTGTTGCTGCCACTTTTTTTGGAGGATAGGTTGATTGTAAATCTTCTAATACATTTAAAGCCTCTTCAACATAGACATCCTGACTTAAATTCTCGTGCCAGCGTTCTCTCTTTTCTTTAAGATCGGTCGTATCTTTTGTGAATAATGATTTCTCATAAGATGTTGAACTAAACGTTAGGTTTGTTTGGTAATCCGATATGGCATCAAAACGCGCAGCTTCACTTTCATTACGTTTATTCTCTGCATTGTAAGCTTCATAATTCAGCGAATAAACGCTCTCGTCAATTTTAGTTTTAACCCATTTGGCGTTTTCACCAATTAACCTCAATTGCTCATTACGCGCCATACGCTCTTTACTTCTTCTTACAGTCTCGTCATAATCATAATAGCTTTTCCATGGTGTAAATGATGCTGCATCAATTTCATCCCAAGGTAAAGGGTTCTCTTTGTCCTTCTCACCTACATCAATATAACTAAAACGACCAGGTACTTCAACATCACTTTTAACACCTTCTAATTGTACCGATCCGCCAGTAACTCTATAATATTTCTGTGTGGTAACAGCTAAGGCTCCTAAATCACCACTAGTGTTATTCCTTAACATGTTATTCAAATTAATCACATTTTGAACAGTACCTTTACCATAAGTTTGTTTACCACCTATAATAATGGCACGTTTATAATCTTGCATGGCTGCAGACATAATCTCGGAAGCTGAAGCTGAAATTTCATTGACTAAAATAACCATAGGCCCGTCCCATGTAATTGATTTATCTTTATCTTTTAAAATCTCCTTTGTTTCACCCGAAGATCGCACCTGCACTATTGGTCCGTCTTTAATAAAAAGACCCGCCATCTCTACAACAGTTGGTAAAGATCCACCACCATTATTACGTAAGTCTAAAACTAGACCTTCCATACCATCTTCTTTAAGGCGCTCTAATTCTTCCTTAACATCTTTAGCGGCATTTACATTTTTGTAATCTTTAAAATCTACGTAGAACGCAGGAAGGTTAATAACACCAAACTTTTTGCCATCCTTCTCAACGACTGATGATTTTGCATAGGTTTCCACCAACTCTACAACATCTCTTACGATCACGACATCTTTAATTGTACCATCTACTTTCTTAATGGTTAAAGTCACTTTTGTTCCTTTTGGCCCTTTGATATACTTAATAGCATCACCGATTCTCATACCAACAATACTAACCGCATGCTCTTCATATTCTTGTTTCACCTTCAGAATAACATCCTCAACGTCTAGTTTTTTACTTCTCCAAGCAGGCCCTCCTGAAATTAACTCAACAATTTTGATATAATCCATACGTTTTTGCAATCTCGCTCCAATTCCTTCAAGTTTACCTGACATACGCTGATCGAAATCTTCTTTGCTTTTAGGTGCTAAATAGTAGGTATGTGGGTCGTATTCTTCAACTATTGAATTCACATAAACAGCAAAATAATCTTCACGTTTCAAATCATCAATATTATCATGATAATGAATATCAATAGATCTTAATGTTGACTCTCGCGCTTCTTTTTCTAATTCTTCGTTTGATTTCATCACATAAGAAGGATCCTTTTCCTTAGCTAATTCTTCTTGCTTCATTAAATCATCATAATTAGAAATGGTTGAAAATTTCAACAGTTGTCTCCAACGTTCACGCATTTGCTTTTTATAGCGTACAAATGTCGTTTTGTCATAATCGGTTTCGTAACTTTCAGCTATCCTATAATCAAAAGGTTTTGAAAGCACATCTTTATACATGGCTTCACCTTCTGCAATACGTTCTAATAAACGCTCATGAACGACATCAAAAAAAGTGATTTCATTATTTTTAATCTGTTCATCTAGCAAAAACTTATACTTTTCAAAATCCTCAATATCCGAGGCGTAGAAATAACGTTTTACAGGATCTACTGCTTGAATGTAATGATTAAATAATTTTTCAGAAAATGCATCGTCTATATTTATAGGGTCAACATGCCCTTGCTCTAGTACAAAAGTTATAATTTGTATGAGTAATTTATCTTTATCTGGATTACTGAATTTTTTCGTCGTAAAACTACATGACGCAAATGCTAATAAGAACAAAAGCAAAAGCACCTTGTAATTCCTTTTCATAATTTTCTTCATCATTAAAATATTTAGTTCAATAGAGGGAATAGCTTATTTTTTCACTAAAATAAAGAAAAAACCATGCCAAGCAACTAATTTTTTGTTAAACCAAAGAAATTAAGGCTAAACAGTCGAAATTACGTATTTTAGCCCCGCTATTTAAAAGGTAAAAATGACAAAAAAACCACTTATTTTAATCACCAACGACGATGGTATTAGTGCTCCGGGAATTAGAACTTTAATTTCCGTCATGAACACCATTGGAGATGTAGTAGTTGTGGCTCCGGATAGTGCTCAAAGCGGTATGGGACATGCGATTACGTTAAATTCAACGCTTTATGCGGAAGAAGTTTTCATCAACGATGGTCCACAGAAAGAATATAGCTGTTCAGGTACACCGGCAGACTGTGTAAAAATTGCCATTCGTGAAATTTTAGACCGCAAGCCAGACCTTTGTGTTTCAGGCATTAATCACGGCTCTAACTCCTCAATAAATGTGATTTATTCAGGAACCATGAGTGCAGCCATTGAAGCCGGAGTTGAAGGCATTCCTGCCATAGGCTTTTCTCTTTTAGACTACAGCTGGAATGCTAATTTTGAAGCCTGCGAAACCTACGTAAAAACCATTACAGAAAATGTTTTAAAGCATGGTATTCCTAACGGGGTTGTTCTTAATGTCAACCTGCCTAATATCCCTAAAAAGGACATTAAAGGCATTAAAATTTGTAGACAAGCAAAAGCAAATTGGGTGGAAAAATTTGACAAACGCCAAACACCTCAAGGCAAAGATTATTATTGGCTTACCGGTAAATTTGTTAATTTAGATGGCGGAGAAGATACCGATGAGTGGGCTCTTGAGAACGGATATGTTTCTATTGTTCCTACACAATTTGATTTAACAGCTCATCATTTTATTAAAGACTTAAACACATGGAATTTAAATGATTAAAAAAGATGTTTTTATCGGAATGCTAATTGGCCTTATTGCTAATAGCATTGGGTTATATTTGACAGCAACATTATTAGGGCAAGGTGACGACTTTATAACCGTAATTAAAGCAGCTGCTGAAGAAGGTTTTCTTGGAAAACTTATTAGTTTAGGGGCCATTTTAAACCTTATTGCCTTTTTTGTTTTTATAAGAAAACGACAAGATTACAAGGCTAGAGGTGTTTTATTAATAACGGTTTTTATAGCTGTTTTCACGTTTATCTTTAAACTGTTTTAAACGAATAATCTCGATCTGTTTTTTGACTAAAACCATGTTAATATTATGAAATATTATATCATAGCTGGAGAAGCGTCGGGCGACTTACACGGATCTAACCTTATTAAGGCGTTACATCACACAGATGTACACGCCGACATAAGATGTTGGGGCGGAGATCTTATGCAAGAAGCTGGAGGAGATTTAGTAAAACACTACAAGGAACGTGCTTTCATGGGGTTTTCTGAGGTTATTATGAACCTTAACAAAATCTTCAAATTAATTTCCTTTTGTAAAAGCGACATTGAAACTTTCAAACCAGATGTTATTGTTTTTATTGATAATTCAGGGTTTAATTTACGTATAGCCAAATGGGCTAAAGAAAATGGTTTTAGAACAAATTACTATATTTCTCCACAAGTTTGGGCTTCAAGAGCAAGCAGAGTTCCCGCTATAAAACGTGATATTGATAAGATGTTCGTTATTCTACCTTTTGTAAAAAGTTTTTACAAAAAGTACGATTATGATGTGGACTTTGTTGGACATCCGCTAATTGATGCTATAGCCAACAGAGATCAAATAAATGAATTTGATTTTAGAAAAACACACAGCCTTAGCGACAAACCTATTATTGCCCTGTTACCAGGAAGTAGAAAGCAAGAAATCACAAAAATGCTTGATGTCATGTTGAGTCTCGTTGATAATTATTCTGATTATCAATTTGTAATTGCCGGCGCACCTAGTCAAGAACATGAATTTTACAAAACATTTATAAAGTCGGAGAACGTTAAGTTCATAGCAAACAAAACCTATGATTTATTAAGCATTTCCTATGCAGCACTCGTTACTTCGGGTACAGCAACATTGGAAACCGCATTATTTAAAGTACCGCAAGTTGTGTGCTATAGAGCGAGCAACATTTCTTACCAAATTGCTAAACGTATTATCACTTTAAAATTTATTTCTTTAGTGAATCTGATCATGGATCGCGAAGTGGTAACCGAGTTGATTCAAAATGATTTCAATAAAAAAAGGCTTAGTGAAGAACTTAATAAAATTTTAGATGACAATTTTCGTGAGAAGCAATTTTTAGATTATTATGAATTAGAACGCGCTTTAGGCGGAAAAGGAGCAAGCCAAAAAACAGCACAATTAATTTACGACGGTATTAAAGCCTAATTTTTATATGAAAAAAAATCTCATCCTTATTCTTTGTATTATTTGTTTTAGCAATTGTAAATCATCAAAACGAGCTAAAAAAAACAATACTGTTACAGCACAACATACTAACATAAAAGATCACCCTAACGTCCCTGCTGATTACGAAATTATACCCAGAGAAGAGAAATCTTCGAGAAAAAAAGAATCTTCAAAATCGCAAGCAGATTACATTATTGATTATGCTTTAGAGTTTGAAGGAACGCGTTACAAATGGGGAGGCACCACAAAATCTGGAATGGATTGCTCAGGTTTAGTATTTGAATCTTTTAGAAACCATGACATCTTATTACCTAGAATATCTAGGGACATGGCAAAAAAAGGCACGAAAATTTCATTAAAAAAAGTAAACACGGGTGATTTGTTGTTCTTTAAAACGGGTGGCCGAAGAAATTCTATAAACCATGTAGGTCTTATTACAGCCATAAGAAATAATGATATTGAGTTTATACACGCCACAAGTAGTAAAGGCGTTATTGTTTCTCATTTAAACGAAAAATACTGGTTAAACGCTTTCGAAGAAGCTAGACGTGTTTTGTAGGATATTTTGTATATTTCGTAGCAATGAAGCTACTTAATTTTACGATTATTAAATTAACCGTTTGCCTAGTTTTTGGCATCCTCATTGGTTACTATTATCCAACATCTGTTTTATTCATATTAGGTTTTACACTAGTTTCACTTTTCCTAGTTTTTATTTCCTATCTGTTTGCGAGACATCAGTTTCAAAAAAACATATGGTTTGGACTTTCAGCCTCTATTACAATGATTAGTATTGGGGCTTTAACAGTACAATTTCATAATCAGAAAAATTTCCAGAATCATTATTCATATCAAGTTTCCACAAACAGCGATACTTTAAAAACCATTACTTTCAGAATAAAAGAAGTACTAAAACCTGGAACTTACCATGATAAATATATCATTGATATCCTTGCCATTAACAACATTAAAGTTAGCGGAAAATCATTACTAAATATAGAAAAAGACAGTGTAGCCTCCACTCTACTGATTGATGAAACATTTATAACTAGAACCTTGTTTAAAGATTTAAACAAATCCCTAAACCCACATCAATTTAATTACAAAAACTACTTAGAAAAGCAATACATCTATCATCAGCTACAACTTAATTCTAGAGAACTCTTAAGGATTAATTCTGAAGAACATACCATTTTTGGACTTGCAGACAACATTAGAAGACATATAAACAATAGCCTCAAATCATATCATTTTAACCAGAACCAAGGCGCTATTATCAACGCACTTTTATTGGGGCAGCGTCAAGATATTAGCAAAGAAATTTATAGTGATTACACGAATGCAGGAGCTATTCATATTCTAGCTATTTCGGGTTTGCATATAGGAATTCTTTTAATGCTTTTAAATTTTGTTTTAATACCACTAGAACGTTTTAAATACGGTAAAATCATAAAAACAATATTGCTAGTTTGTCTTTTATGGAGCTTTGCTGTGATAGCAGGATTATCGGCTTCGGTGACTCGAGCAGTAACTATGTTTAGTATTATTACGATAGCTTTAAACCTTAAACGTCCCACAAACATATTCAACACTTTAGCAATAAGCATGTTTGTCATATTACTTTTTAAACCGCTATTTATATTTGATGTTGGTTTTCAGTTGAGTTATCTCGCCGTTTTTTCCATTGTAACCATCGATCCTCATTTGTATAAACTATGGCAACCAAAAAATTACATTCTAAATCTTTACTGGCACACCTTTACAGTAACCGTAGCCGCTCAAATAGGAATAATCCCTTTAAGCTTATACTATTTTCATCAATTCCCTGGGTTGTTCTTTATTTCAAACTTGATAATCATTCCATTTTTAGGCGTTATTTTAGGCTTCGGAATTATAGTCATTCTTTTAGCCTCCCTTAACTTGCTCCCTGTTTTTATTGCCGATATATTCGGAAACATAATCAGCTTAATGAATACTTTAATGCATTGGATTTCGAATCAGGAAGCTTTCATTTTTAAAGAAATCTCATTCAGTTTAATCTATGTTTTCCTTACATATTTGACAATCATAGCATGCTTCAGATTTTCTCTTAAAAGAAACAAGAAATATTTAGTGTTCCTTCTGGCAACCGTTTTACTCCTTCAATCTTCATGGATTTACAACAAACTACAGCTTCCTTCCCATGAATTTATCATCTTTCATAAAAGCAGGCACAGTTTGTTAGGAAATTCATCAAACAACAAAGCGTACTTTGCACATGATTTAGATAGCATTACAGCATTGAAGGATCATATTATTAGCAATTACATGATAGGTAGCGGGATAAAGTCTATTGGCAAGGATAGCTTTAGAAATGCTTATCAACTCAAAAATAAAACCTTATTTATCATTGATAGCTTAGGTCTTTACAATGTAAAAACATTACATCCCGATTATATATTACTTAGACAATCGCCACGAATTAATTTAGATAGATTAATTGATTCTTTAAAACCTAAACACATTATCGCTGATGGGAGTAATTATAAATCTTATGTGAATCGCTGGGAACGTATTTGTAAAAAAAGAAAGCTCCCTTTTCACCAAACTGCTAAAAAGGGAGCTTTTATAATAAAATATTAAATCTTCTTAGTTAACTTTTAAATTCTGATTTAAAGGTTTTATAGTACTCCGCAAACTGTTCTTGCGTGGTAATGTTTTTGTGATCGTCTTTGTAAAACATTTTTAAATACAACTCCAATTGTTCTGGTGTCTGGTAACCACGTATAGGGGCAATCACATCTGATTTTTCATCAAAAAACACCACAGTTGGGTAAGCGCTAACTTGTAAATAACGGGTTAATTCATGAGCTGAATTCCTTCTACTCGCCAATTTCGGATCATACTTTGGGTTAGAAAAAGTCTTCCCTTTATAATCTACTTTCGCATTCCCTTCCGCATTAAATTTTACAGCATAATAATTTTCATTAACATAGGCCGCCACATCACTATTTTGAAAGGTGTTTTTATCTAACATCTTACAAGGTCCACACCAGTTGGTATAAACGTCCATCATAATTTTTTTTGGTGTCTTTTTTTGAAGCTCTAGTGCTTCACTAAGACTTATCCAATTGACTTCTTGAGCAACAGCCTTAAAACTAATTAAACCAATAACTAAAGTAAATAATACAATCTTTTTCATAATCTTATTTGTTGTAAAACGAGTTCCGAACTTACAAAAAATGCTCCTATTTTGGAGCATCCTTTATAAAATTTATGTTTTACGGTGCTTATTTTACACCATGCATTAATTTTTTCATCACTGGTGTTAGTCCCATTACAATTAATCCCGCCACAACAGGAACAATAGTAAAAATCAGGAAAAACGTTGTTAAATCGTATTGAGCGGTAATTTTATCAATCATACCTCCCATAGTTCCGGCTGCCTTATTTCCAAGTCCAATGGCAATATACCAAAGACCAAACATCATACCTATTTTTGCTGCTGGCACCAATTTACTCACATAAGATAAGCCTACCGGAGACAATGAAAGTTCTCCTAGAGTATGTAATAAATAGGCCAAAATCAACCATATAATACTTACTGAAGCGGTTTGCGCCCCTTGCGGAATCCCTGCAGAACCATAAGCTAAAATACCAAAACCTAATCCGAGTAATACTAAACCTATACCGAATTTAACCGTTGCTGGTGGATTGTATTTACTTTCCCAAATTTTTGAGATTAGCGGTGCAAAAGCGATAATATAAAATGAATTTAAAATAGAGAACCAAGACGCTGGTACTTCAGTTTCAACTTCTGAAAATTGATTTTTAAGCATCCAAATTACAATGCCCCAAATAATTACAAAACTAGTTCCTAAGAAAATATTTGATAACGCATATTTACTGAAAGTAATTCTAAATAATTGCCACAACACATAGGTAATTATTAAAAGCGGCACCACAGTAAGCAGTGTGTTCGCCACTCTAAAAATATTGGCGGCATTACCTTCTAAAACACGATCGGTGTAATCTGCCGCAAAAATGGTCATGGAGCCACCAGCTTGTTCAAAGGCTGCCCAAAAGAAAATAGTAAAAAAGGCCAAAACTCCAACCACAATATAACGATCACGTTGTACATTGGCAGGTACTACTTCTTCCTCTATAACCGGATCTTCGCTTTTTGTTTCGATGGCATCATCATATTCTAATGAATCTGATGGCGACAATCCAATTCGACCAAAAATCTTTTGAGAAAACCAAAATTGTAGCATACCAAAAAACATAAAGATTCCTGCTAAACCAAATCCGTAATGCCATCCCACCATTTCACCTATATAACCGCAAAGTAAAATACCTAAGAAAGCTCCGGCATTTACACCCATATAAAATATGGTAAAAGCACCATCCTTTTTATCCTGTGCATTTTTATAAACCCCATTAATAATAGAAGTAATATTCGGTTTAAATAATCCGTTACCTGCTACTAATAATCCTATTCCTAAATATAAACTCCATGGTGTATCTAAGGCCATGGCTGCATGACCTGAAGTCATAATAAATGCGCCTATAGCAACAGCTTTTCTATATCCTAGAAACTTATCGGCTAAAAAACCTCCTAAAATTGGAGAAAAATAAACCAACATGGTATAAGTTCCATAAAGCCCTAGAGCTTCTTCCCTAGACCAAGCCCAACCACCATCAATAATAGAAGATGTTAAAAATAGCACTAAAATAGCACGCATACCGTAATAAGAAAAGCGCTCCCACATTTCGGTAAAAAATAAAACAAATAAACCAGATGGGTGCCCCATTAAAAGTTTACGGTTCATGTCGGAACCTTCAAATCTTACTTTAGTCATTTCCATTAAATATGTGTTTTAGTTTTCTGCGATTTCGATTTCTTCTGCTTCAATTACATGTTCATTATCTTCAGCACCATGAGTTAATCTTTTTAATGGTTTCAGTATTAAAATAAATAGACCACCTATGATGACTGTAAATATAAAGATGCCTGAAAAGATGGCAAATTCACCAAAATCTGAAGCTGATTCTCCTAGAATTCCAGCGACTTTATTTCCTAAACCTGAAGACGCGAAATAAACCCCCATCATTAAGGATGCATATTTTGCAGGGGCTAATTTTGTTATAAAGGATAATGCCACTGGCGATAAACATAATTCACCAATGGTATGAAAAAGATATGCAAGAACTAACCAAAGCATGCTTGAAGATCCCGATTTTTCAAATTCCATCACCGCAAATACCATAAATAGAAATCCGAAGCCCATGATGATGATACCCGTAGCCATTTTAAATAAAGAAGAGGCCTCTTTGCCTTTTAACTTTCGTTTTGCCCAAAGGCTTGCTACTAAAGTTGCAAAAATGATTATGAAGCCTGCATTTAAACTTTGAAACATAATGGTTGGCACTTGCCACCCGAATAACATGCGATCTGTTTTCGTATCTGTGTAAATGTTCATTAATCCTCCAGCCTGTTCAAAAGCACCCCAGAAGATAATTACCATAATAAATGAAAGTAATAATACAATAAAGCGATCTTTAAAAACTTGTGTTTCTAGCTCTCTATAAATCATCATTAAAAGTGCAGCAATAGCCGCTAAGAATAGGAATAATAAACCATAACCCCAATCCATAAAATACCAACCAACAAATGAAGCTGTTACTAAGATTGCTGTAATAAATAGTTGTTTTGGAGATTGTAATAATTTGCCATATAACTTACCGTAAGACACTTCATCATCTGCATTGGTCGCTTCAGTGTGATTACCTACTTGTGCTAAGTATTTTTGACCACCGATATAGTTAATTAGGCCTAAAACCATAACTACTCCAGCCAATCCAAATCCGGCGTGCCAACCATAATTAGCAACTACAAAACCAACAATTAAGGTCGCTAAAAGTGAACCTAAATTTATACCGATATAGAAAATACTAAAGCCTTTATCGCGACGAATATCGCCCTGTTGGTATAAACCTCCAACCATAGTCGAAATGTTTGGTTTCAACAATCCAACACCAACAATGACCAAACCTAAACCTGTATAAAAAGCCCAAATATCGGTAAGCACTAGAACACCGTGCCCTAAACAGAGGATAATAGCGCCGTAGAGTACGGCTTTTTTCTGACCGATTAACTTATCGGCAATCATACCTCCAGGGATTGCAATAATATAAACTAACATCGTGTACCAGCCATATAAAGCTAGCGCTTCTTTACTGGTCCAACCTAAACCAACTCCTCTAGTATCATCCCCTAAAGTCGAAGCTGTCATGTATAAAACCAAAATGGCCCGCATTCCATAATACGAAAAACGTTCCCACATTTCGGTTAAAAATAAAATATACAAGCCAATAGGTTGGCCAAACAATTCTTTTTGATGTGGTTTTACTACCGTATCTGCCATAATGAATTTTTGAGTTGGTTATTATTTTTAGTGGTTATTTATTAAAGTTACTCTATTAATTTTTCAAATACAAAATCCGACATTTTTTTAAATAAGTGTAATCTTGTATTTCCGCCATAAATTCCATGGTTTTTATCTGGATAAATAGCCCAATCAAACTGCTTATCGGCTTGAATTAATGCTTCTACCAAGCGCATAGTGTTTTGAACATGTACATTATCATCGGCCGAACCATGGATTAAAAGAAAATCTCCTTTTAATTTATCTACATGATTAATTGGTGAATTTTCATCGTAGCCACTAGCATTTTCCTGAGGTGTTGTCATGTAACGTTCGGTATAAATCGAATCATAAAAACGCCAACTTGTAACAGGAGCAACTGCCACAGCCATTGTAAACACATCATTACCTTTAAACAAACAGTTGCTACTCATAAAGCCACCAAAGCTCCATCCCCAAATACCAATTCTAGTCTCATCAATATACGACAATTCAGCTAATGTTTTTGCTGCTTGTATTTGATCTTCTACTTCGTATTTCCCTAATTCCTTTTGGGTTACCTTCTTGAATTCAGCACCTTTAAAACCCGTTCCACGGCCATCTACACAGACCACAACAATACCTTTTTGTGCTAAGTATTGATACCAATAATCATTTGCAGAATGCCATGAATTAGCAACTTCCTGAGATCCTGGCCCCGAATATTGCGTCATAAATAATGGATATTTCTTGCTTGCGTCGAAATTGGCTGGTTTGATCATCCACATGTTCAAATCGTTACCATTTACTGCCAGCGTACTAAACTCTTTTTCTGAAAGGTTATAAGCCGAAATACTTTGAGATAAAGCCGCATTATCCTTAATGTTTTTAATAACCTCACCAGATTTTGAATTGTTTAATGTAAATTCTGGAGGTGTTGAAGCGTTTGAGAACGTATTAATGAAGTATGAAAAATCAGCACTAAAAGCGGCTTCATTAGTACCTTCTTTTGATGATAAACGCTTTTTACTTCGTCCGTTAAGTTTGATAGCATAAACATCTCGATTAATCGAACCATTTTCAACAGATTGGTAATAAATCACATCTTTGTCTTCGTTGTATCCATAGTAATCGGTCACTTCCCAGTTGCCCTTAGTGACTTGATTAATGAGTTCACCTTTTCTATCGTAATGATAAATGTGATTGAAACCGTCCTTTTCACTAGTCCAAATAAAACTATTGTCTTCTAAGAATGTTAAGTTATCGGTAACATCTACATAGGCTTTATCAGTTTCAGCTAAAATTAAATCTGCTGAATTCTTTTTCGTATTAATCGCCCATAAATCCAACTCATTTTGATGTCTATTTAAGAACTGAGCACTTAATACATCCGCATCATTTGTCCATTTTATTCTTGGAATATAAAAATCTTCATATTTTTTAGTTACTGGTAAGTCTGAAAGTTTTCCGGCTTGCAAATCATATAAATGCAGTGACACTTTTGAATTTGCCTCCCCTGCTTTTGGATATTTAAAAACCTGCTGTGTTTGGTAAAGATCTGTTCCGTAAACGTCCATTGAAAATTCAGGAACTTCAGATTCATTAAACCTAATAAAAGCGATTTTATTACTAGCAGCATTCCAGTCGAAAGCTCGAACAAAAGCAAATTCTTCTTCGTAAACCCAATCGGTAATACCGTTTATAATTTTATTTTTTTCACCATCAAAGGTTATTTGCCTCGTTTCATCTGAAACCAAATCCTTCACATATAAATTGTTGTTCTTTGCAAAGGCTACTTTTTGACCATCTGGCGAAAAGGTTGGTTCTTGAATACCATCTTCTGAAATAAGAGATAAGGTTTCAGATTGAATATCATACACATAATAATGCCCAACAGACGAGCGTCTATAAATAGGCTGTTCATTACTAGCCAAAAGCACTTTTTGCTCATCAGCGCTAAAGGTATAATTTGTGAAATAAGCCAATTCCTCTAAATCTGAAGAACTCACTAAGGTTTTTACCTTTTCTAAAGTTTTATAATCGTAAATATCTACAGAAGTACTTCGTGTAGCGCGATCGAAATTTAATACAGAATATTGCTGTCCGTTTGACATAGAATGCAAAACATCCATGTATTCAGTTCTAAAACTGCCGTTTTTCCAAATGTCTTCAAGAGTAATGTCTTTGTTTTGTGCTGAAAGAAAAGAAGTTATAAATAAACAAACACAAAGTGATAATTTCAGGTAATTCATGTAGTATTTTCAATTGATTTTAAGAAGCACATGAAACGTCTAAAAAGCCATAATTTGTAAGATAAAAATTAGTCGATTGTAGGCATTTCAATAAAAAAATATTTTTTCTTCAAAATGAACTCAAGATTACTAAAAATTATAGAAAAAACAATCATTATTAACACTTAAATAACACGATTGAAACAAGATTACCCATATTTGGTTATAATTTGTCACCTTCCTCCTTTAATCTATATTGTTAAAAGTATATTCACGGTGCGCCAAACTGGTTTTAATCAAAAGGCTTTTACACATAATCTTATCAAGAATACTATCTTTGCACAGCAAATAAAACGGTTATGAGTAAAACGATTTCTGGCTTTTCTAAACTTTCTAAATCAAAAAAAATTGATTGGATTGTTGACACTTATTTTTCAAATGCTGAAGATGCCAAAACCATATTAAAACAATATTGGAACACGAACGATAAACTACAACAACTTCATGATGAGTTTATAGAAAATACCATAACCAATTATTATTTACCACTTGGCGTCGCTCCAAATTTCTTAATAAACGACACCTTATACACCATCCCGATGGCTATTGAGGAAAGCTCGGTAGTCGCTGCAGCCAGTAAAGCTGCTAAATTTTGGTTGGATCGTGGAGGATTTAAAACCACAGTGATTTCTACAACAAAAATAGGTCAAGTACACTTTATGTACAAAGGTGAATTTGAAAAACTAAAATCATTTTTCACTTTAATAAAGCCCAAACTTATTCAAGATTCTGAAGCAATTACGAAAAACATGACCAAACGTGGTGGTGGCATTTTAGATATTGAATTGCGCGATAAAACGGCTGAAATGGAAAATTATTTTCAGCTTCACGTCTCTTTTGAAACGCTAGACGCCATGGGTGCTAACTTTATAAATTCGTGTTTAGAGCAATTTGCAAAAACCTTTAAATCTGAAGCATTAAATTTTAATTTATTTTCTGAAGAAGAAAAGCAAATTGAAATCGTTATGAGTATTTTATCTAACTACGTACCAGATTGTTTAGTACGTGCGGAGGTTAATTGTCCTGTTGAAAATTTAAGCGAAGATCCTAATATTTCAGGTGAAGCCTTTGCGCGTAAATTTATGCAGGCTGTTCATATTGCTGAAATAGAACCCTACCGTGCTGTAACCCATAACAAAGGCGTTATGAATGGAATCGATGCTGTTGTTTTGGCCACAGGAAACGATTTTAGAGCAGTTGAAGCTGGCGTACACGCCTATGCCTCTAGAAATGGTCGTTATAGTAGTCTATCGCATGCTGAAATAGAAAATGGTATTTTTAAATTTTGGATGGAAATTCCTTTGGCATTAGGCACCGTTGGCGGTTTAACCGGATTGCATCCTTTAGTAAAATTATCCTTAGAAATGCTGCATAAACCTTCCGCAAAAGAATTGATGCAAATTGTTGCCGTAGCAGGATTGGCTCAAAATTTTGCCGCATTACGTTCATTGACAACAACCGGAATTCAACAAGGCCATATGAAAATGCATTTAATGAATATTTTAAATCAATTTGAAGCCAATGCTTCTGAAAAAACAGCGATAACAAAACATTTTGAAACCAATGCCGTGACTCATAACGCCGTCATTGAAGCATTAAAAGCACTAAGAGACTAAACCGTGAAAAGCAAAACCTTTTACAGCAACGGAAAACTACTTATATCTGGTGAATATGTCGTTCTCGATGGCGCCATTTCACTTGCTGTACCTACCAAGTACGGACAATCATTAACAGTAACACCTATTGCTCAATCTGAAATTATTTGGATCAGTTATGATCATGAAGACCAGATTTGGTTTGAAGGTACTTTCAATTTAGAAAATTTTTCTTCGGAAGAACAAAACGATATCTCGCAACGTATTGTTCAAATACTAGAAGCTACAAAAACGTTAAATCCTCAGTTTTTAAGTACTTCGGAAGGCTTTAAAATAGAAACAAGATTAGATTTCCCAAGAAATTGGGGACTGGGAACATCTTCCTCACTTATCAATAATATTGCGAATTGGGCCCATGTCGATCCTTATCAACTTTTAGAAAAAACATTTGGTGGCAGTGGTTATGATATCGCTTGCGCGGAAAATGACACACCCATAACCTATCAACGAAACAACAAAATACCAACAATCAAACCCGCTGGCTTTAACCCTTCTTTTAAAGATGAACTCTATTTTGTTCATTTGAATAAAAAGCAAAACAGTCGAGAAGGCATAAAACATTACAAAGAAGCTAAATCAACTTATCAGTTTTCAGTAGAAACGATTAATGACATCACTTCAAAAATGCTCAGCGCAACACAACTTGAAGAATTTCAAGAATTGATGAGACTTCATGAAAATTACATTTCAGAAATAACGAAACAGGCTACTGTCAAAGCTATATATTTTGAGGACTTTGAAGGTGCTATAAAAAGCTTAGGTGCTTGGGGTGGCGATTTTGTGTTAGTGGCTTCTAAAAACAATCCAACAAATTATTTTAAGGCCAGAGGATTTCATACGGTTATTCCTTATGAAAACATGGTACTTTAGCGCTTTTCAGTTTCTGAAATAGTATTTCCAGCATCATCAGTAGGTCTTTTGTGCCAATATGAGGCTAAAATAGACCCCGAAATATTCATTAATGGGCCGAAAACCGCAGGCGCCAATCCCATGGTTGCAATTTTACCAAGAGAATTTGCAATTCCTGAAGCCAAACCGCCATTTTGCATACCAACCTCTAAAGCAATCGTTCTAGCATCCTGATCGTTAAGCTTTAGTAACTTAGCATACCAGTAACCTAAGAAATAACCAAAAAGATTATGGATTAAGACCAAAACCATTAATAGGGCGCCCATTTCTAATAAATTATCACGACCAGCAGCTGTAATAACTAGAATGATAGCCCAAATTCCAAACATAGAAATAAAAGGTAGTATCTTTCTAAAGCTATCCATTTTTTCCTTTAATAAGTGATTCACAAGCAAACCAGCCCCGATTGGTAAAAGAATCATCTTAACGATACTCCACATCATAGTTAAAACATCAATTTCAATAAATTCGCCAGCAAAAACTTTCATTAAAAGCGGTGTTACAAATGGTGCTATCAAAGTGGCTATAGAAGTAATCGTTATTGAGAGTGCTAAATTAGCTTTAGCTAAATACGCCATCACATTGGAAGCGACCCCACTAGGAGAACATCCTATTAGTACAATTCCTGCAGCTATTTCAGGAGGAAAACCACTGAATTTAGCAAGGATAAATCCCATTATAGGCATGATACCAAGCTGTGCGGAAACACCAACAAAAACCCCTTTTGGCGATTTTATAACCGCTCCAAAATCTTTGACACTCATCGAAGTTCCCATACCAAACATAATAAGTTGGATTAAAGGCGTGATGAGGATAGTCAATTTAACATCTCCGATACTCACAAAATATTGCGGATAATAAAGTGCTAAAACTACACCTGCGAAAATGATTGCTGTAAAAACAAATCCATTTAACGATTCATAACCTTTAAAGCCAAAGGCTAACAAACAGAAAAAAGCGATCAATAGCGGCCCTGAATCTGCGATATTTCCAGTAAAAACAAGACCTAAACTAATAATTAAAAGTAACAAGGCCAGTACAAGGGCAGCAGCATAAATATTAAGTTTACTCATATCTTTTTTACAGTATAAAAATCTTAGGATAAGCCTATAAGCTTAATCAATAAAATGAAATATCAAATTTGGTTTAGCATCGATGAATATAAGAAAAAAAGCACTTTTAATGAAGTACAAGTTATTTTAAAAAGGCATATTTTTTTATTCTTTATCCTATCGGATAAAAAAAATCTCAGATTAATTACTAACCTGAGATTTTATAACATAAATTTTATTTTGATGTTTTTATTTTATCTTAAAAACAAGATCTATTTCTGTTGGAGCTAAACACTGTGTGTCGTTACAAACCATGAATTCTACAACAGCTTTTATATTAAACGTTTCTTTGTTTTTAAGCTTCACACGTTGTTTAAATTGTGCTTCCTTATCAAAAAACTTAATAACCATTTCGAAAACTGGATCGTTTACTTTATGTCCATCACCCTCTTTTGTATTCCCTTTTTTTAAATAATTTGAGTTGCCTTCAAAAGTAAAGCTAGTAGGAATTGGACCATTTTCAGGAACCGATTGCGAATATAAATGCCAGCCCGCTTCTATTTTTGCAGTGGCTATTAATAAAGCCTCAGTATCTGAAATCTTCTTAACAGCTGTATTCCATTTCACAGGATTATGAATCTGAGAAAAAGCCATTGTACTAAGTAGTAAGGCTAAAATTAAAACAAATCTTTTCATACACTAAATCTAGTTTTTAGGTTTAATGACAACTTCATAAGTTTTCGCTTTTTTAAGCACACGTTTTACAAATGATTTTATATCCTTTACCGTAATTTCATTTATAATCTCCTCGAAGTTTTCAGGACTATTCATATTATAACCTTCTCTATAAAAATTTGTTAGCAAGGTCATATCGTAACTGTTATAATCTTGTTGTTGTTTTCTCTCCTTTAAGTAATTCGTAGTTGTTTTATCTAAGTCTACCTGATTAATATCACCTTTGGCCATTTTATTTAATTCAGCATGTACGATACTTATTAGCTGTTCAACTTTATCCGGATTACAGTCGAAATTAACACTAATAAATGCTTGCTCTAAAGGACGCTTTACAACACTAGCTAAGGCACTCGCTCCATAGGTACCCCCTTCTTCTTCTCTTAAAGTTTCGGTAAATCTTAATTGTAAAATATCACCAACAGTGGTTCCTATCAATTCATTTTTTAAACTATAATCCATATCATTCTTATAAGCTATACGTACAGAACTTTTTGGATCCTCCATTTTAAGGTATACGTCCTTATCGATTATATTACTAACCCAGTTTACGGAATTATCTTTCCAAGTTTCCTCTTCATCAGTAGTAGGTATACTTGCAATATATTTCTCTAATAACGGTTTTAAAGTTTCTTGATCGATATCTCCAACAATGAAAAATTCAAAATCAGCAATATTTTTAAAGCGATCTAAA
Source organism: Tamlana sp. 2_MG-2023 (assembly GCF_030548465.1). GTDB lineage: Bacteria > Bacteroidota > Bacteroidia > Flavobacteriales > Flavobacteriaceae > Pseudotamlana. The sequence continues at coordinate 52,796 of NZ_JAUOSF010000014.1, forward strand.
TAAATTGATTTCATTTTATCGAATGTCACTTTATTGGCATACGCTTTTGTAAACAAGGCACGTTTTGGATTATTTTTTCCATAAACAGCAACCGTGACACTATCACTAATTTTTTGATTTACATCATTACTTCTTCTAATAATGTAATTATCTACGTTACCCATAAGAACTTTATAAGCATCGTCATCAAACCTTGGTTTAACAAAACGTAAGTAAATCATTTGCAATAAAGTTTCAACATCCTTCGTTACAGCCGATCCGGTAATGCTTTCTGTTAATCCATTGACAGCTATTTGAGTTTTTGCTGTTTTACCTGCTAAAACTTTTGCTAAATCGCTTGCTGAATAACTACCTAGACCAGAACTAGCAATGAAATTTCCTAACAGATCTGCGGATGGTAAATCTTCATCATTTAATAATGAAGTGCCACCGTAACTTATAGCTCTTAATTGCACATCATTTTTATTTTTATCAGCATATTTATAATGAACGGTAACGCCATTGCTCAGCTTATAGGTCGTTGCTTCAATGGCTTTATTATCTCTTTCAGTTCTAATCTCACCAGGAATAATTTCGATACCAGACATTAAATCTTTACCTCCGAAATCATCAGAATACGCCAATAAATCCTCATCATTTTCAACTGTACTGATAATATCTAGTGCCTCAGATTCTGTCAGATTATTATTTCCATTTACACCAGTGACAATAAGCGATCTATTCTTTTGAGTATATAACTCCTTTAAGCGATTGTGTATATCATCTGCGGTTAATTTATCAAAAATGATTTTTACTAATTCATAATCCTTAGTAACATCTGAAAGTGCTGAATGCTCCAAATAATTCTTTTGAATCTCCGAAGCGATCCTTTTGTGAGATTTATCATCTACCTTAGTTATTTGTGTTTCATACAAGTTTTTAATTTTAATTTCTGTACGCTCAATTTCACCTTTAGTAAAACCAAATTTAACCGCTCTGTTTAATTCCTCTAATCCGGCTTTAAAAGCTTTATGTTGCTCATTTGGTTTTGGGTAAATCCTTAAACTTAAACTGTTAGTTGTTCTGGTAAAATCGCCATAGCTAATTCCAGCTCCTAAGAAAGGTGCGTCAGGTTTCTCTGAAATTTCACTAATTCTAGATGATAACATAGATGTTATCATACTATTAATTAATGATTGTCTTAAATCTGCAACAGTTTCATTTGCTAATGATTTTGGATGACGAATACTAAAACTAATCTGGGACGTGGTCACTTCCTCGTCCATAGCCAGACTATACAACATCTGATTATTATCTGGAATATTTACTAAGAATCGCTCTTTAGGATTTTCTACTGCTGGAATTGGTGAAAACAACTTTTTGATTTTATTTTCTACAATATTCACATCGACATCTCCAATAACGGCAATGGCTTGCAAATCGGTTCTGTACCAATCGTGATAAAAATCACGAAGCGCTTTATATTCAAAATTTTCTACAACAGACATGGTACCAATAGGCATACGTTTAGAATAAATAGTATTATTAAACATAGCTGGAAGTGATTGTTTCAAAACACGCATCCTACCACTCTGTCTTGTTCTCCATTCTTCCTTTATAACACCACGTTCAGCGTCAATCTCTTCATCTGTTAATAATAAATCATTCGACCAATCGTGTAAAATAAGCAGACAGGTATCAATTAATTCTGGGGTAGCTGGAATATCATTCATATTATATACCGTTTCATCGAAACTTGTATAGGCATTGATATCCTTTCCAAATACAGCACCATGCTTTTGAAGCGTGTTTAAAATGCCTTTGCCTTCAAAATTTTTAGTGCCATTAAACGCCATGTGTTCTAAAAAATGTGCCAACCCTTGTTGGTCATCATTCTCTAAAACAGAACCTACATTTTGAATAATATAGTAGCTAGCAGCCTCTTTGGTAACATCTGTACTATAGATATAATACGTTAAACCATTCGGCAATACCCCTTTTTTAATTTTTGAGTTTGTAGATAAGGGTTGACTGAGATCTAACGATTGTGCAGTTGTATTTAAACAGACTACAAAAGCAACTAAGAGTAATAAAATACGCTTCATTAATTATGATTTTGATTAATTATATTTATTTGTGAATAAAACAAGATATTAGAACCTTAACCTATAATAATTTTGTGAAGTTATGAGCTATAAATTAAATTATAGAATATATAACAAGGACTGAATAGGTTCAAGGGATAAATTTAAGGAAATGAAAGCAATATTTGGTCATATATGTAATTCCAAATTGATTCCATAAAAAAAGCCTGCAACTTGTGTTACAGGCTTTTTAGTATAATGTGACCGGGCTGGGGCTCGAACCCAGGACCCTCTC
>NZ_JAUOSF010000015.1 GCF_030548465.1 Tamlana sp. 2_MG-2023
GTGTGAAAAACGTAGAATTCTTTCTTTTTAGATTAACTACAATTTTTGCATAAACACAACTTTTAGGAATGATCCGTATATATATTGAATATTTTAAATAAACGAATTTTAAAAAAGTGTATACAAAAACAGAAGTATATAAAATCAAAAAAGCCTCAATACTTAAGAGTATCAAGGCTTTGTTTTCCTAAAGTTGTGCGGGCGGGGAGACTCGAACTCCCACACCTCGCGGCACTAGATCCTAAGTCTAGCGTATATTGCACCAAACAAACACAAACACCCTTATTTTCAATAGGTTAAGTGTTTTTCATTTTTTTTAAAGTCATATAAAATCATATGATATCAATATTTGTTGTACCTATGTTGTACCTAAACGCAAATTATATTTTGTATATTTACAATATTACATAATTAAATGATATCCTGATTTGACTTTCGCTAAACAAGTCAACGATGTCAGTAAGTGCAAAAATAGTTTTACGCAAAAAGCCCAATTCTAGAGGGCTATATCCGCTTGCAATTCGAATTACTAAAAATCGACGTTCAACTTATAAACTTATCGGTCATTACATCGATTTAGAATATTGGGATTCAAAAAATTCTGAAGTTAAAAAATCTCATCCAAATTCTCAAAGTCTAAATAATCTACTGACCTCCAAACTATCTGAAATAAGAAAAGGTATTATTGCTCTCCAAACGAACAATAAAGATGCTTCTGCAAATCAAATTAAGAACGAGATTTACAAGCCCACTTCCAACCTTACGTTTTTTGATTACGCGGATGAACACCTTGAGGCGTTAAAATCTGAAGGAAAAATGAATCGACTTTCTACGGATTCAGCATGGCTTAGCTACATAAAGAAATACTACAAAGTAAAACATCTAACTTTTCAAGAAATTGACGAGCGGTTTCTTATGAAATTTAAAATATTTTTAAAAGGCAATTGTTCACTTACCGAAACTACAACTATGAATATAATGGTATTTATTCGACTGTTATACAATAAAGCTATTATGGATAATATTGTTAGCAAGGAACTATATCCCTTTGGCCCAGGAAAATTCAAAATAAAATTTCCAGAAACCATCAAAATTGGATTATCAGAAAAGGAAATAAAAGTTATCGAGAGCTTAGACAATTTATCCGATATAGAGAGTCATTCGTTAAATGTTTGGCTCTATAGTTTTTACTTTGCAGGAATGAGAGTTTCCGATGTTCTGAAAACAAGATGGTCACAAATTTACGATGGTAGACTACATTACAGAATGGGTAAAAACTCCAAATTGCTTTCTCTCAAAATACCTTTAAAAATTGACAAAATCTTACAGGAATATATTTGCAATAGAAACAATGATAATGATTTCATATTTCCAGAACTAAAAAAAGCTAACCTCGACGATCCAAAAGACCTGTACAATAAAATAAAAACTGCTAATAAAAAATTCAATAAAAACCTTAAAACTATTGCTCTAAAAGCTGGAATTAAAAAAAAGTTGACCATGCATATTGCTCGACACACATTTGGTCATATTTCAGAAGATAAAATCCCCCTTAGAGCTCTACAAAAACTATACAGACACTCTTCTATCACTACAACAATAAATTACCAATCAAATTTTATACATAAAGCTGCCGATGATGCTTTAGAAGAGGTCATTAACTTTTAAAAGTAACACTAAATGCTTGACAAGATTGATTTTACACTTTTACAGACAAAGACTCCATAGTAAAAACACCTCTTCACACCTATAGAAATTTGAAATACAAAAAAAATAGATTTTTTTTCCTACAAAACGATTTAAGGCACATTTATTGGTATTAAATTCTTACAAGCCTAGGTGTCCGATAAATTTAGTTTTTCTCTCCAATTTAAGCGCACTTAAGCTTGGTCTTAATTATTTTTAATCCATTTAAGTGCATGAAATTAAATTTTCTATCAGATGAACTCATCATAAAATTAAAGGAACTTGAAAACGATTCCTCAGATATTATTAACACCTCTACCCGCGCATTGGTAATGTGTCGTAGCTTACTGAAAACGTTTAGAAAACACATAATCGAAAACGGATTTGAATCTACTCAAGATGAAATTCAGTTTTTTAAACACACCAAGCAGCCATCCTTAACAAATCTTATTTATTACTGTGAACTGCGTTCTTTTGAAATGAAATTTCCAAAAGCTAACGATGATGCCCAAAAGAAATATATCAAAAAGAAAATCAACAAGCTTAACAAGTTTTTTCTCTATAACATGGAATTTGTGCAGTATATAAAATCTAATAGTATACATTTTGATGAACAATACTTCACCAGAGCGTATTTTGATAGCTGTTTACCTATAACATCCTCAAAACTTTATTTCCAAGATCCCGAGTTCAATACCGCTAGAAGTGTACTTCTAGCTAAATATAGAGCTTACAATAGCTTTACGATATATCTAAAAAACAGGCTTAATGATAAAAACAAGCCTACAACTCTTCATTCAAACCCTATAAATAATAATACGAACTTACAGTGGACTTCGAGCAAAACAGCCCTTACAGAACTTATATATGCCCTTCACCAAAGTAGAGCAATAAATAATGGCAATGTTGATATTAAAGAAATTGCTATGCTCTTTCAAAAGACATTGCATTTTGACATTGGTGATTTTTACAAAACATTTTCTGAAATAAAATCACGAAAAATTAGCCGAACAAAGTTTCTGGATGACCTTTCTACTGGGTTAATTTCTCATATGAATAATTCCGACGAATAACACCCCTTCATACCCGTACTCGGTGCTCCTCCTGTTTTTAATAATTCTTTATTGAAAACAGGATTTTTTTTCGTAAAAAGTATATCTGTGGTGACCAAAACACGCTAAAAACCTTCAAATCTTATACTGTTAAATTTTAACCGTATACGGTCTAACTTGTGAATAAACCTCCTCAATACTATTCAAATTTGTAGAACGAAAGTTAAATCAGAATAAGCACTACCATTCTGTTTGAGAATAAAATGATAGTGCTTTTCAAAAAACAATTTAAGCATGGCAGCATCAATTATTACAACAGAAGATCTTAGAGATTTTAAACTTGAATTAATCGAGGATATTAATAAACTTTTACACAAACAATCTCAAGGTAGGCTCAAGAAATATTTAAAATCCTCAGACCTCATGGACTTACTTCAGATAAGCCCTGGTACACTTCAGAACCTTCGTGTAAACGGTACAATTCCCTATACTAAAGTAGGTGGAATTATATTCTATGAGGCGGATGAAATACATAAAGTTATGGACGCCAATCGTATCCATCATAATTCAAAATAGAGATGTATGAATTATATAAGACATCTTAATGGCGCTTTTGACAAATTCTATGCTGACAAAAGATTAAACACATCTCATATCAGCCTATACATGGCCTTGTTTCAGTTTTGGAATTTGAATCGTTTTCCAGAAGAGTTTTACATAGACAGACAAGAAGTGATGAGGCTCGCAAAAATTGGTTCTTTAACCACCTACCACAATTGCATCAAACATTTGAACAAATGGAAGTATATAAAATATATGCCCTCCCATAATCCATATAAGGGCAGTAAAATTAAGATGTTCAATTTCGGCACAAGCTCTAAACAAGTTGTAAACGAGTATGAGACAAGCAGCAAACAAGCGGCAAACAACTTCAAAACAAGTACTGAACAAGCATTAGTATGTAATACAAACATTAATAAACATATAGAAAACATTAATAAAACTAAGCTACCAAAAAATGAATTTGAAGTTATTGATTTTTTTAAAAAGAAAAAATGGCCTGTTCATGAAGCCAAAAAATTCTACAATCATTATCAAGGGATAGGCTGGAAAATTGGTGGCAAAATAAAAATTGAAGAATGGGAAGCTACAGCGAGCAATTGGATTCTTAAAGCGAAGGAGTTTGAAACAAAAGATGCTGCTTCTCAAAAAAAAGACAACCTGAGAACCACAAAAAACAAAGATTATGGTCAACCCTTGTAAAATAGTTGAAGGCAACATAGAATATGCCATTGGCTCGTTTGATGGCAAAGCGATCATGTACGATTTTGAAAAAATCCTAGACTATCTTGATGCTAAAGGAAAAATACTCTTTGGAACGAGTTTTAGAATCTACAAAGAAGACCATCCCATCATTTTAAAACTCTGCCATTATTTTATAAAAGATAAGGAAAACTGCGATAAAAATGACATTGATCCCGACAAAGGCATTTTACTCTCTGGCCCCGTAGGATGCGGAAAAACAAGTTTGATGTTACTTCTAAAATTTATTGTTCCGCTACAAAAACCATACACCCTCATTCCTTCTAGGAATATTGTGTTTGGTTTTAACCACATTGGCTATAAAACCATCGAGGATTTTGGGAGTAAACAGTTTTTTTGTTTCGATGATTTAGGTGTGGAACCCATTGGAAGGCACTACGGGAAGGATTGTAATGTCATGGGAGAAATTCTACTCTCACGCTACGAGCTTTTTATAAACCACCGCATAAAAACACACGCCACTACCAACCTGAATGCTCAAGAATTAGAAGATTTATATGGTAATAGAGTCCGAAGTCGTATGCGGAAACTATTCAACCTCATAGCATTTGACGCAGATACTGGAGATAAACGAAAATAACAGACCTCATCTTACTAAAACATAATAAAAATCAAACATTATGAAAATAGCAACTTTCAACACCCAGAATTTATTCCATAGAGATAAAAGTCTTTTAGAAAAACCTTTCCGAAAGAATCTCACAGACTGGATCAATGAACTTGATACTTTAATGCTTCAGGCTTCAAAATCGCTAAGTCAACAAGATCGGATCAAAGAATTATCCTTTCTCATTGGTTTTGAAAAACCAAGCCCCCGCCCCTATGCTGTTTTACGCCGGAAAGCTGGATTTCTTTACATGAAAGGGTTAAGTCACTCTCTAGAGAATAAGGCAGGTGATATAACCAACTGGAATGGTTGGATTGAACTTCAAACCGTTCCAATTCATCCTAAATCTACCGATCATAAAGCAAAAGTTATTGCAGATGTAAATCCAGATATCCTACTACTACAAGAGATTGAAGATAGAGCTTCTTTCGAAGATTTCAACCAACTCATACTTCCAAAATACGACTGTAAACCGTACACACAATCCTTTGTAGTTCAAGGTAATGACATGAATAGTCTAGAAATGGGAATAGCTTTTCGACAAGGCTATGATCTAGAAGCCATTAGAACGCATAGCATCAATGAAACCATTAATGATGCTGGCAAAAACTTGATTGAATATGAAATTAGAACGCCTTCAAATGAAAAAATTTGGTTGCTTAATGTGTACTTATGTAAAACTAAAAAGGATCACAATAAATCCCATGAAACTAGAAAGTACCAAGTTCAAAAAATAGCTGAAGTGTACCAGGAACTCATCGCTGAAGGCAAAACGAATATCATTATTGCTGGTACATTTAACACGCCATCCTATTGCGATTCATTAGCTCCATTATTACAAAATACAGACCTTAAGGATATCACAAAACATTTGTCTTTTGAAGTCGATACAGACCAAGGAACTGATGCTTCTTACTTTAGACTAGGCGGTTATCGTATGGGCGTAAATATCAAACAAAAAGATTATATGCTCTTCTCTCCTCCACTTTTCAAAAAAATGAAAGACAGTGGTTTAAATCGTAAAGCCATGTGGCCAGAAAAAAAATCACAATGGTCAATTTATAATTCGGTTTCTAAGAAAAATATGGCTGCCAGTCAGCATCCTTTGATTTGGGGAAAGGTTGAAATATAAAACACAAATTATGGAAAACCTCAGTAAAATATATCGGTATTTTACTACCTTGTAAACTACTAAACCAAACATATATTTTTATAAAAGTTAATGGATTTTCATTAGCTTTTTTTATTAAAAATTTCTTTGTAAAATACCTTTTAGCATGTCAGGAAGACTACAATTAATAGAACAAAAATTATTAGCTATTGATGGCGCAGAATTTCAAAATTTATGTGACACCTATTTGTCTTTAAGAGAAGACGAATACTCTAGCTTTAATAGAAGTGGTAGTCAATTAGGAAAGCAAAAAACCATTGTAGGCACTCCAGATACTTTCCTAAGACTTTCTAATAACAAATTAGCTTATGTCGAATTTACAACACAGGCAACTTCATTAGTTTCAAAAGTCACAGATGATATTGATAAATGTTTGGATGAATCTAAGACAGGAGTTAACCCTAAAATGATTCATAAAATTATTATTTGCTACAATGGTAGGCTTTCTGTTGAGGAAGAAACTAAGATTCAAGAATATGTTCAGAATAAAAGACTTTCGTTAGACCTTATAGGTATAGATACTCTCGCTTTAGAAATAATATCTAAATACTTATTGCTTGCTAGAGAATATCTTGGTATTGCTCTCGACACAGGACAGATTTTACCTTTTGGTAAATTTATTTCAGAGTATAATAATAAGGCGAATCAGCTATCTACTCCAATAGACAATATATTTTTTCATAGAAATACAGAGTTGGAACAAATTAATAGCATTCTATCTTCTAAAGATTTAGTTATTTTATCAGGTGTTCCTGGCGTAGGTAAAACCAAAATTGGATTAGAGACTATTCAAAAATTTAAAAAAGAGAATCCTACTTTTGAATCTTATGTCATTGCAAAAAAAGATATAGATATTTTTGAAGATTTAAAGATTCAATTAAGACCAAACAAAAACTACATATTACTTATTGATGACGCAAATAGGCAACTTCCTAACTTGAGACAAATTTTTGGAATCTTCAAAGAAAATAGAACAGGCAAATTAAAACTGGTTATTACAGTCAGAAACTATGCGTTAGTTGATATCAGAAGTTGCAGTATTGAATTTGTTTCAGAAACAATAGAAATACCAAAATTCACGGATGATGAAATTATTGATATTCTAAAAAGTGATTCATTTGGTATTATAAACCATAAGTATCAAAAGAAAATTGTAGAAATTGCTGATGGAAATCCGAGGTTAGCAATTATGGGTGCTCGTGTAGCTTTAGAAAAACAAACTGATTTTTTATTTGGCGATGTTTCCGATTTATTTGAAACTTATTTCTCAAGTTTCTCAATGGATTTTAATTTATTTGAAAAGCCAGAACTACTGAAAGCTCTAGGCCTAGTTTCTTTTTTCTTTACAATCGAAAGGGAGAATAAAGAATCAGTACAAAAGCTACTTTCAATTTTTGAAATAGATTACTATAACTTCAATGAAGCTATAGAAGAACTTCACAAAAGAGAATTAGTAGACGTCCAGTATAATCATATCCGCATATCTGAACAGGTAATGGCTACTTACTTTTTTTATGTAGTGTTCATAAGAGATAATTATTTGTCTTTCGAAAAGCTTTTATTTAACTATTTTGATAGTCATAAATTTTCGTTCAAAGAGGCTCTATATCCGTCTGGTAATTCTTTTGGATATAAAAACGTATTTACTAAAATCAATCCTGTGTTTGATAAATACACGAGCGCAATTAAAGGTGATGAAAATAAGTTTTTAAACTTTCTAGATTTATTTTGGTTTACGAGACAAGATGAAACACTGACCTACTTCTTATCTCGAATCAATGCTATTCCTGAACCGGAAAACCCAACTTATGACACACATTATGAAATGAATGATTTTGTTTATAGTAAAGAGCAAGTTATTGATTACTTATCAAGATTTTTTAGACAACAAACAGAATCATTTATTCCAGCACTCAAACTTGGTTTTGAGTTTATAAGAAAAAGCCCTAAAAACCTTCCTGAATTTATTCGAAGAATAAGAGAAAGTCTAATATTTGATGAGCCAGATGAGAGGTATGAATACCAAAGACAGGCAGATTTTATACAGTTATTAAAAGACAATATTATAGCGCAAGAAGAACATTACTCTATTGCATTCTTTGCCATAGCAGAGACTTTTTTAAAACATTCAAACCAAATGACAAAAGGAAACAAAAACCATTCCTTTTCAATATATCAATATCCACTTCCAGCGACCAAACACATAAAAGAAATAAGAACAAATATTTGGGAAGTTCTATTTTCTATGATTAATGACTATAGAAGTCACGTAATAACTACAATTCAAAAATTTAAACCTGATTTTAGAGAACGTAACCCAGAACTTTTAGACTTCGACTTAACAATATTAATACCTTTTATAAAAGAGAACTTTTCTCCAAACTCGTTCAAGGAAACTTTCGTGGTAAATAGCTTGATTTCATCTTTACAAAGAGAAAAAGAAATTACTAATAAATCCTATCTAGAGTTAAAACCAATATTTAACACAAAAGAATATCAAGATTATAGAAAACTAGACTGGAATAGATTCCGAGATAAAGAAGAATTTGAATATGACTGGCAAGATTATGAGAAAGTGAAGACTGCAGAACTAAAGAAAAACTTTATGTTTAATTCCGAACAAGAGTTTGATTCTTTCTTAACTACAATAGATAATATCCAAAGTGTCGAAAAAAGCAACCATTCGCAAATTGAAAACTCATTAGAAATTATCTTGCCTGAAAATTTTATTCAAAAAAATAAACTTGGTCTTTCTTTGCTAGAGGCTTACTTAAAAAAGAACTATGATATTAGGGCCTTGCATAAAACAATTTCAACTATTGTAAATCATTCTAAAGCTTCTTCTTTAAAATTATGGAAATTATTAGATTCTTGGGATAATAAAAATTGCATCTTTTGGAAACTCAATTTTTTAGCGAGGTTACCAAATGAATATGTAAATGATGGTTATTATAATAGACTCATTGAAACTATAGAGTCTATAAATAGTTTTGCTTACCTATATCTCGATCAATATGTTAAGTATTCGAATAAACCTAGAAATGCCGTCAAAGAGGTGATGTGCATCGTTCATAATAAGAATAAAACAGAATCAAGTAAAATTAGATTATCTGAATATCCTTTTAAAGATGGGTTAGAATTACTTGAAAATGATTATTTGTTGATAAAAGAGTCTTATTTTCAACAATTTGCATTGAAAAAATCTTCAGCCTCGTTTGATTATCAGCTGAAAGGATTTGCTAATATTTATAAAAAGCATCAAGAATTTTTATTTGACTTTTTCTCATACTTCTTTTCATTTAACAAATTACACGGTGATGATAAAAATATAGATATTTCATTCATTTGGGATTATCCAGATAGAACAAACGAAATCGTAAAAGTAATTGATTATCTAATGGATAACGACTTCTACTTAGGTCTTGGAGGTCACTCTGTATCTATCCTTTTTAATGATTTAGATCAAATACAACTGCAAACAGCTTTTGCATTTATAAAAGAATTAATCAAAAAGAATGTGACTAACAGAAATTACATTGAGGTGATTTTTGATGTAATTCGAACAAATTTGCAAGCAAAACATGATGAATTGTTCTTATATTTTTTAAGTCTTAATAATGATGTTGAATTTTTTAAAACTGTAGATTGGGTTGGTAATCCTGGAGTACTAATGGGTGACGTTATTTGGGGAGAATTACACGCTAAAAGATGGGAAAAAGTATTGGATATATTAAACACATCAAATGAGCAATTAAGATATATTCCAATAAAAAGTTTTCTAAAAAAACGAATTCAGTCCGAGTATAATCGTGCCGATGGAGAAAGAATGAGAAATTTCATTAGACCAGATAGAATGTGATTTTATTTCTACTAAGACTGCTTTAACCAAACTAAAACCATTTCACCAACACCTTTTATCAACTCCAGCAAACACTTCATTATCGAGGTACCTAGCTCTATCATTACTCCAAAATTTAAGATAACTCTAAAAATTTAAAAATAGATTGAAGGATTGCCATGGCTATTGCAATTTGGGCATCTTCCTTGGTTAAATAATTAGCTTCATCGGTCTGAGATAAAAACCCAAGTTCTAGGAGAATACTTGCGCTACTCTGATGGTTATCTCGTAGAACTTGAAAATTACCATATTTTATACCTCGGTTTTTAATTCCAAGTACACCCGACAGCTTCTTTTGAATGGTATACCCCAAATAAGCTGATTTTTTACCGTGGACTTCACTTTTTGGTAGAATATACACTTCAGTTCCTGAAGCGTTATGATTTAAAGCTTGATTACAGTGTATAGAAATAAATATATCTGCTTTGAGTTGTTTTGAGAGTTTCGCTCTATCGCCAAGAGCAATTAAAGTATCAGAATATCGCGTTAGAAATAATTCTAAGGAACTATCGAAAAGCATTTTATTAAGGATTACCATATTTTCTGCGACCCCTAAGGCTATATCTTTTTCCTTAATACCAGTTCTAGTTGTTGCTCCTGGATCCTTTCCTCCGTGTCCTGGGTCTATGACCACAATCGGTCTACGTTTTTGGTCATCACCCATCTGTGCATTAGAAAAATTACAAAAAGCCATACAAAACAGTAGTAGTGTCATTTGATTTAATGTGTTCATAATTATCGTTTTAGAATACACAATATTCAAACAATCCATCACTTCCTTAATAATCTTCAAAAGTTTAACAGCCTTTGTAGTTAAAATTTAGAGATTCCCGGGGTACATCTTCATTTCATAATAAATTCCATAAAAGTCTTAACAGTCGGCGTAGTCATGCCTACTGCATGGCAACTAAACCATTTAAATCTATTCATTATGAAAAAATCAATTTTTGCCTTACCCTTATTCTTGCTAACCACAGCAACGAGCTTTGCTCAAATTGGTGGTATTGAAGATTCTGTAAATGATGTTTCAGATACCATTAGAACCATTTTTCCAATCATTTTAGGTGTTATCTTTCTTATTGGATTCCTCTTTAATGCAGGCCATTTCTTTGGTGAAAACGCAGATCTCAAAAAAGGTATTACCCGTGTATTAGTCTTTGTGCTTATCGCAGGTGCGGTAGTTGGGATATTCACTTACTTAATAAGTATCGTAGTCTAACACCTTCAAAGAATAATTTAATGAGAAAATTTGAAGTCTATAAAAACATCAGGAAACGGGCAGTCATTTTCGGATTGCCTATATCCCTATTTGCATTAATGATGGTTTCTGTTTTGGCTTCATTATTAATTATCATTTTCTCATTCAGTTTTGGAATGATCATTAGCCTACTCGTTTTCAATGCCACATTGTATGTTGTCTTAACCCGGATAAACAATAACCCACAGCTTTTTCAAATAGCAAAAGCATTCCCTAGAATTATTAGTAACAAAAGAAATTCAAGTTTCAATTATGAAGAAGATTAACCTTTCAGCGTATCAACCTATTGTAGATATTCAAGACCACATGGTATTTGCTAATAATGGCAATGTCGTTTTGTGCTATGAAGGGCATCTACCAGAAATCTATTCGTTATCCGAAAAAGATTTTGAAGATATGCATGGAGCCTGGTTTCAAGCTTTAAAATCATTGCCAATTGGAACAGTGGTTCATAAACAAGACATCTACCTTAAGAAATCCTATACCTCTGAAAAGCTTCCGAACACTACTTTTTTAGAAAAAGCCACGCACGAGCATTTTAAAGGACGTGCACATATTGAACATAAATGCTATTTATTCTTTATTCTAACAAAAAACAAAGCGCTCAACAATCCGAAATACGTGAATCCATTCCGTAAAATTTCAAAAGGCATTGTTCAAGAATTAGACGATACTATCAAAAGCTTCGCCAACTCGGTGAGCGACTCCATTTCCTTTATAAACAATAGCCGAAAAATGGCATTTCTTCCCCTGCAATCGGATGCCATTCTAAAACTCACTAGTGCTTATTTCAATGGTTTCAATGAAGGCTTTGACACTGATATTCTATTGGATAAGAAAAATATCAATATCGGCGAAAACCATTTTGATGCCTTAGCGATCAACAGTGAATTATGCTTTGGTGAAAATGTACAAAGTAGCAAAACCAATGAAAAGTTTACTTCAGATGATTTTGTGTTTCACCAGGGTTTTATAGACGGACTAGGACTTACTCTTAATGAGAACCATATTGTGAACCAGATTCTTTATTTAGATGACAAACAAAAGTGGCGTAAGCTACTGGATAAAAAGATTGAGGAACTTAATAAAAGTTCCAATTTTGGTTCTCAGAACAAAGTGGTTCTTGGTAAAATTCAGCACATCCTTGACCAAATCAATGCGGATGATAATTCACGTATTATTCGAGGTCATCTCAATATTGTGTATTGGTCAAAGGAAATCAAAGCCTTAGATAAAATTACCTCTAAGATAAAAACAGAATTCAAGGAATTGGATATCATTCCTTACTATCCACGAGGCGAAGAACGTAAAAACTACATTCTGAACAGTTACTGTTGTTTTGCTTCCAATTTTTCTAATAATGATTTGTACGTCACCGACTTAAAACACGCTCTTTGTCTTTTTATCAATAACACAAATTACCAATCAGACACAACCGGTATCATCTTTAATGATAGAGAACATAACATCCCCGTATTAAAGGATGTGTGGGATAAAAAAAAGAAGCGCATCAAGGCTCGAAACTTTGCCATATTTGCGCCTACGGGAGAAGGGAAATCATTTTTAGCGAACAACATTTTACGTCAATATTTTGAAAGCGGTGTTAGACTCGTCATTATTGATTTGGGAGGTTCTTATACCAAATTCGCCAAGCTCTACCCTGAAAAGTATACCGTACTTCGATACGAAAGCGGAAAAAACTTAGGCATCAATCCTTTTTTCATCAGTAATAAAAAAGATTTAACTCCTGAACGCTTAGAAGATTTATCGGTATTCCTTTTTGAATTATTTGCTTCTGACATGAAAGTCACTAAAGCACAATCGGTATCCATAAAGAAGATACTACGTCATTATTACGAGAACACCCCCGATAAGCATTCTTTAGAAGGCTTTTACAACTATATAGAAAGGCAACAGAAAGATATTCTGAAAACCCTAAAAATCCATCCTGACTACTTTAATGTTACAAGCTTTTTGCATGTCATGTCTGAGTATGTTGGCGATGGTCTATATAGTTTTCTGTTTGAAGTCAGTGAAGATCAAACCTATAAAATTGAAGATAAAAGATTAATTGTTTTTGAACTGGATGAAGTCAAAGACAATAAGGAAATCTTATCAGTCATGCTGAAACTTATAAAATCTGCTATCCAAAGAACCATTTGGAGAAACAGAGCTGAGAAAGGCATCATATTATTCGATGAATTTGCCAAGCAACTCAAATTTGAAAATGTATTAGAAAGTGTAGAATTCTACTATCAAGCCATTAGAAAACAAAATGGGGCTATTGGTATTATTCTGCAATCTATTAACCAGTTACCTAACAATTCAACATCAGCAAGCATCTTAGAAAACACCCAGGTCGTCTATAGTCTAAATAACGAAAAAGGCTATGATGAACTGGTTAAAAGACTCCATCTATCTAGCCATGATTTAAACCAATTAAAATCTATTAAAAACAACCTTTCTGGTGCTCGAAAGTACACCGAGATGTTTATCAAAATTGGAAAAGAAAGCAACATTTTCAGGCTTGAAGTTCCAAAAGAAGTATATGCCGCCTATTTAACGGACGGACAAGAAAACGAGGCCATAATGGCCCTTTATGAAAAAAGCCAAAACATGGAATTGGCTATAAAACAATTCACCTCTAAAACATAATATTATGAAACTTTTAAAAACAATTTACGCCCCCAAAAAGGATACAAATAAAGCGAGTAAAATAAAAATATTAGCGCTAGCCATCGCTTTGTTATTTAGTTTAAACACTAAAGCTCAAGGCATACCCACTTATGACAACACCAATTTTATAAGTTTAATCAAGCAATTGTTTGAATCTGCTAAACAAACATCCCAGCTTGTCAAGTCTGTAAAATTCCTAAAAGATGCTAAAGAAGCTATAGAAAAAGTCTCGAGTGTGGTACGACAACTCAAGGCTGTTGAGGAAATCACAAAGAACAACAAACGCCTAGTTAATGTCATGCAAAATGATTTACAGGAAATTTTAAACTCGCCTTATATAAAACCTGAGGAGGTCACGCAGGTTGCAGAATCCTTTGATGCTATCGTGCAAAATTCGCTAGACACGCTAGAGTATATCGATCAAATCCTCTCGAGTAATAATCTTAAAATGACAGATGGAGAACGCGCTGAAGTTCTAAAAATCAAAGAACAAGAATCTAAAGAAATGGTATCTAACATTACCATTAAAACAAAACGTTACAGAGACATCATTTCATTTAGAAAAATGCAAGACAGAGTTAATAACAGAAAAGCAACCTATTAAAAATGACCGCAATGATCCTTTTAGGCATTGGACTGGAATACATAGACACCGTTTTCCAAACCATTCAGAACAGTAGTTTCTCTCAGTACACCATTGCGGGGATGAAAACGCTTGCCGTTTTGTTCTTTCTTGTCAATATCCTAAAAAAATACAATGAAGGTATCGCTGATAAGGATGGTTATTCATGGGGTTTGAGTCCTGGTGAACTCGCAAAGAATTTTGCTGTAGTACTCTTGGTTATATTTTCAACGCAGGTGTTGGGCTTTTTCGATGGTATTTTAGTAGCTATTGAGGGACAATATCGAAATACAGCACCTGCACTCCTCCCCTTGCAATTACAAGATTTACCTCTGGAAGAGGATGTTGGATTACTAGATGCTGCTACTATGGCCATGACACTACTTTATGAAGCATTGGTTACACCGCTTTACGGATTCAAAATCATAGCCTTTATGGTAAGTACTTTTTTATGGATTCTCGATCTTTTTATCTACCCGTTATTTTTAGCTGAACGGTACTTTCTTTTAGGGATTATGCAAGCTTTCTTTCCTCTAGTCATAAGCCTAGCAGTTTTTGAAAAGTTTCGTTCCATGGCCTACACCTTTTTCAAACTGTATGCAGCGGTCTATATGCTCGTGCCTGCTTTCTTTTTGGTTAATGTATTTGTTAACGCCATTTATACTGAAATAAACACGAATTTTTGGACCAACTTATTTGGTTCAGACTATGGCGAAGGGTTCTTTGCTCCTGTTGTCCAATTGGGCTCAGTTGGTTTTATCGTGTTTCTAAAATTCAAACTATATAAACGTGCCACATCTTTTACGCTCAGATTATTCACAAGCTAATTCAACTCACCATGAAAACACCCTATAAAAACATTTATAATATTTTAAAACTGAATCGATTCATCGTTATAGCTGTCATCGTTTTAGCATTTTTATCTAGCATTTTTTCTCTTTGGATGGCATTTAAAACTAACAAAAAGGCCTTGAATAGTGCTTTTGCTATTAATACGGATGGAAGCATCATTCCATTGAAACTTGTTAGCCAAAAAGAAAATTTTACTGTTGAGGCTTTAGCGCATTTAGACCTATTTCACAATTACTTCTATAACATCGATGCTAGCAATTATGAGAAGAATCTGAAAAAGGCGCTATGGTTAGGGAATAGCTCTATAGATAACTTGTACCGCCAGAAAAAAGCAGATGGGGTATATAACAGGCTCTTGCAATTTTCCTTAGTCCAAAAAGTACTTAGCGTGGACACTAAATTAACTGAGATTAACGGTGCTTATAGTTTCACAACCACAACTGTTTTTGAAATAAACAGAGGTACAATCATAGATACTTATGAATTGGTTTCCACAGGAAACCTTATTCTGGTTGACCGGAACTTCCCTAACAATCCGCATGGACTTTTAATTACAAATTATTTCGAAAACACTTTAAAGAAAATCAATGTTGAAAACTAAAGCACCATAATGAGGATATAAACACGGCTCTTGTAAAATGGAGCTAGCTCTAATGGAAAAACCCCTATAAACTGATGAAAATAGAAAAAAACAAAATCGTATTTGGAGCTGTATTGGCCATCGTAGTCATATTCCTGATTTCATATGCCATGATGATCATGAATGATGATGAAAATGCCGATGCCAATCTAGAACAAACTTTGATTCCTGATTTAGAGGAAAACCAAAAAGAGTATGATTCCAAACTAGATGCTATTAACGATTTAAAAGAAGTGCGTGAAACGAATGCCCCTAGCATCTATGATGAAAAATTAATTGATTCTTTGGGATATTACGATCCAGGCTTACCAGAACGCGAAAAAAAGCGCATCGTAGATAGTATTTATGACTCAAGTAAAATTCAATACTCTGATAAAAAATATCAAAACTTAGGTCAAAGAAAAGCTACCAAACAACCTGTAGAAATTGATTCCGCAGAAATACGCAGGGAACTTAAAATCCAAGCCAAAGCACTAGGGATCGAACATCAGTTATTTTTTGCTGCAGCACCAAAACCAAGTGCCATTTCAGTTACTGGAAATACTGATGCCACGATTCATGTGGTTGTTGATGGCAACCAAATTGTGAGAGCAAACTCGAGACTAAGAATGCGCCTAACTGAAGCTGCGACCATCAACGGCAAACGCATTAAAAAGAATACTCCCGTGTTTGGCTTTATCAGTTTCCAAGCCAATCGTGCATTAATTGAAATTGTAAACATCAACCATCATCCCACTAAACTTAAGGCTTTTGATTTGCAGGATGGTAGTGAAGGGATTTATGTTGAAACTAATATCAGATCGGAAGTTACAACCGAAGTTATAGATGATGTGATTAGCGATATCAATATTCCATCAGTGCCACAAGTTGGTGGTGTTACAAAAGTTTTCAGGAGCAGTAATCGGAATGTAAAAGTGACCATTTTAAACAATTATGAACTTATTTTAAAACCTAAATTATGAAATCAATACTTGCTATATTATTGATGTTTAGCTTCTCTTTAATGAAAGCTCAAACAACAGAGATTCTTGATACTATCTATGCCAACGACACCAAAAATGTTTCGCTGTTTTTTCCGGAACCTATCCGTCAAGGTATCACAGGATCCGAAAATTTTGTATTCACCTACAATCGTGAAAAAGAACAATATTTCGGCTTACTGCAAGCCAAACCAGGAAAAGAAAGCAATCTACTTGTAATCAACAGAAATGGTTCAATTTTCTCATATATCGTGAGATATAAAGCGCAGCTTTCAAAATTCAATTATTTCATCCCCTTGTCTCATAGTATTGGAAATGAAAGACCAAAAGGAACCGAACCTATTCAAAAGGAACTAGCTAAAGACAGTATTGACAATAAGACCTTTTACTATGAAAAGTTCTGCGCCTACCTCCTTAATAAAAGGGAATACCTCGGAAGAAATACAAGTCGGTTTGATGGTGTGATATTAAGACTGGAAAATATCGTTTTTGACAAGCAAGAGCTTTACTTCGTAATTCAAATAAGAAATAACTCTACCTTAGATTACGATTTAAACTTTCTAAAATTTTCTATTGAAACCAGACAAAAAGGAAAGAAAAAGTCTGTACAGCGTTTACCTCTAGATCCTAACTTAATATACAACCTACCATCTAAAGTAGAGAAAAACGGATTCGCTAGATTTATTTACGTGATGCCAAAATTTTCAACATCCAACAACCGTAGGATGATTTTAGAATTGAATGAAAAAGATGGCGAACGCAATATTAAAATGAAAGTATCACATAAATACATCAATAATCCTAATTAGGGAAATAGTCTGACTACTTTAATGCAAAAATAGCCTCTTATAAGAACTAGAGAAGGAAAATTAATTTTTGAAAATGGACTTAACCTCCTTATAAACCCTATCAAAATTAGCTTGTAAATCATCCTCTGAATACTCCTGTGGTTTAATTGGCAATCGTCTTTCAATATTTGGCAGTTTAAATTGCACTTTTCTATCTTTTCCATCTGCAAACGTAATAAACTCACCTTCCTTTAATCTAAAAAACACATCAGCTCTAATTTTAGCTACTTCACGTTCGCCTGTAGTGATGCGTGTATCAAAATTAAGATTATGTCCGCGATTAACACTTGTAGTTTCTTGCTTCACGATTTCAAAAAAACGCTCATAGTACTTGGCTGTATCCGGGTCATTCACCTTACCAAAGAATTGATAAGACAAATTACTCAGAATAGCTTTACTGGCTTTATCTCCATACATCATATCATTCTGAATTTTGTCTTGCATCACATAAATCGTAGCGATATTATAACTGCGTAAAGTCGCCGGTATTCGGTGCATATTTAGAAGTCGAATGGTTGGAGCTTCCTCCATCATTAAAAACGAAGGATTGGCATGTCGTGTGCTCATTTGCTTGGTAATCGTGTGTACTATAGTAGCTATTATTGGTGAATATGCGGTTTCATATTTTGGATTATTTACGACTGAAATCACTGTAGGCTGTTCTTGATGATTTATATCTAATGGCACATCATCTGATGACAAAGCCATAAAAATACGCTGCGTACTTATTTTCTTTAAGGCATTAGCTAACGTACTTTTAACACCTGCAGTTTGTCGATCAGAGTCTTTACCACTAATAAAAGCATCTGCCATGGCTCTAGAGGTTACATTGGAACTTAAAAAAGTTATAAGACTGTCGGTGTCCAAAAACTGATAAATAGCGATCAGATGTGGCAATGTGCAATATTCAGGATAATTGGTTTTAAGTTTCCAGATCAGCCCGCCAATAAGCCCTTCTGCGGCATCATTAAAAAATTTAGTTGTTCCTATACTCCCCGACTCTTTTTGCTCCAACAGGTTTTCAATAAGCACTCGAGCCACCTCGTTTACGCTTTCTTCATTGTGCATATATCGCGGTGCTATCGGGTTTACTTTATCATAGATTGTATCGAATGAAATCACCTTAAAATCCATTTGATTTTTTTCAAATAATGGGAACGCCATTTCTGTCAATTCAAAATTCTTATAATCGTGAATAACACCTGGGAATTTATGTGTGCTGAAATGCTGAAGAAAATTAAATACGACACTTTCAGTTTTTCCGCTACCAGCAGAACCAATTATTGATGCGCCTCTTTTGATGTTATCTATTTTAAAACTACCATGCTTTATCTTAAATGGCACTTGGAATTTATCCTTCGCATTAAAAGTGTCATGCTCGTTATGCTGAAAAACATATAAAACTGTGTTTATTAATAAAAACGGACATCCAACAAACAGTAATGAAACATACCAGTCCCAAATAAACAAACCCATTTTATGAGCCAGAAACAAACCTAAAGAAATGACAATTAAGTTTAATAAAAATGCATAGCGCGTTAATTTATATAGAAGTGCAAAGGTCAAAGCGGTTCCATACAAAAAGATAATTGTAACTATAATGTCTTTAGTGTCCATATTAAATACCTATTGAACTCGATTTAATTGCTGCCTTAACCCCTTGTTTCAAATAGCGCATCGTTTTTAATGCTAACTGCACTTTGCTCGTTGCAATGCTCGCCATCGGAACTCCCGATTTTGCGAGTATTTTAAAAGCTAGCGCTTTCTCATTTGCTGGCAATCCTAATAATGTGCTGAAATACAACTTTGGATCTTTAATAAAATCTTTCTTGGATTTATAGGATTCCGCGTAGTTGCGTTTGTATTCAAATGTTTTATCAAATGTTGCTTCTGCTTTTGTAAAAAATGCATCTCTGTCAAAGCCACGTTTTACCATTTTACCATGCATTTCTACTTCAGAGGCTTTGTGCTTAGATCCAGGTGACAAGCTCACTGCGTTTGAAGCATCCTTCCGACTCACGATAATATGAATATGACATTGATTGCCTTCCTTTTTCATACCTTGAACAATGCGCGTCCCATTTTGTTGATGTGGTGCTTCGGCTTCCAATTTTACTATTTGAGCTCTTATTTTTTTTATATCTCCTTCCAATTGTCCCCTTTCTATTTTTCGAATGTCTTGTTTAAGCTGAAGGATTTTTGAAGCAAACGGTTGGTTTTCTCGCACCTGTTTATCTGTGCCTTTAAATTTGCGTTGGTGTTCTATTTTGGCAAAATATTTTATGTCATCAATGCTAATTGGTTTTCCGTTAATTTCTCTATTGAAGGAGTTTGCATAATCATGCATAAGCGCTCTGGTATATTTTTTTAAATCCTCTGAGCTATTTTGTAATCTCCTTAATTCAGATTGGCTTGGGCTTACGGTTATGGAATAAAATTTAGGTTCTTTCTTTTTGAGCTTTGCTGTATTCCCATCAATTTCTCTCACCACTTCTTTGGCATTAATTTCATCACCATATTGATTAAAAAAATGTTCAAAATCTTCTTGCTCGACACTTTGGTTTTCTTTTTCTAAGTAAGCCACAAAATCAGCTGAACTCTGTGAATAGTCTCCCCCTAATTTTTGAGCAGTGATTGTGATATACATAATTTTACATTTGATTGTTAGTGTCTATTTTTTCAACAAACTGAACTTTCTTTTCTTTAGAGTCTTTCTCAAGAATGAGTTTCTTTTCTTTGGGTTCAAATTCCATAAATAAAGATTGCAGCATGGCCGTTGTAGGTTTATCATGATGCTTTTCTATATCTTTTATGATGGCGATTACCGCGTTAATTCGTTTCTTAATTTCAAGCTCCAGGGTTTGCATATTTGGGCCTATCTTTTCGTGAGGTGAAATACCATTCTCTTCAAAGAAGTCTAACATCATAAGTAAAGTCATGGATTGCGATTTGGACATTTTTTTACAAAACTCCCGAAACCGGTTTGCCACCGAAACTTTAATCCCGAGCTTTTCAAAACGCTCCTTTTCATAACCTTTATCCATTTTTTCTGAAAAAATTTATTGTTTTTATTGGGTTGAGCTCTTTTTTTCTGAATAAATGCTATCCCTTTTTCAAAAACTATAGTTTACAATCGCTGTTAAGTACTGATTTCACAAGGGTTTTGTGAAAACTGAATATTGAAACATCGCGCTAGCGTGTTACCCTCTTGCTATTCCTTTTCGTCCCGATTTATCGGGACAAAAAAATACCATCACATCCAAAAATGTAATGGCTTTTTCTGCAATATGAATTGAAATTGGATTTTTTAAGAGTGTTTAAATTGAAGTTTAAAAGTATCTTTAGTAAACCGCTCTTTTTGTTGCAGAATACAAAATGGTAGGACAAAAAAAGACCTTTAAAAACTTAAAGATCCTGGATTAATAATTAGCTTTTAAATATTAAAAACAAAGTCATAAGAATACAAATTTCTTAGAGCTTCTTCTTCCAAAAGTGTATCATATTCAATATGATGTTCTTCGGCGTATCGCTTCAAATCATATCCAAATTTCTGTTCAACATCTTTTTTGGAAACCGAAACCAAACGTTGTTGAGTTTCGTTATCGAGGTTTGTGTAATTAAGATATACCATGACCAAAAAATTTAATATTCACTGGGAAGCATCAGCGTATTATTTACAAAAAACAATCGCAATTCATCCAAAGGAAAATCGGTTACATTATATCTATGTGTTTCAAAAATTTTATCATTTCCATCACTATAACTAATGATGGCTTCGCATTGCTTTTCAAACTGTTCCTTTTCAGAAAGTCGCTTAAAATCGATGGTAATAAAGGAACTTCTATTTGATAAACTTTTTGCAATTACCGATGCATCTGTAATCAACCAAAAGCATTCCGCTTCGTTGGCTAAATATTTCAATCCATCTGTAAAACGAGTTCCAATTAATGGAATCTTAAAGAACATTTCTGTACCACAAAAATGTTGCAAATTGGCTTTTATTTTGTTAACTTTATCATTCATTGTAATTCTATTTAATAAGATTAATAATGAAAAAGAGAGCGCAACTTTTCGACAGGAACGCTCTCTTTTAATTTTCAATTATTCAGTAGCGTTATCTTCACCTTTAATTCCCAAAAGCAGAATTTCATCTACTACCACTTCGGTAACATATCTCTTTTCTCCCTCTTTGGTTCCATAAGAGCGTGAGGTCAATTTTCCCTCTAGTGCTACCTCTTTTCCTTTCCCTACATATTTCTCTACGATTTCGGCAATCTTTCCCCATGCTATAATATTGTGCCATTGGGTGTTTGTCACTTTTTCGCCCTTAGAATCCTTATAAGAATCATTAGTTGCGATTGAAAATTTTGCAACTTTCTTTCCACTTTCAAGGTTTGTGATTTCTGGTTCGTTTCCTACGTTACCAATTAACTGTACTTTGTTTCTTAGAGTACTCATAATTAAAAAATTTAAAGATTAATATTTACCTATCTGAACTATTCAGAAAGGCTTTGTTATTGATTTACTTATTATATCCAGAGCGTTTTCCTTTTTTGTTTTTTTAACTTTTGTTCCGCTTCCTTTTTATTGATTTTGTAAGATTTCATAAGATTCATTTTAGATTTACTTCCCATAGAGCCGACGCTGTTACCTTCTTTTTGTTGCTTAGTGCTTTCGATATTCAGCTTTGTTTAGACATATAAAAAGTGCGAGGAACGAGCCTGGTTATGCTGTCGTTCAAAGCTGAATGTTGTTATTTTGCTGTCAAAAAAAGGTATGACGGTGTTTGATTACGGAAGTGATTCTAAAGTCGTTGTGAAATACAAAATCATAGGAAGTGGAACAAAATGCAAATACATTTTTCCTTATTTGGCGGACTTGATTCACACTTTTTACTAGGAATGAAGTGTTTCTTTCCAGAGAAGCGGAAAGGATTAACGGAATGGAAAGTCAAAAGTGTGGATTATGTCCAAGACTTTAGTTAATGAAGCTCTTTTCTCGTAATATAGCTTTTTGCGGAATGTAGAGGAATGTGCTGAATGGAATGATAAGATAATCTTCTCCTGTAAGCTGAATATTATTTTAAAGCCGAAGTCTTTTGGTGAGTGGATTTTACGAGTTTAACTTGCGTCACATATTGTATGAATAACTTCCTTTTTCAATGAAACTCTTGTTACCAGAGGAACATGAACAAAGTAAAAATCATAAATGAGATAAAAACTAAAAACCCTCACAATTGTGAGGGTTTCAATATTACCCAAATATACTTCAATAACTTTTTAATCAACCCATTTCATGCGCTGTAACCTAACCGCATTCAATATAGCCAATAAAGCCACACCTACATCAGCAAATACTGCTTCCCACATTGTAGCCAAACCACCTGCTCCCAAAATCAGAACTATTACTTTTACTGCAAATGCTAAACCAATGTTTTGCCAAACTATTTTTCGAGTGGAACGACCTATTTTGATTGCTCTGACCACTTTAGATGGTTGGTCGGTTTGAATAATAACATCTGCTGTTTCAATAGCGACATCACTACCCAATCCACCCATTGCGATTCCTACATCGCTTGCTGCTAAAACTGGTGCGTCATTAATCCCATCTCCAATAAAAGCAATCTTATTATTAGGGTTCTGTTTTAAAATTTCAACTTCATTTAATTTATCTTCTGGTAGCATACCTCCTTTGGCTTTTTCAATCCCTAATTCTCTTGCAACTTGTTGAGTAATGGAATCTTTATCTCCAGAGAGCATCATAATGTTTTTAATACCTACTTTGTGCAATGCTGTGATTGTTTCTGTTGCATCCTCTTTCAATTCGTCTGCTATCACTACATAACCTGCAAATACATTGCCTATAGATACTAGTACTATGGATTCTACAATAGATTCAGTTTCAGTTGGAACATCTATATCATTAGCAAGCATTAAGGCTTTATTTCCTACTAAAACTGTTTTACCGTTTACAACCCCTTTTAAGCCTTTACCTGCAATTTCAGCAACGTCTTTAGCTTCAAAATCTTCTCCCTCTTCCTTATACTCCATTATGGCTTTTGCGATAGGATGTGTGGATTGATCTTCCATAGCCATTAAGTACTTCATGAAATCAGATTCTTTCCAACCAATAGCCTTTACTTCTTTGATTTTAAAAACGCCTTTGGTAGCAGTTCCAGTTTTATCCATTACCAACGTGTTAATTTTGGTCATTACATCTAAAAACGAAGCTCCTTTGAACAAAATTCCATTTTTTGAAGCTGCTCCTAATCCACCGAAGTAACCCAACGGAATGGATATAACCAAAGCACAAGGACAGGATATTACCAAAAATATTAAGGCACGATACAACCAATCTCTAAACACATAATCATCTACAAAAAAGTATGGTAGAAATGTAACAGCAATAGCCAAAAACACTACGATAGGTGTATAAACTCGTGCAAATTTTCTAATGAACAATTCGGTTTTAGATTTTCGCGCTGTGGCATTCTGTACCATATCGAGAATTCGAGCAATTGAACTATCCTTAAATTCTTTTGAGGTTTCAATTTCTATAACAGCTTTCATATTAATACTGCCTGCAAATACTTTTTCACCTTTTGCAATCGTATCAGGTTTGCTTTCGCCAGTCAAAGCCGCTGTGTTAAATGAACCTTTTTCGGAAAGTAGAATACCATCCAAGGGAACTTTTTCTCCCACGCGTACTTGAACTTTTTCTCCAATTTCAACCATTTCTGGACTTACAGAAGTATAATCATCATTGCGATATACTAAAGCCTCATTTGGCCTCACGTCGAGCAATGCCTTAATGTTAGATTTCGCTCTGTTGACTGCTGCGTTTTGAAATAATTCGCCAACTGCATAAAACAACATTACTGCAACTCCTTCAGGATATTCGCCAATAGTAAATGCCCCAATTGTGGCTATCGACATCAAGAAAAACTCTGTGAAAACGTCGCCTTTTTTGATACTCTCCCAACCTTCTTTTATAACAGGGAATCCTACTGGCAAATACGCTAAACCATACCATGAAATTCGTAACCAATCTTTAAAAAACCCAACATCAAAATAATCAAAAGCAATGCCAATAATTAGCATTGAGAAACTAATTATGGCAGATATATATGCTTTAAAACTATTGGGTTGACCACTATGATCGTGACCATCATCGTGACTGTGTACTTTTTCAGTATTTGGTTTTATATTTCTTAAATTCAGTTTCTTTTTTTTCATCTATTTTAATATCCAAGTTTTTGCCTGTTCTTTATCCTTTAAATCAAAGTATTTCACTTCTGAACTTGTAAAAAAGTCAGTAATTTTTGCTGCAAACTCCTGCCATTTTTTTTCACCTACAAAAGCCATCTTCCCATAATCGGAAATGTGTGCGCTATCTACCTTTATATCCTCCCAAAATCCTTTTAAGGTATAACCTGTAAAATCTTCCATTTCAAAATAAAAATCAACTTTTTTACCTTTTTCAATAATGTTATGGATAAGTGGATGTATCTTTTCCACATTACTCTTTGATATTTTACCGCTAATTTTAGCTGATATTAAATTGTCTTTTTCTGAATTAATTAATTGTATCATCGTTTGTGTATTTTAATTTATTTAACCTAAAATACTGACAAATAAAGTGCAATGGAAGTGCATTTTTAACTACTACACTTATCACAAATACCTTTTACAACCAAGTTGACGTTTTCAGACACAAAACCATTTGGTACTTTTATTTGAGGTATTTTATGGTCTGTTAAGCAAATTGTTTCTTTACAATTATTACAATGAAAGTGTAAATGCAAATCAGTTTTTATATCGCAATTACAACCTTGTTCACATAACGCATATTTTGTAATCCCAGTACCATCATCTATTTGATGGACAATCGCTTTATCCTCAAAAGTTTTCATAGTTCTGTATAGTGTAGTTCTATCCGATTTTGCAAACGCATTTTCTA
The DNA here is from genome assembly GCF_030548465.1 of Tamlana sp. 2_MG-2023. Taxonomy (GTDB): domain Bacteria; phylum Bacteroidota; class Bacteroidia; order Flavobacteriales; family Flavobacteriaceae; genus Pseudotamlana. The sequence continues at coordinate 25,573 of NZ_JAUOSF010000015.1, forward strand.
TGTCACTTAAAGTAACAGCCACATCTTTTTCTGCAAGAAACTTATAAATTAACATACGCATTGCCGTAACACGTATGTTTTTTGACTCTAATACCTGTTCTATTGTTTCCATAATTAATGCTCGTGTTCTGCTTCGCCCTTTTTCATTTCAGCAATTAAATAATATGCATTATTATAAGCAAATTTCGTGGTTTTATCTTGCTCTTCAGTAAATTGAACAGCAAACCACTCGCCATCTTTTGCCTCTAAAAGCACTTCAATAGGTTTAAAACTCCAATCTTCATTTTCTCTTTCCGCGGAAAAAACATAAAACCTATCGCCCTCTTTTATAATAGCACTTTCTGGTAATGCTTTAGTTTCTGTATTCTCAACTTGAATTTTACCTCTTATATACATTCCTGGAATTAGATTCCCTTTTTTGTTTTCAATTTCAGCGTGTACGTGAAGCGCTTTAGGATTATCTTCAAAAGTTTTGCTTACCGAATAGATTTCTGCCGTAAGATCTTCTTCTGTATTGGACTGTAAATTAAAAATCACCTTTTGACCTTTCTTTACTTTATAGACGTCTTTTTCGAACACCATTAAATCTGCGTGAACGTGATGCGTGTTTACAATTTCAAAAAGCTCGGTTTGTGGTTCTACATATTGTCCTGTTTTAACTTCAACTTTTTGCACAAAACCATCTATTGGACTTCGTAATGATATGCTTTGAGCTATTGTTCCATCTTGTACTGATGACGCATTTATGTTTAATAGTTTTAATTGGGCTTCCAATCCATTTACCATTGCTTTAGCGGCCTCATATTCTGCTTCGGCTTTTTGAAAATTTGCACCAGAACCAACTCCTGCATCATTTAATTTTTGTTGACGCTCGTAGTTCTTCTTTAAAAAATTACTGTTGCTAAAAGCATTCAAATAATCAGTCTGTATTTTTATAATATTAGGATGTGATAGATATGCAACCACTTGACCTTTTTTAACTTTATCGCCTTCAATAACTTTTATAGATACCACATTTGCACCAACTACAGAAGTTATTGCAGCTTCGTTTTGTGGAGGCACTTCCAATGTGCCATTCGCTTCTACATAACCGCTCATATTGCGCAATGCCAAGGTGTCTATTTTCATTTTTAAGGCGTCAAACTGTTGCTGTGAAAGCATCACTTCTTCATCACTATGGGCTTCTTCAGCTTCTGGCTTTGCATCATCATAGTGTTCATGCCCACCGTCTTCTTTGTGACTTTCTTTATTCCCACATGCAACAACTAAAAGTGAAACTGCAATTAATGTTAAGATTATATATCGTGTGTTATTCATTTTCTTATTTATTATAATATTGTAGTTGAAATGTACTTTCTAAATAATTTATTAATGCTTCTTGAGCTTGTAATTCAGATTGGATAGCTTCTTTTATAAGTTGTGTAAATCCAGTATAATCTACCTCGCCTTCTTTATAGGCAAATAAAGCACCCACTTTTTGTTCTTTTACAAGTGGTAAAACCTCATTTTTATAGAAAAGCCAAGACGTCTTCCATTTTTGATAATTCTCTTTTGATTGTAGAAATTTGGATTGTACTTCTTGTTTTTTAAACTGAATGTTCGTTTCGGCGATTTCCTTATCTATTTTTGCAGTTTTAACTTTTGCTTTATTTGTACCTGACAAAAAAGGTATAGAAACACCTGCTTGATACGTATAGAAACCCGAATTTCCATTTACGTTTTGTAAACCACCTTGAAGGTTTAACTTGGGTAAGTTATCTGCTTTGGCAGCTTTATATGTTGCTTCTGCTTCTGACACATGTAATTGTGCTAGACCATATAAGGGATGTTCTTCTATGTTAAAAGTATCAACATCAATTTCATTGGTCATTTCAAAATCATTTGGAACCGTATAGAACGTATCAGAAACTAGCCATAGGTTTAACTGTTGTAATGCAATATTATATTCACTTTTTGATTGCATAAATTTATTTTGAATCTGTAAGGCTTGATTTTTAGCTGCTGAATATTCTAACCTTGAAATAGCTTCAACTTCATAATTTAATGCTACTGCTTTTTCAAAATTGGTATATATAGAATCTAATTCTTTGTATAATTTATAATTCCTTTTGCTCTGCAAGGCATTCGCCCACGCTTTCTTCACTTCCAATTCTAAATCCAATTCTGAAAGTTGAAGCGCCTTTTGAGCTAATTGAATGCGTTGTTCTTGCAATCGTTTTTTTGCAGAAATACCGAACACATCAATGTTACTTTGACCAATTCCAATAGTCGTATAAATACCATTTCCGTTATTAATTTCCTCGCCTCCAGTAAAAATTTGAGATGAACCAAAATCGTAAGCTGTACTTTTTAACTGTTCTTGTTTGCTGATTTCTAATTGCTTTAGTTCTAAAAGTGGAAATTTTTCTTTTGATAATTTAACCGCTTCATTCATTGAAATAATTGGTAACGTTTCATTAACTTCTTGAGCGTTCCCTGTTATTGGCAACAAAAACATAAAAGTTCCCATTGCAGTAACTGTAATTACTTTTTTATTTGCTCTAAACTTAAAAGATTTGTTTTCTACCCAATGATATAATATCGGCAACACGAACAATGTTAACAATGTAGACGTTAGTAAACCACCAATTACAACCGTTGCTAAAGGTCTCTGTACTTCTGCACCAGCTGATGCTGAAATTGCCATAGGTAAAAACCCTAAAACATCTGTAAAAGCCGTAAGCATAATTGGCCTAATTCTTCGTTTTGTACCTTCTATAATTCTATCTTTAAGATTGGTAACACCTTCTTCTTTTAACTCATTCAGTCCGCTTATCATTACCAGACCGTTAAGAACAGCAACGCCAAACAAAACAATAAAACCTACACCTGCCGAAATACTAAAAGGCATATCCCTTAACCATAATGCTACTACACCACCAATGGTTGCCATAGGAATTGCGATATAAATCATTAAGGTTTGTGGCAACGATTTCAAAGCAAAATAAATAAGTACAAAAATGAGTAATAACGCAATTGGAACTACAGTTTGCAATCTGTTACTTGCACGTTCTAAATTTTCAAATGCACCGCCATATCTAATAAAATAGCCTGTTGGTAATTCAAGTTTAGCATCTAACTTTGATTTAATTTCGGTTACTAAAGATTTTACATCACGTCCTCTTACATTAATACCAACATAGGTCCTTCTGTTTGTATTATCCCTGCTTATTTGCATTGGGCCTGCTTTGTAGCTTATATCAGCAACTTCACGAAGTGGAATTTGAGTACCAGACGGTAAATTGATATATAAATTTTGAACATCTGAGATATCCTTTCGGTTTTGAGAATTTAATCTTACCACTAAATCGAATCGCTTTTCGCCTTCAAAAATAATTCCTGCTGTACCACCTGCAAAAGCCGATTGAACGATTTGATTTAAAGTTTTTATTTGTAGCCCGTATTGTGCTAATTTATTTCTATTGTAGGTAATAGTCATTTGTGGTAAGCCTGTTGTGGCTTCGGCTTTCATATCTCCAATACCTTCTGTACCTGCAATAATTTGAGATATTTCTTCTGCTTTTTGAGATAGTACATTTATATCTTCTCCATAAAGTTTTATAGCAATGTCCTCTCTAACACCTTCTAGTAATTCGTTGAAGCGCATTTCGATAGGTTGTGTAAATTCATAGTTAACACCTGGAACGATTTCAACCGCTTCTTTCATCTTCTCTATCAATTCATCTTTTGTAGTAGCTGTTGTCCATTCGCTTTTTGGCTTTAGAATTACAAAAACATCAGCCAAATCCATTGGCATTGGATCTGTTGGAATTTCAGCAACACCAATTCGACTTACAATTTTTTCAACTTCCGGAAACTTTGCCTTTACAATTTGTTCAATTTTTGTAGTCGTTTCAATAGTTTCTGTAAGGGAACTACCTGGTTTTAAAATGGCGTGAAACGCAATATCGCCTTCATCAAGTTGTGGTATAAATTCGCCTCCCATTCTCGTAAACATAAAGACTGCAATACCAAATAAAACAACAGAAACACCAATAATTAGTTTACCTTTCGTTAAAGCTTTTTCTAACAGCGGTTGATATTTACGTTCTACCCAATGTACAAATTTATCGCCATATGATTTTTTGTCGTTATTTGGCGCTCTTAAAATCAAGGCAGACATCATTGGCACATAGGTCAAACAAAGCACCATGGCGCCAATCATTGCGAAAATGAAGGTCAATGCCATTGGTTTAAACATTTTCCCTTCAATACCTTGTAAAGCCAGAATTGGAAGAAAAACAATAAGGATAATAAGCTGACCGAAAAATGCAGCATTCATCATTTTTTTTGAAGCATTTGAAGCCACTTTATCCCTTTCTATTGTTGTAAGGCTCTTCTTTTTTAGTACTTGGGATGTAATGAGAAATACAGTACTTTCAACTATTATTACTGCTCCATCTACAATAATTCCAAAATCAATCGCACCCAAGCTCATTAGGTTTGCCCACACGTCAAATACATTCATTAATATAAAGGCAAACAACAACGATAATGGGATAGTGGATGCTACTATTAAACCACCTCGCCAGTTTCCTAATAAAAAAATGAGTACAAATATTACAATTAATGCGCCTTCAATAAGGTTTGTTGCTACAGTTGATGTAGTTTCTGCTATTAATTTACTTCGGTCTAATAAAGGTTCAATAATTACACCTTCTGGTAATGACTTTTCTATTTGAGCCATGCGCTCTTTTACATTCTCGATAACATCGTTTGAATTAGCCCCTTTAAGCATCATTACCAAGCCACCTACAACTTCGCCTTCGCCGTCTTGTGTTAATGCGCCGTAACGAATGGCAGAGCCAAATTGCACTTTGGCAATGTCTCCAATAGTTATAGGGATATTATTTATATTTTTTACTGTAATTTTTTTAATATCATCCAAATTACGCACTAAGCCTTCTCCACGAATAAAATTGGCTTGATGGTTCTTTTCGATATATGCACCACCTGTATTTTGATTGTTGTTTTCCAACGCTTCAAAGACATCAGTAATTGTTAATCCGATTGCTCGCAACTCATTTGGATCGACAGCGACTTCATATTGCTTAATTTTTCCGCCAATAGCATTAACTTCAACAACACCCTCAACCATTGCCATTTGACGTTGTACTATCCAATCTTGCATGGTGCGCAAATCAGTAACCGAATATTTGTCCTTATATTCTGGTTTGACTTTAAGTGTATATTGATAGATTTCCCCAAGACCAGATGAAATAGGACCCATTGAAGGATCTCCGAATCCCTCGGGAATTTGCCCTTTAATGTCATTGAGTTTTTCAGCGACTAATTGACGCGGCAGATACGTTCCCATATCATCGTCAAAAACAATGGTAACAACTGATAAGCCAAAACGAGAAATGGAACGAATTTCTTGAACATTAGGCAGATTGCTCATTGCAACCTCTACTGGATAAGTAATAATTTGCTCAATATCCTCTGTTCCTAAATTTGGTGCTTGTGTAATGACTTGTACTTGGTTGTTGGTAATATCTGGAACAGCATCGATTGGTACTTGGGTCATACTCCAAATACCTGCTCCAACAATGGTAAGGGTAAGCAAACCAATAATGAATTTGTTATTGATTGAAAAATCAATGATTTTATTAATCATAGAAAATATATTAATTCAGTTAAACTTCACGATATAATTCTAAAATGAAAATTAGAATTACTCGAAATGAAAAGAGCCATAATAGGCTTAAAATTGGATATAGTTATCCTTAAAAAAACTGAATTAAGCCCTAGGTGGCTGTAAAATTGAAGTAGTAAAATCTTTTTCTGTACCGTTTAAGTAAAGAAAATCTTGAGTAGATATATAAATAAAATTAAATTTTAAATCTGCAAATTGAAAATATGTTGCATTTATATGGCAACATTGGCAAATACAAAAAGGCGAACATAAATCTGAATCTTGGTGCTGATGGTCATTGTCCATACCTTGTAAAATCTCAGTTTGCACCTCATTATCAAGCGGAGCATTATCTTCGCAAGGTGCTAAATTAAGCGCGAAAATATAAATTGATAATATGAAGGCTAAAAATTTCATCTTAGCAAAGATATACATTATTTAATGCAATGATGTTGCAAATAACGTGGGCATGGAACTTTTATAATAGGAAGAGCCTTAATTAACAAGGCTCTTCTATAATTATCATTAATGGTCATGGTCTGAATGATCCTCTTGCTTTTTATCTCCTGATTGATTCATTACCATATCATGTTCATATTTACAACATCCTGGCAGATTACTATATGCTTCTTCGCTTCCTGATACTTTTTCAGTATCATAACCTGATGCTGCAATTGCGTTATGGATTGCCATTGCATCTGTTTTAGTATCGTCAAAAGACACGTCAATTTTCTTTTTATCGACATCCCAATTTGCACTAGCAACACCTTCAACTTTTTTTACTGCTTTTTCTATGGTTTTTTTACACATTCCGCAATTACCTCTAACACCAAAAGATAGGTCTGTCATAGCCATGTCTTTAGATACTTCCGTTTTTGTTTCTGCTGATTCTTTTTCTTGCTTGGTTTCATTTTTACAACTTGTTAAACCTATAGCCATTACTATAGCTACACTTAAAATTACTTTTTTCATTGTTTTAAAAATTAATTGTTATTATTCTATTACTTGTTTTACTTCTCCACAGGTTAGCATCGCACCACCAAAATATGGGTTGATTACTTTTTCTTCCCTGCTCAACCAGTATGCACCATTGTTATCGTCTACCATCGGACAAAACTCAACAAAGACTTTTTCATTGATACCAAAAGTTTGAATTGCACTAATTAAATGTGATGAGAGGTGCTTAAAATGATTTCGTTGTGATTCAATATTTGATGTATTTGAAATTGATGTTGCTGATGCTTTTATTTCTTTTTCTAATGACATCCAATGACCATGAGCCTCTTTATCTTTTAATAGCTTCATGTCAACCTTAGATAAATTAACCAATAGTCTTTTTGATTCTGTCATTACGTTATTAACATCATTTTTATCCAAAGCGTCTTTTAATTTGAAATAATCATTAAAAACGACTTTCAATTGATTCTGAAAGTCTTTAGAAACTTTTACCCTCTCATTCATGTTAGAATGGTTCTCAACATTTACGGAAGAATTATTTTCCATTCCAAGATGTCCTTCATGACCAGTCATAACTTTACCACCTTTTTTATTCATCATTGATTTTTTACCTTGTAATTGAGCTGCTGCATCTACGGTAAATGTTCCATTTGTTACTATCTCATCGCCATTGTTTAAACCCTGTTTCACCTCATAATTATTACCAATTTGATTACCTAATGAAATAATGCGCATTTCAAAAACAGGTTGAGTAGGATCTGTTTTTATATAGACAACTGAACGTTCTCCAGTCCATAAAACTGCAGTAGATGGAATCATTAATGCTTGCTCTTTACTTGAAGCCATCCCTTTAATTTCACCTTCAACAAACATTCCTGGCTTAAAAACGTTCTGTTTATTATTAAGTACCGCTCTTAATTTCACAGTTCTTGTTCTTGTATCTAAAACAGGATCTATAAAATCTACTTTAGCTTTAAATGCTGCATTAGAATAGGCATTGGTAGTGACTGAAATTTCTTGTCCTTTTTTAAATAAATCGATTTGATTTTCATACACATCAAAATTTGCCCAAACCGTTTTTAGATTAGCTATTTTGAGCAAAGGCTGACCTTGTTTGATATAATCACCTTGTTCGACTAATTTCTCTGAAACCGTACCTGAAACCGTTGCATATACCGGAAAGTTTTCTTTAACCCTACCAGAAGATTCAATTTGATTAATTTGATTTTCAGAGAGCTTCCATAATTTTAATTTGTTACGAACCGCTTTGTATAATGTAGGTTGTGATTCCTTTAATGAAGATGCTGTGATTAGTTCTTGTTGCGCTGCATATAATTCTGGCGAATAGATAGTTGCTAATAACTGTCCTTTTCTAACTTCTTCGCCTGTAAAGCTCACATTTAGACGTTCTATTCTTCCTGAAAAATAACTGACTTGGACTGCATTAGCTTCTTCATTTTCTACAATTTTTCCAGATATTTTAATGGTATTATCTTCTGAGTTACCATTGCCTACAATTGACGTTTGAATGTTTGCCAATGCCATTGCGTTTTCAGTCAGTTTGAATTGGTCTGCTAATAATCCATCACTTCTACTTGCAGCAGGAATTAAATCCATTCCGCAAATTGGGCAATCGCCAGCTTCCGGTTGCATAATCTGTGGATGCATAGAACAAGTCCACATTTGATTAGTTTCTGCAACCGCATCGTGATTATGGTCTGTTTCTTCCTTTGAAGAACCACCAAAAAGTAACCAACCCAACAACACACCTATTACGAGTAAACCAACGTTTATGATTATCTTATTATTTTTCATTTTCTAATCGTTTTATCATTGCTTTCATCTCTTCTATTTCTTTGCGTTGCGCTTCAATAATATCATCTGCCAGCTTTCTAACTTCTGGGTCTTGAATATCTGCACGTTCACTTGTTAGTATGGCAATAGAATGATGAGGAATCATCCCTTTTAACCAAAGCACATCTCCGACAATTGGCGCTTGTACTCTAACCAATCCTAATGCACTAATAAAAAGCACTAAGCTTCCTATAAGTATTGCTATATTCTTCTTTTTGTTTTTATACATTTTCAGCATGAATAGCAGCATTATAACTGCCATTGTTGAAATCCCTAAACATACCATATAGAAGCGAGTCAAACTGAAATATACATGGTCTATGGTGTAGGTGTTTAAGTACATGGTTATATACATTGCTATAAATGATAACCCTAACATTAAAAAAAATGTTTTATAGTTTCCTTTATTTGAGTGTTGATTTGAATTTCCCATAATTATTTAATTTTATAGTTAAACTTTAATTGTTCTTAATCTTAATGCGTTAGCTATAACTGAAACAGAGCTAAAACTCATTGCTAATGCTGCAATCATAGGCGATAGTAAAATTCCGAAGAATGGGAACAAAACACCTGCTGCAATCGGCACACCTAATGTGTTATAGATAAGTGCAAAAAATAGGTTCTGTTTAATGTTTTTCATTACAGCATCGCTTAAATTTCTGGCTTTTACAATACCGTGCAAATCGCCTTTTACCAAGGTTATCATGGCACTTTCTATAGCTACATCTGTTCCTGTACCCATTGCGACGCCTACATCACTTTTAGCAAGTGCTGGTGCGTCATTAATACCATCGCCTGCCATAGCAACAACTTTTCCTTTTTCTTGTAGTTTCTCTACTTCTTTCAGTTTATCCTCAGGCAACATACTTGCTTTAAAATCTGTAAGATTTAATTCTGTTGCTACTGCTTGTGCTGTGTCGTGATTATCGCCTGTTAACATGATGACTTCAATACCTTTGTCTTGAAGTTCCTTAATGGCTTTCGCGCTAGTTCCCTTTATTTTATCGCCTATTACCACATAACCAGTAACCTTTTTATCTATTGATAAATAAGAAACAGTTTTACCTTGCTTTTGATAGGTTTTAGCTTCTTCTTCCATTTGCGAGGTTATCTCCGCATTGGTATAATCCATCATCTTAGGATTTCCTAATGCCACCTTTTTATTGTTAATAGTAGCTTCTACACCTTTACCTGTAACTGCACTAAATGCTTCAGATTTTAAAATTTCAACATGTTGTTCTTTACCATATTTAACGGTAGCTTCAGCTAATGGATGTTCGCTGTTTGTGTTCAACGAAACAATATATTTCAGAATGTCATTTTCGCTAAAATCAGTATCAAACGAACCTACTGTTTCAACGGTTGGTTTTCCTTCGGTAATTGTTCCTGTCTTATCTACAATTAGTGTCGTAACCTTATCCATTTTTTCAAGTGCTTCAGCATTTTTAATTAATACACCATTTTGTGCACCTTTACCAACACCAACCATTACAGACATAGGTGTTGCTAATCCCAATGCACAAGGACAGGCTATTATCAAAACAGCGATAGCATTTACAAACGCATAAACTGGTTCTGGTCCCCAAATTGCCCAAACCGCAAAAGTTAGGAAAGAGATAATGACCACAACAGGCACGAAATAACCTGATACTTTATCGGCTAAATTTTGAATTGGCGCACGACTTCTACTGGCATTGTTAACCATATGGATGATTTGAGAGAGTAGCGTATCACTCCCCACTTTTTCAGCCTTCATTAAAAAAGTTTGATTACCATTTATTGTTCCGCTACTTACTTTATCATTTACTGTTTTATTGACAGGAATTGGCTCTCCAGTAATCATAGATTCGTCAATGGTTGTATCCCCTTCTTTTATCGAACCATCCACAGGTATCTTATCGCCTGGTTTTACTTTTAGAATATCATTTAATTCAATAGCATCGATGGTTACTTCTATATCTTCGCCATCTACTACTTTTATAGCTTTATTGGGTGCTAACTTTAACAATTCTTTTACTGCTGAATTGGTTTTACTATGCGCACGAGCTTCTAAAAGCTGGCCTAAAAGCACCAATGTTAGAATAACGGTTGCTGCTTCAAAATAAACGTGTACTGCTCCAGATTCTGTTTTGAACTGACTTGGAAAGATATCTGGAAAAAACATGCCAAAAACACTAAATAACCAAGCTACACCTGCACCTATTCCTATAAGTGTAAACATATTAAGATTCCAAGTTTTTATACTTTTATAAGCACGTTCAAAAAACATCCAAGTAGCATAAAATACAACTGGAATGGATAACGGGAACTGAATCCAATTCCAATATTTTTGATCCATGATGTCATACAATGGATTATTGGTTAGCATTTCGCTCATTGCGATTAAGAAAATTGGCAATGTGAATATTACTGCAATCTTAAACTTCTTTAATAATTTTTTATAGGTCTTCTCTTCCGCTGAACTATCTGCTTCCATTGGCACTAAATCCATTCCGCATTTAGGACAAGCACCTGCTTCATCTTTTATTATTTCTGGATGCATAGGACACGTCCATTGTTCTATTGAAGTTGTAGATAGATTTTGTTCTTCGACTAAATCCATTCCGCAGACAGGACAATCGCCTGGTTTGTTATAGGTTTTATCGCCTTCGCAATGCATAGGACAATAGAAAGTACCTGTGCCTTGTCCTTTGGGTTGTTTTTCCTTTTCTACTTTGGTATGATGATGTTCTCCTGATTTGTGAATACTATACTTTCCACCACCCTTTTTTAAAGCTTCTTGAAACTTCTCTATTGGAATATGAGATTCCATTTCGATAGTTGCTTCTGCTTTTTCTAAATCAACAGAAGCCTCTGAAACACCTTTCACTTTTGAAAGTGTTTCTTCTACGTGACTGCGACAACCGTTGCAAGTCATTCCGTGTATGTGATATGTGTGTTTCATTATTGCTTTGTTAAATAGTTAATAATTGTAGTTTTCACATAGTAGGTTTTAACCGACTCTATTTGGTTCATTTGAAACTTCAATTGCAATTCTTGTATGTCCAAAACGTCATTAAAATCAACCGTTCCTGTTTCGTAATTTTTAATAAGAATCTCTTCAGCATCATTAGCTTGCTTTAAGTTCTTAGTTTGGGTTACATAACTTATTCTAGCTGAAACCTTATCGTTTACTGCTTTATCTAATAGTGTTTCTAAAGTATTTGTACGCTCTTGTTTTTGTGCCAAAATCTCTTGCTGTTGCAACTCATTTTGTTTGGTTTTGGATTTGTACTTATTATTGAATATGGGAATAGATAGGGATACCATTGGCATAATTATATCTTTTCCATTGTCACTAAAATCCATGTTAGGACGTTTATCAACATTGATATAATCTAAACCGAAACCAATCATTGGACTGCTTTCTTTTTGGTTTAATAATTCAGATTGCTCTACCGACTGATAGAGTTTATCGAATTTCAGTAATTCAGGATGTAGGTCCAAATTTTCAGAAGTTATTTCAAAATCTTCTGAAGGAATTATTAACTCGTTAACAACAGAAACTTCTAAATCTTTATCACGATTTAAAAGCTTATTAAAAGTAGTTTGTTCTGCTAAAAACTGTTGACTCAAAACATCTTTTAATTGTTGCATTTCGTTTTGACGCATTTGCAATCGCAATACATCCACAGCTGAAGCTTTACCAACTTCAACTGATGTTAAGGCTAATGTTTCGTAAGTTTTAAGTAGTTTAATATTCTCGTTTAAAACGTCTTGTTTTGCTTTATTAGCATACAAATTGTAATAGGATTGCGATACCGAAGCCATCAATTTTCTTTTAGCAATAACAATATCTTCGTATTTAGCATCTGCCAAAGCACTCACGTAGTTCTCTCTTGCTGTTATATTACCAAACCAAGGCAACATTTGTTTAGCGGATACTTTAAAGCGTTGTGCTCCTGTGCGTGTTTCTGGTTCGCTAACAAAGTAGCCAACACCAAATTCTGTGTTAGGAAGTGTGTTAACTTCATTCACTTTTTCGGAAGCAATGCTATACTGTAATTCAAACTTTTGAATTTCAGGATTGTTATTTAATGCTTCATTAATAAGTGTTTCCAATTCTTGTGCATTAGAAGCATTAAAAGCTAATAAACCTATGAGTGTATAAATTATTCTTTTCATTTGTTTGCTCTTTTCAATTTAAACTCTTCTCTCCAGCTGTATAAAACTGGTACAATAAAGTAAGAGGTAATGTCTATAACCATTCCGCCAAATATTGGAATTGCCATAGGTATCATAATATCACTTCCTTTTCCTGTGGATGTCAATACTGGTAACAGCGCCAAAATGGTAGTTACAGTAGTCATTAAACACGGACGAATACGTTTTTCTGCTGCTTGTAAAGCGGAAGTTCTAATACTCTTTTTATCGGCAGGTTTTTCACGCTCAAAAGTTTGCGTGAGGTATGTTGCCATAACAACTCCATCATCTGTAGCAATACCAAATAATGCTATGAAACCAACCCAAACTGCTACACTTAAATTGATGGTTTTCATATTGAAAAGGTCTCGCATATTCTCTCCAAACAAACTGAAATTGAAAAACCAATCTTGACCGTACAGCCATAGCATAATAAAACCACCTGCAAATGCAACTGTTATTCCTGTAAACACCATTAGTGATGTAGTAACAGATTTAAACTGGAAATACAGAATCAAGAAAATAATAGCAAGTGCTAATGGAACGACGACTGAAAGCGTTTTTTCTGCTCGTAACTGATTTTCATAAGTGCCTGTAAATTTATAGCTGATGCCTTTAGGAACAGTTAATTCTCCTGAATCTATTTTTTGCTGAAACAAAGCTTGCGCATTTTCAACAACATCCACCTCTGCAAACCCATCTAATTTATCAAACAACACATAGCCGACTAAAAAGGTGTCTTCACTTTTAATGACTTGCGGGCCTTGTTCATATCTAATAGTTGCTAATTCACTTAATGGAATTGGACTTCCTTTTTCAACAGGAATATAAATTCCTTTTATATCTTCTGGATTACCACGCAGCTCTCTTGGATATCGCACTCTAACAGCATAACGTTCTCTTCCTTCTACAGTTTGAGTTATAGCCATACCACCAATTGCTACTTTCAGTACACTTTGTACATCCTCAATAGACACACCATAACGTGCTATTTTTTCTCTATCAATATCAATAAGTAAATAAGGTTTCCCAACGATTCTATCTGCAAAAACAGCTTGCTCTTTTACACCTTCGGCTTGTTTTAAAAGATTTTCTAATTGTAACCCAAACGCTTCAATTTGTTTTAAATCTTGTCCTTTTACTTTTATTCCCATTGGCGCACGCATTCCTGTTTGAAGCATGACCAATCTGGTTTCTATGGGTTGTAATTTTGGTGCAGAAGTAACCCCTGGTAATTTGGTAACTCTAACTATTTCATTCCAAATATCATCAGGACTATTAATTTCTGGTCGCCAATTGCGATAGAATTCTCCATCATTATCTTCAATTAGTTGAGCATGTCTAACTTTTGTAAAAACAACATTTTCTGAATTATTAGGGTTGGCGATAAATGTTCCATCTTTCAACTCAAAAGCACCATCGTCGTTTACTTTGTAGCGTTGTCTTTTTCCTTTTGAGTTACGCATGTATTCAGACTTATACTGAATCATGTTTTCGTACATAGATAAAGGCGCAGGATCTAATGCAGATTCTGTTCTGCCAGACTTTCCTACTACGGTTTCAATTTCTGGAATGGTGGCTACAGCCATATCCAATTGCTGAAGAACACGTTTATTTTCGGCAACACCTGAATGTGGTAATGAGGTTGGCATTAATAGAAAAGAGCCTTCGTTTAAAGATGGCATAAATTCTTTTCCTGTATTATTCATAATCCATCCTCCAGAAACTAGAACAGTTGCTGGAATAATTAAAAACAATAACTTGTTTGCTAAAGCCCAATTTAAAATTTGACCATAATACCTTCTGAAAATTGAAAATATTCCTAAAATTCCGAAGCAAATAATCGCTACAAAAATTAAGTTTACTAGAATACTTCTGTCAAAGCCTAATGGTCGCCAATATTCGGCAAGTAAAAATATAATGGCAGTACATGAAATAATAATATTTACAAGATTGCTATTTTTCTTATTTAGTTTACCCAAAACCCCAAGTAAACCTGTAATACCAAAAGCAATTAAAATAATCCCTAACCAATATCCAGTAACCATAATTGCGATTCCAGCAAATATTAAAGCACCATTTATGATATGTTTGAATGAGCTTTTAAGTGATGTTTTTCTGAATAAATAAGCTGCGAATGGTGGAATTAAAAACAAAGCAATAACCAAAGATGCTGATAACGCCATCGTTTTGGTAAATGCTAAAGGTCTAAACAATTTCCCTTCTGCACCAATCATTGTAAATACAGGCACAAAGCTGATGATTGTAGTTAACACCGCAGTTAAAATTGCTCCAGAAACTTCGGCTGTCGCATTATAAACTACTTCATTTGTAGTTAACGCTGTACCATCTTCTCGTAGTCGTAATTTTTCATCATCGAGATGGCGAATCATATTTTCTGCGAGAATGACGCCTACATCTACCATAGTTCCAATAGCAATAGCAATACCAGAAAGTGCCACAATATTGGCATCTACGTTAAACAATTTCATAGTAACAAATACCATTAATACTGCGACAGGCAACAATCCCGAAATTAAAATAGAAGCTCTTAAATTAAAAACCATAACAATAATAACCAAAATGGTAATTAATATTTCTAGTGTTAATGCTTCGTTTAGTGTTTCTAACGTTTCTTGAATAAGTTCGGTACGATCATAGAAAGGAACGACTGTTAATTGAGATGTTCTACCGTCTGCCAATACTTTTGAAGGTAATCCACCTTTCAGTTCCTCAATTTGAGCTTTTACATTGTTAATGACTTCCATTGGATTAGCACCATATCGCGCCACTACAACGCCACCAACGACTTCAGCACCTTCTTTGTCTAATAAACCTCTTCGTGTTGCTGGACCTAATGATACTTTACCAATGTCTTTAATCTTAATTGAAGTAAAATCTTCTGAAGTAACTACAGCGTTTTCAATGTCTTCGACAGATTTTACATAACCTAAACCACGTACTAAATATTCGGCTTGATTGATTTCTAAAGTCTGCGCACCAATATCTTGATTACTACTTTTAACCGCTTTTACAATCTGGTTTAAGCCAATGTTATATTGCCGCATTAGCTCTGGATTGACATCAACTTGATACTCCTGAACATAACCACCAATGGAAGCGACTTCAGAAACACCACTTGCAGTAGATAAAGCATATTTTACATAATAATCCTGAATGCTACGTAGTTCGTGTAAATCCCAACCACCAGTAGCATTTCCGTTTTCATCTCGACCCTCAAGAGTGTACCAAAATATTTGTCCTAAACCTGTGGCATCAGGACCCAATACAGGATTAACACCTTCCGGTAATAATCCACTTGGTAGTGAATTGAGTTTTTCGAGGATTCGACTACGACTCCAATAGAATTCTATATCTTCTTCAAAAATGATATAGATACTTGAAAACCCAAACATAGAGGAACTACGAATAGTTTTCACTCCTGGAATGCCAAGTAAAGAAGTAGTTAAAGGATAAGTGATTTGGTCTTCTATATCTTGTGGCGAACGACCTTCCCACTTTGTGAATACAATTTGTTGATTTTCTCCAATATCTGGGATGGCATCTACTGCCACAGGATTACTTGGTAAAAAACCTGTATCCCAATTAAAAGGTGCATTTACAGTTCCCCATCCAACAAAAAGGACGAGTAACAGAACTGCTACGAGTTTGTTATCTATTAAAAATTTGATGCTTTTATTTAGCATTAGCTTTGATTATTAAACAATTAGACATTAGCGTTAAGAAAACACCGAATACAGCAAATTATCCATATGACATTATACAGTCATAGGATAAAACAGTCTATTGTTTAATAATCAAATTAAATAAGTCTCGTCAATCTTGAAGATATCCTTTATGACGAGTGGTGGTTCGTATTCTTCAAAAGAAGATACATTGTTGTCTAAACCTTCAAAAAGGTTAATATAAGTGTAAACAAATGAAGCAATGAATACTTGTTGTTCAAAAGAAATTTTGTCAACTTGTAATTGTAGTTCGTCTTGCCCATCAACTACCAATTGTTCATCATTACAACAATTCATTTTTGCAATAGAACAACCTTCAGCTGAAGGTTTTTCCATTTCCATTCCGCATCCTTCTACTTTACGGAACATAGCAGTTTCAACCAAAGTATCTCCACAATAATGCATATTAAGAGTAAACGACATTGTAGAGAATAACACTACAAAAGCCATTGCCAAAGACATTATTTTATGGGATACTTGCTTCATACTGATTGCAAAGTTACGAAATTTTAACAACTATTGTTTTCATAAAACAAACATTTGTATTGAAGGAATAATCATTTTTTTGATACCAAATATATTTAAAACATACCATTTTAAATTCATCCAACAAAAACATCCAAATGTTGTACCTATGTTGTACCCGAGTAAAAAAGAGAATTTTCTTTTGCATAAAAAAGCCGAAGAAAAACTTCGGCTTTTGTACAGGCGGGGAGACTCGAACTCCCACACATTGCTGCATTAGATCCTAAGTCTAACGTGTCTACCAATTCCACCACGCCTGCATTTTATATATTTTAACACTAATAATTAGGTTAAATCCTAAGTCTAGCGTGTCTACCAATTCCACCACGCCCGCTAAAGGACTGCAAATATAAACAAGATTTTTAAATTGCAAACTTTCTAAGGCTAAAAAATTTCTTTTTTATACTTTTGAATACATCTGAAAAGAAAATAGCATGAAAAATTTACAATCTTATATTACCGAAAACAAAGAACGCTTCTTGAACGAGCTCATCGAACTCCTTAAAATTCCGTCTATTAGTGCCGATTCAGCATATAAAGGAGACACTTTAAAAACAGCCGAAGCCGTTAAAACCAGCCTAGAAAAAGCAGGTTGCGATTTTGTTGAAATTTGTGAAACCCCAGGCAACCCCATTGTTTACGGTGAAAAAATTATAGATAAAAACCTCCCAACCATTTTGGTTTACGGGCATTACGACGTACAACCACCAGACCCTATCAATTTATGGGACTCACCGCCTTTTGAACCGGTAATTAAAACCACCGAAAAACATCCCGACGGCGCAATTTTTGCTCGTGGCGCTTGCGACGATAAAGGGCAAATGTACATGCACGTTAAAGCCATGGAATTTATGACCAACACCAACCAATTGCCATGCAACGTCAAATTTATGATTGAAGGCGAAGAAGAAGTAGGTAGCGTCAACCTTGCGCCTTTCGTAAAAAACAATCATGAAAAACTAAAAAACGATGTCATTTTAATCTCCGACACCGGTATGATTGCTAACGACGTACCTTCTATCACCACAGGTTTACGTGGTTTAAGCTACGTAGAAGTTGAAGTGACGGGACCAAATCGAGATCTTCATTCGGGGTTATATGGTGGTGCGGTGGCCAATCCCATTAATATTTTGGCTAAAATGATTGCCTCACTGCACGACGAAAGCAATCACATTACCATTCCTGGGTTTTATGATAAGGTAGAAGAACTTTCAAAAGACGAACGTTCCGAAATGGCCAAAGCACCCTTCAACCTAGAAAATTATAAAAAAGCCTTAGATATCGATGCCGTTTACGGCGAAAAAGGATTCTCAACCAACGAAAGAAATTCCATAAGACCAACTCTAGATGTGAATGGTATTTGGGGTGGTTACACCGGTGAAGGTGCTAAAACCGTAATTGCCAGTAAAGCTTATGCTAAAATATCCATGCGCTTAGTGCCTCATCAAGAATGGGAAGAGATTACCAATTTATTCAAAACACATTTTGAAAACATCGCTCCACAGGGCGTAAAAGTTAAGGTCACCCCTCATCATGGCGGACAAGGTTACGTAACCCCTATAGACAGTATAGGCTACCAAGCCGCATCAAAAGCCTATGAAGACGCCTTTGGTAAAACCCCAATTCCACAACGCAGCGGCGGAAGCATTCCTATTGTATCACTTTTTGAACAAGAATTAAAAAGTAAAACCATTTTAATGGGCTTTGGTTTAGACAGCGACGCCATCCACTCCCCTAACGAGCATTTTGGCGTTTGGAACTATCTTAAAGGCATTGAAACCATACCAGGATTCTACAAACATTTTACAGCATTATCTAAATAATTAGGGTGTTACCCGCTTTTGCTTTTAAGGGAGCAAAAGCGGGTCGCGCTATCCGTTACAAGTTTTGGCTCGAAGCAGTCGCTCGCCAAAAGCTTTCCTCTACTATCCCTAACACGATAAACTACTAATACCAAACTATTTCAGGTTAAATCAGGAAATCGTATCATCCAAAATTAATACGCTTAATACCACTCCAAAAACTTCACTAAAGTTGTTTTTCAAAACCTTTGAGCGTCATAAAAAAGGGGGAGATATCAAAGATTACATCTCAACACCGTCGTCTACATACGCTATTAAAATTCAATGTGATATTAAGCAAATATTTTTATTGTATTATTCTTACATGTTGTATATTTACGCATTAATATTCTTACGGAAAAAGTAATACATCACCCAACAATACGTAATACATATCATCTCAAATAGCGAATATGGCCCTACAAACAACTACTGAAATTTATATTTCTAACACCCCTATTAACAGCTATAAAAGTTTGCGATTAGTTCAGGAAATCGATGCGCATCACGACCTCGAATTGGTATGCAGAACAGATGTAGTCGAAAAACTAACAGAAGAACTCATTGGAAGTAGCAAAGAGTTTCTTGGAGGAATTATTACAGTAAGAGTAAGCTCAATCTCTCAATTAGGAAGATATAAAGAACTGGAATTTAAAGGCATCGTTACTAAAGTAAAATCTACTAAAAGCTATCAGCATGCTACTGGTCATCTCGTTACTTTATGCGCTAAAAGTACTTCAATTCTATCTGACGATGGTGCACACTATGCTTCATTTAATGACGCCAGTCTTTCAGACATTTTAAACGAGACTTTTAGCGAATATGACCAACAAAAACTAGCGACCGCGTTCGCCCCAAAAGGTTCGGGCTCCATACATTATTCTGTACAACACAACCAAAGTGCCTTTAGTTACGCCAGCAGGCTAGCGTCTTATTATAATGAATGGTTTTATTATGATGGAAAAAAATTAGTTTTTGGAAGCCCTAGTAACGAAGAAACAGAACTATCTTACGGTATAGATTTACAAGATTTTACAGTAGAATTAAGCGCCATTCCCAATTCATTTGATTATATCACCAACGATTATGTCACCGATGAAATCCATAATAAAAGTAGTTCAGAAGTAACCATATCTTCAGATGGTTATCATGGCTTTACCCATAAAAAATCGAATGAAATATTTAGCAAGCAAACACAGGTATATCATAACCTATCTCATGATGCTTCTATAAAATCGAGATTAGATACCCAAGTAGAACACTATACAAAATCACGAGCCATGCAAGCCGTACTTGCAAAAGGGTCGTCAGATAATCCGGGAGTAAACCTGGGCGAGGTAATAAAAATAAAAGGACATGGTAGTTTTAGGGTTATAAAAATTACCCATACTAACATTGAGGGTGGCGCTTACAAAAACAACTTTGAAGCTGTAGATGCTAACTTCTCGGCATACCCTAAAATGGATATTAACAACTACCCAAAAAGTGATATTCAAATAGCTACGGTAATAGAAAACAACGACCCCGAAGGCCTTAGCCGAGTCAAAGTACAATTTCCTTGGCAAAAAACACTAGGTGCAACGACACCCTGGCTACGTATGATGACGCCTCACGCAGGATCGGACAAAGGCTTTCATTTCATCCCCGAAATTGAAGAAGAGGTTGTAGTAAATTTTGAAGGTGCAAATGCAGAACGCCCATTTGTATTAGGAGCCTTATATCATGGAAATGCAAAACCCGATAGTTGGCAAACAGATGCTAATGATATAAAAGCGATTAAAACCCGTTCGGGCCACCTCATAGAATTACACGACACCAAAGGCAGTGAAAAGATTCTAATAAGTGATAAAAATAGCAACCTAATAAGCATAGATACCGCTAATAACAATATAGAGATCTCTGCAATGGAAAACATGACCCTCAATGCTAAAAATATGAAAATCAACGTTCAAGAAAATTTTGATATTTCTGTAGGAGAGAATAAAAACGAAAGCATAGGCGATAAGCAAACCTTAACCGCAAAACAAAGCACTATTTTAATTGATGAAAAAGCGCAATTCCAATCCAAGGAACTAGAGAAAAATGCTCAAAAAATCTCTATCAATAGCACTAAAGAGAATTTAGAACTATCAAGTGCAAAACAGGTTGTGAGTAATAGTTCCGAAAAAAACATATTAATCTAGCGTGAGGGATTTCGGGGTTAACATATTGGACGAGGATAATCAAGGTGTTTTTTTATCCAGAAAGAATAAACTTAACATTTCGCCTACTCCAGAAATAAGATTTTATAATGTTTCCCTTAACTATTATTCAGGAATAGCTTTAAAACAGTGCAAAAGACTGGATTATACAGTTAGTGTTGCGTATTTAAATCAAGACAGGCAAGAATACCCGCATAAATGGCAAGTGGATAAGGGCAATATCTTTTTTAACCAAAAACAACCATCGTTGGTTTTAGAAGAAATATCAGTATTTCTTCTAAAAGCAATTTATCCAATAAACATTACCACAGATCATTGGGGAGGACTAATTGAGATAACAAATCACAATGAAATTCTCGATAGATGGTCATCAATCAAGAAAAAAATAATCAAAGAACATAGAGGAGACTTTGTTTTTAAATTGATTAAAAAGTTTGAAAGATTATTAAAGAACCCTACAAAACTACAACTCTCCTTGTCAAACGAAATATTCTGGAGCGTGTTTTTTGCTAAAAGGTATCAGGAATATGGTAACTCCTATCAAAAAAAGGTAGCTATCACCTTTCCATTAGAAGCTTACAAAACTCCTTTGATTTACAAAGGACTTATGAAACTAAATTCTAGTTTAAGCACTCATAATTCCATTGAATTAGATTACGAGGGTAAAACCGTCATCCCATCTTTAAGTAATTTGCACGTAGGAAAAGAATCACATACACTAACATCAGCCCTTGATATTCATTTTAATTTGGATATAGAAACAAAGATTCCAAATTCGGTACGAGCATTCTGTGATGTGTATGATGAAACTAAAAATGAAGACATATCACAAATGGAAATACTGATCACTTTAGATAAATATAAGCCAATTATTAATGATCGTTCACCTGAAAATGGTAAAGAAAAAATACCCAATGAAGAGTTAACCCCGAAGAAAAAGAAGAAATGGTTTTCATTTGGATTTTAAGTAAAGATAAATTATGAGTCAAAAAAAAATAGTTTGTCATGGAGCAATTTGTAAGTGTCAGTTTGGGGATGTGCCAGACACTATAACAGTTCTTAGTCAGCAGAAAAATTATATAAATGATAGCGCAGGAAGCCAAAAACTAATTGCAACTGATAAAGAATTAGGCATGCCATTTCAGGCAAAAACCTTTGGACAATGTAAAATGCAACCAACAGGTAGCAGTTTTAAACCCTGCATGCCAAATATCACTAAATGGGATGGTGCTTTTCAGAAAACTCAGCTAAAAGCAAATCAGGGCTATCCTTTACTCGAAGATTCTAAGGCAACCTGTTCATTTGGAGGCTCCCCTTGTGTAGAGATTACATTCCATGGCCAAACCGCAGCAGCATCGGCACAAAATGCAGAAAATGCAGATCAGGAATTGCTTAGTCAGGTGCTACCCATTAATGCAAAGGAGATAGACCAACCTTCTCCGTACGATGCTGTTTATGTAGACGATGATAGTGATCAAAAGAAACAAAAAGAAGAAACTATCGCAGTTGAAATAACCCTAAACAAAGATACATTTGTACCATTAGGCATTAAAGATTATCAAGGTACTGTAGAGAATGATAAATTAAATTTTACAATAAGTATTAAAGAAAACCTAGCAGATAAAATGGTCGTTCAAATCCTTGATAACGGGAAATCATATTTTAAAGAAGAAATATCTGATCCAAATATGATGACTATTGGAGATCACAAATGGCAATGGGATGGTTTTGACAATTGGGATAACTTAAACACAGAATTTTTAAAAAATGCTAGTCTAGAAGCCCAGGTAACTGTTTGGTATAAAGGAATAGAAGAGTTTGATATTATTTCCATTAAAGAAGTAAAATCTGATGAAGTAGATTGGGTTGACCTAAACATCCAACGTAACATAAAAGAGATACAAGTAACCCTTAGAGTACACCTGAAAGACGGAGGAGCTAAAGGTCTTAATAAGAGTGAAAAAGTTCCACAAAGCAGAATAAAACACTTTAATAAGCAACCACTAAATAGTCAAATTGTGAGTTATAATGATCTGAAAAAATTAACCTTGCATGGTTTACAATATCACTGGAGTAGAAATAGTAAGCATCCAGAAGGGAAATTTGTTACTATAAACGGTGAAAAATATCAGGTGACACTTAAAGCTATCAACCAACCCCAGAACTCCATTAAAACACCGAAGATAATATTTATAACAAACAAGCCTCCTGGAAGATCAAGAAATTGGGAGCTTTCCAGAATACTATTTTATAATATTGGATATTTAGAATATTCGAATGGCTGGTTATATGAAAGTAAAAATTATGCTAATGAAGAATTTAAAGAAACTGGAGCTCACGAAATAGGACATGAAGTTTTACTCGCATGCGGTGGTCATGACCACTCGAAAAGTCATAAAGGATCATCAACAATTCTTACTCAAAGACCGTTGCGTTTTCAAAAAAGCCATCCTACATCAGGAGAAATTGATTTGATGAAATACTATCAAAACTCTGTTGGACATAATTATAAAAAAAATGTAATTGCATCCGATAAAGATGTGCTCGGATTATTATGGTTAAATAAGCTTAAAATTGGATAGATGAATAAATTTTTGATTTTATTATTAGCTACAAGTTTCTTTATAAGCTGTTCGACACACATTAGTCGCCCGAATATTAAAGGCTATATTAAAGATAATGATGGCATTTCTCTAGAAAACGTTGAAGTTCTAACGTGGGATGGCAAAAAAGATGTTATTGAAACATATAGTGATGATTCAGGATATTTTATATTGAAGCAAACAAAAAAAAATGGTACTCCAGATCAAAAACATTTACTTCAATTTTTACTAAGGAAAGAAAATTATTCGGATACTTTAGTTAGTAAATTCTATAATGGAAGAGTAATAAAAACGGATACAACAGTGGTTTTCAAATCACTAGTCATGAAAAAAAACAGCAATTAAAGGGTGTATATTGAAATAAAAAAGTACATATGGTAGATAATAAAAACCTTCCAATTATTGTCGATACCGATGGAGTGAATGAAATAGAGATCGGATCTAATTCTAGGGTATCGGTAATTAAAGTAGGTGAAAATAAAAAATTGGGTGTATCAAAAACTACTGTTGATAATCACCCCGTAAAATGGATATGGATTGCAACGGAATTTTTGGATAAAGCTAAGGAAATGGTATCTGGTCAGGTATATGACAAATGGGGTGAATGGAAATCTAAGAATGCTACAGAATCCATTGATAAGTTTGGAATAGGAAAACAATATGTTTTTGCTAATGCTATTAAAACTAAAACTTCCCAAAAAGACTTAACAGAAGGAACCATTTATTATTTTGAGCCTTTTATTGATTTTCCCACTTTAGACAGAGGAAATTATATAGCAACGGTCGATACACCTAAGATTTTATCAGCTTATTTTGCCAGGTATAAGGATGAGTTTAAATACCCCGGAGAATCTGGAACTAGCAATGTTTACACCTATAAAAACACCATTAAGCTTTATGTTTTAGGACATATGCTTCCTGATTATACAGTAGGATATCACAATTTTGCATTATTTGAAGTTGATATTTGGGATACAGATGGTAATAAAGCAACAAAAGAACCATTAAAATATTTTCAGAAATATCATCCAGATAAATTTTCTATAAATACGATGACAGAACTTGATTTTGTAATCGCAGAAGATTGGCGAGATAATACTAGTCATGAAAAAGATACTTTAAAAACGTACTACGCTAAAATAAAAACCACAATCTTTTTTAATGAAGATACATTTACAGGAGAAGAGGTTGATGATATTAATGATGACTATTTAATAACAGCTAATGAAAATCCTAGAAATAACCACAAGTATCTCAAATTCACAAATAAATTTAAAAGTGTAGCCCCCAATTTAGATACCATAGGTATAATATATACTTCAGAAGATGAAGCGGTGAGTAATTCTGGGTGGGCCAAATATTTAGGAAGAGACACCAGCAAAGGAAAAGCGCACGCTAAAAAGTATAAGAAAACCATTGTAGAAGAGTTTGACACAACTAAAGGAAAGGTTCTTAAAGAACAGCAAGTTTCTTTTAATGTCAAATACGATACGATGGATGTTATTCTTGACAAATACGAAGCCCATAAAAATAATATGCTTGTCGTAGTCGGTGATGTAGAATATAGTTCAAAAAACACTGAACCGTGTAAATTTTCCAAAATCGAGATCAGTCACAAAAGTAGAAAACAACCTTTTGTACTTTTTGACGAAAACAAAACAACTCCTACTGTGGTCGATCATACCAATCTCGCGTTTGGAATTGTAGCAGGAGAGAAAAAAGAGAAAGTTACCATCACCGCAGTTGGTTTAGCCATACAGGACTATCAGGACGAAGGTTTGAAGCAACCAGAGTGCTATGGTATCACTACTGCACACAAAGCAAGAAAAGGTAGGTTAGAACGCAAAAAAGTAAAACACAAAAAAGAAGACGATTTTAAGCATAATTCTATAGAAGATGTTTTTTCTATGGAAAAAGCATATGTACTGTATCCTAAAGGATCACTGGAAACTTCGGGTTCAGAAACCTTAGATATAATAGGGCAGCAATTACAATATACTCATAAGGATAATAGTGTAGAGCTAGAGGTTGGATATTTGTATAATAAAACTTTTGATACGACTGCACAACAATGGTTAGGTAATACTGTGGGAGAATGGACTAATGACCTTATCGATATCGCTTGGATAGTAAGATACTTTAAGCTATCAGACCAATTGGCACAACAATACTTTGTACCTATAAGTACCTGTAGATATCCGAACCAGAGAGCAATAGTAAATGTTTTTCCTGATATAGAATGGTGGATTAATTTTAATTATAAAGCTGAAAACCCATATCACGTATATCAAACTCCCAATTATAAATACAGGGTAATTACTACAGAAAAAAATCAAAACCAAAAAAAAGTAGGTAAGTATCGGTCTACTAAAAAAAAGACAAGAGATAACTCCTATAAATTGGAGTTCGAAGCAGGATTTAAGTATAATGGAAAAAAAATTGATTTTAACTCAGGTAATGGATTTCCTCTTATCAATGCAATTAATTTTTTTCTAAAAGCCTATGAGATATTTAGAAAAATAACATTTGCAGATGAAACAGAAGAAAAAGAAAATTCTGTAGCGAATGGAATAGCAGCAAGTTCTAAAGGGGTTTTAGGTAAAAATATGTCTAAGCGTTACAAACAACGTAAAAACAAAGGGTTTCCTTTTAGAATAGATGTTAGTCGACCGTCATTTAGTGGTGGGATATACGGCTCTTATAAACAAAGTGGATGTGATGTAAATACTATAGCAGCTATGTACGAAGCTAAGTTTGCTGCCAATCCTTTGTTTAGCATCGAAGGTAAACTGGATCTACTATTTTTCGCACAGTTTATTGGTCCAATTGGACAGGCATTAGATAAGATTAGTAAGGTAGTCAAACGGGTAGATTATTTAACTTTAGGAGCTATTAAAATAGATTATTACTTAGATTTGGCAGCGAAAGTGGATCTGAAAGTGGATGTAAGTGGTGTTAATTATCATTCTGTAGATGGTTGGGGAGGTGGAGAAGTAAATGCCAACCTGCCGATAAAAGTATGGTTAGAAGCAGGTGTGAACGTGGATGTCAATTTACAAGGTATCGCAAGTGCAGATACCGATGCTGCAATAAGAGGAGAAGCCAATATGGATTTACAAATTACACTTGACAAACGAAATAACAAACTACCTATGGAGTTTACTTTTAAAGGATTAGATGTAAAAATATGGATAAGTTTGAATGCTAAATCATCATCTGATAATTTAGGTACTAAAGAAAAAAAACCAACGGATACTCCAAGAAGAGTTCCAGACGCTGTCAAAAATCTAATTGCCCCAGGAAAACCTGTAAAATTTACTATTTTATGAAATTATTACAATTAATATTTATTTTCTCAATATTTACAAGCTGTGCACAAACCACAAAAAAAAAATCCACAAGTATCAATACCATGAAAGATATTAAACATATCCCTAAGGAAAAGCAAATTACTTATGCTATTCATATCAACGCAAAAACACCCTATGAAATATATATAGATGATATTCCATTACCAGGATTCGGTAGATTTTACGAAAGTGGTATGAATGCTACTCTAGAACTCAATCCTTATTTATTAAGGAATGGTACACATAAACTAAAAATACGCTATTTACCATTAGAATCAGCAAAAGACAGCTTATTACATCCTGGCGATGTATATCATAATAAAGATGCTAAATGGAATATTTTTTTTGTGCGCTTTATTAAAAATTCTGATGATCCTTTGGGTTATGAAGGAGAAATTGATTACGGAAATAGCGAATTAGAAGTTGTGCCACCTCCCAGATCATTACCGTTTTGGGAACAGGAATTCGATTTGGATATAAAAGACTTGCCTTACACATTAGACGGATGGGGTAAAAGTCAAGATTTATCAGAATTGGATAGAGAAGAATTAAAAAAAGATGTATTTAGTTTTTATAAAGATTTAAGAACTACACTCAATAAAGGAGATGCCGATAAGTTCATTAAGCTTACTGAAAAACGAAACCAAGAATTATCAATATCCACCTATGACTATGATCAATCATATTTTTATTCAGAAGAACATAAAGAAGATATCAAAAGTAAATGCACTGGTAATATTTGGGAAATAAATGAACAAGATTATTCTGTAAAGGTATATGCTTACGGAAAAATTGTATCCCTAGAACGTATCGGTGAATTTAAAAACAACGGAGTAATAGCTGAGACAGAAACAAATTACTATAGTTACAACCTAAAACTCCACAAGCCAATCGGTAGTGATACTTTTGAGATTATTAGGAAATAAACATTATCCAGAACAATAATAATTACATCTAATATTCTGGATTACCTCATAGGTATTAGAGTTTTAATAACCCTCGGTTCTTGTTTCTTAATATTTGGTATTCAAATTTTGAAAAAAAGTTATGATTTTAGAAAGAAAGAAATATCAGAAAAAGCACTAATTATAGGATTTAATGAGGAATTTATTGTAGAAGAAAAAAATTCTGATTCATATTTTAATTATATGCCAATAGTAGCTTTTATAGATAAATCAGGTAAAGAAATTATTCAAGAATTGGATTCATCTAGAAATAATGAAAGATTAAATGAGCATATTAATATAATTTACTTAAAAACGGTTGATGGTTATGATATATTAGTAGATCACAAATGGGAAAGAACATATTTCCCTCTTGCTATTGTTAGTTTTGGAATATTACTAATGATATTGGCTTTTTTTATTCAATAACATAGTTTCTTAAGAATTCATAATGAACCAACTCTATTCGATATATGTTGGAACTTGTTGTTATCCTAATCAGACTGATTATTTAAAAACTCATCAGTTTATGGAAGCTTTAAAGAATATTTGAGTAGTTCGATATTTATACAAAATTGCAGTAGGTGAACCGATACACCAATCTTATTTTGCACCAATCTGTTCTTGTAGATACCCCAATCAGATGGCAAAAGTTGCTGTATACCCAAAGATGAAATGGACAGTTGATTTCAACTACAACATCAAAGAACTTTTATATTACAAACAGACTCCAACTGAGATGGAGTATCATCAATTATCTGGAGCTAATGATATGTCGGGTAATATAAAGCGAAAAAGAGACACGGCAACTTCAAAACATATCAGTACCGCATATCAAAATCAAAAGAGTGAATTTGGATTATATGTAGAATGTGAGATTGATGGGAGTAGTAAAATAAAACTAGGTAAAGACTTTGCGGAGAAGTTTCGTACAATGATTGCGCCGATTACCTGGATAGTGTAAGCTTCCCCTAAAATCGAACTGTTTAAAAGTAGAATAATAATTTTTAAATTTGAACAGTATTATGAGA
>NZ_JAUOSF010000016.1 GCF_030548465.1 Tamlana sp. 2_MG-2023
TAAAACACCTGAAATGGTATATAAATTAACAGCTTAATTTCAATTTTAACCTGTAGCCATATTTCAGGACGAGACATCCCCCATAGAAACCCAAAACTCCTCAGTACGTAGGCTAACGTAAAATTGAGTTTCAAAACTTAAGAGGATATGAGAAATTTGAATATTTTTAAATGACTGATTTTTAGCAACATATTTTTACGTTAGTCAGAATTAAAATCGTACGTTCATTCAAAATTTCGGAGTTTAAATCATTATAATATTGCTTTGAAATTTTTATCCGTAACAAGTAAAATAATACCAGCAATACAACAATACAAAGCTGTGTAAAAGTATTTATAATCATTATGTGCGAAATGAACCATTAATGCACCAATTGCGAATGGTAATAGCCATAAAGTTGAAATGTTTTTAACTTGGTGCAACCAGAACCCAACAACTAAACCAATTACACCCACCAATTCACCATAACCAATTAATAGAGTCCATATTTTCCCAAAACCAAAATTGCTCATATTTTCCATCATACTTTCCTTTTGAAAAACTTTGAAAAGACTTGCATAACCAAATGCATAAATTAAATACCCATATGAAATCCAATGGACTACTTGTACTAAAATCTTCATATCTATTATAATTTTGTTCAAAAGTAATAGTTATATTTACAAATTGAAAGTACATACAAAATTGTAGGATACTAATAAAAAAGTAAGATATGAGAAAGACAGCATCTACAAATACAATTAATAAGGAGCAATTAGAAGCAAATTGTGGAATTGCATATACAAACTCAATCTTAAGCGGTCGATGGAAACTTAGTATTTTAGCATTCTTATTGGATGAAAAAAAATTAAGGTATAGTGAATTAAGAAATAGATTAACCGGAATTTCGGAAAGAATGCTAATAGTAAAACTTAAAGAATTACAAGCGGACGACTTGATAAATCGGATTTCTCATCCCGAAGTTCCACCAAGAGTAGAATATGAACTTTCCAAAAAAGGTAAGTCATTAGAAAGTATTTTAATAGAAATGTCTAAATGGGGAACGAAAAATGCAACTAAAAAATAAAAATACATAAGAACGAGCCGCTGTATAAAATTAATTGTTAGTGCAAGTCTACATACGAAAGCCTCTCAGATTTCCATTCGGTATGTATTTACTAAATTAGGTGCTGAAATAAGCAACTAACCTTATATACACGTTGGCAACAATTTTGAATGAAAGAACAACTAATTAACTCCATTTCAAGACACATTAAATTAAGTCCCGAAGAAAAAAACTTAATTAAGGCTTTTTGGACAGAGAAAACCCTTGAAAAAGGAGATTATCTTTTGAGAAACGGGGAAACTTGCCGAACTGATAATTTCGTAATTAATGGAATTTTAAAGGCTTTTTACATTAACTCCAAAACAGGTAAAGAAGAAATATTATATTTTGCTATAGAAAATTGGTGGGCTTCGGATATTGAGAGCTTTCAAAAACAAAAACCTTCGATTTACAACATTCAAGCCATTGAAAATACTTCACTATTACAAATCCATCACGACTCTTTTCAAGAAATGCTAAAGCAAATTCCAAAGCTTGAACGTTTTTTCAGAATCATCCTTGAAAATTACCTTGGCAGTTTACAAAAACGAATAATCTTAAACAACATTCTTGACGCAGAACAACGGTATTCAGATTTCTTAGAAAATTATCCAAAAATTTCAGAGAAAGCCCCCAACTATCTAATTGCTTCTTATTTAGGAATTACTGCCGAATTTTTGAGTAGAATACGTAAAAAAATCAAATTATCTTAAACTACATCAATTTTTTTAGCCCTCACAATTCGGAACTTTGTTTCATAATCAAAATTTATGAATATGAATAAAGTATTAATTATCAATGCAAGTGTAAGAAATGAAAAATCTCACAGTAGAAAACTAACTCAACTTTTTGAAGATAATTGGATAAAGAAAAATCCCAACGATATTTTCACTTATCGAGAAGTTGGATTAGAAGAAATCCCACCCATAAATGATAAGTGGATTGCTAGTGCATTTATCATACCAAGTGAAAGAACAAATGAAAACCAGTCGAGTGTTAAATTTAGTGACGAATTGGTAAAAGAATTTAAGGAGCATAATATCTATGTTTTGGGAACACCAATGTACAACTGGTCAATACCAAGCGGACTCAAGTCTTACATCGACCACCTTATGAGAATTAACGAAACTTGGAAATTCCGCTCAGGCGAACCAGATGGAGACTATGTTGGACTTCTAGAAAACAAAAAAATGTTCATTCTTTCAAGTCGTGGTGACACAGGTTATGGAAAAAGTGAGAAAAACGAACATATGAATTTTCAAACAACCTACTTGAAATTCGTTTTTGGAATTATGGGAATAAATGACATTTCTATAGTCTCATTGGATAATGAAGAATTTGGTGGCAAAATATTTGAGAGCTCTAAAAAGAAAATCTACCAAAGGATAGAACAGTTTTAAAGTTTTAACAACAAAGAACTTAGTTAAAAGCCTAACGAAGTTAAATACAATACATAGTTTTTAGGATCGTGTCTAAGGTAATTTTAATTTCAATACAGCAAAAGCTGTTTTTTTAATATTCCTCAAATGTTAGCTAGTTTGGAATAATTTCATTCACATTAATGTTGGTATAATTTGCCAAATTTACAGTTCCAAATTTCGCTAAATGCATTTGGAACCTACCTTCTATTCTATCTATGTTATTGCGATTAATAATTGGATTCAGAATAGAAAAAAGAAAACACAGCAACAGCTAAATTTAATGTAAGTTTGGTCCTTGTTCATTATATTGTCCATATTAACTAAGTTCTCAAATTTTACTGACATGACTTAATCAAGCAAAAAGTTGCGGCTTATGCGTATTCGAAATCAGTCAATCTTCTTCCCTACTAATCCTTTTGGAAGTCGTTAATGAGAAGTCTTATATTGGTTTTTTGTGTATACCAGCAGAAACTTTATTAGACGTACATTTTATTATATTTATTCCTATACGCAATCGGTGTTAGCCCAGTAATTTTCTTAAAAATAGTACGAAATGCTTTTGTGTCAGTATAACCGACATCATACATTACTTCATTAATATTTTTGCGACTGGTTTCAAAAAACCGTTTGGCAGTTTCAATCTTAACTCTATTAATATATTGCAATACAGAATTGTTAGTGGCCATTTTGAATCTTCTTTCAAAACTTCGCCTGCCCAATGACACCAAATCGGCCAATTCGTCAACCGTTATTTTTTCTTGAGTATTATTTTCAATAAATTCTTGTACTCGTTTAATTAATTCATCAGTATGGTTTTTTTGCCCCTGAAACATTGCAAAAGTGGCTTGGCTATCCCTATCAATATCTATCGCAAAATATTTTGAAGCCAATATGGCCGTTTCTCTATCCGTGTATTTTTCTGTCAAGTAAAGTAATAGGTTCCAATAGGAATTTGCACCGCCACTTGAGTAAAGTCGATTTTCTTCAGTGATAATATGCCCTTCTACAACTTCAACTTCCGGAAACATTTCACGAAACTCATTTTGAAAACCCCAATGTGTTGAACATTTTTTACCGTTTAGCAAACCCGTGGAAGCCAATAGAAATGCACCCACGCATAACGAGGCAACTTCTGAACCTTTTTTGTAATGGTCCTTTATCCAAGGTAAAAGGTTGCTATTTGATGTAATAGCAGTTTTCATATCGCCGAACAGGGCAGGGATTATTATTAAATCTGTTGTTTCAACATCCTTTAGAAGTTGGGAAGTGTTTACAGAAAACAAACCTTCGTTTAATTTAACTTCCCTTTTTAAACCAACCAATTGCACATCAAACAATGGCTTTCTGCCACTAACAGCCATAAATTGATTGACTGCCGAAAACAAATATTGTGGATCTGCTATGGCCTGCATAACAGAATTTTCAGGAACAAGAATACTGACTTTCTTCATATTCAATCCATTTTAAGTAAAAAATAAAGATAAATTTTATTTTGTCGTAAATCCCCCTTTTGTTGTCATTTTTAGACATCAATCCTAACTATGTATCTGTGCATCTTTGTAATATCAATTTTAAAAAAAATATTATGTGCAATTCACAAATTAGGATTCAAGAATTCATTGACGCAGAAGTAGAAAAAGTTTGGACCTATTACAACGAACCCAATCATATTGTAAACTGGAACTTTGCCGACCCAAGTTGGCATTGCTCATCGGCAGAAAACAATTTGAGTGTAGGTGGTACTTATAAAGCCAGAATGGAAGCCAAAGATGGTAGTTTTGGTTTTGACTTTGAAGCAGTTTTTACAGAAATTTCAAAAGGCAAAAGCTTTACTTATGAGTTTGGAGGAAGAACTGCTACCGTAGAATTTAATGACATGGGAGGACAAACAGAAGTCATAATAACATTTGACCCTGAAGAAGAAAATCCTATAGAAATGCAACAAGAGGGTTGGCAAGCAATATTAACAAATTTCAAGAATTATACAGAAAACCATTAAATGAAAATCAATCCTTATCTCACATTCAATGGCAATTGCCATGAGGCAATGACATTCTACAAAGAGTGCCTTGGTGGTAACTTAATGCTGCAACCAATTGAGGATTCGCCAATGGCATGCAAGATGCCTACGGAAATGAAAGAATGTATTTTACATGCTACATTGACAACACAAAGCTTTGTATTAATGGGTACAGATATGACACCTGAAACAGGACTTGTAAAAGGCAATTCAATTTCAATAATGATTAACTGTACAAGTGAAGTTGAAATCAGGGATATTTTTGATAAACTTTCTGTAAATGGAAAAGTTTATCAGCTCATCGAACCCACATTTTGGGGTACCTTATTGGGGAGCTTAATCGATAAATTTGGAAACAATTGGATTTTAAATTATAACAAAAACAATCAACTGAAAAATGAAAAAGAGTAAAATTATATTTTGGACTGCGACTATAATAATCGCATTATTTGAAGGAGTAATGCCTATATTAACATCTCAAACGGAATTAGCAAAAGAAGGAATTAGGCATTTGGGTTATCCCGAATATTTTGGAAAAGCTTTAGTTGTCTTTAAAGTTTTAGGTGTTTTAGCATTGGTAATTCCAAAAGTTCCTAAACGAGTAAAAGAATGGGCTTATGCTGGTTTTACCTTCAATTTTATTTTCGCTGCAATAAGTCACGCAGCCGTGAACGGAATAAATGGACAAACATTTTTCCCTTTAGCTATTTTAGGGGTTTTAATCGTTTCCTATATCTATCATCATAGATTAAATTCTAACAAAAGTTAAAATATTATGTTTTTTCAAGCTTACATCGACAACATTCAAGAGAAAACAGGTAAGACACCTGACGATTTTAAAAAACTCGCAGAAGAAAAAGTTTTTTTGAGTAACGGAAACCTTTTACCTGAAATAAAAGCTTCTGAAATCACGAATTGGCTAAAAGAAGAATTCGAATTAGGACACGGACATGCAATGGCCATCTATGCGACATTCAAAGGTAAAATCGAATAATAACACGAAAAAAAACACTAATAACATGGGGCTAGATGTTTCTTGTTTTTAAGGGAACGACGTCAGATTACATTTATTTTTAGACTTTATAGTAACAAAAATAAAAAATGAATTACAGCTTAAATTTATTTTTAATGTAGCCATATTTAGAAAAAGGCAGTCTCTGAAATTACGCGAACAGCGTGAAAATTTGATGTAAATATTTAGAACATCATTGTGAAAGAGTATTGCATACTATACTACAGAGAGTTATCTTTATAATTATCAAAAAAACACTTAGACTCATAAACATACTGAAAAAAAATTGATAAATAAGAACTCCCAAAGTGTTCCGTACAACCCAGTGAAACTTACAGAATCAATGCGATATAAGATAGAGGCTAAAAAACATCTATGCGATACATGTCAAGACCTATAAAAAAGAATAAAATGTATGGAAAACATTTGCTGAATATTTTAATAATTTTGATTTCTGGATATGGAATTTATATTATAATAAAAGATAAAAACGAAAGATGGACGGCAGAAAGCGCAAAAATTTTATTAGATAAATGTATTTCTGAATCAAAAGAAATGTTGAATCCTGAACTGATTAAAGAGTACTGCAAATGCTCAACCGAAAAAATTCAATTGGAATTTACACAATCAGAATATATTGAGATCTTAAAAATGCCAAGTAAAAATCAAACCCATAAATTATTTCCAGTCTTTAAAAACTGTTTAACCGAATACAGAGCAAAAAAATAGATCAAGAGCTGTCCTATGATATGACCAAAACAAATATAATTTAAAAAAAATTGGCAAGAATTGGATTAGGATTATAAGTCTAACCATATTCAGATGAAATAACACGAAACAAAAAATCGGAATTATGAACCTGATTTACTGGCGTTCAACGCTGAGCTCTGGTATTTTTGACGTCAAAAAAGGACGGTATTGTCTCTTATTGTGAGTCTGAATACTGAAAAGCCCTACTTTTCTAAATATTTATCTTATAGACACTGAAATTTATCCACACTACAATATAGAACTTGGTGAATATTTTTAATAATACACCTTACACCTAGGTAGCTTTTTTTTTATTTTTTCTATTTCCTCTATAGAGAACCGGTTCCCTTTTAAGATTAAGGTTTTTAGATGTTCTAGTTTTGAAATATCATTAGGTAATCTTTTAAGCTCATTATTAGATAGAATTAATAACTCTAAGTTTGAAAGAGAAACAATGCTTGTAGGTAATTCTGTAAGGTTATTATCATTTATAATTAGGGTTTCTAAATTGGATAGCTTATGTAATTCTACTGGAAGAACTTTAAGACTATTATGCTCCAAATTAAGCGTCTTTAAATTATTAAGTAACAACCAACCCGAATTAAATTCGTAAAACTGATTGTAGCCTAAATTAAGCGTATTCAATTTCTTTAAACTAGAAAGTTCTTTCGGCAGGAATCTCAATTGATTATGATCCAATTCAAGGACTTCTAAATTTTCACAACCACTTATGTTATTTGGCAAGGAAGTGATATCATTAAACGACATATGTAAAAACCGAAGATTAAGCAGCTGATCAATTGATTTTGGTACTGCTGTAATTTTATTTGCTGATATATTAAATCTTACGAGTTTTTTAAATTTTGAAATTTCATTTGGAATATATTTTAAATCATTTTGTTTTACAATTAATACTTCCAATTGCTTTAACTTAAATATGTCGTAATTCCATGATTCTAAACTATTACCCATCATATTCAAAAAAACAAGTACTTCAAAATCTCCTATCTCTTTAGGCATATTAAATAGATGCTGATCTCTAAAACTTAGTTGTTTAACACTACTTGGTTGCTCCTTGGCTAAATCAATAGAATTAAAAACTCTAATTTTTTTAGGATTAGCGTTTTGGGCGTGAACACCAAAGAAAAAACTAAAGACTGCAATTAAAAACGTACAACGTATCATGGTTTTGTATAAAGAAATAGAAGCAGACAAAATTGTCTGCTTCTATAATTATTAATGTGTTTGATTTTATTTTAATTCATCAGCACTTTAAATTGCTGCTTCTCATCATTCACTTCAACTGTTAATAAAAGTATTTGATTTTGTCCTTTAAATTCTCCTAAATCTAATGATAAGTTTTGGTTTCCATCTAGTTTCAAATTATTATAGTTAACCAAATTTCGTCCTAAAATATCATTAACCACTACAGAAACTTCCTTATTCTTAATAGAACCACTAAATTGTAGCGTTATATTTCCATCTGTAGGATTAGGATATAATCTAACACCCTTAATTAATTGTTGATCAATAATACCTAATGTCTTTTCTCCAATATTATCATCTAATGCGAATACTATAGTTGTGGAAGCATTAAACGTAACCTCATTTCCACTAGCATCTACTTGAGATGTATTACTTCCGCTTGGATGTTGCACAGAAAAGAAACCATATTTATAGTCTGGAGTAAAGGTTAACCCCGTAGGCTCGGCCCCAGACGGCATTGATGCAAATAGCTCTACGTTTGGATTACTTTGTGTGTGATCTGGACGCACTATCCAAATATAGTTTTTACCTCCATCTTGAAGTACCCAAAGGTTTCCTTTATCGTCAAATGTTAAATTATCATTACCATTAGCCCATGCTTCTGATTGTGTTCCTGTTTCTGAGGAAATGTCGTAATTCATTCCACCCACAAAGGTTTCAAAATCACTTACAGTCTCTTCATTATCTCTGAATCTATATACACGACTTAAACCTTTTGCAGCAAAATAAATTTTACCAGTAATTGGATTAATTTCAACATCTTCTACACCATTAAAGGCTGTACCTCCAAGACTACTAGCAATAACATTTAAGTTGTTTCTATCCGATTGTGAGTCGTTAGGAACTTCAATCCAAGTCCCTTTAGAAGAACTCGGGTCGTTTCCTGATAATGCTATATCCATTTTCAAAACGTATACCGTACCTTCTGTAAGATCGCCAGGTGTATCCATGACATATTTATATAAACAATGAGTTCCTCCATCTTCTCCGTAATAGGCTGTTGTTCCGTCATCTGAAATGACAACATTTTCATGATTCATTCTTCCCATTGCCCATAATTTATCCTTTTTACCATCGTTATCATAATCCAAAACAGTTGCAGTAACTGGGTCAATTTCTACAAACCATCCTACATCTTGATAACCGTCTCCATTAACATCTCCAGAATTTGTACTTTCTTCTGCTGTCACTACGGTTCCCCAAGGTGTAATACCTCCAGAACAATTACGTGTTGTTGTTACTAAATCTGTACTGTATAAATCTACAGCCTGACTTTCTTCAACTTCCCAAAGTTGTGTTGTGGTATTTAAACGAATATCTAAAATAGATACACCTCCTGGAGTGTTTTCATGATTTACTGACAAATAGCCTTCTTCACTACTACCCTCAATAGCCACATAAGCCGTAAAGTCATTTGTTCCAGGCATATTTCCTCCTCCTAAAGAATACGACTCTCCTTCTTTCATAACAACTTGAAAATCATACTCTGGAGACAAAATTAAATTACTTGTTTGTGACGTAGGCGTAATAGATGTCAAACAACCAATATGCTCACCCTCACAATCTATCGCTAAATCTTGTGTATTCTGAATATACAAATCGAATCGTGTATCTGAACTTGACACATTGGCTTGATGAATCTCAACAGCAATACGGTTGATACCTTCTACAAACATACCTTTTGCAACCGTAGAGGTAAAGTAAATATTTTCATTAATACCGTCAACAGCATTAATAGCAGGGGTTTGGTAATCTATCGTTCCTGTTGGCATATTACTACGCAGCGCTTCTACACCATTAATATAAATAATAGCACCGTCATCTCTTCGTAGACCTAATTCTACCATATCAGTTAATTCACTTAAAGACACTTCAATATCTTTTATGTAATATGTGGTAATGTATTTATTATTCGAATCAGAACCGTAAGACACTTCTGTATTAACAGGATCCCCATAGCCAAATGGCGCAAAACCTCTATTCCATGGAATCACATTATAGTCTAAAGCTAGCCAATCTGTTCCCATATCAGTACCTTGATCTAAAACATACCACTGCTCATCTTTAAGGATAGGGTATTTTGTAACTTCAAGGGGAGGTAATTCATAATTTACTTCCATATCAAACTGAACATCTGAACTCGTTCCGTTATTTTGATGTAATTCTACCGCGATAACATTTTCGCCATTTTGAAGCAAATTAGCCGTTTTAATGGTTGTCCAAACACTTTCAGCATCTCCACTTACTTCTTCTACAGCGTACATATCATAAGTTACTTCACCTTCAGGCATATTTAACCTAAAAGCTTCGCTACCGTTCACATAAACAATAACACCATCATCATAAATTACATTGAAAAGTAAATTACCAATTGCAGCGACATCTTCTACATTGAAAATATGACGGAAATAATAGGTTGGATATTTAGTAGAAGCATCGGTACCGAAATTTAAAGTTGTACTTTCTTTTCCATCTCCATAACCGAGTATTGCATTTCCAAACAGCCAAGAACTATCGTCAAAAGCTGACTCTTTCCAGTCGGTTCCTAAATCTTGCCCTAAGTCATTGTATTTCCATAATCCACCCGATACAATCGGAAAGCTTCCTGTGGGATATTCGTTAATGTTTTTCCAAGCTAAATACAGTGGCTCTTCTTCATTAAAGTCTAAATTAGTAAAGCTAATAATATTGTTTTCCTTTAATCCCGATGCTGCTATTTCAACAGCTGTTGAAGGTTCTCCAGATAATAAATAATACTCATTAGCGATAAGTTCAACTTGATTTAAGTTTTCAAATATTTTTGAAACATCTACCATAACTGATCCCGAATTAATAAACAAAGGATCTATTTTCCATCGGCTATTTAAGTATAAAACATTTGTTTCTGAAGCGTCTGCAGTAGGCAACACCTCATCTCCAGGTTCCTTTGAAAATATAATATTACTATTGAAATCAGCGATATCCTCTGCATAATACATTCCATTAGAGTTATCATTTTTGAGACTCCAGCTTCCTACAACTTGATTATTAAAAGGAGCTTCAATAATACGTACTGGACTTGTAGCTGGAACAATATCAGCATTCGTGTAAGCGACTTCCAGAACTGTGTTACCAGAATTAACGAGGTACCCACTATCATCTTGATTAAAAGTATAATTGAATGCTAAATCTCCATCTGTATCAAGAAGTGTTTGGTGCATATCTGCAATAATCTCTTCTTGAGTTTTAGCTTTAGTCCAAATTCTTAATTCATCCATTATTGAATTTGATTGACCATTATAATTTATGGTTCTACCTAAGGCAAAATCCCAAGTACTATTAGATGCATAACCATCGAAAGCATTTGTCGCTTTTAATTCACCATTAACATACAGCTTTAATTCATGGTCTATTAGAGACACAGTAACCGCAATATGATTCCATTCTCCAATTGTTAATGCATCTCTTGACTCTGCTTTATTCCATCCAGAACCATTATTACCAAACACAGCATTAACAGAATTATTATTAGGGAATTCTAATGAAAAACCAGTAGAATTACCATCGACTCTACCGTGGTTAGATAATAAAGGTACATTCTCTCCTGGATCTGACGTTAATTTAGCCCACAACTCTATTGTAAAATCTCCTGCTAAAATAGATTCAATTGTATTAGAAGGTATTTGTACCTGATGACCTCCTTCAAGATTAAAAGCTCCGCCTTGAGCAAGAATTGCAGCTGTATTATCCTC
Organism: Tamlana sp. 2_MG-2023; assembly: GCF_030548465.1. Taxonomy (GTDB): domain Bacteria; phylum Bacteroidota; class Bacteroidia; order Flavobacteriales; family Flavobacteriaceae; genus Pseudotamlana. Next base: position 11,285 of record NZ_JAUOSF010000016.1, read on the forward strand.
CAGGTAAGCAATAAAATAAATACCGTTACCAATCTCAACATCATTAAAAGTGACTACATTGTCTGTTGCTGTTGTTGCAGAAGCCACAACTTCATAAGCTACTTGTGGATCTCCTTTAATTAAGATGTACTCTCCAACAGTTGCAGCTGTCATTCCTACATTTTCAAAAATAGAAGATAATTCAATTGTAATATCAGTGGTGGTAATATTCATGGTATTAACATTCCATCCCCCTGCTATATAATACATATCTTCTTCTTCTTCTTCTGCATTAGGTAAATCTAATATTGTTTTATTATTGTCTCTACCAAACACGATATTTTCTATAAAACTACTGATGGTTCCTTCTACATACATACCACTAGAGTTCTCAGCTGAGTAACTCCAACTTCCTGATATAATATCATCAAAACCTACTACAGATTCTGCAACAGGAGTCGAAGCAGCAATAATAGATGCGTTGGTATAATTAACATCATCTACTTGAATGCCATTATTACCTAACAGTCCATTATCTTCTTGATCAAACGCATAATAAAACTGCAGATTTTCATCAGTAATATCTAATACACTATGCATACCCGAAACAATTTCTTCTTGAGTTCGTGCTTCCGACCAGAAGCGAAATTCATCGACTACAAAAAGGACTTGACCTCCATAATTCAAACTACGTCCAAAAGCAAAATCCCAAGTACTATTTGGCGCATAAGCTGAGAATGCTGTACTTCCTTCTAATTGTCCGTTAATATAAAGTTGAACCTCACTTTCTGGTGTGGTACTTATAGCAACATGATTCCATTCACCAATCTGAAGAGCTGTTGTTGAAATGACTTTCGTCCAACCATCACCATTTGTTCCATAAACCACACTTAAGGTGTTATTACTTTCCAACTCTAAAGTAAATCCTGTAGAGTTCCCATCTATTCTTCCATGATTAGAAAGTATTGTTTTATCACTAGGATCATCTGGTAAATTTAGCCAAAGCTCCAATGTATGAGCGCCTTCTAAAATATTTTCAGTTGAAGTATATGGAATTTTAACATCATGATCATTTACCAAGGCTAAAGCCCCTCCTCTTCCTGGAACAAATTCGCCTTCTTCCCATGCTAAGTAGTATACAGATTCTTCAATATTTACATTATAAAAACTAATGCTTGTACCGTCGAACGTCCCTTCATCTACCATAGAGAAGTCTGTTTCTCCTTCATTTTTATTCAGTAAATAATAATGCCCTGCAGCTGCAGAAATAGAACTGGCGGCTGCACCAACGGTAGCTTCCAAATTAAATTTGAAGGTGGCAAATGGTGTATTTAAAGGATCTATTTTCCAACCACCTTGTAAATATTGAACACCAGACATGTTTGGTGTTTCTGAAATATCTGTATCATTTATTTTACCTGCAATAATATTACTTGTAAATAAGGCTATATCGTTAGAAAAACTTAAACCATGATTAAGACTGCTATTGTTCTTACTCCATTTCCCTGAAACAAAATCTCTATATGTCATAGGAATATTCCCTAAAGGGGAAGTTGCTGATGTTAATGCAGCAGAAGTAATATCCATTTCATAATTTATACTACCAGAACTAGTAATAGTTGTTGCCGTTTCAGATGTTGGTGCAAAGTTGTAATACAATGCTAAATCTGTTTCATCTCCTGCTAATGAGTAATGTAAAGACCTTGAAATTTCATCGGCAGATAAAACTTTACTCCAAATTCGCATATCATCGATATCACCTTGAATCGCACTTCCATAATTAGGACTGTATCCTAATCCTAACCCAAACGTATTAGGGGAATATCCGTTATATGCCATTTCTGTAACATACTCTCCATTAAGATAATATTTAATACTCCCTCCTACTTCTGCCGAAATGGTTATATGATTCCATTCTCCAATAGTCCAAGCATCGCCTTTATTATCAATTTTATTCCATCCAGAGCCATTAGTTCCTACGACTACATTTAATTTATTTTCTGATGAAAACTCAAAAGAAAGTCCTGTAGAATTGTTGTTAACTCTACCGTGAGTAGAAAAAATAGAAGCATTACTTGCAGGATCTGCATTTAATTTTGCCCAAAATTGAACTGTAAAATTATCTGAAAATAAAGCATTAGAAATATCAGATGGAATTGCGGTTTGCTGAGCGCCAGATAAGGTTAACATATCTCCACGATTAGATTCTACCTGAGCATTTTCTAAAATATCGTTATCAGAAATTAACCTCGCATATAACTCTAAATTATCGATACTTCCTAAAAACTGTTTACCTTCAATATTATTTCCTATTCTAAAATCTGAGGTAGACGCTGTAGGAGATGACACATTATTCCATGTTTGAATTAAAAATCCATTATAGTATAACGTTAATTTTTTTCTTACGTTGTCATATTTCCAAGTGATATATGACCAGTCATTTTCTAAAACGCTATAGTTGCTCTCATGAGTTACACCTGTAGCGTGATCTTTATAATTTAAGTTCCCATTCTTTGAAATCCCAAAAGAAACTCCTGTAGTCGCAGTAGCATCAGAAACTATTGTTGATCCATTAGAAGGTAAACTACTTGGGTTAATCCAAAAACTTAAGCTATATGCTTTATCATAAAAGTTTAATGCTGTAGAAACAGGAATAGTAAGAGTTGTATTTTTAGAAAATACTAAAGCACTATTAACATTATCATCTTTATCTGCACCCAAGCTATAGTTAGAGGCTTCTAATATATGGCTATAGTCAGAATTATCCACAACGGCATTTGTGAAATCTAAAGATAAATTATGCGCATCAGAATTTTGACTCGTTAACATATCTTGGTGAACCACTTCTTCAAAAAATGTGGTCCCATCAAAACCTACATATTCGAACTTTATTCTTCTATCTCCTTCTTCTCCATACACATTTGTTCGTACATAACCATGCTTCACACCCGTAAGAATATCATTGGAAGCGCTATAATTTACATTATAATTCCCTACTTCACCATTTCCACCAATATCAGAATTAATATTTCCAGACATAATATCGTACATCGGATATTTTGTATCGCTTTCACGTACCATAAAACGTTGGTCGTGTATATCGGCACAATAAGATACAACGCCGTTTATATTATTGTTTTGGATAAATTGTAAAAATTCATCAGCTTGATTACTGACACTAAAGTTTCTACCACCAACTTCTCTAAAGGTTGGAGTACCATTAATAATAACCTTAAACGTTGCTTTAGAATTAAGTAAACCTTGTTTTAACCACTCTAATTGTTCATCACCAAAATGGTCTGCTGTACCATCTCTGTAGCTTCTGTTATCTGTTAAGAAAAACTCTACATCTTTATATACATAGGAAGAATGCATACCCTCTCCTTCTACCGTGTCCAAATATTCAGGATTTGGCCACCAATCCTTAAATATATCACGCATTTCTGGTAACGTAGCCATTGTTTTATCGAACTCATTTGGTCCAGTGTCATGGTTATCTGTTATTGCTAATTGTGGCATAGCCATGGTTAACTGATCATGAAACTGTCTATAAAACATGTATCGATCAAACGCCATATCTTTATTTGCCCAATCATCTATAGCATCAGGACATTCTCCATTTGCATGTTGTAATCCTAATAGGTAAGTGGCATCCCCTAACCAAACCATTAAATCTGCATCTTCTGCAGCCATATGATTAAATAGTTCTGGATTACCATTAATATGCGTTAACGATTCTGGTGTATCAACACAACGTGACGTATCATATATTCTTCCGCATCCACCTGCCAAAAACTCAAAATTGTCAATAACATTTTGGTCATTTGTAATAGAGGATGTTCTTGACGATACATTTCCGTTAATTTGTAAACTAGCAGTATATGTTTCACCTTCCGTTAAATTATTAAATTCATAAGACCTAAGGTAATATCCTAACCTGTCATCTGAATTAAAAACTGAGCCACTTAGCTCTGTCGCTTGAGCTTGAGAACCCGTCATAGTTAAAGACAGGGCATCTCCAGATCCTGTGTTACCCTTAGTAAGCACCCATACTCTAACCTTATTTTCATAAACAGGACTAAACATAGGACCAAATACTAAAGAATCTCCAGGTATGACTGTTTGCGCTTTAAGCTCAAAACTCATACAGAGAGAAAAAAACAGTAAAATAAATAGTAAACTTTTTTTCATTTTGGTTGTGTTAATTTTTTTGAATTTTTGAATTTTTGCTCAAAAGTATATTGAAGGGACTCTTTGAATTTTAAGTAAACGTAATTTGATTGTTAAAGATAACCGTCTACTTAACAGTTACTTAATAGTTAAATATTGCGAATACAAAAAAAAAGAGGATATCATAAGAAGAACAAAGTAGACAAAAACTACAAACAACTATGAAACAACAACTTACACTTCCGCCTAATTAAAAAACATAAAGACTAGATTAAGGTAGATTTAAGTTCTCTTAATGATTAATTTACAATAAAACAATTAGTAAGCTCCTTCTTGAGGAACATCATTTAAAGAATTAATAAAAGCTATAACATCTTGTATTTCATCTTGAGTTAAATTCAATGGATCTGGCGATAATGTTTGATTTGGAACCTCATAAGCTAGACCTATGCCCTGCGCACCACCCAGGTTATAAAACTCTAACACCTCTTCTAATGTATTATAAGCGCCATTGTGAAAATATGGAGCAGTTAATGCCGCATTTCGAATTGTAGTTGTTTTAAATGATTTGTTAAAAATTTGATAACGATCTCTACTTAAACCATTCTCTAATCGCCCAGAATCTGAATCCACAATAAAGGTTCCAGGGTCTTGTAAAACACCTAATACTTCACTTTCATTTTCTTGATATAATGGAGGAATTAACCCACTAAAGGTTGGAGCAAAATGGCAGGTTGCACAGTTTGCCTTACCCATAAACAAGTTAAAACCTCTTTTTGCATCGTCATTAAGATTAGAACTTTCACCACGTATATATTTATCAAAATCACTATTAAAAGACCTTAAGGATATAACGTAGGACGCTAAAGCTGATGAAAATTGATATCTATTTATGAATTCTGAATTATAAATATCTTTAAATCCATCTCGATATACTTTATCTGCATTTAATTTATTTACAATATCTGTAATGCTGGTATTAAACTCTAAATGATTATCAATAACATGCTCTGCTTGGTTTTCCAAATCAAATGCTCTTAAATCATAAAAATATCTATCTGAAAAAACAGCATTTATTAAAGTTGGCGAGTTTCTGTCTAACCATTGCCCAACAATACCTGATTTGGATGTTTTTTCGCCGTCTGCATAGGCAAGGCTTGGAACATGACAAGATGCACAACTTATTCTATTATTATTACTTAAGGTTTTATCAAAAAATAATTTTTCTCCTAACCGTCTTAATTCAGGACTATCTTCTTCTTTTTTTAGAAGACTATAATAATAAGGATTCAAAAAATCGTTAGAAAAAATATTTTCACTTAAAGCATTCCACGATGGTGTCTCATTAAATTTTTCTGCAGAAGTCGGTATATCTAATTCCTGTTGCAGAAATAATAGTTCTTTATAAATTGGATTTAAATACGATTTTATAAAAACCAATCTGTCGAATGTTTCAAAATCCTGATGTTTGTTAAGAAATCGTTGTGCGTCTTTAAATAATTTTTCAATAGACACCTTATGCCTGTTACTTGAATTAATTAAGGGATATAATATTTCTTCTACCCCAAATAAAGAAAAAGAGGCTTCCTCTATGGCATTTAGAGAACCTGGGGTATCAAAACCTGTAATACCTCTACTTAATACTCGAATTAGTTCTAATCTAGAGGCCTCAATAATTTCGAAATTAAAATAATACTTTCTTAATGTGATTGTTTGTTTTAATATTTTAAAAGTAGTTTTAAGTTGTGAAGTGAGTTTTAATAATTCCTCTTTAGCTGTAAATGCTTCTTCTGAAAACAGTAATTCGTCAATACGTTGCAAACCAACAGGTGCCAATATGCTGAATTTCTCACCACTGTAGTGCCCTGCTTCTAACATATCTAGTGGTAAAGAAGTTTTATAATTTTCTATAGATCCCAGATAGTAATTTCCTCTTTCAAAATCCCGACTCGTGGATAGCGGAGACACATGATCTAATGGGGCTCCGTTGATATACGCGTTAATATGTTCAGGGAAATAATACGTCAAGACGCCCTCTACCCGTTTAAAGGCTTTTCTAGTGCTAAGGATTTGCTCTCGAACGTTATTAATTGATTCCTTAGATGCCTCTAAGTTTATAGCAGCTGCATTTAAAACATCAATTTGCTGTTCTATTTTTTTTAATTCCGAATCGATAAAAGCCTTGTAATAAGGATCGGAATCATTTACTTCATCGGTGTTATACCCTTCATCAGCATACCCAAGCAGTCCAAAACCTATACCTCCTAGTATAATTAGGAAACAAAGCGGTTTTTGCAACATTTTAAAAGAGAACTTCATCTTTTATTTTAAAGCAGCAGGATTATCACTCAATGCCTTCATAAATAGCACTAAATTTTCTTTTTCTTGATCTGTTAACAACAAAGGAGCCGATGGCAAGGTCTGATTTACTACCTCTAGTCCCAATCCAGCACCTCCTCCTTGATTATAAAATTCTACAACCTCTTCTAATGAAGTATAGGCACCATTGTGAAAAAATGGCGCTGTGTACATAGTGTTTCTAACTGTAGTTGTTTTAAAGGATTTCTCATAAATCCAAGCTTCTTCCTTATAAATGCCGTTAAGAACCCTACCTCTATCGGTATCGACACCCTTTTCAGGCACGTTTTCTTCAATTAAGACACCAAGAATTTCACTTTCATTTTCATTATAAAAAGGTGGTACAAGACCAGAAAATGTTGGTGCAAAATGACAAGTAGCACAATTGGCTTTCCCCATAAATAAATTAAAGCCTTGCTTAACTCTTTCTGATATATTTTCAGTTTCACCTCTAATATATTTATCGAATTCACTATTAAAAGCACTTAAGGACACTATATACGATGCCAATGCTTTAGAAAGATTTTGACGTGTAATACCTTTTTTTCCAAAAATATTTTCAAAATCTTTTTGATATCCATTGTCTTCTGTTTTCAATTTCTCTAAAATAGAACTATACCCCGTATTGAATTCTGAAGGGTTAAAAATAACATGCTCAGCTTGTTGCTCTAAGGAATAAGCTCTTAAATCATAAAAATAGCGATCGGCATAAACGGCATTTAGTAGTGTTGGTGAATTTCTTAAAACTGTTTTTCCTTGAATACTACTCAATGATTTTGGAAGCCCATCCGTAAATGCTTTATCAGGCTGATGGCAACTCGCACAACTCATATTATTTTGGCCACTAATACCTGCATCATAAAAAAGTTTTTCTCCAAGATTTTTTAATGCTTCACTATCTTCACTCTTTGTCAGTTCTGTATAACTGTAAGGGTTTAAAAAGTTAACATCAAAAATAGATTCACTGGATCTATTCCACCCACTTATCTGTTCTAAATTTTTGTCTAAATTTTCTGCCTGAAAATATTTCAACTCCTTATATAAAGGATCCATATAGTCTTTTAGAAATTGTAATCTGTCAAAATTTTCAAAATCGTTCTTACCATTTAAGAATTTGATGGATGAACTAAAAAGCGTTATACATGTGATATAGTTATCTACTGATTGTTGAGGCAAATACAAACTTTTAAAATAAGACTGCATAGCCTCTAATGAAGCTTTTGTTTCTTCTATAGCATTTAGAGACCCTGGTGTATCAAAACCTGTAAGCCCTAGCGTGTAAAGCCTTACCAATTGCAAACGCATAACATCTATGCTGTTCTTTTTTTTAATGGGGTCGTTATAGAGGCGATCAAATAATGTTAAATATTTACTTTTTAATCGTTTGTTAAGGTCATAAATTAAAGGGACATTTTTTAAAACCTCCTCTGAATAGACTAATTCATCCAAAACTTGTAGCCCTTCGGGCTCTAATATTGAAGTAGAATTTTCAAACTCTAAACGTAATAATGGCGCACCGTTAATGTGTTTTTTAATATATTCAGGATAGTGATATGCTAAATAGAACTCAATCCTTTTGTACTGTAATCTCGACTTAGAGACAGCTTTTTTCAAATCTTCAATAGTAACAGTTCCGCTTAAATACATTTCTGAAATAGCCTCCATTTCAGAGAAAACCTTATAGGTTTTAAGCAGTTCGTTCCTAACAAAATCATCACTTTGCAAGAGCTCATCCTTTTGAGAATTGAACGAAAGAAGAATTCCAAGGAGTATAACACCACCCGTTACCATAAAAATTCTTAAAAACCCTATAGATTTAAACATTCATTTAATTTTATAAACCAACAAAGGTATATGCGCAATAATAATGGGCTATCAACCTTAGGTTAAGAAATCTTTATAAAAAAATGAGTTTTACTATTTTCCTAGATTTAAAATTCTAATATTATTTTTATACTTCGTAATTTATTATTTTAAATCTTTAGTAGCGTAGGTTGCGACACATGGTGGAATGTTACTAATTACCCAAAAAAACAGCAACTGGAACCATGGATATTTTTCCAACAATGATAGATATACTTCCAATCAATATAATTTTTGCACTAGAGAGTCTTCAATTTTATTATTACTCTCATAAATATTGAGTTGATCTTTGATTTTACAAAGAAATTTTGGACTTTTATTAATTGGTCTGATACTCTTAATTTCAACATGACTTGAAAAGGGCATCGTATGAAGTTGAAATAATAAATAAAGATTAGGGGACAGACATTTTGTATCGCCCCAAATGGAATTGACATGAACAATGTAACTTTCACAGAATCCGAAGATTTAACAGCTCGTCGTTTAGGCATTTATGTTCCTCTTTTTGCTTAGCTTTATACAAAATAAAGAACAATGTCAGATTCCTTTTTCGAAAAAATATACAATCATCCTAATATTAAAAAAGAAGACTATAAAACGATTATAGATGCACATACTAAAGTTGAGTTTCGTAAAAATGACACCATCCTTAAAGAAGGTAAAATAAGCAATGAATATTATTTGATTAAAAAAGGCTTGTTTCGCTCGTATGTTATCGATTATAAAGGTCATGAAATTACTACTGATTTTTTTGGACCCAACGAGATTTTAATCGAAGTAGCTTCATTATTTCTTCGTACACCTTCAAAAGAAAACATCCAAGCTTTAACGGATTGCGAAGTCTATAAAATTGATTTTAATAATTTTCAAAACCTGTATAGCACTATAGATGGTTTTACAGAATGGGGTCGCAGCTGGATGTCTCATCAACTTTTTATGGCAAAACACCGTGCCGTTACTATGCATACACAAAGTGCTTCCCAACGTTATTTAGAACTAATGAATCAGAACCCACAAATAATCAAAGAAATCCCCTTAAAATACATTGCTACTTATTTAGGAATTACGGATACCTCTTTAAGTAGGATAAGAAAAGAAATATTATCTCAAACCGAGAACTTGCCATAAGATAAGATTTTATTGACTTCTTTTTTGGAAATTTGTTAATAACACTTATTTAGAAGGAGATATGACTGATATTAAACAAAAAACATTTAATGAATTTGATAAAACAACTTTAAGGTTATTAAAAACACTTATCACCTTATCAGAAGAGCAAATAAACATTTATCCAAAAAAAGGATGGTCAGCAGGTCAATTAGGAGAACACCTTTTAAAATCGTATGCTTCTGTTGAGACATTGAAGGGCAAAACAAGAAAAACAAATCGACCAATTGACCAAAAATTAGAACCTATTAAAACCCTGTTTTTGGATAATTCTATCAAAATGGATTCGCCACAGGAAATTTTGCCATTTACGGAAAAAATCATCAAAAAAGATTTAATCAAGGACTTAGAAGATAGAATTGGGCAAATTAAAGAAGTTATAAAAATCAAAGATTTATCTGCAACCTGTATTGATTTTTCAATTCCAGAATATGGCGAATTCACAAGGTTTGAATGGATTTGGTTCAATATCTATCACACCCAAAGACACGTTTATCAATTAGAGAATATAATCGGGTTAAATACTATTAAAGAGGTACAATCGAAATGAAAATTCAAGATATAATTCAAACTTATTTTTCTTGTTATGAAAAAAGTGATAAAGAAACATTAGAAAACATTCTTGATAACAGATTTGAAATCAGTAGTCCTCATGACAACAAATTGGATAAATCTTCATATTTGGAAAAGTGTTGGGGATTTAACAAAAGTGTTGAACAGTATCAAATCTTGAAGTTCATAGAAAATACGAATGAAGCTTTTCTAAGCTATAAAGCAATATTGTATGATAAACGTGAAATTGAAAATGCAGAATATTTTAAAATCTTAGGTGGGAGAATTATTAATGTTAAGGTGTATTACGGAAACATTTAAGAGCAATAGAATCATAACACAAAACTAAAGTAATTGCCGACCTACTTTAAATAGATTGAGAAACAAGTCCTAATTTAAACCGAGAACTTGCCATAAGACAAGATTTTATTGCTTTACTTTTTTCACTTTTGTTAAACTAACTCTTTAAAAGATTCAAAAGATGAAAAAAAATAATCCTGTGGTATGGTTCGAAATCTATGTAAACGATATGGATAGAGCTACAACTTTTTACGAAAAAGTACTTCAAACAACATTGGAAGATATGGGCGATCCAACAAATAATTCTATTCAAATGAAATGTTTTCCAAGCGATATGGAAAATTATGGTGCAGCTGGTGCTTTAGTGAAAATGAAAGCGGTTAAACCTTCTACTAACGGTAGTCTTGTTTATTTTGGTTGTGAGGATTGTAAAGTATTAGAAAATAGAGCTGTTGAAAATGGAGCTGAAACTATTCAACCAAAAATGGCTATAGGAGAACACGGTTTTATTTCCATTATCAAAGATACAGAAGGGAACTCAATAGGTTTTCATTCGTTGAATTAAATTGATGATTATGGAAAGCATAGAACATGTCAACTACATCAAAGCTCCAATCGGTGTTGTTTATAATACTTTAACTACTGAAAAAGGGTTAGGAAACGTTTGGACAAAAAAGCTTAAAGTGAAACCTGAAGTTGATTTTATCAATGAATTTGAATTTGATGAAGGCTATATTACGAAATTTAAGATTCTTAAACTTGTAGAAAACAGTAAAATCGTTTGGGAATGCATCGCTTCAGATGAAGAATGGGTAGGTACCAAAGTGTCTTTTGAACTTACTGAGAAAGATAATAAAACAACTGTTATTCTTAAACACTTTAATTGGCGAGAAAGAACCGACTTTTACAGATGGTGTAATTACAATTGGGCTATGTTTTTATTTCGATTGAAAAATTATTGCGAAAACTAAATCAATTTATAATGATAAGTCTATGAAACAACAAATTACCACTTTTCTAACATTTCAAAAAAACAACGCTGAAGAAGCGATGAATTTTTATATCGACTTGTTCGATAGTTCAAAAGTGATTGAAATACAACGCTACGGAAAAGAGGGGCCTGGTAAAGAAGGAACAGTTATAAAAGCCATTTTTGAACTGAATGGTAAACAGTTTATTTGTAGCGACAGTTTTATTCAACACGAATGGGGTTTTACGCCAGCGGTATCTAACTGGGTGGAATGTGAAACCCAAGAAGAAATTGAGTATTTCCACTCAAAACTTTCAGAAAATGGAGAGGTAAAAATGCCTTTAGATAATTATGGGTTTAGCAAACAATTTGCATTTGTAGAGGATAGATTCGGGGTTTCTTGGCAATTGAATTTGGGATAGATTTAAAATAAAAAAAACAATATGAAATGTGATATTTATACCATTTGGGAAACCTACCAAAAGGATTTAAAAGCTTATGTACAAAAACGTGTGTCAAATACAGAAGATGCTAATGACATTGTACAATCGGTACTTATAAAAGTAACCAACTATTGTACGCATAAAAACAATGTTACACACATAAAAGCTTGGCTTTACAAAATCACTCAAAATACCATTATTGACTATTATAAAAAGTCGAATCAAACAACATCAAAAGTGAGCTTTGAGAGTCTAGACTTACTTAATCACCAAGCGTATGATGAAAATATTTTTGTATGGCTGCATAATTTTATGAACAGACTACCAAAGAAATATGCTTTGCCATTATACCTTTCGGATATTAAAGAATTACCTCAAAAAGAAGTCGCAGCACAATTGGGTTTAACTTTAACAGCAACCAAGTCAAGAATTCAAAGGGCAAGAAAAATGTTAAAAGAAAAGTTTGAAGAGTGTGGTAAGATTGAAGCATCAGAGCATCAGTTATTGTCATACCATATAACCAAAACCTGTTGTTTAAAATAAAAAACAAATTATTGCGTCTTTTTGATGTTTCTAAAGTCTTAGAGGTAAATATTAATTTAAATCAAAAAGAAAATGGAAACAAAAAAGGTATTAAAAGTAGAATTCATTCAAGTAGAGATGCCTAGCAATGATAATAATTCTTGTTCAGCTTGCGATACAGTTCAAGGCAAATTAGTTTCTGCAATTCTGGAAGTACAAAAACTATTTGATAATTTGGATTGCGAAATCTTTTTCAAATCAACATCAGTGAAGACGATTGAGGAAGCTGAAAAAGTACAAATCGTAGCTTCTCCAACGATAAGAGTGGGTAACCTTGATTTTTACCCTAATCACGCAACCGATAAATCTGAAAAACGAGAATGGACTTGGAATGGCTTAACAACATCTGAACCCACAAAAGAAATGTTGATAGAGGTTTTGTTAAAAGGATATTTTGAGCCAAAAAAAGAGTTAGAAAAAAAGGAGATGTCAACATACATTCTTCAATACCTAAACAAAGAAAAGGTAACAAGTTCGGACTGTGGGTGTAGTTAAAAACAAAATATTTAACTTTTATAACTCATTCAAATCAAAGAGATGAAACAATTACAAAATAAAGAAATAATCAAGGAGATGTATGATGTAATTCTGAACAGAAAGGAAAAAGGAAAAGCTAACAAATATATCGATAATGAATATCTTTCAAAATTTAATGATGCAAATAAAACACTCTTTGAATCATTCCCAGATATTTTATTTGAAATAGAAAATATATACGGAGACAATGATAATATCGTTACTTTTTATAATTGGACGGGAACACATAAAAGGGGTTATAAGAACATTGCATCTACAGGAAACAATATTAAAGTTAAAGGGGTAAGTGTTTATCTGTTGAAGAATGGTAAAGTAATAAATAGTATTGCAATGCCTGATAAGTTGATGTTTTTTCAGCAGTTAGGTTTAATTCCTAAAGATTTGTTAGAGAAAAGTTTTAACGGTTAAACTGTAGTAGATAAATAAAATAGTATGAAAACAAAACAAATTTGGGCAAACCTTGGTGTAGAAAACATAGAGCGAACTAAAAATTTTTTTAAATCATTGGGCTTTCAGCTAAATGGAAGTCCATCAGATGATTTGGTCAGTTTCTTTTTTGGCCCTGATAATTTTGTGATTCACTTCTTCAAAAAAGAAAAGTTAGAATCAAGTTTGGAAGGTCAATCTGCTGATTTAAAAAACGGCAATGAAGTGATGTTTTCTATGGCAGCAGAAAGCAAAGAAGAATACAACCATTGGGTTACTGAAATAAATAAGGCAGGCGGTGAAATTTTATTCGACTCTAATAAAGACAGGAAAGCTTTTTATGATGATAATGGCTTTTATGTTTGTGTTTTTACCGACCCAGACGGGCATAAGTTTAACCTATTGTATAATGATAATATGTGAGTTTAAAAACGATAAAGATGACCAAAATAATAGCTAGTCCCAATTGCGGTAACTCACCCAAAATGGAATTTTTAAAACAATTTAATATCGCTTTTGCAGAAGGGAATGTTGAGTTCTTAACCGAAGGAGTAACTGACGACATAGTATGGAATGTCATCGGGGATAAAAAAATTGAAGGAATAAAAGCTTTCACGGCTGAATTAGAAAAAATGCAATCCGTAAAAGCATCTGAATTGAGAATTGACCAAATCCTAACTCATGGTAAAGAAGGAGCTGCCAATGGAATGATGGTAATGGTAAACGGAGAGCATTACGCATTTTCAGATTTTTATGTCTTTCAAAGAGCAAAGGGCGAAAAAATAAAAGCAATAACGTCATACTGTATTAAATTATAAATATGAAAACCATTTTTGATATAAATACAAGAGCGCAGTTAATCGGTCGAATTGAGAAACTAAACAATGAAAACAAAGGGCAATGGGGTAAAATGAATGTTTACCAAATGCTAAAACACAATACGTATTGGAATGGATGGATACTTGGAACAGAAGACCATACTTACAAGCAAGCTTTTATGGGTAAAATATTCGGCAAAATAGCGATGAAAAGAATGATAAAAGACGACAAACCATTTGACAAAAATATCCCTACCTCAGATCAATTTAAACCACAAGCCAAAGTTGGCGATTTAGAGTCGGAAAAATTGAAATGGATTGATTTGCTAGGTAATTATGAAAATTATAATAACCCAAATTTTATTCACGATTTCTTTGGCAAAATGACCAAAAAGCAAATAGGAATATTAGTTTACAAACATACAGACCATCATTTAAGACAATTTGGGGTTTGAACTTAATCAGATTTTAAAAAACACTAAAATCAAATTCATACAACGAAAAACAAAGTAATCATGCGAAGAATTGTTCCAAATATTTATTCAAACGACATAGAGAAAAGTAAGCAGTTCTATACTGAGTTTTTAGGAATGGACTTAGCGATGGATTTGGGTTGGGTCTTGACTTTCGTGTCAAAAGAAAACACAACTGCGCAAATTTCAATTTTCAGCAATAACGAAAACAAACCTTTAGATAACTCGGCAATATTTTTATCAATGGAAGTTTCGGACATAGACAACTGGCTTGAACGTGCCAAAAAGCATAAAATTGAAATCGTATATCCAATAACCAATGAAAGTTGGGGCGTAAGACGATTTTTTGTAAAAGATCCCAATGGAGCTACAATCAATTTATTGTCACATTGTGTTTAATTTTTTTAAAAAATAATTAAAAAAGGCTGTCAAAGGGTTGTCACAACTCCTAGTTTTCTTTGTTGTATAAAATTAATAATGGTTATAAAATGATAGAAGTATATAAAACTAATATCTTAAAAAAGAAACAAGCAAAGGCTATAAAGAAACAAATAAAAAATAAGTTTCCTAATTACGGTGTTAATTTTGATCTTGAGGATTGTGATCATATTTTAAGAATCGAAACTTTTAACGAAGCATTAGAAAATGATGCTATTATAAAAATCGTTCAAAAACAGGATTTTGAAATTGAAATTCTAACGGATGAAATTGCTATATTAAGCGTTTAAAATACTATTGTAATGGCATATACAGACAATATTTCAAGACTTTCCCGCTTAACAGCCATTCATTTAAAATTACAATCCAATTTATACGTATCTGTAGCACAATTATCTAAAGAGTTTAATATTAGCAAACGAACTGTTTATAGAGATTTATTGGCTTTAGAACAAGCCAATGTCCCTATTGTGGCTGTAGAGGGGAAAGGGTATACATTAATGGATGGATACAAAATTCCTCCTGTAATGTTTACCGAAACGGAAGCAAATGCACTCATTTTTGCCCAAAAGATGATGGCAAAAACCAAAGACGAATCTCTGATAAATGAATTTAATAATGCCATAGATAAAGTAAAAGCAGTATTGCGAAGTGAAGAGAAATCAAAAGCCGATTTTTTAGCCAATAGAACGTTTATAGGAAAGAATTGGCAAAATGAAAAAACAAGTAATTTTCTTTCTGTAGTACAACGTGGGTTAACAAATTTTAATGTTTTAAAAATTACCTATAAAAAAGAAACTGACTTAGAACCCATTCCTCGAGACATAGAACCTTTTGCTATTTACCATAGTTTTTCAGAAGATTGGATTGTAGTAGCTTGGTGTAGATTGAGAAATGAATTTAGAAACTTTAGAATAGATAGAATCAAAACCATTATTAGTTTACCCGAAAATTTTACTCCACACAAAATGACAATGGAGGAATATGGTGAAATCCAACGGAAAAAATATTTAGCTGAAAATTATTCACATAAGGATACTAACAACTAATATTCTAATATAAAATGAAAAGTCATTCCTTTACAGCAATTATAGAAATGATAGGAATCAATCCATATGTACAAATCCCTGAAACTATTTTAAAAGAAATTTTTGTGCAAGCGGGTAAAACAAAAGGACATATCCCAATCAAAGGAACTGTTAATAAACAACTCTACACTCAAACCTTGCTAAAATACAGTGGGCTATGGCGACTTTATATCAATACAACAATGCTAAAAAATTCACCAAAACGCATCGGAGAAGAAATTAATATTACTATTGAGTTTGATCCCTCAGATAGAACAATAGCACCACACCCTAAGTTTTTAGAAGCATTAAAAAATAACCTAGAAGCAAAATCAAAATTTGATAATTTGTCTCCATCTGCGAAAAAAGAGATGGTGCGTTACATTACCTCATTGAAGACCGAAGAAAGTAGAGATAGAATAATAGAAAGAGCCATTACATATTTGTTAGGAAAAAGTACATTTATTGGAAAAAAAAGTTGGAGTAATGATCAATATACAACATTATATACCTCAAGAACCTCTAAATAGCTTTATCAAACATATGGTATATATAAGAGGGAATTCTTCTAATTCTTACATTAAAGAACTACCAGAAGGTAGTACAAATTTAGTGATTGAGCTCAATGAAAACACAACAAACACCATTTATGAGGATTCCAACTTAAAGAACAAAAAAGCAATAAAACATGCTTGGATTTCAGGAATGCAAAAGCAGGCCATTCTTTATGAAAACAATCCAAATTCTGTAATTATAAGTATTCGTTTTACTATTGGTGGGTTCTACCAACTTACCGGTATTCCAATATCGTTAATAAAACAAAATGGCATTGAAGCGGAAACCGTTTTAGGAAATTCATTTAGAGATTTGTACCAACAGCTTTTAAATACAAAAATAATCTTTAATAAATTTTTGGTGCTGGAAACATATTTTGAAAAGTATACTATTAGTCAAAGCAGAGAAAATAATATTGTTCCTTTTGTAATAAAAAATTTAGAGAAAAACATCAATTGGTTAGTGCATAAATCTGGTTATTCACAGAAGCATATTATTCAAGTATTAAAAAAACAAACTGGTTTTGCGCCAAAATATTTACAAAGGATCGACCGATTTAACCAATTAACACAAGCAATTCAGATACAAAAAGGAAAAATTGACTGGTTTTTTTTGGTCGAAAAATTTGGTTATCATGATCAAGCTCATTTAATCAAAGATTTTAGTCATTTTTCAGGTTCAAAACCAACCGATTATCAGAAATCTCAAATCCTATTAGAAGAAAATAGTTTGGTTCCCGATATGATATTACAACCACAAGACCTACAATTAATTATCTGATTTTTTGATATTAAAACTAAAAGGTAAATTTTTTACAATGAAAAGAATCGTAATAGTTTGAATTTTGTATCAAACAAATTAAATAGAAAATATATGAAACCTTTCAAAATTGCAGTACCTCAAGACGTGTTGAATGATCTTTCAACACGATTAAAACAAACTAGATGGACTGATGAACCCCAAAGTGCCGATTGGAATTATGGAATCAATCCTACTTATCTAAGAGAATTAGTTTCTTATTGGCAAAATGAATACGATTGGAGAAAACACGAAACCATACTTAACGAATTGCCACAGTATACGGTGGAAATAGATGGCGTATCTATCCACTTTATTTATGTGAAAGGAAAAGGTAAAAATCCTAAACCCCTTTTACTAACACACGGTTGGCCAGATAGCTTTTATCGATTTCATAAGGTAATTCCAATGCTCACCGATCCGTTGAGTTATGGCGGAAATGAAAACGAATCATTTGATGTAATAGTTCCTTCAATACCTGGATTTGGTTTCTCCGATAAAAAACCACAGAGCAGTGATAAAACGGCAACGTTATGGATGAAATTGATGACAGAAGTTTTAGGCTACCAAACTTTTTTTGCCGCTGGTGGAGATATAGGTTCAACGATTAGCAAATCTTTAGCAAACCAATATCCATCCTTAATTTCTGCAATTCATTTAACTGATGTGGGCTACCCAAATGGCAAAGAAGATTGGGCTTCCATGTCATCCGAAGAACAGGAATTTGGACAATTTATACAACAGTGGTTTTTTAGAGAAGGTGCTTTCAACATGATACAATCTACAAAACCCCAAACTTTAGGTTATGGATTGAATGATTCTCCAGTAGGTTTAGCGGCTTGGATAGTAGAAAAATTTCATGCTTGGTCTGGACAACCCAAAAACCTTGACGAACATTATTCTAAAGACGAACTCATCACCAATGTGATGATCTATTGGATTACGCAAACAATCAATTCCTCTATTCGTACCTATGTGGAAGAAAGTCATGCCTCTTGGCAAGAAGGTTTAAAGTCTGAACAAAAAGTTGAAGTTCCTACTGGCGTAACTTTGTTTCCCGGAGAAGCTCCTTTTCCTAAAGAATGGGTAGAAAGAAAAGTAAATGTTAAACGATTTAATATTTTGGATCAAGGTAGTCACTTTGCAGCTCTTGATGTTCCTGAATTGTTTACTAAAGAACTTAGAGACCTTTTTTACAATAAAGTGTAATGTTTACCCACTCCAATTTTAAGATAATAGAAACTCAATATTTTATGTTTTTTAAACAAAAAAATAATTTCAGATCCCTTTTCGAAAAAATATACAATCATCCTAACATTATAAAAGAAAATTACAAAACAGTTATAAATGCACACACAAAAGTTGAGTTTCGTAAAAATGAAAACAAACCCTTGGATAACTCGGTAGTGTTTTTATCAATTAAGTTTCGGAAATTGACTCTTGATACGCAGAGGCTAATAAATAAAAATATGAAGATTAAGTGAATTAATTATTTGCCGATGATGATTTTATAATTCACTTTTTGAGTAAGAAAAAACTCACACAAAATCAAAACGTTTAGGAACCTATTGATTTAAAACAAACAAAATGATAACCGTAAAAGTAACTTACACCGTAAAACCTGAATTCGTTCAGAAAAACCAAGAAAACATTAATTTGTTTATGGTTGATTTTAAAAAATTGAGTACAAACGACTTTCAATATGTATCCTATTTATGTGGAGACGGAAAAACCTTTGTCCATCTATCACATTATAAAAATGAGGGAATTCAAAAGCATTTGCTTCAGATTCCCTCATTTCTTTCTTTCCAAAAACATCGGGATGAGAGCGGTTTGGAAGTTTTACCGCAAATTGAAGTAATGCAGTTAGTTGCTTCTTCACAAGATTTACTTAAACATTAAATTAAAACATTTAGGACGCTATTGATAGTTGAGTAAACCGAAAATAATTGAATAACCAGAATTAATTTATAAAAAAATAGGAATGGAAAATATCAAATTACGAGGACTTGCCACCATCAGTTTTTATGCAGACAACCACGAAGTAGCAAAAAAATGGTACAGCGAAATTTTGGGAATGGAACCTTATTTTAATGTACCAGGCTATTCGGAATTTCGACTTGGAGATGATCAGCACGAACTTGGAATTATTGACGGTAAATATGCACCGAAAAATTCAACGAAAGAAGTTGGTGGAGCAATCGCCTATTGGCACGTTGACGAATTAGAAAAAACACTCGATTTACTGGTTTCTAAAGGAGCTAAATTATTTGAACCAATTATCGACAGAAGTGGTGGAAAAATGGCTTTTGTAACAGCTTCTGTAATCGACCCATTTGGAAACGTTCTTGGTATCATGACCAATAAACACTATTTAGAAACTTTAAAAAAAAGAGAATAGGAAATGGAAATGAAAGATGGAAAACCAGCCATATACTGTAAAACAAGAAAAGAGTGGCGAAAGTGGTTAAGTGAAAACTGTGAAACAGAAAAAACAGTTTGGCTAATTCTTCATAAAAAGAATAGTAAAAAAGAGTGTGTAAATTTAATTGAAGCTACTGAAGAAGCGGTATGCTTCGGTTGGATTGATAGCCTTTGCAAGAAACGTGATGAAGAAAGTTATTACTTGACATTCACGCCTCGAAATATAAAGAGGAGCAATTGGAGCGATAGGAATATTGAACGTGCTGAACGAATGATTGAGCAAGGGTTGATGACTGAGAACGGACTAAAATTTATAGAAATTGCTAAAGAAAAAGGCAAATGGAAAGAAACTTATACAGATAATCTAGTTGACAGCAGACATTTTAACTTAGATGAGTAGTACTATTGATAAAAATAGAAATCACTATATAGAGCGTCTTAATAAAGTATTTGACTACATAGACGAAAACATTGAATCAGAGTTTAATCTTGACGATTTATCAAAAACCTCTAATTTCTCAAAATTTCATTTTTCCAGAGTATTTAATGCTATGGTTGGTGAAACACCTTTTGAATTTATTCAAAGAATAAAACTAGAGAGAGCAAATATCTTATTAAGGTTAAAACCAAATCTAACGATAACTGAAATCGCTTATGAAAGTGGTTTTAATGATTTATCCGTTTTTTCACGTCAATTTACATATCATTTTAAAACCTCACCAACTGCATTTAGAAAGCAGAAAATACAAAAGAGCAATATTAGTCAAACAATTTTTTCAAAGCTAAATACTTTTGTTCTGAACTTAAAAAATATAACAAAATGGAACAATTAGTAGAAGCAAACATTAAATCAATGCCAGAAAAAGCTATTGCTTATATAAAGCACGTGGGCTCTTATAAGCAAAGTGCAGGAGTTTACGAAAAACTATTTGGTCAATTATTTGAATGGGCGGGCAAAAATGATTTACTAAAACATAATCCTGAATCAATAGTAATTCATCATGATGACCCGGATGTGACACCTGACGAAAAACAAAGAATGAGTGTTTGTATTACCATTCCAGAAAACACCAAAACAGATGGTGAAATTGGGAAAACTGTAATTTCAGGAGGGAAGTATTATATTGCTAAGTTTAAGATTAAACCTCAAGAAATCGGTCAGGCCTGGAATTGGATATATGGCGAAGGAATTCCTTCAGCAGGTTATCACCCTATTGACCAAATTCCTTATCAAAATTATCCAGAGGCACCAAAAGATGGAAGTTTTATCATAGAATTTTGTATTCCTGTAGAAAAAGTATGATACAAAAGGAGCAAAAAATTCTACGACTAATTCAATACTACCTTCTTTGAATGTTGATAGAATACAAATATTAAATCAAAGCGGTTTGGTAAGAAATCGAACCGCTTTTCATATTTCCTGATACTGAAAAATGTAAAATCAATTAATATACTCCTCAAAATTAAATAACTTTAATCGGTCTAAACGTAAATTTATCAGTTATGAGATTGGAAATAAAACTTAGGTATCACATAGAACAAACCATCACGCTCACTGATGACGAGTTTGAACACGTACTATTATATTTCAAACCAAAGGTGTTTAAAAAACATCATCTCATTATTCAACAAGGAGATGATGTACGAGAGGAGTACTTTGTGGCCAAAGGATTGATGAAGGCCGCTCAGATCACTCATGAAGGTAAAGAGCACATCATGCATTTTGCCATGGAAAACTGGTGGATCACCGATTCCGAAGCTTTTCATAATAGTACTAAAGCAAGCATGTCTATAGATTGCTTAGAAGACACTAGTGTTTTTGCTCTAACACTTGAGAATAAGGAAAGAATGTGTCGTGATTTGCAAAAAATGGAATACTTCTTTCGTAAGAAAACAACTGCTGGATACATCGCCTTACAAAGAAGGATAATGTGCCTGATCAGCAGTAAAGCAAGCGACCGGTATCATTATTTATTGGAACAATATCCTGATTTGATTCAGCGCATTCCTAAAACTATGATTGCTTCATACTTAGGCGTTTCTAGAGAAACACTTAGTCGTCTCCTGCATGCTTAGTGTGACATTTCTCACATCATATCTGTGATAATCCTCCTGTGATTTGAGCTTTTCATATTTCAACTTTGCTGAATAGAAAAACAATAGAAATAATGGAATACAGAAATTTAGGAAATTCAGGATTAAAAGTACCTATATTAAGCCTTGGAACAGGTACTTTTGGAGGAACCAACGAATTTTTTCAGCGTTGGGGTCAAACAGATGTAAAAGAAGCTACTAGACTTATTGACATTTGTATTGAAAGAGGAGTCAACTTTTTTGATACAGCCAATGTCTATTCTAATGGCGACTCAGAAATTGTTTTAGGTAAAGCATTGAAAGCCAAAAGAGATAAAACAATCATTTCTACCAAGGCTACTTTTCAAATGGGCGAGCATCCCAATGAAAAAGGCTCGTCTCGATATCACTTAATGAATGCGCTTGACGATAGTTTAAAACGATTGAATACAGATTATATCGATTTGTTTTTAATGCATGGTTTCGACCAAAACACACCTATTGAAGAAACATTAAGAACTCTTGATAATATGGTAAAAAGTGGAAAAGTAAGATATATAGGATGCTCAAATTTTGCTTCTTGGCAATTGATGAAATCACTTTCTATTTCAGAGAAGTTAAATTTGGAAAAATATATTGTTTATCAAGGCTATTATTCGCTAATCGGTAGGGATTACGAACAAGAATTAATGCCCCTTTTGGAAGACCAAAATATGGGATTGATGGCGTGGAGTCCATTAGGTTGGGGAAGATTGACAGGGAAAATAAAAAGAGGAATGGAAATGAAAAGTGGTAGGATAAAGTCTGGTGGAGATATTGGGGCTCCACCAGTTGATGATGAATTCTTATTTAATGTAGTGGATGTTTTGGAAAAAATTAGTAATGAAATTGGAAAATCTATACCACAAATTGCGATCAATTGGGTACTTCAAAATAAAAGTGTTTCTAATATAGTTATTGGAGCAAGAAATGAAAAACAGCTACTCTCAAACTTGGATTCTGTAGGATGGCATTTATCAGAAGAGCATATAAAACAACTTAACGAAATTTCTAAACAACAACTAATTTATCCGCATTGGGTGGGAGAAAGGTAAATATAATTTCATACTTATTTAATAAGGAATTATGTTTTGCATAGTAAAAAATGACGGCTTTGTGTGCCGTCATTTTAGTTTAAAGTTCCTTCTAAACACCTGTTATTAGGTATAATGTCTTAGAGAGTGATTTTTCTAACTCTACCAGAATAATAATCTAAAGAATATTTTCCAGCCCCAGTAAAAAATAGACAAGCTGAGATAGTCAGAAATAACAAAGCGAGTTCGGAAGAACCTGAACCAAAAGCACTTCTGCCATCAGCTAAAACGAACCATTCAGGGAAAAATAAATATTTAGAACCAATTCCTTCGGAAGTACCTCTAACAGTCAATCTTAATAACGGATCTGAAGATGTAATATGAAAAACAACAGCAACTGCCATTGTAATTCCAATACCTAAAGAAGCAATAGGAACAAAAAAACCAAAAATAAGTACCAAACCACCAATTACCTCAAAAAACACAGCACATAGTTGAAGTAACCCCGGAATGGAATCACCCATCCAGGATGTTGGGAAAAAAACCTTTGGAAAGCCGTGCATAAATAAAGTAAAGCCTGCAACCAACCTTAATATCAATATTCCCTTTGAACTGTAATTATCAAGATACTCTCTTGTAATAAATATTTTTCTCATTATTTTTTATGTTTTAAATTTTCTTTTACAAAGAAACTCAGTACTTTTGAATTGAGCAAGTACCTACAAAATTGTATGTACTAACATTAAAGTAAGAAATGAGAAAAGAAAATTCAACAAATACGCTAAATAAAGAAAATTTAGAATCAAGCTGCGGAATGGCTTACGCCATAGCCATACTTAGCGGGAGATGGAAATTAAGTATAATAGGGTATCTATTGGCTAATAAAAAACTGAGATATGGTGAGTTAAAGCGAAAAATCGAAGGGATTTCTGAAAGAATGCTGATTTCTCAACTAAAAGAATTACAAGCTGATAACCTAGTAGAAAGAATTGCATATCCTGAAGTGCCACCAAGGGTCGAATATAAACTTTCAGAAAAAGGTAAATCACTAGAAAATATCCTGAATGAATTATCAAAATGGGGAAGAATGAATTACAAAGAAAACTATAGTTAGTATAATAAAGTTTTGGTTAACTATGACACCACAAAGCACACTTACTCGCCTTACACAAATCGATAGCAATAAGCCGAAAAAATGACTTAGAAAGTATTGTCTCAATAATGAAGAGCAAGTAGTCTTTAGGATAGAAACTAAAATTATCAAAAAATAATTACTATCATTCTTTATTGGGAAAAACAGATAGTAATAAAGCTATCTCTATGACAAATTATTCAAAAATTCCCCATTTTCACTAACAACCTGATTCCCCCATTCCGTAATTGCTACTAAAACCGGAACGAAACTTTTTCCTAAATCGGTTAAACTGTAAATAACTTTTATAGGCGGCTTTTTTCCATAAACCTTCCTTGATACCAAGCCGTCTTTCTCTAATTTTTTTAGCTGTAAACTTAACGTCATTTCTGTAATAATAGGCATTTCCTTACGAAGTTCATTATATCTTTTTGCTTCATCTTTTAAATGGTAAAGTATTACGGCTTTCCATTTTCCACCCACCAAATCTAAGGTAAGACTAATGGTACAGGGATACACTTTTCCTTTTAATTTTACACAATCACCAATACATTCTGTATTCATTTTTAACTTATTTAAACCTATCCATATTGATAGGTATTGCAGAAGAAAATTACTAAAATTAGTTTTGTAACTAAAATAAATATAGTATAAAAATGAAAATTCTTGTAATTCTTGCACATCCCGAAGAAAAAAGTTTCAACGCATCCTTGTTTAATACAACAATTAATACATTAGAAAACGTTGGTCATGAAGTAAAGTCCTCTGATTTGTATAAAATGAATTTTCAGCCTGTGAGCGGAAAAGATAACTTTAGTAAATTGGAAAACCCTAATTTCTTTAAACAACAAACAGAAGAGTTATTTGCCGTAAAGAATAATACTTTTTTAGATGATATTGTGTTAGAACAAGAAAAAGTAGAATGGTGCGACATAATGATTTGGCATTTTCCATTATATTGGTTTTCAGTCCCAGCAATATTAAAAGGTTGGGTTGATAAAGTTTTCACGATGGGAAAATTTTATGACAATGGAAGAATTTATGAAAATGGCTATTCGGTTGGAAAAAGAGCCCTTATGTCCTTAACAACTGGCGGACCTAGAAATAATTATACAGCCGATAAATATGGAGATATAAATTCAATTTTATTTCCTATACATCGTGGTATTTTTGAATTTCTTGGTTTTAAAGCTTTAAAACCAGAAGTCATATATTCAACAGAACGATTAACTGAAGAAGAAAGAAAAAACATACTAAAGAATTGGTCTGACAGGCTAACAAAAATTGAAATAGAATTTGCTGCGAATAATAATTGAGTAAACCGAAAATAAATGAATAACCAGAATTAATTCATAAAAAAATAGGAATGGAAAATATCAAATTACGAGGACTTGCCACCATCAGTTTTTATGCAGACAACCACGAAGAAGCAAAAAAATGGTACAGCGAAATTTTGGGAATGGAACCTTATTTTAATGTACCAGGCTATTCGGAATTTCGACTTGGAGATGATCAGCACGAACTCGGAATTATTGACGGTAAATATGCACCGAAGAATTCAACGAAAGAAGTTGGTGGAGCAATCGCCTATTGGCACGTTGACGAATTAGAAAAAACACTCGATTTACTGATTTCTAAAGGAGCTAAATTATTTGAACCAATTATTGACAGAAGTGGTGGAAAAATGGTTTTTGTAACCACTTCTGTAATCGACCCATTTGGAAACGTTCTCGGAATCATGACCAATAAACACTATTTAGAAACTTTGAAAAAAAGAGATTAGGAAATGGAAATGAAAGATGGAAAACCATAGTTAGTTTACCCGAAAATTATTCACATAAGGATACTAACAACTAATATTCTAATATAAAATGAAAAGTCATTCTTTTACAGCAATTATAGAAATCATAGGAATCAATCCTTATGTACAAATCCCTGAAACTATTTTACAACAAATTTTTGTGCAAGCGGGTAAAAACAAAGGACACATTCCAATCAAAGGAACTGTTAATAAACAACCGTACACTCAAACCTTGCTAAAATACAGTGGTTTGTGGCGACTCTACATCAATACAACAATGCTTAAAGATTCTCCAAAACGTATTGGTGAAACTATTGCCTTGACTATTGAATATGACCCAGTAGATAGAACCATTGTTCCCCATCCAAAATTGATAGAAGCTCTAAATAAGAATAAAGAAGCTAAAATTAAATTTGATAAAATATCTCCTTCCCTACGAAAAGAAATAGTAAGGTATATTGCATATCTGAAAACAGAAAAAAGTGTTGATTATAACATAACAAGAGCTATCAACTTTTTGTTAGGTAAGGAACGTTTTATTGGAAGAGATAAACCTTGATTTCTATTTCTTTGTTAGCTATTTTTTCGAACACGGACTAAGCCGAAGCTTTTTGTTTGGTTTTGTTTCTTTGGTTTTCACAAAGCCAAATCAACAAGATTTTGCGACTTAGTAACTCGCATTAAGTTTAGCTGGTGTTGGTAGTAGTTATTTCTTTATTTTCTGATGGTATAATCCAAAATTTTCAAGTTCGTTAATTACAGGCTTTAGTCCATCTGCGTGTTTAGTCAGTCCATATTCAACTGTTGGTGGAATAGTTGGAAAAACTTCTCTTGTAATAAGATAATTGTGTTCCAATTCTTTAAGTCTTGTTGAAAGTATATTAGGCGAAATTCCGATTATTTCACGTTCCAATTCCTTAAATCTTTTAGGGCTTTTTTGTACCAAAGCATAAATAATTGGTAACGTCCATTTTTTAGACAGCAAATCAATAGAATAGTCAACTGGACAAATTATTTTATTTTTTTTCATTACATATATAATTGATAATCAATAAAACTACATATTATGTTACTAATTCATAAAATTATAACTACTTGTAAATATGAAGTTAATATATTTATTTTACAAACAAAAATATGAAAAAATTAATTTTACTAATTATAATCATAACAACTGTGAGTTGTGCAGTTAAGAAAACAAAGAAAATGGATAAAATTATTTCTACAGAAGAACTTAAAAGTACACGAGAATTTTTTAATGGATTGGGTAAAATTTATAAACCTGATGTTGAAGTTCAACAAGGTCAAGAAATCATTTCTGGAATAGTATGTTATTCTTTTACTCCTCCAAATATTAATAATAAAAGGTTAGTGTTATATGCTCATGGTGGTTCTTTCGCTCTTGGTGGAATTGAGTCGCATAAAGCAATGATGACACATTTAGCTAAAACTACCCAAACAAAAATTATCTTTGTCGAATATGCATTAGCTCCTGA
Source organism: Tamlana sp. 2_MG-2023 (assembly GCF_030548465.1). Taxonomy (GTDB): domain Bacteria; phylum Bacteroidota; class Bacteroidia; order Flavobacteriales; family Flavobacteriaceae; genus Pseudotamlana. The sequence continues at coordinate 38,780 of NZ_JAUOSF010000016.1, forward strand.
AAATCCTTTTCCTAATGGTGTCAATGATTTTTTTGAAGTTTATAAGGGACTAAAATCTAAAAATGAAAATAAAAAAATATTTGTCTGTGGCGATAGTGCTGGATGTGGTATCATTCTTTCATCTATGGGCAAACTACAAAACAAGAAAATTCAGAAGCCTAATGGTGTGATTTTTATTTCACCTTGGTTAAATCTTTATTGCAATTCAGAAAGCTATTTTTTTAACAAAGAAAATGACCCCATTATAAAGAAAGAAGAGTTGGTTAAATATGCCAACTTATATATCGGAAATTCAGATTTAAAGAATGTAAGTCCTTCAAATTTATCTTTTCCAAGTTTTCCACCAAATTTGGTTGCAGTTGGAAAAAATGAAGTTTTGTTGCAAGACAGTAAAGATTTTAATAAAAAATTAAAAAATGTTCAGTCAAAATCTTTTCTATTGGAATTTGAAAATGTTACACACGTTTGGCCTTTAACCGATATTAATTCGAAGTCAACAAAGAGTTTGTTTACCGAAATATCTAATTTTTTGGATAATGAAACTAACTGAACGTCAAGCTAAATTTTGTATTAATCTTACCGTCTCAATCGTAATGTCTGTTTGTATGAGTTTTGGAATGATTTTAGAAAAGATGTAATGAGTATAGACAGGGCATTTCAACAACTGCTTAAAAAACCGAATCTTGACCCAAAAGGGTATTGCGTAGAGCAGTATGCAACTGACAAAGAAGTTGTAACCTGTATGATAAGACTTGATGAATAAAGCAACGAACGGCTAACAAATATATATATAAATAATAGGCGAAATATCACTAAATTCAAGGGTTTTTACTTCTATCAAGCTTTGTGCTTTTCGGAAAGTTCTGTACTTCGCAACCGCCTACTTTTCAAGATATACTAACCTTAAAAAGAAAGAGGTTGCTAAAAAACAACCTCTTTTAATATGACTATTTTTATGGCTAATCTATTCCTAAGCGAATAGCCTTTTCAACGGGGGAATATCCGATATCAGAATCTGAAATAGACAATTCGCCCCTTAACAACAAAGGTGGTTGTGCCATAAATTTAGGCGTACTTCCCCTGTGTGGTTGTCCTGAATGAACCAAAAACGGATGGCATAAGTAAACTGTACCCGCTTTACCAGTTGCAAACACTTCTTTTCTTTTGGGCAACTCGTCTAACTTGCCTGCAAGTTCCATAAAAGAAATACCTGAATCTCCCTCTTTATATAATACGCTTGCAACATCAATATGCGAACCCTCATAAATGATTGTCGGAGCATCATTTTCGCTGACATCTGAATACAGAATCAACATTAATAGTGCTCTTCCTTTCGATTTGACATTAACACGCCATTCAAGAAAATTATTCGGGTCATTTCCCGGAAAACTTGCATCTACGTGTTTACCAGTATCATTAGGTTGTTGGCTAGATGGAAATCTGACAGGGAATGTTCCTACGTTCCGACAAGGAATCCATTTGTCTTTACCTATTAACTGATTAAAAGCGTTATGTAACTTTGGAGTATTTACTGAATTAACAAATGGTTCATTTGTGTACATTCCCAAACGAATTACAGGCTCAATCCAAGTTGAAGGGTTTGACCTGTCGCAAGGAAGGTCATTCCATAGAATATCTAAAGCAGCATCTGCTGTTTCCTTGGAAAATGAATTATCAAGACGAATAAAACCGTTATGGATAAAATGCTCAATTTCCTTTTTACTTAGTATATCTGACATATTTTTTTTGTTTAAAAAACCAACCACATACAGAAACAAATCCTGTGAACAAGTAGGGCTTGGTTTTAAGATTTTTAATAAAATGAGTGAATAATAGAAAACCACGCTTTGTATAAATAAAGCGTATTGCTTAAGACTAAGCTTGAAAGGAATATTATAGCATTACGGTCATTCTCATAGCGACAAAATTAAAAAAATATTTCTAAATCAACAAAAAAGAGTATGCACATAACATTGTATAAGCGTAATGGTTGCTGGCACCTAAAATCGAGAAGATAAAAATTTTTCTAAAAAAACATTGCGTAACCTGAAAGTTACTTATATATTTACGTAACCTTAAAGTTACATAACAATGAAAACAGAAATTAAACACCAATGGTTTTATAATCAATCTCCCGAAGAAATTTGGGAATATCTCACAAAGTCGGAGTTAATAGAAAAATGGTTGATGCCCAATGATTTTAAGCTAAAATTGGGATATGAATTTAAGTTTACAACGAATCCAATTCCAAGCTTAAACCTTGACGGAACCTTTTATTGCAAAGTTTTAGAAATTGTTCCTTTAAAAAAACTTGTTTATAGTTGGAACGGTGGTTTGAGCAAAAATAATCCAACACTTGAAACCATTGTGGAGTGGACTTTAGAAACTAAAGATCATGGAACTGAATTAACCCTTGTTCACAGCGGATTTAAAGAAGAGAATAGCTCTATTCTTACTGCCATGTTTGATGGTTGGGACAAAAACATTCAAAAAATGTTTACGAATTTAACCCCGCACTAATATGTCAATACCCACTCTTGATGCCTTTCAGGTAATTGCAGACCCAAGCCGTAGGCAAATTTTGGATATGCTTACCAAAAACACCTATAATATAAATGCTTTAGCAGAAAATTTTGAAATGAGCAGACCGGCCGTATCAAAACATATTAAAATATTGCAATCAGCAGGCTTTATATCAATTCAAGAAATAGGCAGGGAAAGACATTGTATTTTAAATCAGCAAGGATTTAATGAGCTAAAAGCTTGGATTAACCATTTTGATGAATTTTGGAATAGTAAACTCCAAAATTTGGAAACTATTTTAAATACTAAAAAAGACTAAAATACCTTAGAAATGCAAAACGAAATTCTATCACAATTATTTGAACAAAACAAAAAGGACTGTTCTCATTTCTGTAAAAATATAAACACTGAGAACTCAGCTTATCGCTTAACAGCGGAAACAGCCTCTGTAGGGTTTATTTATAGACATATCGGTGAAACAACAAATTTAATTGGACAATTCTTTGGTCACAATACTGATATAGAAGGAACAACCATAGGGAAAAAAGATACAGAAACTGAGTTTGACCTTGAAACTAGTAGAATGTATTTTGAAAATGGCTATAATACGCTTGATAAATTAATTGCCAATACCTCAGACCAAGAATGGCTTGAAGAAATTGAGACAACTTGGTTTGGTAAAATAGCACGAATAAAACTATTTTCAATTCTACTTAATCATAATACGCATCATTGCGGACAAATATCTTCTGCGATTGTAAAAGGAAAAAAGTTCAAGAAAAACAATGAATAGCCTAATATAAACAGTAATTACAAAATCAATAAATGGAACAAAGAATAAGTGTATTAACTATTGGAGCAGATGACCTAAACGCAATGAAAAACTTTTATAGCAAAGTTTTAGGTTGGACAACAGTTGCAGAAAACAAAGACATAGCATTTTATAAGCTCAATGGTTTTTTATTGAGCATTTGCGACAAGAAAATGCTTGCTGATTTTATTGGAATTGACCATAAAGGAGAAGGTTTTCGTTCTGTGACAATTGGCTACAATGTAAATAGTAAAGAAGAAGTTTTAAAATTGTATGACCAACTAAAAAACAAAGTAAAAATATTAAAAGAACCCACAGAACCACCTTTTGGCGGACTCTTTTTTTACTTCACGGACATTGAAGGAAACATAATTGAAATAGCACAGAATTAATTTGTAACGCTAGACAACTTAAAAAACGCCATCGACCATAAATCTATTAGTGATTTGTAAAAATACAATGATTGACACAAAAGACATACTCGAAAATGTAACACAGCACGACAAGTTGACCATAAGAGTTAGCTCAAATAATAGTGTTCAATTACCAAAGGAAGTTTATCAGAAACTTTTAAAACCACACCGTAAGCAGCATTATTTTTTTGTTTTTCTCATAAAAGGTCAGTCAACACATTCCGTTGATTTACTAGAAACAACCATTGCGGCAGGTCAAATTCTATTTATTTTACCGCACCAAATACACTTGTTGCCTGCAAAGAAAAATGATATTGAATATTTTAAACTTGCTTTTGATAATACTTGTCTGTCACTACTTCCCAAACCTTTGCTGTTTTTAATCAATCCACTAAATAAACAACAAGTAATCACTTTAGATAAAGATGCCATACAACGGGTAAAAATGATTTTTGAAATGCTAGCTCAACTCTTGCAAACCGAAAACAATAACACACAATTAATTCTTGCAAACCTAAATACGTTGCTTACAGAATGTAATCATTCCTATTTTATAAACACCAAAGAAGATATTTCTACCAATAGTAATATTTCAAAATTTATCGAGTTCAAACATATTGTGGAAACAGAATTGACGGAACAAAATAGTATTCAGAGTATTGCTGTTAAATTAGCTGTTACAAGCAATTACCTTTATAACATTGTAAAAAAGTATTCAGGACTTTCCCCTAAAGAATTTATTACAAATCGATTGATTTTAGAAGCGCAACGAAAATTGTATTACGCTGAAACTTCGGTAAAGGAATTAGCTTTTGAATTGGGGTTTTCCGATCCTGCTTATTTTTCTAAACTTTTTAAAAAGAAAACAGGGAAAAGCATTACCGAATTTGTGGAAAATATTCAAGATTTGTCGGGTCATAAAAGTGATTTGACCAACGCAATAGAAAACCCAATGACAACCTTTGTGGCTCACAAATAAAAATAAGACAATGAAAATCGCATTAGTCACAGGAGCAAACAAAGGAATAGGATTTGAAACGGCTAAAAAATTAGCCGAATTAGGGCATTACGTTTATTTAGGTTGCCGCAACTTAGACTTAGGTCAAAAAGCAGTTAACGAACTTCACAAAAATGGACTTAAAAACACAGAGGTAATAGAAATCGACCTGACAAAATCCAAGACGATTAAAAAGGCAAAAAACACCATCGAATCAAAATTCGGACTTCTCGATATTTTAGTCAACAATGCCGGAATTTTAGGAACGGTTCCACAACCTGCGGTATCGACAAATGTGGAAGAAATCCGCACCATATTCAACACCAATTTTTTCGGTACCATAGAAGTTACTCAAGAATTGTTGCCATTGCTTCAAAAGTCAGAAGCAGGACGAATTGTAAATGTTACGAGCGACCTTGCTTCGCTGACACTTCATAATGACCCGACTTGGAAATATTATCCGTTCAAATCCGCAGGATATAGCGTTTCTAAAACTGCTTTAAACAGTTACACGATTATGTTGGCTTTCGGACTTAAAGAAACTAATATAAAAGTAAATGCCGTAAATCCAGGACATACAGCCACCGATTTTAATAATCATAGAGGCGATAAAAATCCAGAAGAAACAGCTGGAGTTATTGTAAAGTATGCGACTACTGGAAATGATGGGCCAACTGGGAAATTTTTGAATTCAGATGGAGAAATGCCTTGGTAAAATATAAAAGAATAAAACGTTAGAAAAATGGAAGTTAGAGAAGCATACAATATTTGGGCAAGCCAATATGACAGTAATAACAACAAAACAAGAGATCTTGAGGGTGTTGCTTTAAAAAACACTCTCTCTAATATCAGTTTTACAAATTGCCTGGAAATTGGTTGTGGTACAGGCAAAAATACGACATGGTTGCATACAAAAGGAAACAATATAGTGTCAGTGGATTTTTCTGAAGCTATGTTAGCAAAAGCCAAAAGCAAAATTCTTTCTGAAAAAGTAAAATTTATACAAGCGGATATTAACAAGAATTGGGATTTTGCAAATCAAGAAAAATTTGATCTAGCAACGTTTAGTTTGGTACTAGAGCATATTGAAAACTTGAATAGTATCTTTGAAAAATTAAGTAAAGTTATTACACCCAATGGATATGTGTATTTGAGTGAGTTACACCCGTTTAAACAATATAGCGGTAGTAAAGCCCGCTTTGAGACAGAAAGTGGAGTACAAATGGTAACTTGTTTTACGCATCACCTCTCTGACTATTGCAATGCAGCATCAACAAACGGTTTTAAAATTGTGTTGATGGAAGAGTATTTTGATGAAGACAATAGAACGAATATTCCTAGAATTCTAACAATACTTTTTCAGAAACATCACAATGAACTTACAGATTAATTAGCAAAAGAGATTGTAGGCTTCCCCTTTTTCGGGGAAGATTACACCATTCTACAATTGGTCTTTCATTTCTGTAGTTGGTAACAGTCGTGAATCTTTAAGAGCAGCCTTACGGTGACCTGCATTTTTTAGATAATCCTCACTTTGTGCAAATTCCATAAATTTTAAAACTGATTGATGTTTAACCAATAAAACAGCATCCCATTTTTCAGTTTCAGGACCAATTAAAAAATCCCTTCCCTTTCCATAATATACAATTTTACTACCTGCTTTTTGAAATTGTGGTTTAGTAGTATGAAGGTATAACTGATAAGCTTCTTCTCCACTAATTTCTTGTTCGGGTCTTAGATGTTCTAAATTGGTATAGTCAGCTATTTCTTTAAATTTTAACAAATTAAGCATTACAATTTCCCCTTTACCTTTAAAATTTTGATAAAACTGTTTACCTGCATCTGGAGTCGCTTCCAAAAATATTTCCATAACACTATTCATTTTTTTGTCATCTAATTTAATGGAATACATTTTTTCAAAGCATATTTTTATTTAAAAAATTTGCGCAATCAAATAACTGCATATATATTTACAGTCAAATAACTGCGTAATGAAATTAAGAAGAGACGTTTTTCAAGCCATAGCCGACCCAACAAGAAGAACTATTATCACATTGGTCGCAGCAAGTGCAATGACACCAAGTGCTATTGCCGAAAACTTCGACTATTCCAGACAAACCATTTCCAAACACATTCAAATTCTTACCGAATGTGAAATTTTGGAACAGGAACAAAAAGGAAGAGAGATTTACTATCAATTAAATCCAAAAGGAATGAAGGAAATAGCTGATTTTATCGAGCCTTTTAGAAAAATGTGGGATGACCGTTTCAATACCTTAGAAGCTGTTATGAAATCGAAGATTCACGAAAATAAAAAATAAAGTGAATAAGAAATTAGTAAAAAACATCAATCAAATACAAAATAAACAATGGAACAGAAAACAAAAATTGATGCCCAAGAAGGTAAGCAAGAGCTAACCATTACCAGAGCTTTTGACCTTCCAGTAGAATTGGTATATAAAGCCTATACCGAGGCTGAATTTATAGCACAATGGATGGGGACCAACGTACTAAAGCTAGAAAACAAAAATCACGGGAGTTATGAGTTCGAAACCTCACACGAAGGAAATGTCATGTTTAAGGCAAATGGAACCATACACAAGCTTATTCCGAACCAAGAAATAGTACGAACTTTTGAAATGGAAAATATGCCCATAGGTGTACAATTGGAGTTTTTGAATTTTGAAAAAGTTACGGCAGACAAAAGCAAATTAACCATTCAGATAATCTATAAATCAGAAAAACACCGAGCTGAGCAACTAAAATTACCATTTGCTTATGGTTTAAATATGGCTCACGATAAATTAGAACAAATACTAACAAGCTTAAAATAAATGAAAACGAATAAAAGAAACAAAATAATCTATTGGATTGCAACCATTTGGCTTTCTTTAGGAATGTTATCTACCGGAATTGTACAATTGTTACAATTAGAAGAGAATATTCAAAGTATGGAACTATTAGGGTATCCTATGTATTTGCTAAGTATTCTAGGGATATGGAAAATTCTGGGAGTTATAACCATCTTAATTCCTAAATTCCCATTACTTAAAGAGTGGGCGTATGCAGGGTTTTTCTTTGTAATGTCGGGTGCTATTATTTCACATGTAGCAGTTGGAGATGAATTAATAACGCTTTTTGGTCCTACCTTACTTTTAGTTCTTACAATTGTTTCTTGGTATTTTAGACCTGCAAACAGAAAATTAGAAAAACAATAGATATGGCTGATTTAAAACCAAAAACTGTAGATGAGTTTATTGATTTGTCTCCAGAGGAAGCACAAGAAGTAATGATCAAACTCAAAAAGCTCATTGAAACCACAGCGTCAAATGCAGAAAGTGGAATAAGTTGGAATGTGCCCATTTATAAATACAACGGAATTCTTGCTGGTTTTTCTTTAGCTAAAAAACACGTGAGCTTTGGTATCGATTCATTAACCGAAGAAATGCGTGAAATTTTAGAAGAAAAAGGATATAAAACAGGTAAAAAGACCATTCAGATAAAGTTTAATCAAGAAGTTCCAGAAGTAGAATTTAAGCAACTGATTCAAGAACAGGCTAAATTAAATGAATCCAAGAACTAATTTTGACAAGAATATGGATTATCCTTTTAATTAATCCACACCAATTTTTTACACCTAAATTATCAATCTAAAACAAATAAAATGAAAAATTTCAAAGACACGGTAGAAGAGTTTTATTCTTTGATTCAAAAGAACAAGTTCATTGAAGCGGTTGACAAATTTTACGACCCAAACATCATTTCAACAGACAACAATAGTGAACCGACAAAAGGCATAGAAAATTTTAGAAAATTGGTTGAGAATTTTATTGCTAATTCAGAAGTTGAAAAACTCGAATTGCTTTCGACTATTGTTGAAGAAAATTTATCGGTTGCTCATTGGCACTACGTCTTTACGAATAAAATATTTGGGAAACTTGATTACAAACAAATGTCGGTTCAGAGATGGAAGGAAGGTAAAATCATTCAGGAAAATCACTTTTACAATTTGGGATAATGAAGGTTCATACTACAAATTATTTTGACACTTTTATCGAAGTAGCAGAAGACACCAAAGCAGACAGCGGGACAAAACCACCAACTAAAGAAAAGAAGACTATTGCAGAAATGCAGTATGAATTGATAGTAAAAAATCCATACAAATATACTTCTGACGATATATTGTTTCAGGTTTTTACAGATCGAAATGATTTGACTAAAGCTGAATATAAACAAGCAAGGGAACAACTTTTCTCAAAGGGACAAGCTTGTTTAAGAGCTTCATCTTTACCCAAAAGGTATGGCTTCGGAATTCATTTTGACAGTAATGGGAAAATTGCAATTTATGGAATGGAAACACCTGAATACGAAAAGTACACTGCCGACAAGAATTTGAAAAAAATAAAAGCAATACGCTCAAAAAAATGATTATAGCTAAAACTCAAAAACAATGTACCGCAAACAATGTCTGACCAAAAAGTTCCAACTGCTCAAATAAAACTACTCACTAAAGAGCAGACAAAACTAAATGAGATTTAACACACAACACTCAATTATGACTGAACTCACATCACAAACACAAGCAACTATTGAAAACTTTCTCAAATTTCTTTCAATAAGAAACTTAAACCAAATCACCAAACTTTTTTCTAATGAAGTGGATTGGTTTATACCAGGTGACGAAACTAAAGCACCATGGCTTGGAAAAAGAAGCAGTAGAAAAGAGGTTGAGCAATTTTATGATTTATTATGGAGCAGTACAGAACCTATTTCAGCACAAATAAGTAATATACTTATTGATCATGAAAATGCAGTAATTACAGGTGAGTTTTCAACTAAAATGCTGCAAACAGGCAAGATTGTAAGCTCTTTATTTTGTATTGTAATGATTGTTGAAAACAACCTAATCACAAAATATCGTTTGCTTGAAGATAGTTATGCCGTTTCAAAGGCACTTAGTCAACAATGATTGATAATAAGATGAAAATAGAAGAACATAATATCAATGGATTAAAAACTGCTGAAATCATTTCAAATGAAATTATAATCCAAACCACAGAAGATGCTTTGGATTTAATGGGTAACATCTATTATCAAGGTTTTGATAAAATAATTTTACATCAAAAAAATATGACACCAGCATTTTTTGATTTAAAAACGAAGATAGCGGGAGATATACTTCAAAAATTCACTCAATATAAAATGCCTTTAATTATCGTAGGCGATTTTTCAAGCTATACGAGTAAAAATCTAAAAGACTTTATCTATGAAAGTAATAAGGGTATGTGAGCTTCCCCATATTAGAACTGCTTAATTTTCTAAAACTAGTTTAAAATTACTGTTTTTAATTCTCTTGGGGCTAGCCCCAAGAGAATTAATTTTTGCATACTTAATTGGAGGAATTTTTCCTAGGGCATCATGTGGCCTGTGGTTGTTATAGTCATCAATCCATATTTGGGTTTGTTCTCTAACCTGATTAAGATCCTCGAATATGTATTTGTTTAGTACTCCTCGTCTATAACTTCCATTGAAGCGTTCTATAAAAGCATTTTGAGTTGGTTTTCCTGGTTGAATATATTTAAAGTCTATTCCATGCATTTCACTCCATTCTTTGGTAATATTAGCGATAAATTCAGGACCATTATCCATTCGTATCTTCTGAGGTTTTCCCTTCTTATTTATTAAGTGGTTAAGCACCCAAACTAACCGATTACTGGTCAGTGAAAAATCTATTTCTATATGAAGGGCTTCTCGGTTAAAATCATCAATTATATTAAAGGCTCGGAATCGCCTTTTGTTTTCTAATACATCAGTTACAAAATCCATGCTCCAAGTATGGTTGAGTTCTTTTGGCACTTCCAAGGGTTCTTTAACTCGTGTAGGTAAACGTTTCTTTATTTTTCTCCTCAAAGGAAGTCCCAACGAGACATAGACCCTATGCATGCGTTTGTGGTTCCATAGATTACCTTCCTCTCGTAAGCGATCATAAGCCTTCCAAAACCCTTCTTCTGAGTGTTCTTGTGCTTTCTGTTGTAAAGCTTGTTCTAT
>NZ_JAUOSF010000017.1 GCF_030548465.1 Tamlana sp. 2_MG-2023
GTTTTAAACATTAGTTTAAAAAGAGAGCTCCAAACAAATGAAGCTCTCTTTTATTTTAAATTAGGCTCCTAATAATAAAATTTCACTAACTGTAATTTCAGTAACATAGCGTTTTACACCGTCTTTATCTTCGTAACTTCTAGAAGATAATTTCCCTTCAACGGCTACTTCTTTTCCTGTGGTCACATACTTTTCAATAATATCAGCTTTCTTACCCCAAGCTATCAATGTATGCCAGCTTGTATTGGTTTGCTTCTCACCTTTTTTATTATTGTAATGTTCATTAGTTGCCAATGATACACGGGCTAACTTTTTTCCGTCTTCTAAAGTGGTAATACTTGGTTCTTGACCTACATTACCAATTAACTGCACTCTGTTTTTAATTGTACTCATGATTAAAGGTTTTAAAGATTAATAATTACCCCTTTGTTTTTTGATTTTTAATATGATTTAAATTTTAAGGGGTGCTTGTATACTTCTCTCTAAAAGAGAACAATATTTAAGGTGGGTTTTGTCAAGACTTTTAGCAAAAGTTCAGGAGTGTCTGCGACGTAGTAAAATCCTTGGATTTTCAAGGCTGTAGAAACCTTAAGTTTTGATAAAACTTGCATGGTCTTGACAAGTTCCATTATAGCCTTAGCCCTTCTTTTGGAATCTTAAATAACGCCTGTATACGGAAAGTTAAGCATGTGATTATTTAGGAGTTCAAATTAGAAGTGGCTTAGGCTATGCCTGGTTTTTGCTGTACCAAAAACCAATAAAGGCCTCAAATATTATCAACCCCTTAAAATGCTTGACAAAACCTTAATTTTACGAGGGAGCGTGGAAAGCCAAGAGAAGGCTTTCCCGATACAGCGGTTAAAAAAATTATGGGGTTGGCTTTCCTTATTATTAGGAATAAAAAAGGCATAGCGGTTTAGTCTAGATGTATGATTATAAATACTTTGCGAAATATAAAACGAAAGGAAGTGAAACAAAATGAAACTATATTGTTACTCCTTTTTAAGCGGACTTGATACTCGCTTTTTAGTTGGAATACAGTGTTCCTTTCCTGTCCCGATAGCTATCGGGACTGGGAAGGGTTAACGAAATGGAAAGTCAAAAGTGAGTATTATGTCCAAGATCTTTTAATGAAGCGCTTTTCCTGAAATGTAGCTTTTCGCGGAATGTAAAGGAATGTGCTGATTAGAGTGAATATATTGGTAGAATTTCTTAAAGCTGAATAAAACCTAGTTACCTTATTTAAACCTAGCCAAATATTAAGATAACATCAAAGATTCTATATGTTTTCACTACACATTAGAAGAACAGAATTAAACGATGTCAAAATTTAAAATTTAGGCTTATTAAATTTTATAGTAGTTTTCACAACTTTATTTTTCTTTTCTAATGATTAAAATTTTATCATTAGAAAATTCCATCCAAGCGAAATCATAAACAAAATAATAGGTTTTACCTTTACTATTTGTATGTAAATGTGTATGATACTTAAAGGTAAATTTCTTTTTTTCAAGAACAACTCTTTCTACTGTAGTCTGTCCTTTCCTTTTGCCTAAAACTTCTAAAAGTATACTCCGGTTTCTATGTAAAATGATATCTAATTCTTTTACATGTCTATCAGTAACTTTCCTTAAATTAACGTGATAATAATTTTTACATTTTACTGAACAAAATAATTTATCATTTCTTCCTACAAGAATCTTACTGCATATTTTACACTTATTTTTATTCATTTTTCGACGAACACCAAATTAACATGCTGGTAATTAGTTTTTTAAAATTAATCGTTTTTAACGGTTAAAATACTACTATTATAACAAACTACAATTAGACGTAGTCTTTTTCATTAATTTTAATCCTAATAAAAAAACGCAGCAACAAAAATCATATGCAACCAACTATATATCAACCATTAAAAGAAGCCAAGCGTATTAAGGTTTTTATACCATATGACCTGACTCTGATAAGAGACGCCATAAAAAAAATGGATAGCAGTTTTTGGCACCCACATCAAAAACTATGGTCAGTTATAAATACAGCTCAAAATTTTGAAGAGTTAAAAAACATTTGTGGTGAAGGGAATTATACAATAAAAAAAGACATCCGTTTTACGCCAGTACCTTCGGTTACTCTATCAGAACAAGCATTAGATGCCCTTTTCGAACTTGAAAAAGCATTGGTATTAAAACAATATAGCAATTCAAGCATTCAAGTTTACAAAAAAATGTTTAGCGTTTTCTTAGGGAAATTTATGCATCGAAACCTAAAAGACGTCACTAAAGAAGATATTGAAGGTTTTGTATATGAGCTTATTAAAAAAAGTAAAATAAGCGAAAGTTATCAAAACCAATTAATCAATGCTATCAAGGCATATTATGAACACGCCCTTAAGATGCCTAGAGAATATTATGATATTCAACGTCCCAAAAAGGCAGTTTCTATCCCCAATGTTCTAAGTAAAGAAGAGGTGTTAAACATACTCGAATCTCCAAAGAACATTAAACATAAGGCTATTTTATATACGATTTATGGCAGTGGATTACGTATTTCCGAACTTTTAAATTTACGAATTTCAGATGTCCATTCTAAAGATGGCTATTTGTTTATAAAAGATAGTAAAGGTAAAAAAGATAGAAAAACTATTTTACCTGAACAGTTATTAGTCTTATTAAGAGATTACTATAAAGCCTACAAACCTTCTTACTGGTTATTTGAAGGCCAATCAGGTTGTAAATACAGTACAGCTAGTATACGCGCAGTATTTAGGAAAGCGGTTAAAGAAACTAATTCTAACCCATGGGCAACCGTGCATACTTTACGTCATTCATTTGCTACACATTGTATTGAAAACAACATAAACATTAGGCATTTACAGAATATGTTAGGGCATAGCTCTCCAAAAACAACTGAAATTTATACGAAAACTATTGAAATTAACAATAAAACAATTAAAAGTCCTTTGGACTCATTATTTAAAAAGTAATATATTGCAAGTATAAACGATATAACTACAATTGGAGGACTATTTATTGTAGTTATACAATTGTTGCCTACAAACAAAAAATCTAACTCCATTTGAAAATTTTAGAAATTATTTAAGTCTTTTATAGTCTGAAAAATACTGCTTCTACCCTATTTAAAATCTTTGTGGATAATTGGAAATTTAATAATTCTCTAAAGCGAAACTTTTCAGGTAATTGTGAACGTTTTTAACAACTTGAAAGATTTACAATTCTATAAGCCGACAGATTTTTAGTTTAATTGAAACCATTCGAAACTTTGAAAACAAAAGATTTTATCAGCTTTATGGAAAACAAGAGTCCGATAAATCTCGTTTTTATTGAATAAAACTTCTAAGTTGAATAATTTTGAGGAAAAACTATGTCTGAAAGTTGAAACGGCTGAATTGAAAACAGTTGATTTAAAGCCCTTAGATTTAATTCAAAATTGAAACTTAAAGGATTAGTAGCAACTTGATTGATTTCTCACTCAGACGCTGTCTGTAGGCAACAATGTATAAACTCAATTTGGGGCTGATTTTCTTATAGAAAATCACTACTTTTAAACTCAGTTCAGTAATAGGTCGAAAAGTCTCGCGACATTTTCTCCCAAACTGAAGCTTATACTAAACCGTTGTAAGTAATGCGGAAATCGTGCTAAAATTGAACATTTGAACTAAAAAAGCCAACGCTCAAACAGCACATTTGGTTTTTTGCCAACACATAATCCAACGCTAAAAAAACCAAAAGAGCTGTTCTTTGCCAACGCTCGAAAAATAGTATATTGTGAAAGAAAAAACCGAACCAAAATAAATGCCAATATTTCAGAAATCCGTAATAAAAAAACACCTTAAAAATCTTGACCAAGAAAAGGTAGAAAAAGCTTTCCAAACATTCCGACTGAATTATAATTCTGCGAAAATCGAGCAAATAAAAACGCTCAAAGAAGAAGAATATCAAGATGGATTTTTACGAGAAATATTTGTTGACGTTTTAGGTTACACACTTCGTCCAGATGTAAATTTTGATTTACAAAGAGAATTTAAGAACCAAACGGACGGAAAAAAAGCAGATGGAGCAATTTTAAAAAACGAAAATGCAATTGCAGTAATTGAGTTAAAATCAACAAAAACAAAGGACTTAACAAAAATTACTCAACAAGCTTTCAATTACAAAAACAATCAACCAGAATGTAAATATGTAATTACTTCAAATTTTCAAAAAATTCGATTTTACATCGACTACTCTACCGAATTTGAAGAATTTGATTTATTTTTTCTCGACAGAGAACGATTTGAACTACTTTACTTAATTCTACATAAAGAAAGTATTTTTTCAAATCTTCCAATTAAACTCAAAAAAGAAACACAGTTTCACGAAAAAGAAATTTCAGAAGAACTTTACAAAGACTATTCTCATTTCAAAAATAAACTGTTTAATAATCTTATTGCAAATCATCCTGATGATGATAAGTTATTACTTTTCAAAAAGTCTCAAAAACTATTAGACCGTTTCTTATTTATACTTTTTGCAGAAGATAGTGGCTTATTACCACCAAATTCAATTTCAAGAATAATTAAGCGTTTTGACATCTTGAAAGAAGAAGACGCTTACAAACCGATTTACGAAATTTTTAAGCAGTATTTCGGTTATATGAATATTGGTAGAAAAGGAAAAAAGGAATCCGACAATATTCCAGCATACAATGGTGGTTTATTCTATGAAGACTTATTGCTCAACAACTTAAATATTGATGATGAAATACTAATTGACGATTTGAAAAAATTATCAACTTATGATTTTAACACAGAAGTTGATGTAAATATTCTCGGCCATATTTTTGAGCACTCGTTAAATGAAATTGAAGAAGTAACCGCAGAAATTGAAGGAACAGTTTCCGACCAAAAAAGAACAAAACGAAAAAAAGATGGTGTTTTTTACACACCAAAGTATATAACAACTTACATTGTTGCAAATACGATTGGACAACTTTGCATCGACAAAAGAAAAGAACTCGATATTGAAGAAATTGAATATGATGATTCGTTTCTAAAAAAAGACAAGACTTTAACGGTAAGAGGAAAAAAACTTTTCAAAACCTTAACCGAATATAAAAAATGGTTGACAAACCTAAAAGTTATTGACCCAGCTTGTGGAAGTGGAGCTTTTTTAAATCAGGCTCTAAATTATTTAATTGAAGAACACGAAAAAATAGACGACATAATTGCCGACTTGACAAACTCACCTTTGAGATTGTTTGATACGGATAAAAACATTTTAGAAAACAATCTTTTTGGTGTAGATATTAATGAAGAAAGTGTTGAAATTGCTCAATTATCGCTTTGGCTTCGCACAGCAAAAAAAGACCGAAAACTTTCCAAATTAAACAATAACATAAAATGTGGTAATTCACTTTTGGCATCAGAATTTGATTGGCACAAAGAATTTCCAAGCATTATGAAAAATGGTGGTTTTGATGTTGTTATTGGAAATCCACCATACATAAAAGAGGCTACAAATAAATCAGCTTTTGATGGTTTACACGAACATTCTTGTTATCAAGGTAAAATGGATTTATGGTATTTCTTTGGTGCTTTAGCTTTAGATATTATTAAAAAAGATTATGGTTTAATCGGTTACATCGCACCTAATAATTGGATTACTAATGATGGTGCTTCAAAATTCAGAGATTATATTATTGAAAAAGGTAAAATCATAGATTTTATTGACTTTAGCGATTTTAAAGTTTTTGATTCCGCTGGTATTCAAACTATGATTTACATTATGCAAAGAAGTGACAATAATGAAAATTATGGTCTTAACTTTTCCAAAGTCCTTAATAGCAAAATAAAGCACGAAGATGCTCAACTATTTTTAGAAAAAATTACGGACGAGAAATACGAGTATTTTATATCAAACATCGTAAAGAAAGAATTGATAAATCAACCAATTAATTTTATAAACGCAGAACTGAATTTAATAATTGAGAAAATAAAGGCAAAAGAAAATTTTAGTTTAGACTCTAAAGAAATTGCTTCAGGTATTGATTTATTGCAAGATTTCGTGAATAAAAAGCATAAAGAAGTAATCGAAAACGTAGAAATTGGAGATGGAATTTTTAATTTAAATCAAACTGAATATGATAGTTTGAACTTAAATCAAAAGGAAAAAGAACTTTTAAAACCATTTTATACAACAACGGAATTACAACAATACTATGGTAATCCAAAAAACAAACTCTGGATTATTTACACAGATTCAAGTTTCAAAAATGAAGAAAAAATAATTCCTTATCCAAACGTAAAAGAACATTTAGACAAGTTTTTAGACATTTTTACTTCTGTTAACAAACCTTATGGATTACATCGTTCCAGAGACGAAAAATATTTTAAAGGAGAAAAAATATTTTCGTTAAGAAAATGTTCAGTTCGTCCGAGATTTACTTACACAGATTTTGATACTTATGTCAACAGGACTTTTATGGTTATTAAAACTGACAGAATTAACCAAAAGTATCTGACAGGAATTTTAAACTCGAATTTGATAGCATTTTGGCTAAAGTATAAAGGAAAAATGCAAGGGAACAATTATCAAATTGACAAAACACCTTTAGAGAATTTACCTTTAATAAATCCGAATGTTGAAACGCAACAGAAAATTGCTGATTTAGTTAACAGCATTATTTCTAATACTCAAAAAAGTTCTGATTATCAAGAGTTGTTGGACATAGCAAAAGCGGAAAATAATTTTGACCGAGAAATACAATTAATAAACGAATTGGAGCAACTTACAGCGGAATTAGGAAAAGCAGAAAGTGAAATCAACTCGATTATCTACGAGCTTTACGAAATTGAACCGACTGAAATTGCAACGATTGAGAAAAATATAAATTAATCTAATTGCCAACGCTCGGTCAAATATCATAACAGAATACATTTTAAAGAATGATAACTAAACTAAATAACTTCACTCTTAAATCTTTTGTTGGCTATACAAATCCCAATGATTTATTTTTTCGTCCCAAAAACATTCTATTTGGTTACAATGGTAAAGGAAAAAGTTCTATTGCTATTGGCATTAAAGATGAATTTCTAAAAGACACAATCAAGAAGCCTGAGAACCTTAGACTTTTGGATAAAGATTACATTTCAAATTCATTATTACTTGAAAATTCGGAAGGTAAAATAAAAGGTGTTGAAGCAAGCTTTAGTAAAGGAGATGTTGATATAGAGAACAAGATAAAGGAATTAGAAAAGCAAATTATTAGTGAAGTTGAAATTGCCAAACTTGAAACAAATATTGCTGATTCAAGGAAAAACATTAGAGCTGAAATAGACACAATTCACGACAGAAGGAAAGGCAAAGTTGGTATATCAAAAAAATCTAGCTCTGATTCTGTTGAGAGAGTAATTGAACTTTACAAAAAGGACTTTCAAGATGCCAAAAAAATTGAAGCTGATAAAGAAAAATTGATAAAGATTATTGGCGATAATGCTATTGAGAGACAAATTGCACAATATGATAATTTAAGAACTTTAAACTTTTCAAAAATTCCAACAACTTTAATTGAACAGGTAAAAGCGATATTCACAGAAAAATTTGGAGAAGATATTTCCATCCCAGAGTTTGAGGTTGTTCAATGGATTGAATCAGGGATAAAACTTCACAAAGAAGGTGATAATTGCAAGTTCTGTGATAGCAAGTTAGATTATTCAGATGTCAAGTTGAAAATAGCCGAATACAAAGAAAACAAAAGACATAAAGCAACTGAAAAACTAAAGCATTTCAGAGAACAGCTTCAAAGCCTTTTAGATAGTATTAGAATTATTGAGAAAGAATCCAAAACATATTCTACAAATATTGGTATTGAGGTTGAGCAAAATTTTACAGAAATAGCTGAAAAGGAAGGTATTATTGACTCTCTTATAACTTCGTGCCAATTGAAGATTGATAATATCGAAATCCAAGAAAGTTTCGACTTTGTACTTCTAGCAGAAACCTCGAAAGTTATTGAAGAATCTATATTTACTCTCACTAAAACTAAAAGTGAAAAATTAGCGGAGTTAAGAAGAAAGCAAAACAATCTTACCACTTTAGTAAAAGGTGCAATTGGCTTGGAAATACTGAAATCATCCACAATAGAAGAAAAACGAAAAGAGGTTAAAGACATGGTAGTATACCTTAAAGAAAAGCGTAGCAATAACAAGAAAAAGCAACAAGAAATTCAAGATTTAAAGCACCAAAAAAGCCTTACAAAAGATTTTGCAGATTTTGTTTCTCAAATTCTTAATGACATAAATATTTCGCTAAAAGTTACTCTCGATTCAGATAATCGAAATTACATTATCAAAAGCACCAATGAAAATGCGACACTTACAATTAAAGACATTAGTGAAGGAGAAAAAAATATTTTAGCGTTGTTGTTTTTCTATTATGAACTTTTTGCTGATAACAAACAGCAAAATATTAAACCAGAAATTGAACTTATCATAGTGGACGACCCAATTTCGAGTATGGATGATTCAAACAAGTTTTACATTTTGGAACTGATGAAAAACCTTTTGGTACTTCAAAATCAACAGGTTTTCGTTATGACCCATTCTTGGGACGACTACTGTAATTTATCATATGGTAAAAAAGCTTGGGTAGATAAAAAAGATAAAGAGGATAACGAAATTAAATCAAAGTATGCAACTTTTGAAATAAATAAGAATAATGGAAAAAGTACTTTGGTTAAATCTAAAAATCTTGAAAAACCATATAATTATTTGTTTAAGGAGATATATGAATTTTCAATAAAAAGTAATGAAGATTTAAAGACAGAATGCGAAATTTATCACTATCCAAATGTAATGAGAAGAATTTTTGAAGAATGGTATGGTTTCAAAATTGGAAGGGATTTGAATTTTACAAGTAATTTTCAAAAGCAAATTGAAAATGATTTTAGGATTACAAGTAACAACCAAAAAACAAAACTCGGTTTATTAATTAAAGTTTGCAATATTCTTTCTCATTCGATAAATGGTTCAATGAATCCACAGGAAATTCATCAATCAGCAAAATATTTGATGTGGCTTATTGAAGATAAAGACAAATTACATTTTGACAAAATGAAAAATAATAATTAAAGCCAACGCTAAAAGCCATACACATTCGCAATTTGCTACAGCCAATGCTACGCCAAAAATTGCAAAAGAGTATGTCTTGCCAACGCTCACATTTGAACTAAATAAGAAACATCGGAAAACCAAGCAGAACGTGAAAAGCACTACTTACAACAACGTGTATAAAACATAGCTATTATAGGTTTTTCGAGAGGTTTTTGTATATTTACAAAGTACGCCAAATTTTTTATTTGGTTATATTTATAAAAGAAAATTAAACATAAAAATAAAAAATTCGGCTCGTGCTAAATCCGAAAAGTTAGCGTTTATTTATACGCTACGTTTCATACACAAGACCGTTACAAGCAACCAAAACAGTAACCATTACAATAATTTTGCTAGTGCAACAATACCATCTTCTAGTTGTTGTTTTGACAATGAAGCATATCCTATTCGAAATCCAATAATAGGAGCCGAAAAACTGAACTTATCAGGTGTAATAATTCCAATTCCCTGTGCTTCCAATTTCTTTGCAATTTCAAAAATATCAATTGATACTTTCGGAACAACCCAAAAAGCTAAACCTCCTTCGGGTTTTATAAAGCTTACTTTTTCGCCTAAATACTTCATTAAAAGTTTTTCAAAAAAATCTCTTTTAGCTTTATAAAGAACAATTGTTCTTTTTATATGTCTCTTTATATCTCCTTCACGAATAAGTTGATAAACTGCTTCTTCCATAATCACATCTCCTTGACCATCAATGATTTTACGCATCTCCGTTACTTTATGAATCAAATCTATACTAGTGGCAAGAAAACCAATACGCAGTGCAGGTGCAACTATTTTGCTGAACGTACCAAGGTAAACATAATTTTTTATAGCCTGTAGATTTCCAATGGGTAAAATAGGTCTAACACCAAAATGAAATTCGTGGTCATAATCATCCTCTATAATAGTAAAATCATATTGATTAGAAAGTTTAATTAGCTTTAAACGTCTTGGCAAACTAAGAGAAACAGCGGTAGGAAACTGATGGTGTGGCGTGACATAAATTGCTTTTATTGAATGTGATTTTAGCAACTGCTCTAATACGTCTACATCCATTCCGTTTTCATCTACAGGTACAGGTAAAATTTCAGCGCCAGCCGTTTTCATACTTTCCCAAATAGGTTTGTATCCAGGGTTTTCTACAGCCACCAAATCTCCTTTTTTCAATAGACAATGTGCCATAAGATAAGCCGCCATTTGGCTTCCTCTTGTTATAAAAATATGCTCTGAAGAAAATGGCAAACCTCTATTAAGATTTAACATTTGAGCTATTGACTTTCGCAAATCATTATTTCCTTTTGAGTCAGCAACCCCTAGTGTTTTCCAACGCGCCTTTCGCCCAAGTATTTTTCTATAAACTTTTGCCAACTCCTCTATAGGAGCAATTTTGGTATCGGGCAAACCATCATCAAAAGTAAATAGTCTTTTAGAAGATATTGGCTGGCTAACTGTAGCCTCCATTATTTTGTTGCATGTTGCATATTCCTTAGGAAGTTCATTAGAAACAAAATAACCTTTGCGTTCCTCCGCTGTCAACCATTCTTCTATTACCAAAAGCTCCAAGGCTTTTATAACCGTGTTACGATTTACCTTCAGTTGGGCAGCCAATGTTCTGCTGCTCGGCAACGCAAGTCCTTGAGTCAATTGCCTTGTTTTGATAGCTTCAATAATTGCTTCCGCAATCTGTAAGTAAACAGGAGTGGCATCACTAGTTTTTATATCAATATTCAATTTCCAATCGCGAATCATCTGGACTATTTGTTTTTATTAAAACTGAACCACAAAGATAATCCAATAAATCAACAATTTTGTAGAGCAATATTGCAAAACATATAAAAATTTTATTTTATGGAACCTAAAGAAAAACAGTTTAGTTCAAAAGATTTTCACGAAACTTATGCTCGACCAAAGTATGCAAAACCTTCCAAGCTTGTTCACAAAAATGTAGAAAAAGCAGGTGTACACGACCAATTTTCAACAGAAAGAAAGCACCCGGTTTTTTTTATTGACCTTCCTTCTAAAAATGTTAGTATGACTATTGGTGGTTTATTACCCAATCAAATTACCAATAGACATAGACACACTTACGAAACTGTACTTTACGTACTTGAAGGAGAAGGATGGACAGAGATTCAGGACGAAAAAATAGAATGGAAAGCAGGCGATGCTGTTTATATTCCATCTTGGGCATGGCATAGACACGGTAATATTAACAATAAGAATAGTGCAAAATACCTTGCTTGTGAAAATGCTCCACAACTGCAAAACTTAGGGGTTGCGCTTAGAGAAGAAGAAGGTAGAGATTTATAAATCTGAAAAATATAAACTAATTAAATTATAAAAATGAAAAACGTACCTTTAAAAGGCATTATCGCCTATCCAATCACCCCTTTTGATAAAGACGAAAAGGTGGATGTTAAATTATACAAAAAACTTGTAGAAAGATTAGTAAAAAATGGCTCACATGGAATTGCTCCACTCGGTAGTACGGGTGTCTTGCCATACCTTACTGATGAGGAAAAAGAAGTCATAACAGAAGCGACTATGCAACAAGTTAATGGTAGGCTTCCTGTAATGGTTGGAGTATCTAACCTAACTACTGAGCGAACTATCTATCACGCAAAATTTGCAGAAAAAGCAGGGGCTAATGCTGTTATGATTATTCCTATGAGTTATTGGAAACTTACAGATGATGAAATTGTACAGCATTATGATAAAGTTGCAAATAATATTTCCGTACCTATAATGGCTTATAATAATCCTGCAACTGGGGGAGTTGATATGTCCCCAAAACTACTTAAAAGATTGCTTGAAATACCAAATGTCACAATGATTAAGGAAAGCTCAGGCGATGTACAACGAATGCAGTTTTTGAGAAAAGAACTAGGTGAAGAAGTAGCCTTTTTTAATGGCTCTAACCCACTTGCATTGGCTGCTTTTGCCGCAGGAGCAAGAGGCTGGTGTACCGCTGCTCCAAATCTTATTCCGAAATTAAATCTTGAACTTTACAATGCAATTCAAAATAATAATTTGGCGGAAGCACAAGAAAAATTCTATAAACAATTAGAACTCTTACAGTTTATTGTGAGCAAAGGTTTACCAAGGTCTATTAAAGCAGGGTTAAGCATTTTAAATGAAGATGGCGGATTTTTAAGAAGTCCTCTCAAAGAAATGAATAATTCAGAAATAGAAAAATTAAAAGACATTCTTTCTAAAGTTTAAACAATTCTGTTTATGAATGATAAATTTCGCCCTAAATTAAAGAAAAAGGCAGCTTGTAACAATGTATAAAAGCAATAGCGGTTCAAGTGCAAACTTGAGCCGTTTTCGCATTTAATTAAGTATATTGCTTATCGAAAGTAAGTACAATTTAATCCGCTACTGCTCTTATACAAACCGTTGTACACCATTTGAGAAAAACTAGAATACATACAACTAAAAAATTAGAAAAGTTAGTCAAGAAACTTATAACGACTGACCAAAATACTGATTGCGGAATTCTTGGAAAATGGAATGCAACGGTGTTTTATGTTGACAGAAAAAAATGTTGGCTAATTACAAACGGATTGACTAAATACAATGTAATTCTGACTAATATAAAAACATCTGATTTGAACAAAATTGAACAAATTTTTAAGGATGCACTTTTCGGACAACTAATTTATGACGGAATAATAACCGATTTTGGAAATGTGGACTCAATTATTGGCGGACTGGATTTTTTGCCGACTGATAATGACCGTAGCGTAACTGGATTTCAAAATCATAATCTGGAATCTCTTGACTGGTGGAAATATGAATTTGGAAGTTTAGAAAATATGCCAATGAAAGATTTGACAAACCGACTGAATACAAGTCCCATTCATATAGGGAAAGGAAGGAAAATGTCGGATTATACAAATTCGATTGACGAAATGAAAAAAGTATTAAACGAATAAAAAACGGTGTACAACACGGTATATAAAAAATTGCTGGTTTTAGCTAAACCAATGTTAGTTGCTCGTTTGCTAGCTTCTGATTTTCCTTCGGAAAATCCTCGCGCACAAACACGCAACTTTCCATATACATCAACGTTGTCTTTAATGCAAAAAAAATCGTGAAGCGATAAAATTCGGCTGAATGAAATACAGAATGAATAAACGGACTGAAAATATTACGAATACAAAATGATAATACGACCGAATAAAATTCTGATGATAAAAAAGAACTTTATCGAATTCTCATTTGACGATGATATTGAAAATGATGAAGAAACTATTCCAGATTTCAAAAAATTCCAAACACTAAATTCAGCGGAGCAATATTATCTTTCGGACAACTATAATTGGGATGACGGAACAATCGTTTTGGATTGGATAATTGATAGTCCAAAATGCGACAAAGGAACCGCGTGTCTGATTTTTTGGCGAGCGGAACCTGATTATTATTACGATTATACCGCAGAAAATATTGAAGAATATCAAGCGGATGTTTGGCATCTGCTTCAAAAAATTGTTGAGAGATTTAAGAAAAATGATTTTAAATCAAGTAAATTCGAGTTTATTCCAACCAACGAAGGTTATCAAACTGATTGGCCAATTGAATTGGATATTTGGCAATTCCCAACTGAATTGAATGAAGGAATTAAAGGGAAAAAACCGTTCTCATTTGGATTGTGAAAAACAACAAGATGTGCGGAAAGCACTAAAGACAACAACGTATATAGCTCATAGCTGGGCAGTTGCTTAACCCAAAGTTTCGGCATATTTGGAAAGTCGCCAAATTTTTAAATTTGACGATTTCCAGTAAAAAAGATAAATAGTAAAATTTAAAAATCTGGCTTGTGCTCAATCCGAAAATAATTTTATAATTTGCACGCTACGAGCCATATACAACAACGTTGGCGGTAATTTGATGAAAACCATTCAGGAACATAGAAAAGTAGTTGAAAAAATATCTGATTTTGCATTTGCTAACGCTGTCAATTCTGTCGGAATAGATAACCTTACCGAAAAGTTAGTTGGAAATTGGGGAAAAGACGAACAACTGAATTTTATTGTTAAAGTTCACGATGGATTTAAAAAGGCTCAAAATTTATTGATTGAAGAAATTCAATACTATCAATCATTATTACGTGAGGAAAAAATCCAACTCAAACATTGGAGGAAAGAAAAAGACAAATCCAAAGAGAACGACTCTAAACTAACAATAAAAATTATAACTCAAAGATTACATACATACTCACATATTGCTGATGGAATTGCTTGGCAAGTAATAGGTGGTCAATTGCATATAGCGAGAAGATTTCATATTGAAGAGGAATCAACAAAATTTTTAGATTCCTCAAATGTAGAACACGCTATTTCGGTTGTCAATGACATTAATAAAAACCCTTTAGAATTTGCATTAATATCTGATTTAACAAGTTTTGTTCAAATAGGAGATGTACTTGTAAAACATAAGGAAGGTGTAAAGATTATCGAGCTAAAACAAGGAAAAGTAAATGATAAAGTTTCCGAATTTATAAATCAACTTGAAAAAGATAAAATTCCAATAACTGACAAAGTTTTAGAAGATAAATTCGATGATAAAACTTTCAAGCAGGCAAAAAGAATGCAACGACAGAAAGAGCGTGCTAAAAAAGCCTCTGAAATTATGAATCACGATAAAGGAATCGACCCAGTTTCTGGACACGAGATAACAGTTTCCACACCAAATATTCCGACTTTAGGATACGACCAAGAATTTAATAAATTAAGAGAAATATTAGATAAAAAAACTTGGGCATATACAGTTGTAGAAGGATGTTTACATATAGGAATGTATCGAGATGAAGGAATCAAAATGGCTGGATTTGCCGTTGAGCAAATATTAAAACAAGAAACGAAAAATTATATTATAGCTGATTGGTTATCAATAACTGCAAGTTTATCTCAACCAATATTTGCAAAACCATTTGAACCAAATTTTATTACAGATATTCTAACAGGGAAAATAAAAATCATAATTGGACTTAATTTAGATATTATGATTGAACTTTTTAATGACTACGGATTAAAAACGAAATGGATGACTACAAAGGAAACAGCAAAAGCGAAACAAGTTGTGCCAAGGAAAGGAATGTTCGTTTTAAATAATCGTGGAATATCAATGGAAGGGAATAATAAAAACGAGGAAAGTTGGATTTTATACGGAGGTATTATATCTAAAATAATTTATGACAATATCTTACCAAGTAATATAGTTCAAACTTTATTAACGAGATAAATTAGGAATAAAAACTACCGCCAACACCGTGTATAATTAATTGCTAGGTTCTTGCCTACTTGCGAAAATTCCTGCGGAATTTTCACGGGTTCGTAAATGTTTATTAACTTAGTTGCTTAACCACGCAACTAACCATACACAATCACGTTGTGCAACATTTGACCAAAACCAAACAAAATGACTAAATACGAAAAATACAAATTGATAATACTTATTATTTTTGGCTTCTTTTTGCTACTAATATTATATAACTATTCTTTAAATGGTAAATATACAGCGCCAGAACTTCGACCTGGTACGATTTTGAATACTAGAACTGGAGAAACGAACAGATAGAAGCAAATATTATGAAAAATATTATTTTACCATTTTTGTTAACAGCAATCTTTTGTTCTTGTGAAAATTCATCTTCTAATGAAAGAGAAAAACAAAACTCACTAACAAAACAAGAAAAATCTGAAATAGAATTAAATTATGAAATTGCAGATAAGTATTTAAGGTATGATGCTGAAAAAGTCGCATTAGTATCAATAATAAAAAATATTCCGCAAGAAAAAACTAATTCAATTTTAAGAGATTATTTGGCAAAAAGCTATGGTTTGTCAGCACAAAAATGGGAAGAACCTAATAATATTATTAAAATAGTAGATTCAATAGCAATAAAAAATAGATTATCAAAAAAACAAACTGCTTCAATTATTTTCAGCTATTTATATGAGATGATTACAAAAGACGAAATTATTGATGACTACAAGGAAGAAATGGAAGATTCTCAAAGCGAAATGGAACAATATTAGGATGAATATCACATTACTATTTATTAAAATCATATTAGCTGTTCTATTTATTTGTTGTTTGCTGGATTGGGATTATGAATATTACCAATTGGTTAGGTTTTTAGGAATGGTCGGTTTCGGACTTTTAGCCTATAACGATTATGAAACAAATAAAACTTGGTTTATAATCTGGTTTTCATCAGCTATTTTAATCAATCCGATTTTCAAAATTGCTCTTGGGCGAGAATTATGGAATATGATTGATATTATATGGGCCATTTTACTTGTCGTCTCCGTATTTAAAACACAAAAACTAAAAAACTGAATTGAAAACAAAAAACGTTGCACAACACCGTGTATAATTAATGGCTAGTTTTAGCTTGCTTACGAAAATCCTCGCGGATTTTAGAGTGAACCCAAAAGGTTAGACAGATATATAATTAATTTTGATAATAATGAGCTCGATATTCAGTCGGGCTCATACCTTTTAAATTTAGTTTAATTCTTTCATTATTATAATACTTTATATACTCTTTTATATCATTCTTCAAATGGGTAGTTGATTTATAATTATTTAGATAAAATAATTCAGATTTTAGAATACCAAAGAAGTTTTCTATTACCGCATTGTCTAAACAATTACCTTTTCGAGACATGCTTTGGGTAATTCCTTTTTCTTTTAATAGTCTTTGATACTGTTTCATTTGATATTGCCATCCTTGATCTGAATGTAAGATTAAGTTGGTTTGATTAGGGATTTTTTTAAATGACTTTTTCAACATCGTAACGACTTGTTTGAAATTAGGTTTTTCAGATAACTCATAACTTATAATTTCACCATTAAATAAATCTATTATTGGTGATAGATATAGTTTGTTCCCAAAGACTTTAAATTCTGTAATGTCAGTAGCCCATTTTTTATTTGGTTTTACCGACTTAAAATTTCGTTGTAAAATATTGGGAGCTGTTTCACCTATTTGTCCTTTATAAGACTGATATCTTTTAATCCTTATCAAACTTTTCAAACCTAATTCATTCATTAATTTTGATATCGTTTTGTGATTAATTATAAAACCTCTTTTATTGATTTCTAAAGTGATCCTTCGATAACCATACCTACCTTTATGATGATGATATATCTGAATAATCAATTTTTTTATTTCTTTGTATTTATCAATTAAAATACTTCTTTTTTGATGATAATAATAACTACTCTTTGCCATGTCTGTATGATGTAGTAATACATTTAAATCATACTTATGCCTTAATTCTGTAATGGCTTGTGCTTTTTGGTTTGCTCTTGTTGAATTAAGACCTCTAACTTTTTTAGCAAGTCCAGTTCTGCTCGTAAAGATTCATTTTCTAATAAAAGTTCTTCTTCCCGAGTTAAAGGTTTATTAGACTTCTTTTTTGCTCTTTTAAATTGCATAGATTTAGGTTTACCTCTTGGTTTATGGTTTAAGCCTATAACACCTTCTTTTTTATAATTACGATGCCAATTCATAACTACCGATTTAGTAGGGATATTAAATCTTATACAGGCTTGACTGAAAGATAATAAATCTTTGTCAATGGCTTCTATAACTTTAAGTTTGAATGGTAAACTATAGACTTTGTTTTTTCTAGGCAATAAGCCCTTTTTTCCATATTTTTCATAAAACCGAATCCAATCATGAAGCGTTGTATGGTGACAACCATATAATTTTGAAACAGCATCTACTGTTTTGTGATTTTTTAAAACTTCCTTAACGCAACGAAGTTTAAAATCGTAATCGTACTTGACTTTTCTTCCCATAAAAATACCCTCAAATAGTGTCTAACTTTTTGGGGGCAGTTCATTTTCTATCTGGTGTTTATTTGCTAAATTAGGTGCTTAAACACGCCACTAATCATACACAAACACGTTGTAACCAATGCGAGAAACTGAACGAATGAAAAGAATAATCCTTTTAATAATTTTGCCTTTTACAATCAATGCAATTGCTCAAGATGGTTCTGATATTAAATATGTAAGTGTATCTGACCTTGACAATTCTTATGTTGGAAAAATGGCTCATTTGGATTTTTATAAGCGCTCATTTGGTGGATTAAAGTTTGATAACAAAGATTTGACTGATAAAGTCACAATCGAACTCGATAATAAAAAAATAGAATTTTTGGAACACAGAGTTGACAATGGACACAATAATTGGTTTTCGGAACAATACTTGGAATCGACTGAATTTATTGACGGTAATAAAATCCAAATTTCGATGTGTAAAATTGAGGAAATTAAATCGGACTCGATTAAAGTCATTTTATTTCTTGAATACCGAGATAAAAACGGAAAGTTAAACTCTGAAAAACCGAACACAATAGAATATGAGTTTCCGAAAAAAATATTGGCTGAAGTATTAGTTCGGAATTAAAAAAGCACTGGTTACAACACCGTTTATAATTAATTGCTTTGGCAAGTGCTTATCCGGAAAATTCCTTCGGAATTTTCTCTGGAAAGTATTTGTTTACTAAATTAGTTGCTTAACCACGCAACTAATCATACACCAAACGTTGTGTGTAATATAGACCAAGATTTAACCAATAAATAAATTTAGAATTTAATAAACTAATAAATAATATTATGAAAAAAATAATTTATCTACTCCTCGTAATAACAACTGCTGGTTATTCTCAAATTCTTGAACCTGTGAAATGGACTACCGAAACAAAGAAAGTATCGGATTCCGAATACGAATTAATAATTAACGCTACCATCGAACCAAATTATCATTTATATTCTCAAAAAATCCCTGACGAAGGACCACGTCCGACAACTTTTATTTTCGATAAAAACAGCAATTATGAATTGATTGGAAATACAACAGAGGGAAAAGGACATACCGTTTACGACCCGATATTTAAAATGAATATTAAATATTTTGACACAAAAGTTACTTTTAAACAGAGAGTTAAAGTAAAAAATAAAAACAAATTCAAAATAATAGGAGAAATAGAATATATGACTTGTAATGATTCAAATTGTGTTCTTGGTTATGGAGATATTGAATTTAAAATTTAAATATAACGGAAATCAGGAATTAAATACTACACACAACACTGTATAAAAAAAATAGGGCAAGTAAGTGCTAAACCCAATGTTTCAGGCATATTTACGAAGTCGCCAAATCTTTTGATTTGGCTTTTAAAACAAAATACAAAAGATTTGGCTTGTTGATAATCCGAAAGTTAATTACTTATTTAGAGCCCTACTTCTTTTATACTAAACGTTACCAAACATATAAATTCAGTACGCTTTACTCTACTGACAACTGAAATCTCTTTATTTTTTTCCGACCTTTTTTAGCTTGTTTGCGGAAAATTATTTGGAAAGTGAAATTATGGAAATTAGAAAGTTTTTATTTTCTTTTTTTTCCACCTTTATAACTCGTAGAAGGTTTTAACCAAGTTGGTTTTTTATCCTCCTCTACATAATCAATTTGTTTTATTGATGGAATCCTAAATGAAAAACAAGCTTCACCATTTACATTTGTGAAAGCAAAATCACCTAGTGAAATTATATCCATACCGATAAGAATTTCTGTGTTTCCAGATAAAACAGCTTCTATAACTCTAACACCTTGAACTCTAATTCCATTAGGTAAATATATATTAACTAAATAGGTAGGTACTTGAGATGAACCACCTGCGTGATTAGATGTTACTAAACCTGTTGGTTTCAACCCTAACTCTGTGGCAACTTTAGAAGTTATTACAGTTCCTGTAGCTCCAGTATCCCAAATTGCTTCATATTGGTTTACAGTAATATTTACAGATGGATTTGACAATAAAATTGCATCAGAAACCCCACATTGAGTTTTTAATTGGTTTATTCGACCATTTGCTTTTAAAGTAAACGCTTGAGATTTAGGCATTCAGAACAACTCTTGAGTGATAAGTTTCAGTGTAAGCGTTGTTTCCTGGAGTACATTTTTGAATTAAAAAAGTACCAACTTCGTGTGATTTTCTAGTTTCAGACAAAGCTTCAATTTCAGAAGAATAATCACCTAAAATTTTATCGCCTTTAATAACGATATAACGACCATTGAATTTTTTTAATAATTCATCTTGGTTGTTTAGATAATATTTAAATTCTTTTTCTAACATAACGATAGTTATTTATGTATCTAATGTACAAAAACGTGTGCAAAGATACAAATTTATTTAATACATTATGCTATACAATTAGTATACCAATTTTTGCTTCCGACTGTCAGCAATTTGCCTTCCCTCAAAAAAAATAAAGTTTTCAGTATGTCAATGAACGTCTGAACTGATATAAAATACGTTTGGTAACACCGTATATACTTTATAGCTAGTTCCTTTTACTTCCGAAAATTCTACCGAATTTTCTACGTCAGTTTTTATTTACTATCTTTCGGCTTGTACACGCTACAAAGCATATACATCAACGTTAGCAGCAAGGTAAAAAAACAACCACCAGAACAATGAGTGATAAAACAAAACAAAATCCACTTCTAGCCGTTCAGCGAGAAAAGGCAGGTTCTGAAACGTTTGAAAAATATTCTTATCAATATCACTGGGCTTTATATCGGATTTTAAACGACCACATTAAATCTAATGAATATGCTGTTTTCGTAGAACTTCACGAAGATGTAGTCGTAAGTGACTCATTGGATGCTTCAAAAGCTAAATTTGAGTTTAATCAAGTTAAAACTACAAAAGGACGTTTTACAGCACACAAACTGGTTCATCAAAAAAAGAACAAAAAATGTGTGTTGGGTAAACTTATAAGTAGTGGTTTTGAAAAACCATTTAAGGATAGAATAACAGAATTAAACTTAGTTGCTCTTAATAACTTTAAACTTACTCTCAAGGATGAAGGTTTAAGTCTAAATAAAATAACATTAGATGACTTATCAGATATACAATTTAAGGAACTAGAGGATGCTATAAAAAAAGAGATGGGTATTTCACCATTACCACCTAATATTCAATTTATCGTACCTGAGCTATCTGAAAAGAATTTTCAAAATGATGTAATTGCCTCAATTGCAAAGTTAGCATCTAATTTATTCCCTAGTTCTCATTGTAGTCCAGTCGAGATATATCGATTACTAATCGATGAGATTAATCGAAAAGGAAAAGTTACTTATGATTTCACAAAATGGAATGATTTATTAAATAACAAAGCTCTCACATCTATAACTGTTACCGAAGTTATTAATTCATTTACTAAGATAAAAGACGAAACAAAAGTTGAAATTGAGTTTCGTACGATATGTTCAGAAATAGAATTAAATTCTATTAATTCGAAAGTGCTAAAACGCTCATTCGATAGATATAGAACTAAAAGAATTAGTAATAGTAGCACTCTTCAAATGGACACTACTAATTTCATAGTTGATGAAATTCAAATTAATCTCAATATAGGAGTTGATGTTCTTGAGAAATTAATCGAAAATGTGAAAAATAAAATCCCGAAAAATATTATCAGACAATTTAATAACGATTTAGAGATTAAAAGTGCGATAATTTGTGAATATATAATGATGTCATAATGAGTAAAGAAAATTTTAAAATATTAATTAGAAACCTAAGAACTGCCAAAAATGCCAAACTTAAAATTCAAACGTCTGCTGATTCTATCAAATTCAACAAAATCAGCAAATCAATTCGAATTCAGCGAAACTTTGAATCTAATAACGGCAGTTGATAATAGTGTAGGTAAATCTACATTGGTTAAACTATTGTTTTGGGGTGTTGGATGTGAACCAACTTTGGATACAAATTGGAGTACAACTGATAGCAAAACTATTGTCGAATTTAGTGTTGAAACTGAAAATTATATCGTCAAGCGATACAAAAATCAAATTTCTCTCAAAATCAATGACAGTGATTTTGTTGATTACGAAAAAATAACTGGAGAATACTCTGAAAAAATAGCTGAGATTTTAGAATTTAAAGCTCTTCTTCCAAATCGTAGTTCAGGTTTAATGGAAACCCCACCACCTGCGTTTTATTTTTTACCCTTTTATATTGACCAAAAAAGAAGTTGGTCAAAAGCTTGGGACAACTTTGAGAAATTAGAACAATTTTCCAGCTGGCGAAGTACAATAATAAAGTACCACGTAGGATTACTTACGCCTAAACATTTTGAACTTGAAAGTGACAAAGCTGAGAAGAAGGATACGAAAAAAGTTGTGCAGACTCAAATCGATAGAATTGAAACAACTTTAGAAGTAGTTGAAGAATATATTCCACATATTACTAATGCAACAACTGAAGCAAAAGAATTCGAAGTATTAACTGAAGAAATTAAAGTTGATTTAAAAAAATTACAAGAAGAACAAGAAAAAATACTTAGCCAATTAACCTCTCTAAATGGTGATAGAGTATATCTAGAGCAACAACAAATAATTACTGAAAAAATCATTTCGGAACTCGATAAAGATTACAAATTTACAATTGAAAATATAGAAGAAGATGAAGTAGAATGTCCTTTATGCGGCATTGTCCACGAGAATTCAATAATAAATAGAACTTCAATAATGACGGACAAAAGTCAAGCGGAGAATCAATTAGAATCGATTGTAACTGAACTTGACAAGATTAACAAAAAACTTAGTAATGCTAATATCAATTTAAATAAAGCAAGAGAAAGCATTCTTCAAATAAATGAGAAATATGTTATAAATGAGGAACTACAAGTTTCTCAAGAAATCGAAAATGAGAATTCTGAAAAAAGCGATGAAATAGAACATAGAGATTTTAATTTTAATCAAATCATAGAAAACATTGCTGGTAATTCAATTAAACAGAATGTATTAAAAGATAAAATTCAAAAAGTTAATTCTGTAGACACACTCAAAAAAGACATAAGGGAAATAGGTAAAGAACAAAAAGGTTTAATTACTCTTGAAGATATAGAAAGCATTAACAGCTCATTCAGTTCAATTTTTTCTGATTATATAGAATTACTAGATGCTGAAGCAGTTAATATTTCTTCAATTGATTCGCCCCTAGATTATAATAAAGTGATAAAAGAAGGTGGAGCTGCTGAGGGTTCTAGAGCCATTTTAGCATATTATTTAAGTGTTTTTACAATGGTTGAAGAGTTTGGAAATGAAGTCAAATCTGCATTAGTAATTGACACACCTAATCAACAAGAACAATCTGACACTAACTATGAGAAGATAGTAAACTTGCTGACTAATAGAACATCCGAAAAAACACAAATTTTATTGTGTGCAATGGAGAATGAACATTTAGACCAATTCAAGAAAAAGGCTAAAATTATAACCTTGACAAAAGACAGATTAATGCTGAAATCAGAGTATGAAAAAGTTAAAAAAGTATTCGATGACAAATAAAACCCAGCTGCTAACAATGTATATAAAACATAGCTAATATAGGCTTTCCGAAAGGTTTGTGTGTATTTTCGAAGACCGCCAAATTTTTAAATTTGGCTTTTAGTAAAATAAAGATAAAAAGAAAAATTTAAAAATTCGGCTCGTGTATAATCCGAAGAGTTAGCGTCTATTTACACGCTACGTTTCATATACTAGACGTTATATGCAAGCCGAACTAAACTCTTATAATTATTTTAATGGTTGACAAACAAAACTTCAATGGGAATCGTGGTGAGTCAAGAACGAAGGCTATCCTAAGCGAATATTTCTATGTAAATGAAAGAAGTGTTGATATAGATGGTGCAGATTTCATTGTAGAAATTCCATTTAATAGTATTCAAGAATTTAGAAAATTCAAAGAACAAGGTATAGTACAAGCAAAATATTTTGAAAACCAAAATGAAGTTAAAATTGCTAAAGAATATGTTGAAGATATTGACACTCTAAGAACAAACTTTTTTGCATTTCTTCATACAAACGATGAGGATGGAAACAAAGTCCATTATTTCTTTTCTTCAAGTCAGATAAAGAAGGAGTTTAGATTAAGAAAAGATAAAAAAACCTTAAAAGAATACTACATTTTTAGTTTAACAAAAACTAAAACATTCAATAATTATAAAAATCTAACTGATAAAATAATTAGTAGGTCGATTAAAAATGGAATCTTAACAACTGAAGAATATTCTCGTCAAAAATTAATCCGAGAAGTTGAAGAAAAACATAAAAATCCAAAAAAGCCTGTATACGAAAATAGCAATTTTGAGCTATTCAAAAGTATTAAAGACAAGCATATAATTGACCAGTTATATATCTGTTTAAATCAATATAAAAAGTTTAGACGAATTACATCTTGGCGTTTAATTGACAAAATTTCTTTTTCAAGAAAAATTAACACAAGAACTTACTACAATGGTTTTAAGTTAGATACTAATCATGAAGATATATTGACATTTTTTTCATCTATAGAGGTTAATGAAAAAATTAAAATTAAAGACAAAAAGTTCATATCAAATGTAGAAGATGCTGAATTTAAAATTGATAATATTATTAATACTCTTAATAATAATTTAATCATTCAAGTAAAAAAAGGAGTGACAAACGAAAAAATAGATATACAGATTAAAAAAACTAAAGTCTGTAATTGCATAAACTGCTCTTATAAAAAATTAAACTTTGCACACATTGCAAAAACAGTTTCAAAACTAGAAGCTGATTCAAATAATCTGTGGGAATCACTACAACAATCTCTTGGATTAATTAGGATAGGAGACTATGATAAAGCTAAAATATTACTTGAGGATACCTCATTGAAAGCAAAAGAAAATAAAGAACCTGTTATATATTTTGTCTCAAAACATAACCTACGTGATATTGCATGGAAAAAATGGGAAGATAGCATTCCAGATATTGAATTAGAATTAGATAAATTAAATATTTCATCTGAGCACTTCTCAATTCTAACATCTATTAATAATGGCAAATTAACCAATGATTATGCTAATGCAATAGATGAAATCTACACAAAAATCAAAGATTATAAACAACGAAAAAGTGTAAATGATACATCAAGTTTAACATGGAAGTTGTATTACAAATATGGTGAGTATGTTAATCTAATGGAGGGAAATTATTTAACAACATATAAAGGGCATAATACTTTGACTGAAAAAGTAGTCGAAAGTTTTATCATTTCTCATTCAATGAATAATGAATTTTCAAATCACTTTGAAAGATTCAATGATTTTATAATAGAGAGTATAATTCATAACTGTGAGCCTTCTAATCTTCTAAAGTACTTTCAAAGAAACAAAATAAATGAAATTCCTTATAAATCAGAAACTAATTACCTAAACGTTTCTTTATCAAATTTCTTTTCTTCAGCAAACATTGACTATTTGCAATCAGAAATAATTTACGTCGATTATAAAACAAAAAACATAGATTTAAGAAGGACTACAGAAAGAATATTTGAAAACCTATGTATACTTTTAACTTATGTAGAAATAGATTTCGAAAAAAACCTACTTGATGAAATAATTGTGTTTATCAAAAAATTAGATTTTTCGACTCACGAATTATCAATTCTTGCACATCCTTTACTAAAAAAATCAGACGCTTTTAAAACTAAACAGATTTTAGATTTAATTAAAACGTTAATAGAAAAAAAGCTAACTAAAGGATATCTTATAACAAATGCTATTTACGCACTAAATCAAAAAAAATATTTTTTTGATGACCAAAGTGAAGATTTATTGATTAAAATTATTGAATCGACTATTGAAAGTCCAGAATATGGTACTTTAAAAGCATTAAAGAATTCAGTTTCTAAAAAACACAAAGAAATACTTGATTTGACAATAAAGAGGTCATTAGATAATCAATTCAATAGCGAACTATTTTATCAAGCCATTATTAGTGAATCAATTCAAATCACAAAAGTATACGTAAAAGAATATATTAAATCTTATGAGAAAATAATTAATGGAGCACCAGCTATTGTTTTTAAGAACGTAAGCCCAAATACAGGTATTGCTCATAAATTCAGAATTCCTTTAAACAATTTAGTTACAATCATTTATAAACTAAATGATAAAACTATTTTAAATAATAGTACTCTAAAAAAAATAAAACTTTTTGACCCATACTATAGTTTCATATTAGACTTAGATAATTATACTATATCTGATAAGTTTAACATAAACTGGTTACTTGAAAATGAATCAAAAGTAGTTCTAGAAAGAATTGCGAAAAACAATGCTCTGAATGTTAAGTTAAAGGAAGAATTATCATGCGAATATCGTAAAGACTTAGGTAAATTATTTATCAATCATTTCACTAAATAGATATATTAAAAGCCAGCATATAACAAGGTATAAAAAACATAGGGCGTTTGTGCTTAATCGAATGTTCTGCACATATTTACAAAGTCCGCTAAATATAAAATTTGGCATTTATAATAGAAAAGATAAAAGCAAAATATTTATATTTAGCTAAGTAATAAACCGAAACGCAAGTGCTTACCACCTGCCCTACGATTTCTTATACTTATCGTTGTAAAACATTTAAAGAAAACGATGAAATTAATACTAAAAATAATAAAATGGATTGGTAAAATTTTTGCTGGACTTATAATTCTAATATTGGTATCTGGATTATGTTTCCGACTATTTAGTTCAAAACCAGTTCCACCAGGAAAATTAGTTAATGTTGATGGAACTAAACTTCACATAAGAGCAGAAGGTCCAAAAAATGAATTACCAACTATTATCCTTGAATCAGGTGCAGGAAATGATACAGATGTATTTCATTGGGTTGCTGAAGGATTGAAAAAAAGTTTGAGAGTTGTTCGTTATGACAGGGAAGGAAAATGGTTTAGTGAACCAAGTAAAGACAGTATTACATCAGAATTTTATGCTCGCCAATTACATAAATTACTAGAAAAGAATGGTGAAAAACCACCTTATATATTAGCAGGTCACTCTATGGGTGGTCCTTATAATCGAATATTTAGAGACCTATATCCAAATGAAGTAAAAGCAATGGTCTTTATAGACTCAAGTCATCCAGAACAATGGAAACGATTAGCCGAAAATGGGTTATTTGAAGAAAATCAAATTGGTCTCATAAAAACTCTTGCAGTCCTTTCCGATATGGGACTAATGGGAGTTTATAATTCATTAAGAAGCCGAAAATCTATAGATGAGGATTTACCAAAAGATTGCCAGAATCGTAAACACAATCTTACTTCTTATTCCGGAAAAGTTTATCGTAGATATCTAAAGGAAAATCGTATAAATAATGATATTCTTTTACGGGCTAGTCAATCAAGTAGTTTAGATTCATTACCTGTTTTAGTTTTTACAGCAAAAGAACAATACGGAGATTCTCAAATATGGTACGAAATGCAAAAAGAACTGAAAGAACTATCTACTAAAGGAAAACAGTTTTATATGGATGCAAATCACGGTTCTATAATTACAAAAAAAGAAAATGCTGAAATAATTAATAAAGAAATATTATTAATAGCTGAAACCAATTGAAAGAAAAAAACGTTTTACAACACCGTATATAGCTCATAGCTAATTAGTTGCTTAAACGAAGTTAGGGCGTATTTGGAAAGTCGCCAAATTTTTAAATTTGACGACTTTCCAGTAAAAAAAATAAATAGTAAAATTTAAAAATCTGGCTTGTACTTAACCCGAAAATAATTGTTTAATTTACACGCTACGAGCCATATACAAGACCGTTAGCGGCAAGCTCAAAAAACGACAAGTACACAAATTTAAAATCTTTAGCAATGGAAAAAATAACCAAAGAATTGAAAGTTGGAATTGCGAAAGACAAAGCGTTCCGAAAATTTTTGAATGAACTTAACGAATGGTGGCCTAAAGAATACACTTGGTCGCAGGACAAACTAAAGGAAATTCGGATTAACGGACAGAAAGACGGACTTTGTACTGAAATAGGACCTTACGGATTTCGCTGTGATTGGGGCCGTGTAACGGAACTGACCGAAAACGAAAAAATAAAATTGAAATGGCAGATAAGTCCCAAACGAGAACCGGTTCCCGACCCTGAAAAGGCAAGCGACATAGAAATTGGTTTTAAAGACAATAAAGGTTTGACAACGGTGGAATTTGTACACCGGAATTTTGAAAATCACGGAGAAGGTGCTGAAGATTACCGAAACGTGATGAACGGAGAACAAGGTTGGGTTTATATTTTGAATGCTTATAAGAAATATTGCGAAATGTGAGCTTTAATTAGATCGATAAAAATCAATCAAATGAAGACAATATTATTTATTCAAGGCGGTGGAAACGGTGGATATGAAGCTGATAAAAAATTAGTTGCTTCTCTGAAAAATGCTTTGGAAAAAAAATATGAAATAGCCTATTCTGAAATTCAATCAAAAGAAACTGAATCAGATTATGGATGGACGAAGCAAATTTGTAAGCTTCCCCTAAAATCGAACTGTTTAAAAGTAGAATAATAATTTTTAAATTTGAACAGTATTATGAGACGA
>NZ_JAUOSF010000018.1 GCF_030548465.1 Tamlana sp. 2_MG-2023
TTGGAAGCCATACCTATAGGATTTAGAATCTTTATGTCTGTTAGGTTGTAGCATCCCAAACGGATAGTAATTATTGTAACTTTCTACACTAGCAGTTAACTCGCCTGTAGCAGGGTCTAAATTCTTACGATCGCCAACAACCACACGTACATTTCCTAAATGATCTTTCAGCTCATAATACTTGTTTCCCACATTTCTATACACAATACCTTCTGTGGCTTCTTCTGCTTGCTTTAAGATGGTATATGGCTGATACGGCTGATATCCTGTACTCCCTGACGTAGATGCGGGCAGGTTGTTTAAGGCAGTAACCGTCTGCGTTTCTAGGTTCCATTCCTGTCCACTATCGGTAGTACTGGCAAACTGGTATAGCTTGTTATCCTTATTCATCCTCAAGTCTCCCAAGCCATTGGTAGTAACTACCTGTCCATCAGACGCACGTTTTACTACTTTATTATCTGTACTGGTCGACACCTCCTGTGTATACTGCGTATAGTAAATCTCGTCTCCTGTGTTTATTAAAGAACCTTTACCAATATTACCGTTGGCCACGGCTACCGTCGTAACACTTTCTATTACCGGTAATCTTGTTTCTTCATTTAACTGCCATGTGCGGATTTCTGCATCTGCATTACCCGTCCATTGCGCAGGCAACGAAGTATTGTGATAAATACTAATAGCACTACCATCTACAGCAATCTGTAGCTCTCCGTTACCGTCTGCATCAAAACTTTCAAAATACTCAGGCAACAATACACTATCAAAAGTAGCAACCCCACCTTCGTCTA
Organism: Tamlana sp. 2_MG-2023; assembly: GCF_030548465.1. Taxonomy (GTDB): domain Bacteria; phylum Bacteroidota; class Bacteroidia; order Flavobacteriales; family Flavobacteriaceae; genus Pseudotamlana. Next base: position 789 of record NZ_JAUOSF010000018.1, read on the forward strand.
TAGTAAAACGCACTAGGTTGATCCCCGCAGGGCTAGTCACCGTGCCTTCATCATCAATCACGGCAGCACTATGCATGGTAGCATAAAGATAAGCAATTTTTTGTTGCTCATTCTGTATTACCGCCATATGACGTCCATAATTGCTATAGGCAAAATCCTGATGCTTCGTAATCGTTAATCCACCTGAGTTACGCAAGTTAGCACAGTGCAATCCAGCATCTGTATCTCTATAGAATAATAAGTATTCTGTTGGATTTGATGGATGACGTACCACTACTGTTTTTGCTTGCGGATCAATTGGTGTATTAGCATCGTCATTTATCAGTTCTAATCCAGGTACTAATTGTCCTTGTGCATTATACAATAACAATACAGATCGATCTGGATCGGTACTAAAATAATTATTAGCAACCATACCATAACTGATCGTCTCACCCTCACTATCTTCAACTAGGATAATGTTATTATCTGTATTAATTGGTAGGACAGCATCAATGTTACCCTGCTGCGCCTCATAGATAAGTGCATTAAAGGCTTTATCTGCTTTGGCTTTAGACACCGTAGTGGCTGCTATTGTTATAGCATTACCATTAGCATCCGTTAATTCCTGATCATTATTTTGTACCAATAGCACATTACCCAATGCATTGGTCATAACATCCATAAATTCTACTGCTATTTCTTCATAGTGGGCCAAGGTCTCAAAACCATAGGTTCTGGTATATATGACTTCTTCATATACATCTTGCCCTACGCGGTCACTACCATAAATAGGTCTTTCTGTAATACTAAAAGTGGCGGTATACGTATGATCATCCGCAACATTAGGATTCGCTTTTACATCTTCACGCTTATAGATACCCATAACATTACCAGAGGCATCAGTAGAGTAATATGTAGTTTCTACAGCCGCAGGATTATGAATTTGCGGCCCCTCTCCGGCAGCATTATATGGCATGCGGTTTACTTGCTTCACAGCACGTATCCCCATACCATCATAGGTAAAGGACATATAAACTTTCTGAGTATCTGGGTCATTTGTGTTATCAGGAATAATCTCTGATACTTTTCCTGCCGCAGTCCAGACATAGGTCAATCCTTCACTATTATCACGGATCAACTGTCCTGTTTCATCATACTCATAGTTATCGCCTGCCTGGTTTGGTAAATCATTAATTTCTGCGCTTATCTGCCCAACATTATCATTTACATAATTCAACTGATTAGAAAAATTCGGATTAGTAACATTGTAATGATACTCCAAGTCATCCATAAGTTGTCCATCTTCTTTGTGGCGCTTCAAGGTTTGTAAGTTACCATTTTTATCATAACTGTAGCTCGTTGAAAAGGCATCTGCATTGCCACCTATTGATCCAAAACTTTGATTAGTATCACTATATAACTGAGTAGTAGATGATTTGATTCTATTTAATTGATCATAGCGGTAGGCATTAGCTGTAATGTAACTGTCCCTATTTTTCTCTTTCGCTTCTTCCGCTACCTGGGAGGTCCAGGTACTGATGTTACCGTTATATAAATTTTGCTGTACACCATTTACCTGATTTTGCAGGTTGAATGGATTCGAGGTAGTTAAACCTGAGTTGATAACTCCATTTCTTGTAAAGTCACCTTGATAATACCCTAAAGCCATACCAAACTCATCTTTAGCATGTTTAGTTGCTATATCTCCACGGGTATTACTACCGTCAGGATTAAATGCATTCTGTTCTAAGTTTGGCGTATTGATTCCTTTCAACCAACCGTGAATAGTATATGTAAAATCTAATCCTTGTATCTTATCTTCTCCTATCTCTGTACGCATTAATGGGCCATGTAGGTAATAATCGTATTGTGCATCTTCATCCCATATATAACCATCTTTAGAAGTTTTTACAGATACAATCCTATTATCTTCGTCATAGGTATAACGGTGACGATATTCACCTACTTTTCCTTTATTGAAATGTACCTCATTAACATTACCTGATATTAGATCATAAGTGTAAGCAACTGTAGTTCTACCAATTCCAGGTAATTCCTGAATACACCATTCTACATTACCATGTGGATCATAACTGTAATAAGTTTTAGTTTTCTTTCCATTCTTATCCTTATTATTGATAAAACTCACATTATTTCTAAGAAAACGTTGTTTTTGTCCCAAATAGGTAATTTCATCGATACAATCATTATAGGTCGTTTGAATAAATTCCAGTTTGTCTGTTTCAGATATATCCAATGAAATTTGTGGATTTGCTTGATCATTGATTAGAAAATCATTTGGTAATGTTTTTCCTTTTAAAGCCGCTTCTCCTCCTTCACGTACTCGACCAAGTTCATCATATATCACATAAGAAAATACCTGTTCACGTAACTGACGCTCATTTTGAGAATACAATAATTGTCCTATGTCATTATACATAAATTGAGAGCTTCCTCCATCTGGAGTCTTCTGGTTAGTCAACTGTGAAATGCTATTATAATCATAGCCAGTTACATAAGCATGTTCTGTCGCAACGCGACCACTCACCGTTTGTACACCTTCTGGTGATACTGTACGTACTAAATTACCAGCTCTATCATAGTAATATAACGTAAAATGATAGACATCACTTACACCCTGATTGTATTTTAATAGTACTTCATCTTCTAATGAATCAACATCATTAATTGCCGCATCCACATTCGCTTCCAATTGCGCCTTACTATCATTTACACAACGCTCTACATTGGCAGCAATAGCTTCTCTAAAATCCGAAGGGCCTAATGGTGGTATCTTTCTACCTTCATCGTTTAGTGGCGGTTCCGTTTCTCTAATGATAGGTGATTCCCAACTTAGGCATAAATTATAATTACGTGCTACTGGAGGTTGAGTTACTGCGGTAACAATTGTTTCTGTCGTACATCCATTTGAGTCAGTAATAACGACTTTATAATTAGCTGGTTTAATACCTGTATAACTAGAAGTCTCTCCTAAAGCTACTTCTTCTTCAAATACCAAGACGGGTACTTGCTCTGTAATGGGATCACTATCTGCTACAATAATTTGTTGATCTACAATTTTATACCAAGAAAAAACATAAGGAGCTGTTCCTGAACTATATCCAGAAACAATACCACCTACAAGTCCTGAACCTGCAATAGCATCACAGCTCGTTTGAATATCTTCTATTATTGGTATTTCTAGGGCTTTTGGATTTTGTAAAGTAAAGGTTAATGGATCTACACTTCCGCATCCACTTTCATCTGCAACAACTAGCTGATAGTCGCCAGCAGGCAAGCCGGTAGCATTATAGCCTATAGATACAATTTCTCCTGTCGATACATTTTGCCACTCATAAGTTATTGCACCAGATCCTCCACTAATGATCACATGAGCGGCTCCATTTACTGCTCCAAAACATTTTGGATCTACAGTCTCAATCTCTGCTGTAAACTTAGATTGTGAAGTTATCTCAAAAAACAATTCAGCACCACATGACGTAATATCTTGATTATAATTATCAATTGAACTAGGAATAACACTTACTTTATAACTGCCCACACCAACTCCGTTAAGATCTAATCTACTCGCTACATTATTAAAAACCTGCGGATCACCTGTAAACTCCTGATTATCATCCACCAAACCAAATAACACTGTATAAGGGGCTATTTGAAAATCACTGCATTGATTAATATTATTTGAAATATCTAAGGCAATATCACGCGTTTGATTAGAGAAACACAATTCATAGAATTCCGGACCTGTGGCATTAGTAATTCTAGGAAATACTTGTAAAGCTTGAGGTCTAAAGGCTTTAGAGTACGTACATCCATTTTCTGAAACAATTTCTAATACATACACCGAGGTTGTAGCAACGTCAGTTAACTCATGGGTTTGTGTATCTGTAAACGTTCCTGTAAAAGTAAGAATATCCTCGTTAGAACCAGATGAAGCATTGAATATGCGTCCTGTATAATTAGTACCAGTGATGGCAGCATGCACATCTAATGTGCTAAAATACAACTCAATGCCTCCACTTGTTGCCCCACAACTTAAGAGGGTGGTACAAAAATCACCAATAGGACTACCTACCTTTGGCACAGTTATAGATTTCTCAAATGTACAGCCATAGTTATCTTTAAAAGTAACACTAAAATCACCTTCAGGAAGATTCGCAATTGTTAGAGACTGGCCATCATTTAATTGTTGGCCTATAGTAACCAAATCGGGATAAGTGGCATCAATTAACTCAAAAGGAGCTTGGTCTACAAACCCTGTCTCCTGCTCACCAACAATTGTCAAAGTAACTTGTCCATCTGCTTGATCCGCACAACTAACTCCTTCAACTAGCTCCATTTTAAGTACTGCTCCCGGATAAACATCTATATCTATTCCTGCTACACCGCTACAGTTTGCAGAGGTATTACTTACTGATTGCACCGTAACCTCTAAACGACCACTATTTAAAGGATTAAATGTAAACTTATTTCCACTGCTTGAAATAGGGTTAACATTCCAGTTATATGTATAGGCCCCTCCGTTAACATTTCCAGTAAGAAGTACTTCCACAACAACATCTTCCCCCTCACAAATGGGGATACTACTTATAGGATTAATTGTTATCTCAGGAAAAGGAGTATTCAAAACCTCTACAAAATCCTGCGCCGTTGTAATCTTAAGGTCACATAATTGATTATCTGAAATACAAGTAGCCTGTCCATTTTGGATTGTCTCAGCACTATATTTAAAGCTCACATTATTTCTTAAGGAAAGTCTCGTGTTTACTTTAAATATCTGATCGCTACTTAATTCCAAGTCTAGCAAATCCCAACTCACCGTTGTGGCCGTTGTAGAAGATGGTTCAGGAAACCCTACTACCGTGTTTTCATATGAAACTCCTAGTGGCAAAGTCAACACTAATTGCTGCTGAGCAATTGGGGCTTCATTATTATTTTTCACTTTAATACTTACCTCATTAAAGTCATCACACACCAAAAAATCATCTGCTAAGATATCTATTGCTATATCAGGTAATACCAACCCTTTAATAGGGATAAAACGACCATATGCCAAACTGATATTCTCGGAACAGTTTGTAGTTCCCTTTAAATTAAAATTAACTGCTTGTCCTGGATTATAATCACAGTCTGAAATTAAGCTCACTTTAAAGGTAATCTCATTTTTACCAGGTAATCTAATACCAGGAATCGTACTCTCTGAAGCATTATCCAGATCTCCAGATGCCACCAATAAAGACGTTACTAACCCTGAAGCATCAATTATAACATCTTCTGTAGCTGAGATGTTCTGCTGTACAAAAGTAGTTGGTACGACAGTGTTGGTTGATCCATTATATGTATATGTTAACTGGTTGATATCAGAAACGGTTACACCTTCTGGTAAATCGATACTTACGTTAGTGTCATATACATTTGCGTATTTAGAACTAACTACCTTTATTTCAAAGTCTGTTGTTTCACAGAGCTCTACTTCATCCTGGAGACGATTTACTTCCCAGTCTAGATCTCCGGTTTTATATCGTAAGGTTACTACTTCTTGCTCTACTCTAAATTGACATTGTAATATACCTGCGTCCAACACAGAATTAATAGAAGTTACGTCAATATTTGAATCTGCAAATGGAAACGTATCACATGCCCAACTAGATATTAAATCAATATCTTGTTCCACATCATTTTCACACACACGGTATTCAGCAATAGGAGATATTGTAACACATCCTCCTTTGCTGATACTACTACTAACCTTTACTAACATATTCTGAGGAGTACCTGATCGTGGATTGATAGGCCCATAAAAAATAATATTGTCCTGAGAAATGAGATTACCATTTTGATCGTTTGCTCCTACTAGAATCGTGCTCTTGTCTAAAGGCTTGAGCTCAAATGCCATCCATGGATTATTTATCCTATTATTGGAACTAGAAGTACTTGTATTACACATCTGGACTGGCCAATCGGTAAATCGCTCAAAACCCTCTTGTACCACATTTGGTGCAGTACTGAATTTAGCGCCATTATAATTATTGTAAACTGTTCTAACTGGGTTTTCATTTGTAAAATCAAAAAAGTTAATAATGTCTTCAGGATTTTCTAATATATCCACGTATGACATAATACTTGTAATTTCTTGACGGTCTTGCCAAATATCATCTTCGCAAATTGGTTCTACTGAACTGTAAATTTCAAAACTTCTAAATCCCGAGTCTGCACTAGGGGCGGGCATGGAAGACTTTAAAAGATTTACTGTATCACCAATTACTTCTTCATCCATCGAATATTTGTAAGGAAAAATTTCATAAAAACTTGAATAGCTATACAAGGAAGATGTTTCTTCTTTAAGTTGATACCCTTCTGGCAAAACAAACCCTATTTCTGAAAAGTTTGTAATGGGTCTGTATTCCTTGTTAAAATCATCATTGCCTGTTGCAGAGTATAGATATACCGTCGCTAATTTTACTTCACCATAACACTCTAAAAACACAGCTGGGTCTACATCTTGTCTAAACTGAGGTATATATAAATCAAAATTAGCTCCCTTTGCATTACCACAACCTGATTTTCCATCTATATTTTTCCCTGAAAAGAAAGCTTTAAATGAAGTTAACTCATATACCCCTCTAGCTAATCCTATATCAGATAGTTTACCAAATTGTAATTGGAGGTCACTTACCTCAAGATTTATTGCTTGGCCAGAAACGTTTCCTACCGATACATTATACGTATATTTAACTTTATTGGTTATTTCTTCCGTTTCTTCTATACTGATCTGTGGAGAAGTAAGGGGAAATGTACTATTACCTACAGTTAAAATACCATTGTCTTTATGAACTAATAGTTCTGGAGTAGTCCCCTCTGGAAGATCAAAAGAAAAAGTAAAAGAAATTTCGTTATAAATTTCATCTTCTTCAGTGGATAATACGCCTAATGCACTGATTAATATTTTATCAGTAGGATAGGCAGCATCCAATTTTATCCCTGGAGTTTCAGCCGTTACTAATGACTGAGTTTTTAATTCATTTTCATTAAAGATCTTAAAGCTATTTGGGTGAATATAACCAAAAGTATTTCTCTGTACTTCAAATTCACTTGTTATTAAATCACAGGTCTCACCGACGCCAGAACAACTAAGATAATTAGTGAGTATAGAAGAATTTGTTGCAGCTATTTTCAATAATTCTAAACTACTAAAATCATTACACATGTCTCTATACATTTCCCAATTTACTACACCATTTTGATCCACAAGCGTTTCAACACAATCTACAGTAACTTCAACTTCATAACGTCCTCGATAATTACCACCTAGTACCTCGTATTCATTATTTCCTATCTGCGACCAATTCAGCTCTTGAACACTTATATCAGATCCGTCAAAATTTTCGTCATGCCAGGTTACTCTATCTATTTTGTAACCTTCTGGCAAAATAAACCTTGATAGATAATTTTCAGGCACTGAAACTGCTCCACTATTTTGATGACCAAAAAGGTCTAGTTGATGTTTGCTTGATAGCAAATAGTTATAAAATACATTAAATTTCAATACAGAAGAATCTCCTGTAGTCAAATCTTGAGGTAATTCATCTGATGCTTGAACTCTTTCTTCTGATATTAGATCTAACCCTCCTTTACCGGGAGATATAACATTACCTGTACAACTGTTTGTATAGGCGTATAATGAAACATCTACCATATCACTTATGTATATATCGTCAAAAAAAGTGGAGTTCCATTCCATATTTAACTCTACATCAATAACCAGAGTTGCTCCTGCAGGCAAGTCATCATAAACTCCATCTTTATCTATATCATCTAAGCCGACACCTAGACCATCAGGATCTGTACTAAAAACTGCATTTACATTGTCAGAAAATTTACAAATTGACCCTATTGTACCTACCGGTATTTCTCTACCACCAATAGAAAGCTTGTTATTTCCTGCTTCACGAAAAATCTGAGAAGAGCTTTTAAAATATAAATCATATGCAGTATCTGACAATCCTAATGAACTGTTTGTACCTTGATTTGTATATTTTAATTTAAATCGAATAGTATCTCCACATACGTCTCCTGCTTTTACCACCTCATAACTCACCAGCCCAAACTTAGGTGCTCCTTCTAAAAAACTCAAATAATTAACTGAGGTGGCATCTTTGTCATCTTCTTTCTCACAAAAAACTGAATTATTGTCTACTGGATTAGGATCACAGCCATATACAGCGGTATAGTTGGTAGCCATCGAAGCATAACAATCTCCTACATGAAGGGAAACAGTATCAATAAATATAAATTTCTCATCCTGCTCAAACTTATCATCACCATCACCAATAACAGAAAAATCCGTGATAATATATTCTAATCTAAGAAGCCCATTACCTAGCGGAGAGGTAATTGCTGGGCCAGTTGCCGTTAAGGCTGACCCTCCAGACAGTCGAAGCTCATTAAAATCTATGGCAGAATCAAAATCAACATAAAATCGGTATTCACGTAAGGCTCCTAACCCACTATTTGTCACCTCGATTTCTCGATTCAAGACTGTACCATCTGCATCTTTTTCTAAAACACTTACCTGAAGGTTGACATCCTCATCCTTAACCTTCACAAGTAACTCCGGAAAATTTATATTATAAGACTCAGAATCTCCTGAAAAATTTTGAGACACACCATTATCTATGCTGTAATCCAAGGTGTTTTTATTGGTTACCGTAAATGTATTCCCATTCTCTAAATTGTGATGAAAAGCAGAAAGCAATGTACAATTTCCTTTAGCTGTATAGGTAAATACACTGCTACTATTCTCAGAAATATCAGGAATATCAAATACGATTTCAGTATCTGTCCCCTTATTCGTAAATTGTGAACTAACTAACTCAATTCCAATAGGCAACTCAGAACGATAAGATAACCCAGTTACGTTGCCTGTATTACTCCTATTCGTTACCTTAATGGTAAACGTTACAGCATCCCCACAAACTACAAGTGCATCATTGGCAGAAGTTTCAACCAACAAATTATTATGAGATTGAGCATAATTTAGTGTTGTATATAATAAAAGAAATGCAATATATATATTTTTCATCTTGATACTATTCAGATTGATGATTTATCAAATTTGTTTACGACTCTCGGTAATTAAAGTAAAATCCTTATCAAAAAGTTTTACTTCAATAAATTTAGATTTTGGAGAGGCTTTAATATGAGGAATCTTTGTCTCAATTATTATATCATCTAAAAAAACTTCCTTTTCATTTCCCATAAATAAGAGATAGAAATTACCATCTTTTTTTTTATTCAAAATTGCTTCTTGATTAAAAATTATATGACCTTCTTCGTAAAATTTGAATTCAATAAATTTAGCTTGATCGGTATTGATTCTTAGGAAAATCTTGCAAGAATCTTCGATTTGATCGTATATTTCAAATTCCAAAATAGAAACAGCTTCTTGTTGTGCATTAACTTTTCGAACAAATACCCCTATAAGAAGGAGAGTGATAAATATGATTTTATTTTTCATTATTTCTTTTTTTAATTGTTAGGGGCTATACTTTTATTAATACCTACTTTAGGTGAAATCACTGGACTTATCTCATAAGAATACCTTATTTCTTCCTCTTCTTCCAGCTCCTCAGAAACGACTTTTATTAGTTTAAGCGTTTCGCCAATTTCAAAAATTTTATTATAATTTTCTGTTTGTGAAAAATCACGAATTAAATACTCATACTCAACTATAAGCCCACTAGTTGAAGTCACTGATCTTAAGGGGTCAAGAGCAGTTTCAATTCCATTTACTGTCCATCTTAATTCTTTAACCTCACTAGCCAACTCAAAATCAATAAATAATCTAATCTCTTCAATATTATTAGGCCCTTCATTCCTTACTGAGATGATTTTCTTAAGTAAACCATCTTCATTTTGATAATGATTATCATCAATTAATAATCCACTATCTTCACCGCTAGAAGAATAAACTGATCGGGTTTTTGAAACGTATGAATCTCTTTCAACGAAAGTATCGCTAAGACCATTTTCATTTGTACGATTAATATATTCACTCTGATCTGCACACATTTCAAATAATTGCTCTATCCAGCCATTTCCATTATTCACATATACTGGTTCATTAGGAAGGTTTTGACTATCATAAGTGAGGTCTGGATTATAATTTCCTGTGATATCACATTTACTAGGTAAGTCCAATTTAACATTCCATTCCATTGCCTGATTCCATCTTGTGAATTGAGCATAAGTAAGAGATTGCCTAATATCCCAAATTGTAACAAATGGGTATCCAGAATCATTAAACGAGTATTTTTTTAATCCACTGGTTCCCAAAGACTCTATGGATACGGCAACATCTGTTTCCGTTGTAATTCCAGATATTGGATCAAAATACTTAAGCTTTTGGCTAGATTCTCCAGTTTCATTCTGTCTTTCTGAGAAAGGGTACACTACAGGACCAGAAACTCCAAAATCAGTAAAACTTATATCCAAGGTAAACTTTTCAACAGATGTTGGATCTGTTCTATCTACTCGTGTTGGAGCACCCAATAATCTACAACTTTCATCTACACAAGAAAATGTATCAATTTCACACTGATTTTTGCATTGTAAAATCATTTGTTCTACCAACACATTAATATCTGCTTCGGGAACTATATTATCATTTGGATCAATCTTACAATCTCCGATTACATAACACCGATCTTCAAACATACGAATAAGTTCATCTCTAAATTCATCTGCTCTTTGTTCACAAGAATCTTCACAGTTTTCAATCATCTCTCGTGCTTGATCCTCTACTATACTTACTCCATCCCGAGCAACTCCGGTCAAATCTTTAAAACCAGTATACGGCGTCATGCTAGCCAAACTATTAGTAATATAACCTCCTACAGCATCATAATCCACAAATAGATTGACTGATAAGTACTCTAAACTAGATATCGAACCTTTAGGAATTGTAGGGTCATTAAATTCTAAAATTGAGTTTTCTGGATCTTTATCATAATCAGGGTTGACTACATAACTTGTAGCTTCATAATAATTTTCGCAATTAATTGGCACGAGCCCAGGTATCACCTCTTCTCTATAACTCTTTAGCAATCTATAAAATGTAAATCGTTGTTCACAATCCCATTCATCTTTAGTTTCTTCACATGTTATGTATCCTACTTCACAAAAGTTACAAGGAATAGGATTTCCTTCCGCATCTTCACCGCAGCAAGCAAACTCTTCTCCAGTATTCACATCTATACACATATTTGGATCTCGATAACACGTCTCCCCTTCTAAAATTGGAAAAGCCCCATCCTCATATTCATAATACTTAAAAGCGAATACAGGGTCTTTAATAAATGGGAAGAATTCCGCTAATCTACCTTCCAATTGATTTTCCGGGATAAATTCTTCACCTCCCATAGGTGGAAGGTAACCTTCATTAGATTTATCTAAAGGTTTATCTAAAGAAAAATATCCCCAATCCATATTACCATTTGGATCTGCAATATCTGGATGAATCAACCTATTTCTATCATAAAGGGTATATTCTTCATTAGTTTTGGAATGTGTTCTTACTGAAAAATCCCCAAGGAAGTCCTCAAAATTGGCTTCTGGTTTTTCTATAATACCATTTTCATCTTGTTTTTTATTTATAATGTCGCCGAATGAGTATCCTGTACAATTTAGAAACGTATTCACTATATTATCAATTTCAGCGGTTGCCTGATCTAATGCTGATCCACTTCCGTTTACATTTTTACTTTTCATTTTTCTGATTAACTTAGGCTTTGATATCCATCGAATAATAAAATTATTTATATTATCACCTAAGTGTTCATTAGTACTTCCTTCTCCCCCTCTCTCATCATAACTATCAGCTACATTACCATTACCATCTTCATTTAATTCATATGCACTTACACACAATCGATTCACTATCTCAACAACTATTGGTTCCCAACACTCAGCTAATTCCTGAGCAGAATAAGAAGCTCCTGGAAGAAACACTTTTTCTTTAGGAAAATCACAAACTTCATATAAGCTGTTAGTATTTCTATTTTGTGTCGTACTCCCCCCATCTCGAGGACATACTTGGCTCCCATTATCATCAGTTACCATATGATAAACCATTTGATTTAATAATCCAGGCCTATGCCATCCACGCATATAGCCGTAAATTTCTTGTGCTGCTTCTTCTCTTGAATAGTCTGCATCTCCAGAGCTCTTACACTCGTAAAGCATGGAGATTGCATATCCTTCAAAGTCTATCGGGTATGCCTCTGTATTTACTAACTCTACTGTCTTATCATCATTTTGATTATATGTAAAATTCTCAGAGTTATCAAACAAAAAATCAGCATTAGGATGTATCCAATTATCTGGGTTTTTCGTCGTCAAAGAATCTGTATTTATATTATAATATGATATTGATTCCATTACTTGAGTAGGTAAAGAAACCTGGGGATCGTCTTCTCGATATCCTTCCTTATATGCTAATAATGCTTCTGGAGTAGGTGTTTTAAACGGAGGTGTAAAAATTATAGGAACACTAAAGTCACAACATGGGGTACTAAAGTTAACTTTCACCGGCTTAATCCCCCCTAATGAGCTTGTAGTGCTATAGTCAATAGGTTGTAATTCACCATTATCATCGAAATAAAAGATGGTAATATTATATTGACTCTCTCTACCAACATAATAATCCATAAACTCATCATCTGCTTCTTGATCATTAGGGTTTTTATTTAAAAAATTTATGGATTCATTAGAACAATTGTCACAGTCAAAATTTACTTTAGAAGTTATTTGCTTATTAAAAACTAATTGTCCAAAATGAAAAATATCATTGTATAAATATCCCATTTCTTCTTCACAATCAATCCTATTAGAAAAATTAATGATCCAATCAAAAAATGGTTTTATTAATTTATTTAGGGTTTCTTCAGCATTAATCACCTCAAGTTTTATGTTATCACTAGGAATCAAGGTCTTTTGCACGTAGTATGTACCTGTATTCAATATCACATCACCAAAATCAACTGATACATTATCAATACCATCATCTGTATTATCTGTTAAATCTTTTAAGGTTGGTTCTTCAAAACTTTGAATTACTTCTCCCGTTTCGATATCAAATATTTCTATTTTTAGGCTATAATCAAGATCAAAAGTCAAATTATTACATAATCCATCAAGAATTTGCCGTGTGATTGAATAGCTCACATTGATCTCTGTATTATCTTGAAGAACAGTAATACGTTTAGATGACATAAAACCATCTGTGGTTTTGACATTATTAGTAATTCTATCCATTACACCAGACACCGTGTTATCTGGATTTGAATCTTTTACACTATCCAATACATCAGAATCTTCACTAAAAGTTAATCCGGTTGCTATAGTGTTACCTTCCTTGGTGATATATGATACCGATCTTGTATTATTTGGATCTATCGTAATAATTTTGGCAACATCTTGGTGATTTGGTGCTTCATCACCAAAAAGCTTTACTAATTCATCCTCAGTTGGAGTAGAATACAGTGTTCTTGTTGTTCTGGTATAAGAACCTGCCTTATTACCTATCATGTGAGTTTTACCCACGCCTGACTGTTCTACAACTCTATCAGTCCCGTCATTACTAAAAATCACTCTTGTAAATGGGTATCCTTCTGCATCAGGAATTCTTTTATCTGCATTCGCACTAGAATAGTATTCAAATGCACCTGTTGCATCTATCATCCTTGGGTCAAGATAATTATCATTACGATCAAAATGCTCAGCGTTATATATTCCTCCTCCACTAGCCGTAGCAAAACCTTCCTTATATTGGTTGATTCTTTCTCCTGAAATGGGCACAGGCAATGTATTTAGAGTTGGTCTTCCAGAAAAGTCCAATATCGCTTGCGTTATTACTTTATAATTTTTAGAAGGTATATAGCGCTGTGTTTGTATTACCTGATTTAATGAAGTAGCATAAGTAACCTGCTCACTGACTTTATTATTTTCAGTAAATACTCTACTATATTGAAAGTTCTTGTCGTCATCTGGATCAGTAAAAAAGAAGACTTGGTTGCTTCCGGTGGACGAATGAATAATACATTCTGTACAATCCCCAAAATCTGGCACATTCCATTCCCCCCAATTTCGATCATTTCCTATTCCATTTTCATAAAATGTTCCTACAGGTCGTACTCTCCAAGCATAATAGCCTTGCCCTTCTCCCATTGTCAAGTCTATTGATGGATTTGCTACTTCAACATAAAGTGATAAGGCTTTTTTCCAATCAATTGTAGTTGTAATAACTCGTTCATTATTAGCAGTTTCTGGATCAATATTAAATAGTCTGATAATCTGAAATTCGTACCCGGGAGCTTGACAGCTATCATCCCATTCAAAAACTATAACTTTAGAATCAGGGATTAGGTTATATCTTAAGTTACTGACAGAATTACCAGTAACATCAACACCATAATTAATCTCATAATTTAATCCGACCCTAAGATTAGTAGCAGTATTTATTGCTGGTGCCGTATTTGTTAAATTACGAATAGTGCCTTCTACACCAATTACCTTATTACTTAAATAAGAAAAACCGGTACTATTATTATTTTTATCTATGTATTGATTAAGATCCAGATAAATAATACTTTCTGATTTATTATTATTCAGTTGAACATTGAACGATATTGAAGGATCTGAACTTGGATCATCTGTTAATATTCGAATATCCAAATCCATAGTTATATCGAATGGTATCCCGTAATTATCGTTTCCAAATTCGTAGTTTTCACCTAAGTCTACTTTTATCCAAGCTTTACCATTTAGCACATAAAAATTACCACAAGGAGTCACAAAATTCAAACTTTCTGACGATACCGCTCCTCCTTCATTAGGAACATTTATCATGGTATTATCTATATATGTTCCTTTATCCTGAGAAAACAATACATTACAAAATAAACACAGAAACAGAGTAACCTTAATGTATAACAAATTAATTTTCATCTATATATTTTTGATTTTTATTATCTAAACAATTCATCAATTCATATTCTTGCGAGAACACTTTGATTGTTTTTGTCTATTATTTTTGTCTATTATCAATTATTTCAAAACCTTCGTATGTTGACATTAAATCTGTTCCTTTAAAAATATAGGTAAGCGGCTCTTTTATTTTCTTGGAACTATTATAGTTGAGAACATCATAGTTTACTAATTGCTTTTTAACTTTACTTTTAGCGTTAAATCTATTTTCTACACTAGTTACTCTCTTCTGTAAATGATCATACACCAATGTTTGTTTTATTAATCCGGTAGCTTTAACAAATTCTTTACCTGGTATAATTACAATTCGATCTTTACCTTTTTGTAAAGATGAACAACTAATATTTTCAGAAGATTTTAATAATGATCTTTCGATATCAAGGAATTTCTTGTAGGAATTGCTATCAGAAAATAATCTTGGATCAGAATTGTTCCAATAAATCTTACTAACTTTAGGTAACACTACGAACATATTTTTGTCATCTCCATAAAGCTTCATATGTTCGTCATCCATTACTATCTTATTTTCACTTAATAACATATCTGTTTTTGTAGTAGTCTTTGGGATATTATATTTTTCAAAGAACTCTGTCTTTGTTGTATATCTCAAATGGTATACCTGATCAGATTTCGGAGTCAACACTTTCTCCATATCATCTAAATATGTTACTATGTTCTGTTTACACTTTGTAACTGAATTTTCCTGAGTATAACCTAACTGAATGCAAGAGATTATAATTATTACTATTATCTTTTTAAAAACTATCACGATATTCTTTTGGTAGATTATACTGTGTTTCTGTTATTATTTTTAGACCTTTTTCTGTCTCAATTTGTTTTCTCACTAATTGCCCTTCACCATTATATTGATAATACAATCCAAAATGTTGATCATCAAATAATGTTAGTAATCGAAGTGATTTTACATCGTATACATAACAAGTAGTTTGAGCTTCCTTTGGATTAAATTTTATATCATCAATATAAGCCTCTGCATTCTCGAAAAATAAAGCGGCCTGAACAAATTGATTTTCACTGAATGTTTCTGGGGGAAGGAATGCTCTATATAAAGACCATTCTCCTGTTTTCGCCATCAATTCCGGAGCAAACTCAATTCCATTTATTTCTACTACAGGTTTTATTAATTTTTCGTCCGATTTAGTCCAAAACTTAAGCCAACCACCTTTTTTAGTCAGTAAGTTTTTTGCCGTTACGTTTTTCAACAGATTAGCTCCGCTAGTGATTTGCTTTGAATACATTCCTGAATGTGCAATATCTTTAACGAGATTTGTTTCTATACTTGCTTTATCTTCAAAGTGTTCAAAATACATCTCTTCATATGTGGAATTTTTTGAGATCATTGTAGGTAAAGTGAAATTATAACCATACTTAGAAGCACTATATATTCCAAGCACGTCACGTTCTTCTAATGAACTACCGTTTGGTGAATACTTCGTTACTTCATTTAATTTCACCCATTTTTCACCTTGATTAGAACCATCATACTTAAATGCATCAAAATCCTCAATGATTCCACCTTCGTATATTTTTCCCGCGGCAGTTATCCTATCTGATGATCTCTTCACGTCTCCTTTAAAAACGTAACTCTCATGCATTCTGAACACTGTTTCTGAACCTAGTGTTCCATAAACATTCTGTACACTCGAATTATTCCAAGACGAAACATTTTGTAAAGTTGCATAAGTGTTGGCTCCTGCAGATATTACCTTATCCGTTTTAATCGACCAAGTACCATCGTCATTAATTGGATTAGCATTTGCGCCATAAGTAATGACCTGACCTGAACTTGCTAATAATTGATTGGTATTTTCTTCTGGTTCATGAGATTTTTGTCCCATTCTTTCATAATTCCAATGGGCAGGAATATTTAAACTATATATTGAACCATCATGTTTTTGGTTAGAATTATTTATGGTTATATTATGATAAGCATCATAGGTTTTAGTTAAAACGGGACGCCCAGTCGCATAGTCAAAAGCTAAGTTCTCCGTAGTAGAAGCTATATTGTCAGTATAAGAAACCACCTTTTTCTGTAGAACTGGGTATTTAATTACTTTAGACGTAGCATATTTCGTAAGGAATTGTTCATTATAACTAAATACTAATGAAAACGACACAAAAATAGGTGGCGGAAACAATAGTCCTGCACTTACGTCAATTTCGAAATTGAAATCTAAATTTTTAGTCTCAATACGATAACCTTCTTGTGTAACATCCATTTCCTTTCCTGGTACATCCCATACATAGGTTCCTTTATACTCCCTATCGAATGCCTTTAACTGCCGTACTTTTTCACCAGGTTCATAGTAGTAAAAATCCTGTCCAGAAGAAATGTAACTAGTTTTACCTGCTACATAAGTTCCTCCATAGGTTCTTACTGATCTTGGCACCCCATGCATGCTGTTTTGAATAAACCTGAAACCCTGCGAAGCCCAAGCTTTATCAAAACCATAACTAAAATATGGAGTTGGTATATTTAATCGATCATTATGCATATTATCCTGTAATACAGTATATGAGACACCACGTTCAGGGCCATTTGTAGCAAAATCGAATTTACGATCATCACCTTCTAAAAGCTGATAATCGTATAACTTATCATATGGATATTCTTTGCAAGTAATAAACTCATGTACCGTATAACCAGTACCTGTTTTTCCTTTGTGTATATTTTCTACTACTACTCTTGAATGACTTACCGTTGGAGATGGTAAAAGCGACTCTCCAATAGGTCCTTCTGACTGTTCTCTGTCTTTACCGACTATTAATCTATTAATCCAGGACTGATCCTTTTTAGGCATAAAGCCTACTAGTGGATTCTCTTCTCTCATTTCCTGAGGTTCGTTAGAGGCCACCCCGCTAGATCTACCATCTTCCAACTCATACTTATATTCCTGTCCGTAAATAGCTGCTTCCCCTGATCCGATTCCTTTATCACACATCAGTATTTTTTTAACACGAACTCCTCCTCCTCTTTTTGCTTTATTAATTGGTATTTTAAGATAGGACAAGCTTGGATCTAAGCGCATACATACATTTTCTTTTCTAGGAAAATTGGCATCTACTTTTCCATCACCAATTGCTTTCATGCCATCTTGAGCATATTCCAAGGCATCTATGGCTTTCAATAGACTAGTAGTCCCTATATCACCACATTCTAAAAGATCTTGCTCAATTGCATCTTCATATTTTTTTTCAAACTCTCCCTCACAACCTGCAGAATACTTACCCCACCGCTGTGTTACATAATAATCATAGCAAGCTTGTCTAGGAGTTAAGCGATAGTTTTCATCTGGTTGTGGGTCGTCCGTTAACCCATCACCAACATAATTCGGGTTATCAGGATCTGTTAACCCTTTTAGAGTAATTTGGATTTCACTACCATTACATTGAATATTTTTAACCTTAGCATATCCCGTTATATACTCTGATTTACAATTATCTAAACCTGGCATATTATTCTCCAAAGCATATAAGAGTTTAAAATATATTCGCTCTCTAACTTCATCAGTATTATCGGAGTCTGGTTTTCCTTCTAGGAAATATTCATTAAGTTTTTCACATAATCCATCAGAATACCCTCCTATATCTGACAAATCTATAGTATAAGTTGGGTCTGTATATGTGTTTGAGGCATTAGATAACTTAACCAAGGCCATGGCGTCCCGGTCTTGTACATACAAATAATCTTTACTTTCATACTCTACCAAAATCTCTCCTCCAGATGGTAATACAATTTGCTTTAGTTGCCAAGCAGCCGGATCAAACTCCGATTCCGGAATACCCCCTTGATAAGGCCAAGTTATCAAATTAAGATGTCTATTAGACGCACTATTCTGACTCCCAACGCCATCGTATTGATTAAAACCCCAAGCATCTAATAAATGTGGCCCATAGTCAGGGTTCTGTGCAGATAATGAATAAGAGCCATCAATTTCATCATTATTCGAATATTGATACCCAAACTTATAGGAGCTGATTCTGGCATCCACTACTCCTTCAAATTCTGACCAGACCTTTTTTAATGTTAACTTGCCACTTTTATTGGAAGTTTTATTACCAGGAAAGTTACCTTCAACATTATTAGGCAAATTTTGAACTAACGAATAATCATATCGGAAATTGGTTACTTGTAAAGGTGTTTCAGGGCGTGCCTTTGAAAACAACACTATTTTCTCTAAATACTCTAATTGATCTTCCCCTTTATGGCTTTTGTTTTCAGAACTAGAAGAAGGATCTGTCTCCGTTAAATCCGGAGCACCCAAACCATCATTACGGTCAACACCTGAACCATTAAGAAACTTAGCAGCTCCTCCAATATCACCAAACCGAGAGGCACTAGATTTATTAGTTACAAAATAAGCAACATGTGTTTTAGTTTCTACCTTTTTTAAATAGTTCACTTCTTTTTCACCTGTATTAACATAACCTGTATCATCCTTACTATCAGAAATAGAATTTTTACTATATAATAGGCCGTTATAAGGAATCCTCCAACGGTACCATTTATCTTCCTCACTTTCTTCTCCATATTTTTTGTGATACTCAAAAGATGTCCACCCCCCAAAATCCGAGTCATCTGGACCGACCGGATCTAAATCTATATAATCCGGAGTAGTTATCAATTTCAAAAGTGAAGTATTCTCGTATGGTACTTTTTTAACCTCACCAGAAACCCTGTCTTGTAAACAATCATCCACATCATATAGGTTGTTTAAATATGTTTTCGCATATGCTAAATAATTATTTTCTACATCATCATTATCACCATTAATACCGAAAGATAAAGAAGAGGCATTCCTTACCATTACTGGCTCTGTATAGCTATACTTAATACCTGTCTCATTGTGAATTTCAAACCCTCCTTCATCCTTTTTTTTGATAAACGAAGATGCATTCATGGATACATCCGTATTATCTTCTCGAAAAGCATTTACATCACTAACACTTTTATTAACTTGTTTAATTCCAGGAAAGTCAGGACTTGCATTTAATTCCACATTAGCAATATCATTATTCGCAAAAGCAACTTTCCCTCCTAGATCTCCATAAAACCTATATTTGATATTACTGTGCGTTTTACCTCCAAGATCAGATCGTTTTTCCATTTTTGAAGAATTACTTCCAAAAGACAGGTTAACTCCAACACCAACATTGGTACCTATCATACCTTCAAGACCAACTCCATATGTATTTATCTTACTACTTCCTTGTTCATTAGAAAATGCTCTTGGCCCATCGGAATATGCCCTAAACCCTCCAGACAACCCTTCACCTGACAAAGAATGATTGTCAGGACTGCTGTAAGGAATACCAATAAAGAAATCTCTTTTATCAAATGGTTGTGCTTTTTCTGTAAAATGATCTGCTCTTTCTGCATCTGAACTCCCCAAATACCCCGTTGCTTGAATTGTATCATGAGGTATGGAATGGTTAACACTAAAAGAGCCTGTGTACCCTTGTTCAACAGAAACTGGTATAAAGAGTGGATTAATCTGTAAACCATAACTTAGATTTACATTCATTCCTTTCATTTTCGTTAATGAAACTGACTGACCCACATCTGTAAAAGTCTGTAATCCAAATAGTGATGCTGCATTAAATCTACCATATCCACCACCACTCATACTCATTTTAAATGTAGTCTTCTTATCCTCATCCTGATTCTTCGTTTTTTCCTTATTGTCCGGATCTTGTTTTTTTTGTTTATCAATTAAAGTGATATCGGTCCTTTTATATTGATTAAATAATCTAAAAGGATTAATGGTTGCGCTAAAGGTCACTCCTGTTTCGGATCGATTCATAGATAAACTAGCCCCGGCTTTAGAAAGACCTATCGAAGATGTTTTAGAAATTCCCTGATAATTATTATAGCGTACATATTTACTAAAATTAAGACCGAATTGACTTTTATTATAGACCGAACCACTTTCTGGGTCTGAATTAGTATCTGCAGCGCCCTTTCCGCCTCTATCTCCTTCATCTGGTGAAGCACTAAAAACCTCAATATTAGTTTTTTTAAGGCCAGACATGGTCCAATTAGGACGTGTTTTATTATAGATATCTATTTCTGTGTTATCATAACTATCTGGATTACCTCTAACACTAGTATTTATTGCACCTGGATTTAATGTCCATCCATGACCTACCCAAGAAGCCTCTTCTTCAGAAGACGCACCACTATGATAGGATAAGGACATTGCATATCCCCCTCCATCGGGTCCTGGAATCTGAATAACTGGTAAATTATAAGTGAAGTTACCCGTAAACGGATCTACTAAATTTGTAGTTGCCACCGGTTCAAAACTAGAAAACTCAGGAGAACTTGGCCCCGAAGTTAAAGCATATAATCCATTAAAAGATGGAATAAAAATTCCTATCAACATATCACACAATAACATGTATGTAGTTGCCCTAAAGTATTTTTTACTTATAAAGATCATAAGTTTACTGATTTAAAAAATTTAAGTGTGGTAGGTTATCTATTTTATTTCTTTTAAATACAAAATGAGTTATCCCTGTATCTAAAAAAGTGTCTTGAAAAACAATATCTAGTTTCTCAGATTTTAATACGTTTTTGTAATCATCAGAAAAAACTATGTAAATAGATTTTTTGTTACCTATTTCATATAGATTTTCCATCGTGGTTAAAACTGGGTTATATTTTTCACCTGAATCAGTTTTGAGCACTAAGGACTCTTTGATATTAAAACTTAAGTCTTTTATTCTTTGACTATAATCACTCATATTAGTTACACCGTACTTGGATGCATCTACATTTTCATCATCATGAGTTATCGTTAACAAAAATGTTCTTGACTTATTAAATAGCTCTAAATAGTCATTGACAGTTTTATCACCATTTCCAGCATCTTTTTTATACTCATTTAGAGCCAAGTATTCTGGTGGTAGGTATTTCATGGATAATACAAAACCATTAGTTTTAGAATTCTTCACAAAACCATTGCTAGTCTTACTTAGCCATTTTAAAAGCTCCTTTTCATTATCAATTGAGGATTTACAACTGATGAAAAACACAAAAAAAAGCATCACACTAATTATCAATCCCTTCGACATATTCCTTATTTAACCCCTGAATAATTTTATCTGTTATATCAATCGCTTCGGAGGCATATAGTACATTACCAGATGTAGTCACTCCCGAAATTAAATCAATTCCATTATTTTTTGCATAGCGCTCTATAAAACCATTAACTTTATTGTAAACCCCTTGCAACAATATCTCTTCTTGTTCTATAGCTTTATTTTCAATAGACTTTCCTAACTGAAATGTTTTTGCTTTTAATATTTCAAGCTCCTTTTCCCTAATCTTAAACTCTTTTTCAGAAAGTTTTTCAGTAAGAATCTTCAGTTCATTAGATTTAGATTCATATGTTGATTTTTGTTTGTCAAAAGTCTTACTCATCTCTTGGGTCTTTAGCTCATACAAATCTTGTGCTTCTCTAAAACCTTGATAATTTTCCAAAACAGTTTGGGCATTAACTATTGCAACTTCTTTGTTTTTACTCCTAATAAAAAACAGATATCCTATCAAAACAAACAAAACGATGTACACCAAACAGTGTATTTTATTACCTATTTTCATTATTTTTTTTTATAAATTCTATGGGTTAAATTTTAAAACGAACTAACGTTGTCACTTTGATCCTCTTCTACAACTAAAAAGTGGCCTTTAAAAGATTTTTCTTGAATCTTTAAAATGAAATAATATGCCCCAGGCTCAGTAAGTTCTGTATCAACGATAAATCCATTGATTGCAGAGCTAGGCTGAATCAATAATTTAGAGTCGGATGGTGAGATAATTTCTAAGGTTGCCCCTGATAATTCTATATTATTATTAATTGTAACGGTCAGTGGTACTGATGTATCGTATTGCACACCATTAATGAGATTAATAGTAAACTGTGAACCGATAGTTACGTCCTTATTTAAAAAACTAATTTTACCTTCCGCTAAATTGTAAAATTCACTAGAAAGACTTAACCAAGTTTCATTACTCAAAACTTCAATATTACTTATATTTTCACCATTTACCATAAGCCTTAAATTAAGACCAGTAGATTCTTTTGAAGGTTTTACATTTAAAAACACTATTTTATCACCGCCAGTATCTTCTCCTAGATTTACAAACACCTCACTATTTTGGTTCCCACTCTCTAAATCTGAAATTGCGACATCTCCGATTATAATATCATATACAGATCTTGGAAGCTTTGCAGTATTAATATAGACTCCGTATTCAGTCTCATCAGGACAACCTTTAACATTTGGATTTAAATAATCATTATCGACCTCAGTGTAACCACCATTCCCCATAACCATTCCTGTTTTACTATCTACCACAGGGAGTCGACCCCCTAGGGTCCCATCTTTATCCTCATCTGAATACCCAGCCTCCAGTACATCATTACATCCATCACCATCACTATCCAAATCCTGACTATTAATAAGACCGTCATTATCGATATCAACATTCCCTATTGAACTAATTTCAAATCCTGAAAAAACAGATAATCTATTCGAATTATTGTACCCCCCTTTTTCTTTAGACTTCTTGGTTTCACCTAGGAAAGAAGTATCAATATAAAAATCTAGATCCGCACTTACGTGGAAGCTTTTTACTAGAGATTTATTTTGATAAAACTCTAGAACATCATTTTTATAAATGATTGCGAAAACATCTTTCTTTTTGAAAGAGAATTTTGAAGATTTTTCTTCACCATTTGATATAATCTCAAATCTATTGTTTTGAAAAAAGAAACCATAATCAACATCCTCAAAACTGATATTGTTTTCTTCAATTCCAAAACCTACAACTGCATCCTTTGACCCTTTTACTTTGAATGTTACCTGATAATTATTAAAAAAATTTAATCCTGAAAACGGAAAAGAGTTAATAGAATTAGACCATTCACGTCCTCCCCTTGAAAAAACAACATTATTAAGGCTAGATTCGACATTGATATGATTTTTCCATCTGATGATTGTTTCACTTCTTAAATGATCCTCAATAACATCTAGAATGCCATCATTATCATCATCTAAATCTTTTATATTCTCTATACCATCATTGTCTGAATCAGCTAAAGAATTAACTTGAGAAAAGGCAAAACAGCTTATTAGAAAAAAGAAGCTATAAAGTAGTTTTTTAACCATATATATAATATTCAATGTATAGACTAATAATTATACTACATTCCAAATTAATAAAATATCTAACCACATGAAGAAAACTGATATTCGATTTCAATGATTAAACAACATTTACCTATTGTTAAAATGTTAATACATTATATAAAATTAACATAAAAAAATGTTAATTTTTTTGGGGACACAAACATACATTTTTTTTATTTTACATACTCCTAAATTTATAATTTTTCCTCAGACAAAGCCCGAAAAAACGCTTATAATAACGATAAAAACCTACAAAACAAACACTTAAAAACACAATAAAAACTTTGTATTTTTTTTAAATAATCTATAGAAAACACTTAATTATGTGATAAATTAACATATTCCGTATAAAACAAAATTGCCTAAAAGGGCTTTTACGGAGAATTAAATATTTAAGACACCCCCGTTTTTTTCATGTAAAAATTAATTTCACCTTATTAAATATTCACAAAAAAGCGATTAAGAAGGATAGTTGAAATAATACTTTTAATTTGATAGATTTACAATAAAAAAAAATTAAAAAATAGGGATTTCATAATTATAGTTAAAATGTAACACTTATGTTTTGTAAGATTTTGGCTTATTATTATTTATTACTTGAGTATTTTTCGGTAAGGTTTTATTGTTTTCTTTATATTGAATTTGATAAAGATTGGATTCGTTTTTATAGACACAAAAAACTAAACAACATTCTCTTAACATCAACAAAACACAGACATAAAACTTGGACTTAACATTTCATTAGCCTCCAACTCACAAGATCCAGGCTAAAAACCCACTGTAAACTCGAAAAAATTATAATATTGAAAAGTTAAAAAAACCTAAAAACCCAACCACTTCAAATACTTTTTAAAATAATAATTCTACTCCCCCTTTTTTCAGCCAGTTCCAACTGTAAACTCTGATTGTCTCCTAGGCTAAATTTAGGCAACACTACAACAAAAGATTCAGAGTCTTCTTTTTCCACATGTGAAGGATAATTATAAGTGCTTATTAGATTTAACTGAAGCTTTTGATAGGATGCTTTTCGTTTATTAGTAGACGATACTTTATAAACCTTTAAATACTCAAGTTCAAAATCTATCTTGGAGGTGTTCTTAAGTTCAAGTACTAAATACACCAAATCTTTATGATGTCTTGTTTCAAGTAACTTTAAAACCACACCTTTGTTACGCTTGGATTTCTCCACCCTATAATCCTTTTTCAAAAGGTATCTACTAAATTCATCACTATAGGAATATTGCTTAATATTTAAGCTATCATTTATACCTTTAAGAGCCACCTGCGAACGCTTAGCAACTTCGTGCCCTATACTTTCTGATTTAGAAATAAAATAATTTAATTTAGTAATACTGTCACTGTATTTCAAAATATAAGAATACACTTGTCCATCACCAGTAACAGCTAGTAAATTACTTTTTTGCCCTGGTCGAGCCTGAAGAAGTCCAAAATATTGTTTCTTCTCTCTATTGTAAGTAAATACAAAATCTTTAGAGCCAGTAATCCCCTGACGGATATAATCTGGAAAAAACAAGGATACATTCATCTTGTCATTGACCAAAATCGTATCTAAAACATGTGCATCTTGAGCTGTTGAAGCTAGAGCCATGAGCATAAAACATACTACTAAACTATAATTTTTCATTTTTTTTAAGTTAAAAGGTTATTAATCTGCTCTTAAATACAATTTGTAATTACCTAGAATCTTTACTTTAATACTTCGGTTATTTTGTTGAAATATTTTCTTAATGCCATTCACCTGAGGGACGCCAGCAATATTGACATCCTGAACAATATCTCCTATCACCTCAGTAGTAGCTTCACCTCTAAAACTATTTCTTACATAAATACCTTCTCTACCATCTTGTAAATCGTAAGCTTTTAATTTTACAGGGTGATGCTGGATATTGTCAATGGTTATAATAGTTCTATTTGGTTCAAAATCTACGAATCCATATATTGGTGTATGTTTTAAAAACAATTTCCCTTCTATTTCTGTGTCTTCTAATAAACGCATATTAATTCTGTGGTTTGTTCTAACCGTTTGGGTACCATCTATAATCACGGAAATGTATTGATCTTTGGCATGGTCAGTCACTCCTTTAGGTGAAGATGCAAAAAACAGCAGGTGCTCCAAATTAAAAGCTTTAGTGTCTATCTCTTCGACTTCACCAACTATAGAATCTCGTTCTTTAGGCATTCCGACCTTTGACGCTACCCGCACTCCCTCCTGGTTCACATGTGGCGCATTGGTATAGTAGATTTTGCTGTTTTTATAAATACTGTCCACCAATTTGATTTTCTGATTATCCAATAGTTCTGTATCGTATATACCTAAAGAGTCTAAATACCGTTCATCATAAATACTTGGTGCATTGGTTTGCTTTACCTCTTTTAAGTCATTTATAGCTTCCAATTTAGACTCGTATTGTTTTTGATCGCCTTCTAATTCTGGAATTGGAATTTGATTGATTTCCAGTTTGGGTGCCTCATCTCCTTCCATAATGAGTATAACATATGCACCAATAAATAATAGCACACATAAAATCAAACCTCCAAATATCAGTTTATTTTTATCTATATTCATAACTCTAATTTTTAATGGTTTTCTAATTTCCTTAAGGTATTCTCATAAAAATCAGTGATCAATAACCCGTGGGTGTTTTTTGGGAAATTACGCCCCACATGGATCAACTTTCCTGTAGTTGTAAGCTCATAAGCATCTATTATGGAGCCTCTATTAATTTC
>NZ_JAUOSF010000019.1 GCF_030548465.1 Tamlana sp. 2_MG-2023
GCCCCAAGAGAATTAAAAACAGTAATTTTAAACTAGTTTTAGAAAATTAAGCAGTTCTAATATGGGGAAGCTTACAGCAACACAACTACTTTATTCGACCAGCACAAGCAATTGTGTTACACGGAATAGCGCTGAGAATTATACCAATAAAAAAACCATATAAAACCAGCTTTTTAGCTCATTTTTATATGGTTATAATTTATATCTGCTTAATTTAAGCAGCAACCTCTGTTTTAAAATGATCGTAAAGTTCTTTACAACCATATCCAATAATAGAAAATTGTTTGTTTTTCATTAAAGCCTCTGCGTGAAGCTTCGATAAGGCATCAACACCATATTTATCCATACTTTCAATATCTTTAATACTGATAGTAACTTTGTCTAGAGTTTCAAAAATGTTTTCAAACTCATTAATAAAAATAGCAACATTACTTTTGTTTAAATTGCCTTTAACTTTATAAAAGTTATTGCAGCTCGTAATTTGTAAATCCATGTTAAGTGTTTTAAACGGTTAGACTAATAAAAAGAACTAATCATAGGGTTGTCTAGTAAAAGTAATAATTCAGTACAGTTAGTCTACTATTTTTTCGACCAAGAGATTTGAACCTTAGATAAAAAACCACAGTGTGCAGATTTCATCGACAAGCAACCTCATAACCACAAGATTTCATTACATTTACTACAACTTATACGTTGTATTTATACCATTTAGATTTTCCAAATGAAAAAGATATTCCTACTTCTATGCCTGCTCTGTGCATTTACTAGTTTTTCTCAATCACAAGAAGAAGCAGACAAAAAAGCCATTCATAAAGTACTAAAAAAACAAAGATTGGCTTGGTCTAAAAACAACATAGAGGAATATATGGCTGGTTACTGGAAAAGCGACTCACTAAAATTTTATAGCGCAAATGGAGTAACAAAAGGCTGGGAAAACACATTGGATCGCTATCTTAAAGCCTACCCTACCGAAGATCATACAGGTATATTAAGCTTCAAAATAAACGACATTACAAAAATAAGCAAGGATGCTTATTATGTTTTAGGAGAATATCATATAAAACGTGATCTTGGCAATGCAGACGGTATTTTTATGCTCGTCTTCAAAAAGATTAATGGGGAATGGAAAATTATTGCAGACACCTCCACTTAAAACATTCCATTTGAATAGTATATTACTAGAGACTTTAACGAAACGAATTAAGCTTATAGCTTTTTTACGTAATCGGTAATAATTACAATTTGTTGGGCTCCAACTTTACCCTCAATATACTTATCGTTTTCACGATCTAAACGAATATTTCTAACCGCTGTACCTTGCTTTGCTACCAAACTAGAGCCTTTTACCTTAAGGTCTTTGATTAAAACCACCGAATCGCCATTATCTAAAATAACGCCGTTTACATCACGATGAATAATTTTATTTGCCGCATCTTCATGCTCCCCAGTTGCGCGCGCTAAAGCCAGAGCCTCATCGTCTAAGTACATCATGTCTACCAAATCTTTTGGCCAACCCTCATTACGTAAACGCTGTAGCATACGCCAAGCCATAATTTGAACAGCAACATGCTCACTCCACATACTGTCGTTTAAACAGCGCCAGTGATTTGGATCCATATCCTCCTTCTCTTCAATCTGATCAAGACATGTTTTACAAACCAGGATATCGTTAGCAACATTTTCATTCAATGATGGCGGAATCGTGTATTGTGATAAATCGTTAGTTGCTGTACATAATTCGCAAGTGGAATTACTTCTGTCTTTTAAGGTTTGTAAAACGCTCATGAGTATAAATTTTGAAACACAAAAATACAGCTAATTAAAACCTTCTACAAGTTTCAACCCTAATCAAAAACCACCTATTTTCAGCAGTTTATTTTGAAAGTCCGCTAACAAACCTATACACTTCATCCTCATGTACATTTTTGAAATATTTTTTTACAACTTCTGTATGTTTTTTTAACTCATGATCTCCTGGCCATGCTTTTTTCTCAAGATCTGGAACGCTCTCGAAAAGTTTCTCTAAATCTGAAATAGACGAAAGAAAATACGCGTTTTTAATCTCACTTCCATTAGCACCCCATGCATGTCTATAAGAAAAGAAGCCTTTAATAAGCGCATTGTCTTTTACCAATTTATCATAATTTTCTTGTAATAAGCCTACAACTTCATCCTCTTTACCATCTTCTGGAAAAGTTAAATATTGTGTACGAACGTAACAAACCATATCATTGGACCAGTCTTGAACTTCTTTCATAATAGGAAGCACTGAGTAAATTTCATCAGAATGATCATGTCTGTAAAAGGAACGCTGTTTTTTCTTAAAATCTTTTAGGTGCTTTTCATTTGACCATGCGGCCTTTTCTAATTCATAATTACGCTCTGCGGCCTTTTCAATAGCTACCCACGAACCGTAAACCCTTACAACGACTAACTTTCCGCTACTACCAGATAACTGTGGTTTATAAAATGAAGATCCAAGAATATACTCATTCTTTTTAGTTACTTTTTCTAAGTACTCTTTTTCAATAGATTTCCATTCATCCATATCTAAATCTCCATTATCTTGATTCCAGTTCAAGGTTGTGGCGGTCATATACTTTGGTGTTTGGTCTAATTGTGCTAAAACGGTTTCGGAATAAAACAACATGAGCAAAACACTCAACGCTGCTAAAGTGTGTTTAATAGTTTTCATAATCTATCTAATATTAAAGTTAATAATGCGACTTTAAGATTTTAGGGCGATGATTATGCTAATAATAAGGTTTTGATTTTCAGAGAGATACTAAAGGTACAACAAAAAACAATGACTTTTACAGTTCTTCCAATTTGCTTTGCATCTTTTTTGTCATCCCTTGAACTACCATTTCGTAAGAATGATCAATTAGAGATTTGATGAGTTCCGGCTTCAATTCACCTTCTTTAAGATAAACTGTGTTCCAATGTTTTTTATTCATATGATACCCCGCACGAATGCTACCGTAACTTTCTCGAAGCTCTAAAGCATATTCTGGATTTGCTTTTAAGTTGATAGCAGCTTCACCTTCCTCCCACTTTTTCAGAGAAATTAGGGCGTACATTTTTCCTAAAACTTTAAAGACTAAGGTGTGCTCATCAAAAGGAAAATCTTCAGTCACGCCTTTATTATTCAAACAATAACCTCTAATCTGTTCGATATCCATAATAACCTATAATTTAATTAACTTAAAACTTCATATAAGATAGGTTTACTTGGAGTTGCATCATTTTCAAAAGGGGCAATTTGTAAGTTTAAAAAGTACTCGCCATCTTCCACGGTATTGGGTACAAAAATAAACTCTGTTATCGTGGCGTCTAAACGCAGCTTTCCACTGGTGTTCCAAAAAGCATGATGTGCTAAAAGTTGGCACTCGTCCTTTTCTTTGTCTACACTAGGTAAATCTATTAATAAATGTTTAATGCCTTTTTCTTTTAAATAAATAGCGGCATCTTCTAACATGTAAGTAGGATTGGTGTTTGAATAATGTGCCGAGAGTTTTTCTCGAGTATTTGGAATGGTGCGAATCACCACAGCGTCGCGTTTCTTATTTCCTAGAGCAAATTTTATCTGCTTTTCCGAAATTACAAAATCACCATTTAAGCGCTCGGGAGCGACAGTAATCACTTCAGCTAAAAAGAAAAACTGATTTAAATGTGTATTTATAGAATGTACTTTTTCCGTAATATGTCCAACACATTCGGTATGTGTACCATGTGCATGGGGGTTAAATGAGATATTGTTAAAATTTATGCAAGCACCATTCTTTACTGCAATCTTAAAGTCACCATCTTCCACAGGTTCAATTTTTGGAGCGTCAACATACCAGGCTCTAACATTGTTTTCTGAAGCACGAAGGGGAATAGAAATATCTAAAGGTTTGCTTAAATTTATTTGAAGTTTTCTTGAGTTGTATTGGATTGTAGCATTCATATCCAAATATAATCAAATCATAAAGAGTTCTGAAGCAATTCCATCAATTAAAAATTTACCTTTTTGAGTTGCTGTTAGTCGTTGGGTAAGTGTGTTAGAGTCATCAAACTCTTCTACAACACGTAGTAGACTATCTTTAATAAACTCTTGGGAATGTTTTTTTAAATGCTGAAGAAAATCAGTTCCAAACTCTGCTTCAACCCGATTTAGAGACACGCCCCAAATGGTACGTAAGCCAGTCAAGATATATTCATTAAACTGATCTTCTCGAGATAAAACTTCACTTGTATTAGGCAGGACACCAGTTTCAATAGCCTCGATATACTTGATATTATTTGAAACATTCCAACGGCGTTCATGACCTAAAAAAGAATGTGCCGAAGGCCCTATGCCTAAATAGGGTTTCCCTTGCCAATAACTCGTGTTATGTTTTGAAAAATAATGCGGTTTTCCAAAATTTGAAATTTCATAATGTATAAACCCAGCTTCCTCAGTTCGTTTTACCAAATGATTAAAATGCTGCAGGGCTAAATCTTCATCTATTGGAGGAAATGTACCTTTTTTCACAAAGGTATCTAATGCTGTTTTTGGCTCGACTGTTAAAGCGTAACTTGAAATATGATTCACGCCAAAATTAAGCGCTTGTTCTAAATTAGCATCCCACTGCTCTAAACTCATGTTTGGAATGCCGTAAATTAAATCGATGGTAATATTATCAAAATAACGCGTCGCTTCTTCCAAGCAAGATTTTGCTTCATTCGCATTATGCGCCCGGTTCATGATTTTCAAATCATCCTCAAAAAACGATTGAATACCAATACTTAACCTATTAATTGGCGATTTAGCCAATTCTTGAATGCGGTTGCCCGTTAAATCATCTGGATTTGCTTCAAGTGTTATTTCGGGTTTTTCAACAACTTTATAATTAGCATAAACGGCCTCTATTAAAACATTTAATTCAGTGTTTGACAATAAACTTGGTGTTCCGCCTCCAAAATAAATAGTTTCAACAGTATGATTTTGTAGCTCTTTTTCCTGAATTTCTAATTCTTTAACCAGTGCTAAAATAAGTGCATCTTTCTTTTTTAAAGAGGTTGAAAAGTGAAAATCACAATAATAACATGCCTGTTTACAAAACGGAATGTGAATATAAATACCAGCCATTTTTCTTGAAGTTAACCTATTTTATTTGGGTTTTGCTTTACAAAAGCATCCCATCCAGAATAGCTTTTACCTATTTCAATACGCCCTGAATTGTAAAAATGACAAACAGCCGCAGCTAGCCCATCTGTGGAATCTAAATTTTTAGGTAAGGTTTTTAACCCCAATAAGCTTTGAAGCATTTTAGCTACTTGTTCTTTACTGGCATTTCCGTTACCGGTAATCGCCATTTTTATTTTTTTAGGTAAATATTCAGTTATTGGAATTTCCCGACTCAAGCCTGCAGCCATAGCAACACCTTGAGCGCGGCCTAATTTAAGCATACTCTGTACATTTTTACCAAAAAACGGCGCCTCAATGGCTATTTCATCGGGATTGTGCGTATCGATAAGTTCGATAGTACGCTCGAAAATAAGTTTCAATTTGATATAATGATCGCTGTATTTTTTTAAATCCAACTCATTCAACTGTAAAAAGTGCATGTTTTTACCCACCACTTTTATAAGTCCGAAACCCATTATTGTTGTTCCAGGATCAATTCCTAAAATTATTCTTTCCTGCATTAATCATTACAATAGTAACAACCGCTTAGCGAAATGGACGCTCCAATCGTTACGGTTAATATATCTCCGTTAAAGGCACCAAAACCGTCTGAAGGCGGATCGAATGCTTTTCCAAAGCCAAAGATATAAGAACCATCCAAATAAATGGATAAAACGTCGTTAATACCATAATGAAATTCTGCGCCCACCATAGCATTCATAAAGTTTGTTTTATTCTCACCGTAATCAGCCAAAGGGGTAATCATTGTAAATCCAGGCCCAGCATGAAGAAAAGTTGCCATTCGTGGAGAAAATCTAATGATACGACTAGCATCGTAAACGCCCTGTAAATTGATTCGTGTATAATTCGTTTTAAATTCAGTGGTATTTTTTTTATTTGAAAATCGATTATAACCTAAATCTAACTTAGCTCCAAAATTGTTTGAAAACAGATACTGAACTCCTAAATTTATCGTCGGAAAATTAATAGGCTTAGCATCGAAACCACTAACAAAACCACTAGCCATAGGTGTATTAATTCCTGTTGCAAACTGTACTTTAAATGTACTAGAATCATCTTGAGCTTGAGAAAAACCAAACCAAAAAAATAAGATAGCAACTATCCAGGTACTCTTAATTTTTTTAAAATAAGCAATCATTGCGTAATATTGATTTAATTTGCACCATCATAGTACAGACTCTATCATACAGAACCAAGCAATTCCTATTTACGCTTATTAAGCTAAGCATAGTTTTTGCTGCACTGTACTTTATATATCAGAAATTGATTAACAATAATACGTTAGATTTTTCTGATTTCTATAAAATTTTGACTGAAAATACCAATTTCTCTATCAATATCATTAGTTTTCTACTATTTTTATCTGCTTTCAATTGGTTTTTAGAAATATTAAAGTGGCAGTCACTGGTTAGTTCCTTTAAAAAAATTAGCTTTAAAAATGCTACTGCGCAAAGTCTAGGGTCACTTACCGCCTCTTTAATTACGCCAAACCGCATTGGAGAATATGGCGCAAAGGCCATGTACTACCAGGCTAGATTTCGAAAAAAAATAGTTGCCATTAATTTAATTAGCAACCTTTTACAGCTATTCACCACTACAGTTTTAGGACTAATAGGTTTCGTGTTTTTCCTACAACGTTTTGAAACACCTTTTAGCCTTTACACCTTTTCAATTTATGGCAGCGGGCTTCTTGGTCTCGTCTTACTCCTTAGCTTTACCATTTTTAAAGGCAAATTTAAGTTTAAAGCATTTTCAACAGAAAAGGTAAAACGTTTTTTAACAACCTTTCCGAAGGACAAACTTCTACAAGGTTTAGGCTTATCCTTTTTGAGATATGCTGTTTTTTCATTTCAGTTTTATTTTTTACTTCAGGTTTTTCAAATTCAGCTTACCTATTTAGAATCACTTATTATTATCTCAACCATGTATTTATTAGCCTCAGTGATACCGTCTATTTTTATTTTTGATGTTCTTGTAAAAGGCAGTATTTCGGTGTTTTTATTTTCGTTTGCTCATGTGAATGAACTCATTGTTTTATCTGTAGTTACACTTATGTGGTTGCTTAATTTTGTGTTACCAAGCCTTATGGGAAGTTATTATGTGCTTAAATTCGATTTTAAAAACAATATAGCATGATGGTTATAATTTGCATAGTTATCACCTTAGCTTACTTGTTTTTAATCGGAAGTTTTGTTTATGGATTTGATAAAACTAAAACTTTCAAAGCTAAAGATACATTAGCCAGAATACCGTTTTCTGTAATTATTCCTTTTCGGAATGAAGCTAACAACTTATCAAAACTGCTAGAATCACTTCATGCCTTAAATTATCCTACAAATCTTTTTGAAGTGATTTTGGTTAATGACGCCTCTGAAGATAATTCGGTGGAAATCATTCAGTCTTTAAGTGAAAACAGTTTAACAGACATTCGTATTATCGAAAATCAAAGACACTCCAATTCACCTAAAAAAGACGCCATTACCTCAGCCATATACAAAGCACAAAATGACTGGATTATAACAACGGATGCCGATTGTGTTCTGCCTCAAAATTGGCTAAAAACTTTTGACGCCTTTATACAGGAAACCAACACCCTTTGCGTGGCAGCACCCGTTACTTACCACTTAGAAAACTCTTTCCTAAACCGTTTCCAGTGGTTAGACCTTATGAGTTTACAAGGTGCTACTATTGGTGGTTTCGGTCTTAAAACCCCTTTTTTATGCAACGGAGCCAATTTTGCTTATAAAAAATCATTGTTCTTTGAATTGTCTGGTTTTATTGGAAACTCCAATATTGCTAGTGGGGATGACCTTTTCTTATTAGAAAAAGCAACCCAAAAACACCCGAATAACGTACATTACCTAAAAAGTGAAGACGCGATAGTAAAAACGAATGCTCAGCCTAATTGGAAATCTCTGGTTTCACAGCGTGTACGTTGGGCAGCTAAAACAACGGCTTATAAAAACGGATTTGGAAAATTAACGGGGATACTTGTTTTTTTGATGAATTTTATGGTCGTTTTAGCCTTAATTTTAAGCCTTTTAAATCTTTTTAATTTAAAAGTTTTCGGCTGTATTTTGACTATTAAATGCAGTATTGATTTTTATTTGATTTTTAAAACCACCCGTTTTCTAAATCAGCAATATGCCTTAAAAAGTTATTTGACAGGTTTTATCGTCTATCCTTTTTTTAGTGTATACATCGCTTTAGTTTCTATAATGTCGGATTATAGTTGGAAAGGAAGAGCTTTTAAAAAATAACTAGTTCACACTAATTATTAGCGGCAATTGAAACTCTGTAGTAACTTGTTGTCCGCGTTTTATAGCTGGATAAATCGCGGGAAGCGAATCTAAACTCTCTTCTAAAAGACTTTCTATATTCGGAATTTCTTCAACCGTAACAGAATCAATTGTTGCATGGGTTAAAACCAGCTCACCTGCTTTAGAAACTTGAAATTCTAACATAACCGTATCGTTAATATCTTGAGTTACGATAATTGTTTCCTTTTGCAAGTAATTGGTAATGTGATTTGTTAATGTATTTTGAAAACAAGCTTTACGATCTTCCTTAGTATCGGAAGCCTCACATATTGAAAAACCAGGATATTCATCCACATCACTCCAATTAAAGGTTTTCAATTCTTCATTCAAAATAGCTTCTGAAGATGTTTTTTTCACATTAAAATACTCACATGACGAGAGTGTTAAAACGAATAGAAAGACAATAGCGTACTTCATGAATTAAACAGAAAGCCGAAAAATACAATTTTTTTATACCAAATGTAATTTATAATGTGATTAAATAAAATACGAAACTTTATAAAAAGAAGAACCCTGTGGGTCTCTCACCTCCACAGGGTCATGTAAATTGCTATTATCAACTAAAAAATTGAGGGATTAATTAATTTTTGAATTGTTGATACATCAAAGATAAATAACCTTATCCTTTTCAAACTGCGGAAAACCCACAGCAACAAATGAATATCAATGTAAATAACTCATAACTAGCTATTTGCGTTTTTAAAAAAATTTATTTTATTAAAAATTATTCTAAAAAAGTTGAATTTTTCTATTGTAAATTAAACAAAGCCTTTTTTTCTAGCTTGGTTTAGTAAGGTTTCATCTTGCCCATCTTCTACTTCAAAAAGATCTCGCAATTGTTTTTTTCGCTTCTCAATGGCGCTTAATGAAATATCTAAGTGCGATGCTAAATTTTTAGTTTTAACCCCTTGAGACAGCAAATGCAGTATTTTTCTATTTTTATCGTCTATAACAATATCACTACTAGTTGTTCTTCTAATTAATTGTTTAACAGTAGCGCTATAGATGGTGTCGCCATCTAACACTTTTTGAAAAGCACTAGCGAGTTCACTTGAAGTTAAATCACTTTTAATGATAAGACCTTCTGGGTTTATAGTTTTAAGGATGTTATGAATTCTAAACGCCTCATTAAACATCGTTAAAATAATTATTTTTGAATTTGGCAAAATTTTCCTGGCATATTCGGCTAAATCTTCACCAGAGCTCATGGTACCATCGGTAGAAGCTGGTAAACTAATATCTACAAACAACACATCATAAGGGGTGTTATTCTTTATCACCTTATTCATTGCTGTTAGAGCTTCATCACAGTTATTTGCAATTTCAATATCTAATTCTTGATTGTCTCGCTTTGTAAAAAGCAGGGTGTTTTGATACCCCTCGATAATCATGGGATGATCATCAATCATTAGTATTTTAATATTTTCAATCATAATTTTAGGTTAAGACGTGGGGACATCTATTTTTACGGTAGTTCCTTCTTCTTTTTGGGAAGTTATGGCTATCGTTCCATTTATTTCTTTAATTCGAGACTTCATGTTTTTTAAACCTATTCCCGATTTTGCTCTATTAACATCGAAACCTGATCCATTATCAATAATACTTAAACGAATGGTTTCACTTTCAAACTTAAAACTAACTCGAACTTCTGTTGCTTTAGCGTGCTTGTATATATTATGAAGTGCTTCCTGAATAATTCTGTAAAAGTGAATTTTTATTTTATTAGACACCTCATCCCAATCTATAGCACTTTCCCAATCCAACTTATAACTTATTTTATAAGTAGCTGTCTGGGTTTCAATTAGATTTTTTATGATTTCTCTAAAACCTGATCCCGTTACGAAATCTGCATTTAATTCGTGAGAAACTTTTCTAATATCTTCTTCAATTACTTTTAACTCAGAGATGTATTGCCCTCTAGTTTTAATAGCTTTGTCGCTATTATTCATATTCAGACTATCTAAACTCAAGCGGGCACCAAACAGTCTCCCTAAAACACCATCATGGAGCTCTTCTGAAATTCGTTTCTTTTCTAAAGCTCGAGCATCCTCAATCACTTCATTTTGAGAAAGCATCAAATTATAAATTTCTTCGTTTGTTTCTTGTTGCTTTTGAATAAACTCTAACTCTTTATTTTTATTGCGTTGTGTAAAAATAATATAGAGTAAGAAAGAGGCTATAATAATGACGATTGAAATTATTAACAACCACATGCGCTCCTTAGCAATTTTGACATTTTCCTCCTCTATCTCATTAGTTTCATACTTAATTCGAGCAAATTTATTCCTAATGGCGCGCTCACTTTTCTGTAAACTATCATTTAATTTCACATAATTCCGTAAATGATTCGCAGCTACCTCTCCTTCTTCTATTTCTGAAAGTAACAATAATGATTTTAAAAGATCATCGTTATGAAATTTTTCTGCAATTCGCTTTGCTTCATAAGCATAATACTTTGCAGAGTCCTTTAGCCCTAAACCATGATAGTACTCAGCTAGATGCTTAAGAATTACTATCGATTTATAATTATCCTTCCCTAAGGTCATACTCACCTTTAAGGCTTTGTGATATAAGCCAGGAAGAGCATCTCTGTTTGAAGACAAGTATAAGGCATGCGCATAATTATCTAGCACCATAACATAGAAATCAGGCTGTTGTTCTGCCAAAGTTTTATCCTCGAGAATTCCCTTGAAAGTTTCAATCGCTAATTCATATTTGCCTGCTTCTTTTAAAGCGTTACCTAAATTATTTTTTGATAATTCTATCGAAGACTTATTATCTCCTTTTAGCTTTAATTTCAAAGCAATAGACTTATTTTGATATTCTATGGATTTATCATATTGCTCAAGAACGTTGAAAACAATACCTAAACTATTATAAAAATAAGCCTTTTTACGAATCACTTCTTTCGAAGGATATTCTATCTTATTCAAAAGCTTAAGACCTTCAATTAGGGTGAGTTCACTCCCTGTATAATCCTTTCCGTCCCTTTGAAGTGAAGCCACATCTAATAAAACAGCGGCCGTATTGAAATGATCGTTTAACTTCCTAAATAATTTTTCGGCTTTATTGTTGTAATAATGTGCACTATCATGTATTTTATCGAAGTAATAATAACCTAAATTTTTATTCATATGGGCTACTATATTGCTATCTTTAAACTTTTCGGCTAGCTTTAAATTTTCATGAGTAAATTTTATATATAATTGATTTTTATCAAATACCTTGTAAAGGCCTATTAATTGCAGATTACTTTTTTTTTGAAGCGAATAGCTATTAATTTCAGCAGCTAAAGCTCTGGCTCTTAAAGCCATTTGTTCTCTTTTCTTGAAGACTGCTTTATTATTATCTGATATTTTTAAATAATAAAGAATACTATCAAATTTCTCTTCATTATAGGTTTGCGCGCGCGACGTACTCACGTATAAAAACATTGATAATAAAAAGTAACTAAATAATTTCACAAGTATTCAGGGTAAAATCCCCAAATGTATTTATTATTTTTTAATAAATACGACATAGTGAGTTCATATCACAGATTATACCTTAAACATAAATAATAAAATCCTACGATTAGAAGCACTCATTACACATATATCTAATTGAAAACAACCAAATAACCATACACAACCTTGCTTAACACATGATATAAATAAAAAATACTTTTGTTTTCACAAACTAGCGCTCCGCCAAGTTTCCTTCTACATATAAAACTGTTGCCGAGGTAGCCATTAATAAATCTTCTTCATGTAAGTTCTGCTTACCACAAGATGTGAACAAGGCTATAAACACTACTATTATTAAAATAAATTTAAGAATTCTCATAAGTTTTGTTATTAGTAAATTAACGTTCAACTCCATTTCCATCTGTGTATAAAACTGTAGTGGTTTCTTCTATTAACAAATCATCTTCATGCAAATCTTGCTCTGTACATGAGGTGAATAAGGCCATAAATAATACTACTAATAAGGTGATTTTAAAAACTTTCATATGTTCTAATTTTTAGTAAATTAACGTTCAACTCCATTTCCATCTGTATATAAAACAGTGGAGGTTTCTTCAATTAACAAATCATCTTCATGTAAATCTTGCTCTGTACATGAGGCGAATAAGGCCATAAATAATACTACTAATAAGGTGGTTTTAAAAACTTTCATATTTCTAATTTTTTAGTAAATTAACGTTCAACTCCATTTCCATCTGTGTATAAAACTGTGGTGGTTTCATCAGTCAGTACATCATCTTCATGTAAATCTTGCTTTGTACATGAGGTGAATAAAGCGATAAATAATGCTACTAATAAGGTGATTTTAAAAACTTTCATATGTTCTAATTTTTAGGGTTGTTAAATACTTTTCTAATTTAAAAAATTATGTATTACCAAGTTTTCAATGAAAAACTCAGTTTAAATTGAATAAATAATCTTAAGTCAACTGCATTAAAACGCACGACTACATATAGCAAAATGAGAGACTATGACTAGAAAAAGTCATGAATGATAAATTTTTAGGAAATAAACAAGCAATTCAATAATCATTCAATCACCTAAGATATAGACAAATATCTAAATGACGAATAACTCTAATAGAAAGACCGTTTTTTATCGCTGAAATACACTAAATTTTAACAAATCACAAGGTTGATTTGTTTCTTACTAAGCTGGTTTTCACTATTTTAGTGTGGTAATTTTCCGACTGAGGTGTTTGTTGCAACCTATTTATTAGTAGCTCTGCAGCCTTCGAACCAATAATTTTAGCATGCTGACGAATGGTTGTTAATCGCGGTAGCGTATGATAAGAGTCTGACTTACTAGCAAAGCCAATAACCGATATGTCTTTGGGTACTTTTAATCCGAAATTTACAGCCATATTAAGACCAATAATCCCTGACGAACTATCTGCAGCAACAATACCATCTAGTTTATTGTTGTTCTTAAAAAACCCTTTTATTTTTTTATGATGGTCGTCTTTTTTCTTAATTTTTAAAACAATCGGTTCCATACCTGCTTCTAAAATTGCTTTATTATAACCACGTTCACGCAGTTTTCCAACGCTTAAATCATTAATATTACTAATAAAACCAATGTTTTTACGGTTTTCTGCCAATAGAGTTTTTGTTGCATTGTAGGTTGATTCAAAATCATCTACAATTACTTTATCACACATCACATCGTGAGCCACTCTATCAAACATTACAATGGGAACACCTTGAGCAATTGTTCTCTTAAAGTGCTCCACCTCACTCTTAACCTGAGTTTCTTCAGCCATGGATAAAATAAAACCATCTACACTACCACTAGCAAGCAGCTGTAAACTTTCTTTTTCCTTATCTAAAGATTCGTTGGAAATGCAGGTTATAATATTATAGCCATTCTTGGTAGCTTCTCTTTCAATACCAAACAGCACTTTGGCTAAAAAATGATTTAAAATATTAGGAATAATAACACCAATAGTTTTGGTTTTATTCTGCTTTAGACTTAAAGCAACCTTATTAGGTTTATAATTATATAATTCAGCAAGTTCTTTTACACGTTTTACAGTTTCCCCACCAATTTCAGTACTATTATTTAATGCTTTTGAAACCGTAGAAATCGATACATTTAACTCTTTAGCTAATTGTTTTAATGT
Organism: Tamlana sp. 2_MG-2023; assembly: GCF_030548465.1. GTDB lineage: Bacteria > Bacteroidota > Bacteroidia > Flavobacteriales > Flavobacteriaceae > Pseudotamlana. Next base: position 14,122 of record NZ_JAUOSF010000019.1, read on the forward strand.
AACCATAAATTATTCTGAAATTATATAACCCATGCAATGTACAAAATTAGTTATTGTAACTAAACATTTATTTTATCAGAGCACACCGCTTAAATACAAACTCATTTTCAATGAAACTTACCCCATTATAAACCAGCTAAACAAATCAAACCATTATTAAAAAACATCTAAAAATTTATTTTAATTCATAAACTTAAATAGTGTAACTTGAACATCTTTAACTTGAAAACGATGTGCTGTTGTTAGGCAAACTGCTAATTATGATTAAAAGAACCCTTGCTATACTCTTATTTCTTCATGTAAGTTTTCTTAACGCACAATCTGATTCTCTTTATAAAAAGGAAGTCGACACCTCTAAAGCTGAGCTTTCAAAATTTGATAAATTCAATAAAAAAGCAGAAGCCTTTTTTAAAAAATCTCCAGTTCCTATTTATTCGCACACACCAGAATCCGGGAATATTTTCGGCATAACAAAATTTAATATCTTATCGCTTTCTAAAGAAGATACCATTTCTAAACCTTCAAAACTTTCAGAAGTTTTCACCTTTTCAACCAAAGGCCGTATTAACGTTTCGGTATCAACCGAGCTCATTTTTAAAGAAAACAACCGTAATGTCATTGCTTATGTGAATTATGAAAGGCAACCCGATTATATTTTTGGGATTGGTAATGACGTGAATAAAGAGGATGTAGAAAAAATTGAACTTGAACGCATCAAGTTTTTCGCTACCTATATGTTCCGATTTAAAAAACATTTTTACATTGGCGTGCCAATTAATTTTTCAAGTTATTTTAATATAGAAACCGAACCAGATAGTTTTTTAATTGAAGATGACGTTACGGGGTTAGATGGCGGTATAGCGGTGGGAACTGGGCTTGCTTTTTCATACGACAGTAGAGGCAACAGGTACAACCCGCAGGGAGGCGCCTATATCATGTCTTATATTCTAACCAACCCCAAATTCCTTGGAAGTACTTACCAGTATTCAAAATATGAAATTGATGCTAGAAAATATTTCAACCCTTGGCTAAAACACATCATCGCTTTACAAGTAACCACTAGCAACACGCCTGGAAACACACCTTTTTACGACCTTTCAATGCTTGGTAGTGATAAACAAATGAGAGGGTATTTTAAAGGCGCCTACAGAGATCATGTGCTTGTTGATTCTCAAGTAGAATACCGTGCGCCCATCTGGAATATATTTGGAGCTGCCGCGTGGTTTGGAACCGGACGTGTAGCCGATAAATATGAAAACCTTTCTTTTGATGGCTGGAAACTTTCGTACGGCGCAGGATTACGTATTAAGGTCGACTCCAAAAACAACACTAACCTCAGAATTGATTACGGATTTGGGCCTCATGGAATCTCAGGCGTTTATTTTGGTTTTGCTGAAGCTTTTTAAATTAAACCTCTATAAAAAACTCACGAAAAATAGAGGTCTCCTAACCTTCCTATGTTCGATTACTACAATTAATCTTAATTACAAAAGCTTTCATTTATAAGCTTAAACACCTGTAACCCTGTAAGTATTAAAAAACAATCCCTACAAGCTATAAGCCTTGTTGTTAAGTTTTTGTCTAGTTGCAAAACCTCTTTATCACACAAATATTCATCACATTTGTTTGCAACCAAACACAACTAACAAAAACTACCATGAGAATACTTAGCTTACTACTAGTATTAATAACAAGCTTAACATTTGCCCAAAGCAGTATCTCCTGGTCAAATGCCCCGGCAGCGCCAATAACATTCAATCCTGATCAATCCGTTAACATGGAACTGTCCTATACCTCTCCCGATGTCGATTATATCTGTATATGGATTAGAGAACTGAATGCTGCTGGAACCGTTGAAAATGAATACGGCGCTTATGCCACTTGCCCTCTTGGTGGCGGTAATGATTCGCATGCGAATACAGACAACATCACATACAATTATACCGTCCCAGCAAACATTCCAGAAACAGCTTCACTCCCAGCCGGAAATTATTACACCCTCATTATATTATTAAGTGATGACCTCGGCGGATTTGCAAACGGAAGCAAAGACATTGTAATTTCTAATAGCATGACCTCATCTGCTCAAGTCAAAACCATAATTAATGCCAAACATAGCGTAGGTGGTGTAGATAGCTTCGACCGTTCTAAATTTATTACCATTCACGCCAACCAAACCGAAGCCGAATGGGACGGCAACAATAACGTTGGAGATTTAAGAAACGACTTTTTAAATGGTTATGATGTCTATATGGGACGTGATTCTGGAGGCATCACCTGGAACATGAATCAAATGGCAGAAGACCCAACACGACCTGGTTATGTTGATCCTACAGATATTGCTTCAAAAGGCCAAATTAGCCGAAATAATTATGCCGCAAAAACAAATATACACCTCTATGAATCTAGAAATAATCTAATTGTTGTTGCTCAAAAATATCCTTTTTGGACAGGGACAGGCCAACAAACAACGGGACAGGGCTGGAACCTAGCCAACGGTACCGCAACTGGTGAATATATGGGACGCTATCTTAATGAATTTCATGGCGGCAATGACCAACCTGCTCCTACCTACGTAGAAATAATAAACGAGCCCGCTTACGGACACCTTGGCGGCCCAAACGATTTTTTAAATACTTTACAGGAAGTAGCAGATTTTCATAATGAGGTTGCAATAGCTATGAAAATGCAAGTACCAGACGTTAAACTAGGAGGCTACACAGCTGCTTTTCCTAACTTTGAAAAAGGTGATTTTCAACGTTGGATTAATAGAGATAAACTCTTTATGGATGTAGCTGGTGCTAATATGGATTTTTGGTCCATCCACCTTTATGATTTTCCTACCATTGGCGGAAAAAAACAATTACGCTCTGGTGGTAACGTAGAAGCCACTTTCGATATGATGGAGCAATATAGCGACATGCTATTCAACGAAGTGAAACCTTTTGTAATTTCAGAATATGGCGCCCAAATGCATGATTCCTCTAAAGATCAATGGAGTCCATACCGCGACTGGTTACATTTAAAGGCTCAAAACGCCCAATTAATGTCTTTTCTTTCTAGACCAAACCACGTTTTATCGGCTATAAATTTTGTAATCGTAAAAGCAGAATGGGGTTACAGCAATGGCGTACCTTACAATCACCGTTTAATGCGAAAAGAAAACGAGCCAACAAGTTACACCGGAGAATGGGTATATACAGATATGGTAAAATTTTATGAACTATGGCAAAATGTAAATGGCACTAGAATCGATATCACCTCTAGCGATTTAGATGTTCAGGTTGACGCTTACGCGGAAAGCAATAAAGCCTATGTCATATTAAATAATTTAGAATTTAGCGCTAAGGATATTGACCTTTCATTAATCAGTCTTCATGGAGAAAACATTAATGCTATTCAGAAAAAGCACTTGTATCTAGACGGAAACAACCAGCCTGTATTGCTAGATGAATCTATTCCAACAAACACATCTTCAGTCACACTACATGCAGAAAGCACCATGATTTTGGAATACACTTTTGATAATCCAATACTGATTGATGAAACAAAAACCGAAACCAAATACTACGCTACCAGCTATTTAAAATCTATAGTTGTCAACCAAGCGGAAACATTCCAAATTAACGGAGTAACTAAAAACACCTACGGAGAAGCGGTTTTAAGAATTGGAATAGGAAGACCACATGGCCTAAACTTACAACCAACAGTACAAGTTAACGGGACAATAATACCGGTACCAAGTAACTGGAGAGGGGACGACCAAGCTCAAAGAGAACGCTTTTTTGGAGTTTTAGAGATTCCTGTACCATTTAGTCTCATTCAAACGAATAATACCGTTTCGGTAGAATTTCCAGATACCGGAGGTAAAATAAGCACTACTACTTTACAAGTTTATAACTTTAGTAGCGACTTAAGAGATCCTACCTTAAGTGTTGATAGCCCTAAAGCAACATCTTCAATTAAAGTATACCCAAATCCAACAAGCGGCATTATAAACTTGGAAGGCTCTATAAACTACAAAGAGGTTACAGTGTATAACACAACAGGCCTAAAAGTAAAATCTTTTAAAACAAATACCCAAATTGATATTTCTAACCTCGCAAATGGTATTTATTTCTTAAAAACAGATACAGGTTATCACGTTAAAGTTCTAAAAAAATAATTTTAACTGCTGCCTTATCCATATTACAACATATTAAAATTATATACGAAACATTTTTAAAGTGTTATAAAAGGTACTCTTATAGCATTTCCCAAATCAAACCTTCTCATGAGAATCAAATTATTTTTTATACTATTTAGCTGCCAATCCTTATTATTATCTGCTCAAGTGTTTCAAGGTATTGTCGTAGATTCAAAAACAAACCAACCCTTACAAGGTGTAACAGTCACTTTAACAGAAGACAATATAACTGTATCAACAAATAGTTCTGGAGCTTTTACACTCACAGCAAACGATAACACACCAAAAACCTTAACAGCCGAATTAGGAGCAAGTGAAAATTATATGTTTTTTGAAGCGATTAACGAAATCCCTCAATCTGGAATGAACATCGCTTTACGACCAAAAGTTAAAAGCGCAGCAACCTTACGATGGGAAAACTATATGGGAGCAAACGGCACAGGTGGCAACTGCAGTGCATACAACGCCCCAACAATACCAAATGACATACATTGGAATGTCAATTTTAAAACAACAGATGTATTTGGAGATTTAGCCAATAATGCTAATTATTCTAGAAGAGACCCTAGTAAAATCATAGAAGTCAACAACACCTATTACGTTTACTACACAAGAGGTGAAGCTACTTCATCTCACTGGTTTAACACCAATTGGGGTGGGTACAAGCCAGGAGTAACTCCAGAATCCGACAAGGTATTTACCTGGGATTACTGCGATGTCTATTACGCCACCTCTACAGATGGCTATACTTGGACCGAACAAGGCCCAGCCGTTCTAAGAGGAGCAACTGGGGCTTACGACGACCGCTCGGTATTCACCCCAGAAATCTTAGCCCACCAAGGGAAATACTATTTGGTTTATCAAGTCGTAAAATCGCCCTATTTAGAACGTGTAAAAAACAATGTTGGTATGGCTGTTGCCAATTCGCCAGCTGGCCCTTTTGTTAAATTAGACCAACCTATTTTAACCCCAACCAATAACGGAAAATGGACTGCAGGGTCAACAAGCAGACTAGACGCCGATAAAAAAGGAGATTTTGATAGTCACAAAGTACATGACCCATGTTTAGTATTTTACAAAAATAAATTCTACTTGTATTACAAAGGCGAGCGTATGGGTGAAGATCGATATTGCGGAGAACGTGAGATTAAATGGGGCGTAGCCATTGCAGACAGCCCTACGGGACCTTATATCAAATCAGAATACAACCCCATCACAAATACTGGTCATGAAGTTAGTGTTTGGCCATACCAAAATGGCATCGCGATTATTCAACATTTAGATGGCCCTGAAAAAGGCACCATTCAATTTGCTGAAGATGGTCTAAACTTTGAAATCAAAGGACGCGCTACAGGCGTTGCTGAAGCCTTAGGCATTGCTGTTTCTAACTCTAACGGAAATCATCCAGGCACAGGAGTTACATGGGGATTAGCACACAAATACATCTGGGGCAACGGCATTAATGGCGGAAAAAATTATATGGAACGCTTTGATTTAGATATTAACTACAATTTATCTACCAAAGACCTTGAAAATTCAAAAACCTTAATCTACCCAAATCCTTCTAAAGATGTTATTAATTTAAAAGGAAAGAATTTCAAGGATTTGAGTATCTATGATGTACATGGCAAAAAGATCGATGTTTACAACAACCAAAAATCAATAGACATCTCAAGTTTACCAAACGGCCTCTATTTTATAAAAACAGATACTGGTTTATGTGAAAAATTCATAAAACAATAATTACAAACTGCCCTAAAACAAAAAAGCATCCCCATCTTCTTCACAGAAAAAAGGAAAGCCTTTCATTGGAATACCTCCCGATTGCTATCAGGATTACTGGTATTACTACATCCTAGATTCCTCTAGGAACAACACAACATCGTTATTGCTACAAACTCTAATTTCTTAAAGTTTTTCTGCAATTTTAGCGAAATGGACAAAATCAAATAAATTTTTATCCTCCACTTTATATTTTACTCAATAATTTCAATTTTTAAAGCCTTTTTTAAAAGCCTATACCGTACTTATCACGATAAAAATAGTGCGCAAATATAGAAACTTAATCTATACAGACCAATCATTTTATCAAAAAATTAGCATCCGTTTAAGACATGAAACACAAACTTTCTTTTACGTATTTGTCGTATTAAAATCTGTGACTTTCCCGGCTCCGTAAACTCAGACTAAGCTAATTGCTAAACGCAAATACTATTCAACAACCACCTTTTTTATAGTAGACCCCGAAATGGTTTCTAATTGCACAAAATACACCCCTGACGCAAGACTACCAACGGGTAACAAACTTACAGAAGCCTCTAGGTTATCTGTCCAAGCATTTACTACACCACCTAAAACATTGTACATTTTTATGGCTAATAAGCTTGAGCTTGTCGTGTTTTTTATCTGTAATTCATCGCTAGCATTAAGCATAAATACTGACAAACCGTGTTCTAAATTTTCTTGCTCAGTACCCAATGTATTTTCTGCTTTAAAAACCAATGAAAAACGATTTAAATGAGCTCCGGCTTCTAAATTCATTTTAAAAGCTGCATCGTTTATAGGATATGTTTTGTTTGTAAAACTATCTTTAATATATAAATCAGTGTCTTCTGGAATATTTACTAAATCGGTTACTTGTATCTCTACCATCTCATTAGCACTTACATGCAACCCTAACGGAAACTGTGCATCTTCATCAAATTCTGGCACACCTTGAATGACAAATTTACCTTGATTAATGTCCCAGAACATATCATCATCACCAGCATCTAACATTGGCGCATCGTAACCAATATCAAAGTTATTGCTTGTGTTAGGATCAGCACCAATAAGTAATTGCCTGAAATAACCATTTGAAGCATAGGTTAGCCTAATTTTTGGCCTGGTGTCTTCTACAGTTTTGTTTTCACCTACCTTTTGAGCAGATTTCAGAAAAACAGAATTACCACTACTTTCCGTCACAAATACACGTTGGCTATTTTTAAATTGAATAGTTCCTCCTACAACATCAGTAGTACTAGCATCAGGATCTAAATCTGCATCAAGCGTTGCTGAAACAAAAAAGCCTTGCCCTACAGGGATATATTGTCCAGGTACTTTTGTTCCATCTGCATCATTATTATTTATCAAAGGATCATTTGAAATAGCTATAGTCCCTCCCACTAAATTACGGGTGGCATACCCACCTACGTACTGCTTTAAGACATGCGAATTTACTTCCCCAAAATGATCCCAAAAATATAGGGCGCCATTAATAACATTCGAACTATTATTTCCTGCGTTACTATTATTAATAGTTGACGCAATCTGATCTCTAATAAACTGATGCGCATCTAGAGCCGAAGGATACGGATTTCCAATTAACACGTCATCACCTGGATTAATATTGATATTTATAAGTCCGTTATTTGGCATCCCGATAAATACATAATTCTCAAGATCTGTTAAAGGCACAGCACCCATAGAGCCTTTCATTGTAAAACCTTGTCCGGGATTAAGGTTCGTGTTTTGATCTATTTTATTCCAAGCATTATAATCATCGGTTGGCCCATCGAAAGTATATAACCAACGGGAACTTTTAATTAATTGTCCAACTGGAGCAGTATCAGCACCGTAAGCACTAGTAGAATACATAATATCACCGCCATAATACCCACTCCTACCATCTTTTAACACAGTATCAAGATTATAGGTTGAAGCTCCTGAAACATGTACTGGTGATGACCAATAATTATAATTAAAACTATTCGCTTTTCCTTGTTGATCACGCTCTAAATACCCTGTACTTACTGGATTTACAGTGCTGGCATCATTTTGCAATAACTGCCCTTCATCTACTAAGTCAATTACCCCATTCAATAAAAGAATTCCGTCTGTTTCAATGACATTATCGTAAACCGTTAGAGAGGCACCGGTTTCAATGTTAAAATCGTTGGTTAAACCACTAGCATCGCCACTAAAAATTTCTGGCTGATTTGTAGCGCTTGCAGGTATTAAAACGTCTGTAATAATTTCTGGAACAGCACCACAGCTCCAGTTTCCTGTATCATTCCAATCGGTATCTACCGCCCCTGTCCAAACATTGGTATCGGTGATATTTATAGTGGTTGCATTTGAAATATGTTCTGCAACATAAGGGTTAATCCTATTATTAACACTTGTAAGCGTGGCTTTTCTTATCACATAGACAATATCACCATCACTTACACCCACAAAATCTAATGCGTCGGGGGTATAGGTCGCTCCAGTAGCACCAGAGATATCGTCCCATGGACCACTTGAAGAACTCCCATAAGCCCACTGATAACCAGAGCCTGAAATTCCCGAGGGCATAGCACCAAATTCATCACCGCTTATAGGCACACCCACTCCTGTTTCACAAATTGTTTGTATGGTATTGGTATCTAAGTTATTCTCTATTATCTGTGTTAAATCATTAAATGACACACGGTTACCACCAGAATTCTCATAAAAATCAAATATTAAGGAGCTACTTCCATTTAAACTAATTAAAATGTCTTGATCTACAACATAACCTCTATTCGCCCAATAATTATACGCTAGGGTTCCATCAACTTGTAAACGTGTTCCATCATCAGAACCTATATCTACCACGTACAAGCCTCGCCTTGAAGAATTCATGCGGTAACGCACTGAAAAGTATTGAGTATAAATAGATCTATTGCCTTCCGTAGCGGAATTTATTGGGTAACACGTATACGACCCTCCAAAACCTTGATCAAATTCTTCTGGCTCAGTCACCGTTCCATAATAATCAGTAAAACTACCGTCATACAGTACTGAGGCATTATTTCCATCATAGACATGCCCGATCCAAGAATCTGTACCTGAGGTAGTTTGCGAATCGAGTGGATTATTTGGCGTTACAGCACTTACCATAGTAAGATCACTTTGACACCCTCCTGAGTCTAAAATAGCCACCCAATAATTTGTAGGTGTATTTATAGCAGGTGTAATAAACGTATTATCTGAATCATCAGTACTGGTTTTAAGCACAGCTCCACCAGTTGCAGCATCATACCATCTATAACGATCACCTGAACTAGCACCAGAAGCTGATAAGGTGACATTTGCTGTGCCTCCAACACACAATGAAGCATTAGTTGTGGTAGGCGCCCCCGGAGAACCTGAACGAGACTCAATCACGACATCTGCAGACGGTAGTGAACTACAGCCATTAATACCATCTCGCACCAACTGCGAGGACGGAATGTTCACATAAGTAGCCGCACCAGCCCTGTTCCAATCGAGTTCCACCACAGCCTCACCTGCATTTTCATAATACTCTAATACAATACTATATTTTTGTCCTGCATTTAAGGTTATAGCTGCTGAGTAATTATAGGTTGGTGAATGTGTTGTCCAGTCATTAATAACTGGCACACCATCTACCCAAAGTCTAACACCATCATCGGTACGTGTTCTAAACACATAGTCATCACTAACACTTGGCACCACATTTCCAGTCCATCGTACCGAAAAATGATTGGTATTCACCGAAGCGTCTGGACTTCCACCACCCCAATCAAAATCTATTGTTTGATCTGTTCTTGTTAATACAGATGGGTCTGCTAAAGTTAAATTATTAAAATATTCACCTTCTAAACCCTCAATAGAATTTTTAACCGTATAAGTATAGGTTCCAGGAGACAACCCTGTAATGGTAGTCGTTGACCCTAACCCACTAAATGTACGTCCACTTGGACTCCCATTTAGGATCTCAGTAATTTCCCACGCCCCGATTGGCAAACCACTTAAATCAACACTACCGAGATTTGAATCACAAGAATGAATAATGGTTCCTATAACTGGAGCCGTTGGAATATCTAGTACCGTTAAGTCTGAACCATTACCACTTCCAATAATAGCCGGATCATTACTTACCACCCTTATTCTATACCCACTTCCCGAAGCAGTACCTGAAGGAATTGTAGCAGTAATAGTACCACTTGAATTAGAACCTAATGTTCCTATTTCGATAGGAGATATAAAAGAGCCTAAAGCATCTGATAATTGCGCTGTAAAAGTATTAGCTGAGTTAAATGTTCCCGTAATAGTATAAGTCACATTCACTGCCTCTCCCTCACAATAAGAGGTTGGAGCGATGGTTCCTGTGTTAATTGTTTGAGAAAAACCTAAGCAGGTAACAAACATAAAAAAGGATCAATGCCAAAAGTTGTGTGTGAAGATTAAAAATAGTTAGATCTTTGCACTAAAAAAGACATTGGATCAT
>NZ_JAUOSF010000002.1 GCF_030548465.1 Tamlana sp. 2_MG-2023
CCCAAACTGGAAATCAATCAAATTCCAATTCCAGAATTAGAAGGCGATCAAAAACAATACGAGTCTAAATTGGAAGCCATAAATGACTTAAAGGAGGTAAAGCAAACCAATGCACCAAGTATTTATGATGAACGGTATTTAGACTCTTTAGGAATATACGATACAGAACTATTGGATAATCAGAAAATCAAATTGGTAGACAGTATTTATAAAAACAGCAAAATCTACTATACCAATACGCCACATGTGAAGCAGGAGGGAGTGGGGGTAGTGTCAAAGGTCGGAGTGCCTAAAGAACGAGATTCTATAGTTGGTGAAGTCGAAGAGATAGACACTAAAGCTTTTAACTTGGAGCATCTGCTGTTTTTTGCATCTTCACCTATAGGAGTGGCTGCCCATGCCAAAGATCAATACATTTCCGTGATTATAGATGGTACCCAAACGGTTAGAACAAACCACAGAATTAATATGCGCTTATTAGAAGACACAGAAATAGAAGGGAAATTGTTTTTAAAACATACACCAATATATGGATTCGTAGATTTTGAACCAAATAGAACGATTATAACCATTGACAATATCCAGCATCATCCTGTAAAATTAAAAGCTTACGATTTACAAGATGGTAGAGAAGGTATTTATGTAAGAAATAGTTTTAGAGGTGAAGCTACTACTGAGGTGATAGGAGATATTGTTCAGGATGTCAATATTGCTGGCGTACCTCAGGTAAATGGCATTAAGAAAATATTTCAACAAAATAACCGAAGTATTAAAGTAAAGATTCTAGGTAATTATAAATTGTATTTAAGAGCAGATTAATAACCTTTTAACCTTAAAAAAATGAAAAATTATAGTTTAGTAGTATGTTTTATGCTCATGGCTCTAGCTTCAACAGCTCAAGATGCACATGTTTTAGATACGATTTTGGTCAATGACAAGATGAATGTATCCTTGTTTTTTCCAGATTATATCCGTCAGGGGATTACTGGCTCTAAAGATTTTGTATTTACTTACAATAGAGAAAAGAAACAATATTTTGGACTTCTTCAGGCTCGACCAGGGCAAAAAAGTAATTTACTAGCTGTCACAGGTGATGGACAAGTGTATTCTTATATTCTGAAATACAGTGACACTATTACTAAATTAAATTATTTTATTTCTAAATCAGAAAGTATAGGGCACGAAGTTGCTAAGCTTTCGCAGGTGGCTCTTAAAGGTACAGATGATAGTTTAAATATTAAGCAATATTCCTATAGTGATGAATTTAGTAGATACCTTTTGAAAAAGGATTATAGGGTGGAGAAATCCAAGCGTAACAAAGGGGTGGTTTTAAAGTTGCTTGAAACAAGACATCATAAAGATTTGGTGTATTTAGTACTTGAACTTAAGAATAAGTCTAAGGTGGATTTTGAACTGGAGTATTTAAAATTCTATAAAGTATTGTCCACTAATAAACGAAAAGCATCCTATCAAAAGCTTAAGTTAAATCTAATAAATACCTATAATTATCCTTCAAATGTGAAAAAAGAAGACTCTGAATCTTTTGTTGTAGTGTTGCCTAAATTTAGCCTAGGAGACAATCAGTGTTTACAGTTGGAACTGGCTGAAAAACGGGGGAGTAGGATTATTATTTTAAAATAGGTTTGGATGAAAAATGACTCCTGTTGTGATCTCTATAGATTGTTCTTTTTTTAAAGGATATAAGTAAAGATTGGTAATGTAGATTATGTGGGGCAACTACTAAAATCTTGCATTGAATACTCCATGCCTTTATGCTAAATCATGCTGTTTAAGCATAGTATTTTCTTGATCCTCCAGATAATCAATATCTTAATAGCTTTATATTTCTGCATAGATATTGCTGATTTTTGTGGAACAAAATAACCCTCTAGAATTTTCTATAATGAAATTTTATTTTGGTAAAAAAGGGAAATCAGTTTGCTTTTAAGCAGATATTGGGAAAAATGAAGCGCCTACACCAACAACTTCCCTAATGATTGGAGATATACTGGAGATACGCTTCAATAAATATTTATAAATATTTGGCTTGAAAAAGTGACCATTGAAATTCAAAGCCTTAAAAAATATCTTTAATTCGGTTAGAAATAATGCCATTAACGAGCAGCCTTTTAAGTACAGGGCTATATTCCGTATTATCAAATTAAAGTGAAATACTTTTTAAACTTAGGTGTTATGTAGATAAATTTCATGAGAAAATAACGCATGCTAATGGATATTTCTCCACCACTGAAAGCAAAGATTTGTCTGGCACCATCATTCCGCAACTGGAGGGATATAGTTTCCAACCAGCGTCAAAGGATTTTACAAATTTAGAGCAAAATATCATTCAAGATTTTGAAGGTGTCCTTGACCTCTTGTGGACAAATGACGATATCCTGGAAATACATAAGATGCGAATTTATCCTAACCCGTCTAATTATGGTCGCTTTACTATGGCGTTTCCTCGTAGAGCAATACTAATCAAGGAAATTAAAGTTTTTAGTCTTTCAAGATTAGTTTACTCGGTTAAGGTTAATAAATATGAAAGTTCATATACTTTAACTCATAATCTCTCGAGTGGAGCCTATTTTATTTCAGTTGTGACGGATTTAGGTACTTTTAATAATAAGATCATAGTTAATTGATTGAAACAAGACTTTAATCATAACAAAAAAGTAAAATAAATTTCTGTAGTATGTAGTGTCAAAATTAGTAATATTTTTTTAGAAAGAACATCATGAAGTAGTTATGCTGGGGATTTTTAATATAGAATTATAGAGCTTATAGAAATGCTTTTAAAGTATTAAATTAGCGGAAATTAATTTTAAAAACCTTCAAATTCATGAAAGAACTATTGGAACAAATCAACGCTCAGTATGAAGCGTTTAATAATGATGCTAATTCACAATTAGAAAGTGGGAATAAGGCTGCGGGAACTCGTGCTCGTAAGGCGACTCTAGATATGACTAAATTAATGAAAGAGTTTAGAAAAGTATCTATTGAGGCTTCAAAAAAATAGTTTCTTACTAGGATGAGACAGAATCCCTTCATTGTGTGAGGGGATTTTTTGGTTTTTAATATGGTGCTAGATTAATATAAATACATATATAGTTTAATTTGATGAACTATTAAAATGAAAGAGTTTTAAGCTAAAGGTGGTCTTTTTCGTAGATTTTAAAACTGTTTCCAAATAGTGTTGATTGATAAGATAAAGACGTCTGCTTAGTTAATATCCGGTTAGATTTGTTTATCTACTGTATTTAGATAGAAGGTGAATTTTTGATAATGTAAATACTAAGAGGATCTAGCTCTTAATATTACATTACTCGCTTTAATATTAATCTGGAATGTATAAATTTTTAAATTGATTTCTGGTTTGGTGATTCTTTTGTGTTATTCAAATCAGCAAACTTATTCTTCAGGGCTTTCATGTCATCGCTAACCTTTTTATCCAAAATTTTTGCATAATGCTGGGTAGTTCGTAAGGATTTATGCCCAAGCATTTTACTTACTGATTCAATAGAAACCCCGTTTGTAAGTGTTACAGTAGTAGCAAAGGTGTGACGTGCTAAATGAAATGTTAGATTTTTATTTATTTTACATAAATCTGCAATTTCCTTTAAGTAAGCATTCATTTTTTGGTTGCTTAAAACAGGAAGCAAAAGTTCAGTGTCCAAAGATTCCTGAAGTACTTCGTATTTATCAATAATTGACTCTGGGATTGAAAGAATAGGAATATTACTTCTTGTATCTGTTTTTGTTCTTTTGGTTTTAATCCAATTTTGGCCATCAATACCAATAACAATATCATTTTTGGTAAGCTTTTTTACATCTGCATAGGCCAACCCAGTAAAGCAACTAAAAATAAAGATGTCCTTAACTTGGTTCAATCGGTCAGTTGAAAAATCCTTTTCAACAATCCTTTGAATTTCGTCACTAGTTAAAAATTCCCTGTCCACAATTTTAAGTTTGGCTTTCCAATGGATAAAAGGGTCTTTGCTAATCCAGTCATTGGCATAGGCAATGCGAATGATTTTTTTAAAATTCGTTACGTATTTAATTGCTGAATTGTGAGCACAGTTTCTTGTAGTTTTTAGATAATATTCAAATCCAGTAATAAACTTAAGATCTACTTCTCTAACAGGAATATCTTTAACTTGATACTCTTTTAGTATATAATCAGTAACATGCTTCATTGCCGTTTTATAGCGTTCCGCTGTTCCAGCTGAAAAATCTTTGCCAATTAATTCATTAACTTGATCATTGTGTTCTTGAAAAATCGCCAAAAGCATCTTTTGATTGCTATTCTTACCCAAATAGATGTTTTTGATTTTTTCTGCAGTAATCAAAATATTATTTTCCGATAGCTGTTCTTGAATTTTATTAATCTTAAGTTCTATTGAGAGAAGATATTTATTCAATTCCCGAACGTCGGGAGTAGTGCCTCTTATTTTACCTGCATCAGAATTCCATCGCGTTAATTGCACTTTACGCCTTATGCTAAACTCACTTCGCTTACCATTTACAGTAATACGTGCATATACGGGCGCATAACCGTTTTTGTCAATATCGTTTCCTCGTGGGTAGAATAGGATGGAGAATGTAGTTTGCATCGGTGCGTATTTTTTATCTCCACTAAAATACAAAAAAAAATATCAATTATAAAAATTACACCATGCTTGTAAATCACTGTATTACAGTGTTTAACAATTAGTTCGGTGCGTAAATTTTATTTTAAAAAATACGCACCGAATCCCGCACTTTTTATTTGATATTTTATTGTTTTATTTGATATTGAATAAAATTAAAAACCCTGTAAACATTTAATTTACAGGGTTTTAGTGGAATTTGATGTATTTCTTGCGGAGAAAGAGGGATTCGAACCCCCGGAGGTGTGACCCTCAACAGTTTTCAAGACTGCCGCATTCGACCACTCTGCCATTTCTCCTGAGTGCCTCATCAGGTATTCCCTGAATGCGGGTGCAAATATAGAAACCTTTTTCAATTCTGTCAAACAAAAATCAATTTTTTTTCAATTTTTTTTTCAAGCCCGTTTTCCGCCTTAATTTTTAGGCATATTGTAGTAAAATACAAACTGCATATCTTATTTTTGTGCAAATACAAAAACCAATAATGGATACGATTAAGCAACTACAATGGCGCTATGCAACCAAGAAATTTGATGTCACCAAAAAGCTTTCCGCAGAAAAATTAAATGTGGTCAAACAAGCTTTCAACCTTACGGCAACATCCTTCGGCTTGCAAACCATTAAGTTAGTGATTATTGAAGATCAAACCGTACGTCAATCCCTATTAAAAGCCTCATTCAACCAAAGGCAAGTGGTAGACGCCTCCCATTTGCTCGTTATCTGTGTGCAGAGCGACATCAGTACCGCCGATATCGATAATTATTACAAAAACATACAAGGCATTCGCCAAACATCCGAAACCATATTAAAACCCTATCGTGAAGATTTAGTAAAAATGATGGCTGGTAAATCCGTGGTCCAACGCCAACAGTGGTCTACCAACCAAGCCTATATCGCCTTAGGAAATTTAATGACCGTTTGTGCTGTAGAAGGCATCGATTCCTGCCCGATGGAAGGTTTTTTACCCCAAGAATACGATCGCATTTTAGAGCTCGACAAGCAAGGATTAAAATCGGTGTTGCTATTACCTTTAGGGTATCGCGCTGCCGACGATATGTTTTCCGAATTAAAAAAAGTAAGACGCCCCATAAACGAGGCCGTAATAGAAATATAAAAGCTTTGGGCGTTACCACAAGGGTCGGGCTTTCCGCTATATCTTTTTTGCTTTTCATGGCAAAAAAGGATGCCGCTACAATCCCTAACGCACAGCAGTACTAAAAAACAACATTAAAGAAAAAAAAGATATGCCAGGATTTGAATTATTTGGAGATTTAGAACGTAAAGAAGTCAATGATGTACTAGACAATGGCGTGCTCATGCGCTATGGTTTCGATGGCATGCGTAACGGACATTGGAAGTCAAAAGAACTAGAAACCGCTTTACAAGATACCTTTCAAGCCAATCACGTACAACTCGTTTCTAGCGGAACAGCAGCCGTTTCAGTAGCCTTGGCATCAGCTGGTGTAGGCGCCGGTGATGAGGTTATTATGCCAGCATTCACTTTCGTGGCTAGTTTTGAAGCCATCATGATGTTAGGTGCTATTCCGGTGCTTGTAGATATCGATGATACATTAGGGCTAGACCCCGAAGCTGTAAAAGCAGCCATTACACCAAAAACCAAAGCCGTTATGGTGGTGCAAATGTGCGGTGGTATGGCTAATATGACGGCTTTACTAGATATTTGTAAGGGCAACAATTTACTTCTTGTTGAAGATGCCTGCCAAGCTATTGGCGGAACATACAACGGAAAACCCCTTGGTAGCATTGGTGATTTAGGCTGTTTTTCATTCGATTTCGTAAAAACCATTACCAGTGGAGAAGGTGGAGCCGTGGTAACAAATAATGAAAAGTATTATACCAACGCCGATCATTATAGCGATCACGGTCATGATCACGTAGGGAATGATAGAGGTGCCGAAACCCATCCGTTTTTAGGTTATAACTTCAGAATTTCAGAGCTACATGCCGCTGTAGGTTTAGCGCAGGTTAGACGTCTTCCAGAATTTATAGCCATTCAGAAAAAGAATTTCAACATCATCAAAGAAGCCCTTTCTGAAATTCCAGAAGTCACCTTTAGAACCGTTCCGGAAGGTGGAGAAGAGAGCTATGCTTTTTTAAGTTTCTTTCTGCCAGATTTAGAAATAGCCACAAAAGTGGCTTCAGCATTTAAAGAAAACGGGGTAGATGCTTGTTTTCATTATTTCAATAACAACTGGCATTATATCAGAAAATGGGATCACTTAAAAGATATGAAGTCGTTGTTTCCAATTTCAGCTGAAGTTAAAAACGGACTGAAATACCTAGAAACTAAAACCTTCGAAAAATCAGATCACTACATCGCAAGAAATATATCTTGCCTAATCAAACTTTCATGGACCGAAGAAGAGGTAAAAGCTCGTGCTTCAAAAATGGTAGAAGTGATTAAATCTTGTTTGTCGTAATTCCTAAATTTTGAACTCGATTCAGAATCTCATGAAACAAATAAGGTATCACACAATCAGAATATGAATAAAAAAGGTGTTCGAGCCTGCCTATCGGCAGACAGGCGAAGCCGAGAATAGTTTGTGATTCTCAAGAAATATTTCAGAATGACATAGCTTTGAGAACTTTATAACCGAGACTGGATTTCTGATTATCCGTAATGTGACATAATTGCTATCGTCAACCTGAACTTGTTTCAGGTTCTCATCACAATATATTAATTATCAGCTTTATGAGATTCCGAAATAAATTCGGAATGACGTAAATACAATATTTAGGTTACAAAACGGATATACAACTGGATTTTTATAAACGAAACACAGATGTTTAAGCTTGATCATCATTCTTTGTGTTGATAAACGATTTTAAAAAAAAGTTTAAAAAAGTATTAGCCTCTCAATAAAGACCCTTCAGGTTTTAGAAACCTGAAGGGTCTTTTTCTTTTACGAAACACAACAATTAATATTGATTAAGTGCACAAAAAAGTAGTCGTTGAGATTCGTTCTCGACTCCGAACACGGGTTCAATTGATGTTTAGTAAAGGTGTTCGTGCGTATTCGAGAACTTGCTTTAATTTTAAGCAAAGTACTTATTTAATTAAATAATCAAACGTACACCACCTAAGTCTTCAACTTTATAAGGGAAACGATCACCAGGAGAGGCGATAAACATAAAGTTAATTGGGATATTCCATTCCTTAGAAAGTTTATTTATGAGTTCTGGGCCGAAAGCCTCATCTAGCTCTATAAATTCAATTTTAATCTGCGGATATTCTCGATCAATAACGTTTAAATCAGCACGCAATTCATCGGTCACTGCGTTACCATTTTTAAGGGCGGTTACGACTTTTAGTTTTCTAGTGTGCTCATTGCGTTGAATATAAAGCATTACTTTATTTAACGTCGCTACATCATCATTTTTAGTAAAATAAACGAACTCCTGCGAATTAATTTTATTAACGACATTAAGGATTTTCTTATCGGTTTTAAAAACAAAGTTCCTAAACGGATCAAAAACGGTATGAATTAATTTCAGTAAGAATTTCAATAAGACAGTACGGTTTAGCATGACCAAAATAAACAGTATTGAAGGTATGAAATACTCTAAAAATACGGTGAGGTTACTCGGTACACCTTCGGCTGGTTTCATAATAATATTACCAATTAAAGCTACTAAAACAGCTATAATAGCAAATATGATAGCGCCCCAACTTGCTTTTTCTGGTCGTGGTAAACGGTTTCTTTTTACTTTTAAAAGAATGTTTCCAATACCAAAAAGAGCCATTACAGATAAAAAGGAAATGGTATAAACTCCGGCAAGTAATTTTACATCACCCTTTGTTATGAGTAACACCGAAATAGTTAAAGCAAGAAACACTAAAATGATACGGTAAGAGCTTCCTTTTTTGTTTTTCTTTAAAAAGAATTGAGGCAAAACACGGTCTAAAGCCATACGTTCTAATAATCCGGAAACACCAACAAAACTCGTTAGAACCGCACCACTTAATACTAAAAAAGCATCAATACCAATAATAATAGCTAACCAATCGCCACCTACATACGAGGCCATTTCAATTAAAAGGGTATTTTGATATTCAGGGCTTTGTAATACGGGTAATGTAAATAAAGCTAAAGCAAAAATGGCTGTTAGTGGGTTTATGACACTAACAACAATCCACATGTTTTTTAAAGTCTTTGGGAATACGCCTTTTTGTTGTTCTTCCACAAAATTTGCTGAACTTTCAAAACCAGATACTCCAAGCATAGAGGCTGCAAAACCTAGAAAAATCGCATTAGTGATACTTCCTCCAGTAGTAGGCATTTCCCAGTTTTCAAAAAAGAGGTCAAAACCATTGCTCACTAAGAAAAATACAATAAAGCCCGTTAATAATAAAAATGATCCGAGGTGGAAAAGAAATATACCAATGGCAACTTTAGCCGACTCTGAAACCCCGCCAATTGTTAATGCGCCAAACATACATAACAAAACAATGGTGGCAATAATGATAGGGATAGATGGTATTAAATGATGCAAGTAATGTACGGCTTCGTTAGCTGAAATTACGGCTGTGGCCATATAAGAAAGTAAAGTCAGTGTAGCTGCAAAAGAAGCCACCGATTTGCTTGTTGTGTTTAACAAGGCGTTATAAGCACCACCATTTAAAGGTAGTGCACCAACGACTTCGCCGTATATTTTTCGGAATAAAAAAAGTACAAGTGAAACAATTAGTAAGGTAATCCAGGCATACTGACCAGCAAAGGCGATGGCTAATGCCGAAACATATAAAACGGATGAACTGATGTCATTTCCACAAATGGCAGTAGATGCTAATTCAGAGAGTTTACTATGTTTCTTCATTGATTTATAGGTTGGTTAACGTTATTATATTAGGTATAACACAGTTTTAGCTTATAAAGATGCTTTTTTAATCATTAGAGCACAATACAAATCTTAAAAAAATGTGAAAACTCACAACTAAGATAGTAAAAGTCTGATTAAATATAAGGAAGAAAATAGACAAGCTTATGTGTAGAGTTGTTATATTATGTAAAAAAAAGCCCCTTCAGGTTTTTAAAACTTGAAGGGGCTGTATGTGTGCTAAAATAAATTTCAGCCTAAAAAGGAGGCTAGTGATTTTCTTAAACGTTTACTTTTTAATCCTCTACTTTTAAATACTCTAGTGAGTTTTCCGTTGGTTGGATATTGTCGGTGTTTTGTCATGTTGTTAAAAATTAGCGCGGTGACAAATAAAATGATACACCCAGTTAATACCGGTGATATCACATAGAGATATCCCAAAGATTTTATCTTTTCAGTTCCAATGATGGCTATAAGTGCCGTAGCACCTCCTGGAGGATGCAGTGTTTTAGTCATTTGCATGGCGATAATGGATGTGGCAACGGCTAGAGGTGCAGTTAGCCAAATAATATCTGGTATGAGCTTGTACATCGTCACACCAATAAAGGCCGAAATCAGGTGGCCTCCAAATAAACATCTTGGTTGGGACGACGGACTTTGTATAGCACCAAAAATAAGGACGCTAGATGCTCCGAATGATCCTATTAACAGAATATTCTCTAATTGGGGTAAAAAGGATGATTGCAATAATGCAATTAAACCGATACCAAAGAAAGCCCCAATAAAAGACCAGAATTGTTCTCTGAAATCTACTAGGGTTTCTTTATAAATAATGTACTTAGAAATTCGGGCTTGACGCCTGATTTTCTCTTTAATTCGCTTGTTTTTCATTACTTGAGCCGTTAGGTTGTGTGGGTCTATTAGGTTGTTTGTAATAAAGCGGCAAAAGTAAAATTTATTTATCTTTTTACCAAGTTTGTGTAAGGTATTTAATTCAAAGTAAAATTTTTTGTAGTAAGGCTAAACTTAAAACTGATTCTTAATTTTTGAGTTTGATGTTTAATTTGAATAAAACTATATTTTTTGATTATTTGTAAATTATCACCTCAGATTGAGGTGCGATTAAGTACCTTTTATGGATTTAAGAGATGCTTTGATACCTCAGGAGCTGCAAAAAAGCATTAGGCATATTTATGAGTATTTACATTGGTACTTGATTTATTCTTTTTCCATTTGAGAACCTATAAATGGTATTCTCGGTGCTAAAAAATATCCAGTCAAACTCGCAAAAAATATTGGGATGATGTGACCGAACCCTGTTAAAGTTGCGAGTAAAATTGTTGTGCTCATCGGTGTTCGAGTTACACAAGCATTAATCGCAGCCATGCAACTCACAATGGCTAATGTTAGATTAATGGTTGGAAATAATTGATGAATTATAAGTCCTAAAGTAGCTCCCACGAAAAATAAGGGAATTATAAATCCGCCCCGCCAGCCCGAGGTTACGGTTATAGATATAGCAATTATTTTAAAGACTAAAATGGCAAGTAATAGAGTTAATGAGAAATCTTTAGAAAGTAGTTGGTTAATCTCGTGGTGACCGAAATATCGGGTAATTGGTAAATAAAAGGCTATAATCCCAAGTAAAACACCTCCAATTAGGGTTTTAACATATATAGGAATTAGGCGTTTTTCAAAAATATATTTAAAAAATTTTGTACAAAAGATAAAGCCCCAACCGAATGTCGCACCAATTATCGCAAAAAGAACAGCATAACCAAAATCAAAAATCCCTGAATATTCATATGCGGATAAATCCCATATTGGGCCAAGTCCTAAATGGATAATGATAGCAAAAACTAAATAACTAAAACAACTTGCTACAAAGGCAGGGATTATGGCTTTATAGTATTCTACAGCATGTTTGTGGTGAAGTATTTCTAATGAAAATAAGCTACCTCCTAAAGGAGCTCCAAATAATGCGGTAAACCCTGAAGCCATTCCAGCAATGCTTAAAGACCTTAATTCTTCACCTTTAAGTCGTAATAGCTTGCCTAACCAAGTGCCTGTGGAACCTGTTACTTGTACTAATGGAGCCTCAGGCCCAAGGCTTCCACCAGATGCTACACATAATAAAGATGAAAGCACCATGGACGGGTTGTTCTTAGGGTCAAGCTTCCCTTTGTTAAATCGAATATTGTTAACAATTAAATGTATTTCGCCTGGATCACCAATGAAGTGAATAATCAAACCAGCTAAAAGGCCGCATGTTGCCATAACGGGAATAACTTGCCAACCATTAAAAATTTCTAGTTGATGTGTTAAAAACTCAAGGCCAATCCAATAAACGCCTGAAATTAATCCACCAATTAAACCGAGAAAAGCCCATAATAGAAAATTTCTACTGAATACGAATGGATTAAATCGTACGGGTTGGTCTAAGATATTTAAATAGGTGACTAATTTTCTTCTTTGTTTTAATTTCACTTTTTTTAATTGAAAAATTTAAAATAATATAAAATTTAATGAAGGAAGTACAGTTGTATTTCGGTTTGCTTTTACAAATACGCTGGTCTACTCATCAATAAACTTATGATTAATCATGATCATTTTAATCATTTTGCGCCGCAAGGTACTATTTTTTATAATAAATAGGGTTTATTGATTTTAGAGTCTTTTATATTTGATCTATCTACCAAAAATTAAATATTTTTTTTGTATATCGGTTTTGTAACCTAAATATATTATTTACGTCATTCCGAATTTATTTCGGAATCTCATAAAGCTAATAATTAATATATTGTGTTGGGAACCTGAAACAAGTTCAGGTTGACGATAACAATTATGTCACATTACGGATAATCAGATATTTTTTATTTCATATATATATTTATAACGGATTCGCATTAAAGGTATCACCTTGTGAAAGATCGCCAGTCTCAAAACCTTTTTTAAACCAACGCATACGCTGAGCTGATGTTCCGTGAGTAAAAGAGTCAGGAACTACACGTCCCGAAGCATTTTTTTGTAAGCGATCGTCTCCAATAGCATTGGCAGCATTTAAAGCTTCTTCTAAATCGCCAGATTCCATCATTTGAGTCATTGCTTGTGAGTGATGTGCCCAAACACCGGCAAGGAAATCGGCTTGAAGTTCTAAGCGTACAGAATATTTATTGTATTCAGTTTGGCTTATGGTTCCGCGTAAGCGATCTATTTTTTCTGTAATCCCCATAATTTTTTGAATGTGATGACCAACTTCATGGGCAATAACGTAGGCTTGAGCGAAATCTCCTGGTGCGTTTAATTGGCGCTCCATATCATTAAAAAAGCTTAGGTCTAAGTATAGTTTTTCATCTCCCGGACAATAGAAAGGCCCCGTAGCACTAGAAGCTGATCCGCATGCTGAAGACACCGAACCGGTAAAAAGCACTAGGGTAGGGTTGCGATAATTTTCTAATTCGGCATTCCAAACATCTTCGGTATTGGCTAAAATCGTTGCGCTAAATTCTGCCAATTCATTTTCTTTCTCTGTGCCTTGGTAAGGTGCGGCATTTTCAGTTTGAATTTGGCCACCTCCAAAAAACTGACTGATAATATTAATAGGGTTGTTGCCCGTAAGAAAGGATCCTATAAGAAAGATGCCTACAATAATTAAGCCTGTTTTTGAAAATAAAAGCTTGATTAGTGGTCCGAGAAGCATGGGGTTAAATCCGCCAATGCCGCGACTGCTACTACCTCCTTGCCCTCTTCGGTCTTCAATATTTGAGCTTTGCCTTCTACCTTTCCATTTCATGATTTTTGTTTTAGTTGGATTAATTTTTAATGATTCAATTTACTTATAATTTCAATAAATAAGTAGAAGTCATTGTAAATAATTTATTATTGGAAAGTCTAGAAGTTATTACGCAGAGTTTCACAGAGAAAAATACAGAGCTTCACTGAGAAAATAAATTGATACCACTAAACAGCCAAGTCGTCGTGTCTTATTTTAAGCGATTCCTTTTGTTTCTGACGTAGTAAGGCGAAACCAAAGGTTAAAACCCCAACACGACCAATAAACATTAAAATAATGATCATTGCTTTTCCGAGTACTGAGAGATCGGCGGTAATTCCTGTACTTAAACCAACAGTTCCTAAAGCTGATGCGACTTCAAATAAAATTTGAATAAAAGTAAAATCATCAGTGTAGGCGAGTAAAAAGGAGAACAGAAAGATTAAACTGGTATACAGTATAAAGGTAGATGTAGCCACATAAATCCTTTCAAAAGGAATGATGCGGTTTAAGAATGTGATTTTCTTTTGTGCTAATAATCTGCTCTTCACAATGGCAATCATAGCTGTTAAAGTTGTGATTTTCATGCCCCCAGCTGTTCCTGAAGGAGAGGCCCCGATGTACATGAGAAAAATAACGAATAATAATATAGGTAAAGAGAAGTTTCCAATATGTATAGTGTTAAAACCAACAGTGGTCATGGCAGACATCGCTTGGAAAAATGATGTTAAAATAGTATGATTTGTACCTAGAAGACTTGTAGATTCAGAAGTATAAATAAGCATGGTTCCTAAAAATAGTAGTATTAAAAAACCATAAACTATAATTTTGGTTGTGAAGGTTGTTTCTTTTGTTCTTCCAGTAATGCGATACCATATATCTGTGATAACAATGAAACCTATAGAGCCTGCGACCGATAAAATACAAATAATTAAATTGATAAAAACATTGTCGTGGTAGCTTTCAAAGCCATCAGGAAATAGTGAAAACCCAGCTGTACAAAATGCGGAAATGCTATGAAATATTGAAAACCAGACTGCTTTAAAACCTTCCATTCCAGTATTTGTAAATGCTATGTAGAATAAAATAGCACCTAAAGCTTCCATAACGGCTGTAAAAACAATAACACTTTTAATGAAATCATTAATTATAATGTTTTTTGGGAGCGCAAATTCTGTTCCTAATACTTTGTTGTGCCAATGCGTTATTTTTTTTGTGGTAAATAATAAAAAATAAGTGGTTAGGGTCATGTAGCCAATCCCCCCAAGTTGAACAAGTGAGAGTATAACGAGTTGACCCATAAAATTATAGGACTCGAATAGGTCTATAGTCGCTAACCCTGTGGTTGATATGGCTGAAGTTGAAATGAATAAATTATCCATGAGTGAAATATCTATTTTATGGAATAGAGGGATAGACAACAAAACAAATCCGACAAGTGTATATAAAAGAAATCCCCAAACTAAATTCATTTGAGGGGATTTTCCAATTTGGAATTTTCTATACCAACTTGATAGTTTTTTGTGATAATTAGCTTTCATTCATGATTTTTATGTGACCTTACCGGAAACAGATATTGGTTAAATTTAATTATTTTAGACACAGATTCCACAGATTGTCACAGGTTTTTTTCACTCTACAATTTTGTGCCTTCCGTCTACGCAAGAAAAAAAATACACAAGATTATCATGAAGCTATTACACCGAGCTCCATTGAGAAATAAATTAGGCATCCATTTCATAGATTAATGTTTACGCTAAATATAAAACTAGCGCAAGAGTTAGTCTCCAAAAACTAATAACCAAAAACCAGTAACCAACATTAATTAACTAGTTTTTCCAAAGCCTTAAGTTCAACTCCAAGTTCAGTAAACATGTTCATGATGCTACTGTATTTTAGCTCTTCTTCGCTGTATTCTTGAGTGTTGATACTGCAAACGTATTCCCAAAGCTCTAGTACTTCACTAATAGGGACGCTATAATCATGATAGAATTTATTATCAGACATTAATAGCAGTGAACCATTAAAATCGATATTATTCATAACACGTTTATAAACAATACCATCGTTGGCAGTCACTAGCACATAGGTTCGCCCTGTTTTTATGTCGTTTCTACTTTCTATAAAACGCCCAATAACATACGAACCATCTTTTAAAGGCAACATAGAGTCACCCTTTATAGGGAAGGCACGGTGTTTGCCTGTGGGCAAAAAGGGGAGTTTAATTTTTTGGAGCTGTTCAATAAATTCCGGATCGTCGTAACCAGCCAAATAACCTGCTGAAGCTTTTACAGGAACGACTTCAATGAGATCTTCGTTATCACTATCAACCGTAATTGGAAATAAAACACGTTGATTATTCAATTCTATGAATGAAAAATCTTTGGCTTTGGTAAGATCCTTTCTAAGTAAAATATCGATAGGAATTTTAAAATAATCAGAGAGTTGAATAAGAAACTCTATGGTAGGAGCAGAGCGACCTTCTTCATAAGATCCAATACGCGAACGGTTTACCTTTAGTTCTTCTGAAAAGGCTTCTTGAGAAAGCTTTTTAAGTCCTCTCAAGTGTTTAATGTTTTTAGATATACAAGTCATGATACTACAAATATAAGTAATAATTACTTTTATATGTAGTTAAATTTTATTGTGAATTAAAAAAAGAAAACAGCCTATTTTGGAAAGGCGTAGTTTTCAGGATTATAATTTAGAATGTGGTTAATAACTTCAGAAGTATCTTCGGTAAGGTGCAGCAATTCTCCATATGGCCTACCTTCAGAGGTTTGCTTCATGAAATTCCAAAGAGGTCTTTCTACAGTCCAAGCTTTAATTCCAAAAAGAATCATGGGTGAAACATATTTCTTTGTGGCATGTATATTATACGGTGCATAGTGGTTTTGTGTGGCATCCTGAAATATTTCCTGAGTGGTTCCTGCGCTACCTGGAGCAAAAATAACACCGTATTTAGCAATAGTAAGTAAACCATCTTCTCGAACACTATTGGCAAAGTATTTGGCTATATGTGTAGCAAAAGGAGCAGGTGGTTCATGTCCATAAAGCCAAGTGGGAACGCCAATACTCATTGATGCTTTTTCTTTTCCTGGCGGAATGGGGTATTTAGTCATTATTTTCCAAGCACGATGCAACCAATCTTTGTCATCGTATTCTTTTCCTTTAGGCGAATCAACTGGGCGTGTTTTAAATTCATTAACAGCTTCTATTAATTCATTTTCTGTTCGACAAGCAAAATAGGCACCTAAGTGCGTGGCCTCCATAGCGCCTGGACCACCGCCGCTAACCATGAGAAAACCCTTCCGCGTAAGCGTTCTTGATATTTTTGCTATTTCTAAGTAATAAGGGTCTTGACGTTCCATGGCATGTCCTCCCATTATGGCAACTACTTTTCGATCTTCGATAAGTTCGTAAAGCGCATCGGTAATGCTGTGGTCATGGAGTCTTCTGGCTAAACTGGTGTGGATGGAAGCAGGGGTTTCCAGACCGTTTTCTACATAATCTTTGTAGACTTTGTAGTCGAAGGTGTCCTTATAACCGCCTTCATTATTGATGTCAAAACCTTTAAATAATTCTTCTACCGAGTATAATCTGGCTTTGTGCATTTTAAAAGGCTGGTCTTTTCTGTTGGAAATGATCATGCCTCCTGTTTTAACAATATGTCCAGCAGCTTCATTGGTTAAATCACAACCCAAAAACATAGCGTCTTTGAAAGTGTGTTCAAAAATTTTAGCATCATAAGCCAGTAAATTTAGTTCTTGTAAGGCAACGGGAGTTTTTGCTCCAGAATTTACCCAGTTTTCAAAATCTAATAAATCGTCTATTTCGGTCATGAATACTTAGGTTTGAAGTCTTTAATAGCATTAAAAGTTGATGAAAAAGGCTGTCGTTTAGTTTGCTAATATATGAAATCTTTCAAGGGTAGTTGCAGTTATAAAAGTGTGGGGTTTGATTATCGGTATGATGTTAATTCCGTTTTTAAAGTAGGGATGCTCTCAGGAGAGTTTGTTCTAAAGCCTACTGAAAATCCAATCGTTTTTATTAGCTCAGGAATAGGTGTTATACCTTTGTTAATTATGTTTAAAGAAGCTTCTAAATATCAAAACTATATAACCGTTATACAATGTGTAGCCAATAGTGATGTTCAAGCTTTTGATTTAGAACTTAAGGCATTGTTGTACCTATGTTGTGCTTGAGCTATTTTTTTTGCATAAAAAAAGGGCTTCAATTTCTTGAAACCCTTGTCGTTACTTGTAGCGAGAGCGGGGCACGATCCCGCGACCTCCGGGTTATGAATCCGACGCTCTAACCAGCTGAGCTACCTCGCCATAATTTGAGGCTGCAAATATAGAAACATTATTGTTGTTACCAAACAGATCTGAAAAAAAATAATATTAAATTTTATAGGCTCACTTATCAATTAATGTATATATTGGCGATATAAATTTCTAAATTACTTATGGACGACAAAGTTAGATTTGATATTGAATTTCCAATACATGCTTCCCCTCAACTTTTATACACTTATATTTCAACACCTTCTGGTTTATCAGAATGGTTTTCAGACAACGTAAATTCTCGAGGCGAGTTATTTACTTTTATTTGGGATGGCAGCGAAGAAAAAGCAAAATTACTAAATAAAAAATCAGGTGAACGTGTGAAATTCAGATGGTTAGAAGATGAAGAAGATGGGCAGTCCTATTATTTTGAAATTAAAATTCAAGTTGATGAAATTACAAAAGATGTGTCTCTTATGATTACAGATTATGCTGAAGACGATGAAGTTGATGAAGCTAAAATGCTTTGGACGAATCAAATTTCCAGTTTAAAGCAAGTATTAGGTTCTGCTTAATTACAAATAGCATATTTTAAATTATATTTGTCCCGCTTACATAAAAAACATGTAAGCGGGATTTTTTATGACGAATTTTAACGGAACACTTTTAGACGGAAACGCTTTTTTATCAATTCAAAATAGAGGTTATGCCTATGGCGATGCCCTTTTTGAAACTATAAAATCGAGTGGTGGTAAATTGTTGTTTTGGGAAGATCATTATTTTAGATTAATGGCATCTATGCGTATCATGCGTATGGAAATTCCAATGAGTTTTACTATGGAATTCTTAGAAAGTGAAATTCAAAAAACTTTGGAAGCTAACGATTTAGAAAAGGCGTCTTCCCGTGTAAAATTAACAGTGCATAGAAATGAAGGTGGTTTATATGCTCCTAAAACGAATAATGTCAGTTTTGTAATTGCTGTAAACGCACTTTCAGAAAGCTTTTATACCATCTCAGAGGCGTTTTACGAAGTGGATTTATTCAAAGACTACTATGTATCACCAAGTTTATTATCGACTTTAAAAACGAATAATAAAGCTTTAAATGTTGTAGGGAGTATTTATGCAAAAGAAAACGGCTTAAATAATTGCCTTTTGTTGAATACAAATAAACAAGTTGTTGAAGCTTTAAACGGTAACGTATTTCTTGTAAAAGGAAATACTATTAAAACACCTCCTTTAACTGATGGGTGTTTAAAAGGCGTGATGAGAACGCAACTAATCGAACTGGTTAAAGCAGTTCCAGAATATGAATTGGTAGAAGATTCAATTTCACCATTCGAGCTTCAAAAGGCAGATGAAATTTTTATTACCAATGTAATGGTTGGTATTCAGCCCGTAAGTAAATACAGGAAAAAGACATTTACAAATGAAGTTTCTAAAAGCTTACTTCAAAAATTAAATGTAAAAATCCGGTTAAATTAATTATAACTCGGGTTTTCTGGCGCATTAGACCAAATGCTGTACTCGCCACCAAACTCTAACATTTTTTCTTTCCAAAAGGTTTCATAGTCTTTTTCTATGATGTTCTTTTTGTAAATGTTTTCAGAAACGACCCAAGAATTAGATTTTAATTCGGTATCTAATTGATTGGTGTCCCATCCAGAATAACCTAAAAAGAAACGAATATCATTTTCATTGATGGTATTTGTTTTAATCAGTTCTGCAACACGATTAAAATCACCTCCCCAATAAATCCCTAAAGAAATTTCAATACTATTTGGTATTAATTGCGGTATTTTATGAATAAAATATAAGTTATCTTGCTCAACAGGTCCGCCATTATACACTTTAAAAGTTGCTTCTACTTCTGGAATTAACTCATTAATTGTATAATCTAAGGGTTTGTTAAGGATAAAGCCTATAGATCCTTCTTCCGAATGATCTGCTAATAAGACTATAGAACGGTTAAAAGAAACATCTCCAATAATTGCAGGTTCTGCAATTAATAAATCTCCTTTTTTGGGTTTTATTGTCACCATATGTTGAGGAATTTAGTAACTAAAACTAATATTAATTTATTGAAAATGCAACTCTTTTGTTAATATATAAGAAAAAAGCCTCCAAATAGGAGGCTTTTTTTAAAATATAAAGAAGTAAATGATTAGTTTACTGCGTTTGATAAATCAGAACCAGCTTTAAACTTTACAATGTTTTTAGCTGCAATTTTGATAGTTTCTCCTGTTTGAGGGTTTCTTCCGTCTCTTGCAGCTCTATTAGAAACTGACCAAGATCCGAATCCTACTAAAGAAACTCTATTTCCTTTTTTTAAAGCTCCTTCAATTTCAGTTAACGCACATTCTAAAGCTTTTTTTGCAGCTGCTTTAGTAATTCCTGCGTGTTCTGCCATTGCGTCGATTAAATCTGTTTTGTTCATAATGTATAATTTAATTATTAATAAAAGTTGGATTACATTTTTGTTTAAATCCTTTACAAATTTATACGGATTATGCAATCATGCAAGTAATAGCAAGGGAAATACATGGTTTTGTTAATAACTTCATCTATTTGTTAATAAAGGGTGTGCGCTTTATCGGATATTTGGTGATATCAATGATAATAAGGGTTTACAGCATTTTGGCGTTTTCCTCAAAAGTGTATCCGTTTAAAAGTGATTTTATATCCATAGCACGTTTACCTGGAAGCTTAATTTCTTGTAAAATAAGATAACCGTCTGTAACTGCTACTTTTAACTCTTTTTTGGTTGAAATGATGGTTCCAATAGTATCATTGTGGTCTGCTAATTCTTTTTTGGTAGCATATATTTTGATGTCTAATTCATCTTCACCATTCTTTAAAGTGGTCCAAGCAGCTGGGTACGGACTTAAGCCACGAATGTGGTTGAAAATATTATCCATAGAGCTTTCCCAGTTTATCTTACAATTGTCTTTATTAAGTTTGTAAGCGGTCTTAATATCTGCTGAATCTTTCTGCGGAATTGTCTTCACGCTGCCTTTTTCAATGGATTCTACTGTTTTTAAAACTAGGTTGCTTCCAATAGTCATTAACTTGTCATGAAGACTTCCTGCATTTTCGTTAGGCTCAATTGAAATTTCTTCTTGAAGAATCATGTCTCCAGTGTCAATTTCCTCATCTATAAAGAAAGTTGAAACTCCTGTTTTTGTTTCACCATTTATAATGGCCCAATTTATAGGAGCTGCACCACGGTAATTTGGTAATAAAGAAGCGTGTAAATTAAAAGTACCATATTCAGGCATGCTCCAAACCAATTTTGGTAACATTCTAAAGGCTACAACAATTTGTAAATTAGCATTTAATGATTTTAATTCTTCTAAAAAAGCTTCTTCCTTTAAATTGGTTGGCTGTAAAACGTTTAAGTTTTGTGAAACCGCATACTTTTTAACAGCACTTTCATTTAGTTTTCTGCCGCGTCCTGCAGGTTTATCTGGGGCAGTAATAACGCCCACAATGTTTTTGTTGTTTTCTACTAAGGTTTTTAAGGTGTCTACCGCAAAATCGGGTGTACCCATAAATACGATTCTTAAATCTTTCATCTTTTGATGGCTTTATTATAGTGTCGTTTGCAATTTTACAAATGACTTAATTTATATGTGTTTTTTGAGGTAATTGTGATTATTTGGTGTTCTAAAAGTAATTTTAAAACGGTTTTTAATTCATTTTCAGAACAATTCATTTGCTCTAAAAGGTCTCTTGAAGAATAATCTCCCGATTCTAAAATTTCAATAAGATTTCTTTTTACTGAATTGATGTCCTGCGGTACTTCCTTTTTTTTCTGTTGAATGCATACTGAACATATTTTGCAGTCTTCAACATTTTTTTCACCAAAATAGGAGAGGAGTTGTACACTTTTACAAACGGAATCGTTTTCAATATAATCAAGCATGGCTTTTACTTGATTTTGTTTCAATTTATTTTGTTGTTTTATTATGGGTGCAATCCTATTGATTGTTATTTCGTCTTCTCGTGGTTCTATAAAAGTTACTTGAGCATCTGTTTTAGCTAAATTAAGCGCTATAATTTCATCGTCCTCTAATTGCTGTAAGGTATTTATCAAATGGTGTTCAGCAATAGATGCTTTTTTGGATACCTTTTTTAGATCTACTTTTGTTGGGTTGTCAAAAATTCCACCATACATTCTTAAAATAGATTTGACGATAATTCCGTAATCTTCATGCGTGTCTAAATAATTAAAAAGGGCATTGTTAGAAATAATAAATTGTACAGTCACCTTATTTTTAAATTGTTTCGATAGGGTGATTACGCTATTTCTATCTAAAAAAAGCAAGGCATTATAGCATAAAATAGATGGAAATTGGTAGGTTTTACAAAAACTATTAAAATCGAAATCGAAAGTTTCATATTCACCTTCTCCATAGGAAACTTGAAAATAGTTACATAGTTTTCTATACACTTGTTTAATTAAATCTACCGTAGGTAAAACACTTAAAAACTGATTTTTAACAAGTTCTTCATCGCTTTTGTTTTTTAAAATTACCGCAAATGCTTTCTCTCCGTTTCGTCCGGCACGACCAGCTTCTTGAAAATAACTTTCAATACTTTCAGGGAGATTTAAATGAACAACTGTTTTAACATCAGGCTTGTCTATACCCATACCAAAGGCATTGGTTGCTACCATCACTTGACTCTGGTTTTGTAACCAGGCCGTCATGTTTTTATCTTTTTCATCGTTTGTGAGTCCGCCATGATAAAAAGTAGCACTTATGTTTTTAGATTTTAAAAAGGAGGCTATTTCAATCGTTGCTTTTCTATTTCGAACGTATACAATCGACGATGCAGGATTTTTTCTTAAGATGGTTTCAAGTCTGTAATGTTTATCATTTTCATGAAAAACCATGTAAGCCAGATTACTTCTCCAGAAGGATGTTTTAAATATTTTAGGCTGAATGAAATCTAACTCCTTTATGATATCGTTAACTACTTCTGGTTTTGCCGAAGCTGTGAGTGCTACCACATTTGCTGAAGGCCGTAAACGCCTTAACAGTTCAATATTTTTATAAGCTGGTCTAAAATCGCTTCCCCACTGTGAAATACAATGCGCTTCATCAACGGCAATTAAATTGACATTCATGAGTCTGATGCGATCTTGCACAAGCTCCTGCTGTAAACGTTCTGGCGACAAGTATAAAAACTTGTAATTGCCATAAATACAGTTGTCAAGCATCGTGTCTAACTGGCTGTAACTTATGCCGCTAGTTAGAGTCATCGCTTTAATGCCTTTATCGTTTAAAGCTTGTACTTGGTCTTTCATTAAGGCAATTAACGGAGAAATTACAATACAAATACCGTCTTTGGCTAAGGCTGGAATTTGAAAACATAAAGATTTACCACCACCAGTTGGTAGCAAGACAAAAGTATCCTCGCCTTCAATGACTGCATTTATAATAGCTTCTTGTTCTGGCCTGAAATTGGTAAAATTCCAATAACGTTCTAATATGGTAATGGGATGTTCCATATTAAAAGTTAATGGTTTTTAATATGAAGTTTGTACGGTTTTCAACGGTGTCAAAAGGCACATCAATTAATTGATAATGATACGACTCGTAGGTTTTTACAAGGAATTTATGAATGTCTTGCGCTTGTTCAAAAGTTTCATAACGCTCACTATCACTTGTGTAAATAGATTGCCAAGGTTTTAAAACAAAAACGATATCGTATTTTGAGTTTTTGCAGGTCTCCATAAATTCTGGAGGGTAAGAGTCTCCTATAAAATCCATATAGGCTAAAACATCGTGAACACCTCTATCAAAGAAAATGGCTTTATCCTTGACGTTTTCTGCGTCTTTAAATTGCTGTGCTCGGCCTTTTAAAAGCATTTCACTAAACAGTAGTGGATTGGTTAGGAAAAGCTGATCGATGCCTTTCTTTTTGGCTTCAATGATAACCTGACGTGAAATTTCTTCCATGCATGGAAACCCTCTTTTTATTAACGCATTAATTAAAGTTGATTTGCCCGTTCCGGGACCACCTGTAATAAGAATTTTTTTTGTGTTCAAATCCGCCATATTTGCTGTAAAAATCGGAATTTAACAGCTATAAAAAAAATGGAAAGCTAAAGTCACTAGTTTTATTAATAGTCTAAAGTGAAAGTTTTCAATTTTAGACTAGAATTCAACACTTTAATTGTATGGGAATGAAAAGATGAAATTGTATATTTGTGCTAGAAAAAATGACTATGAGCACACCTCCAAATTCAGAAGAATTTTATAAGAAATTAAAAGAACAATTATACGATACAGCCCAATGGCCATCGGAATATTTATATAAATTTATAGTAATTTCAGATAAATCAAAAATTATTCAAATAGAAGATATTTTCGATAATTTAGGTGCTGTTATTAATACAAAGGAATCTAAAAACGGTAAATACACGAGTGTTTCAATAAATGTGACCATGAAAAATCCTGAAACAGTGATTGCCAAGTATAAAGAAGTCACAGAAAATGTTGAAGGCGTTATCAGTCTTTAGATATTTTTTGTACTTTGCGCATGCAGAAACACTTCATGCAATACAATTAACTCTACACATTTATTTTGATAGATACATTAGAATACAACACCGAGCGTGAGCATTTAATCATTCCAGAATACGGAAGGCATATGCAGAAGATGATTAATTACGCGAAATCATTAGAATCTAAAGAAGAACGTAATAAGGTAGCCAAAGGTATTATTGCCGTTATGGGAAATATGCAACCGCACTTAAGAGACGTTCCAGATTTTCAACATAAGCTTTGGGATCAAATGTTTATCATGTCTAATTTTGAATTAGATGCCGATTCGCCTTACCCAATTCCTACTAAAGAAATTTACGAAGAGCGTCCAGAACCTTTAAGATACCCTCAAAATTTTCCTAAATATCGTTTTTACGGAAACAATATTAAAACCATGATTGATGTGGCAAATACCTGGGAAGATGGCGAACTTAAAGAAGCGTTAACGTATACGATTGCCAATCATATGAAAAAGTGTTTCTTAAACTGGAATAAAGATACCGTTGAAGATGCCGTGATTTACGATCATTTATATGAACTTTCAGGAGGTAAAATTAACTTAAAGAATTCTGAAGAAGATTTATCAGACGCTACAAGTTTAATGCGTTCAAAAACGAAGTTTTCTAACAATAACAATACGAAGAAAACGCATCATAAAAAAAGCAATTCTAATAACCGACAAAGAAAACGCTACTAAAATTTCATGGGAACATTTAAAATTGAAGGCGGTCACCAATTAAAGGGAAGTATTCAACCTCAAGGTGCAAAAAACGAAGCTTTACAAATTCTGTGTGCAGTTTTATTAACTCCAGAAGTCGTTACAATACATAATATTCCAAATATTATTGATGTTAATAAATTAATAGCCTTACTACAAAATCTAGGTGTAAAGGTTAACAAGTTAGAAAAGGGGACTTATACTTTTCAAGCGGATGATGTTAACTTAAAATATCTAGAATCTGATCAATTTAAAATTGACGGACGTGGTTTACGAGGTTCTATCATGATTGTTGGTCCGTTATTAGCACGTTTCGGTAGAGGTTTTATACCTAAGCCAGGGGGAGATAAAATTGGGCGTCGTCGTTTAGATACTCACTTTGAAGGCTTAATTAACTTAGGTGCAAAATTTAGATACAGCAAAGAAGAACAGTTTTATGGTGTTGAAGCTGAAAAACTAAAAGGTGCTTACATGCTTCTTGAAGAAGCTTCAGTAACAGGAACAGCAAATATTTTAATGGCTGCTGTTTTAGCTGAAGGAAAAACAACGATTTACAACGCAGCTTGCGAACCTTATTTACAGCAATTATGTAAAATGCTGAATAGAATGGGGGCTAAAATTAGCGGAGTAGGTTCTAATTTATTAGTCATTGAAGGTGTAGATAGCCTTGGCGGAACAGAGCATACCATGCTTCCAGATATGATTGAAATTGGAAGTTGGATTGGTCTTGCTGCGATGACTAAAAGCGAATTAACGATCACTAATGTGTCTTGGGATGATTTGGGAGTGATTCCTGCAACGTTTAGAAAATTAGGAATTACTGTAGAACAGCGTGGTGACGATATTTATATCCCTGCACATACTAATGGTTACGAAATTCAAAGTTTTATAGATGGTTCTATTTTAACTATTTCTGATGCACCATGGCCTGGATTTACGCCAGATTTACTAAGTATCATTTTAGTAGTGGCAACACAAGCTAGAGGAAGTGTTTTAATTCACCAAAAGATGTTCGAAAGTCGTTTATTCTTCGTTGATAAATTAATTGATATGGGCGCTAAAATTATTTTATGTGATCCGCATAGAGCAACCGTTATAGGTCATGATTTTAAATCGACATTAAAGGCAACAACAATGACCTCGCCAGATATTCGTGCAGGTGTGTCTTTATTAATAGCGGCGCTTTCTGCTAAAGGAACATCATCTATTCAAAATATCGAACAAATAGATAGAGGTTACGAACATATTGATGAACGTTTACGTGCTATAGGTGCAAAAATTGAGCGTATCGACTAATTATGAGTAACTTATTATATATACAAAAAGGCTTGTTTTTTTTAAACAAGTCTTTTTTTGTGCTTAATTTATTCTGTAACTCAAATACGATAAAACTGTGTCAATATAAGTTGAAACTGTTTTAGGCTTATTAAAAAAAAATAGCCATTCAGATTAGTTAGAATTAAATAAAATAATCCTTATCATGAAAATAAGGGAACACTAGGGGGTAGGGAGCGGACATAAAAAAGCCCTTGCTTATAATATACGTTATAAAAGCAAGGGCTTAAAAATAGGTTAAGGTCTACCTTTTAACCTTTTTTCAATTTTTTGTTTTATAGCTGTTAAGCGTTTCATAAGATCCATGATTTCGGGATCTTTTTCTTCTTTATAGATGCTGTTTAAGCTTAATATTAGTTCTTTTACTTCTCTAGACGATTCTATGCGTTCACTAGTTGTTTTAAACGTGTGCTTGCGTTGTTCGAATTCTAAAGCTCGGTCTATAATCTCCATACAGTATGTTTAATCTTTAATCAATTTTAAGGGAAGTAACGTGTAGTTTTTCGTCACAATTCGCCAATATAATAAAATCTATGATATTTTCGATTTTTATAGTGAATAATTATGTAAATTTTAGTATTCTATCGTTTAATACATCCGATTTTTCATTATTAAAGGTTTTAGAACCTTAAATTGTTGTTTTTTTTAATGGTTTTTTAGTCGAAGTTAAACGTTAAAGCAAGCTCGAATAATTAGGCTTTCTATTCGTATTAGGCTCCTTTAAAAATGAAGTTATTTTATAGTTTTGTTAACAAAAAACGAAATTTGGATGTGTAATTTTATAGCTATTATTTAATTCAAAATAAATTGAAATGAAAAAATTACTATTACTTTTTATGACTTGTGCTACAGTGTTTTCTGTAAATGCTCAAGTAAACACACCACAACCAAGTCCTGCTGCTAAATTAGAGCAAAAAGTTGGTTTAACAGATGTTACCCTTGAATATTCTAGACCAAGTGTAAAAGGACGTATTATCTTTGGTGATCTTGTACCATATAGTAAAATGTGGAGAACAGGAGCGAATAAAAATACAATCATCACATTTAGTACAGAAGCAGAGATTGATGGTTATAAATTAAAGCCAGGTTCTTATGCCATTTTCACAGAACCAGGAGAAAGCCTTTGGAAAGTTTACTTTTATTCAGATACTGAAAACTGGGGAACTCCAAAAAAATGGGATGAAACTAATGTCGTAGCTGTTACATCTGTAAAAGCACACAGTGTTCCTTTTAATGTGGAAACCTTTACTTTAGATATTAATAGCATTACTAATAGTGGCGCTAATATTGAACTTATTTGGGAGAAAACATATATCGCTATTCCTTTCACAGTTCCTACAGACGATGCTGTTTTAGCGAGCATTAATGATGTTCTAGGTGGAAGTCCAAAAGCAAGTGATTATTATGCTGCGGCATCTTATTACTTACAAGAAGGGAAAAGTCCTAAGCAAGCTATGGAATGGATTGATAAAGCTGTTGAAATGACCAAAGAGAAACCACTTTTCTATTATATAAGAAAACAGTCTCTAATTCATGCTAAAGCAGGAGATTCGAAAGGCGCTATTGCAGCGGCAAGAAAATCATTGGAATTAGCTAAAATTGCTGGAAATGATGATTACGTAAAAATGAATCAAGATTCTTTAGATGAATGGTTGGGCGAGTAAGCTTAACATTTAAGAACCTGATATAACAAAAACGCAACCTTTTCGGGTTGCGTTTTTTTGTTATTTATAGATTATTAGTTTAATAATTTAAATTAATAAGTGCTCGAACTTTGTCTAGAGTATTTATCAATTGTTCGCTAAAATTAAAAGTCATGATATCACTTTCAGTCTTACCTTGACGCAGTAATTCATTAAAATGAATGGTTTCGTAATTATAACCGATAGTATCGTAACCAAAATCAATAGTTTCTTCTTTAACTTGAGTTGTGATGGTTACCGTTGAAGGTTGATGAAACATGCCATTAATTTTAACTGTTGCTCTTTCGAATTGAAAAGTAGCTTCCGTTGGCAAGTCTTCTAATAGAGAACTTTTTAAATGCGCCGTTGCACCGTTATCATATTGAAAAATAATGTCACATGATGAATCGGCACCATTATCAAAATAGGTCGCTTTTGCTTCTATATTTTCTGGAATACCTAAAGATGATAGGGCTGCGAAAATAGGGTAGATGCCTATATCTAACAAACTCCCACCTCCTAATGATTTATTATATAATCGAGACGTGTCGTCAAAAGTTCTGTAAAAGCCGAAATCAGCTTCAAGTTTCTGGAGTTTACCGTAAGTTTTGTTTTCAATAATATTTAGAACATAGTTGTAATGAGGTAGGAAATAGGTCCAAAGTGCCTCCATTAAAAGGACGTTCTTCTCTTTTGCTTTGAAAACCATTTCCTGAACTTCTTCTATATTCATGGCAAACGGTTTTTCACAAAGTACAGCGATTCCATGTTCTAAACATAAAAGCGTATTCTCCTTATGAAAGGTATGTGGTGTCGCGATGTAAACCGCATCGATATTAGGATCTTCAGCTAATAATTTATAACTATCATAGGCTTTAGTGGCATTAAACTTTTCCGCGAAAGCGTTTGCTTTTTCTTGAGTTCGTGAAGCTACAGCATAAAGTTTTGCTCCAGAAACCGTCTGCAAGTCTGTAGCAAATTTATTAGCGATTTTCCCAAGGCCTATAATGCCCCAATTAATTGTTTTCTGTTCCAATGGCTTTGTTGTTTGGTAATATATATTGAAGGATACATGCCAAGGTAATCACGATTAGGCAACCTACAAAATTTAACCACAAAAAAGGCAGGTTAATGTATTCATATTCATTTAACAAGAATAAACTAATTACCAAAACTTGAGTGATTAATGCGCCTATGAAAACAGCGTTTCCTTTTACAAACTTGAAGAAAAAAGCTAACAAGAAAATACCAAGAACGTTGCCGTAAAATATAGAGCCAATAATGTTTACAAGCTGGATTAAATTTTCAGCCAAATTAGCTACACACGCAATACCAATAGCAATAAGGCCCCAGCCAAAAGTGAACCATTTAGAGGCTCTTACCATGGCTTCTTCGGTTTTTTCTCCGGCATTACGTTTGTATAAATCCATGGTCGTTGTAGAACCTAAGGCGTTTAATTCACTTGCCGTACTGGACATAGCGGCACTTAAAATCACGGCTAGTAATAAACCAATTAATCCGCGAGGTAAGTTGTTTAATATGAAATGAATAAAGACATAATCTTTGTCATTACTTTCTACCTTTATGCCTTTACTTTCCGAGGCTTTGTCGATAAGTAATCGAGCTTCATCTCGTATATCGTCATGTACTTGATTGGCAATAGCCATATATTTTGTAGCGTTTTCATCTTCTGAAGCAATAAAAGACTTTATAATTTTTTGCTTATCATTAAAAACTTCCTTTTGCTCTTTTTGAAGGGTTTGATAGGCATCGGCATATTCCGAATTTAAAACCACTTCAGTAGCTGTAGGGTTGAAGTTTACTGGCGATTCATTAAACTGATAAAAAACAAAAACCATAACCCCAACTAGCAGAATAAAAAACTGCATAGGAATTTTTAAAATACCGTTGAAAATTAATCCCAACTGCATTTCTTTTACCGATTTACCAGAAAGGTATCGCTGCACTTGACTTTGGTCTGTACCGAAATAGGAAAGCATTAAAAAGGTTCCGCCAATAATACCGCTCCAAAACGTGTAGCGGTTATTCAAATCGAATGAAAAATCGAGTACTTCCATTTTTCCGCTGGCTCCAGCAATATCTAAAGCTTTTTTAAAGGTAATATCCTGCGGAAGTTTATCTACAATAAGAAAAAAGGCCACTAGCATTCCGAAGAAGATAACTACCATTTGATGTTTCTGTGTCACGTTAACAGCACGGGTTCCTCCAGAAACCGTGTAAATAATAACGAGTAAACCAATGATAATATTTAAGGTTAGTAGATCCCAACCTAAAACTACAGATAAGATAATAGCGGGTGCAAAAATGGTGATTCCTGCTGCCAATCCACGTTGAATAAGAAACAGTATGGCGGCTAACGTTCGTGTTTTTAAATCGAAACGTTTTTCTAAAAATTCGTAGGCTGTATAGACTTTAAGGCGATAGTATAAGGGGATAAATACCATGCAAATAACCACCATGGCAATAGGCAAACCAAAATAAAATTGCACAAAGCCCATTCCGTCATTAAAAGCTTGTCCGGGAGTGGACAAAAAAGTAATCGCGCTTGCTTGAGTGGCCATTACAGATAAACCGATAGTCCACCATTTGGAGGTGTTGCCACCACGTAAATAATCTGTCACGTTTTTACTGCCTCGTGTTTGCCAAGTACCATAACCAACAATAGCAATTAATGTGGTACATAAAACCGTCCAGTCAATCCAACTTAAAGTTTGCATGTTTTAAAAGGATTTTGTGATGAAGTAAAAAGCAATAAAATAAAGCGCGTTGGCAACTAAGACAACAGTGTATAATTTGAGCCAAGTTTGTTTTGGCGGTTCTTCGTTATCCATAATGTAGTTAATTTTCAGGTTGATTCATCGTTCCTTTTCCTATAGATAGCATGTTTGCAAATAAACGGTAAGCGCCAGAAACGCCTGCTGGAAACTCTCTAAAGAAGCTTAAACCTGTGTAAATATAGTAGCCTTTTCCGTGTTTTGCGACAAGTAAGCTTCCTTTTTTATCAGACTCCTTTTTGTCGTGTAGCTCTAAAATAGGGGTAAATTCTTTGCCCCATGAATCTGGGAAATATAAGCCGCGTTCTTGTGTCCAGCCTTCAAAATCTTTTTGAGTGATTTTATTAGGATAGTTTAAAACGGGGTGATTTGGTTTTAAAAAGCGTACTTCGGCATTTTCATCGGTAACACGATCTCTAGATACATTTAATTTGTATGGTGCGATATTTTCAACTTTTAAACCACGGTTAGTATTGTATTGCACGATCATATTTCCGCCTTGAGCGACAAAATCAAATAACTGTTGTTGTTTAAATTGCAAATCGTCAAGCGTGTTGTAAGCGCGAATACCAACAACGACGGCATCAAATTTATTTAATGATTCAGGTGAAATGTCTTCTGGTTTTAAAAACTGAACCTGATATCCAATTTGCTCTAAGCTTTCAGGAACAACATCGCCTGCCCCTTGGATGTATGCAATGTGGTTACCTTTTTTCTGAATATCTAAACGCACCACCTTGCTCTCGCTTGGTAACAATACTGTTTGCTGCGGAATGTGACTGTAATCAATTTCTATAAGTTCCTTGCTATAGGCTTCGTTACCCACATAAACGATGGGTTTAATGTATCCTTCGCTACCATTTTTTGGAGGAACAACTGTAAAAATGAAATTTTGATCTTCGCCTTTGTGAGCGATTGAAACTTTTTGAGATTTAGGTGAAATTTGCCAATCTGAAGGGTGTTCAATTTCTATGGTGCCTTCCAAATTATCATGGCCAGCTTTAACAATGACATTAATTTGTCGTTTTTCATCGGAATTAAAAATGATGACTTTTTCTGTTATTGCAGCTGAAGCTTGGGTGATGATTTCAAACGGACGGTATAATTCGCCTTTATCGGGCTCTGAATAGCGTTGAATAACGTCTTTAGTAATGGTAAACGGGACGTTGTTGATGAGTAAATTAAAATCAACTTGGTACGCTCGAGGTGTTTCAGGCAGGCCAATTAAGCTTTCATCTTCGACGTGATACATACCTAAACTTCCTTTTTCATTTAACCAATATGGTGTAGTAGGTTTTTGGTCCTTCTTTATTTTAAGTACCTCGTTAAAGTTGTATTTAATATTGTTTTTTAGTGCAATATTTTTTGAAATATTAATGGCTTCTGAAGTTTTAAAACCTACCAGCG
This sequence comes from Tamlana sp. 2_MG-2023, assembly GCF_030548465.1. Taxonomy (GTDB): domain Bacteria; phylum Bacteroidota; class Bacteroidia; order Flavobacteriales; family Flavobacteriaceae; genus Pseudotamlana. The sequence goes on from NZ_JAUOSF010000002.1 coordinate 32,038, forward strand.
TCATAGGTACTTCACTTCGGTTTAGTACTTCAATATTTAATTTCACAGCTTCATCTGGTGTGGCCCAGTTGGTTTCCGCGGAAGCTTCTAAATATAAACCAGCACACATTTCTATAATATGAATGAGTTCTTTAGATTTTTGTATTTTCCAGTGTTCATCTTCAATATTTTGTAGCATTTTATAAGCTTCAACAAGTTGAGGCATGTGTGATGCAGGATTTTTAAAGTTGAAGTTTTTTTCAACATTATATAAAATATCTCCAATAGCATTTCCGCCTTTAATCCTGTTCCAAGTGGTGTCGATGCCTTCAAAAATATCATCGTTATTTTTTAACGGATCTCCTTTAAGAAATTCTATGTACTCTTGTTGTGTACCTCGTTGCGTTAAATTTCCAAAACCTTGGCATAAATGCTGACTTCTAGCTATCGCTGCTACTTCGTTGTTGGATAGTCCTTTTAAGGGGTAGTAAGTACCAATATCAAAACTAATCATGTCGCTTTTATCAGCTTTATCAAATTTATCTTGTCCGCCATAAAACCAATGACTGGTGTTAAAAAACAAGCGTTTTGGTTGCCATAAATGCGTTCTGCTTAATTGATTAGGAAAAGCTGTTTTGTCGTTTGCCAGGTCAAAGGCTTCAACACTTAGCATCGCAGAACCTGTATGGTGACCATGGGTTGTTCCTGGACTTCTGTGATCAAAACGGTTAATGATAATATCTGGTTGAAAGGTTCTAATGGCCAAAACCACATCGCTTAAAACATCATCTTTATCCCAGATTTCAAAAGTTTCGTCAGGGTGTTTTGAATACCCAAAATCGTTTGCTCTTGTAAATAGTTGTTCGCCACCATCTACACGACGCGCGGCAAGTAATTCTTGGGTTCTTAAAACACCCAGTAATTCTCTTATATCTGAACCAATTAAATTTTGTCCGCCATCACCACGTGTTAAGGATAAATAGGCTGTTCTGGCTTTTACATGGTTAGACATGTATGAAATTAAGCGGGTATTTTCATCATCTGGATGTGCCGCTACGTATAAAACGGAACCTAAAAAGTTAAGTTTTTGGATGGACTCGTAAATTTCAGAAGAATTGCTTTTTATTGGAGTTTGTGCGTAGGTAATTGATAGCGTAAAAAGGGCTATCATTAAAGAAAGTAGATTTTTATTCATTTTGGTTGTTCGCTAAAAAATCAAATATAAAAAGTTGTAGGCGGGATAGCTAGGTTTTAATGTTTCTTTAACGGTTTGGAAAGGTCATTTGAATATTGAAAAGGGCTCATCAAATTTGATTGAAACCTACAACCACTTTTTTCGCTTAAAATAGTATAGCATACCCAGGAACATGGCAATCATGACCCCCCAAACCACAAAATAACCATATTTAAAATTGAGTTCCGGCATGTATTGAAAATTCATCCCATAAATGCCTGCAATAAAAGTTAGAGGAATAAATATGGACGCCATAATGGTAAGCACTTTCATGACTTCATTCATTTTGTTGCTAATGCTTGTCATGTACATATCCATTAAACTGGCAGCCATTTCGCGATTGATATCTATGCTTTCGGAGACTTGAATTAAATGGTCGTAAATATCTCTAAAAAAGGTAACTGTTTTTTTCTCGATAAGCGGATTTTCATTTTTATCAATTTTCACAAGCATCTCACGAAGAGGAAAAATAGCACGTCGCATTCTTAAAATTTCATGCTTTAAATCACGAATATGTCTACTCGTGTCATCATTAACATTTCCTGTAAAAATATCGCCTTCAAAATTTTCAACTTTTTCACCTAAAACTTCAATTACTGTAAAGTAGTGATCTACAATGGCATCAATTAATATATAAAGTAGATAATCTGAACCTAAAGATCGGGCTCTTCCTTTTCCTGCTTTTATTCGCGCTCTAACAGCATCAAATACATCACCTTCCGATTCTTGAAAGGTAAGCACATAATTTTTTCCCAAAACAAAACTAACCTGTTCGGAAACAATATTTTCTTCATCATCGTCGGTATGATAAAGCATTTTTAGCACGACAAAAATATAGTCGCCATAATCGTCAAGTTTTGGACGCTGTGAAATACTAACAATATCCTCGATAACTAAGGGGTGCAAGTTAAAGTGATTTCCTAAAGCAGTAATGGCATCTACATGGTTTAATCCGTTTAGGTTAACCCATGTCACAGAGTCGGAATTTTTAAAATTATAACTCTCTTCAACCGAGTTCAATTCAGTTATATTACAGTGTTGTTGATTGTAATCAAAGGCTTCAATAAATAGTTTCTCCTTAGCGCGTTCTCCAGTGTAAATTGGGCTTCCAGGCGCTTGTCCTACTTTCTTTTTAGAATGTTGTCTTTTTGTTTTTTTAGCCATGAAAATAAAATGATTATAAATATAATGATTAATTAAACGGCATCACCGTCATCTTCATGAGGTTTAACAATAGCGTCTTTCTTTATTAGTGTCACAGCTTTTTGAAGCATTAAATTATTTGGATAGGTTACTAAGTTGCCATTATCTAAACGCAAATGCAATTGAAAAGCTCTAATATCTTCAATAATAGCAGTTATAGGAAAATCATGATCATGGATTTCTATTTTATCACCAACTTTATAAGGAAAGTTGAAAAACATGATAATCCCAGAAGTTACATTACTTAAGATTGACCAAATAGCAAAAAGGCCAATACCTATAACGGCAAAAATAGAAGAGAAAACAACTGCTAGTTCTTTAAATTCTGCACCAAAAACAAAAGCTTCAAGAAGTAAACCCACAATTAAAAAATTTACGGAAACGTAACGACGCATTAATCGTATTCTAGCATCATTAATACCGTTTTTTCGAGCCACTTTGGTAATTGTAAAGTTTACGATAGAACGTAAAACGAGTAGTGCGATAATAATAATCCCAGAAATAATGAGTTCATTTTGGTAAACTTCGTGAAATTTTATAAGCATAAAAGTAGATGTTTATTATAGTTCAAAGATACATTCTATAAGGTAAATTGCCATTGGTATTTCTAATCTAAAAGCAGAGATGCTCTTAATTTTTCATTTTCATTGTTGTTCTTTTTCCAATAAGCAGATTTGATGGTTTTTAGCTTTGTCGCCTTTGTAGTAAGTATATTTGCATTCTGTCCAAAACCACTTTTAAAGCTTTCTTCCCAGCTTAAAATGTCAAAAGGAAATTCAGGGTTAAATGTGATGCTTAGGGTACGATTCAATTCGGGATAATGTATAGAATACGTGCTTTTATTTAAAGAAGCTGTTGCTTGAAACGCCTTGAGTGGTACATGTTTTAATCGGGTAAACTCTAAGGATGGAATAATTTTTAGTTCACCTACCGGTAAGGATTTAGGGTCGATACGTAACTGTGTCCACAGCTCGTTTTCTAAAACGGTTTTACGAAGGTTGAATTTTTCATCGGCTTCACCTTCAAAATAGGAATGTGAAGTGATTTCAAATTGCGCTCGGTTATTTAATTGTGCATAAACGTGACCGCACCATTCTTGTATAGAATTTGAAACTTTTAAAGCATGTTGATTATTCGAAATGGGGTAGAAGACACTCTGCATTATGGAATACGGATAAATACCAGTGTTAAAGTTTTTCGTAGCATTCAGTTTTAAAATAGGAACATTTTCAGCATTTTGATGGTCTGCTTTAACTTGTTTTTGAGGTAGGAAATCTTCGGTAACAAAAATTAAAACCGCAGAGCCTTCACGAATTTCCCCGTATCGGGCTTGTTCGAGCTTGTAAGATGAAATTTCAGCTTCACCCGCATACCAGTATTTTTTGAATTCTGAAGATAATATTGTTTTTTGTTTTTTAGCTTCAGTTTTTACTTCAGTAGTGTTTTCAGAAATAGAAGTAGTTGAAGTTGTTTTAGTAGACTCTGATTGGTTGCAAGAAAATATAAAACCACACAGTATGAAGCTTACAAAACAGATCTGTTTTTTAACTAAAATTTTTCCCATAATAACTTTTAGCCCTAAAGTTAAGAAGTTATTTTCCTTCCGCAATAGCGTTTAATGTTTTATAAACAAGATGAACGGGAAGGCCCATCACATTAAAATAGGAACCTTCAATTTTAGTAACGCCTATTTGGCCAATCCAATCTTGAATGCCGTAGGCGCCAGCCTTATCGAATGGTTTGTCGTGTTCTATGTAATAATTAATTTCTTCATCGCTTAAGGGCTTAAACGTCACTTTTGTAATATTATATAGTGTTTTTTCGAAGGTTGTCGTTGTAAAACACACTGAAGTAATCACTTCATGGGTCGTATTACTTAAAGATTTTAGGATGTTGAAGGCCTCTTGAGCATCTACGGGTTTACCTAAGGCTTTACTGTCATGCCAAACGATGGTGTCGCTTGTGATTAGGATGTCGTTAGGTTGAAGTTCCGCTTTAAAAGGCAGGGCTTTGAGCTGAGACAAATAGTTGCTAATTTCAAAATGTGTTAACCTTGGCGGATATTCTTCCTTTACGGGTTTCAAACGAATTTCGAAATCAAGATCTAAATTTTTAAAGAATTCTTGTCTTCTTGGCGAACCAGAAGCTAATATTATATGGTGGTTTTTTAAGCGGTCTTTAATCATCAATTTAGAATTACAAACTTGTATAAAAGTAAGGAAAGCATTCCGAAAAGCATGACTAGCTTATAAATATTACTCAAATGATGAAAATCCTTTTTTGCACTTGCTGAAAATGTTTTTATTAGAATATAAATGAGTGGTGCTAATACGAAAATTAAAAAGTATATAACCGCAATTTGTTGTTTGTATAAAACTGAAGTTACATAATATATAATAGCAACTAGCGGAACAAAATTTAAAGCGATTAATATGTTTTTTGTGCGTTCTCTTCCAAGCGCGATTGGCAAGGTATTCATGCCAGCATTATAATCACCATCAATATCTTCAAGGTCTTTAGCGATTTCGCGTAATAAATTAATCATGAAAGCAAAGACGGCGTAGTCCCAAATGACCTTAAAAAAAGTTAATTGTGTAGCTCTGTTTTCGGGTGACATTTCTGGTAGTAAGTCAAAAACCCCAACAATAAGGATACTTGAAGCAACGAGTATTGAAATAACTAAATTACCAATTAAAAGTGTTTGTTTTAAAGTCGTGGCGTAAACATAAAGTAAAGCTGATATTAAAACAAAAATGGTGAAAAATGGCGCTTTGTCAACAAGGTGTGACAAATAAAAACCAAGGCTAACACCGATTAAATTTAAAGCTATAAAAAGGTTGTAAGCTGCTTTTTCTGAGATGGTTTTACCAACAATAATTCTATCTGGTTTATTAACGAAATCCGTTTCAATATCATAAATATCGTTAATCACATTTCCCGCAGCAGCAATGCAAATTGTAGCAAGTGCTAAAAGTGAGATTCCGAAAAAATCTAAAGTGGTTTCAACCCCAAAAGGCTCCAAAAGGGCATATTTAATAAGGAACTGCACCAAGGCAATCATGCAGAGGTTTTTCCAGCGTATTAGGTTTAGTATGGCGGTTAGGTAGTTAATAATTAATAATTAAAAGTGAAAAATGAATAATTAAAGTTAGAGGTTAAATATTAGATGTTAAAAGTCAAAAGTTAAATATAAAAAGTTAGAAGTTAACTCTGAAGTTGAAATTTTGAGTTTTCAGTTACACGATTAAACAAATAAACATTTCTTTAGTCAAGAGTCAAGAGTCAAGAGTCAAGAGTCAAAAGTCAAAGGTCAACAGTCAACAGTCAAACCCTAATCGTACTTTGCTGAAAAATTACCACTCCATTTACTTTGCACTTTTAGTACTTGTTCAATAACATCACGAACAGCACCTTCGCCTCCTTTTTTATGTGAAATATATTTTGAAATGTTTTTTATTTCAGGAACAGCGTCCTGTGGGCAACATGGTAGACCAATAATTTGCATCACGGGATAATCTGGAATATCATCGCCCATGTATAGCACATTTTCTGAAGTAATGTTCTTTTTTGCGAAATAATCTTGAAGCTGCTCAATTTTATTATGAGCACCTAAATAAATATCGGTAATGCCTAAGCCTTTTAAACGAATACGAACGCCTTCATTGGAACCTCCTGAAATAATACAAACATTATATCCTTTGTCTACAGCTGTTTTTAAAGCATAACCATCCTTAATATTCATGGTTCTAAGCATCTCGCCAGTAGTGGTAATTGTAACAGATCCGTCGGTTAAAACTCCATCCACATCAAAAATAAAAGTGGTAATATGCTCTAAATATTCTTTATAACTTTTTTCTTCCATGTGTGCTTTGAATTGAATCGGTTAAGAGTTTGTAAATGTCTTTATGTTCTTGCTTTTTAAGCAGTTTTAAATGTTTTTTAATGGTTTTTTTGTCGTTTCGTTTTGCTGGTCCCGTTTGTGCTTTAAATGGCGACATGTCTTGCACTTTTTTGGCTGTTTCCATAATAAGTGGTTTCAGCATATCGAATTCGGCGCCTTCACTTTCGGTAATTTCATGACCAACACGATACAGCTGGTTGGTGAAATTGTTTACAAATACCGCTGCTAAGTGTAAAACGCGGCGTTGATCACTATTTACCCGTCTGGTTGGGCTTCCTAAGCTTTGGGCCACTTGTTTTAATAACGGATAACTCTTTTTATTTATCGTTTCTATGCAAATAGGCACGTTAGCAAAATCGATATTGGCATCTTTACTAAAAGTTTGTAAAGGATAAAGTACTCCACGTTTATGTTTTTTATCCAAATCGTACACACTCACACTTCCTGAAGTATGAACGACAAGCTTGTTTTCAAAAGTTAATTTTGAAGAAAGTTCACTAATCACATCGTCGCTAACAGCGAAAATATAAATATCGGCATCTTTTAATGTGTCTAAAGAATCGGTTATTTCAACCTGATTACTATAAGGTTTTATAGTTTCTAAATTTCTGTTATACCATTGAATTACAGAAACTTCTTTAGAGGAATTAAATGCTTTGAATAGGTGAGTGGCTACATTGCCTGCGCCAAGAATTATTACTGAAATCATGTGGCTAAATTAAGCATTCTTGGCATATTTAAAAACCAATTAGGCTATCTTTGTGATATGGATAAAAAAGATATTAAAACAAGAGAGGATGTGTTTTTACTAGTATCCTCATTTTATGATGCCATTCGTGCCGACGAAGAATTAGGACCATTTTTTAATAATCTTATTACAGATTGGGAGGCTCATATTGAAAAATTAACCACTTTTTGGGAAGCAAGTTTATTTCTGAAAACCAAATATAAAGGCGATCCTTTACAAGCGCATATCAAAGTAGATCAGGAGAATAACAACGTGATAAATGAACGCCATTTCGGACTCTGGTTAAACCTCTGGTTTAAAACTATTGATGATCTTTTTGAGGGTGATTACGCTCAAAATGCTAAACACCGTGCTAGAAAAATGGGCACGTTTTTATATATGAAAATATTTGAAGCGAGACAAAAGGAGCATTAATTATGAGCAATCATTTGTATGAAATCTTAAGGTGCTTGATTCTCTTGTATTTATGGTATTCTTTGTAATTCGGTGACTGCTTAAAGTTTATTTTGTTCCTCGTAAACTCTTTTTTCTTTTTTGAAGACTTTAACAATTTGAGTAAACTTAAATCCTTAAATTTGCGCGACCTCAAAAAAGGCTAACAATCATGCAAAAAAAACTCGCCAACATTTTCTTTTCGACCAAACTAACTGCTGTTCTATTTATTGTATTTGCCGCGACCATGGCAGTCGGAACTTTTTTAGATGCCGGACAAGAAACATCACCTACACCGTACACCAGAAATTTAATTTATAATGCTTGGTGGTTTGAAGCAATTATGGTGTTTTTCATCATTAATTTTATTGGAAATGTGTTCCGTTATAGACTTTATAAAAAGGAAAAATGGGCAACTTTTATACTACATGTATCTTTCATTTTCATCTTGTTAGGTGCTTTCATTACACGTTATGCAAGTTTTGAAGGCATGATGGCTATTCGAGAAGGTGCTACAGAGAACACCTTTCTTTCTGCAAAAACATATGTTACGGCTTATATAGATGGCGATTACGAAGTGGATGGTGTGCCGCAACGTTTGGCTACCGAGCGTGAAGTTGATTTTTCAGGGCGTATGGAAAATCATTTTGAAATTGATACCAAATACAATCAGCAACCTGTAAAAATTGAATTAGAAAATTTTATTGTTGGTGCTGAAGAAGATATTATTCCGAGTGAAAACGGTGAAGAATACCTTAAAATTGTTGAAGCTGGAAGTAACGGTCCGCACAACCATTTCTTAAAAGTTGGCGAAGTGCAAAGTGTTCACGGCATTCTTCTAGCCTTGAATAAACCAACAGATGGCGCTATCAATATTACTTATAAAAACGACGAGTTAACCATCAATTCGCCTTTTGAAGGTGAATACATGACTATGGCAACCATGGCACAAGGTAAATTGGTTAAAGATAGTTTACAGCCTCTAATTTTACGATCAAGATACGTTATTGGAAACATGCAAATGGTGTTCCCTAAACCTGTCGTTAAGGGGGAATTTGATCTGGTTGAAGGTTCAGCACTTTTAAAAAACAGCGCTACCGATGGTGTGAAATTACGTGTAACATCAAACGGAGAATCTAAAACCGTTGGTGTTTTAGGAAACAAGGGAAGTAGTGGTACGTTTAAACAAATTAATGTTGGCGGCTTAGATATCGCTTTAAAATATGGTTCAAAAGTATTAGAATTACCATTTTCTATAAAATTAAATGATTTTGAAGCCGAGCGTTACCCAGGTACCGAGCGTGGTTACTCAGCATATTCAAGTGAGGTTACTGTTATAGATGAAACACAAGACGATTACGATTATAAAATTTATATGAATAATATTTTAGATCATGGTGGTTACCGCTTTTTTCAATCGAGCTTCGATCCTGATGAAAAAGGAACCATTCTTTCTGTAAACCATGATTATTGGGGAACTTTAATCACTTACATTGGTTATTTCATGCTTTATTTTGGCATGTTAGCTATTTTATTCAGCAAGCATTCTCGTTTCGGTGATTTAAGACGCCAATTAGAAAAGGTTAAAGCTAAGAAAGCGAAGTTGTTGACGGTTTTAGTGCTGTGTTTTGGTTTAACTGCCGTTGCTCAAGATCATGGTCATGGCGAACATTCTGCCGATGATGGTCACAATCATTCTAAACCAACAAAAGAACAAATAGATTCTATACTTCATAAAAACATCACACCTAAAGAACACGCTAGTAAGTTTGGAAATTTAGTGATTCAGGATTTAAGTGGAAGAATGATGCCTGTGAATACTTATGCTTCAGAAATGTTGCGTAAGTTGAGTAAAAGTGATACTTATGAAGATTTTGATGCCAACCAAGTCTTTCTTTCTATTCAAGAGAGCCCGATGTTGTGGTATAATGTGCCTATCATTTATTTGAAACCTCAAAAAGGAGATTCTATCAGGCATTTAATTGGTGCTCCAAAAGAAGCCAAATATGTGGCTTTAGCAGATTTCTTTTCTGAAAGAGGCGAATACAGGTTAGCCCCGTTTTTAGATGAAGCATATAAAGCTCAGGTTCCAAACGGATTTCAAAAGGAATTTAAAGAAACCGATCAGCGTGTAAGTTTGCTTTACAATGCCATTGAAGGGATGTCTTTAAAAATATTCCCGATTCCAGATGATGCCAATAATAAGTGGATTTCTAATTATGATTACACACAAGATATTACTGTTATTAATGATGAACTTTACAATAATTTTGTAAAAAACGGCTTCAGAACTTATTTAATGACATTAAATCAAGCTAAAAAAACTGGCGATTATAAGGAAGCTGAAAAACTTTTAACAGCCTTCAAAAAAACGCAGCACCGTTATGGTGGAGAAGTGATGCTTAGTGATGATAAGATTAAAACCGAAGTACTTTACAATAAATACGACATCTTTAAAAAGTTGTTTAGCTGGTATTTGTACGCAGGAACGTTTATGTTTATTCTGCTTATTGTTCAAATTTTTAACGAGAAGCGTAAAGGCGTAAACTTAGGCGTAAATATTTTTAAATATATCATTTTCGCACTTTTCTTATTACATACAGCTGGTTTAATTGTTAGGTGGTATATTTCTGGTCACGCGCCTTGGAGTGATGCTTATGAGTCTATGATTTATGTCGCTTGGGCAACCATGTTATTTGGAATTATCTTTGGTAGAAAAAGTGATTTAACTATTGCTTCAACAGCATTTGTAACATCAATGATCTTAATGATTGCGCATTGGAACTGGATGGATCCAGCAATTGCGAACTTACAACCTGTTTTAAACAGTTACTGGTTAATGATACACGTTGCGGTTATTGTAGCGAGTTACGGGCCGTTTACCTTAGGTATGATTTTAGGAATCGTATCCTTATTTCTTATGATTTTCACGAACAAGTCCAATAAAGTTAAAATGGACTTAAACATAAAAGAGTTAACAGTAATTACCGAAATGGCTTTAACCGTTGGCTTAGTGATGTTAACTATTGGAAACTTCCTTGGGGGTATGTGGGCTAACGAAAGTTGGGGACGCTACTGGGGTTGGGATCCTAAAGAAACTTGGGCGCTTATTAGTATCATGATTTATGCTTTTGTAATACACATGCGCTTGGTGCCTGGTCTTCGCGGACGATGGATTTTCAACTTACTTTCCATTGTGGCCTTTGCAAGTATTATCATGACTTATTTTGGAGTGAATTTCTATTTAGCAGGACTGCACAGTTATGCTAGTGGTGATCAAATTGTAAGTGTGAAGTTTATCGCTATCGCTTGTGTTTTAGTGGCTATACTAGGGTTTTTCTCTTACCGCGGTTATGCGAAATACTATAAAAAGTAATTTTATGAAAATTTAGTGTAAAGTTTGAAGCTTTTTCCGACCTATATAGGAATCTAACCTTATACTAAATTATATGAAAACCTATTTTTTACTTTTTTTAAGCGTCATTTGTTTTACAGCTTGTTCATCTGATAATGATGATAGCCCTATGGATACCACTGATGATGATGTTATGGAAAGCACTTATAGTGGCACGTTTGTTTCAGTAGCCCATCCAACTGAGGGTACAGCATTCGTAAATGAAGATAAAACTACATTAAAACTCAGTAATTTTAAATCGGATGATGGTCCTTTATTAGAACTGTATTTAACAACCGACGAGACAGCTAAAGAGTTTATTACTTTAGGAGGGTTGAAGGGGTTAGATGGTAATTATGAATATACTTTGCCTGAAAACGTAGACCTTTCTATTTATAAATATGTGATGGTTTGGTGTGTAGATTTTGACGTTAATTTTGGTCACGCTATATTAAAAATGGATTAGATCGTATCTAATATATAATTATAACCCAAAGCAAAAAAAATAGCAAGGCCGAAGCTTAACAGCGTACCAATTAAAACGTATTCTGTTAATTTTCGGTCTTTTGCTTTTGATAAATCTCCAAAACGAAATACCGATTTTGCGGCAATTAAAAAGCCTACACCTTCCCAATGGTTCGTGATGATGAACATAAATACAAATAAACGTTCTAGAATGCCTATGTAAGCCCCCGCATCTTTAAGTGACGATTCATTGTCGAAATCTCGTAAATCCCACTTCGATATGATGGTTTTCATAATTACCGAAGCCACTTGAGTTATGCAGATGAAACTGGTTATAAATAAGAGTGTTTTTGTTTCAAATAGAAAGTTTAAACTTAGGTTGTAAGGTTCGTAAATACATACCACAAGGGCTATGATTATAAAGTGAGCCAATTGATCCAGTGCGAATAAAAGTCGGTTGTTAACCTGTTTTTTTAGACTAAGTTTTAAAAGGTCAATGATATAATGAGAAGCAACAATAATCAAAATGCCTGCCCAGTAGTTAAAGTTGAATTGCAGAACAGCAATTAGTGCTAAAAAATGCACTAAAACATGCCAATACAGGAATTTCGATTTGTGTTTGTGTTTTTCTTTATGTTTTACCCATTTGGTTGGTTGACATAAAAAATCGCCAATTAGGTGTGCTAAAATCAATTTGAGGGCTAGAATTAGCATAAGGTTTGTATTTGAGTTTTATAGTAGTTTAGTAATTTAGAAAGTTCGTCCAGACCAGCACGTTTTAAGCCTTGGCTAATGTTTCCTTGTGTTTTTCCTAATGTTTCGGCCAGTTCACTCTGTGTAAATTCAGGATGTTCTAAAGTGGTTTTTATTAATGAAGCTGAAGTGCTAGACCAATGGTTTATGGTAAGTTGTGCTAATTCTAGCATGATATTTATCTGAATGTCAAAATTTGCGAAAGGTGATTTTATGGCTAAAGTCGTTTTTTTTAAATCTTCAAAACATTCACCTGAATTCACAAAAGCTTCTCCGTTAGATTCTGTAATTTTTTCTGAAACAAAAGATTTTTCACCAATGCCAATCGCGAGTCTAACATCAATATTTTTAAATTGTTTTATCGTCGCTTTTATGAGTATACAAGCTTGTAGAGCGTCTTGTGGCGTAACTTCTAACTGAAAGCTGTCACCTCGATAAATTTCCCAGGTAGCAGGTGTGTTACCAAAATGATTTAGAATAGATTTAAGAGATTCTAACCAGTTTTTTGGTGAACTTTCTTTGGAGTTAATGATATCGCCTGTAATGATGCTTGTCATATATTTGAAAACTAATAGATTATCAAATGTATTCTTTTTTATTTGAAAGAAAAAATTATTAGTTAATTAACTAATAAAAACAATTATTAGTTTTTAAGCTAATATTGTTAAATATAATCATTAAAGCTAATATTTTAATGTCTCGAATTTCTCGTCCTGTTTGTATTTAGCCACTAATATCTTTACCTTTAAAATAAAAATGTTATTAATTAGTAAAAAAAGAACGTATGAAGTTAATTAAAGAATTTAAAGAGTTTGCTGTAAAAGGGAACATGATTGACATGGCTATCGGTATTATTATCGGTACTTCTTTTAATAAAGTGATAGATGTTTTAGTAAAACAAGTATTTTTGCCGCCACTATCAGTATTAACTGAAGGCGTAAATTTTGAAGATAAAAAAATCATCCTTGAAGATGCTGTTTTAGATGCTTCGGGAGCTGTGACAAAAGCTGAAATAGCCATTGGTTATGGTGCCTTTTGTGAAGTTGTAATTGATTTTTTAATCGTAGGGTTTACTGTATTTCTTGTTGTAAAGGTTATGAATAGACTAAGAAGAAAAGCACACGACTCTAAAGATAAAACAGTTGTTACGCCTAAAGATATTGAGCTTTTAACCAAGATAACAACACTCATAGAGGAACAAAACAGCTTATTAAAAACTAAAGAGTAATACCGTTTAATACCAGTAATTTCGGTTGGTAAATGGTTTAGAATCCTTTCTAAAAGAATTATGGCAAAAACAGGACGTGAAAAAAACACAAAAAATAAAGCAAAACACTCCAGATTAATGGAGAAAAAGCAGAATAAGAAAAAGGAAGAAGAAGCAAACAGAAAAGCGCGCCTAAAAGCGATTATTCAAAAAGCCAATGCTGAAAAAGAAAATGGTCAAGCTTAAAAGTGCTCGACCATTTTTTTATATGTAATATCTTTAAAATCTGAAACCACCAAATCGGCTAGAGTATAATCTTGGTTTTTTGAATGAAAACTATCGTAGCCCACACAAAAAAGATTGGCGCCTTTGGCAGCTTTTATCCCATTGGTAGAATCTTCAATAACAAAACATTCTTCGTTTTTAAAGCCTGTAGCATCTGCAGATTTAATAAAAATTTCAGGATGTGGTTTCGACTCTTTTAAATCACCACCACTAAATTTAGCAGAGAAATACTGGTGTAATTCAAAGCGATCAAAAATTTGATTGATACTTGTCATGGCTGCCGATGAGCCTAAAACAAGCGTTAAACCATTGCTGTGGTAATCTTTTATTAAATCTAACACACCATCAATAAGTCCCAAAGTTGAGTTGTGCTCAAAAAAATGTTTAAAATGTTTGCGCTTCAGCTGTACTAAAGTTTCAGGGGCTTCTTCTAATTTAAAATGATCGCAAAGTTTTTTGCAAATGTTTATGGTAGATTGTCCTGTAAAAGACTGATAAAGTTCAGGAGAAACATCAATACCAACTTCATCAAACATATCGTGATAGGCTTGGTTATGCATGGGCTCACTATCAATAATAACCCCGTCCATATCAAAAATAACTGCTTTTAACATCTTAATTTTTTTTCAAATATACTAAGATTAAATAGCTTATTTAAACGCTCTTTTGGAAAATTAACGGACACACTTCCGCGAAAGCGAAACACTAATATTTATATTTTATCAGATAAATAAAATGCACAAAACCGGAAATAAGCCGTTTTAGAACCGAAATTATTTTGACCTTTGTAACTTACAAGAATTATACGAGTTAATTCTATCATTCAAATTGAAGCATTATCAAAACAAATTCAAATTTTCATAATAAGAATAAGCATAAATCAGGTTATGATTTAGACGCTTTAAGAGATGTGTTTCCGGAGTTGGAGGCTTATGTTTTCGAAAATAAATACGGAACACAAACTATAGATTTTGCAAATCCGAAAGCGGTAAAAGCCTTAAATACGGCATTGTTATTTCAGCATTACAACATTAAATATTGGGAGTTCGCAGACACAAATTTATGTCCGCCTATTCCTGGTCGTGTAGATTATATCCATCATATCGCGAGTTTACTAGCCAAATCTGATACAAAAGAACCCATTAAGGTTATAGATATAGGTACAGGTGCGAGTTGTATTTATCCTATTTTGGGGCAAGCCGAATATGGTTGGCATTTTGTAGGTACCGATATTGATAAAAAATCGTTAGAATACGCTCAAATAATCGTTGATAAAAATGATTTAGGAGCGGTTATTGAATTGAGGAAACAAGAAGCTGCTTCTTTAATTTTTAAAGGGGTGATTAATGAAAACGATCAATTTTCAGTTTCTATATGTAATCCGCCATTTTTTAAGTCGGAAGAGGAAGCCTTGGAAGCTACAGAAAGAAAACTAAAAGGGTTGAACAAAGCAGGAGGTAAGCCCGTTAGAAATTTCTCTGGTACACAAAATGAATTGTGGTACAAAGGCGGTGAGAAAGCTTTTCTTCATAATTATCTTTATGAAAGTTCACTGTTTAAAGAACAATGCAAATGGTTTACAACCTTAGTTTCTAAAAAAGATTTGGTAAAGGGTATGCGTGTTTCGTTGAAAAAGTTAGGTGCTACAGATGTTAAAATCATTCCAATGGGACAAGGGAATAAGGTTTCTAGAATTTTAGCGTGGACGTTTGAGTAGCTTTTTGCTTTGATTTATTTGAAAGGAATGCTTTAATTTTAAGACTGTTTTTTTAGCAAGATCATTGAAATTAAAGATTATTAATTTGTGATTATAAATACAAATACATGAAATTAGATATTCTAGCCATTGGCGCGCATCCAGATGATGTTGAATTAGGCTGTGGGGCAACCATTGCCAAAGAAGTTGCTCATGGTAAAAAAGTTGGTATTGTTGATTTAACAAGAGGTGAGCTAGGTACTAGAGGCACAGCTGAAACTAGAAAAGTTGAAGCCACAGACGCTGCAGATATATTAGGTGTTGCAGTAAGAGAAAATTTAGGATTTGCTGATGCTTTTTTTGTAAACGATAAAGATCATCAATTGGAAATCATTAAAATGATTAGAAAATACAAGCCAGATATGGTGTTGTGTAATGCCATTGATGATCGCCACATTGATCATGGTAAAGCAAGTAAATTAGTTAGTGATGCTTGTTTTTTAAGCGGATTAACTAAAATAGAAACCACCTACGATGGGTTTTTACAAGAGCAATGGCGTCCAAAATTTGTATACCACTATATACAATGGAAAAATATTGAACCAGACGTTGTAGTTGATGTTTCTGGGTTTATTGATAAAAAGATGGAAGCCGTGTTAGCGTATAAAACCCAATTCTTTAATCCGAGTATTAAAGGGCCTGAAACACCAATTTCTAGCGCGAACTTTACTGATAGCGTCATTTATAGAGCTAGAGACCTTGGTAGGTTAGTAGGCGTAGAGCATGCCGAAGGTTTTACAGTCGAGCGTTACCCTGCAATTGATAGTTTGTTCGATTTAAAGTAGTTAGCTTTTTGGATAAAATTTTTTTTAAATTTTGTGTAAAATTTTTAAAAAAGTCTTTGCTGATAACGCTTAAAACGTTTACATTTGCACACGCATTACAAAATGCAGTTACACGGTGGTTGTAGCTCAGTTGGTTAGAGCATTGGTTTGTGGTACCAAGGGTCGCCGGTTCGAATCCGGTCTTCCACCCAAAAGTAAAAGCCTTTCAATTTTTTGAAAGGCTTTTTTTGTGCTTGGATTTTACTTTAAAAAATATCCGTTTTTGAGATATTTATAAAGATCTGGTTCAAAAAATGTTATAAATCTATTTTAAATCTTAACTTTGTTTATTAAAAATGATATTTAGTTGAACAATATTAAAAAAGATTTTACGATTAAAGATCTTGAGAATCTCTCAGGAATAAAAGCACATACCATTCGTATTTGGGAGAAAAGGTATAACCTATTATCACCCCAAAGAACAGACACCAACATTAGGCATTATTCTTCAGAAAGCTTACAGAAATTATTAAATGTCGCTTTACTTAATAAGAACAATTATAAGATCTCTAAAATAGCTGAGATGTCTGATGAAACCATAAAGGTGAAGTCTAGGGAGCTTGCTATTAAGACAGCTACCAGTGATGAAGCTATAAACGCTTTTAAGTTATCTATGTTTGAGTTTGATAAAGTGTTGTTTAACAGTACTTATAATAAATTACTTCATAAGAAAACCTTCCGTGAAATCTTCAAAGATGTGTTTGTGCCTTTTCTAGATCATATTGGTTTATTATGGCAAACTGAAACACTAATCCCTGCACACGAGCATTTTATATCTAATTTAATCTCTCAAAAAATTCAGATTAATATTGATATTTTAGAATCTACGGTATTAAATTCTAATTCGATTTATGTGTTGTTTTTACCCGATAATGAAATCCATGAACTGGGATTAATGTTCTTAAATTATGAATTAACTTTAAGAGGGCATCGTACCATTTATCTCGGACAAAGTTTACCATTAAATAATTTAGATTACTTTTTTGAGTGTGAAGACGCCATTAGTTTCGTGACTTCTTTAACTGTTCAGCCATATGATGATAAGGTGGTAGATTATTTTAGAACATTAGAGTCGGCATTAAAAGATACTAAGCATAATTTAATAGCCTTTGGTAAAAAAACTAGCCTTGTAAATGATCTACAATTTGAAGGCAATATCGCTATATATCCATCACTTCTTGAGCTGTTAAAAACACTATAATTTATTTTTTAAAATAATTTTGTTTAACTTTTTGTTGTTTTGTTTAGACAAAATATATACCTTTGAATATGTTTTGTTGGTCAAGACATATTTTTTTGTCCAATCTAAAATTGTTTAATCTTTTTTATATTTAATTAAACAAAAGTCTAGGTTACCCAAAATAGACTATAAAAAATAGAGTAGGTTTTAATTAAAAAATAAAATACCATGCTAATTAAAAAACAGATTTCCACAATTGCAATGTGCTTATTATTAAGTTTTAGCTTTTTAACATCATGTAGTAGTGATGATGATGGTAATGAAGAGCCCATGTCGAACACCATAGTAGATCTAGCTGTTGCAACACCAGATTTAAGCATTTTAGTTGCAGCTTTGGAGCGCGCAGATTTAGTGGATGCATTAAATGGAGATGGACCTTTTACTGTATTTGCGCCTAATAATGCTGCATTTCAAGATTTATTAGATTCTAACCCAGATTGGGATGGATTAGACGATATTCCAGTGTCAACTTTAAAATCGGTGTTACTATTTCATGTTTTGAATGCTGAAGTTATGGCTTCCGATTTATCGGACACCTATGTGAAAACCATGGCTATGGGACCGAATGACGAGGCTTTATCGTTACAAGTAGAAACTACTGGAGCAGTAGAGTTTAATGGAGATTCTAAACCTATCACTACTGATATTGAAGCTTCTAATGGTGTGATTCATACCATTGATAAAGTGATGCTTCCTCCAAATATTGTAACACTGGCCTTAAATAATGCAGGTTTTTCAACTCTTGTAGCTGCTTTAACAGATAGCAGACATACCACAGATTTTGTATCTGTACTTTCAGGAAACGGTCCGTTTACGGTTTTTGCACCAACAAATGATGCTTTTCAGGCTTTATTAGATTCTAATGCGGCATGGAATGGATTAGGAGATATTCCAATAGCAACTTTAGACGCTGTTTTAAAATATCATGTCGTTAATGGTGCTAATGTTCAATCTGATCAATTGTCTAACGGAGATATTACGATGTTAAGTGGAGGTATGATTACTATAGATTTATCTAGTGGTGCGCAAATCATGACATCAAGTGGTCAAACAGTTGATATTATTGTTGGTGATGCTACTAGTGATGTGCAAGGAACAAATGGTGTTATTCATGCAGTAAATATGGTGCTTTTACCGTAATAATTAAGAGAACGTTTATTTAAGTAGAACATTTAATTAAAGAAGAAAACATTGAAAAAAAGCATCTACATCATTGGTTCGGGTTTTTCAGCCTTATCAGCCTCATGTTATCTTGCACAAGCTAGGTATCAAGTGATTGTTTTGGAAAAAAACAAAACGATAGGAGGTCGAGCAAGACAGTTGTTAAAAAACGGATTTACTTTCGATATTGGCCCAACTTGGTATTGGATGCCGGATGTTTTTGAGAAATTCTTTGCAGATTTTGGTAAAAAGCCTTCAGATTTTTATGAGTTAGAAAAATTGACACCTGCCTATCAAGTCTATTTTGATAAAGCCGATTCTATTACGATTCCAGGAAATCTCGAGGATATTTATAAGGTTTTTGAAGAAGAAGAAAAAGGCAGTTCAAAACATCTGAAGGCTTTTCTTAAATCTGCCGCTTATAATTATGATGTGTCTATAAATGATTTGGTTTATAAACCGGGTGCTTCGCCTTTAGAATTGGTGACTCCAGTAACGATAGGTAAAATTACTCAGTTTTTTTCAACCATAAGAAAGCAAGTTAGAAAGCATATTAAGAGTAAAAAACTCATTCAAATCTTAGAATTCCCTGTGTTATTTCTTGGTGCTAAGCCAAGTAACACCCCTGCTTTTTACAATTTTATGAATTATGCAGATTTCGGATTAGGAACTTGGCATCCTAAAGGCGGTATGTATAAAGTTATAGAGGCCATGGTTGATTTAGCAACATCGCTGGGTGTTGAATTTCGAACAGAAGCCAATGTTCAGGAAATTAAAGTAAATACTGAAGGCCAGGTAAATGGACTTGTGGTAAATGATGAGTTAATCGAAACGAAAATGGTTTTAAGTGGTGCCGATTACCATCATACAGAAACCTTGTTACCCGAATCATTTAGGCAATACACAGAAAAATACTGGGATAATAAAGTCTTTGCGCCATCCTCGCTATTGTTTTATGTGGGCTTTGATAAAAAGCTGGATCATGTAAGTCATCATACACTTTTTTTTGACACCGATTTTGATGAGCACGCTAAAACAATTTATGATGATCCAAGCTGGCCAGAAAAGCCATTATTTTATGCCAGTTTTCCCTCTATTACCGACGCTAGTTTTGCTCCAGAAAATCAGGAAGCTGCAACTTTTTTAATTCCGTTGGCTCCTGGTATTAAAGATACGCCTAAAATTCGTGAGCATTATTTCAAACTCATTATAGATAGGTTAGAGAAACTTACCAATCAGAAGGTTGAAGCGCATATTCTGTTTAAAGAAAGTTTCTGTGTAAACGATTTTATAAAAGACTACAATTCATATAAAGGTAATGCCTACGGATTGGCAAATATTCTAACACAAACAGCTTTTTTAAGACCAAAAATTAAAAGTAAAAAAGTGACAGGCTTATTTTTTACAGGTCAACTAACGGTTCCTGGTCCCGGGGTTCCTCCATCATTAATTTCGGGTAAAATAGCCTCAGATTCAATTTTAAAAACTTACAGGAATGAAACAATTATTTGATGATGTTTCTTACTCGTGCAGTAAGTTAGTCACCCAGAAATACAGTACATCGTTTACTTTAGCAACTAGAATGTTGGCGCCTAAAATACGGGCAGACATCTATAATATTTATGGTTTCGTTCGCTTTGCCGATGAAATAGTAGACTCCTTTCACGATTACAACAAAGAGCAATTATTTTTAGAGTTTGAGAACGAATATTATGAGTCAAAATCTAGAGGCATCAGTCTTAACCCGATTATAAATTCATTTATTCATACGGTTAATAAATATGATATTCCAGATGACTTGGTAAGGGCTTTTTTAAAGAGTATGAAAGCAGATTTGTATAAAACCAGATATGTTTCTGATGATGAGTACAAAGCTTATATTTATGGTTCTGCAGACGTTGTAGGGCTTATGTGTTTAAAGGTTTTTGTAAATGGTGACCAAGAAAAATACGATGCGCTTAAATTTGCAGCCATGCGCTTGGGGTCTGCCTTTCAAAAAGTGAATTTTTTACGTGATTTAAAAGATGACTATGAAGTTTTAAATCGCTCATATTTTCCAAACATAAATTTTTCATCTTTAGACGATAGCTCTAAAGAGTCAATTATTAAAGAAATTGAGGAAGATTTCGATTTTGCTTTCCAAAACGGGGTTTTAAAACTTCCTGTTGAAGCTAAATTTGGAGTTTATATGGCTTATCGTTATTATTTAAGGTTACTTAAAAAATTAAAAAACGTATCTTTTTCTGAGATTATGGAAACTCGAATTAGGGTTTCTAATACGATGAAAATAAATTTGTTAGCAAGAAGCTACGTGAAGTATAAATTAAATATCATTTAATGACATTATTTCTTTTCCATATATTTATGATGCTTGTACCAAATATGAATGCGCCAGATTTTATTGAGGAATATCATGCGGCTTTAACTAAAGAAAAAGAGCAGCAATTTATTGCTAAGTATGAAAGTAGCAGTAATATTGATATTCAAGCATATGTGATTTCATTTAAAATGAAGCAAGCAAAATATGAGCTGATGCCTTGGAATAAAATGAAAGTTTTTAGTACGTATAAAAATCAATTAGAAAAGCTCATTTCTGAACATTCTGAAAATGTACATTTAAGATATGTTCGATTAGTCATTCAAGAAAATGTACCGGTAATTTTAAATTATAGTTCCGACATTGAAAATGATAAAGCCTATTTAATTAAAATGATGAAACTTCAAGATAATACCGATTATCTTGATCCTTACATCTCAAAAAATACGTCAATATGAACGGATTTGTTTTTTTAGCGATTACACTTTTAACCTTCGTTGTTATGGAAGGTGTGACTTGGTGTACGCATAAATATGTCATGCATGGTTTTGGTTGGTTTTTGCATGAAGACCATCATCAACCAGGTTATCCGCATGCTTTCGAGAAAAATGATGCCTTTTTTGTTGTTTTTGCAATTCCTAGTATTCTATTGTTTTACTTCGGAATTAGACCAGAATTAAACGTCCTTTTCTTTATCGGATTAGGGATTTTCTGTTACGGAGTCGCTTATTTTTTAATTCATGATGTATTGATTCATAAACGGTTTAATTGGTTTAAAAACACAAAAAATCAGTACCTAAAAGGTTTGCGAAAAGCACATAGAATACACCATAAACATTTAGATAAACCCGATGGTGAATGTTTTGGTATGTTGTTCGTGCCTTTTAAATATTTTAAGAAATCACAGTGAATATATACTTGTATTTAATTCTAAACTTAGGAAGCTTAAGCATCCCGCTGCTTTATAGTATTTTTGAGAAAAAATTTCATTTCATTCAGTATTTTAAAGCAGCATGTTTTAGTATACTGATTGTAGCTGTTCCTTTTTTAATTTGGGATGCCTTATTTACAAAAATGGGGATTTGGGGTTTTAATCCAGATTACCATTTGTCATATTTGGTTTTTAACATGCCCTTTGAAGAATGGTTGTTTTTCTTTTGTATTCCTTATGCTTGTTTGTTTACTTACGAAGTGATTCGGTTTTATTTTCCTAACTTCAAATTATCAAAAGCGGCAACGATACTAGTTGGTTTGCAGTTATTAATTCTAACAGGGACTTTGCTGATTTTCAATTTCGGAAAATGGTACACTACTGTTAACTTCATGTTTTTTATCATTTTAACTTTATACGGACTAAAATATCACCTAGAAACCTTAAGATCCTATGTGCCAGTGTTTGCAATAATTTTAGTGCCATTTTTTTTAGTGAACGGGGTGCTTACTGGTAGTTTTATTGAATCACCTGTTGTTTGGTATGATGATTCTGAAAATCTAGGTTTTCGTTTGTTTACGATTCCTTTTGAAGATGTTTTTTACGCTTTTAATATGTTGTTTTCTGTGCAATTAATTTTTAATTTTTTTAAAAGAAAATACCATGCTTAATAATAAATACATTCGATTTATAATCTTTGTAACGGCTAATTTTTTAGCCTTAGGTGTTGGCGTTATTTTGATGGATAATGGTCCGCAATCCGAGTGGTACACTTCGCTTAATCAAGCACCATGGACGCCTCCTAATTGGGTTTTTGGTGCTGCATGGTTTACGATTATGTTTCTCTTTTCGTTTTATATGACGACGTTGAGCTTTCAATTTCAGCTATTAAATAAATATCTAGTATCAATATATAGTTTG
This sequence comes from Tamlana sp. 2_MG-2023, assembly GCF_030548465.1. Taxonomy (GTDB): domain Bacteria; phylum Bacteroidota; class Bacteroidia; order Flavobacteriales; family Flavobacteriaceae; genus Pseudotamlana. The sequence goes on from NZ_JAUOSF010000002.1 coordinate 54,789, forward strand.
CAATGGATTTTAAATGTGAGTTGGAATTATATATTCTTCAATAAACAGGAGGTTTTCATTGGATTGATAGTAATTACTTTACTCTGGTTACTAATTGGATATTTTACCTTCAAATTCATTAAAAAACTGCATTGGTATACACTATTAGTTCTACCTTATTTAATTTGGATGAGCATTGCAACCAGTTTGAATGCCTATATATTATTCAATAATTAAATCACCCACATGAAAATTCTCGTTACAGGAACTACTGGTTATATTGCAAAACGTTTAATACCGATTTTGCTCGAAAATAGCCATACTTTAGTTTGTTGTGTGCGAGATTTAAATAGAACACCTTCAGAATTTAATAAACATCCTTCAGTTGAATTTTTAGAAATTGATTTTTTAAAGCCTTCAGAAGTCAAATTTCCTGAAGACTTAGATGCCGCATATTATCTCATTCATTCCATGTCTTCAAGCGGGTCTGATTTTGAAGATTTAGAGAAAACCTGCGCTGAGAACTTTAAAAGTCTTATTGAACGCACATCATGTAAGCAAGTGCTTTATTTAAGTGGTATTGTAAATGCTGATGCTTTATCTAAACATCTAAAATCACGGCTTCAGGTTGAAGAAACTTTGCATTCCGATAATTATAATTTAACAACCTTTAGAGCAGGGATTATTGTAGGAAGTGGGAGTGCATCTTTTGAAATTATAAGAGACCTGGTTGAAAAATTACCAGTAATGGTTACACCTAAATGGTTAAATACAAAAACGCAACCCATTGCCATTCGTGATGTTCTAAGTTTTTTAGAAAAGGCATTAGGTCATGAAAAAACATATAATAAATCATTTGATATTTGTGGTCCTGAAATTCTAACTTACAAGACCATGTTACTTCAATTTGCCGAAGTTAGAGGTTTCAAACGTTACATCATGACTTTACCGGTTTTGACTCCAAAACTGTCTTCGTATTGGTTGTATTTCGTGACTTCAACCTCGTTTAAATTGGCACAAGCTTTAGTTGATAGTATGAAAGTTGAAGTGATTGCTAAACCCAGTAATGTCAATACCATTATAGGTGTAAATCCTATAGATTATAAAACTTCTGTTGCATTGGCGTTTCAAATTATAGAGCAAAATACAGTGGTGTCTAGTTGGAAAGATGCCATTAGTAGTGGCGTTTTTCATGATCAGTTGAGTGAGCATGTTCGAATACCGCAATTTGGCTGTTTTAAAGATGTACGTTCTAGAAAGATTAAAAATGAAGCACAGACCATGCTTAAAATATGGTCCATTGGTGGTAAAAATGGATGGTATAAACTTAACGGCTTATGGAAGCTTAGAGGATTTATAGATCAAATATTTGGAGGTGTTGGTTTGCGTAGAGGTAGGAGGGATGATTCAGACTTAAGAGCTGGGGATGCTTTAGATTTTTGGCGGGTTTTATTGGCAGATAAAGAACAGAAAAGATTATTGCTTTTTGCTGAAATGAAACTACCTGGAGAAGCTTGGTTAGAGTTTGAAATTATTGAAGGAACCTTACATCAGCGGGCCGTTTTTAGACCAAAAGGGCTTTTAGGAAGAATGTATTGGTACGCCGTACTACCTTTTCATGCTTTTGTGTTTAAAGGAATGATTGATGAATTAGTGGCTACTTGAAAAACAGAATAATGATTAAAAATAAGGATATCGAAATTTTTAATTTTAACATACATGTAAACCCAAACAAATGGTATCAAATCAGTGATACTGTTATGGGTGGTGTTTCTAATTCTAGCATTTTAGTTAATGAAAATGGTCATGGTGTATTTTCCGGAAATGTATCGCAGGAAAATAATGGCGGGTTTACAATGACACGTTTGCCTGTAAAAATAAACATCACAGCGCATCATACAAAAATAGAGTTACACCTAATTGGTGATGGTAAAACGTATCAGTTTAGAGTAAAATCTACACGTACTCAGTTTTATTGGTATATACAGCCTTTTGAAGCTAAAAAAGGCAAACAGAAGGTAGAACTTCTTCTAAAAGATTTTTATCCATCTTATCGCGGTAATACATTGAAATTAGATAATTTTTCGGCAGATTCCATAAAGGAAATAGCTTTTTTTATTGGGAACAAAAAAGACGAATCTTTCAATTTAGTTATTGATAAAATTTTATTGAAATAATAAACATGTCAGTTATAAAACTTAAGTGAAGTTAATATGATGCTATTCAAAAAACATTCAGGAATATACACGCTTTATACGGAACAAACTTTAAATATTTCGTTAGAAGAAGCTTGGTCATTTTTTAGTGATCCGAAAAATTTGGCAAAAATTACGCCTCCAAAAATGGGTTTTGAAATCACTTCAGAAGTAGATAAAACAGCTTATCCCGGACAAATAATAACCTATAATATAGGTGTTCTGCCTGGGGTTCTACAAAGTTGGGTTACTGAAATAACCGAAGTGAAAAGGCATGAATTTTTTATAGATGAACAACGCTTTGGTTCTTACAAAATGTGGCATCATGAACATTTTTTTGAAAGACTTTTTAACGGGAAAACGCTCATGCGAGATAAGGTGTCTTATAAATTACCATTTGGTTTTTTAGGGCGTTTAGCGCATCGTGTGTATGTGAAAAATGAATTAAAAACTATTTTCAATTATAGATTTAGCATCTTAGAAGCACGATTCAATGGAGAATAAAATAGCTGTTTTTTGGTTTCGCCGTGATTTACGTTTGGAAGATAACGTAGGGCTTCATCATGCTTTAAATTCAGGGTATAAAGTATTACCAATTTTTATTTTTGATGAAGAAATCATAAGTGCTTTACCTAAACGAGATGCTCGAATTACATTTATATACAACAGTTTAAAGAATATAGATGATCAGCTTAAAGCTCTGGGTAGCTCGCTTCAAGTTCTAAAAGGGAAGCCTTTGGAGGTTTGGGAAAAACTGATGTCAGATTATAATATTGCGGAAGTCTTTTTCAATAAAGACTATGAACCTTATGCTTTAAAAAGAGATCAGGGTGTAAAGTCTTTGCTTAAGTCCCACGACATAGAAATGCATGCTTATAAAGATCAGGTGATTTTTGAAGGGGATGAAGTTTTAAAAGCAGACCGAACACCTTATACCGTTTATACACCTTATAAGAATCTATGGTTAAAACAATTTGATGCTGAAAAGCATACTAAAACATATGATTGTAAAACTCCTGAGTTTAATTTTTTACAAATAGATATAAATTTTCCAACGCTTGAAAGTATTGGTTTTTCTGAAAGTTCTATTAAAGTAAAAGCATATAATCTTGATGATTTAAATGATTATGATTCCGTTAGAGATTATCCAGCCTTAGATAAAACTTCTAATTTATCGCCTTACTTGCGGTTTGGTTTAGTGAGTATTAGAGCTATTGTAACTCATGCTTTAAATACCAATGCCGTTTTTTTAAGCGAACTTATTTGGCGGGAATTTTTTATGCAAATATTATTTCATTTTCCTAAAGTTGTTACCCAAAATTTTAAACAAAAATATGATGCTGTTGTTTGGAGAAATCATGAGGCAGATTTTGCAAAATGGTGTAATGGGCAAACAGGTTACCCATTAGTTGATGCTGGTATGCGCGAATTGAATGAAACCGGATACATGCACAACAGGGTACGTATGATTACAGCAGGATTTCTCTGTAAACATTTATTAATTGATTGGCGGTGGGGTGAAGCCTACTTTGCAGAAAAGTTATTAGATTTTGAGTTAGCTTCCAATAATGGAAACTGGCAATGGGCCGCAGGAACCGGGTGTGATGCCGCCCCATATTTCAGAATATTTAACCCGACCACTCAAATTCAAAAATTTGATAAAAACCTAGAATACATAAAAAAATGGGTTCCCGAATATCAAGAGTTAACTTACCCCAAACCAATGATAGATCACAAGGAAGCACGTGAACGCTGTTTAAAAGTGTATCGAGACGCTCTTAATGGTTAGTTTTATTCCATAAAAAAGCTGTTTAAAAAGTAATACTTTCTAAACAGCTTTTTAAGTTTTATAATTGAATGGGTATTAATCCAATTTCACAGGGTTTTCTCGATTAGCAAGTTCCCAAGCCGTATAGAATACTAAGCGTGTACGGGTTTCTAAAAATTCATAATTAATTTTATCTGGCGTGTCGCTTGGCTTGTGGTAATCATCATGTGTTCCGTTAAAATAGAAAATCACAGGAATGTTGTTTTTTGCGAAATTATAGTGGTCTGAACGGTAGTAAAAACGATTAGGGTCATTGTCATCGTTATAAGTGTAATCTAAATCTAAGTTTACATACTTTTTATTCACAGCTTCAGAAACATCATGTAACTCTTGACTCAGCTTGTCTGATCCAATAAGATATAAGTAGTTATCACCACCTTCATGTTTATCATCAACACGACCAATCATATCAATATTTAAATCGGTTACCGTATTTTCTAAAGGAAAGATAGGCTCAACATCCGTATAATATTTAGAACCTTGTAAACCAATTTCTTCAGCAGTAACGTGTAAAAATAATATAGAACGTTTTGGACCTTTACCGTCTAATTCAGCAGTTTTAAAGGCTTTGGCTATTTCTAAAATAGCAACAGTTCCAGAGCCGTCATCATCAGCACCATTGTTAATATCGCCGTTTGAAGAAACACCAATATGATCTAAGTGTGCTGAAATCACTAAAATTTCATCTGGTTTTTCAGAGCCTTTGATGTAAGCCAATACATTTTCAGAATCTTTCGTTCCAGATGGAAGAAATGAAGCTGGTACTTTTTGAAAATAATTACCTTCAGCAATAGGAGAAGGAATGTCGTTAGTAACGTAAAAATCTTTTAAAAATTCCACGGCCTTCTTTTGTCCGGGTTCACCTGTACCACGCCCTTCAAATTCATCAGAAGCATAAATATAAAGGTTCTTTTTAAGGTTTTCTGCAGTTATTTTTTCTGCATAAGTTTCGGCTGAAGCTGTTGTAACTTCCGCTTTATTCTGAGATGTACCATTACACGAAACGAATAAAAGAGAAAGACATACAAGTGATAGTAAATTTTTCAAATGCTATAAGGTTTAAGATTATAGCGCTATATTACAAAATTGAATTTATTGAAATTTGATTTCAGCTTACTTTAACAATTCAATATGCTATTTTCAATGACTTTATTTAAATTATTATCATTTTGATAAAAAAGATATAATGATAAATGTCAGTATCCGTATGTTTTTTATAAATTACATTTGTATCTAGAATTAAAATTATAATTAATGGAGTTTTTAAACGCAACTTATCTAGCCTTATTCTTAATCATCTGTATCGGTTTTATTATTGGAAACATTAAAATTAAAGGCATATCGCTAGATGTATCTGCCATTATTTTTGTGGCGTTGCTATTTGGGCACTTTGGTGTTGAGCTACCGGATATCTTACAGAAAATCGGATTAATTTTATTTATATATACCATAGGGTTGCAGGCGGGACCAGGTTTTTTTGATTCCTTCAAAGAAAATGGTAAAAATCTAGTGACCATTGCGGCATTGGTGGTTGTTTCTGCAGCTGTTATTACTTTTTTAGCCATTCAGTTTATGGGTATTGATAAGTCTATTGCCATAGGTTTGATGGCAGGTGCTTTAACAAGTACACCGGGTTTAGCAACAGCTATTGATGTAACCCAATCGCCTTTAGCTTCTATTGGTTACGGGATTGCTTATCCTTTTGGGGTTATAGGGGTTATTTTATTTGTGAAATTATACCCGAAAATTTTCAGAATTAACCTGGTTAAAGAAGAAGAGGCCTACGAAGAAAAAGCACACGGGCATTTTGAAGCCATTACCCGATGTAATTTTTTGGTTGAACACGAAAGTGTATTTGGTAGAACGATTGAAGATTTACAAATAGGTTCGATGACCAAAGGTGTTGTATCCAGAGTAAAACATAAAAATGAAGCTTTTGTGCCTAAGAAAAATACGGTATTACATAAAGGGGATTATATACGAGTTGTAGGTACAGAAGACGCGTTAAAGCGTGTAGAATTACTAATCGGACCAAAATCTGATGTTGAAATTTCATTTGGGGAAGAGTATATTGTTCAGTCCTACTTAGTAACTAAAACAGCATTGGTAAATAAAACCTTAGGAGAGTTAAACCTTAAGGATAATTTTAATGCGACTATTACTAGAGTGAGAAGAAGTGGTATTGATTTATCACCACGTCTTTCGTTAAAGCTCCAAATTGGTGATAAACTCATGATTTCTAGTCAGAAAAGTAGTGCTAAACAAATATCTAAATTGATAGGTGACAATAAGAGTAAATTATCAGATACAGACTTTTTCCCTTTAGCTTTAGGTATTGTTATAGGTATTTTAGTTGGAGGTGTTTCTTTATCTTTTGGAGATGCCTTTACCTTTAATTTAGGGTTAACAGGTGGTGTACTTATTGTTGCAATGATTTTAGGTAGAGTTGGTAAAACAGGTAATATGCTTTGGGTAATGAGTGGTAATTCAAATCAATTACTACGTCAATTTGGTTTGATGCTCTTTTTAGCTGTTGTGGGAACAAAAGCAGGTGCAACCTTAGTTGAAACTTATTTGCAATACGGTATTAAATTATTTTTAATTGGTGGTTTGATAACTTTTGTACCGATGGTTTTGGCAGCTGTCGTGGCACGTATGTTTTTCAAAATAAACGTTTTAACCCTTTTAGGGACTCTAACAGGGTCTATGACCAGTACGCCAGGGTTAGCCGCTGTGGATACCATGACTAAAACCGATGCGCCTTCTGTGGCTTACGCAACGGTATATCCTATAGCAATGGTGCTTTTAATTATTTGTACTCAAATTTTAGGGCTGATTTTTTAACTAAAAGGTCATCCAAAGTCCTAGAAAATCAATAATATAAGGAGCTAAGATGGCGGTTAGAATACCATTTACAATAAGTCCGATGCTTGATAATGCTCCAAAATTCCCACTTATTTGCATCGATTTTGAAGCCCCTAAAACGTGTGCTGCGGTTCCCATGGAAATACCCTGAGAAATCGAGCTTTTAATACGTGTTAACTTCATGATTTCGTAACCGAAAATAGAACCTAGTATTCCAAATAAAATGACGACCGATGCTGTTAATGGAGGAATACCTCCTAAAGTTTTAGAAACTTCCATAGCAATTGGAGTGGTTACTGATTTTGGAGCTAAAGAGAATATGACTTCTTTTGGAGCTCCCAGTGCTTTTGCTATTAATACCACTGAAACAATCCCAGCGACACATCCAACCAGTTGCGAAACTATAATAGGAATAGCCTGCTTCTTAATTTTTCCTAACTGCTGATATAAAGGAACGCCCAAGGCTACTATCGCTGGTTTAAGTAAAAATTCAATCATACGACTACCTTCGTGATACGCAGTAAAATCAATTTTAAAAACTATTAAAACTACAATAATTAAAATGATGGCAATTAAAACGGGATTGAGTAAAATGGATTTGGCTTTTTGTTGAATGTTTTGAGCCGTAAAATATGCCAGAAAGGTAAGCGTGAGAATAAAAATTTCAGAATTTAAAATAGCATCCATACACATCGATTAAGAATTTTTGTTCTTTTTGAAAGTGTTTTTATGTCTCATAAATAATTGATGTGTCCATCCAGTGCATGCAAAAACAATTAAAGTCCCAAGGGTAGAAGCTATAATTATAGGCCAAAAGGAGGATTTTATTAAATCCATATAAAGCATAATAGCGACACCTGGAGGCACAAAAAAAAAGGCCATGTTTTTCGTTAAAAAGGTACTAAGTTCGTTAACCCATTCTAGTTTAATCCAGCCAATTTTCAGGGAAAGGGTTAGTAGTAACATGCCAATAATACTTGAAGGCATTTTTATTCCCGTAAGATGTACTACAGCTTCTCCAAATAGTAAGCAGCCTAATATGATTACGACTTGTCTCATGAATTAACGTGTTTTATTGATTTGGGCTTTTTAGGGCGATAACTAGGGGTGTTAGTTGTAGAAATTGTTTATACCTGTTTTCGAGGATTTAAATTGTTTTTAGTGTTATATGTTTTTATATTTCATAGTAATGAACGCTAGGTTTTATTTTTCTTTAATAGGCGCTTCTTTAGGTTCAGGCTTAGTGGTTTCTATAGATTCTGTATTAGTAACTTCTGGATGTATAAAAAATGATTTGTAAGCACTAAGTCCTAAAGCTAGTAATGAAAGCAATATAGAAAATTGAATTATTTTTTTGACTTCACCAGTTTTTTTAGATAAAGTAAAGGCTATAAAACCAAAAATAAGTGCTGCTAGAGCAGGGTAAATAGCAAAATTTGAGCTTGGTAAAACTGCTAATATGCTAGCTAAAACAGCCATGATAAATGAAAGAATAGTACTTGTTTTTTTCATTTGAATTGTTTTTACGTTTTAATTATTGAAACAGACTTGCTTTACTGCGCTTGGTTTCAAGATGACTTTTGTTTTTCTGTTTTCGTGGCCTATCAGACTCTTTAATGATATCAAAAATACAATGTCTTGTTTTATCTCACTAATTTTTAAACTATCTAAACTCCAAGAGGGACACATAAATTTACGCATAAAAAAACAGCATTAAAAAAGTAATGCTGTTTTTAGTGTTCTGAAAAATTTCAGAATATTGTAAATGTGAGTTTTAACTGTTAAGCATAACAGGCATGACTAGCATAGTTACTTGTTCTCCTTCATCTAAACCGTCTACTGGCGTTAAAATACCAGCGCGGTTAGGCATACTCATTTCTAGTTGTACATCGTCTGCATTTAAATTGTTCAGCATTTCGGTTAAAAAACGTGAGTTAAAACCAATTTGCATATCGTCTCCTTGATAATCACAAGTTAAACGCTCTTCTGCTTTGTTACTGTAGTCAATATCTTCCGCAGAAATATTAAGTTCGGCACCAGCAATTTTTAAACGAATTTGATGTGTTGTTTTGTTAGAGAAAATACTAACACGACGCACAGAGTTTAAAAATTGATTTCTGCTAATCACTAATTTGTTAGGGTTTTCTTTAGGAATTACCGCTTCGTAATTAGGGTATTTACCATCGATTAAACGACAAATTAATTCTGAGTTTTCAAAAGTAAACTTCGCGTTAGATTCGTTGTATTCAATAGAAACTTCATCTTCACTAGCTGCTAAAATACCTTTTAATAGATTTAAAGGTTTTTTAGGCATAATGAATTCTGCTACCTGATTAGCTTTAATATCTTCTCTTGTGTATTTTACTAATTTATGAGCATCGGTAGCTACAAAAGTTAGCCCTTCCGTAGAGAACTGAAAAAACACACCACTCATTACCGGGCGTAAATCATCGTTTCCAGCCGCAAAAATAGTTTTGCTAATCGCTGTCGCAAGCACATCACCAGTAACAACTGTTTTACTTGGATCTTCTAAAGCAACTGCCTTAGGAAATTCTTTTCCATCAGCGTATGCTAAAGCATATTTACCATGGTTAGAGCTAATTTCAATGGTGTTATTGTCTTCAACAACAAACGTTAAAGGTTGCTCAGGGAATGTTTTTAAAGTATCTAATAATAAACGAGCAGGTATAGCAATGCTACCTTCGCTGTCACTTTCAACATCTAATTTAGAAGCCATAGTCGTTTCTAAATCACTAGCAGAAACAGTAAGAGCGTTATGGTCTAATTCGAATAAAAAATTATCTAAAATAGGTAAGGTGTTTGAACTGTTAATTACACCACCTAAAACCTGTAATTGTTTTAATAAATAAGTACTTGATACTATAAATTTCATGTGAGGATATTATGTTTTCTAAACGGATTGTTAATGTGTTTTTAGAGATTTACAGTTTTGTAAATCAACTAATAACTTTGTGAGCATTAAACAAATGGCTTAGTTTTTATTGTCATTATGCTTCATACAAATATATTCTAAACGGCTTATATTTGGAAACAAACTTATTAACATTTAAGCGGCGTATTTTTTCTTCCTAATGTAGTTAAAGGCAAAACCAAAAATAGCTAATAAAACCAATGGTAATAGGATGTTAATGAGTTGCCACTTGGTTTTTTCTTCACCTATTTTTTGCTGATTTAGGAAGGTTACAGCAATTTCTTTCGATCGAATGTTTATAAGTCCGTTATCATCTAAAAGATAATTCACGGCGTTAAGCAAAAATTCTTTGTTTCCGTAGGTTTGCCCAGTCCATCGGTCGAAACCTAATTCTTGTGGCGCATTTCTAATCACATCATTTTTGATAATATCACCATCGGCAACAATAATCATCTTGGTAGGTGCGCTTTTATCTTTGCTTGTAGAAAGCTTAAACGGTTTTATACGTTTGCTGTAAACCGATTGAAATTCGCCTTCTAATAGTACTGCTAAATTTTGGTTTCCATCGTTAAAAACTTGTGGGTTTTGTTCCTTCGTAACCAGTTCTAAACTTACTTTTCGAGGCGTACCTTCTAGCTTAGTTAAAGGAGCAGACTGTAAAAGTATAGTTTTTTTTATATCGTTTTTAAGTGTGTCAATTTGGTTAGCAAAATCAAACTTTACTAAATTTATATTATTCACAATGGGGTGCTGACTATTACTCCCAGCTAAAGGTGAATAAGGCCATTGTAAATGTTGAAATTGAGATTGGCTACCTTCGCCCATTGCCAAAGTAATTGGTGCTGAATAAAGCGTACTTACCATTTCTGGATTTATACGTGCACCGTATTTAAAAAAGAAATCGGTTAAGTTTAAATCTCGTGGTATGGCAACATTACTACCATTGTCGTTATATAAACTGTCTTTTTCCATGATTACCGCATCGATAAGCCATAAGCTTTTTCCGCCCTTCATGGTGAATTGATCTAATACCAATTTCTCATCTTCGGAAAAGGCTTCAGTAGGTTTTGCTGAAATAATTAAATCGTAATCTTCAAGGTCTTTTAGTGTTTTTTGTGGATTTTTTGCAACGCTATCTAAAGTGAAAGGCGCAATGAAATAATATTCACCAATTTTCTTTACAAAATCAGCAATATATTTATCTTCAAGTTGTTTGTTACCTTTTAATATGGCTATTTTTTGTTTTTTCGGACGGGTTAATTTGCTAAAACCATCCGCGAAAGCGTATTCCAAATGCTGTACAGAGTTTGAAACCAATTCTTGTTGTGTCGCACCAATTTTATTTTTTACTAGCGGAATGATAACTGTTTGGTCGTTGTAGCTTGCTAAAGCCCAAGGGAAAATGATAGCCTTTGATGATTTCCCACTTTCGGTAACACTCAATTGCATGGGTGTTAATCCGCGCTGTGTTAATTGTTGAATATTACGCTCGCGAGTAGCGTCATCTTCAATCGGATTAATGAAATTGAAAATGATGTTGTTATTTTCAGCCGAAAACTCTTCAAGAATTTGCTGTGTTTCTTTCTTTAAGCGTCTAAATTCCGAAGGAAAATCTTCTCCTTCTAAAAACACATCAATAATAATTCGAGATTTTACATCTTCAATGAGGCTCATGGAGGAAGCACTTAACGTATAGCGTTTGTCGGACGTTAAATCAAAACGTTCAAAAACTTTGCTGCTTAAAAAGTTGATCGCAATAAGTGCGATAACAAGAATTAATATGTGTTTTATATTACTATTCAAAAGTTTTTTCTAATTGATAGGTTCTAAGTGCAGTAACTTTACCGTTTTCAAAATCTAGTTCAATGCACTCTTGACTGTTATTAAATGCTCCAGGTTCGAAGCCTAAATTATAATTCCATTTATTTGGTGAATTCGCTTTGATGCTATCATCCCAGCCAAACCATTCACTTTCACCTAAAAGATTTTTAACTTCATTTTTTTGCTTTCCGATAAGGAGGGTGTCTTGAATGATGTTGTCTAACATTTCAAAACGTAGTTCTGGGTTTTCTTCCCAGGCTTCGGCATTAAAATATTTTTCGTGATGGTAGCTACTAAAAATATTAACTACAGGATAAAATATATAAAAATAGGCTAGGGGTGCTAAAACTAAACTCACCAAAAAAGTAAGCCATTTACGCTTATCGATGGTGTTTACAAACAACCAAACTAGTACAAATGCGACTAGCATTGAAATGATAAAAATGGGTGTTAAAATCATGCGTTGGCTTTATTCAAATTTAGTTTGGTTAACATTAAAAAGAAAACGGTTATACTTATAAAATAGATGATATCTCGGGTATCTAATACGCCACGACTCATGCTTTTGAAATGTACACTCATACCTAATTGATTTATAAAATCACTAGCGGCGAAATCGGCAATTCCTTCAAAACCAATATAAAATAAAAAACAGATAAAAACAGCTGTTATAAAAGCTACAATTTGATTATCTGATAATGTAGATGAAAACACACCAATGGCGGTATATGCAGCCACTAAAAATAGGAGTCCGAAATAGGATCCCAAAGTGCTTCCCATATCTAAATTTCCAACAGGATTTCCTAATTCGTAAACGGTGTAAACATAAAGTAACGTTGGTAATAGGGCAATTAAAATAAGTATAAAGGCTCCGAAATATTTTCCTAAAACAATGTTGAATAGAGAAATAGGTTTGGTTAGTAATAACTCTAGAGTGCCTTGTTTTTTTTCATCTGAAAAACTACGCATGGTAACCGCTGGAATTAAGAAAATTAAAATCCATGGCGCTAATAGGAAAAATGAAGATAACTCTGCAAAACCATAATCTAAAATATTGAATTCTCCTTTAAATAACCATAGGAATAGTCCGTTTAGTGTTAAAAAAATAGCAATCACCAAGTAGCCAATGGGTGAGGCAAAAAATGAATTTATTTCTTTTCTTAAAATCGCTAACATTTATTTAGTTAATAGTTAATAGTTATTGGTTAATAGTTGTTAGTTTTTGGTTTATAGTTTTTCAAAAGTCAAAAGTCAAAGGTCAACAGTCAACAGTCAATAGTCAACAGTCAAAGGTCAATAGTCATTTTAACTTCTAACAAACATAAGGCTTTAATTATTATTCGAAATCAGAAAGTTTATGAATGTTTTGTGGGTATTCCACATCGTCTAACTTAATAGGATCTGGAATAAATTTAACACTTACAGAATCCATAATCCCAAGTCCTAAAAGGGTAGAAGCACTGCCTACGGTTTCAGTATTGCTTTTATAAACCGCAATTTCTAAAAAATGCCCTGAATTGAAAACGACTAAGCGTCTACCTTCGTCATGTCTTTTATTTTCTGGAATTTCAAAATTAACGATGTCGCTGTATTTTTGATATATTTTTTTGAAAGTATAATGACGTGCAGTAATCTCAAAATCTCTACCTTTTTGAATACTTTCAAAAAAGTTGCGTTTAATATTAGTGACTACATTACCGTAATTATCAATATAAATAACGCTTCCAATGATTTGAGTTTTGTCCTCATTAATATAAGGCGTAATATTTTTTATGGGTTTTATCTCCGAAATCTTTTTACCAATCACATCAAGCGTTCCGCCGCGAGCAATATGGCAAGCCACTTGAACGAAAACGTCTAAAACAGTAAAACTGCTCCTAATTTTATCATGAATATTAATTTCTACAATTTGTTCTGGTGCAACTTCAGAGCAAATCATACTCATAATTCCATTGTTGGCACATACAAAATAATGCCCGTCTAGCTTAACGGCAATATGTTTGTTTTCTGCATTTAATTCTGAATCAATTCCTACAATATGTATGGTGCCTTTAGGGAAATTATGATAAGCATTCTGAATGATGTATGCTGCTTCTGGAATGTTAAAAGGGGAAACATTATGTGAGATATCAACAATATTTACATCAGAAAGTTCACTATAGATAGCGCCCCGTGTTGCGCCAGCAAAGTAATCTTTCTCCCCAAAATCAGTTGTTAGTGTAATAATTGCCATTGGCAAATTGTTGATATGTTTTTAATGTTTTGTCGCTCAATTTTACTTAAATTTGAGAGAGACATGAATGTGATACAAACCTACAAATTTTCATTTTCGTTTTTATATTTTAAATGAAAAATGTGTGTTCTTAAAACCATATTTATTAAATTAGAGACATATCAATATATTGAAACATCCATACTTTTAATTTTAACCTAAAACCACGCCTTTGAACGAAATTATCATCGAACTTGAAGAGATTTCTCCAAAAGAGTTTTTTGGAGCACAAAACACGAATATTGAACTTCTAAAAAAGTATTTTCCAAAATTAAAAATTGTAGCACGAGGCACTAAAATTAAGGCATTTGGCGATGAAGAATTGCTAGAGGAATTTGATAGACGCCTTACCATGCTTTTAAAACATTTCGCAAAGTATAATAAACTGGACGAAAATGTGATAGAGCGCGTTTTAACGAGTCAGAGTAGTGATGACTATAAAACTTCTGAAAAAAGTGGCGAAGTTATTGTCCACGGAGTAGGAGGTAAGTTAATAAAAGCACAAACACCAAACCAGCGTAAAATGGTGGAACTTATGCGTAAAAACGATATGGTTTTTGCTATTGGTCCCGCAGGAACAGGAAAAACCTATACTGGTGTTGCTTTGGCTGTTCAAGCATTAAAAAATAAAGAAGTTAAGCGTATTATTTTAACACGTCCAGCTGTGGAGGCAGGGGAAAATCTAGGTTTCCTTCCTGGTGATTTAAAAGAAAAATTAGATCCGTATATGCAACCATTATACGATGCTTTACGTGATATGATCGCACCAGAAAAATTAGCACATTACATTGAAAACGGCACCATTCAAATTGCGCCTTTGGCTTTTATGCGTGGTCGAACTTTAGATAATGCTTTTGTGATTTTAGATGAAGGTCAGAATACCACTCACGCCCAAATGAAAATGTTTTTAACCCGTATGGGGAAAAACGCAAAGTTTTTATTAACTGGCGATCCAGGGCAAATTGATTTACCACGCCGTACCATTTCTGGGCTAAAAGAAGCCTTACTTATCTTGAAAAATGTAGAAGGTGTAGGCATGATCTTTTTAGATGATAAAGATGTCATTCGTCATAAACTCGTTAAAAAAGTAATCGAAGCTTATAAAAGTATAGAAAACGCCGATTAACTAAAAATAACATAAATTTAAGTAAAAGCCAGTTATTCAGTTAATTGGTTTTTTTTGTTTGCTACAATCCTTTAATTCTATAAACTTTGATGAAAATATTGTAAGTATAGTGAAAGCGCTTCCTAATAGATTTGCAGCATAACAATAAATAAAAATTATGAAAAAATTATTTTTGATTGCAGGATTATTAGGATTTAGTCAGTTATACGCTCAGCAAAATGACATAGAAATTACATCAGATAACTCATGGTTAAAAGCAGGTGTAATAGCAGGAGTTCCTGTAGGAGATGCGAGTGATGTTTCAGATTTCAACTTAGGGTTAAGTCTTCGAGGTCAATATTTATTCACACCGTATGTAGCTGCGGGTGTGGTATCTGGGTATAATCATTTTTTCGCGAAAGAAGGTATTGATGATTTTGGAGTAGTTCCAGTAGCGGGTTTTTTACGTTACTATTTTGAACCAAGCGGTTTTTTTATTGGTTCAGATCTTGGTTATGGTTTTCTAACTAATGTTGATAATAATGATGGTGGTTTATATGTTAATCCGCAAATTGGCTATCACAATAGAGATTGGAATTTTTACGGGTACTATCAAAATACATTTGCCGAAAATGATTTTGATCTGCAAAGTGTTGGTGTTGGAGTAACCTATAACATTAGATTTAAATAATTACACAAAAATCTATTTATACATTAAAAGGAAGCATATATTGTTTCCTTTTTTTATTTGTATTTGTTTTACGCAGGTAAACAAATTACATTTGTACTTTAAATATCACATAAAACTTTAATGAGCACAATTACAGATACTAATTTCAATTTTCCAGGACAAAAAAGTCTTTACAAGGGAAAAGTAAGAGCCGTATACAACATTAACGATGAAGAATTGGTTATGGTGGCTACCGACAGGCTTTCTGCATTCGATGTCGTGATGCCAAAAGGCATTCCTTATAAAGGACAAATACTTAATCAAATTGCCACAAAAATGATGGCAGCAACAGAAGATTTAGTACCAAACTGGTTAACAGCAACACCAGATCCTAACGTGGCTGTAGGGCATTTATGTGAGCCTTTCAAAGTAGAAATGGTAATTCGTGGCTATATGTCTGGGCACGCAGCTCGTGAATATAAAGCTGGAAAACGTATGCTTTGTGGTGTTCCAATGCCAGAAGGTATGAAGGAAAATGATGCTTTCCCTGAACCTATAATTACCCCAGCAACAAAAGCTGAAATGGGTGATCATGATGAAGATATTTCAAGAGAGGATATCTTGAAAAAAGGTATTGTTTCAGAGGCAGATTATATCGTACTTGAAGATTATACGCGTAAATTATTTCAACGCGGTTCAGAAATAGCAGCTTCAAGAGGGTTGATTTTAGTAGATACTAAATATGAATTCGGAAAAACAAAAGACGGCCAAATTGTTTTAATTGATGAAATACATACGCCTGATTCTTCACGTTATTTCTATGCTGAAGGTTATCAAGAGCGCCAAGATAAAGGAGAGGCTCAAAAACAGTTAAGTAAAGAGTTTGTGCGCCAATGGTTAATTTCGAATAATTTTCAAGGCTTAGAAGGGCAAACTGTTCCGGTTATGAGCGATGAATATATTCAAACTGTTAGCGAGCGTTATATTGAGCTTTACGAAAATATTACAGGTGAAACTTTTGAGAAAGCTGATGTTAGTAATATTGAGGAACGTATTGAAGCTAATGTTTTAGCTTATTTGAAGAAGTAAGTAGACTTTGATATAAAAATATATTAAAATCTCCGAGAGCTTATGTTCTCGGAGATTTTTTTGTTTTTATATGTTTCATTTCTATTTGTTTAAAATAGTTATCAACTTAGGGTGTAGTGAAAAAACATAGAAAAATATTAATTGTTTAAAAATGAAAAGGATATGGGGTATATGACTAGTGTGAAATTTTTTAAATGTAAAATTTTCATAAGTTTTTAAAAAAATCACATTTATAGTGAGTATAATTTAAAGTAGTAATCTTACATTCGCTGTTTTAAAACCTACTTTATTATGAGAAAAAAATTACTTTATTTAATGACGGCATTATTAGCTTTTAATGCTTTTTCGCAAACTACTTATACCTTTAATGGTGATGGTGATTGGACTGATACAGCAAATTGGGATAGCTACCCTGGTTTAACAGTGGCTGCCGATGATATTGTTGAAATTATAGGATTATTAACTATTCCAGCATCAACTACAGTGACTAATAATGGAATAATTGAAAGTTATAATACTTTTAGTGGTTCTCCAGATGTAACCATTTTGGGAGTTTTAGTAAATAATAACACTATAGAATTTAGTAATACAGGTATTATAATTGGTATTGATGGTGCTATTTTGGCCAATGATGGATCAACGATCGATACTTCTAACTCCCCTTTGAAGAATAGTGGTGAGGTAACAATATCAGATGGCGCTGTAATGAATATTTCTGGTTTTTCAGAAGCCTTTATAAATGATGTGAATGGAACTGTTGATAATAAGGGAACTATCGAAATTATCAGTGGAACATTTGAAAATAACTCTACTGAGAATAATTCAATTTTTAACTCAGGAACCTTTAAAAATAGCGGAGGTAGTTTCGATAATTATGGCCATTTTAATAATACGGATACAGGTATTTTTATAGCAGAACGTTCTTGCGAAAATTTATTAGGAGGAACAATAGATAATCATGGAGAACTCACGATTTCAGATTTTTCCGTAACACTTGTTAATAGTGGTACTCTAAATAATTTTAAAACTATTTATATAGAAGATTATAATACACTAAATATAGCAAGTGATGGTACGTTTATCAATAAAATTACTGGTACCGTAGAGGTGTCTTCTGAAGGTAAAATTTCGAATAATTCATATTCGGTTGAATTTTTAACTGAAGGAAAAATATTAAACGCAGGAACTATTGATAATAATAATACAGTTACTATTAGTGCAACAGGAGAAATAGAAAATAATGGGGATATAAATAATAATTTTGGAGGAGATTTAGAAATTTTTGGAACTCTAAGCGGTATTAATACAGGAGATGCTGGTAGTTTTTCAAATGCAGGTATTTTAGCTCCAGGGAATTTAAATGATGCAACAGGGTTCTATAAATTTGATTCCTTTTTTACAAGTTATGTCCAAACGGCTAATGGTTCAATAAATATTGAGTTAGGTGGCACAGTGGAAGGAGACACTTATGATCAGGTAATAGTTGATGACGATTTGACTTTAGACGGAACACTAAATGTTTCATTGGTAAATGGTTTTGAACCTGCTATAGGTGATGTTTTTACGGTCTTAACACAAGGAGGGAATATTTCAGGTACATTTGCAACTGTAAATTTACCAACGCTACCTGCAGGTAAAAAATGGGATGTCGTGACTTATGACTCTAGCAATGGAGTAAGTCTTACCATACTTGATTCATCATTAGGACTTTCAGAAGCAAATGATGCTTTAACTTTTAATGTTTATCCCAACCCAACAGCTAATGAGTTAAATGTTTCAGGACTTTCAACGGTATCGAATGGAACTATTTTTGACTTAAACGGGAGAGCGCTTTTAACAGTTGAGTTATCAGCAATAAATTCAAGGATTGATTTAACTAGATTGCCAGCAGGTGTTTATTTGTTAAACATTGATGGTTCATCTCTTAAATTTGTGAAAAATTAAATTAACAATTAAATCTGAAATTTTTAAGATTTCATTTTAATTAAAATAGAATTATATAATACTTAAAAAATCTCCATAGGTTATTCCTGCGGAGATTTTTTTGTTTTATTGAAGTTTTTAGTCTTCTGTTCAAAGTTTCAGGTTACCGTTCCTCAGAAAGGAAGAGTTTTGTTCCATTCGAGTTTTTTGTTTCAATAACGTATACACAATTTAACGAATTAACGATTAAACAAATAAGCAAGCCTTCAAATAATCAATATTCAATTTTTCAGTCTCCTATCCTCGGGCATCTGTCTTCGGTCAATTTTATCAACCTTCAAGTAGCATCTCACTCATCCGTTTTAACGTCGGTTACACAGTTCAACGAATAAATAAATAAACATTTCAAAAAGCTAAAAGTGATATTGAACAATACGGTCGTTTAGAGGTTGTTCATTCCTGTAATTGTTAATTGGCATATTCTCTTTAAGTATTAAAACTTCTTCAACCGATAATATTACAGGTTCTTTAAAAACCACCCAATTGATACTTTCTGTGCAAGGAGGTGTGGTAAATGAGCCACCATAAGTATAATATTCCTTGTTTTTAAGGAAAAAGCTAGACAGGTCTACGCTTTCATGAATCTCTTTTTTAGCGCCTGTTTCTAGAGGTAAGAAGCTTTCGAAAAACTCAAACAACTGACTTTCTTTACCTTCTTTCCCTAAAATAGCTAAAACAGTCACTTTTCCAGATTTACTGGTGTGTACTAAGTGTATTTCAATAGGATAAATGATACCGTCTATTTTATGTTCGGAAGGTTCATGGAAATGAATTTGTTTCAAACAATAACGCTCGTTCTTATAATCAATATAATCTCCAGCTTCAAAGTCAAACTGAATAGAATGCCCGTTATTTTCAACATCATTAATAATTGTATTAGGAGAGTATTCAAAATTGAGTTCATTTTCAACATGAACGGAATCGGCTTTTACATGGATAATATTTATTGGAGATTGGTAGTTTCCGTTACAATCGGAATGTGTTTCAATTTCAGCCCAGTGCTCGGGAGCTGTTTCTCCGTGATAACTCCAATGCTTTTTGGTTTCATGATGTTGTGCTAATAATGTTGCTGATTGCTTCTCTGTTTGGTTACAAGAAAATGTAACTAGGGTAATAATAGTTAATAGGATACTGAGTGGTTTAGTTTGCATAACTGATTCTTATTAAATTTGATTTTGGAATCAAAATTAAGTTCTAAGCACCCAGTTAAAACTGACTTTTGTTAGGTTCGGCTATAGTACACCATAAAAGTTATTAACTATAACGTTTTATATTAAAATCTAAAGGTTTGCAATAGATGAAGTAAGATATGCTATTTTAATTTTTTAGTTTATCGGTCGTTTTTCTCACCAATTTATAAACGAAAGCATTTGGTTTAGCATAATGAAAAGAAATAAAACAAACCACAACCATAAAGAGCAGCGCACCTATAATAGCTTCAGTAGGATTTAATGATTGGTTTAAATAACGTTTTAATCCGTAGCCAGTAAAACTTCCGTAAAGCAAAATAAAGTGAATGACATAAATCGATAAGGTTTTTTCGCCAATTTTAGAAATGATAGACTGTTTCAGTAAAGGTTCTAAACTGTAAAAGATGCTGAATATAATGAGCACATCACCAAGCCTGCCAAAAAGGTAATTGAAATTAGCACAGCGTTCTAAAAGGGTAATCCCAGTAAGGTCATATAAGCGTAGTAAAAATGAAGTTGAACCAAAAACAAGAAAGATTCCTGTGGTTAAAAAGGCAAATATTGTTAACTGTCTGAAACGTTTTTTGTGCAGATGTCTAAAAAATATAGTAGATAAGAAAGCTCCAAATGCCGAATAGCCAAACCATGGTAAAATAGTAAAAACAGAACCATTGCTTTTCGTCATGTAATTCGCGAAAAATCGTGGCACGTTTTCTAAGGTAAGCTCTCTATATAAAGGTTCAGAAATAAAAATGGCACATCCAATTACAAATAAAACAATGGAGAAAATGTAACTGTGTTTTTTTAAAATAACATGGAGTCCTACAAGTAGGATTAATGATAAGCCAATGCACTGCAAAACGTCTATCACCAAAAAGTAAGGATTAAAATAGCCTTTAAACCAGCTAAAAATATTTGCTCTTAAGCTATAACCTATGAAAATGAGTAGTAAACCGCGGAAAACACCTTTTTTTATTCGTGGTCTATCGTTACCTTTAGCATAGGCCCGCAACATTAAATAAGTGAAAACCAAACCAGATATAGTAAAAAACATGGGGGCCGTAACACCTCTAAAATAACTCCAAATATTATAAAAAATATTGTTAGAATCTCTATAAATGGGGTCAAGAAGTGTGTCTATAAAATGCCCTTGTAGCATCATTAGAATAGCAAAAGCTCTAACGGCATCAATAAAGTACAGACGATTAGTTTGCAATAGATTTTGGTTTGGTTGGCGCAAAGATACTTTAAAAATTAAATCTCAATTACGGTCTCGGGAGTTATATGTGCTTCAAAAGCATAAACGATAGTGTCAAGTCCGCTTTAGTAGCGGACTTGATTTCATAAAATTGTGTTGCATTCATCATAAAACTGTTAAAGTTCATCTACAGATGTGTGTAATCTGTAGAAAAAACTTAGAGAAACGATTTTAAATTTATAATTTAGGAATCGCTTAAAATTTGATGAATTTGAGTGCAACTAAACCAAAACGAATAACGACGTATGAGTAATTATCACATAAAACATTTAGAAGAGTATTATCAAGTTTACAGAAAATCTATTAGAGAACCAGAGAATTTTTGGGAAGAAGTTGCTGAAGAGCACTTCATGTGGCGCAAAAAATGGGATACCGTTTTAAGTTGGGACTTTAGCAAACCTGAAATTAAGTGGTTTGAAGGGGCGCAACTTAATATTACAGAAAATTGTATTGATAGACATCTATCAACAAGAGGAGATAAAACGGCGATTTTATTTGAACCCAATAATCCAGATGATCCAGCAGAACATATTTCATATAAGCAACTTTACGCTCGGGTTAATAAGTTTGCTAATGTTTTAAAATCTAAAGGCATTAAAAAAGGAGATCGGGTTTGTATTTATTTACCAATGATTCCTGAATTGGCCATTTCTGTATTGGCTTGTGCACGAATAGGCGCAATTCATTCAGTGGTTTTTGCTGGGTTTTCATCTACGGCACTTTCAACTCGAATTAATGATAGTGACTGTAAAATGTTGATTACTAGTGATGGTTCTTACCGTGGTTCAAAAACCATCGATTTAAAAGGAATTGTTGATGATGCTCTGGAGGATTGCCCTGGTATTGAATCTGTTTTAGTGGCAAAACGTATTCATTCTGATATCGCGATGAAAGGTGGCCGTGATGTATGGTTACAACCACTTTTAGATGAAGCTTCAGACGATTGTAAAGCTGAAATTATGAATTCTGAGGATCCTCTGTTTATTTTATATACATCAGGTTCTACCGGAAAACCAAAAGGTATGGTTCATACTACAGGTGGCTATATGGTTTATACGGCATACACCTTCAAAAATGTATTTCAGTATAGAGAAAATGATGTGTATTGGTGTACTGCTGATATCGGTTGGATTACTGGTCACAGTTACATTGTTTACGGGCCATTGGCTAATGGAGCAACTTCGGTAATGTTTGAAGGGGTGCCTAGTTATCCAGATTTCGGACGCTTTTGGGAGATTGTAGAAAAGCATAAAGTGACTCAGTTTTATACAGCGCCTACTGCAATACGCGCTTTAGCAAAGGAAGGTGTAGACTTAATAGAAAAACGTGATTTATCTTCTTTAAAAGTATTAGGTTCTGTAGGAGAGCCTATCAATGAAGAGGCTTGGCACTGGTATAATGATAATGTTGGGAAAAAGAATAGTCCGATTGTAGATACTTGGTGGCAAACTGAAACCGGGGGGATTATGATTTCTCCAATTCCTTTTGTAACCCCAACAAAACCAACTTACGCAACCTTGCCGTTTATAGGCATCCAGCCAGCACTTATGGATGAAACAGGTGAAGAGTTAAAAGGTAATCAGGTTGAAGGCCGTTTATGTATTAAATTTCCATGGCCAAGTATGGCAAGAACCATTTGGAAAAACCATGAACGCTATAAAGAAACGTATTTTTCAGCTTATGAGAATAAATACTTCACTGGAGATGGTGCATTACGAGACGAAGTAGGCTACTACCGAATTACAGGACGTGTAGATGATGTTATTATTGTTTCTGGACACAACTTAGGAACAGCACCAATTGAAGATGCTATAAATGAACACCCAGCAGTATCAGAATCTGCAGTTGTTGGATTCCCACATGATATTAAAGGAAATGCACTTTACGGTTACGTGATTTTAAAAGATACGGGTGAAAGTAGAGACCAAAACAATGTTCGAAAAGAGATCAATCAAATGATTACAGAGCATATTGGTCCGATTGCGAAGTTGGATAAAATACAGTTTACCGTAGGTTTACCTAAAACACGTTCAGGAAAAATTATGCGACGTATTTTACGTAAAATAGCATGTAAAGATATTAGTAACTTAGGAGATACAAGTACCTTGTTAAATCCGGAAGTAGTTCAAGAAATTATAGATAATGCGCTTTAATTAAACGGAGTGCTTATTTATAGAGAGGCTGTATCAAAAGGTTATTTTTGATACAGCTTTTTTTTTAAAACTGATTCTAACTAGGTATTAGTTTTGATATTGAAATTTGAATGTACGAGGAGTTGCATTATTTTTAGTTCGAGCGCTTTTCTAGTCAACACACCAATCTCGACTACGCCTGTCTGTCGATAGCTAGAATCGATTTGACATGCCATTGTAAAGTTTAAAGTGAAGGCCTATTTAGGAAGCAAATAACCCCAGTTAAGATGTTTTCTTTTGTCCAAACGAGAAAGGGTTTTTAAAAAAATTAAGGCAGTAATAAGCGCATCGCCTGTAGCGGTGTGCCTGTCTACTAAAGGAACATTGAGTTCTTTCGCAAGCTCATCCAAAGTGAATGGTTGGTCTTCATCCTTATAAATGAGGTGAACGGATTTTTTAAATAGATGACCAGTATCAATGAATTTGTTTTTCAATTTGCCTAAACCATGTCTTTCCAACATTTTATTAATCATGTTCCGATCAAAATTTGCATGATGGGCTATCAAAACATCACTTTTTATATAAGCTAAAAATGACTTGATCGCCTCTAGCTCTGTTTGCTTCTCAACTTTACTGTTTTTTAAAAGACCATGAATTTTAACAGATTCTGCTTTAAAAACATCTTGTTTAATGTATAGTTCAAGAGATTTACTGACTTCAATTTTTTTGTCTATAAAGGAAACAGCTCCAATAGATAAAACGCGGTCTTCATTAAAATCAAAACCTGTAGTTTCAGTATCAAAAGCAACGAATCTTGTCGATTGGATGTTCTTATTCATTTTACCTTTGAAACCTTCAAGGTATTCTAACCAAAAATCAGGGTGGTCACTTTTTTTATCTAAAAACCAACTGAACAACTTCATATTAGATAAAGTTTTTTAAATCGAAACGTATTTTGATGACTTCTTGAATTTCGTGCACTGGTTTTAAACAACGTCTTAATTTTAGTTGTTCCTCTTTAGTAAGACTCTCAATGTCAATGAATTTTCCAGAATCATTATGAAGAATGCCTTGCTTCGTTTTAAATTTGGAAAGCGCTTTGAAGGCGTAAGAACATGAGTGGTAAAGGGCTTTACTGTTCGGGTCTAAAAGTGCTAATTGCTCAAATCGATCAGCGGTGTTATTTATGCCTTTAATATTATTTTGTAAGGTGAGTAAACGCGCAGCATCAACCAAGGGCATTATAGTTCTATTTTTTATATTGAAAAGATCTTTTTGTTCTTGACTTTTTTCAACAGCAAACTGTTTAAAGAAACCTAATGGTGATGGATTTTTAATAGCGTCACGACCTAAGAACTTAAAAAATATAGAGGTTTGCTCTAACGCTTTATAAATAGCATTCGTGAGTTCTTCAGCTAGTGTATCTTCACCATAAACGGGACTGAAATCAAAAAATATAGAAGACAGTAGAATGGCTTTTTCATCGGGATGTAAAATCCAATCTTCAAATTGATTTTTCCATTGTGAAATTGAAATACACCATTTTGGATTACTCGCCATCATATCGGCCTCGCAATATTCAAAACCAACTTTGTTTAATGATTTTGTAACAAGTTTAGCCAATTCTAGAAAGTATGTTTGAGTTTCTTCGTACTTATCACTAGCAACATCCTCAAAAATAATAGCATTGTCTTGGTCTGTGAAAAGCATTTGCTCTTTTCTGCCTTGACTCCCTAAGGCAATCCATGAGAATTTTACTGGCGGATTAGTTGGCATTTTTTTCAATGCAATTTCAATAGCTCGTACGGTAACAGCATCATTAATTTGCGCAATAACTTTAACAATATGACCAACGGGAATGTTCTGTTCCAAATAGTTTTTAAGTAGACTATTGGCTTTTAACCTTGCTGAACGTAGCTTTTTTGTACGATTTGCTCTTTTAATTTCCTTTAAAATGACGCTAGGGTTATTACCTAGAGTGGCCAAAACATCGTGATGTGTTAAAACACCAACAAGTTTTGAGTTCACCGTACCATCTTTAGTTATGCATAAATGACCAATATGATGCTTTATCATTTGTAATTGACCTTCGGCAACGGTTAAGTCTCTTTTAGAAGTAATAACTGGCGAAACCATAATATTTGTAACTAAAGTTTCGATAGGGAATAAGCCCGTTGCTATTTTGTTTTTGATGTCACTATTTGTAATAATTCCAACTGGTTTGTCATGATCGTCAATGACGATGATACAACCAATTCTATGATCTCTCATTTTGATGGCTGCATCTTTTATAGTTGAATCTAAAAGGCAAGTAATGGGCTTTTTTGTGTAATTCGCCGTTTGAAAATTTACAATATCTTGTGCACTGTTTGGTAGGTAATCTATAAATATTTTGCCATTTTCTTCAGCAGTATAAGGGTCGTATGCATTTGTAGCAAAAGCAGTAATTAAAAACTTATTAATGCTAGCGTTGTTTTTGGTTACCGAAGTAAAAGTACTAATAGGAATCGCATAAACTATAGATTCTTCATTCGCCGTAGCCGATAGTTTATAGTTTTCTTTCGCTATTAATGGTCTAATACCAAAAACATCACCAGCATCACTTATGTTAACGATTTCTTGCGTGTTTTCTGCAGTAGTATGTAATAATTTCACACCACCATTTCTAACCATATAAAAATCTGATTTTGCAGCATCGCCTTTTTCAAATAATGTATCTCCTTTTTCCAAGTATATGATAGAAACTTCTTTTGAAATTTCGAATAAATCTTGGTTATTTAATAGATTAAATGGGGGATATTTTATTAAATAATCAAGTACGCGTTCTGCAATAGAGTTTTTCATAGGGTATAATTAACACCTTCGTTTTTTTTTAAATAAGTTTAAAGTCTAATAATAATTCACCTTCAACAGAAGCTTGTAAATGATCTCCTTTAACATTTTGACCAGCACCAGTGGCAGGTGTTCCTGTAAAGATTAAATCTCCAGGTTCTAAGGTCATGAATTTAGAAACATAAGCAATAATTTCGACAAAGTTGTAAATCATATCACTGGTATTTCCAACTTGTTTTTCTTCACCGTTTATTAATAAGTTAAAGTTGATGTCGTTTAAATCTGAAAAATTAGAAACCGGTTTAAAACCAGCAACAGGAGATGCGCCATCGAAACCTTTAGCTAAAGCCCAAGGCCCTTTGTTCTCTCTACTTGCTGCAAGAACATCTTTAGCCGTATAATCAATACCAATACCAATTTCACTTATGTAAGAGGCTGCATCGGCTTCAGAAATATCTTTTCCTTGTTTACCAATTTTAGCAACTAATTCTACTTCAAAAATCAATTGTTCTGTAATAGATGGAAAAATAATGTCTGCGTTGTTTTCAACTAATGTGCTTTCTGCTTTTAAGAAGATGGTTTGGGCGCCAGTTTTAAGGGCTGAAACTTCACTTTTATCATTTACGTAGTTTTTACCGATGCCTATAATTTTCATGATTTTGTATAATTTTAATTGTTAATTTTCTGGCAATAAAAGTAATGAATTAAGCTATTTTTCGTCCTACTTATTATATTTATTTTTTAAACGCTAACGTTAAAAAATCATTGTTTTTTTACGAATAATTACCGATTGTTAATTGTCTTTTTAAGTGATAGAATAACTTCTCACTAAAAAAACATAACTTGTCGCACTCAATATAATTCTATGAAACACCTTCAGGAAACCACTACAAAAAAAAATAAAAAAAAGTCTAAAGTTACAATGGCTCAAGCCTTTAAAACTATTATTTGGCCAAGGCGTAATCTCGTATTTATTGGTTTAATTTTGATTGTAGTTAGAAGTGTTGCAGGGCTTATTCTTCCTTGGCAAAGTAAAGTGCTTTTAGATGAGGTGGTGCCTAATAATGATATGTCCCAGCTATATACATTAATTACTATAGTATTAGCAGCAATTTTAGTACAAGCCTTAACGTCGTTCGCGTTGACTCAAATCTTAAGTGTACAGGCTCAGTTTTTAATTAGTGAATTAAGAGCTCAGGTTCAGAAGAAAGTATTGTCATTACCCATTAGTTTCTTTGATAATAATAAAACTGGAGGCTTAGTTTCTAGAATAATGAGTGATGTCGAAGGTGTTAGGAACTTAATCGGGACGGGATTAGTACAACTTGTGGGCGGAACGTTTACGGCTATTATTTCTTTAGTAATTTTAATAAAATTAAATGCCTGGATGACCCTTTTTGTGTTCGTTCCACTTTCAATTTTTGGTTATATTGCCTTGCGAGCCTTCAAATATATTCGTCCGGTTTTTAGAGTACGAGGAAAGATTAATGCTGAAGTTAAAGGGAGATTAACTGAAACGTTAGCAGGCGTTCGTGTGATTAAAGCGTTTAACGCTGAAGAACAAGAGAATCAAGTTTTTGAACAAGGCGTGGAGCGCTTATTTAAAAACGTAAAGAAGAGTTTAACGGCTACAGCTATAATGACGAGTTCTTCAACTTTTTTAATAGGTTTAGCTACTACTGGAATCATGGGCATTGGTGGTTATTATATGATGCAAAGTGAGATGACTGCAGGTGATTTTCTATTCTTTACTATGGTGCTCGGTTTTATGATTGCGCCTATTGTGCAGATGAGTAATATTGGGAGTCAGTTAACCGAAGCCTTGGCAGGTTTAGATCGTACTGAAGAGCTCATGAACATGACTGCGGAAGAAGATAACGAATCTCGCACCATTCAACTTAAAACCATAAAAGGAGATGTTGAGTTTAAAAACGTGTCTTTTGGTTATGAACAAGGAAAGCCAGTGCTTCACAATATCAGTTTTAAAGCCCCTGCAGGAACCGTAACGGCTTTGGTGGGAAGTTCGGGTTCTGGAAAATCTACCATTGCCGGTTTGTCTGCGACGTTTTTGAATCCGAACTCGGGTGAAGTTTTAATAGACAATCAAGATTTATCCAAGGTAAAACTAAACAGTTTCAGAAAGCATTTGGGTGTGGTTTTACAAGATGAATTTTTATTTGAAGGGACCATTAGAGAAAACATTCTTTTTCCTAGACCTAATGCTACCGAATCAGAATTACAAAATGCCATTAAAGCCGCTTATGTCAACGAATTTACCGATCGTTTTGATGATGGTTTAGAAACTTTAATTGGAGAACGAGGTGTGAAACTTTCAGGCGGTCAACGTCAGCGATTAGCTATTGCAAGAGCTATTTTGGCAGATCCGAAGCTTATTATTTTAGATGAAGCGACCTCAAATTTAGATACAGAGAGTGAGGCTTTAATTCAGAAGAGTTTAAATGAATTGGTAAAAGATAGAACCACTATTGTAATTGCTCACCGTTTAAGTACCATTAGAAAGGCCGATCAAATTTTAGTTATTGAAGCAGGACACATTGTGGAACGAGGTACACACGAAGAACTGATTGCTAATAATGGCAGATATTACGATTTATACACCTATCAAGCGAAAATATAATTTTTATGAAAGTTACAGAGTTAGAGACTTCCGAGTATAATAATTATTACCAAATGTATATAGAAAAAGTGCCTAAAGGTGTAACTTTTTCAGAAGGTTTTTCAAAAGGAAGTGAAGCCGTTCTAAACTATTTTAAAAGCCTACCTGACGATAAACTCAATTACAGTTACGCTCATGGAAAATGGACAATTAAGGAAGTCCTTCAGCACATTGTTGATACCGAACGTGTATTTAGCTACCGCTGCTTTAGTATTGCCAGACAAGATAAAACGCCACTTCCAGGATTTGAGCAAGACGATTATGTAGCGCCTTCAAAAGCAAATTCGAAATCTATAGAAGACTTAATTGAAGAATATGAAGCTGTTCGTAAAAACTCGATCATACTTGTGAAAAGTCTATCGGAAGCAGATTTAAAATGCGTTGGGACCGTTAGTGGTGGTAACATGTCCGCCAGAGCAGCTGCTTTTATTATTTTAGGTCATGAAATACACCATTTAGATGTTTTGAAACAGCGTTATTTTAAGAGTGAATAATCTGCTTTTTCCTTTTCACCACTGTAAAAACAATAAGTGACAAGGCACCAAAAATAGAGAATCCTATAAAAATAGGAAGTACAGAATGCTTAACAAAACCACCTATATAATTTGCAATAGGTACAGCCATAACAGTAGATAAAAAGCCATTTATCGCGGCGCCAATTCCTGCAATGTGTCCAATAGGCTGCATGGCAATGGCTCTTAAATTTCCGAAAAGGAAACCAACAGCGAAAAATTGTAAAGCAAAAAAGCTTAATAATATAAAAATATTAGGGTTTTTACCAGACCAAAAAAGAATGACATAAAGCACAGAAACTACAGCATAACCAATAGTAGCGACATGTGCTATACGCCACATACCGTATTTTTCAACTAAGCGGCTGTTCATAAAAGTAGCTAGTCCTATTGAAATCGCTAAACTCGCAAAGATGTAAGGGAACATTTCTGCCAATTGATACTGTTCTTGAAAAATCTGCTGGGCAGTGCTTAAATACACCATAAAAGAGCCTGTAATAAATCCTGAAACTAGGGTAAAGGCAACAGCTTCTTTTTCTTTAAAGAAGGCTTTTGTACCATTCACAAAAAGTCCTGGTGTAAATTTTATACGTTTTTCCTTAGGGAGTGTTTCTGGTTGCCGAAGCCAAAACCAAAACATAATAATTACTCCAAAAATAAGATTGAAATAAAAGATAGATTTCCAGCTAAAATAAGCCATTAATAATTGTCCAAGCGTAGGAGCAATAACGGGAACAAGGATGAAGAACATGACAACTACAGAGATTATTTTTGCCATATAATCGCCTTCAAAAGAATCACGAATCATAGAAAGTGATAAACTTCTTGGGGAAGACAAACCAATACCTTGTAAAATTCTACCAACAATCATGACTTCAAAACTTTCAGTAGTGACGCAAATAATACTGGCTATAATAAATACTGAAAAGCCAATAAATACAATGGGTTTTCTTCCGAAGCTATCTGATAACGGTCCGAAAATGAGTTGTCCGAAACCAATACCAAGAAAAATCATGGTAATTAATAATTGATTGTCTCTAACATCAATCACACTTAAATGCTTGCCAATTTCTGGTAAGGCAGGCAGTAAGGCGTCTATGGATAAAGCGACTATAGACATCAATGAAGCCATTAATGCGACAAACTCAAATTTAAAGTGCTCTGATTTTTGCATTTTGCAAAAGTAAATTAATTGAACGCCATATTCGTCAACTTAACGATATATTAAGACAATGATATTATTTCGGTATGCAGTTAACTTGTGAGTAGGAGGCATGACTTAAAGAGGATAGCGTATAGATAGCGTTTTGATTATATCTAAGTAAATGCGCTCCTAAAACAATAGAATGTTAAAAGTCTCATAAAGAGCGTTAAAAACAGTATTAAATCTACCAAGTTTTCTTTTAATTATGAATTAGGTTGTAATTTTATAGGAAATGGTTTTTTAAACTCAAACATGCTATGGCTAAAAAGAAAACACTTACCGGAGAACAGCTTGTGAATTTATATATGGATTATGTTTTAGAACACGATAAAGTGCCTAAAACAGTATATGCTTTTGCAAAACATAATAATTTTGAAGAGCAGAATTTCTATACTTTTTATGGATCGTTTGAAGCCCTTGAATCGCATATATTTAAAATGTTTTTTGAGAATACGTTAAAACTGCTTCATGAAAGTGAAAACTATCAATCGTTTGATGCAAGAGGCAAACTATTAAGTTTTTATTTCACGTTTTTTGAAAACCTAACAGCCAATAGAAGCTTTGTTTTATTTGCTTTAAATAAGCATGAAAACAAGTTGAAAAATCTAAAATGCTTATCTAAATTAAGACAAGAATTTAAAGATTATATTGGAACTTTAGAGATTGAAACCATTGAAATAAAGCAAGAAAAAATAGATAGGTTTCAGCAGCAAGGTTTAATGGAAAGTGCTTGGGTGCAACTATTAGTAACCCTCAAGTTTTGGATGGAAGATAGCTCGCCTTCCTTTGAAAAGACAGATGTTTTTATTGAAAAATCTGTAAATACAAGTTTTGATTTCTTGGATGTAGCACCACTTAAAAGTTTGATGGATTTGGGAAAATTTTTGTTTAAGGAAAAAGTGCAAATGCAATAATGAATACTTATGAAAGCAATTAATAAAATTCCTGTTTCTAAAATAGAACGCGCTTCAAAATTAGTGTCTACTGGAGCCAAAATAGGCGTGAACTACATAAAATATTATGGTGATAAAATCACGAAATCTGAGCTTGAAGCCAAGGATAAGTTAAATGAAAATAATGCTTCAGATATCTACGATGGATTAAAACAGCTTAAGGGAAGCGCTTTAAAAGTGGCTCAAATGTTAAGTATGGAAAAAAGCATCATGCCGCAAGCTTACGTTGAGAAATTCTCGTTAGCTCAATTTTCTGTACCGCCACTTTCTCCGCCATTAGTTTTAAAAACTTTTAAAAAATACTTTGATAAATTACCAGAAGATTTATTCGATACGTTTGATTTAAATTCTGTTAATGCCGCGAGTATAGGGCAAGTACATATTGCTGTGAAAGATGGCAAAAAGCTAGCTGTTAAAATTCAATATCCTGGTGTTGCAGATAGTATTGCTTCAGATTTGGCTATGGTTAAACCTATTGCAATGAGTATGTTTAATATAAAAGGTGAAGGTTCAGATAAATATTTTAAGGAGATTGAAGGCAAACTTCTAGAGGAAACCGATTATATCTTAGAAGTTAAACAAAGTAAAGAAATCTCTGAAGCTTGTAAACACATTCCGCATTTAACATTCCCGAAATATTACGAGCAATGGTCGTCTGAACGCATTATTACAATGGATTATATGGAAGGCGAACACTTGTCTGAATTCACAGCATATAATACCAATCAAGAGTTAGCAAACCAATTGGGACAAGCACTTTGGGATTTTTATATGTTTCAAATTCATAAATTAAAGAAAGTACATGCAGATCCGCATCCAGGAAATTTTTTAGTATCTAAATCATGCGATTTAATTGCTTTAGATTTTGGTTGTATGAAACAGATTCCAGAAGATTTTTATGTGCCTTATTTTGAATTGGCAGATAAAAAAAACATGGGTAATCCAGAGCATTTTAAAGCGAAGCTATACGAACTTGAAATTTTAAGAATTGATGATAGAGCTGAAGAAGTTAGTTTCTTTACAGCTATGTTTCATGAAATGTTAACCTTGTTTACCGAGCCATTACATCAAGAGTACTTTGATTTTTCAAACGCGGAGTTTTTTGGAAAGATTGCAGATTTGGGAGAGAAATATTCTAAAAACACCCAGTTGAGGAAGTTAAATGCAAATAGAGGCTCCAAACATTTCATTTATATGAATCGTACATTTTTCGGACTCTATAATTTAATGTTCGATTTAAAAGCACGGAATATAAAAATAAACACTTGGAATTGAATTACCGTTTTGGTAACTTTTTATTATATTTGTGTCAAATATTTTAATAGTGAGAGTTATTGCAAAGGGTACTTTACGAGGTTTTTGGGAAAAACATGCCGATTGTGAAGAACAATTAAAGTCTTGGTATAGAGAAACCGAAAAAGCTGATTGGAGCAATATAAATGCTTTAAAAAGTGAATACCCAAGTGCAAGCATCTTAAAAGATAATCGAATTGTTTATAATATTAAAGGAAACAATTACCGGTTGATTGTAAAATTTAATTTTGAATTTCAAATATGTTGGATAAGGTTTATTGGAAAACATGCAGAATATGACAAAATTGACGCAAATAACATTTGATGATGAATATAGCACCAATTAGAAATGAAAACGACTATCAAAATGCTCTAGAAAGACTTGAGGAGATATTTGATGCAAAAAAAGGCACAGGGCAAGGGGATGAGCTTGAAATCCTTTCTATTCTTATTGATCGTTATGAAAACGAGAATTTCCCTATCGGGATGCCTGATCCTATTGAGGCTATAAAATTCCGTATGGAACAATTGGGCATGAAGCAAAAGGATCTAGCTGAAGTTGTCGGGTTTAAAAGTAGAGTAAGCGAAATTTTAAATAAAAAGCGCAAACTAACTTTAGATATGATTAGAAAACTGAATGCCACGCTTCATATTCCGACGGAAGTATTAATTCAAGAATATAAGTAACTAAAAATTATAGTAATACAAGGTGGTTTAAATTACGATTAAATTTTATACTTCTGAAAAAAATAATCAGTTTAATATATAATGATTTATTTTCGTGTTAAATCAAATTGCCACGTATAGTTAAACGAATGAACATACAACCACTTTTAAATTACATTAAAAACCATGTTGCTTTAACCGAAGCGGAAGAAGCAATTTTAACTTCAAAAGTAAGCTACCGTAAATATTTAAAAGGACAGTTTATAGTTCAGCAAGGCGATGTTTGTAAATATGAGTGTTTCGTCATTTCAGGTTGTACAAAAACTTATTTTGTAGACGATGAAGGGCAGGAGCACATTGTCATGTTTTCTGTTGAAGATTGGTGGACTTCAGATATAGGGAGTTTTATCACTCAAACACCAGCCGATTTTAATGTGCAATGTCTCGAAAACACAGAACTCATCATGTTTTCTAGTGATATTATTGAAGACTTGTATATTGAGATACCAAAATTAGAGCGTTTTTTCAGACGTATAATTGAACGCGCTCTGGTGGCTTCTCAAAAACGAATTATAAGAAGTTTTAGCCTTTCTGCAAAAGACAGGTTTCTGTATTTTAGAAATCAATATCCGCAAATAGAACAACGCATTCCGCAATATATGATCGCCTCTTACTTAGGTATCACAAAGGAATTTCTTAGCAAAATAAAGAGTCAGATTATCTTAGAACAGTAAATGTTAATCTAGATTAACTTTATTTAATAACCTACTTCATTTTATAGATTCTGCTTGTTTCAGAAATTTGTATCATAATTATTTCAATAGAAATTATGAATAAATTAATTGAAAACATTAGCAATCTTAACGATATGATTCTTCAAGGGAAAACCTTGGAAGCATTCGATTTGTATTATGATGACGATGTGATTATTCAAGAAAATAATAACCCAGCCTGTGTGGGGAAAATAGAAAATAGAAAGCGTGAAAAATGTTTTTTTGACTCTATTACCGAATTCCGTTGTGCTAAACCATTACATGTTACCATTGGAGAACGGATTACCATGGTCGAATGGCATTTCGATTTTACACATA
Source organism: Tamlana sp. 2_MG-2023 (assembly GCF_030548465.1). Taxonomy (GTDB): domain Bacteria; phylum Bacteroidota; class Bacteroidia; order Flavobacteriales; family Flavobacteriaceae; genus Pseudotamlana. The sequence goes on from NZ_JAUOSF010000002.1 coordinate 89,336, forward strand.
AAGATTTGGGAATTAAAAATTATAATAAAGTTGTTGTGCAAGAGTGGCACGACACAAAAATTATAAAAGAACGCATTTATTACGGATCATAAATTATATAACAAACAAAAAAAATTAGCATGAAAAACACAATTAAAAAATTAGCAGTAGTAGCCTTAGTAACTGTATTTGCTTCATCTTTTACAACAATAGGTGGTGAAAAAAAGGCGGTTAAAACAGAAGAGAGCACTGTAGTTTGGAAAGGCTATAAAGTAACAGGGTCTCACGAAGGTACTATCGCTATTAAATCTGGAACCTTAGAGTTTGATAAAGATAAATTAGTAGGTGGTGAGTTTGTTATAGATATGACAACAATATCAAGTACCGATTTAGAAGGGGAGTATAAAGGTAAATTAGATGGCCATTTAAAATCTGATGATTTCTTTGGTGTTGAAAAATTTCCAACTTCAAAATTAGTATTTAAAAAAGTTAAAGCTTCAGGGAAAAACGCTTACAACGTTACAGGAGATTTAACAGTTAAAGGAAAAACACATGCTATAGATTTTACCATTTCTATCTACGGTAGTAAAGCAACAGCGTCATTAAAAATTGACAGAACCAAGTATGATATCCGTTACGGTTCAGCAAGTTTCTTTGACGATTTAGCAGATAAAGCGATTTATGACGAATTTGATATCGTTGCAGATCTAGAGTTTTAATAAAATACATTTCCTATTGAAAAAGAGGATTATTAGCGTTTTAGGGCACCCAATTAGGGTGCCTTATTACGTTATAAGTTTTTGATAGCGGTTTATAATCTTATCTTTGTTTTTCATAAAATACTCCAATATGTCATTTAAAAAATACATTGAGCCTTTAAAAGATTCTTTAGAAAGTAAAGGTTTTAATGAGCCATTACCTTTTCAAAAACAAATTTTATCTAAAATAAAAGGCGGAGCAAGTCTGTTTTGTATCGCACCAAAAGGATCGGGTAAAACAACGAGTATTGTGCTTAGCGTGATTCAGAAATTAAAAGGAGAAGCTTTTGAAGATGCTCCTAGAGCTTTAATTTTAGTAGAAAATAAACAAGCGGCTTTAGACTTAGAATTGGAATTTAATGCTTTTTTACGCGGTACCGATTTACGCGTCTATTGTGCTTATGATGAAAAAAATATAGATCACCAGCGTGATGAAATTTATGATGGCGTAGATGTTGTAATTGCTACACCAAAACGTTTAAATAAGATTTTTTACCTAAACGGAATAAACCTGAATCAACTTCAAATGTTTATTGTTGAAGATGCCGAATTTTTATTTAGAAACCACAATTTTGCTGAGGTTACGCGTACCCCTGAAAGTATAGACCGTTGCCAATATTTAGTTTTTGCTGAAAAATTTGATAGCCGATTTGAGCGCTGGCAAGACAGTTTCATGTTTAATGCGCAACTTGTTAAGCTTAAAAAGTAGAGCTTTTATAGAAATTTATATTCAGCTGTTTTAACTTTTTAAATAAGAGCTATCTTTTTTATATTTCTTAATTTTAGTGGTTTAATAAAATCTGCAAATTAGTCTGCTATTTGTGAATTTATAATTTTTAAAAGCAAAATTTAGAATGAGCAAAAATACAGAGGACGCCTTAAAAGAACGTATAAAAGAGCTCACATGTCTTTATGAAGTCTCTTCCATTATTGTAAATGCCGATGTAGAATTTATTGAAAGCACCTTTACGGCTATAGCATTTAGTTTAAAAAAAGCATTCAAACATTCTAAAAAAACAGAAATTCGTATCCAAACCGAAAACTTCAAAGTTGCTACATGTGTACTTAAGGAGAATACGGTTAAAATGACTTCAGAAATTAAGTTGTTTAATGAAACCAAAGGTTATTTAGAAGCACATTTAGATGCCTCTAAATTTAAGGAAGTAGATTTTTTAAAGGAGGAACAATGGCTTATGGATAATATTTCATTAAAGCTTGGCGGGTTTTTAGAAAGTTTAGAGATTAAGAAAAACGAAGCTTCATTAAAAAGGCAAATGGAGCATACCGATCGATTACGTATTTTAGGAGAAATAACTGCAGGCATTGCCCATGAATTGAACACACCTTTAGCTAATATTTTAGGATTTTCAGAACTACTTAAAGATGATTTAGAAAACGAAGGGAAAACGACCAATGATGTCGATAAAATAATTGAAAACACCATATTTTCTAGAGAAATAGTAAAGAAGCTTATGTTTTTTGCTTGCGAAATACCTCAGGAAAAAAAGCAGATTAATATTGTACCTAACATCAACAGCGCTATTAATTTATTAGATGCGAGTTTTAGGAAAAAAGAAGTAAAATGTCATGTAAAAATAGAGGCTGATGATATTTGGTTAAAAGTGGATCCCGTTCAATTAACTCAAATTATTTTTAACTTACTCATGAATGCTATCTTCTTTTCACCTAAAAATGGCTGGGTTGAAGTTCATGTTTCTCAATCAGAAACCGATATTATCATTAAAATTAAAGATGAAGGTCAAGGGGTTAACCCGAAAGATTTAGATAAAATATTTCAACCATTTTTCACTACAAAATCTATAGGAGACGGCGCTGGTTTAGGACTTAGTGTCGTGCATGGTATTGTAGTTTCTCATAAAGGAACGATTACAGCAAAAAACAATTTGAATAAAGGCGTTACCTTTACAGTAACACTTCCTAAAGATTAATATCAGTTATGGAATTACGCAAAGAAAATATACTTATTGTTGATGATGATGTGAATATTTTGGAGTTATTACAGCGTCATTTAAAATCTTGGAACTATCATATATTCAAGGCGATATCTGTAAAGGAGGCAGTAACCATTTTACGGGACACAAAAATAGATTTGTTAATTACAGATTTAAAAATGCCCGAAATTGATGGATCTGAATTGATAAAATTTGCATCAGAACATTATCCCAATGTACCAAAATTAGTGGTGACAGGGTTTCCCTCAGTTCAAGATTCTCTTGTGGCAATAAAATCAGGAGTGGTCGATTATCTAAATAAGCCATTTACGAAAACAGAATTAGAAGCAGCCATAAAAAAATCAATAAGTCAGCACGATAAAAGCGCTCAGTCTCAAAGAGATCATTTGAAAAAACGTGAAAGTTATGGTGAAATTATAGGTACTTCAGATAAGATATATGAAGTTATTCAAATCATTGAACGTGTTAAGGATAATAGAGCAACCGTATTTATAAAAGGAGAAAGTGGTACCGGAAAAGAGCTCGTAGCAAGAGAAATACATTATCAAGGTAAATTCTCACGAGCCCCTTTTATAGCTGTGAATTGTGGTGCTATTCCAGAAAACCTTTTAGAAGCAGAGCTTTTTGGATATGTAAAAGGTGCTTTTACAGGGGCTGATACCAATAGAGAAGGTTTTTTTCAGGCCGCAAATGGTGGTACCATCTTTTTAGATGAAATAGGCAACGCCTCGCTTGCGGTACAATCTAGATTGTTACGTGTTTTACAAGAAAAAGAAGTGACTAAAGTAGGAGCAACCAAAGCTGAAAAAATAGAGGTTAGAGTTGTGTCTGCAACAAATAGTGATTTACGGGCGCTTATTACGAAACAACGATTTAGAGAAGACTTGTTTTACCGTTTAACTGTAGTTGAAATCGGTATCGCGCCATTACGAGAAAGAAAAGACGATATTGAGATTTTGGTAGATAAATTTTTATTTAAATATGGCATTGAATACAAAGACCGTTTTGTTAAAATAGATCAAGAAGCTTTAAGCGTTTTAAAACGTTATGATTGGCCAGGTAATATAAGAGAATTAGAAAATGTGATTCAAAGTGCAGTAATTATGAGCGATAAAACAATTTCTGTAGCGCATTTGCCTGCGCATTTAAAGTTTAACATTAGTGAACATTCAGCCAGTTTAGAGCCCTTAAAGGTTGTAGAAAAAAGATACATTGAAAAGGTGCTCAGAGCTACCGGAAACAATAAAACAAAAGCTGCTGAAATTCTTCAAATAGATAGAAAAACAATCAGACAAAAACTACATGATTAATCCTATTATATTTTTGAGACTTTTTTCCTCATGTGGGTAATTTTACCCCGATTCATTTTTTGATAATATATTATGTTTATACTACAAACCCTTTATTTATAAAGGGTTTTGTGTTTTATGATATGTTCTAAATGCTTTTGGTATAGGCCTTGCTTTTAATAGTAAAAAAAGAAAATTAAATGAATCGCATAACTATTTGTTCAAATTGTATGTACATGGTAGATTGTGTATTAACCAAACAAAAAGATAAAGTCTGGTCTTGCAGTGAATACAATGACGATCATCTAAAAAACGAAGTCATTATTTTAAATGCAGTGAAAGATCGATTCATGAATTTAGTTTAAAACTTTAAATAATTAATAGGATGAATTTAACGGAGTTAAAGGCTGTTTTCGCAGGAAGAAAAAGAATAACAAATAAAGCAACAACAATAAATAAGTTGAGCGAAAGTGAGACTTCTTTCAGAAATAAATACCATCAAAGAAAGATAAGTAATCGTCTCTTTTAAAATGAAATTAATAGAAAAATTATGAAATACGGTTGTTTGATATTAGAAAAAAAGGAATATGTGTATTTAAAACGCATTTTGAATGTGTCGAGTTATGCGGATGATTTTCAAACGCAAAAATCCTTGCAAAAATTAAATGATGAGCTCAAGGAAGCGCGCATTGTGGATGAAGCAGACATGCCTTCAGATATTATTAGGTTTAATAGTGTTGTACAAGTAAGTTCACATCAAGGCTGGGAGCGCACGTTGCAATTAGTTATTCCTGCCGAAAGTGATTTTAAACAAAATAAAGTATCTCTTCTAACGCCTATGGGCTCTGCTTTAATTGGTTACTCTAAAGGAGATACCATTGTATGGGATTTTCCAGGAGGTGTACAAAATCTATTAATAGAAGAGGTAACCCAAGAAAAAACAGCAAAGGCTCTTGAATTTATTTTGTAAATAAAAATGTTTAAAATTTTTGAATACTATTTCAACATATAAAGAAGATTACTACCGGCGATTAAGTATACAAAAAGACTTAAGAGAGCTAGATTATTGGATTTTAACGCTAGAAGATTTTAATGATGAATTAGATGATCTTAATATAATAGAAAAGCAGCTCATTGCTAATGGTTCTATTTCAAATGCAATTCGATCCTTGAGAAGGAAAAATGTTTTAAATATGGCCGAATTATGCAAATACGACCGAGAGTTAAGAAATGAATATGAAGATGGATATACAGATTATGACCAAACAAGATTAAAAGTACATGAGCGAAAAAGAGAGCAATATATCCGGTTAACAAAGGAATTTGGCGCCTTTAGAAAGCACATATATAAATTTTTAATGAGATACCAACTAAAATAAAATAAGACCTATTATGAAAAACATTTTAATTCCAACAGATTTCTCACAAGATAGTAATCGTACTATTGATTATGTAACAATGCTTTTTAAAAACGAGTCTTGTGCCTTCTACTTTTTAAACACTTACACATATGATATATCAGGCTTAAATGCTTTAGATATGTTACAAGCTGATGATGAGTGGTTTGATAAGCCAAAGGAAGATTCCTTGTTACAATTAAATGATTTGCTGATAAGCCAAAGAATCAGAAAAAACTATTCGAATCATGAATATCACATTATTTCTGAATGTTCGAGTTTAGCGAAAGGTATTGAAAAACAATTAGAAACCTTAGATATTGACTTAGTTGTATTGAAGGGGGATACTAAATTAGGTAGAAAGTCAAAAAGTATCATAGGAAACATTAGAACTTGCCCTGTTTTATTAGTGCCAGTTTCGAGCGCTGTGGACGATGAATTATGTTTGACAATTACGTCTAATTTCAAGGAGAAAATCAGAATGTTTGGAGTAAATCGTTTTTTAGAAGCATTGAAAAACACCAATCTTAAAATCAATATTTTGGTTTTAGGCGAAAAGAAATTAATAGGTGTTAATGTGAAGTATAATATTGATTTATTGCTAAACCACTTAAAGGAACAGGCTGTTGAAAATGTCAAAGTAGAATATACCGGAAATGCTTTTGATTTAAAGGCGTACGCGAGTACTCATCTTAATAATATTATGTGTGTTATGGATGAAAAACCTGATTTTTTGAGACGGGTAGGGCTTAGCCACTCTTCAGTGATTCCAACTCTTGAAAATTTACATAATAATACCGTTTTAACCATTCATCAATAGGTAGAAAGGATTGAAACAGTAGACGTAATTTATGTTTTAAAAACTCAGATTAAAAGTTGATCTGAGTTTTTTATTAGGTTACACTTTCTTTCTTTGGATAAAATATTTGAGGAACAGTTTATATAGAAGTACTATATTTTATAAAATAAAAACTAAAGCTTATTTGTTGAGGCTTGCATTTTTAACTAAATTTATATTACTCTAAATAAACAGACGTTTTTAAATTATAATCTTATGAAAAAAAATATTTTATCCCTAGGAATTTTTATTGCACTATTAATGTTTTCTTGTGAAGGTCCAGAGGGGCCTCCAGGTAGAGATGGTGTAGATGGCGCTCCAGGTGATTACATTATTGGTCAAACTTATGAAATAGCAAACATCAATTTTTCGTCAAACAAACTTAATGAACGTTTTACTTTTCCAGAAAGTAATGTTGATGGTGATGCTGTATTAGTATATAGATTGGAAGCGGTTGATAACGGTTTAGATGTTTGGGAACCTTTACCAACAGCTACCATTTTTTTTGATGGAGGTGGGTACTTTCAATATCGATTCAACTACACTTTAGGTGATGTAGATATTATTGCTGAAAGTGATGATATAGATGCGGTTGGTGCTGAGTTTACTAAAAACCAAGTATTCAGAATTATAGTTATGCCAGCAGATTTAGCTTCTACTATGGATACCAATAATATAAACGCAGTTATGAGTCAATTGAATATCACAGAAAACGATATTCAAGATATTCAGTAACATTTGTTTTAATGCAGTTTCCCGGAAATTGTATAAATTTAAAAATCTCAGGTTAATTTTAGCCTGAGATTTTTTTGTTTATGGAATCTAATATTATGTGTATATGGTTTTTTGTAAATAAGGAAAACTGTTGTGGGCACGAGCGTGACGCTCGCGCTAGCTTTGTTCTAGTAAAGTGAAGTTATTTTGGGTTTTTAAGTGCTAGCTGAAAACGTCGAATTTTTTTGAATATTCTCTTTGAATATTTTTAGTGTTGGCCCGAGCGTCACGCTTGGGCCTAATAATAGTCATTACAAAGGAATATTACCATGTTTACGATCCGGCCGGTCTACTTTTTTGTTTTCCAACATAGAGAAGCCTTTTAGTAACTTTCTTCTGGTATCTTTAGGAAGAATAACTTCATCAATAAATCCGCGTTTGGCAGCTTCATAGGGATTGGCAAATTTTTCGGCATATTCGGCTTCTTTTTCGGCTAGTTTTTTTGCTGAGTTTTCCGCGGAAGCGATTTCTTTTTTAAAGATAATTTCACTAGCACCTTTAGCACCCATAACCGCTATTTCGGCCCCAGGCCATGCAAAGTTTAAATCGGCACCAATGTGTTTGGAATTCATCACATCATAGGCGCCACCGTAAGCTTTTCGTGTGATAACCGTGATTCTAGGTACCGTTGCTTCACTAAGTGCATAAAGCAATTTGGCTCCATGAACAATAATACCATTCCATTCTTGATAGGTTCCTGGTAAAAATCCGGGAACATCAACCAAAACAAGTAGCGGAATATTAAAACAATCACAGAATCGTATAAAGCGAGCTGCTTTTCTCGAGCTTCTAACGCCTAAAACACCTGCGAACGACATGGGTTGATTTGCAACAATTCCGATACTTCTTCCGCCTAATCTTGCAAAGCCAACAATAATACTTTCTGCGTATTCTTTATGTATTTCATAAAATGAATTGGCGTCAATGATACCATCAATAACGGTATTCATATCATAAGGTTTGTTGGGGTTGTCGGGAACGCAATTGGTTAAAACATCACGAACTTCATCTGTTAATTGATACGCTAGTTTTTTAGGGGTTTCTTTATTATTCTGTGGAAAATAACTAAACAATTGTTTGATATCATCTAAACATTGCACATCGTTAGCCGATTTTTTGTGTGCCACACCAGATTTTGAGGCGTGTGTATGTGCTCCACCAAGTTCTTCGCTTGTCACTTCTTCATTGGTTACCGTTTTTACTACGCTAGGTCCAGTAACAAACATATAACTGGAATTTTCAACCATAATGGTGAAATCGGTGATGGCCGGTGAATACACGGCACCACCAGCACAAGGACCCATAATAGCCGATATTTGTGGAATAACGCCTGAAGCTTGTACATTTCTATAAAATATATCAGCATAACCACCTAAAGACCGAACGCCTTCTTGAATTCGGGCGCCACCAGAATCATTTAAGCCAATAATGGGCGCACCAACTTTTAGAGCTAACTCTAATATTTTACAAATTTTTTCAGCGTGAGTTTCTGATAAAGAACCTCCAAAAACCGTAAAATCTTGAGCGTAAACATACACCAATCGACCTGCAATAGTGCCGTATCCTGTAATAACACCATCCCCGTAATATATGTGGTCTGCCATACCGAAATCGGTAGTTCTGTGAGTTACTAAAGCGCCAATTTCTTCAAAAGAAGCAGCGTCTAATAGATATTCAATACGTTCTCTTGCGGTTAATTTATTGTTGTTATGTTGTTTGTCAATACGTTGTTGTCCGCCTCCTAATTTTGCAAGGGCGTATAATTGTTGTAGTTTTTCGGCCTTAGAACTCATAGTTTTTAGTTTAATGAATTATGAATTATGAATTAGGAAGTCTTAATAATTTCTGATCCTCTAAAAATTGTTTTACAGCAATGAGTGCGGCAACTTTTGCCTCTTCTTCTGAATATTTATTTAGAGCTTCGTTTTTATAGTAGTTTTTAACAAAATGTGTGTCGAAATCTCCAGATTTAAACGCCTCATGTTCACAAACAAACTTTCCGAAAGATAAAGTGGTTTTAATCCCTTTTACCTGAAAATCATCAATGGCTTTACGCATAATTTGTATGGCTTCTTCTCGGTTTTTTCCGTAGGTGATTAATTTAGCAAGCATGGGATCGTAGTAAATAGGAATTTCCATGCCTTCTTCATAACCATTATCTACACGAATGCCATCACCATGAGGGATTTTATAGCGTTCTAAAAGGCCCACACTAGGTAGGAAATCATTCATCGGATCTTCGGCATAGACACGTAATTCTAAGGCGTGGCCATTATTTTTTAAATCTGTTTGCTTGAATTGAAGTGCTTCACCACGAGCAATTCTAATTTGAAGCTCTACCAAATCATAACCAGTAATTAATTCGGTTACAGGGTGTTCGACTTGAAGCCTGGTATTCATTTCTAGGAAATAAAAGTTGTGCTGTTCATCCAAGAGAAATTCAACCGTACCAGCACCGATGTAATCACAGGCTTTAGCTACTTTTATAGCAGCTTCACCCATTTTAGTTCTTAAAGTTTCATTTAAAACTGAAGAAGGCGCTTCTTCAATAACTTTTTGATGCCTTCTTTGTATGCTGCATTCCCGTTCAAAAAAATGAAATATTTGTCCGTGAGAATCGGCAATAATTTGAATTTCTATATGTCTCGGAGACTTTATATACTTTTCAATAAAAACCGAACCATCTCCAAAAGCAGACGTCGCCTCACTAATCGCTCGTTGCATTTGAGATTCTAGTTCACTTTCTTTTTCAACTACGCGCATGCCTTTTCCGCCGCCGCCAGCTGAGGCTTTAATAAGTATAGGAAACCCAATGTTGTTAGCAATGGTTTTTGCTTTTGAAACATCGGTTATGGCTTCATCAATACCGGGAACCATAGGGATATTATAGGTTTTAACTGCTTTTTTAGCTTCTAATTTGCTCCCCATAATTTTTATGGACATCGGTTTCGGACCAACAAAAATGATGTTATTTTTCTGGCACAATTCCGCGAAAGCGTCATTTTCACTTAAAAAACCATAACCTGGGTGAATGGCATCAACGTTAAGTTTTTTAGCGACTTCAATAATTTTATCTGCTCTTAAATAAGATTTATTAGAAGAAGCTTCACCAATACAAACTGCTTCATCTGCAAATTTCACGTGAGGCGCATTTCTATCTATTTCAGAAAAAACCGCCACTGTTTTTATACCCATTTTTTTAGCGGTGCGCATCACCCTTAAGGCAATTTCTCCACGATTGGCAACTAATATTTTTTTCATTAAAGCTGATTTTAGTACTTAAAAAATTGATACGTGTATAAAGGGGGTAGTGCGATGCTATTCGTCTTCCAATTCAATAAGTATATGGCCTTTATCGACGGCTTCACCTTTTTCAATAAGAATGGATTTAATAATACCAGTTCTAGGGGAAACAATGCTGTTTTCCATTTTCATAGCTTCCAGAATAAGTAAACTGGTGTTTTCTTGTACTTCCTGACCAACTTTTACTTGAATTTCTAAAATCAAGCCAGGCATGGGAGCAATTATGGAATCGATACGGTGTGAAACAACATTGCTAAGACCCATGTTTTTTATTTGTAGGTCTAGATCGTCAGAAATCTGAACATCATAAATACTGCCGTTAATTTTAATTTGATAGCATTTACTATTTAAGTTTCCTTCTAAAACTTCAGCTTGAAATGATTTGTTTTGTTGAAGAACATGATAGCTGCTTTCTGAGTTTTTAACTATGTCAAGTTTAGAAATATCGCTAAATTTTATGCTGAAATCTGCATGATTATTAACACTTACGGTATACGATTTATTCATAGTTAAAGGGATTGTAACTATAAATATATGAATTTTATTGAGCGGTTGAAGGGATTAATAGAACAAACTTAAAGTTGATTTTAAAAGTAACTATTGCTGCTGTTGAAATTGTGGAGTGTTGAAAGTCAGTATGTTTTATAGACGTAGTTATCTATGAGGTACATCAAGCTTTAAGCGTTTTTTAAGGTTGAAGAGCTTCTTTTATTTTTTCAGAAACAAACTCATAGTATGTTTTGTTTGAAGGTACAAAATGAAGGTTATTGGTATTGATATCTGCAATAAGTTCATCGAATTCAGTTAAAGAAATCAATTTTAAAGCTTCAACTTCTTCTTCCTGAGCTTTTAAGGATGAAATAGGAACGGTTAATTCAGCTAGAAATGTATTGTGAAATTCGTTATCGGTCATACCGTTTTCATAAGACTGAAAACATTCAAAAACACCAATTTTAAGCAGTTTATCTTCAGTGATAGACAATCCAATTTCTTCGAAAATTTCTCTAACCCCAGCCTGTTTAATTGTTTCACCGGCATCTACATGGCCTGCAACCGAAACATCCCACATAAGCGGACAAATAGCTTTTTTTGCTGAACGTTGCGATAGTAAAACCTCACCGTTTTTGGTGTACAACCAAACGTGGGCTGTATGATGATACAATCCTTTTTGATGAATTATAGATTTTAGTTCTGAGCGCCCTAAAAGCTTTCCGTTTTCATCTGTAATATCAATTAATTCGTCCATAAGAATGAAAAAAAATGCCATTACAAGTTGAAAAGTTTCAAAATCTTGTAATGGCATTTAAAAGTTATATTTTATTTAAAATAGCTAAAGGTTTCGCCATCTTCAATTTTAAGCAATGTTTCGTAAATTAGTTTAATTACGTTTTCAACATCGTCTCTGTGCACCATTTCTACCGTAGTATGCATGTAACGTAAGGGTAAAGAGATTAGGGCAGAAGCCACACCGCCATTACTGTAAGCAAAAGCATCGGTATCTGTTCCTGTAGCTCTAGAAAGCGCCGAACGTTGAAACGGAATCTTTTTAGCTTCGGCAGTTTCAGTAATTAAATCTCTTAATTTCTGTTGTACAGCAGGAGCGTAGGCTACTACAGGACCTTTACCAATTTCTAAATCACCTTGTTTGGTTTTTTCAATCATTGGTGTTGTGGTATCGTGCGTTACATCGGTAACAATAGCCACGTTAGGTTTGATAGTTTGAGTGATCATTTCAGCACCACGTAAACCAATTTCTTCTTGTACAGAATTTGTAATGTATAAACCGAATGGTAAGGTTTTCTTGTTTTCTTTCAATAAACGCGCCACTTCAGCAATCATAAAACCACCCATACGATTATCTAGGGCGCGGCAAACAAATTTATTTCCGTTAAGCACATGAAATTCATCTGGATAAGTGATTACACATCCCACATGAATGCCTAAGTTTTCAACTTCTTCCTTGTCTTTAGCGCCAACATCGATAGTAATATTATCTGGTTTTGGTGCTTGCTCGTTAGATTTATCTCTAGTGTGAATCGCTGGCCAACCGAAAACACCTTTTACAATGCCATTTTTGGTATGAATATCAACAATTTTACTAGGCGCTATTTGATGATCGCTACCACCGTTTCTAATTACATAGATTAAACCGTTATCTGAAATATAGTTAACATACCATGAAATCTCATCGGCATGTCCTTCTATAACCACTTTGTATTTTGCATCAGGATTTATTACGCCTACCGCAGTTCCGTAAGTATCAGTAATAAAAGTATCTACATATGGTTTTAAATAGTCCATCCATATTTTTTGCCCAGTCCACTCATAGCCTGTTGGGGCTGCATTGTTCAAATATTTTTCCAAAAAGTCCATTGACTTTTCATTAAGAATGCTCTTGTTTGCCATGTATAAAATTTTTGCACTAAAATAATAATATTAATAGACACAGTAGCGGTTTAAATGATTATTGTCTTCCATATTTTGTTAAATTCACCTTGCAAATGTGAGATACTGAAAGTGTCTTGTAAGAGGTGCGTATAATTTCTTTATTTTTACATATTAAATGCTCCATTTTTATTGATGAATTTTTTAAAATACATATTGGTTTTATGTCCATTTTTGGTTTTCTCACAGGTTAACGAGATTGAAAGGGATACTACCACTATTGAATATTTAATTATAGAAGGCGACTCTGTGCCTAGGCAGTCTATTAACTTAGACGAGGTCATTCTGTTGCATAAACTTAAGTTTGGTGATAAAAAAGAACGCATTCGTTATTTAATTTTAAGACGAAAAACCTTAAAGGTCTATCCTTACGCTAAAATGGCGGCCGAGCGTTTAGATTCTATGAATACGCGTTTAGCTTCATTAAAAAGGGAAAGACAAAAGCGTCGTTACACTAAAAAAATACAGAAATACATTGAAGGCGAGTTTTCAGATGAATTAAAAAAACTAACACGCACTGAAGGTCAGATACTTGTAAAGTTAATTCACAGACAGACAGGAACAACTGCTTTCGATTTGGTTAAAGAACTTCGTAGTGGTTGGCGTGCATTCTGGTACAATACTACGGCAAGTATGTTTGATATTTCTTTAAAACGCGAGTTTGACCCTGAAAACGTTAAAGAAGATTATTTAATTGAAGACATATTACAACGTGCTTTTCAAAACGGATTGTTAGAACCACAACCACCAGCGATAAAGTTTAATTTTTATGATTTAACCGATAAGTGGATCTATCATAACACGCCTGAATAAATGCGTATTCAAACACCTTTGGAGGAGAAATTAAACGCCTGTTCTCATGGTTTAGGTGCGTTTCTTGGGTTGATAGCCTTGTATTTACTTGTGTGTTACAATACAGGTAAAAGTGATTGGAGTTTGTTTAGCGTAGTTGTTTATGCACTTTCAATAATTATTTTGTTTAGTGCCTCTACATTTTATCATGCCACTAAAAACGATAAACGGAAGCATTATTTTCGAATTGTAGATCATATAAGTATTTACATTTTAATCGCAGGAACTTACACGCCTGTTTGTTTGATAGCGCTTCAAGATAGTTTAGGCTGGCCACTTTTTTATACCGTTTGGGGGATTGCACTTTTCGGGGCTTTTTTAAAACTCTTTTTTACCGGACGCTTCGAAGTGGTTTCAACATTACTTTACTTAGTTATGGGCTGGCTTATTGTTTTCGATATTTCAAATTTATCAGCACAAATAGGAAGTCAAGGAATGTGGTTTTTAGCGGCAGGAGGTTCAGCATACAGCTTAGGAATTATTTTTTATGCCGTTCAAAAAATACCCTATAATCATGTGATTTGGCATCTTTTTGTTTTAACAGGTGCTGTTTGTCATTTTCTAATGATTTTTAATTATGTGATTTAATCGTGTGATTTTAGATATGATAAATTTTAGTTTAGCAGAAAAAATTTCAGAATTTAAAACCATAGCATCCTTAGCGGAAATTATTTGGCGTGAACATTACATACCTATGGTAGGTAAAGCTCAAGTGGATTACATGCTTGATAAATTTCAGTCTGCGGAAGCGATTAAATGTCAAGTTGAAAGCGGTTACTTGTATTATATGATTAGTTACCACAATAAAACAGTAGGTTATTTTGCTATTCTGAATGAAGCTGAAGCCTTATTTTTAAGTAAGTTTTATGTTTTGAGTGATTTTAGAGGAAAGAGCATAGGAAAAAATGCCATGAATTTCATTGAAGCTAAAGCTTTAGAGTTTCGATTGAATAAAATCCGACTAACGGTAAACATCAATAATAGGAATACGATTAAAGCTTATGAGAAATTAGGGTTTAAAACGATTGGACCGCTTGTGGCCGATATTGGAAATGGCTTTGTAATGGATGATTTTGAGATGGTTCTGAGAGTTAAAAATTAAAAGTGAAAAATTGGACGATATTGAAAGTTAGATATTAAATATTAAAAGTTTATGTACGATTAAACGAATTAATAATGTTTTGATTTCCAGATTGTCCTTCAGACGCTAGGAGAATTCTTTCATCAATTTCAACGTCGGTTACACGAATAAACATTTCTACAATTAATAATTAAAAATGAAGAGTTAAAAATTAGGGAAGTTCAAACTTTAACGTCAATTGAAATAATCAATAATCAATAATCAATAGTCAATAAAAAATAATCAATTCACCTATTAGCTATCAATAACATCGCGATATTCTTCATAAAAGGCTTCAAATAAGCCCATTTTCTCATTAAAAAACACCATAACGTCTTGCCATGAGTTTTTGTTATGAATAGAAACTTTTTGTTCTAGTGGTACAAAAATTCTAGAAATTTCTTTTTCGTTATCTAAAATATATTCTTCATTATAGATGGCTTCTGGTAAAAAATCATCTAATAAAATGGATTTTAAAGCTAGAAGTTTTTCCCAATACTTTATGCGGTGTTCTAAATCGTCTTCAACATCTAGAGCGACTAAAGCGCTTTTATTATCAAAATGAAATTTAAAACTAAAACCTTTTAATTTAGTATGGTATAAAGTCCATTTTCTAGGGAATGACTTCCCAAAACTGGTCCAAAATTCTTCTTTTAATCTTCTTGATTCTTCTTTTGAAAACACAGGCTACTTTTTTTTGAGTTTTTAGCTAATTCCTTAAGACTGTTTAAGAACTTGCAAAGTTAACATCATAATTAAATTATGAAAGCTTTAATTTGAAGGTTTAGCTAGGTGAGGTGTAAAATATAAAAAAGCTGTTTCAAAAGTATGGATCCCATCATTCTGAAGGCGATTCAGGTTGATGAAATGTGTTCTTTTGAAACAGCTTTTTTCTTAGGTCAACTTAGTGAAGTTGATTATTTATGAGTTTTCTATTCTATCTTGTTTTGTTTCGAACTAATATATTCATCTACAAAATCTTCTAAAACATTTAAAGGAATGGCGCCATGTGAAATAACAACTTCATGAAACTCACGAATATCAAATTGCTCACCTAGAGCCTCTTGTGCTTTTTTACGCAGCTCAAGTATTTTAAGCATACCAATTTTATATGCTGTCGCTTGACTTGGCATTACAATGTGTCTTTCTACCATTTTAATACCATCTAATTCTGCATTTGGTGTATTATCGGTGTAGTATTTAATACCTTCTTCACGTGTCCATTTTTTGGCATGTATTCCTGTGTCAACTACTAATCTACACGCTCTCCAAAGCTCCATAGCTAGGCGTCCGAAATCTGAGTAAGGATCGGCATAGAAGCCCATTTCTTTAGGAATAAATTCAGAGTATAAACCCCAGCCTTCGGTGTAGGCTGTGTAACCTCCAAATTTTCTAAACATGGGTACATTTTCAAGCTCTTGCTGAATGGCTAATTGCATGTGGTGTCCTGGAATACCTTCATGATAAGCTAAAGCTTCCATTTGGTAGGTTGGCATAGAGGCCATATCGTATAAATTTGCGTAGTAAATACCAGGTCTTGAACCATCGGCAGCAGGACGGTTATAAAATGCTTTTCCAGCCGATTGCTCTCTAAAAGGTTCAACGGCTTTTACAATGATATCCGCTTTTGGTTTGGTGATAAAAATTTCATCCAAACGGGTTTTCATGCTGTCTATTAAATGGACAGCTTCTTTTAGGTAAGCCGCTTTTCCTTTTTCATCTGAACTATAATAAAACTGCTTGTCGGTTTTCATAAATTCAAAAAAGTCTTGTAAATCGCCATCAAAGCCAACTTTTACTCGAATAGCATCCATTTCTTTATGAATTCTTGCAACTTCAGACAAACCAATTTCATGAATTTCATTTGCTGTCAAATCGGTGGTGGTTGTGTTTGCAAGGGCATTTTTATAAAAAGCATCACCGTTAGGGAATTTCCATGCGCCAGCATCGGTATTTGATCGCTCTTTTTGTGAGCTCATGAAGGCAATAAGATCATCATAAGCTGGTTTTACACCTGTTAATAAAGCTTCATTTGCTTGAGCTTCAAGATCTTTTTTAGTAGCATCATCAAGATCTAATTTGTTAATTTTGTTTAAGAAATCGTCTAATAAAGCACTTTTGGTTTGGCTTTGGTCAAAAGGTTCTCCAACAATGATATTTTCAGAATCCTGAATCACTTTATCATAAACAAAAGTAGGAGGCATGATACCAATAGCTTCTCTTGCTTTTAAATTTTCAATGAGTTGATTGAAGTAAGGTTTGAAACCTTTTAGTCTTGAAATATAAGCTTCGGCATCTTGAAGACTATCAATACGGTGCATGTTAATTAAAAATGCAGGTTTTCCAGATTGCGCACCAAACATTTGATTTACTGGGTAATTATGCAATCTGTATTCGTAGTTACTTATATGATTTTCTGCTTTTTGTTTAAAGAGTTTATAACTTAAAAGCACATCTTTAGATAAGGCTTCAACATTTACAGAATCGTTCAACCACTGTAAGATTTCTTGGTTGAATTTTAATTCTTTTTCGGAAGCTTCAGGAGAAATATCTTCTAATTTCCCGTAATCTTTTTTGATACCGAGACGTGTTTGAAATTCTGGGTGATTATCTACACGAGTATCGAAAGTTTTTTGAAAAAAATCAGTTACTTTTTTTGATTCCAAAGTAATATCTTTTTCGGTAAGTGTTTTTTCAACTTCTTGTTTACATGAAAAAAATACGGTAATTAAGGTTAAGGCAAGTAAAGGTTTAAAAAAATGTTGTTTCATAATTAGACTAGAATTTAACTTAGAGCTTTGATTTTATAATCGTAAAGTTAAAAATTGATTTAATATAGTCTAAAAATCAAGGTGTTTTAATGTGTAAATATTGTTTTAAGTTTTAATGTGAAACAATAAATAAGTAATATGTTTAAGAATGAAAGTTTAAGTAGGGCTATTGGAGTTGTCCTTTCTGGTTAATTTCCATTTTAAGACTTAATTACCCTATCTCATTTGATAACTGATAATTTAAGTTGAATTTACTGATTATACGTAATGTGACATAATTGTTATCGTCAACCTGAACTTGTTTCAGGTTCTCATCACAATATATTAATTATCAGCTTTATTAGATTCTGAAATAAATTCGGAATGACGTAAATACAATATTTAGGTTACAAAACGGATATACAAATTGAATTTTATTAAATCATATAAGCAATACCAACACCTAAAATAATTGCGATAAATTTCGATAAGTTGAATTTATGTCCGTCGCCACTTTCAAATAAAATTGTTGTTGAAATGTGGAAAAAGATACCGATAACTATGGCATTCATGGCATCGGCATAATGACCAATAATAGAGGTTTCTTGAGAAATAAAGGTTCCTAAAGGTGTCATGAGCGCAAAAACTAATAGAAAACCTGAAATTTGAGGTTTTGAATAGTTCGATTGCATTAAAAATAAAGTAGTTACTGTTGCTATTGGGACTTTATGTATTAATACGCCATAAACCATATCATTATGGTCATGAATAGAAAAACCTTCTAAAAAACTATGAATACATAAACTAACGAATAAAGTCCATGGAAACGTTGAGTTTTCCTTATGAATGTGTACATGCCCATGCTCAGCACCTTTAGAAAATAATTCTAAGGTAATTTGCAACAAAATACCGCACATAATTAATAAGCCAGCCAGTTTGGTGTCTAAATGATGATAAACTTCTGGTAGTAGTTCAAAAAGGGTTAGCGCTAATAAAAACGCACCACTAAAAGAGAGAAGGAGCTTCGTATTCCAAGATTTTTGTTTTTTAGAAAGTAATGCAATACCAAAACCTAAAAATACAGCCAGAAAGGGAAGTAAAAATTTATTCATTTAATAAAAGAGGCTCAAATTATGAGCAATATAAAATGTGGAACACCCACTATTTAAAAATCATCACTAAGCGTTCTGATGATTTCGGATTAAACTTATTTAATTTATAATCGCCAAAAACGTCTAATAAATAGACATCTGCTTGTTCAAAAAGTTTTTCAAAATCAGCAAGCGTAAATGCGCGAACACGTTCTTGATAGTTGTAAACCTTTTCGTCGACCGTAAAAGTAATATCTTTTATAATATATCCACCTTCTACAAAACGCTTCAAATGAAAATCGATGCCATCAACAGATTTTGTTTCTTCAGGAACCAGGTTATCAATAACCTGTTCACTGTTCATAAAATCAATAACCCCAAAACCGAACTCATTTAAATTGCTTTTTATAGCTTCAATGGTTTTTAAATTATCGGTGTCATCTTCAAAATAGCCAAAACTGGTAAACAGGTTAAAAACGGCATCAAATTGCTTATTATACGGTTGGCACATGTCGTGCACTTCGAATTTTAAACGGTGATTTTCAAATTGTTTAGCGAATTTTATACTGTTTTCACTTAAATCAACCCCAGTAACATCGTAACCAATTTTATTAAGGTAACGCGAGTGTCTTCCTTTTCCGCAGGCTAAATCTAGTACTGTGCCATTTTCAGGAAGGTTTAAATAATCGGTTAAGGTATCCATAAAGGCATGAGCTTCGCTGTCGTCTCTATCTTTATATAATGTGTGGTAAAATGGCGTGTCAAACCAAGAAGTGAACCAAGTTGCTGTATTATTTGTCATAAATATTTTCTGTGAAAACAGAAATTGTTTTGTTTTTGGGGTTTGTCTAGCGCATTTAATTTAGCCAAAATTTTATGGCTTTTAATGTGCTTTATTTAAAAATGAATGGACGTCAATCCTTAAAAACCCCGAATTATCAATAAACTTTACGTTTGCCACAAAATTACATTATTTTTGCAATCTATTTAGCTTAAAAAGTGAACAGACGTAAAAAATGGGAGAAAATTTTAATATGGTCGCCAAAACCTTATTTGGCTTTGAAGATTTACTAGAAAAAGAATTAACGCAGCTAGGTGCACAATATGTGAAAAAAGGCGTGCGTAATGTTTCTTTTTCGGGAGATAAAGGTTTTATGTACAAAGCGAATTTAGCGTTGCGTACGGCCGTTAAAATTTTAAAACCCATTCATGCTTTTAACGTTAAAAACGAGCAAGATTTATACAATAAAATCTATGCAATGGACTGGTCGAAATACCTCAAACCTACAGGGACTTTAGCTATTGATGCTACGATCCATTCGGAATTGTTTACACACTCGTTATACATCGCTCAAAAAACAAAAGATGCCATTGTAGATAAATTTAGAGATACCGATGGGCAACGACCTAATGTAGATTTAAAATTTCCTGATTTAAAAGTGAATGTCCATATTGATAGAAACCGTGTTACGATTTCATTAGATTCTTCAGGAGATTCTTTACACAAACGTGGTTATAAAACAGCTACGAATATTGCGCCTATAAATGAAGTGCTAGCAGCAGGGCTAATTATGCTTTCTGGTTGGGACGGACAAACAGATTTTATGGACCCGATGTGTGGTTCTGGAACGATGTTGATTGAAGCGGCCATGATTGCTTGTAATATTCCACCAAACTTAATGCGTAAGGAATTTGCTTTTGAACGTTGGGAAGATTGGGATGTTGAGTTATTTGAAAAAATTGAAGAATCTTTGTTAGGGAAAACGCGTGATTTTCATCATAAAATTATAGGTTATGATAAAGCACCAAGTGCTGTAGCTAAAGCCAAGGAAAACGTGAAAAACGCCCAATTGGAAGATTTTATAGAAGTAAAACATGAAGATTTCTTTAAAACTCAAAAAGGAGGCGATGAGAAGCTGCAGATGGTGTTTAACCCGCCTTATGGTGAGCGTTTAAATATTGATATGGAAGAATTTTATAAAAATATAGGCGATACACTGAAACAAAATTACCCAGGAACCGATGCTTGGTTTATCACTTCAAACCTAGATGCACTTAAGTTTGTAGGTTTACGACCGTCGCGAAAAATACAGTTATTCAATGCGAAACTGGAATCGCGCTTGGTTAAATATGTGATGTATGAGGGGAGCAAGAAGGGGAAGTATATGAATAATTAAGGGCGGTAAATTATTATTGTGCTTACTATAAAAAATAAAAGGCCCTTTAATAGTCATTAATTTATAATTATCTTTACTTGAAATAGATTAATAATGAATTCAGCTGAAATAAAAATAGATTTGTTTAGAAAGTTAGATTCCTTAAAAGGAAATCGATTAGAAGAGGCTTACGGCATCTTGTTGAATTATATTAATGGAAGTAATGACCTCAACGATTGGCAAAATCTTACGCTAGAACAAAAGAAAGCCATTGAAATAGGAATTGAACAGTTAGACAATCAAGAAGGGAGAGAGCACCACAAGGTAATATCTGATATGAGAAAGCGATATACAAATGCTTAGAGAAGTGGTTTGGTCTCCTTCTGCAGAGAAAGACTTTGAAGCAGTATTAGATTACTTACAATTAAATTGGGATGAAAGCGTTACTAATAAATTTATCAACCGAGTGGATGATATTATTAGTCTAATTATTAATGACCTTAAAATATTTCCGATTATTAATGAAGCCTTGGAGGTAAGGAAAAGTGTGGTTTCAAAACATAACACGCTTTATTACAGAGAAAACGGTCTAAAAATAGAAATAATTAGACTTTTTGATGCAAGACAAGACCCTAATAAATTGAAATTTTAGGGAAGCCGAAGCAAAAGATGGTTTAGGTGCAGATATTCAAATTTAGAAATTAACGTAAACACTTGAGTAAATCCAGTCAATTTTCAGCTACAGAACCTCATGCCATTCAACCACACATTCAAAACACAAGTCAATTGGACACTTTCTGAAGGTGAAACTACGACAAACCCAAGAAGTTTCAGTAGAAATCATACGGTTCATATAGTAGATAAAAAGCAAGATCTAGAAGTTTCCGCAGCAAAGCCATTTCGAGGTGATGAACGTTTACACAATCCTGAAGATTTATTGCTTTCTGCAATAGCGTCTTGCCATATGATGTCTTATTTATACGTTTGTTCGCAAAATAATATTGAAGTTTTAGAGTATTCAGATCATGCCGAGGGTATATTAGAAGTGCAATCTACAGGAAGTGGCAGTTTTACTAAAGTTATTTTAAGTCCTGTGGTTACAATTAAAAACAGCGCTCAAAAAGAATTGGCATTGAAGTTACATGAAAAAGCAAATGCTTTATGTTTTATAGCAAATTCGTGTAATTTTCCAATTACACATCAGGCTAAAGTTATCATTGTTTAAGTTTTTAAAAACTATTTATACTTGCTGAAAAGCGGAATTCTATAAGCTATAGTATAACCATAACCAGCACCAATACCATTACTATCATAGGTTTTACCAAAGCCAGGAATGTATACATTTTCAAAATTACCTGGGTCGGTATCGGTTACCAGAAAACGAAGTTGTACATTAAGTCCCATGTATAGGTTTTTTAAGACTTCTGCTTTAATTCCAAGTTGTACTTCTGCCCAAAAGGCTGTTAAATCGTTGAATTCCAGTTTGTCGGTAAGTGTTAGTTGTGGTGTCCAGTATTGATTTGTAGTATAAATAGTAGCTTCATTCAAATCATGACTAAAAGCACTCCCTCCAACTCTAAAGCCAGCAAAGATCATGTTGTCCATATCTAGCCAATTATCATACATGTTGTAATCCACGCCAGCTTTTAAATAGGCTCCTGTCGTGCTGATATCCATGTAATCTGTAATCGTATTTTTTTCTTCGGTACCAATTTCTGCGGCAGCGTATAGATGTTTAGATAATCTAAAGTCTCCATTAATTTCAAAACCCTGATAATCATCGTCAAGTGCAGATCTCAATAACTTACTAAAATCAGCACCAACCCGAAGTCCGTATTTTAATTTTATTTTGGTAGAATCATTAGTAGTAATTACAGCGTCTTTAGATTCTTTAACCTTCTTGGTTTTACTAGAATCTACCGTTTTTACAGTTTTGTTGATTTCAGGAATACTATCGTTTTGAGCTTGAATATTTATCGAAGCCACCAAAAAGAAAACGATAAGGCTAGTGCGATACAATAAAGTGGGCTTCATTTTCATTTTCTACAGATTGATTTTCGGTTATAGGCTGTCTAGAAAGCATCCAGTTATCACCATCATCTTCAATAGTTAAAGTGACGTTTTTGTATATGGTTTTATAACCACAAGCACGAGATACATAAACTTCTTCACGGCTATAACTTATACTAATAATATCTTGGTTTCCTTCTAAAAAATCATCAGACTCATCGTCAGGCGTACCATTGTCATTTACAGTGGCGTTGGCTATTAGCGCATATTGCGTAGTGTTATCATCCGTTTTTAAAGGCAAAAGCACTTCATCGGTATCAACAAAAGAATAACCAGATAACACACTATTGTTGCCTACACCAACAACAACTAAATCAAATACATTTTTTTGAGTGTCGGGATTAATAACATCGTAGAAGTCGATGATAAGCCGCGGTGTTGTTGCGGTACCCTCCGGACAAATGTCGTCAGGTTCGCAAGCAATAGCTATGAAAACACCTAAAACTAGTAGAATAGGGGCAATAAGTATTTTTAAATATTTCATTATTTATTTTTAATAATCGCTCTTACAATTCCTGAAAATAGGGTTTAGTTTTGCAAATGAATGTTAAACCTAACGGCGCTCTAAAAGTACAACATTTTCCACATGAAACGTTTGTGGAAACATATCAACGGCTTGTGTTTTAATCACTTTGTACTGGGCGTCCATAAGTTCCAAATCTCTAGCTTGTGTTGCGCTATTACAACTTACATAAACTACTTTCTTAGGAGCAATGTTTAATATTTGTTGCACAACATCTTTATGCATACCGTCACGTGGTGGATCGGTAATAATCACATCAGGTTCACCGTGAGTTTCAATAAAGGAAGCGTTAAACACATTTTTCATGTCACCCACAAAGAATTCAACGTTGTCAATATTATTTAATTGTGCATTTTCTTTTGCGGCAGTAATCGCATCTGGAACAGCTTCTACACCAACCACTTTACGTGCTTTTTTTGCGACAAATTGGGCAATAGTTCCTGTACCTGTGTATAAATCATAAACCAGTTCATTGCCTGATAACCCAGCAAAGTTTCTTGTTATTTTATAAAGTTCGTAAGCCTGATCAGAGTTCGTTTGATAAAAAGATTTCGCATTTATTTTAAACTTCAAACCTTCCATTTCTTCAAAAATATGATCGTTACCCTTGTAGCAAATCACTTCTTGATCGTAAATGGTATCATTGGCTTTTCCGTTAATAACATATTGTAAAGAGGTTACTTCTGGAAATTTTTCAGCAATAAAATCTAATAGTAATTCACGTTTTTCTTTATCTTCTTTAAAAAACTGAACCATCACCATAATATCGCCTGTCGTAGAGGTGCGAATCATCATAGTACGCAGTAAACCTGTTTGGTTTCTGGTGTTGAAAAACTCTAGGTTATTTTCAATACCAAAGGCTTTAACGGCGTTTCTAATCGCGTTTGAAGGATCGGCTTGTAAATGACATTTATTCAAATCTAAAATCTTATCCCACATACCAGGAATATGAAAACCAAGTGCGTTTCTATCGCCTAAATCCTTATCAGATTGAACTTCTTCAAGTGTTAACCATCGGCTATCACTAAACGAAAATTCCATTTTATTTCTGTAAAAATATTGGTTTTCAGAACCTAAAATAGGCGTTACTTCAGGAAGTTCGATATGGCCAATACGGGTTAAGTTATTGGTCACTTCCTTTTGTTTGTAAAACAATTGGTGCTCGTAGGCCATATCTTGCCACTTGCAACCACCACAAGTACCAAAATGCTCGCATTGCGGGGCGGTACGTTTATCAGAGAGTTTATGAAAAACCGTTGCTTTTCCTTCATAATAAGCTTTACGCTTTTTAAACGTTTGTACATCTACAATATCGCCAGGAACAGCATTTGGAAGGAAAATAACCTTACCATCTGGTGCTTTTGCAATGGTTTTACCTTTTGCACCTGCATCTATTACCTCAACGTTTTCAAAAACTTGTTTTCTTGTTTTTCTTCTTGCCATGCTGCAAAAATAATGAACTCCTTTATACTTTATTGATTGAAGTTGAAAATAGTTATTTTCTTTTTGAAGTTTTCACTTCTAAAGTTATAAGATTATGATAAATATGCTTTAAAATACCCAATAATTAGTAATTTGCAGGTTCTAGGGATGATTTCTCTCCCACGCTGAATTTTCGAGACTTTTCGGAAGGATAAAGGTAGAGAAGGAATGGTTATTTTAAGCATCTATTAAGGTAGATGCAAACTTTTAAATTTTTTAAAATGGCTGTTTTAGACCAATTAACTTCGCAACAAGCGATTACATTAGAAAACAAGTATGGTGCACACAATTACCATCCGCTACCTGTAGTATTAAATAGGGGAGAAGGTGTGTATGTATGGGATGTAGAAGGTGAAAAATATTATGATTTTTTATCGGCTTATTCTGCTGTTAACCAAGGGCATTGTCACCCAAAAATTGTTAACGCCATGGTACAACAAGCCCAAACACTAACCTTAACTTCAAGAGCTTTTTATAATGATGCTTTAGGAAAGTTTGAAAAATTTGCTTGCGAATATTTTAACTTCGACAAGCTATTACCAATGAATACAGGAGCTGAAGCTGTAGAAACGGCATTGAAGCTTTGTAGAAAATGGGCATATGAAGTAAAAGGCATTGACGAAAATGAAGCTGAAATTATTGTTTGTGAAAATAATTTTCACGGAAGAACAACAACCATTATTTCTTTTTCAAACGATCCTATAGCACGTAAAAACTTTGGACCTTATACAAAGGGATTTATTAAAATTGATTACAATAACATTGATGCTTTAGAGGAGACTTTAAAGAACAACCCTAATGTTTCTGGATTTTTAGTTGAACCCATTCAAGGTGAAGCTGGGGTTTATGTTCCAGATGCAGGGTATTTAACTAAAGCAAAAGCGCTGTGTGAAAAGTATAATGTACTTTTTATTGCGGATGAAGTGCAAACGGGAATCGCACGTACAGGAAAATTACTTGCTGTAGATCATGAAAACGTAAAACCAGATGTATTAATTCTTGGTAAAGCGATTAGTGGAGGTGTTTATCCTGTTTCGGCTGTTTTAGCTAATGATCATATTATGAATGTTATTAAGCCTGGAAACCATGGAAGTACTTTTGGAGGAAACCCTGTAGCGGCAGCAGTTGCAACAGCAGCCTTGGAAGTGATTAGAGATGAAAACTTAGCCCAAAACGCTTCTGAATTAGGTGATTTATTTCGTGCTGAATTAAATAAATATATTGAAACCAGTAGTATCGTTAGTTTAGTAAGAGGCAAAGGCCTGCTAAATGCGATCGTGATTAATGATGATGAAGATAGTGATACCGCTTGGAATGTTTGCATGTCACTGAAGGAAAACGGCTTGTTAGCAAAACCAACACATGGTAACATTATCAGGTTTGCACCACCATTGGTGATGACTAAAGAACAATTGTTGGATTGTGTAAATATTATAACAACAACATTAAAGCAGTTTGAGGTTTAGTTTTTAAACACAACCTTAAATTGAGTAGGAACAAAAAATCCAGTGAATAGCGTTCACTGGATTTTTTTATGTTTATTGTCTAGTCAATGTAGCTACGATGTAGTTTCACTTTTAAACGAGTAACTTACCAATTAAGAGTCAAGACAACAAAGGAGGAGTAAGCCTCATACTTCAAAAAATAGAATAATTATTATTATTAATCAGTTATTATATTGAATCAGTATTAAAATTTAGCGCAACCTACTATTTGCATCTGTACTTACAAACATGGCATTTTTATCTTCAGAAATAATTTCAATAAAACGCTCGTAATGCTTTATAACATCGGAAATGAGTTCATTTTTAGTAAATAAGTATACATTATAACCATCTCGGCCATCATTAAAATAAGTCATAGGTATATAAGCGGTGTCATTTTCTATACCGCTAAAATTATCATCGTTTACTAAAAGTTCGGAAACAGATTTTGATTCCTTCTTTACACCATAAAGAAAATTGTTAACCATATCGTGTTGAATTTCAATTTCGACACGTGTAGGGTTTTCAAAAGCACTTACTTTGGCTTCAACATCATTGTTTTTAAACTCCTCTTGGAGTTCAACAAAGGCTTTGTGTACGGTGCTTTCAATAAATGTATTGGTAGATTTCTTGTCTTCATAGGTTATGACTTGCTGTAGCCTATTTTTCCATAAAGTACCAGACCATGACGTTGTGGCTATTGAATACTCCGTGTCGTAATAATTTTTGTCTAAAACAAGTGCTTTTACCAAGCAAATAATAAACAGTAAAACGATAATCGAAAAAGGTAGCGCTGTGATAAGCGTCATGCTTTGTAGGGCTTTAAGTCCACCCGCATTGAGTAAAACTAAAGCTAAAATAGCTAATAGAATACCCCAACTTGCGGTCTGCCATTTTGGAGAAATTTTAGCATTTTTTGTAGAAATACTATTCATAACAAACATGCCTGAATCTGCTGAAGTTACAAAAAAGATTATGATAATAGCAATAACTAAAAAGCTCATTAATTCGGTTAAGGGCAGGTAATCTAAAAACTCAAACATTAAAGCGTCTGGGTTTCCAGATAAAAGTCCAAGAGCACCATCAGCAATGTTCATATCTAGCCATATGGCACTGTTTCCAAAAACAGTCATCCAAATAAAATTGAATAGGGTAGGTACAATAAGTACAGCGGCTATAAATTCACGTATGGTTCTTCCTTTTGAAATTTTAGCTATAAATATACCAACGTAAGGAGACCAAGAAATCCACCAAGCCCAATATAAAATGGTCCAATCATAAAACCATTGTTGGGTAGATGCTTCATACACATGCGTATTAAAGGTGAGACTAAAGAAATTTGTGATATAATTACCTAAACCTTCGGTAAAACTTCCTATTAAATAAACCGTAGGTCCTAAGAATAAAACGAATAGAAGTAGTAAGACGACACCTATGATATTAATGCTGCTTAATAATTTTACACCTTTATCTAATCCTGATACAGCTGAAATAATGGAAAGTGATACTAAAACGGTCACTATTATTATTTGAATGGTAATATTATGGTCTTGAACAACATTTAAAGTTTGTAAACCTGAATTTATTTGTACTACACCAAAACCTAGTGTTGTTGTAATGCCGAAAAAAGTGCTGCATAATGCAAATACATCAATGGCGTTTCCCCATTTACCTTTTATTTTATCTTTTAAAAGCGGATATAAACAGCTTCGTAATGAAAGCGGGAGTTTGTAACGGTAGGTGAAATAGGCAAGAGATAAGCCTACCATACCGTAAATGGCCCAAGCGTGTATGCCCCAATGAAAAAAGGTGTAAAGTTGTGCGTCTTTAGCACGTTGTATTTCATCTTTAGCCGAAAACACTTCATTTGTAAAATGTTGCATGGGTTCAGCGACACTAAAATACATGAGTCCAATTCCCATACCAGCAGCAAAAAGCATAGAAATCCATGAGAAAAAAGTGTACTCAGGCTTACTGCTGTTACTGCCTAGTTTTATGTTTCCGTATTTGCTAAACATTAAATAAACTAAAAAGATTACAAATAATGTCACAGACCAGACATACACCCAGTTTAAATTTATGAAAATGAAAGATTTTATCTGATTTAAAAGATTTTCAGCAAGGGTAGGGTAAATGGCAGAAATTAAACAAATGACTAAAATGAATATTAAACTAGGAATTGTTATTCCTTTATTGAGGGTGGTTTTTATATACATAATCTATTGTTGGTTAACATGAAAATCTCATGAAAAGATACACATTCATAATGTTTATATAAATTATGAAGGGATAAAATTTCGTACTATGTTATAAATAAGTGGATTAATGATGGTTTTAATTGCAAAAAAAATCCAGTAAAAATAATTCACTGGATTTTTTATAAGATTTTTAATTTTGCTTTATCAACCATAATGCTGACGATGTTTCAGCAGTTTGAAGTGTTTATTTTAATTATCTTCCAAGCTAGCGGTAATGCTGCTAACAATTTCAAGCGTTTTTGTGAGTTCGTCGTTGTTTACAAAAATCTCCTGAAAACCAGGAAAAGTTCCTCCACCAAAGCCTGCAAGTCGTGCAGATTCTGTTTGATCTTTTACAATCGGACTAATATTTTCATTTTCCAATTCGGAAACAATACGTTTTACAATAATAAAATCGCCAGTATATACTTTTGTGAAATTTGAATCAGACATGATATTAGGTTTTTGTGTTCTATACTAAAGATACGAAATATTATTAATAGTGGATAGTAGCTAGTTGTATTGTTTTAAGTTGAAATTTGGGTAGAATATCTGGTCGAGACTCACTTCGAAAATTTTGAAAAACGTTGGAACTCATCGCTAAAGTTGATGAGAACCTGAATCGAGTTCAGGTTGACGAATAGCCTAAAAAGCAAAAAAGCCATATCAACATTAATGATACGGCTCTTTCTTTATAAATAGTTTTAATAGCAATCTATCTCAGTTCAGCTCCTAATTGTGTTTCAAAAGTAGTTTGAAGCTTCTTCATAATTTTATCAATTTGCTTATCGTTAAGCGTTTTGTTTTCATCTAAAAGTGTGAAACTAACCGCATAACTCTTTTTTCCTTCTGGTAAGTTTTTACCTTGATAAACATCAAACAAATTTACGTCTTTTAAAATTTGCTTTTCACTTTGTTTTGCAAGTTTGTAGATAGCTTCAAACGTAACGTTATCATCTAATAACAGGGCGAAATCGCGACGAACTGGTTGGAATTTAGGTATGGCCTTAAACTTAATGTTGTTATGTTTAACAACGTCTAAAATAGCATCCCAATTAAAGTCAGCATAAATAACCTCTTGTGATATATCGAAATGTTTCAGAATAGGTTTCTTTACAATTCCGAAATCAACTAATTTATTTTTCCCTAAGCTAATGGTTAATCCTTCAGAAAATAAATCGTTAGAAATAGGAGTTTCTTTAATTCTTGAAATACCTAAACGCTCTAAAACGGCGATGGTAAGGCCTTTCATTAAAAAGAAATCACTCTTTTTATTTTGATCATGCCACTTTTCAGCACTTTGATTACCAGTTACAAAAAGAGATAAATGCTTAAACTCTTCACGTTTATCTCCGTAACCATGGTAAGTTTTACCAAATTCAAAGAATTTTAAATCACCACGTTTTCTATTGATATTAAATGAAATCGATTCTAATCCAGAAAACAATAAAGATTGACGTAAAACAGATAAATCACCACTTAAAGGATTTAACATTGTAATATTATGTTCATCTTGTAATTGTTCGCTAAGCTTAACGTAATTAGGTGTGGTTAACGAGTTTGAAAGGATTTCATAAAAGCCTTGAGACGCTAATTGGTTCCCAATAATATTTTGAATTTTATAATCTTCAAAACGAGAGGTTGTCGCGATAGAAGCATTTAATTTCTTAGTGGTTTTTACGTTGTTATAACCGTAAACTCTAAGAATTTCTTCTATAATATCTGCTTCACGTTGCACATCATTTCTGTATGCAGGAACGGTTAAACCTAAACCAGTTTCGGTAACGTTATTTACTTTTATTTCTAATGAAGATAAAATACGTTTAATAATTTCCTTCGGAATTTCTTCACCGATTAATTTTTTTGCATTTTCGAAGCTTAAACGAACTTCAAAATCATTTATCTTTTTCGGATAAAAATCTATAATATCGCTTGTTATTTCGCCGCCAGCAATCTCTTGAATTAGCAAAGCTGCACGTTTTAAAGCATATTCTGTAATGTTCGGGTCGATACCACGTTCAAATCTAAAAGAAGCATCGGTGTTTAAAGCATGACGTTTGGCTGTTTTACGAACACTCACAGGATTAAAGTAAGCACTTTCTAAAAAGATGCTTGTAGTACCTTCGGTAACTCCTGAATGTGCGCCTCCAAAAACCCCTGCAATACACATTGGTTTTTCTGCATCACAAATCATTAAATCATCGGCGTGTAATTCGCGTTCAACACCGTCAAGTGTTATAAATTTAGTTCCAGCGTCTAAGGTCTTAACTTCAATTTTGTTGCCTTCAATTTTATTAGCATCAAAAGCGTGAAGCGGTTGCCCTAAATCATGTAAAACATAATTGGTAGCATCAACGATATTGTTTATTGGACTTAAACCTATAGCTTTTAAACGGTTTTGCAACCAAGCCGGTGATTCCTTTACTTTTAATCCAGAAATTGTTAGTCCGCAATAACGTGGTGCTAACTCTTTATCTTTGACATCAACATCAATTTTTAGGATACGACTTCCAACATTAAACGCACTTACCGATGGGGTAATTAATTCAACATTTATTTCTTTCTGAGCTAAACCTGCTTTTAAATCCCTGGCAGTACCATAATGACTCATGGCATCGGCACGGTTTGGTGTTAAACCAATTTCAAAAACTTGGTCATTTTCAACATCATATAAATCAGCAACAGGCGTTCCAACAGCAATTGCATCATCTAAAACTAGAATACCGTCATGAGATTTTCCTAAGCCTAATTCGTCTTCGGCGCAGATCATTCCAAAACTAACTTCACCTCTAATTTTTCCTTTTTTGATGGTCCAAGCTTCACCTTCTTCAGTATAAAGCGTAGTACCAATTGTAGCTACTGGTACTTTTTGTCCAGCAGCAACATTAGGAGCGCCACAAACAATTTGTAGCGGCGAATCTTCACCAATATTTACTGTTGTGATTTTAAGCTTGTCTGCATTAGGGTGTTTTTCGCAAGTTAATACCTCACCAACAACAACACCTTCTAAGCCTCCTTTTACTGATTGAAAGGCATCTAAACCTTCAACTTCAAGTCCTAAATCTGTAAGTAATTCGCTAGTTTGTTCTGGTGTCCAATCTGTTTTTATAAATTGTTTTAACCAGTTATATGAAATTTTCATAAATATCTATCCTAATTTAAAGGCTGCAAAGATAAAATATTGAGGCAAGCATTCAAACAATGCGCTGCGATTTGTGAATATTAATTTTATTGAACCAAACGGAAGTTTTAAGTGGGAATTAATCTGTTGGATTTTGGTGTTTAAATGTTCTAAATTTAGCTTATTAAACCTTAATAAATATCTTCTTTTGATACATCCAATACCCTAAATAGCCGTAAAAGAATACTACAACAAGTGCATAAACTAAGGAAGCTAATTTCGCACTCAATAAATCTGGAAAAAATAAAGTGTTGTAAAGCCATGAATGTATGTTATGATTTTCATTCACTTTGATGCTATACATACATTTTGAAATAAAACTCGATAAGAAATATACAGTTATGGCATTGGTGCCAATATATTTGAAAATAGAACCAAATTTATATCGTTTCACATCTCTTAAATAATAAATAATAGCTAAAATAAGAGTCCCCCAGCCACTAGTTACTAGTACAAAACTGCTGCTCCAAATGGCTTTGTTGATCGGGAATAGAATACTGAAATTATAGCCTATAATTAGTAAAACAGCTGCAATTAATAAAAGTGGTTTAAAAGGAGATAAAAGGTCTAAAACCTTACCTATTAAAACGCCAATAAGGCAGGAAGCTATACTGGGAATAGTGCTAATAAGACCTTCAGGGTCGTAATCTGGCTGCCACATGTGTTTCTTTAGAATTTTTAAATCTAAATAATTGGCCCAGTTGTTTGAGGCTCTATCAAACGTTGGCAGTTCTCCTGTGTTTGACAATGGCACAAAACCTAAGAACAAATAATAGCCAATTAGTAATGTTAAGCCTATACCAAAAAGTTGTTTCCAATTGCAGTTTAAATAAAGTATAGACACTATAAAAAATACAATCCCGATGCGCTGAAGTACTCCAGGAATGCGCCAAGTTTCAAGATCAACTACAAAGGGGAAAAGTGGCGTAAACAAGTTTAGAAATAAACCTAAACCGATAAGTTTTAAACTTCTAATCCCAACTTTTTTATAAGTGCTAAGTGTGTTCGGTTTACTCTTGTAGGCATAATAAATGGAGATGCCTACAATGTATAAAAAGAAAGGAAATATCAAGTCTGTAGGAGTTAACCCGTGCCATTCGGCATGCAGGAGTGGGGCGTAAACATGGCCCCAATCTCCAGGTGTATTTACCAAAATCATGGCAATAATAGTCATACCCCGTAGAATATCTACGGATTCAATGCGCTTATTTGTAGTCATATAGCTTTTTGTTTAAGCTTTTTTTAGTCCGAGTGTATGACCGAAAAAAGCATAATAAAGAATGAACGCGTAACATGGCAATAAAATCCAATACCCGTAAGAAGCAGCTTCCGCAGTAGCGGCAACGGTATCACTTCCTAAAGCAATTAAATCTTCTTTTTTGCTATCTACCAACGCCCCATAAAGCGGCGGAATAATAGCACCACCAGAAATAGCCATAATTAGTAGGGCAGAGGCTGTTTTTGTGAATTTCCCTAAGCCTGTTAGTGCTAAAGGCCAAATAGCAGGCCACACTAAAGCGTTTGCTATACCTAAGGCAGCAACAAACAATACAGAAGTAAACCCTGTTGTGAATACAATACAAAACGATAAAAGCACGCCTAAGATAGCACTAGCTTTTAAAGCAGTTGCTTGACTCACGTATTTTGGGATTAAAAATACACCCACGGCATAGGTAGCTACCATCGCCATTAAGGTAAATAGGGTAAAAAATTTGGCGTCTTCAACAGGGATATCTAATGAAATACCATAAGAAATAATAGTATCTCCAGCGATAACTTCTACGCCTACATAAAGGAATAAGGCTAACACGCCCAACCATAAATGTGGAAATTGAAAGATACTAGACTTTGCTTTTTCACCAGTTTCGGAAACTTCAATAGGGGCAGCTTCAACATTTGGTAGCGGTGCCTTTAATATTAATAGCCCTAAAACTACTAACACCACAGCCATAATGAGATATGGTGTCACCACGCTGTCTGCCATTGTGTTTAGTAACGTTGCTTTTTCAGAAGCATCAACCAGAGTTAATTTTTCTTTTATCTCATCGATTCCAGATAATAAAATGGCTCCGAAAATCACTGAACCTAAAGCACCTGCTACTTTATTCGCAATGCCCATTATGGCAATACGTTTTGCGGCACTTTCAATGGGACCTAAAATAGTGATGTAAGGATTGGAAGCCGTTTGAAGTAAGGTCATTCCAGCGCCTTGTATAAAAATAGCAGTTAAGAACATCCAATAGGTTCTTGCTGCTGCAGCAGGAATAAATAATAAAGCCCCAACAGCCATAATAATTAATCCTAAGGACATCCCTTTTTTGTATCCTATTTTATTGAGAATATAAGATGCAGGCAAGGCCATTACAACAAAGGAAATATAAGAGGCTGAAGCCACTAAATATGATTGGGCATCGGTAAGTTCGTTAATGGTTTTCATGAATGGAATTAGGGCGCCATTGATCCAGGTTACAAATCCGAATATGAAAAATAGTCCCGCTATAATCATTATAGGAACTAAAGTGTTTTTTTCTGATGTAGAAGTAGTTGTTTGGTTATTAGACATGGTTGTTTTTTAAAATTCTTAATATTTGAGTTAGTTATCTTTATCGTCGTTTATATTGAAAATGCGTTCTTTAGCCTGTTTGGTGTAGTTTCGGCCTATAGGGATTTTTCTACTTGAAATTTCTACAGTATTGCCTTCTAAAGCACTAATTTTATTGATGGAAACCGTATAAGATCTATGAATACGCATGAAGTTAGAGTGTGGCAATTCTTCAGTAATCGCTGAGAGCGATTTGTGTACCACATGATCCCCTAGTTTCGTGATGACTTTAATGTAATCTTTTAGGCTTTCTATGTATAATATGTCGTTTAAATTGATTTTTATAAGTTTCTTATTGACTTTCAGAAAAATATGAGGTTCTTGTTGTAAGCTAGCATCAACCGCCATATTACTTACAAAAACTTGTTGGTATATTTTATTTACTGTTTTTAAGAAGCGATTAAAAGGTATAGGCTTAACCAAATAATCTAAAATATTGAGTTCGTAACTTTTAATAGCATATTCACGATAGGCTGTGGTAATAACGATAAGTGGTTTATAGCTTAGGTTATCTATAAATGCAAATCCCGACATTTCTGGCATATTGATGTCTAGAAAAATAACATCAATCTTTTCCTGTTCCAAAACACGATATGCTTTTAATGGATTGTTAAAAGTTTCAACTATCTCAATATGATCGAAGTTTTTTAAATGACTCTCAATTACCGTAATAGCAAGAGGTTCGTCATCAATAATAATGCATTTAATTTTCATTGGGTAGGTATTTTTAAATACAGTTTATATAAATTATCTTCTACTGTAGAGTACAAAACATAATTATTTGCAAACAGTAGATTAAGTCGTCGTTTAGCGTTTTGATTTCCTATGCCGCCGTTTTCTACTTTTAAAACATTGGGGTTAAAGTTATTTATAATATTAATTTCAATAAAACCAGAGTTCAAAACTTCAAAGCTCATGTTAATTTTAAGTTTATCATTCTGTTTCATACCGTGTTTAAAACAGTTTTCAACAAAGGAAAGTAAGAGTAGTGGCGGCACGCATACATCTTCAATATCTCCTGTAATGTCCATTTCGGCTTCAACACTATCATTAAACCGAATGCGTTCAATATCTATAAAGTTGTTGATATGATTTATTTCTTGAAGCAAACTGGCTTTTGAGCTTTTTACTTCATATAAAATGTATTGCATCATATCCGATAGCTTTAAAACCAGATGTGGTGCTCTATCCGATTTACTTAATGTTAAAGCATACAAGTTGTTTAATGTATTGAAGAAGAAGTGTGGCTGAATTTGAGTGCGTAAATATTTAAGTTCGGTACTCATTTGTAGTTTCGCTAAATCTTCATTAAGTCGTTTTTCAATGGACCAATCAATAACAATTTTAATGGCTGTTGTGAAACCAATCACATAAAGTTCACCTAAAACTACGGCAATAATATGATTCAGCTCCATAAAATTACCAGGTGTTTCTGCTTCTGGCCAAATTTCTTCAGTAACTAAAACATAGTTCAAGCCTGTTCTAACTAAGTAAACCATAAATAACATACTGGCTAGTGATAAAATATAAATCAGGTATTTTTTCCGAAGAATATAGCGTGGTATTAAATAATAGATATTGATATATACTATTATAATATGAATAGGGAATTCTACTAAGTTTGATTTTAGTGAATACCAATAGTCATTAAAATAACTCCCCCATCTTACAAAATTGAAAAGGAAGTAGCTCAACCAGAATACGATATGATATTTGATTGGAATGTTAACAGTCGATTTGTTATTATGTGTTGAAATAATTTTAGCTTTATGTTGATTTTGTTATTAAAATCTTATTAAGATTCAACAATTTTAGTGATATATTTATTAATTAGCAATAAAAAGACGAATACTTTGAAAGCCAATATGCACTAATCGTTTACAAAATGTTGTCTGTGTGTTAAATCGTGTCGTTTATATAAAATTTTTTAAAAGAAATTTAATATTAGATAGTTTGGCTCAACTTAAAAAAACAAAACAATCAAATTATGAAACAAAACTTACAAACATTTTTCTTGTTTTCTTTTCTATTATTTGCTGTTCAATTTTCGTTTGGACAAGAGAAGGAAATAAAGGGAACAGTAACTTCAAAGGCGGATGGGATTCCGTTACCAGGAGTTAATGTTACGGTACAAGGTACTACTAACGGTGCCCAAACAGATTTTGATGGACATTATTCACTTACAGTGAATTCAGGTGACGTTTTAGCCTTTTCTTATTTAGGAATGACAACTAAATTAATTACAGTAGGGCAGCAAGACGTAATTAACGCACAGCTAGAAGAAGATGCGGAAGAGCTTAAAGCTGTTGTAGTTACGGCTTTAGGTATTAAAAAGGAGCGTAAAGCACTTACTTATTCGGCACAAGAAGTTGGTGGGGATGAGTTAACGCGTGTTAAGCAAACCAACCCTATTAATAGTTTATCTGGTAAGTCTGCCGGACTTACAATCTCAAGAAGTTCTTCTGGTTTAGGAGGTGCTACAAAAGTAGTATTAAGAGGTAATACGTCTACAACTAATAACGATCCGTTATATGTTATTGATGGTATTCCAATGCTAAACAGTGGTAATGGTTCTAACGGAAATGAGCCAGGTACTGATATTTTTGGTAGCCAAACTGGTAACCGTGATGGTGGTGATGCGATGTCGTTAATTAACCCGGATGATATTGAAAGTATGACTGTTTTAAAAGGAGCTTCGGCTTCAGCACTTTACGGAAGTCAAGGTGCTAATGGTGTAATTTTAATTACTACTAAAAAGGGTAAGGAAGGATCATTATCTGTAAACTTTAATTCTAGTTTTACTGTTGATAATGTGATGTCATTACCTGAATTACAATCGGAATACCAAAGTGCTTCAGTAGGTCAACCAATTGCTGAAAATGGTCGTGTTGCCGATGCTAAATCTTGGGGTGCTAAAGCTAGTAACTTAAGTAATGATGCTCACGATTTCTTTACTATGGGGTATACGGCGATTAATGCATTATCATTAACTGCAGGAAACCAGAAAGCTCAAACTTATTTCTCTTACGCAAATACTTTAGGAGAAGGGGTTATTCCAGGCAACAATTTAAAGCGTAACAACTTTACTTTACGTGAAACTGCTAAATTTTTAAAAGATAAAATTGATGTTTCTGCTAACATTAATTTATCAGATCAACGTATTAGTAACAGGCCAACAAATGGTTTGTACTCGAATCCATTAACTGCTGTTTATTTACAACCTGTTGGAATTGATAGAGATATTTATAAAAATAAATTTGAATATTTCAATGCGAATTTGAACCAAATGGATCAATATGCTTCATCTTTTGATGAGAATATTCAGCAAAATCCATACTGGTTAATTAACCGCAACCCTAGTGAAGATATCGTTCAACGTGTTTTGGCCAACGTATCGGTTAAATATCAAATTACAGATGCATTCTCTTTACAATCTAGAGGAAGTTATGATAAAACATTTTTCACTTTCGATAAAAGACAATATGCAGGAACAGATCCAGTAAACTCTGGAGATAACGGACGTTATGTTTTAGAAAAAACAGAAAACACACAACAATACATAGACTTTATTGCTTCTTATAATAAAGATTTCTCTGAAGCTGTTACATTCACTGGACTTTTAGGAACTAGTTTAACAAAGTATCAAATTGGAGATCAAACATATTTAGATTCAGGTCGTGATGGCGCTGGATTAAATTACCCGAATGTATTTAATATCGCAAACTTTGCAAATACAAATAACATAAGACAGTCTGTTGGTAATAGAGAAGTACAATCTGTTTTTGGATCTGCAAACTTCGGGTTTAAAGATATGCTTTTCTTAGATGTTACAGGACGTACCGATTGGTCTTCAACATTAGTGAACACAGATTCGAATTCGTTTTTCTACCCATCTGTTGGTTTAACTGGTGTTTTAACTGAAATGTTTGATATGGGTGAAGGTATTTCTTTTGCTAAAGTGAGAGGATCTTATGCTGAAGTTGGTAAAGATATTCCAGTGTATGCGACCATTCCATTAAACACAATAAATAATACAAATACAGGGATAGGTACTGCTCCTTTTGCTCCTATAGAAGGTGAAACGCTTCAGCCAGAACGTCAAAAAGGATTTGAAGTTGGTACAGAATGGCGCTTTTTTGGAAACCGTTTAGGTCTTGATTTTACATACTATAACACAAAAACTGAAAATCAAATATTTTACATTCAAGCAGCTCCTAATCCTAATGGGTATTCTCAAAACATTGTAAATGCTGGTGAGATTTCTAGTGATGGTATTGAATTAGTATTAAACGGTAAACCAATTGTTAGTGATAACTTTAAGTGGAATACCTTTATAAACTTTGCACAAAACAATAACAAAGTGGTGGCTGTACACCCTTCATTACAAGATGGAGAAGCTATTGTTACTGCACGTGGTGTTAATGGTTACGAATATGCACTTATTGAAGGAGAAGATTTTGGTAGTATTAAAGCGCGCTCACTAGTTAGAGATGAAAATGGTACTCCAGTTATTAGTTCTACAGGAACTTTAATGTCTACAGATTTTGAAACTGTTGCACATGCACAACCAGATTTTACACTAGGATGGAACAACAGTTTCGAAATAGGAGACTTCCATGTAAACTTCTTAATCGATGGTAAATTTGGCGGAGAAGTGATGAGTGTCACTGAAGCTGTAAATGATAAATACGGTGTGTCTCAAACTACTGCAAATGCAAGAAACACAAACGGAGGTATGGTAAATGTTGTTGACGAAAATGGTGCAAGTTCACAAATAACGGCACAGCAATATTACGCTGCTATTGGAGGTAGAGATGGTATGTTAGGAGAGTATGTTTACGATGCTTCGAATGTAAGTTTAAGAGAACTTTCAGTAGGGTATAAGTTAGAATTAGGTGAAAGTGATTTTATCGACAATATTAACTTTTCAGTAATAGCAAACAACCTTTTCTTTTTCTATAAAGATGCACCATTCGATCCAAACATTGCTGCTAGTACAGGAATGGGATTACAAGGAGTAGACATTTATAACCAACCTTCAACTAGAAGTGTAGGTTTAAACATTAACGTAAATTTCTAAAGAAATATGAAAAATATACTTAAATATACAATGGCTTCAGTTGTGGCCATGAGTTTAACCAACTGTACTGGAGATTTCGAAGACATTAATACAAATCCTTATGGGATTTCTCAAGAAAGCTTAACACAACAAAACAATCATATTGGATCTAGGTTTTCACCTTTATTTTCTAATATAATACGTGTAGAACCATCTTGGAACTACCAATTACAGCAAAATTTAAATGCTGATGTATTTTCAGGATATATGACGGCGCCTACAGATTTTGCAGGTAACATTAATAATCAAACTTATGCATTGGTTAATGGGTGGAACGGATTTATTTGGAGCGACGCTTATGATGCTAACGACGGTAATGGTATTATGCCTTACGCCAGAGAGATTAAAGAGCAAGTAGAATTATCTGGTGATCCTAGTGGAATGAAGTTTGTATACCTCTCGAATATCGTAAAAGTATTAGGTATGCAACGTATTTCTGATGTGTTCGGCCCAATTCGCTACTCAAAATTTGATGATTACGACACTACTGGTGAATACGATTCTCAAGAAGAAGCGTATAAAGCATTTTTCGCAGATCTAGATGAAGCAATAGCTGGCTTAGAAAGCGATGTTGATGCTGTACAGTTTATACCATTTGATCAATCAACTTTAGCTGGAGATATTTCAAAATGGAGAACTTTTGCAAACTCTATTCGTTTACGTTTAGCGATTCGTGTATCTAAAGTAGATCCTGCATTAGCTAAAATAGAAGGAGAAAAAGCCTTATCAAGCCCGGTTGGTTTAATGACGACTGAAGACATGAAGGTAGATATGAATGGCTTTGTTCACCCAATATTCACTATAAGTAACAGTTGGGGAGATATTTTAATGAGTGCAGAAATGGAGTCTATTTTAAAAGGTTTCAATGACAATAGAATTACAAAATTCTTCAACGCACCGGCAGATCCTACTTTAGGAGACTATAAAGGAATTCGTATGGGAATTGAATTAGATACAAAGGCGCAGTATGGTAGCCACTCTACTGTTGGTGAAGTTGTAGAGGGTACACACAAAACGTGGATGACCGCTGCAGAAGTTCTTTTCTTAAAAGCAGAAGCTGCTTTAAGAGGTTGGGCTGGAGCAGGTGATGCCAAGTCTAATTATGAAGCAGGTGTGCGTGCTTCTTTTGCAGAATTAGGAGCAAGTGGTGTAGACGCTTATTTAGCTGATGCAACAAGTACACCAGCCGATTTTGTTGATGCCAAAAACCCTACTAATAATTATGCATACCCTAGTGATGTAACCATTGCGTATAACGATGCAGGAACTAATGAAGAGCAATTAGAGCAAATTATCACTCAAAAATGGATTGCCATGTTCCCTGATGGCATGGAAGCATGGAGTGAGTTTAGACGTACTGGATATCCAAGAGTTTTTCCAGTAGTAATAAACAACAGTGGTGGAGCTATCGATACAGATATTCAGATTCGAAGAATCAATTTCGTTGATGTTGAGAAAAACACCAATGGTGCCAATGTAGATGCAGCGATTAGCACATTAAAAGGTCCTGATAACGGAGGGACAAGACTTTGGTGGGATACCGGAGCACCAAATTTTTAAGTTTAGGTTGATTAAACGTTTAGTTTAGTTTGTTGATGGTAAGCAAGCGGAGAATTTCGGTTTTCCGTTTGCTTTAATAAAAAGTATTTAAAAGAAAAACAGTATATCGTGAAAATTGCAAATCATAAAAATATAGCATACACAAAAGCAGGTATGTTTGAAGAAACTCGATTTGAAAAAATACACAATGTTATTTTTAATGATTCTACAGCCGCTTCGGTTCTTGTAGCCCATGAAATAGCAGATTTAATTCGAGAAAAAGAGAAACAAAATAAGCCTTGTGTATTAGGTTTAGCAACTGGTTCTTCACCAATAAAGGTTTATGAAGAGCTCGTAAGAATGCATAGGGAAGAAGGTTTAAGTTTTGCAAACGTTGTCACGTTTAACTTAGACGAATATTATCCTATGGATAAAGGTAACCTACAGAGTTACTTTTATTTTATGCATGAACATTTATTCAATCACATTGATATTTTAGATGAAAATATAAATATCCCAGACGGTCTTGTAAGCTCTGAAGATTTATATCAATTCTGTATTGACTATGAGATGAAAATAAAATCCTATGGTGGCTTAGATTTTCAGCTTTTAGGAATTGGTAGAACGGGGCATATTGGTTTTAACGAACCTGGTTCACACTACAATTCAGGAACAAGAAGTATTACTTTAGATCATATCACGCGTGTTGATGCAGCTCCGGCATTTTTAGGTATAGAAAATGTACCGAGAAAAGCGATAACCATGGGAATTGGTACTGTTTTAGGAGCTAAACGTATTGTTTTACTAGGATGGGGAGCTAATAAAGCCGAAATTCTTAAAGAAACCATTGAAGGTGAAATCACTGCTGAAGTTCCTGCAACATATTTACAAAATCACGAGAACACTACGTTTATCATTGATGAGGCAGCTGCGTCAGAATTAACACGAGTTAAAACACCTTGGTTGGTAACTACTTGTGTTTGGGATGACGATTTAAAGTTGAAAGCTGTGGTATGGCTTAGTGAGTTAACCGAAAAACCATTTTTAAAGTTAACCGATAAAGATTATAACAATAATGGGATGTCTGGCTTGCTTACCGAAGAAGGTACAGCCTACGATTTAAACATTAAAATGTTTAATAAATTACAGCACACCATTACAGGTTGGCCAGGTGGAAAACCGAATGCCGATGATACGAATAGGCCAGAGCGTGCTACTATACCCAAAAAACGTGTTATTATTTTTAGTCCGCATCCAGATGATGATGTGATTTCAATGGGAGGTACTTTTGATAGGCTAGTGGAACAAGGTCATGAGGTACATATCGCTTATCAAACATCTGGTAATATTGCAGTTTCTGATGAAGAAGCATTAAAATTTGCTGAAATTACGCAGTCAATATGCCCAGAATGTAAGGAAACAGAAGACGTTATTAATTTCCTTAAAAACAAAACGGCGAATGATATTGATTCTGTCGAGGTTCGTAAGTTAAAAGGATTAATTAGACGCAGTGAATCTTTAGGAGCGACACGTTATTTTGGTTTAAACGATGATCACGTTCATTTTCTTGATTTACCGTTTTATGAAACAGGAACCATTAAGAAAAACAATATATCGCAAGATGATATTGATATCATGTGTAGTTTAATTTCAGATATAAAGCCGCATCAAATATATGCCGCTGGCGATTTAGCCGATCCGCATGGCACACACAAAGTATGTTTAGATGCTTTGTTTGAAGCTCTAAAAGTAATTAAAACGGAATCTTATATGGATGATTGCTGGGTTTGGTTATACCGAGGTGCATGGCACGAGTGGGAATCTTACCAAATTGAAATGGCTGTTCCAATGAGCCCAGATCAGGTTTTAAGAAAAAGACATGCTATTTTTTATCACCAATCGCAAAAGGACGGTGTGATGTTTCAAGGTGGAGATTCTAGAGAATTCTGGGTTCGTGCTGAAGACAGAAACCGTTTAACAGCTAA
This sequence comes from Tamlana sp. 2_MG-2023, assembly GCF_030548465.1. Classification (GTDB taxonomy): domain Bacteria; phylum Bacteroidota; class Bacteroidia; order Flavobacteriales; family Flavobacteriaceae; genus Pseudotamlana. Next base: position 132,283 of record NZ_JAUOSF010000002.1, read on the forward strand.
AAAATATAACGATTTAGGCTTGTCGGAATACGCGGCTATTGAAGCTTTTAAACGTTATCATTTTTAGAAAATAATGAAGAAATCAATCTTGATAATTTCGGCATTGGCCTGTTTTAATTGTAATAACAGAACAACTGCTAATTGTATAAATGGAACATGGAAGTTGGTCTATGCTGAAATTGTTGAGAATGATTCAACTAAAATTAAAGATTTAAAGAACACGGAATTCATTAAAATTATTAATGATTCACATTTTGCTTTTTTCAATCAAGGTATCAACGATGATACAACTTTTTATAGCGGAGCAGGAACTTACCGACGAGAAGGAGAGACGTACGAAGAGATTTTAAGTTACACCTCAGCTAAAGAAATTAAAAACCACAAATTCTCTTTTCAAATTAAAATGAAAGGAGATACACTAATCCAAACAGGACAAGAGCTCATTAAAGCAGCAGGAATTAATAGAACGATTACCGAGAAGTATATCAAGATGAATTGAGTCCTAAAACTAATCAGATGAAAAAAATTATACTATTAATAATCATAAACTTAACAGGCGTTTTGGGGTTTGCTCAAGAAAATTTGTCTACTAAGTATGATTTAATGCCTTGGCCAAAGGACATTAAAGAGCATCCAAACAAATTTGTTATAGATAGTAGTCTCACTATTTCTATTACTTCAAATCAATCAGAGCGTGTTGAACACGCGGCCACACAGTTTTTAAGACGCTTAACCAATAGAACAGGCGTGTTTTTAAATGAAGGCTTTCCTTTAGAAAACAAAAAAGGAGACATTCAAATTCAATTTGATGAGGTTTCTAAACTTGATATAAAAAACAACGAATCTTATACTTTAACTGTAGAAGATTCTACAATAAAAATTTCAGCTAAAACAGATATTGGAGCCACTAGAGCGTTGGCTACTTTGTTACAATTAGTAGATCATAATGCTACTGAATACTTTATTCCTGGCGTTACTATTTCAGATGAACCACGATTTGTATGGAGAGGTTTAATGATTGATGTTTCTAGACATTTTCAGCCTATAGATGTTTTAAAACGTAATTTAGACGCCATGGCTTCCATGAAAATGAATGTGTTTCATTGGCATTTAACCGATGATCAAGGAATACGCATTGAGTCTAAAACGTATCCGAAGTTAACAGCATTAGCTTCCGACGGACTTTTCTACACTCATGAACAAATTAAAGATGTGGTTGCTTACGCGGATAGATTAGGTATTCGTGTAATACCAGAAATTGATGTTCCAGGTCATGCCACGGCATTTTTAACAGCTTATCCAGAGTTAGGGAGTAAAGATGATTATGATTATTCTATTGAACGTTTTTCGGGGGTTTTCGATCCTACATTAAATCCAACAATTGATATCACTTATACATTCCTTGAAAACTTATTTGCTGAAATAACGCCATTGTTTCCAGATGAATATTTTCATATTGGTGGCGATGAGAATGAAGGAAAACATTGGGATGAAAGTAAAAGTATTCAGAAGTTTAAGAAGAAACATGGCTTAAAAACAAATCATGATTTACAAACTTATTTCAATGTGAAACTTGAGAAAATATTGAATAAGCAAGGTAAAAAGTTAATGGGTTGGGATGAAATTATGACGCCCGATATGCCAACATCGGCAGTGATTCACTCATGGCGTGGCGAAAATGAAGGTTTAGCCAAAGGCGGTACTTTAATTGAAGCTGCTAAACAAGGCTATCAAACAGTATTATCCAACGGGTTTTACATCGATAGAATGCAGTCTGTAGCATACCATTACACCATTGAGCCTATTGGAGATGTAAAATTAACAAACGCCGAACGTGAAAGAATTTTGGGAGGCGAAGCCACTATGTGGTGTGAGTTAGCTACACCTTTAACTATAGATTCAAGAATTTGGCCTCGAACAGCTGCAATTGCAGAGCGTTTTTGGTCACCAAAAGAAATTAATAACGTTGATAATATGAGAACACGTTTAGAAGTCGTATCCTTTAATTTAGAAGAATTAGGTCTAGCCCATATTAAAAATCGTGCGGTTATTTTAAGAGGCATGACTAACCATCAAGACATTTCTTCATTATTAAGTTTGTCTAATCTTTGTGAACCGTTGAAAATTTATGCGAGAAACTTAGATGGTATTGAATATAAAACCTATTCGCCATTCAACTTATTTGCCGATGCTTGTGTGGCTGATGCTTCCGATGCTTTAAAATTTAATAAAGCTGTTTCAAAGTTTACAAAAGGAGGAGCAAGTACTTCTGTAGCAAACTATTTACAAAAATGGACAAATGATTATAAGGCTTTTAGTCAACTTCAAAAGAATCCTAAAATCACACCCTTAGAACCGTTATTTAAGAACTTAGCTTTGGTTTCAGAATTATTATCGGAAGCCATTCAAACGAAAAAAATCTCAAAAGAAAGTATACAAACCATCGGGAACACTATGATCTTACTAAGGGAACCTGTTGCTGATGTAGAATTAATGATTGTGGATGCGTTAAATGATTTATCTCAATATTGTGAATCAAATTACTCAAGTAAATAAGTCATGGTTTTAATAGCAGATAGCGGTTCTACAAAGTGTGATTGGATTTTATGTTCAAAGGAAAATAACGCACCTATTAGAATTAAAACAAAAGGTTTAAATCCTGCAATTTTATCTAAAAAGCAATTTGAAAAAATCATTTCGAGCAGTACCCATCTTGGTAATATTAAAGAGGTTGTTACCGATGTGAAATTTTTTGGAGCAGGTTGTGGTACCAAAAGAAATCAGAAAAAAGTAAATACCATTTTAGGTAATTATTTCCCAAATGCCATCGTGTATTCTAGTGAAGACACTATGGCCGCGGTTATGGCAACAACAAAGGAGCCTGCTGTGGTATGTATTTTAGGTACAGGATCAAACTGCTGTTATTTTGATGGTAGAAATATTCATTTAAAAGCGCCGTCTATGGGCTACATGCTTATGGATGAGGGTAGTGGAAACTACTTCGGAAAGGAACTTTTAAAGAGTTACTATTACGACACGATGCCAAGTGATTTAAAAACTGCATTTTCAGAAAGTTTTAATCTGAAAGAAAAGGACGTTATAAAAGGTTTGTATAAATCGGCAAGACCAAATAAATATTTAGCTTCTTTTGCGCCATTTATGTTTCAACATGAAGAACATCCCTTTATTAAGGATTTGCTACAAAACGGTATGAATGTTTTTGTAGAAAATCATGTATTACGTTACAGAGAAACATTAAAAAGTGTGCCTGTACATTTTGTTGGTTCTATTGCTTATTTCGGGCAAGATTACATAAAAAAAGCACTTAACGCTAGAGGTATAGAAGCTGGGGTTTTTGTTAAAAGCCCGATAGATAATATTATAAAAAATCAATTATAAAGTTCTTGCAATGCCGGTGTTAGTTATGAATTTAGAAAAGAAAACAGAAGATAGTAAATCGGACTTAGAAGCCTCAAAAATTGGTGTTGTGCCTAATCTTTTCATGTATAATAAGTACTTAAATTGGGTGAGTGGAGAGTTTGAATTGTATTTGCAGGACGATTCTAATGGTTTAAAAGTGTATTTCCCCTCTGGACATTTATCAGTTCGTTTAATACAGTCTAATAGGCAGGATATCTATTTTGAAATTTATGTAAAAAGTAAAAATAGAGCTTTTGGAACCCGTATTCATAACCAAGTGATTGAAGTTTTAAATCAGATCTATAAACTTCAGAGCGTTTAGACTTTAGAAGTTATAATCACTATTTTTTCATCATTGAAATTTGTGGTAAAGAATAAATAGCGGTTACCGCCATCTTTTATTTTGAACTTTTTACGGATGTTTTGAACGGTTTCAGGGAAATTGCGAGTGGTAATATTTGCTTTTGAAACACCTAATTTCTTAATCTCTTTTTTATTGAAAGGAAAAACCTGTTCAATTTTGAAGCGTCTTCCCGGAAATTCTATTAATCTATCGTTTGTATATAAATGGGAGTGCTTGTGGAGTTTATAAATATCTAGTTGTTCTGAAACACTTTCAAAGGCTCCCGCTTTTAATACAGAGACGTTAGGTTCGTATAGAAAGGATTGTGGTTTACTATAGTTGGAGTTAGCTCGTTTTTCATCACTTAAAACAAAATTAAACACTTCATTGCTGTCTTTTTTTAGGTTTACCGTTTTAATGCTTATTTCATCAGTAAAATCTCGGTCTAAAACCCATAATAATTCCTTTACTTCATTGTTAAAAGCAACAATATGAATGGTTTTTACAAGTTTCAACTCGTTTATACCAATGGTTAAATCGAGTAGTGGAGATGTTTTTATAAGAATGTTATTGGAATGACTAAAAAGCAAATCAAGATTTTCAGGTACGTTTGGCAAACAGTCGTTTAAAAAGAATACCTTACCCTTGCTATCATGGCGTCGAGAAGGATCGATGTAAATCCAGTCAAAACGGCTTTTTGAAGTCTTTAAATACGCAATACCATCACCTGTAATCGTTGATATGTTTTCTGCTTTTAATTGTTTGAAATTATGATTTACAATCGCAGAAAGTGACGAGTTTATTTCACAATGTGTAACACATTTAAATTGTTTTGAAAAATAATAACAATCTACGCCAAAGCCACCTGTTAAATCTATTATTGAGTCTCCAGAAATAAGCTGTGCTTTATATTGGGCTGTAATTTCAGAAGAGGTTTGTTCAATGTTTAATTTATTTGGAAAGTAAATATTTTCACATTTAAACCACGTTGATAGCTTGAATGTACAGCGGTTTTTAGCCTCAATCTGCTCAACGATTTCTTTGATATCGACATCTTGGAAATCAACACCTTTTAGTAAAAGTGAAGAAACATCAGATTTCAAATGTGATGTAATGAAACTCTGAATTTCAGTATTTAGAATCTTAGGGTTCAACGTTTTAATTAAATATTTTCGGTGAATTTCTTAACGATTCTATTCTCAGACAAATATTCTTTCAAAATCACTTTTATAGCCGTATAGGCCGGAATTGCAATGATTAAACCAACAACACCAAATAAAATTCCTGTAACTAAAATGATTAAGAATATTTCTAGAGGGTGTGATTTTACGCTTTTTGAGAAAATAATAGGCTGACTTACAAAATTATCAATAAGTTGTCCAATCATAAACACAACTAATACCCAGAAAGTTTTAGGTAAAATGTATGCGAAAAACTCATGACCAATGTTGCTCGTCATGGTAAGTGTCATCATTAATATGATACTTATAAACGGTCCTACGTATGGAATTAAATTTAGTAAGGCACATAAAAAGGCAATAACAATGGGATTTTGAACGCCTATAACGAGTAAACCAGTCATGTAAATGATAAACAAGATTGAAATCTGACAAATAAGTCCAACAAAATATCTTGAGAGTAAGTTTCTAATTTTTAAAAATGAATTTCTAAACTGATTTTCTCTATGCTCTGGAACCAAAATTAAAAGCGTATTTTCTAATAAAGTACGATCTTTTAAGAAAAAGAAGCTTATAAATAATACAGAAAAAAGACCAATACTAAAGCTTCCTAAACCGCTTACAATAGAGTTAAGAACATCTGGTATAAACGAGAAATCTAGTTTTTCTAAAAACTTAATACCTTTGAAAGATTCTGCAAGTTGATTTCCTTCGAGGTTGAAATTTGAAACAAAATCAGAATAGATATGTTCCACATTGGCTTCAAGTTTTTTAATATCTAATAAAGATAAGTTATGCCCCTGTTCTACAACCAATGGAACAAATAATCCGCCAAGACCAATCATTACTCCTAATAGCATGAAGATGGTAATGATAACTGCAATGTTTTTCTCAATTTTAAGCATGCGCTCCAAAAATTGCACTAATGGCCTGCAGATTAAAGCGGTAACCGCTGCAATAGCGATATAAGCGATTACAAAACGTACCTCGTACAGGAAAAATAAAAATATACCTAATGCAACTAAGGTTAGTACAGCTCTTACAATACCGCTCGAAATAGTTTTTGATTTCAAATTATGAATTTTGATAAGGAAGTAAAACTAATCAAATAAAATAACAATAGAAAATTGTTTATTGTAATTGCTTAGTAGCTTCGTATAAAGCAATGTTTGTAGCTTGCACAACATTCATACTGCTGTTTTGTCCAAACATATCTATATGAAGAATTTGGTTAGAAATCTTTAAAATAGCTTCTGAAACACCAAAGTTTTCATCACCAATAACAAAAGCGATAGGCTGTGCTTTTGAAAATTCAAATTGATGAATGGGAACACTTTCATTCGTAATTTCAATTGAGATAATTTGATAACCTTTATTTATTAAACCTTCAACAACCGCTGTAGCCGACTCGTTAATTTCGTAAGGAACAAATTTTTCCGTAGCTCTTGAGGTTTTTGCCATTTTGCGTCCTAACGTGATATTTTGTCCGCATAAAATTATTTTTTCAACACCAAAAGCATCGGCAACTCGAAATAAACTTCCAAGGTTTGGAGCATTAGTAACGTTGTCGCAAACCAATGTGATAGGAAAAGTACGTTTTTCGAAGTTTGTATTGTAGTGGTTGAGCTGCATTTAAATTATAACGGATCTTAAATTATTAATTTTCAAAAGCATATTTAACAATATTAGCACCCATTTTTAGTGCTTTTTCACGAACATTCTCTGTATCGTTATGTACGCCTTGATCTTCCCAACCATCCCCTAAATCACTTTCATAAGTAAAAAGAAGGATTAGGCGGTCGTCTTGAAAAATACCGAAAGCTTGCGGGCGCTTACCATCATGTTCATGGATTTTTGGCAGACCATTTGGGAATTTATATTCAATATTAAAAATAGCATGATTAGTAGGGATTTCAAGCAAATCTTTATTAGGAAATACCTTTTTTAACTCCTTTGAGATGTAGGGTTGCATGCCGTAATTATCGTCGATATGAAGAAAACCTCCAGAAATTAAATAATTGCGCAGGTTTTCAGCATCATTTTCATCAAAAAATACGTTTCCGTGTCCTGTCATATGTAAAAACGGATATTGGAAAATATCCAAACTTCCTGTTTCTACGGTTTGAGGTTTCGGGTTTATTTTAGTGTTTATATTGCTATTGCAAAACTGAATTAAGTTTGGTAAAGCTGTTGGGTTACCATACCAATCACCACCGCCTTTGTACTTTAAAATAGCCAAATCCTGAGCAAAAATCCCGAAAGAAAGTAAACAGAAACTAAAAATAAAAAATAACCTCATGTTTAATTATTCGTTTGTATAAGTTACAGAATGACAGGCAACAATAGCAGCAGTTTCTGTTCTTAACCTGGTTTCTCCTAAAGTTATAGGAATAAATTTGTTTTGTAATGCTAACTCAATTTCTTTAGTCGAAAAATCGCCTTCTGGCCCAATTAAAATAGTAACATCTGTATTGGGGTTTAGCAATTGCTTTAAGGATTTCTTATTGGTTTCTTCACAATGTGCAATAAAAAGCTCGCCTGAAAAGTCTTGTTCTATAAAATCTTTAAAGTTTATAGGCGCATTTAATTGCGGTAAATAGCAATTTAATGATTGCTTCATGGCCGATTGTAAAATACGATCAAAACGCTCTGTTTTTACTATTTTACGTTCGCTATGATCGCAAATAATAGGCGTGATGCTTTCAATACCAATTTCGGTAGCTTTTTCTAAAAACCATTCGTAACGATCGTTCATTTTTGTTGGAGCAACAGCCAGGTGTAATTTGAAATCTCGTGGTTTTTGCTGTGTTTTAGAAATGATGTTGGCTGCACATTTATTAATGTTTGGTAAAGCGATTTCTGCCGTAAACAACCAACCATTTCCGTTTGTTATGTGCAAAATGTCCCCAACAGTTTTACGTAACACTTTTACAATGTGTCTGCTCTCCGTTTTATCAAATAACAACTGAGTAGTTGTTTCGTTTATTTCTGGGTTATAGAAAAGTTGCATTTTTATTTTCTTTCAGTAACTTTTAAAACTTGTAATTCTGAAATTTCTTTAGGCTCATGTGTTTTTAAAACTACGTAATATCTATTTGTTTCTGGTAAATCTACCGTGTACAGTTCGTTTAATTCATGATTGTTACCTGTAAAACTTTGTTCTAAGGCAGTATCTAATTTACCTTTAGTAAACCAACCGGTATCACCACCTTTTTCAGCACGAGCATCCATGGAATACTGTTTAACTAAAAATTCAAAAGGCGCACCATCTTTATAGTTTGCCATAATTTTAGCCCTCACTGAATTTATTTCGCTTAAATCGTACTTAGCACCATTAAGGTAAATATATGACACGCGATTATAGGTGTTACTTGTTTTACTCATGATTTTATAATAAATCTTTTCGTATTCGCGATCAACAACTTCCGTGCTACCAACATTCTTTTTAAAAAGTTTGGTGGCTAGTTCCGTTTTATGTTTTTCTTCATTAAAAGTAATTAATTTATTCTTCTTCGATTTTTTAGATTTTAAATATTCATCGGCTTGCTCAGGGTTTTCAATGTTTTTTAATTCTTTTTTAACCGATGTCTGCGCATGAAAAGATGAAATAGTAATAAAAAATAAAAGAGTAAGTAGTTTTTTAATCATAGGTTTGGGGTTTTGGGGCTAGGTTATATTATTTTTTTTTAAAGGTTTAAATTTTAAGTCTTGCTGAAGCTACAACATCTTGTTTGGCAAAGTCACTTTCTAAATATTTTAAGTAACCCACGATGGCTATCATAGCTGCATTATCGGTTGTGAATTCAAATTTTGGTACGTAGGTAGTCCAGCCAAATTTTTGTTCACCATCTTTTAAAGCTTGACGAATACCTGAATTTGCAGAAACACCACCGCCAATCGCAATATGCTTTATACCTGTTTCTTTTGATGCTAGTTTAAGCTTGTCTATTAAAATACCAATGATCGTGTGTTGAATGGAAGCGCAAATATCATTCAAGTGCTCTTCAATAAAATTCGGATTTTCTTTTACTTCACGTTGAATGAAATATAAAACAGCCGTTTTAAACCCAGAAAAACTAAAATTGAGTCCGTCAACCTTAGGCTTAGTAAATTTAAATGCTTTTGGGTTACCTAATTTAGCACGTTTATCAATTTCGGGTCCTGCGGGATAGCCTAATCCTAGAATTTTGCCGCTTTTATCGAAGGCTTCACCTACAGCATCGTCTATAGTTTCGCCTATAACGGTCATGTCAAAGTGGTTATCAACCCTAACAATTTGCGTGTGTCCTCCAGAAATCGTCATCGCTAAAAACGGGAATGGTGGTTTTTCAAAACCTTCTTCATCTATAAAATGTGCTAAAATGTGACCCTGCATGTGGTTCACATCTATTAGTGGAATATTTAAACCATAAGCCAAAGATTTTGCAAAAGAGGTTCCTACAAGTAAACTGCCCATAAGCCCTGGGCCTTTTGTAAAAGCCACAGCATGAAGTTGTTCCTTTGTAATATTTGCTTTTTTTAAAGCTTGATGTATTACAGGAACTATATTTTGTTGATGTGCTCGTGAGGCCAATTCTGGTACCACACCACCGTATTCTTCATGTATTTTTTGACTAGCAATAACGTTGCTTAAAATCTTACCGTTAACTAATACCGAGGCCGCTGTATCATCGCAGGAAGACTCAATTCCTAGTATATATATATTTTCTGAAGCCATTAATTTCTATTGGGCACAATAATTGTTAATTTTACATCGAATAAACGTTTTATTCGCAAGCACAAAACTACTCATTTATTTTTTTAATAAAAACGTAAAGAAGTATATATCGATTTGCTTAAAATTGATGTTTGCATCTGTATCTTTAGTAAGTAAAAGAGTTTATCGTTAATAAAGTTGTAATTTTATCAGTTATCAAGAAGTTTCTTAAAATACTATCTAAAATAGCAGGCATTTTTTTAATGCTATTCATCATTTTGGTGCTTATTTTATCCATTCCATATGTGCAAACACGCTTGGGGAAATATGCGACTGAACGCCTAAATGAAGAGTACAATACACATATTTATGTTAATCGGCTAAGCATGCAAATTAATGGAGATATTGAATTAAAAGATATTTATATTGAAGATTATAAGAAAAATACACTTTTTAGTGCTGCAGAATTAAACACCTCCATTTTAAGTGTTAGAAATTTATTCAATGGAAATTTAGTTTTTGGCGATGTTGATATTGAAAACCTCCACTTTAATGTTAAAACTTATGAGGGTGAAAGAGAAACGAATCTAGATATTTTTGTAAAACGATTTGAAAGAGATAATCCTGAAAAAGTACGTAGTGAATTTTTGCTTTCTTCTAGTGATGTTTCTATTTATAACTCGGTTTTTAGTTTAGCAGATGAAAACAGAGAGACTTCAAAAATGCTTTATTTAAATGATCTAAATATTAATGGTACCAATTTATTGATTGATGGTAGCAATGTAAGTACCAGAATAAACACATTATCTTTTGTAGATAGTAGAGGGGTTGTTGTAAAAAACATGATGACCAATTTCGCTTACACTTTAAGCGATATGACCTTTGCAAATCTTCAAATAAAAACAGAAAATTCAGTTCTAAATGGTGATTTGAAGTTTTTATATAAGCGTGAGGATTTACAGTATTTTACAGATAAAGTAAATATTGAGGCTAGTTTTAAAGGTTCTAATGTGCTTTTGGATGAATTGAATCGTTTTTATGATGAATTCGGACAAAACATACACGCTAAATTCGATGTTGATCTTTCAGGTACCTTGAATAATTTAAAGATGACCGGTTTAAGACTTTCTACAAGCGATAGAACACATGTAGATGGCGATATTCTATTTCGAAATTTATTTAATGCAAAGGATGATAATTTCTATATGAATGGTAAATTTAGAAGTTTATCATCAACCTACTCAGATTTAACACATTTACTTCCAGGTATTTTAGGACGCTCTATTCCGTCATCGTTCGATAGAGTAGGGATGTTTAATATTATGGGAAACACGGTAATTACTTCGAAAAAAGTGGTCGCCGATATTAAGATTTTTACAGATATCGGTTTTGTAGATTCTAACCTAGAAATAGATAAAATTAACGATATCGATAATGGTTCTTATAAAGGAAACATTATTGTAAATGAATTTGATTTTGGTTCTTTTCTGAATGCACCTAAAGTAGGGAAAGGCTCCTTAAATATTGATGTAAACGGAAAAGGTTTTACCGCCGAAAAAATTGATACACAAATAAAAGGTGATATTTTTCAATTAGAATATAACAACTACAACTACGAAGGGATTAAAATTGCAGGAAATGTTATGAATAATATTTTCGATGGTAATTTAATGATTAACGATTCTAATTTAAAAATGAATTTTTTAGGGCTTGTAGATTTTTCAGAAGAAGTAAAAAAATACGATTTCGAAGCCGTTGTAGATTATGCAGATTTACAAACGCTAAATTTTATAAAAAGAGATAGCATTTCCATATTGAAAAGTAAAGTAAATATGAATATGAATGCCGGTAGTGTAGATGATGCTTTTGGTAAAATCATTTTTAGTAATACCGTTTATGAGAATGAAAACGATACTTATGCTTTTGATAAATTTGTAGTAACCTCTAGGTTTGAAGGCGAAAAGCGCTATTTGTCTTTTAATTCTCCAGACATCATTCAAGGCGATTTAAATGGGCGTTTTGTATTAAGAGATTTGCAAAAATTATTTAAAAATGCCATTGGATACGATTATTCCAACTATACACGAGACAAGGTGGTAGAGAAGCAGTATATTGATTTTAATTTCAAGATATATAATAAAATTGTAGAAGTGCTTTATCCAGAAGTTAAACTTGCTAAAAACACCTTTATTCGTGGTCGGGTTGAGAGTGATGAAAGCAAATTTAAACTCATGTTTAAATCACCAAAAATAGAATATGATGATTATTTTGTAGATAATGTTGAACTACAAGTAGATAATGACAATCCGTTATTTGATACCTATATAGAGGCTGATAGTTTAAATACAAAATTTTATAATTTATCAAAATTTAATTTGATAAACGTGACCTTAAATGATACGCTTTTTATGCGTGCTGAAATTGTTGGAGGCAAGCGTAACGACGATAATTTCAACTTAAACTTTTACCATACTATTAATGATAAAAACGAATCGGTTGTAGGGTTTAAGAAATCAAATTTCACTATTAAAAACCATAAATGGCATATCAATGAAATAGACGATAATTTTCATAAAATAGTTTTCGATAAGAAGCTAGCCCATTTACGCTTAGAAAAATTTAAGGTAAATCACGAAGATGAAATTATTAATCTATCCGGGTTTATAAAAGATTCAACTCAGAAGGACATAAAACTAGATTTTGTAAATATAGATTTAGATAAGATTTTACCTGAATTAGACAGTTTAAAGTTTGAAGGTAGAGTTAACGGGCAACTTGAAGTTTTACAGGAAAATGGTAGTTATTTACCATCCTCAGAGATTGTTGTAAACGGTTTGAAGATTAATGAATTTGATCTTGGCTCCTTTGATGCAAAAATCAAAGGGAATGAGTCACTTACTAATTATCAAGTAGATGCCTCTATAAAAAATGATTTAGCCAAATCTTTTCACGCTCAAGGCGAAATTAGCGTGGTTAAAAAACAAGCAGCTATCGATGTTAACCTAGACTTCGATGATTTTAAATTAGACCCCTTGAATGCTTTGTTGCAAGGTGTTTTGTCAAATATTCGTGGTGAAGCTACAGGACGTGTTCAAGTGGTGGGCAATTTAAAAGAACCAGAAATTAACGGTAAATTACTATTAAATAAAGCAGGTTTAGGCATACCATATTTAAACGTGGATTACGCTTTCGCGGAAAATTCATCGGTTGGCCTTAACAATCAAACTTTTCAATTTAATAATATAAAAATTACAGATACGAAATACCAATCTAAAGGGGTGTTCAAAGGGACTATTAGTCATGAGAATTTTTCTAAGTGGAATTTAGGCCTAGATATTACGACAGATAATTTAGTAGTTTTAGATACCAAAGAGGAAGAAGAGTCCCTTTATTTCGGAACAGGGTTTCTTGGAGGTCGTGCGAGTATTTACGGGCCAACCGAACAACTGGTAATAAATGTTATAGGAGAAACAAAAAAAGGAACGGTTTTTAATATTCCTTTGAGCGATTCAGAATCTTTTGGAGATAATTCCTATATGCGTTTTATTACCAAAGAAGAGAAAATGGCAAAGGAACAGGGTGTGGAGATCGTTTTTAAAGAAATTAAAGGTTTGGAGCTTGATTTTGATTTAGACGTTACTGAAGATGCTGAAGTACAACTTATTATTGATAAAAGTACAGGACACTCTTTAAAAGGTCGTGGAAGCGGCGGTTTACTTGTCGAAATTAATACCAATGGTAAATTTAATATGTGGGGAGATTTCTCAGTGTTTGAAGGGGTTTATAATTTTGCGTATGGCGGTTTAGTTCAAAAAGAATTCATTGTACAACCTGGTGGTACCATTGCTTGGGAAGGCGACCCCTTAAAAGCTCAAATTGATATGTTGGCTACTTATAAAACAAGGGCGAACCCGTCTCCATTATTAGATACACCTATTAATAGAAGCATTCCTGTTGAATTGAATATAGCCTTAGTAGGAGACTTAGAACAACCTGAGCCAGAATTTAGTTTTGAGTTTCCTAATGTGAATTCAACGGTTAAATCGGAGTTGAACTATAGATTGCAGTCTAAAGAAGATAAACAAAATCAAGCCTTATATTTATTGTCTACAGCATCATTTTCTAGTGGTTTAAGTGATCTTAATTTCTCTGGAACCATTGCTGAAAGGTTAAATGGTATAATTAATGGTTTTTTTACAGGTGAAGACAGTAAATTAAATATTGGATTAAATTACGAATCTGGACAAAACAGACCCGATTATCAAACAGATGATCGTTTTGGGGTAACCTTACAAACTCAAATTAGTGATCGTGTTATAATAAATGGAAAAGTAGGAGTGCCTGTTGGAGGTAGTGGTGCTACACAATCTGTTGTTGCTGGTGATGTTGAAATCGCTTTTCTTCTTAATGAAGATGGAAATTTAACTGCAAATGTGTTTAATCGAGAAAATAGTATTCGAAATTTTGGAGAAAAAATTGGATATACTCAAGGTATTGGTGTAGCTTATAGCGTAGATTTTGATACCTTTAGGGAGCTCATTCAGGAAATATTAAAAAAATCGGAGTCAGTAGAGGTTGATATTGAAGCTGAAAAAGCAGAAGATAAAAAAGAAAAAGTTCTGCCAAATTACATTTCGATTAAGGAAGAATAAGACAACTAAAGTGAGTCATTTTTGGTCGTTTTGAGATTCTTATATTTTTAGTTGTCAACTAAAACGTTGTAGTTTTAATTGTATGCTAAAATGTGATTTATGTTATAGAGATATGGTTTTTGTTTCTTAATTTTACAAGAACAAATAAGAAAATGAATGCCAAATACAATTAAAAAAGTAGCCGTTCTTACCTCTGGAGGAGATTCTCCAGGAATGAATGCAGCTATACGTTCTGTAGTTAGAACGTGTGCTTACCACCATATAGAATGTTTTGGTGTATATCGTGGCTATGAAGGTCTTATTGAAGGAGACTTTTTAGAACTAGATGCTAGAAGCGTTAAAGGGATTATCAATAAGGGAGGAACGATGTTGAAATCTGCACGATCTAAAAATTTTAGAACAAAAGAAGGTCGTGAGCAGGCTTATAAAAGTTTAAAAGATAAAGGTATTGATGGTTTAGTGGTTATTGGAGGAGATGGATCTTTTACAGGAGCACTAATTTTTAATCAAGAATTTAATTTCCCAGTAATGGGAATACCAGGAACTATCGATAATGATATTTTTGGAACAACACATACTTTAGGTTTCGATACGGCTCTAAATACGGTAGTTGATGCCATAGATAAAATTAGAGATACAGCGAGTTCACACAACCGATTGTTTTTTGTAGAGGTTATGGGGCGTGATGTTGGTCATATTGCATTAAATTGTGGTATTGCTGGTGGTGCTGAGGAGATTTTAATTCCTGAAGAAGATTTAGGACTAGAACGTTTAGTCGAATCTTTAAATAAAAGTAGAAAGTCTGGGAAATCTTCCAGTATTGTGATCGTTGCTGAAGGTGATAAAATAGGTAAAAATATTTTTGAACTTAAAGACTACGTTGATGAAAATATGGAAGGTTACGATGTAAGAGTTTCTGTTCTGGGTCATATGCAACGTGGAGGCGCACCTTCGTGTTTCGATCGTGTATTAGCGAGTCGAATGGGAGTAAAAGCTGTAGAAGCCATGCTAGACGGACAGAGTAATTACATGGTAGGTCTTAAAAATGGTAAAATGGAATTAACACCATTAGATAGTGCCATTAAGGGTAAAACAAAAATAAATTTAGAATTATTGCGTGTCTCAGATATCATGAGCACTTAACATTTATATATACGATTATGTCAAAATTAAAAATTGGAATTAACGGATTTGGTAGAATAGGTAGAATTGCTTTTAGAGTTGCAGTTTCTAGACCTGATATTCAAATAGTAGGTATTAATGATTTGTTAGATGTTGATCATTTAGCTTATTTATTAAAATATGATTCTGTACACGGGCAATTTGATGGAACTATTGAAACTAAAAACGGAAATTTAGTAGTAAATGGAAATGAAATTAGAATTACTGCAGAACGTAACCCAGAAGATTTAAAATGGGATGCTGTTGAAGCAGAAGTTGTTTTAGATTGTACAGGTATCTTCACAACTTTAGAAGGCGCACAAAAGCACATTACTGCTGGAGCTAAAAAAGTAGCTATTTCTGCACCATCTGCAGATGCACCAATGTTTGTAATGGGAGTGAACCATAAGCAAATTACTGCAGCAGATACTATCGTATCTAACGCATCATGTACAACAAACTGTTTAGCTCCTTTAGCTAAAGTAATTAATGATAAATTTGGAATTGTAGAAGGTTTAATGACTACAGTTCACGCTGCAACGGCAACACAATTTACTGTTGATGGACCATCTAAGAAAGATTTCAGATTAGGTCGTGCATCTTTAAACAACATCGTGCCAGCTTCAACTGGAGCTGCTAAAGCTGTAGGTAAAGTAATTCCTGAATTAAACGGAAAATTAACAGGTATGGCTTTTAGAGTACCAACTGTTGATGTATCTGTAGTAGATTTAACTTGTCGTATCGAGAAGAGTGCTTCTTGGGATGAGATTAAAGCAGCTTTAAAAGAAGCTTCTGAAAATGAATTAGATGGTGTTTTAGGATATACTGAAGAAGGTGTAGTTTCTCAAGATTTCGTATCTGAACCAAAAACAAGTACATTCGATGTTAATGCAAGTATGGCATTAAATGATAACTTTATTAAATTAGTATCTTGGTATGATAATGAGTTTGGTTACTCAACTAAATTAGTTGATTTAGCACAACACATTGCATCAGTAAAATAATTTATATTTATTAATAATAACTCCACAGAGTTGTTGTGTGTTAGCACAGTATTCTGTGGAGTTTTTTTATCTCTAAACTTATGATTTTAATTGTTGATAGTGGTTCTACAAAATCTGATTGGATAGCTGTAGATAGTAATGGAAACCAATTGTTAGAAAAGATTCGTACGAAGGGTCTGAATCCAGCTATTTTACCCGAAAAGAAACTCTTTAAAATTATTAAAGGAAGTAAGGAGTTAAAAAAGCATAGAGAGGAAGTTACTCATGTGTTTTTCTACGGTGCCGGTTGTGGTACTGAAAATCCGAAACTTTTATTAAAAGGCGTATTGCAAGAAATGTTTACTAATGCCCAGGTAGAAGTAAATGAAGATACTTTAGCAGCGGTTTACGCGACTATTAATACACCCACAGAAGCAGCCGTGGTTTGTATTATGGGAACAGGGTCTAATTGTAGTTATTATGATGGCGAACACCTTCATCAACGTGTTAACTCATTAGGTTACATTCTAATGGATGATGCCTCTGGAAATTATTACGGTAAGCAATTAATTAGAGATTATTATTTTAATCATATGCCAGTTACTGTAAAGCATGCCTTCGATACCAAGTTTAATTTGGAGTCAGATTATATTAAATACAACATTTATAAACAACCTAATGCGAACGCTTATCTAGCAAACTTCGCAGAGTTTATGTTCTTAAATAAAGATTCAGAATACATCATTAATTTGATTAAAGATGGTATCCGATTGTTTGCAAAAAACATGATTTTTCAATTTGAAGAAGAGCTTAAAACAGTACCTGTTCACTTTGCAGGGTCAATAGCCTTTTTTGCTCAAGATGAAATTAGAGCAGTTGCAGAAGAAATGGGCTTTACAGTTGGTAACTTTGAGCGTAGACCAATTGAAGGTTTAGTACCTTTTCACACCAAAGATTTATAGGGTTATTTCATTCTTTAAAAGTAGCCTTTCAATATGTTGATACCTCATGTCTCTTTTTATATTTCTAATAAAGAAGATAAAGGTCAAGTTATTGAAAGTATTCAAAAAGGTAATTTTGATATTAATTTCAGTAACCTTAAAGGTGCGCTATTCTCTGAAATTACCTTAAATAAATTCATTCAAGAAGAAATTCGTCATGAACAGTTTGACGTTGAAACCATTCATAAAAATAGTTTAAAACAAGCTTCTGAAGGAGAACGAAAAAAAGCGCTTCTTAAACATATTATTGCGCTAAATCCCGAATATATTATTGTAGATAATGTGTTTGATAGTTTAGATGTTGAATCTCAATCGGCTATTGTACAAACGTTGCTTCAACTTAGTAAGACAATTACCATTGTTCAAATTTTAACCCGTAAACGGGACTTGCTACCCTTTATTGAAAACATTTTTCAGTTAAAGAACAAGATTTTTAAAAAGATTGAAAGTATTGAAACCGCTTCTACGAATAAAATTCTAATACAAGACTTACCAAACCCTGAAAAATTAGTAACTAAAGTTTTTAAATCTTTAGTGAAATTTAATGAGGTTACCATTAAATATGGCGAACGTGTTATTGTAAAAGACATTTGTTGGGAAATTAAATCTGGAGAGTTCTGGCAGTTAATAGGTCCTAATGGCTCAGGAAAAAGTACATTAATCACGTTAATTACAGGAGATAACCCAAAAGCATATGGACAGGATATTGTTCTATTTGGAATGCAGAAGGGGAGTGGTGAACGGGTTTGGGATATCAAAAATAATATTGGTCATTTTTCTGCAGAAATCTTGCGTGGATTTCGTCGTTTAGACTCTATAGAAAAAATGATACTTTCAGGATTTTATGATTCTATTGGTTTGTATAGGTTTCCAACAGAAAGACAAAAATTTATCGCTCATGATTGGCTTAAATTGTTAGGATTATTTGAAGTGAAACATAAAGATTTTCTTTCTTTATCAGTAGGGCAGCAACGCTTAGTTTTAATAGCACGTGCTATGGTGAAACATCCACCATTACTTATCTTAGATGAACCCACCAATGGTTTAGATGATGCTGATGCACAAATATTTTCTGAGTTAGTAAATAAAATAGCTTCAGAAAGTAAAACAGCCATTTTGTATGTTTCACACCGAAAAGAAGAATCCCTTTTAAACCCTGATTATGTTTTTGAATTAACAGCAAGTAAATTTGGATCCACGGGTAAAGTGCTGTAAATTGACTATTGACTATTGACTATTGACTATTGACTATTGACTATTGACTATTGACTATTGACTATTGACTATTGACTGTTGACTGTTGACCAAAAAAAACAAATTTCCTTAAATAGTGTTGATTATTTTTAATTCAAGAAAAGTTTAGCTGAAAACTGCGACTGCGACTGAAAAATATAAACTAAACTATAAAAAGGACTATTAACCATCACCCACCGTAAACCCTATTTTCTTGCTCATTTACTCTAATAAAAGTAGTACGTTTAGTAAGCTCTTTTAATCGAGAAGCACCAACATAGGTACAAGTACTTCTTAACCCCCCTAAAATATCTTGAATGGTGTTTTCAACTGGACCCTTATATGGAACTTCTACTGTTTTTCCTTCGCTTGCCCGGTATTCAGCTACACCACCAACATGCTTTTCCATGGCAGTAGCCGAGCTCATACCATAAAACTTTTTAAAGACTTCTCCGTTTTTTTCAATAATCTCTCCGCCACTTTCGTCATGTCCAGCTAACATGCCTCCCAGCATCACAAAATCGGCTCCAGCACCAAAGGCTTTTGCAATATCACCAGGTGTGGTACAACCACCGTCACTAATAATTTGACCTCCTAATCCGTGAGCAGCATCAGCACATTCAATAATTGCAGAAAGTTGCGGGTAACCAACCCCTGTTTTTACACGTGTTGTACACACAGAGCCTGGTCCAATACCTACTTTTACAATGTCTGCTCCCGAGATTAATAACTCTTCCACCATTTCACCAGTAACCACATTACCAGCTATAATTATCTTATTAGGAAATTGAGCTCTTGTTTTACGAACGAATGCTGTGAAATGTTCTGAATAACCATTGGCAACATCGATACAAATAAATTTTAACTCAGGTAGAACTTCAAACACTTTAGATAGCATTTCAGTGTCCTTTTCACTCGTTCCAGTGCTTACAGCAATATAGTTTTCAATACCAATTGGGGCATTTTCAGTAAAAATTTTCCAATCTTCTATTGAATAATGCTTATGAATAGCTGTGAATATGTGTTTTTCAGATAAAGCTAAGGCCATTTCAAAAGTACCTACTGTATCCATATTAGCAGACATTATTGGAATTCCAGACCAAGTTAAAGTGCTATGCAGAAATTTAAATTCGCGTTCTAGACTTACTTCCGATCGACTCTTCAAAGTTGACCTTTTAGGTCTTATCATAACATCTTTAAACCCTAATTTAATATCGTATTCAATTCTCATTCGTTAATATGTATGAAGTTTTTTACCAAAACTAAAATTAACAAATTTTAGCATACATAGTCGATTTAATAGCCATAAATCGTTTTGTTAATTTGTAAATTATAGATATGTTTGTTAAAAGCCATGTTCTATGAGGGTAGCTCCAAAATTCTTGAAATCAATTAAAATTAGGTACAAACTATCGTTTATGATTTCATTAAGTATATTGTCTATTCTTATTATTGGATTTCTTTTTCTTGAGAAAAAAATATACATAGAAAGTGCTGCTGGAATTTTATTCGTAATTGCTGTTTTTCAAGTGTTCGGACTACAATATTTTTTTAAAAATCAATTAAAAAATGATGTTGTTAAATCTAACTTAGAATTTCGTGTTGATGAGTTAAAACGAAATTTAGATATTGCAGAAACAGTCGCCGATCAAAAATCTATTTATTTGGCTAATATGAGTTACGAAATTCGTACGCCATTAAGCACAGTTTTGGGGATGTTAAACATGTTGAAGGAGGCCAATTTAGAGTCTGACCAATTAGCCGAAGTTGAAATTGCTGAATACTCTTCCCTGCATATCTCTCAGTTGGTTAACATGATTGCCGATAATGCCGTAGTTGAACGTGGGAAATTTAAGTTAAACCTTAATGCAATCGATTTAAAAGCAGATTTGTTGAAGCTTTTAAAAGTATTCGAATTTCAAGCTTTAGAAAAGGGATTGGCTTTTGAATATAAATTTCTTTCGGAAAATGACGACAAGTTTTTGGTGGTAGCCGATTCTGCTAAAATTCAACAGGTATTAATTAACCTCATTAATAATGCCATTAAGTTTACGAATTCGGGAAAGGTTACTGTTACTATTGATCAAACTATCGGAGCAGACGATAGTCTTTTTTTAACGTTTTATATTAAAGACACAGGTGTTGGTATGAGTCACGACGAAGTGAAATTCTTATTCAATAACAAAAACGATTTATCAAAATCTAATTTATTACGTGATTATAGAGGTGGGGGCATCGGACTTTCAGTTTCGCATAAGCTTGTGGAGCTTATGGGAGGAGAATTAAAAATAGAAAGTAAAGAGAATGAAGGTTCTACATTTTATTTTAGTTTACAGCTAAAAAAGACTTTAAACATTAAAAGTGACTTGGCAGAACCTAAGCCTATTATTTTAAACAAGCTAAATGTTCTAGTAGCTGAAGATAATAGAACAAATCAAAAGGTTATAAAAGCGCTTTTGGAACGACAAGGTGCCGATTGTACTTTTGTTAAAAATGGTTTAGAGGCGGTAGAGTTGTATAAAATTTTAGATTTCGATTTAATCTTCATGGATATTTACATGCCTGATATGGATGGTTATGAAGCAACAAGGCTCATAAAATCTACGAACAAATATGCCCAAAAAAACACACCTATCATCGCGGTTTCCGCAAGTGCTTTTGAGGAGGACATTATAAAGGCTAAGGAAGCCGGTATAGATGATTTTTTGGCCAAACCTATTGAAGTTATTAAACTAAAAGAATTATTAATCAGTTATTCAAATCTAAATTAGATAACTCAATTTATTGCACTACTGCTATTTGACTGCAATAACGCTAATTTCGACGTTAACGTCTTTTGGTAAACGAGCCACCTGTACTGTTTCACGGGCTGGAGCAATTTGATCATCAAAATAACTTCCGTAAACTTCATTTATTTTTTGAAAGTCATTCATATTACTTATAAATATTGAAGACTTAATGACGTTTGAAAAATTCATGTCAGCGGCTTTTAAAATAGCAGCAACATTTTTCATAACCTGTTCTGTTTCAGATTTTATATCATCTAATACAAGTGCTCCAGAAGTTGGGTTAATAGCAATTTGACCAGAAGTATATAATGTATTTCCCGTTAAAATAGCTTGATTATAAGGGCCTATAGGAGCAGGTGCGTTTGGAGTTGTAATAATAGTTTTCATATAGATGTTTTTAAAACAGTTAGGGAACGAATTCAAACAATATAATTTAACGTATTATAGGTTGATATCCGGTTGTCTACGTTTTTCGTATTTAAGATCTTGTAAGATACTCGATTTAATTCCAATAAAGAAATTCCATGATTTATAATCCCCAAAAGGTGTCCAGCTAAAATTCATACGCCAGCTTAATAAATCACGTTCAAAACGCAGTTGCGTTGGAGTGAATCCTAAGTTTTTGAAATCATAACCAGAAGATGCCCCAATAGTCCATTTGTCTGTTAACTGAATATCTCCAGAAAACATTAAGGAATGTGATGATATTTCATTTTGCCTTTGCGAATTGGAGTAGTTTACTGCGTATGCAAGCCTTAAGCTCCAAGGTATTTTATGACGATAAAATTCTGAGGGTTCCTTTTCTTCATCTTCATTATCATTAGACTTTTGTTTAGTAGCAAAATCTTCAGAAACACCGAATAAATCATCATCACGACCGCCGCCACGTAAATTTTCATCTATATTTTTATCCGTTAAACCATCTTCAGCGGCGCTTCTGCCTTTGTTGGAAAGCGACCAGCTAGCAGTTAAATTACCGCTTGTTAGTCTAAATAAGCTGCCTCCATTATCAATATTGAATTTTTCAATTCTTTTATTGTTGTTATCTAAAGCATAAGGGTCTAAAGTTGCGCCAAAGTTAATGCTAAGTTGATTTTTAAAGAGTTGCGTACCACCACTCATACGTACTGGACTCCATTTTAGAGAATCTCCTGCAACATTATAGGAGGTTGAGAAGTTTAAGTTATTTAGTAATACAACCTTTTTCGCTTCAGTAGCCGTACTGTCTTTATCACGTACCTTAGCTTCTAAATTATTAGAAAGCGTTAACCCTACAGCACTTGAAAAGGTTTTATTGGGCTGTCCAAAAATACTGTTTTCAAATCGGGTATATTCAACGTCTGCACTTGTGTTTCCATCGGCATCAACAACTTCATAAGTATCATAATATTGGTCAAAAGATGGGTTAATGTTATAGCTTATCGATGGTCTCATTACATGCCTAATAGCCTTAATTTTGCGATCTTCGCCTTCCTTTTCAAAATTAAACATACCATAAACAGTTGTTCCCATACTGGTGCTAAAGTTATAGGTTCTAAACGAGTCAAACCCATTTACATCTTCTTCAACTTCCTCTTCATTAACTGAATCGTAGTATTTGTTTACGGTTTTAAAAGTCCAAACCTCATTATAACTAGAACCAGCACTTAAACTAAAATATTTAAATAGTTTGAAATTGGTTGTTAAAGGTATGGTATGTTGAAAACCAGCTCTTGCTTCATCCCACATTTCTTTTTTGAAGAATAAAGAATCTGTTGTTTCAATTCTATTTTCACCTCGTAAATTGTACTGTAAGTTAATGTTTTGAATGATACCTTTCTTTGATCCTGATTTTGAGGCAAACGGATACATTCTACCTACACTTCCTTGAAAGGTTGGTAAAGTCATATTTATAACTTCTGTTTGCGAATTTTGGGAATGCGTGGCAGTTACACTATAATTTACTTGCGGCTCACCTTGGAAGGTTTTTGAATATGAAACTGAAGAGGATAATGTGTTGTTTAAACGATTACTTACGTTAACTTGATTATTTGATATTTGGTAATACTGACTACTACCTAAGTTAACAGAAGCTGAAAATCGAGAGCTAGGGTTGGCTTTAGAGTCTTGACTGTGCGACCAACGTAAGTTATAAATTGTACTACTTGCGTAATCAGGAAAACCACGTTCGCTTGAAATTATATTTTCATATCGAAAGCCAAAATTACCTCTATATCTATAGCGTTTCGCATAACTGCTTTCTAACCGAACCGCATAACTTCCATTCGTATAATAATCTCCTAAAACAGTTAAATCGATATAATCACTCACTGCGAAATAGTACCCCCCGTTTTGTAAAAAGTACCCTCGATCACTTTGTTCACCAAAAGTAGGAATGATAACACCAGAAGTTTGCTTGTTACTTTGAGGAAAGAAACCAAATGGTAAGCCTACAGGGGTTGGTACATCATATATAAAGATATTGGCTAAGCCAGTAATGATCTTTTTTCCAGGTACTATTTTAGCCTTTCTTAATTTAATGTAATAATCTGGATCTTCAAGATCTTGAGCTGTTGTGTATTTAGCGTCTTTCACAAAATAAACAGAATCGTTTTCCTTTTTTGTGATTTTAGAGATAACGGTTCCTTCACCTTGTTCGGTCTTGGAGTTATAAATAAGCGCTTTTTTCGATTTAGTGTTAAAAAGAATAGAATCTGGTTCAACAACATTACTACCCTGAGTAAACACTGGTTTTTGTGTATAACCACCTAGAGAATCGGTAATACCTTTAGCGTAAACGGTGTTTTTTACATAGTCGATTGTGATATCGCCTGCCGTAATGTTCATGTCTCCATAAACAATTTTAGCATCATTATACAGATATAATTTATGCTCTTTTTGGTTGAATTTAGAGTAATCTTCAGCGTGATAATTTACGATGTGTTCTAAAAAATCTTTTTTAGGTTTAATAGAATCTGTAAAGGTAGAGTCTTGGGCTTTTTCAGAAAGTTCGGTTGTAGCAAGGCTATCAATAGACACGACGGTGGTATCTCTTTCAGCAGGATCGATAACTTTACGGTCAATTTTTTGTTCCTTTTTAGGGATGTCTTGAGCGAAGCTAAACGTGTTGATAAACACTGTAAAACTTAGTGCAAAAAGTATTTTAAAGTTGTTTGTACGCAACGCTTTTAAATGTATTTTTGTAACGGAATGGCTCGGTTTTTGAAAA
The DNA here is from genome assembly GCF_030548465.1 of Tamlana sp. 2_MG-2023. GTDB lineage: Bacteria > Bacteroidota > Bacteroidia > Flavobacteriales > Flavobacteriaceae > Pseudotamlana. The sequence goes on from NZ_JAUOSF010000002.1 coordinate 156,947, forward strand.
GCCAAAATTACATATATTTTTTTGGGATTGATTTAATTATCAATAAAAATTAAAAATTAAAAAAGGTTCTCAATTCGATTGAGCAATAAATTTAGATTTTTAATTGTTTAAGTCTAAATAAAAGACCTTGTATTTGAGTTTATTAGATATTAAATTATTATTCATTTATATGTTGTTGCCAGTTAGTAAAAATAGGATTTATCAGATGAAAACGCATAAAATATTACATTTCGTATTAATTATAATGGGATTAACATGTGCATCGTTTGTACGTGCAGATAACGAACAACCTAATAAAAAGTTTGTCGTTGTTCTAGATGCAGGACATGGTGGTCATGACCCTGGTAATATGGGGAATGGATTTAAAGAAAAAGAGATTGCTTTAAAGGTGGTACTTAGGGTAGGCGAGTTATTAGAGAAGAATCCAAATATTAAGGTTATTTACACAAGAAAGAGCGATAAATTTATCGATTTGTTTGTTCGCGGAAAAATAGCAAACGAAGCCAATGCCGATTTATTTGTATCGGTACACTGTAATGCTCATGGATCTTCAGCGCATGGAACGGAAACTTTTGTGTTAGGAACACACAGGAATAACACAAATTTTGAAGTAGCGAAGAAGGAAAACTCTGTGATTTTTATGGAGGAGGATTATGAAAAAAATTATGCTGGATTTGATCCAAATTCTCCAGAATCGGTGATGAGTATTTTATTAAGTCAAGAGGAGTATTTAGACCAAAGCATCATGCTGGCTAGTCTTATTCAAAAGGCCTTCACTAATACTTTACAAAGAAAAGATCGCGGGGTGAAGCAAGCTGGATTCATTGTATTACATCAAACAGTGATGCCTAGTGTATTGGTTGAAACCGGTTTTTTGAGTTATAAAAAAGAAGGCGCCTATTTGAATTCATCTAAAGGACAACAACAAATTTCGGAAGCAATATTTAATGCTATATTAGAATATAAAAAAGGTCTAGATAAAAGTGTACATGGTTATTTGCCGGTAGAAAATGTAATTGAAGAAGTATCTTCGCAAACCATAGAAAATAAAGAAATACCTATAATTGATTCAAGTATTGTATTTAAAGTACAAATTGCGGCGAGTTCTAAGTTTATTGAAAATCAGCCCTATAATTTTAATGGTCTGCATTCAGTTTCAAGTATAAAAACAGCAGGTTTATATAAGTATTATTATGGTAACACATCTAGTTACGAGGAAGTTAAAGGTTTTGAATCTGAAGCGAAGAAAAACGGATACCCATCTAGTTTTATTGTAGCATTTAAAGATGGAAACAAAATACCCTTAGGAGATGCTTTAAAATCAATAGGTAATTAGAGCTGTTCTTCATAAATATATACTAAATTTGTTGCACCAAATACATTAATTTTGAAGATATCAAGAGAAGTAAAAACAGCCATACTGGTAATCGTAGGAATCATCCTTTTCATTTTTGGATTCAACTTTTTAAAAGGAAATAATCTACTCGATTCCTCAAAAACTTATTATACCGAGTTTAAAAACGTTGAAGGTTTAGCCCCGTCAACTCCAGTAACCATTAGTGGTTTAAATGTTGGTAAAGTTTCAGATATCACTTTCAAAAATGATGGATCAGGAAAACTGGTTACAGAAATTTTAATTGAAAGCGATTTTGAGTTTTCAAAAAATAGTACTGCCGAACTTTATGATACAGGACTTCTTGGAGGAAAAGCCGTTGCTATAATTCCAGCCTTTGATGGTGCTGAAACTGCCGAAAGCGGTACTTTTCTAAAAAGCCGTGTAAAAGAGGGTATGATTGATTTGGTGGGCGAAAAGTTAGAACCTATTCAAGAACAAGCGAAAAAGATGATTACCAATATGAATGTATTAATTGGTAGTTTAAATGAAGTTTTGAATCCTGAAGCTAAAGAAAGTCTTAAAACAAGTATCGCAGAGCTAAGTCAAACGATGAACGCTTTAAAAAAGACTTCACAATCTTTAAATCAAATCGTATCTGGTAACCAAGAACATCTAGATAACGTTTTAAGTAACGCTGATGAAATCACGACTAATTTGTCTGGTGTAAGTAAATCGCTTGCAGATTCTGATATTGTAGGTAGTCTAGAATCTACTTTAGGGAATTTCAATTTGTTGGTGATGAATTTGCAAAACGGACAAGGTACAATGGGGAAATTATTAAAAGATGAGACCTTATATAATAACCTTGAAGCAGCAACAAGTGAGTTAGAGGACCTTATTAGGGATATTAAACTACACCCAAACAGGTATACTAGAATCTTATCTAAAAAAGAAATTCCATACGAAGAAAACGAAGAATCTAACTAATTTCATATGCAGTATTTGCCAAATATAATATTCGCGATTGCCCTTATTTTGGGGTTTGGATATTTTGCGAAAAATGTAAAAAAGCTCATCCGCAATATAAAATTAGGCCAGGATGTAGATGTTAGCGATAACAAGTCCGAACGTTTTAAAAACATGGCGCGCATTGCTTTAGGGCAAAGTAAAATGGTGCGTCGTCCAGTTTCCGGTTTTCTACATGTTATTGTTTACGTAGGTTTTATTATCATAAATATTGAAGTTTTAGAAATTATTATCGATGGCCTTTTTGGTACACATCGTATATTTTCATCTTTAGGAGCAACTTATGGCTTTTTAATTGGCTTTTTTGAAATTCTAGCGGTGTTGGTTTTTGTTTCTGTTACCATTTTTTGGATTCGAAGAAACGTTATAAAAGTGGCACGCTTCTGGAAAAGCGAAATGACCAGTTGGCCAAAAAACGACGGGAATTTTATCTTGTATTTTGAAATGGTACTTATGACTTTATTCTTGGTCATGAATGCTACCGATGTGCATTTTCAAGCCATGAATTCAGGAAATGTTATTAGTCAATTTATAGCGCCATTATTCAACGGGCTCCCAGAAACAACTTTACACTTTATCGAAAGAGGTGCCTGGTGGTTGCATATTTTAGGAATATTAGTATTCTTAAACTACCTATATTTTTCAAAGCATCTGCATATTTTACTAGCGTTTCCAAATACCTATTACGGAAAAATAAAACCTAAAGGTCAATTTAATAACCTTGAAGCGGTTACTAAGGAAGTGAAAATGATGATGGATCCAAATGCCGATCCGTTTGCTGCCCCAGAAGAAGGTGCCGACGACGAAGAACCTGCTAAATTTGGAGCCAGCGATGTTCAAGATTTGAATTGGGTACAATTATTAAGTGCTTATACCTGTACTGAATGCGGTCGTTGTACATCGGCATGTCCTGCAAATTTAACAGGAAAAAAATTGTCGCCTCGAAAAATCATGATGGATACCAGAGACCGTCTAGAAGAAGTTGGTAAAAATATCGATGCCAATAATGGTGAATTTAAAGATGACGGTAAACAGTTATTAGGCGATTACATCACTAATGAAGAGCTTTGGGCATGTACCACATGTAACGCTTGTGTAGAAGAGTGTCCTGTAAGTATCGATCCGTTGTCAATTATTTTAGAAATGCGTCGTTACTTGGTTATGGAGCAATCGGCAGCCCCAACAGAACTCAATAATATGATGACAAATATTGAGAACAATGGAGCGCCTTGGCCATATAATCAAATGGATCGATTAAATTGGACGAAAGAATAAATAAAAAATTGTTTAGGGCGCCTGCCTGACGGTAGGCAGGTTACCCGAAAAGGGTCGGGCTTTCCGCTATATCTTTTTTGCTTCTCATGGCAAAAAAGGATGCCGCTACAATCCCTAACGCAAAAGCCAACATAAAATAATATTCCTACAAAGTTTTAAAAATAGTAGGTGTTAAACTTTTAAAATCAAGAAGATGAGCGATTTACTCAAAGTGCCAACCATGGAAGAATACATGGCTCAAGGAAAACAACCAGAAATATTATTTTGGGTGGGTTCTGCGGGTAGTTTTGATGATAGAGCTAAAAAAATAACAAAAGCCTTTGTTAAAATTCTAAATACAGCCAATGTAGATTTTGCTGTACTCGGAACAGAGGAGAGTAGTACAGGCGATATCGCTAAACGTGCTGGGAATGAGTTTTTATTCCAAATGCAAGCCGTTACCAATATTGAGATTTTAAATGCTTACGAGGTTAAGAAAATAGTAACCTGCGATCCGCATTCATTCAACTGTTTAAAAAATGAATATCCAGAGTTGGGCGGACAATATGAAGTCATACATCACACACAGTTTATAAATGATCTTATAGCCTCTGGACGCTTAAAAGTAGATGGTGATTTATACAAAGGAAAGAAAATCACATTTCATGATCCCTGTTATTTAGGTCGTGCGAATAACGAATATGATGCGCCAAGAAACGTTTTAAAGGAAACGAAGGCAGATATTGTAGAAATGAAAAGGCACAAACGTACAGCCCTATGCTGTGGAGCCGGCGGAGCACAAATGTTCAAAGAACCCGAAAAAGGAGATATGGATGTTAATGTGCTTAGAACTGAAGATGCTTTGGAAACCAAACCAAACATTATAGCAACCGGTTGTCCATATTGTAATACCATGATGACCGATGGTGTTAAGGCAAAAGAAAAAGAAAATGACGTACAAGTTTTGGATATTGCAGAACTTATCGCAAATGCCCAAGGTTTGTAGTTTCAGAAGTTAAAAAAATAGTAAACGTAATTATTCATATACCATGTTAGTAGATTTCAACACATTACCAGAAGAATCTCGAGTTTGGATTTATCAAGCCAACCGTTCGTTTTCAGAGCAAGAACTTGAAGAAATTCAAGAAAAATTAAATACGTTTATCGAAAATTGGACGGCTCACGGAAGTGATCTACACGCTGGTTATACTATTAAATATAAACGTTTTATCGTATTAGGACTTGATCAGGGAGTCGCTAAAGCAACAGGTTGTTCTGTTGATAGTTCTGTGCATTTTATTCAGCAACTGGAAAAAGATTACAATGTGGATCTTATGGATAAAATGAACGTATCCTATAAGCAAGGGGAGTACGTAGCTTATAAAACACTTACCGATTTTAGAAAAATGGCCAAAGATAAAGCGGTTTCAAAAAACACTATTGTTTTCAATAATTTAGTAGCCACAGTTGCAGAATTTAATGAAAACTGGGAAGTTCCGGCTAGCGAAAGCTGGCATGCGCGCTTTGTGAAATAGTGAGATCTTCTCCTTCTGCCATTTTCAACAAGTCATTTTAACTTTTTATTAAGATTTATTCTAAATAAGTTTTGTTTTCTCACAAAAGAAAATATATTTGCACCTCTATTTATAAGAAGTCTAAATAAAAACAAACAAATGAAACTTATTTCAACCAAACTATTTTACATTTTAATTCTAGTTCTTTTTGTATCGTCATGTTCTAGTGATGATGATATGTCTGATAGTTCAGATAATGCTAAGAAATCAGAATTTATAGAAACTTACGCCAAAATTGCTTCTGCTAATTATGCAGATACTTACAATACCGCAGTAACTATGAAGGCTAAAATTGATGCCTTCCTTGCTGCACCAAGTGCTTCAACTTTAGAAGAAGCTAGAGATTCATGGTTATATGCTAGAGATTTTTATGGTCAAACAGAAGCTTATAGAGAAGCTGATGGCCCTATTGATAATGAAGATTTATTAGGAACAGAAGGACAAATTAACGCATGGCCATTAGACGAAAGTTTTATTGATTATGTTTCTGATGGTGCAGGAGGAACTGTGCAAAATGGCTTAATTGGTGATACTAGCTTTGAGTTGACCGAAGAAAACATCATTAATAAAAACGAATCTGGAAAAGACGATAACATTTCAACAGGGTGGCACGCCATTGAGTTCTTACTTTGGGGACAAGATTTAAACTACGATCCAGTTAGTGATAGTTATGATAACTATTCAGTTTCTGGAGACAGACCATTTACAGATTACACCACTGATACTTTTTCTGAAAGAAGAAAAACTTACTTACAAATTGTAACAGATTTATTAGTAAAGGATTTAAAAGATTTAAACGAAACATGGGAAACAGGTGGTTCTTACCGCGTTGCTTTTGAAAACTTAAACGAAGATGAAGCGCTAACAAATATATTAAATGGTATCGGGTTTATTTCTAACGGCGAAGTGGCGGCAGAAAGAATTTACCCTGCTATTGATGAAGGGCAAGAGAATGAGCATTCTTGTTTTTCAGATAACACCAACCAAGATATGTGGGCTAATGTTAACGGTATTAATAACATTATCGTTGGAAGTTATACTACAGAAAGTGGCTCTAAAGTATCAGGTGTATCTTTAATCGATCTTACTTATGAAGAAAACACTGAGGTGGCTACTGATTTAGAAAATAAAGCAAAAGAAACAATTTCTAAATTGAATACTTTACTTGGTTTAGATAAGAATTTCGATGAAATTATTAGTGAAGAAAGCTTAGGTTCTTCTGGGCCTGCAGGTCAATTAGCAGAAGCTTTAATAGCACAAAGTAAAGAAATTGCTGAAGCCGCTAATACTTTAGGTGTTTCTATTACTATAAACTAGAAATTATACAATCAAATTTTTTTATAAAATTTAAAAAACTGAAGTCAACATGTGTGGCTTCAGTTTTTAGGTTTAAATATTTTACCAAAAAAAACTTATGAAATACGCACTTTGTATTTTATTTCTAACCGTATTTTCTTGTCAATCAGATGAGTTTTCGGAACAAGATTATATTGATGCTACATACGAATTAGATGAAGAAAATTTAGTTTCTCATTTATCAATAGAAGGTTATACGGCGGATAAAGCTTTTGGAAGAGGAATTCCAGGCTTATCAGATTTAGAACTTTCTTTTTTCGGCATTGGAAACGCCATGTTCGATCAAAGTTGGGTGTCTTCACCTGCTACAACAACTTCCAGGGATGGCTTAGGGCCGATTTTTAACGCAAGAGCCTGTAGTGGCTGTCATTTAAGAGATGGTAGAGGTAAACCACTTCTAGAAAATGGTGCAGATTCCGAAGGATTTTTAATTCGGTTAAGTCATGGAAATAATCAAATTACAGGACCAATTTCATTGTTTAATTATGGCGGACAATTACAAGATGATGCTAACTTAGGTATAAATAATGAAGGTCAAATACAGGTTGATTTTAAAATTATTACTGGTGAATATCCAGATGGCACTACTTATGAATTAAGAGCACCTAAATACAGCATTGTTAATGAAAATTACGGAAGTCTTGGTAATGTAGAACAATCACCAAGAGTTGGTCAGCAAGTGATTGGTTTGGGGTTTATTGATGCTTTAAGTGAAGCTAGTATTTTGGCAAATGAAGACATTAATGATGCTGATGGCGATGGCATTTCAGGGAAAGCTAATTATGTTTTTAATGTAAAGCAAAATAAAAATACGATAGGGAAATTTGGATGGAAAGCAAATCAACCAACGCTCGAGCAGCAAGTGGCAGGAGCACTTCATGGTGATATGGGGCTTACAACAAGCATTTTTCCTGATGAAAATTGTCCTGATGGCATAGATTGTTCCACCTTATATAATGGTGTAAATGATGGTGACACGGTAGAGGTTCCAGACGAACAGTTTAGTAGACTTATGCTATATCAAGCAGCGATATCTGTACCTAAACGTAGAGATTTTAAAAATGCAGATGTTTTAAAAGGAAAGGAATTATTTTCTGATTTAGCCTGTGTATCCTGTCACGTCAATAACTTCACAACCAGTGAATATCCTTTATTACCACAAATAGACGATGTGAAAATTCGTCCGTATTCAGACTTTTTATTACATGATATGGGGGATGCTTTAGCTGATAATCGTAGTGATTTCTTAGCAAACGGAAATGAATGGCGTACACAACCACTTTGGGGATTAGGTATGATTGAACTCGTAAATGGTCATACTTTTCTATTACACGATGGTAGAGCGCGAACTATTGAAGAAGCTATTTTATGGCATGGAGGAGAGGCCGAACAGTCGAAGAAGGACTTCATTAATTTATCTAAAGAAGAACGTCAGCAAATATTAAGTTTTTTAAATTCTTTATAGTATGAGAAAGTGTATTTTAAGTTTATTGTTATTAGCCGTAGCCTTTACATCTTGTGATAAAGACGATTCAGTTACGAAACCTATCGAAACACTGCATGAAGATTATTATAGTAAAAATATTGAACCCGCTATAAGTAATTTTAAAATTGAAATTGAAAAACAAATTGAACTTTCAGAAGCCTTTAAAACAGACCCTTCTGATTCAAATTTCAATAAATTACAAAAGCAATGGTTTATTAGTGCCAAAGCTTTTTCAAAAACACGTGCTTATAATGTAGTGGCTGTTAAAGCTAAATATTTTGATCTTCACATTCATAATTTCCCAATAAACCCAGATCAAATTGAAAGTAATATTGAAGAAAATGGAGTTTATGATACCGCTTATTTATCTTCAAAAAGTACGGTTTCTAAAGGTTTAGGAGCTATTGAGTATCTTTTGTATAATAATCAAGATTCAGATGCAGCCTTGTTGTTACTTCAAAATGATGCTTTCAGAATAGATTATATGTTAGGGGTTTCTAAAGAAATTTTGAGACAAGCAGATTTATTAATCAGTTTTTGGGAAGATGGTTATAAAGAGACTTTTTTAAATGCCCGAAATGTGTCATGTGTAGAAAATGCACGCTGTCTTGCTTTTAATCAGTTGATAAACGTAATAGATGTAATACGCGTTACAAAGGTTGGTAAACCTTCAGGACTTGAAAATAGTAATAATGCCTCATTAGAATCTTTGGAAGCCTATAGAAGCGGAAGTTCATTGGCACTTTTACGAAGCGCTTTAAAAGAAGTGCAGTATGCTTATACGTTGAGTGATGCTAATTTCGCTAATATTATTGAGGATATTTCAGATTCTAATGCATTGACAAACGAAACAAATAATGCTTTTCAAGCTGTTTTTATGAATATCGACTCAATAGATACAAGTTTGTATGTAGCTATTTCAAATGATAATCCAAACGTTGAGTTACTTTATAATTCTCTATTCGATTTGGTGAAATATTTCTCTGTAGATGCAGCCAGTATCTTGTCTGTAACCGTTTTACCAACTGATAACGACGGTGATTAATTAATCCGTTATATTCTTATACTTTAAAATTCTATATAAAGAAGTTTGTATTGATAGGTCATGCTTTACAAACTTCTTTATAAATCTATCTTAAAGTCTTTTTATCTTCCTTTTAAAAGTGGTATTTTGGCATGGTTTTTTGTGACTACTAATCCCTTATAATTATCTCTTTTATGCGTCATATATTTTTATTCAGTATTTTTTGTTTGGTAACAGTTTTTAGTTTCGGACAAAATACTACAAATCCATTATTGTCTAAGGATGTTCAGTCTCAGAAAAAGTGGGTTGATAGTATTTATAATTCAATGACTTTAGCAGAAAAAGTGGGGCAGTTATATATGGTTCAGGTCATGTCTAATCAGAGTGAAGCTTCCAAGGATAAAGTGATTAATGATATAAAAAAGCATCATATTGGTGGGATTATTTATTCCTTAGGAGGGCCTTACAGACAGGCAAAACTAAATAATGAATTGCAGGCCATGTCTAAAGTACCGATGTTGATAGGTATGGATGCTGAATGGGGTTTAAGTATGCGATTAGATTCTACTTATGCTTTTCCATGGAATATGACTTTAGGAGCTATAAAGGACAATGAATTAGTAGAGCGTGCAGGTAAACATATAGGTGAACATTGTAAACGTTTGGGGGTGCATTTTAACTTCGCACCAGATGTAGATATTAATACCAATCCTAAAAACCCGATTATTGGTAACCGCTCTTTTGGAGAAGACCGTGATAATGTTACCGAAAAAGCAGAAGCGTTCATGAAAGGTATGCAAGGTGCAGGTGTGTTAGCAAGTGCGAAGCATTTCCCAGGTCATGGAGATACCTCTCAAGATTCACATAAAACCTTACCGACTATTGATTTCAGTGAAAAACGTATCGATTCTGTAGAGTTATATCCGTATAAAAAATTAATAAAAGAAGGATTGGCTAGTGTTATGGTGGCGCATTTAAGTGTACCAAGTTTAGAGCCAAGAGCGGATTATCCTTCTTCGCTTTCAAAGCGCATAGTTACCGATATTTTAAAAGAACGCTTAGGGTTTAAAGGCTTGATTTTTACCGATGCCCTAACCATGAAAGGAGCGGCAAACTTTAGTGAAACCGGCGATATTGATTTAGCTGCGTTTCAAGCAGGGAACGATGTGATGTTAATGTCTGAAGATGTTGGAATCGGTGTTTCTAAAATTATTGAAGCTTATAATAGAGGCGACATTACTGAAGCGCGTTTAGAACTTTCGGTTAAGAAAATACTTCAAGCAAAATATAAAGTAGGTTTAAATAATTATGAGCCCATTTCATTAACAAACTTATCAAAAGATTTAAACCGTTTAGAAGACGATATGCTTTATGAGGAGTTGATGGAAAACGCGATTACTATTGTAAAAAATGATGCTAATTTATTACCACTTCAAGAACTTGAAACAAAATCTATCGCTTATGTGAAATTAGGTGACGATTCGGGTCATGTGTTTTTTGATGAACTTAAAAAATATACTAAGGTTCACGCCATATCGGCAGATAATATTGGTGATTTATTAGGGAAACTACAGGCTTACAATACTGTTATTATTGGTTTTCATCGATCTAATGATAATCCTTGGAAATCCTATGAATTTAGTGAGGTAGAATCCATTTGGATAGACGAAATCGCAAAAAGACATACCGTTATTTTAGATGCTTTTGTAAAGCCTTATGCGCTTGCAGACTTAAAAAGCATTAATAATATTGAAGGTATCGTTGTGAGTTATCAAAATAGTGACATTGCCCAGCAAAAATCTGCGCAATTGATTTTTGGTGCCTTGGCTTCAAAAGGAAAGCTTCCGGTAAGTATTGGAAACTATTTTCCCGTAGATTTTGGTTTTCAAACACCAAATATAAAAAGGTTAGGGTACACCATTCCTGAGCGCGTTGGAATGAATTCCAAAAAATTAATGAAAATTGATTCCGTTGCCGAGTATGCAGTAAAAAAAAAAATGACGCCGGGAATACAGCTGTTAGTCGCTAGAAAAGGAAAAGTTATTTACAATAAAAATTTTGGTAAACACACCTATGAAGGTAAAGAAGAAGTAGGTTTCGATGATATTTATGATGTGGCTTCGCTAACTAAAATATTAGCAACCTTACCTTTGGTTATGGAACTTGAAGAAGAAGGTTTAATTACTTTAGACACCAAACTTTCAGAGGTTTTACCCGATTATAAAACTTCTAATAAAAAAGATGTAACCTTTAAAAGCATGCTGTCTCATTATGCACGTTTAAAACCTTGGGAGCCTTTTTATTACCATACTTTAGACGATACAAAACATCCAAGTGAAAAGTATTATAGAAAAATAAAGAGTGATAGTTTTAGAGTAGAAGTTGCTAAAAATCTTTTTATGCGTACTGATTATCAGGACTCTATTCCTGATATAATTAGAGATTCTGAGCTGTTAGACCGACTGAGATACCGTTATAGCGACTTTCCTTATTATATTTTAAAGAAATTTATTGAAGATCATTACGACAGAACATTAGAGCAATTAACGAATGCACATTTTTATGGACCTCTAGGAGCTAATTATACGATGTATAATCCCTACCATAGTATAAGTAGTAAAAAAATTGTACCTACAGAAATTGATGACTATTACAGGTACCAAACGGTACACGGTTATGTTCATGATATGGGTGCGGCTATGCAGAATGGTATAGGTGGGCATGCAGGTGTTTTTAGTAATGCTAATGATGTCGCGAAAATTATGCAGATGTATTTGCAAAAAGGTTTTTATGGTAATAAACGGTTCTTCAAAGAAGAAACCTTTGATAAATTTAATACACGATATTATTTAAATAAAGATAACAGACGTGCTATTGGTTTTGATAAACCACAATTATCTGGCAGCGGCCCAACTTGTGGTTGTGTGCCTATGAGTAGTTTTGGACATTCTGGATTTACAGGAACTTACGCATGGGCTGATCCTGAAGAAGAAATCGTTTATGTGTTTTTAGCCAATAGAACGTATCCGAAATCTGATTCGAACTTATTGTTAAGAGCGAATATAAGAACCGATATACAGCAATTGATTTACGAAGCAATTGAAGATTAATATTTAAAATTTAGGCGCTTTTCGGCAAGCTAAGCGGCTTAAAATTGAAAACATGAAAATAGGTATAGTTTGTTATCCAACTTTTGGAGGTAGTGGTGTAGTAGCTACAGAATTAGGTATTGAGTTGTCTAAACGCGGACATGAAATTCATTTTATAACTTATAATCAGCCTGTTCGCTTAGACCTACTAAGTAACAATGTACATTACCATGAGGTTAACGTTCCTGAGTATCCTCTATTTCATTATCAACCTTATGAGTTGGCGCTATCAAGTAAGTTGGTAGACATGGTTAAGCTTCATAAAATTGAAATTCTACATGTGCATTACGCTATCCCACATGCATATGCTGCATATATGGCTAAAAAAATGTTACAAGAAGAAGGTGTTAACGTGCCTATTGTAACAACTTTACATGGTACAGATATTACCCTAGTTGGGAGTCACCCTTTTTACAAGCCCGCGGTAACCTTTAGTATTAATAAATCAGATGCGGTTACAGCAGTGTCGCAGAGCCTTAAAGAAGATACCTTACGTTTGTTTGATATAAAAAACGAAATCAACGTGGTACCTAATTTTATAGACTTAGAGAAATATAAAGTACATGGTATGCCGGATTGCCAACGTGGTATGATGGCCAAAGAAAATGAAAAAATAATTACGCATATTAGTAACTTAAGGCCAGTAAAACGAGTTCATGATGTTATAAGCGTATTTAATAATATTCAGAAAGAAATGCCCGCGAGGCTCATGTTTATTGGTGAAGGCCCTGAAAAAGAAAGTATAGAGCAACAATGCAGAGAGTTAGCCATTGCTGATAAGGTGGTGTTTTTTGGAAAGAGTAACGAAATCGATAAGATTTTATGCTTCAGTGATTTATTCCTTTTACCATCGCAAACCGAAAGTTTTGGTTTAGCGGCATTAGAAGCCATGGCTTCCGGAGTGCCAGTGATTTCCAGTAATTCAGGAGGAATTCCTGAAGTTAATATTCACGGGAAATCAGGTTATTTAAGTGATGTTGGAGATGTAGCCGATATGACGAAAAATGCCATTCATGTATTAAAAGATGAAAAGCGCTTAAAAACATTTAAAGAAAATGCTAGAATAGAATCTTTAAAGTTTGACTTGCATACTATTGTACCTAAGTATGAGGCTATTTATCAGGATACTTTAGCTAAATTTTTGGTGCAATAGACTTGAATAATACTATTGAATAGGTTGTTGTGTCTTATAATAATTTAACAGCTTTTTCAATAAGTACATCATAAACATAACCTGCTCCAAAGTCTTTATTTAAAATAACGGTGCCTTTTATAGTGACAACTTCTCCTATTTTGAATTCATCATTAGTAGTAATCGTAATATCGTATTGACCATTTCCTATTGAGCCATCTTGTAAATGCACAAAATTAACTTGCATGATGCCGTTGTTTACTTTTACAACTTCCCCTTTGATAATAATTTCTTTGTTAGAGTAAGCTTCAGGGTTTTCAAAAAGTTCAGCAATTCGGATGCCATTAGGTGCTTTTTCTATATTATCTACGCTTAGCTTTCCTTTTTGAATATTTCTATTTTCAACTTGCTTAACCTTATTAATTTGATCTCGAATACCTTCAGCAAAAATAACGTTCTCAAAAGTTCGGTTTAATGTTTTGCTTTCAAAATTTTTCATCACCATGCCTCCATCATAATAATATGTAGCACCTATTTCTATTTGTCTATCTGGTATGGACATCCAATATTCTTCTTCATTTTCCTTAACTTTAAGATATATATAGCCTCCAGATGAAATCTTTTCAGTTACAATAATTTTATGTGTGTTTTCAGAAGCTAAGTCCTCTGTTTTATTTGTTTTAATAACATCTTCATATGAATTTTGTTCTTTCTTTGGTGTTGTTTTTTCTGAATCTTTACAACTTACTAAAAGGCATATTGTGGTTAAAGAAAGTGCAATAAATTTTTTCATTATGATGATGTTTGATTAAGTGTAAATTTAATTAAATCATTTAACGTACACGTTGTGAAATATACTTTTCTAGTACTTTTTATATTGAAGTATTTATAAAGAAAACTAGCTGTTGCCTCGTTTAGGATTAGCTGATTTTTTAAGCCTTAAAGTTGCCGAGTAGAGCAAACGTTTCTTATGAAGGTGCTTAGCATCTAAATATGCTGGTCAATTAAAATAGTATTACCATCAGGATCGGTTAAAATGATGTTTGCGGGTCCTGTTGTGTTTACATCAGCTTCACTATTTAAAGCAATGTTATTCTTTTTCAAATGGTCTTGAATGGTTCTAATGTCATCAAAATCGTCTAAAGTATTTGTGTTTTCATCCCACCCAGGGTTAAAGGTCAAAATATTATTTTCGAACATGCCTTGGAATAACCCTATTAAAGCATTGCCATTTTTCATTATAAGGTAATTCATTTCTAGACGACCAGCAAAGACAGAAAACCCAAGGTTTTCATAAAAGGCCTGTGATATTTTGAGATCTTTTACGTTTAAACTTATAGAGAATGCGCCTAGTTTCATGGTGTTTAGATTTTTATGAGTTATAAAGGTAATTATTTAAAGTTAAATTTAGAACACAAAAAAAGCGCCAGTAATTTGGCGCTTTTTTTGTGTTAAGTGTTCTTTATTAGAATTCTGAAACGTTAGTCATTTCAAAGTTTTTACCAGCTTCACCATTTACTAACCTGTAGATCACTTGTTTAGAGCCTCTATCTGTAGGGAAACGTTGTGCTAGAGTGTTTTCAACTAAAGAAAATTCATCTTGCCCTTTATATCCTTCATTGATTTTAGTGTTTTCGCTAGTAGGAGGAAAGTACACTGGGATTATCGAGTTCTTTTTAAGAGTAGAAAAGGCTAAAACATTACCGTAACCATTAGATTCGGTATAGACAACCAGTTCTGGAGAACCGTCTGAATCTAAATCTTCCACTTCGGCATCAACAACATCGCCTTTAAAAGTTACAACCTGTGGGTTACCATGGTTTTCTTTTAAACCAAAAGCATTTACGGTTAATTCAGTTTTGCCTTTTTTATCAATTGCAGAAATATTAAAACCAATATCCTGTAAAATTAATACTTTCGAATATAAAGTTTTGTCGATTTGAGAAGCATCAAGATCTCCATTCAATTTAGAATAATCTCCGGCAAAAGTTGCTCCTCCAGAACAGTAGAAGAAAAGCGCAGCTTCATCGGCTGGATTTTCAGTAGTGATATTTATAATACCTTTTTTAAAAGTAAATAGCACCGTTTTTCCACTAATATTTGCGGCATAGGCTGTATCATCTTTTTTATTAGCTCTTGTATCGAAAGTACATGTGCCTCTTTTTTTGTCTGCTCGAGATCGAACTTTCACACTAATCGCATTATCACTAATTTGATTAACTATTATAGCCACCCAATCGTGGCCTTCACTTCGTTTATTATAGTCGTCTGTAACGTAGTTTCCGGAGACATCAATGTTGCTTGCCGTTTCTGTAGGTTCTGTTTTAGTAACGGTGCTTGCTTCTTCTGCTACTTGATTTTGTCCTTTATTATCTTTACAACACGTTAAAGTTATAACGGCTAATAATAGAATCAAAAATTTGTTTGCATTCATTGTTTTTATATTTAGAATAGTAATTAAATATAGAAATATTTAACAATATGGTAGGTTATTGGACTGTAGTTTTTAGAATTTTGTTTTATTAAAAAGTATTTTTTTAGGGTATAAAGGAAAATATAGCACAAAAAAAAAGACTACATTAAAAATGTAATCTTTTTATTCGATTGTTATCAAATTATAGTTTCATGGTGACCCCAATAGCAGGTAGAACACCTACAATGTTACCACCACTTAATTCTGCGTAAACACCCCATTTTTCGTTCCAGAACCATCGTCCTCCAACTTGTAAACCAACATCAAAATTGCTGTGGTCATGGTCATGATCATGACCAGTGTAAAAAGCATAACCGGCATTAGCTCCAGCATATACATCCCAAGCATCATCAGTGATCCCAAAAAGGTTGTCAAAATAGTAATTACCTCTAACCCCGAGGTTTATCCAGTCTAAATCAAAATCGGTAGCTACCGCGGGTGCAATTGTGATGTCTTTATGTACAGGGATCTCATAATTAACGCCAATTAAGCCAAAGTTTAATTCTTTTCTCGCTTGTCCAAATACGCTTGATGCGGTTAGCACCAGGGTAAAAACAAATAGTAATGTAAATTTTTTCATAAGTTCTTAAGTTTAATTAATTAAGATAAATATACTTAATTTCAGTATATTTCTTAACTGTTATACGTAATTCCTTGCCTATATAGCTTTGAGTTTCTCGTTGTAATGACACTATATTTTATATCTATATGACATTAAGTACTTTAAAAGCGGAATTATCCGGAGAATTGTTTTTTGATGATTTAATTAAGGCCATTTATGCTACCGATGCTTCTGTATATAGACGATTGCCCCAAGCGGTCGCTTACCCTAAAAATGCTAATGATATTAAAAAACTCATTGCTTTTGCAAAAGAAACAGGTACTACTTTAATTCCTAGAACAGCAGGAACATCTTTGGCCGGACAATGTGTTGGTGATGGTATCGTGGTTGATGTCTCAAAACACTTTACTAAAATTATAAGTGTTAATGAAAAAGAAAAAACGGTAACTGTCCAACCTGGAGTGGTTAGAGATGAATTAAACTTGTTTTTAAAATCTTACGGATTATTCTTTTCTCCAGATACATCTACCTCAAATCGATGCATGATTGGTGGTATGGTTGGAAATAATTCATCGGGAACAACCTCCATACAATTTGGTGTTACGCGCGATAAAGTTTTAGAATTAAAAACCATTTTAAGTAATGGAGATGATGCCATTTTTGGAGAATTAACAGCTCGAGAGTTCAAAGAAAAACAAGCATTAAAATCTTTAGAAGGAACCATTTATAAAACAATTTATAAGGAATTATCAGGGGAAGCCGTTCAAAAGCAAATACATGACAATTTTCCAAAACCAGAAATACACCGAAGAAATACAGGCTATGCTTTAGATATGTTGATTGATTCTGAAGTTTTTGAAGCTTCTAATGAACCATTCAACTTCTGCAAACTACTATCAGGAAGTGAAGGCACGCTTGCTTTTACAACCGAAATCACTTTAAAATTAGACGTTTTACCACCAAGTGAACGCATTATGGTGGCAGCACATTTCAAGTCTATTGAAGATTCTTTAACCGCTGTGACTACCTGTATGAAGCATCATTTATACATGTGTGAAATGATGGATAAAACCATTTTAGATTGCACAAAAAACAATTTGAAGCAGCAAGAAAACAGGCAGTTTATAGTTGATGACCCCGAAGCCATTTTAATGTGCGAGCTTAAAGCTAATAACCGAGAAGATGTTTTGGAAGCCGCAAATCGTTTAATGGGTGATTTGACTAAGGAAGGCTTAAGTTATGCGAACGTCATTCTTTTTGACGAAGACATCGATAAAGCCATTGAACTTAGAAAAGCAGGCTTAGGATTACTCGGAAATATTATTGGAGATACAAAATCTGCTGCCTGTATTGAAGATACCGCAGTGACTTTACCTGATTTTGCCAATTATATTAATGATTTCACGGCCATCATGGATGGTTATAATCAAAAGGCGATTTACTATGCCCATGCCGGAGCAGGGGAGCTGCATTTACGACCTGTTCTGAATTTGAAAGTGAGTGAAGATGTAAAACTCTTCAGGAAAATTACTACCGATGTGGCACATTTAGTAAAAAAATACGGCGGTTCCATGTCTGGAGAGCATGGTGATGGCATTGTTCGTGCTGAATTTATTCCCTTAATTATAGGTGAGGAAAATTATAACATTGTAAAACGTATAAAAACCGTTTTCGATCCTGAGAATATATTTAACCAAGGTAAAATAGTAGATGCTTTTCCTATGGATGAAGCTTTACGATACGAAACCGATCGCAAAGAACCAGAAATTGAAACCCTTTTAGATTTTTCACATTCAGAAGGTATTTTACGCCAAGCGGAAAAATGTAACGGAAGTGGTGATTGCCGAAAATCTCCAGAAATGGGAGGAACCATGTGTCCGAGTTACAGAGCTACTCTAAATGAAAAAGACAGTACCCGTGCACGTGCCAATGCCTTGCGGGAGTTTTTAACGAACACCGAAGCTGGTAAAAACCCTTTCAATCATGAGGAGTTAAAAGAGGTTCTCGATTTATGTTTGAGCTGTAAAGCGTGTTTGAATGAATGTCCGAGTACGGTGGATATTTCAGTGATGAAAGCAGAGTTTTTATACCAATATCAAAAAGAAAACGGCACAGATTTACGTACCAAATTGTTTGCATATAACAATAGAGTGAATCAATATGCTTCTCGATTACCAAGTTTAACCAATTTCTTTTTTAAAAATAAGTTCACGTCAGGTTTAATAAAAAAGACTTTAGGAATTGCAGCAGATAGAAGCATGCCTTTATTAGCGTCTAAAAGTTTAAACAACCATATTAAAAACCTTGAACCAGCGTCATCAACAAAAAAATATATCAAAACGGTTTACTTATTTGTTGATGAGTTTACCAATTTTTTAGAATCTTCAATTGGTGTAGATGCTATTGCTTTATTAGAAGCATTAAACTATAAAGTTCAATTTGTAAAACATGACGAATCTGGTCGTGCTTTCATTTCAAAAGGATTTTTAGATCAAGCAAAACAATGTGCTATCAATAATGTTGCTGCATTTAAAGATTTAATATCAGAAGAAACGCCTTTACTAGGTGTAGAACCTTCAGCTATTTATACCTTTAAGGATGAATATTTAATGCTGGCCAACGATGTTGAATCAGCAAAAAAGATAGCTAAACACACTTATATTATTGAAGATTTTCTACTTCAAGAACTTGAAAAAGGTCATTTTTCAGTAAAACAATTTAAATCAGATTCTAAAACAGTTAAAATTCATTCACATTGTCATCAAAAAGCGTTGAGTAATCAATTGTCAACCTTCAAATTATTAAATCTTCCAGTAAATTATAAAGCAACAATAATTCCAAGTGGTTGTTGTGGTATGGCTGGTAGTTTTGGTTTCGAGAAAGAGCATTACGAGGTAAGCATGAATGTAGCCGAACAAACCTTGCTTCCAGCAGTTCGAAAGGCTTCAGCAGATACTATTATTGCGGCAAATGGTACCAGTTGCAGACATCAAATTAAAGATGGCGCCCAACGCGAAGCCAAACACCCAATAACGATTTTAAAAGAAGCTTTGATTTAAAGTTACAATTTTACCTTTTGTTCTTGACCAACAATAGTAATGGCTGCAATGAGGTCTTTAACTTCCATTTCAGCAAAATCATCGTGAACAATAAACGGGGCCAGTTTATCTTGACTAAAATTGTAAATTTTCCAACGTTTAAATTGATATTCTAAAGCTGTGAAGTTTTCTACCCAATCACCAGAATTTAAATAGGTAGTGTTTCCAAGTTTTGTTTCTATGTAAGACATTTTTGGCTGGTGTATATGTCCGCAAATCACGTAGTCATAACCATTTTCAATAGCAATTTCGGCAATCACTTTTTCGTAATCATTAACATATTTAATGGCGCCTTTTACGCCGTTTTTCACTTTTTTAGATAACGAATAACGTTCCTTGCCACGTTTTTCTAAATACCAGTTTACCATTTTGTTAAGTAAGGTGAGTAGGTCGTAACCGTACCCGCCAAGTTTAGCGAGCCATTTGGCGTTCTGGATTGAAATATCAAACACATCACCATGAAAAAACCAAGCTTTTTTTCCGTCAAGCTCTAATACCAATTTATCAACAATAGAGATGTTTCCAATCGTGGTATCGCTAAATTTTCTAAGCATTTCATCATGATTTCCAGTAATATAAATCACTTCAACACCGTTAGCGGCCATAGACATGATTTTTTTAATTACCTTTAGATGTGGTTTAGGAAAGTAACGTTTACTAAACTGCCAAATATCAATAATATCACCATTAAGAATAAGTTTCTTAGGTGCTATACTGTTCAGGTAAGTCAATAAGTGTTTGGCGTGACAACCATAGGTGCCTAAATGGACATCTGAAATAACTGCAATCTCTATTTTTCTTTTAATAACCAAGGAGTTTAATTTATTTACATAAATAAAACACTTTAGTGTTACTTAGGTATTACCTCACAATTACCTAATTATGAGAATATTGTTAAATTATCGTTATGTGAATTTTTACTACTAATGCTTATCCAATTGCTTTTTAGTTTTCGTATTTCTAAGAATAGATTTACTTTAGCAAAAAATATTTATTATGGCTGGAAATTCCTTCGGAAAACTATTTAACCTAACCACTTACGGTGAATCTCACGGACCTGCATTAGGCGGTGTTATTGATGGCTGTCCTTCTGGAATCGAATTAGATTTAGAAGCGATACAAAATGAGTTAAATAGACGTAAACCAGGGCAATCTGCCATTGTTACACAACGTAAAGAGCCTGATACGGTAAAATTTCATTCAGGAATTTTTGAAGGCGTTACCACAGGAACTTCAATTGGTTTTGTGATTGAGAATACCAATCAGAAATCTCACGATTATTCACATATAAAGGACAGTTACCGTCCGAGTCACGCCGATTATACATACGATAAAAAGTACGGTATTCGTGATTACCGTGGTGGCGGACGCAGTTCTGCGCGAGAAACTGCATGTCGCGTCGTTGCTGGTGCCATTGCCAAACAAATGCTAAAAAACATTGAGTTTACAGCCTATGTTTCTGGTGTTGGTGCTATGAAATTAGACAAGCCATACAACGCGTTAGACCTTACAAAAGTAGAATCCAATATCGTGCGTTGTCCAGACCAAGATATGGCTGCTAAAATGGAAGGTTATATCAAGGAAGTTCGCGGAAAAGGGGATACCGTTGGTGGTATTGTAAGCTGTGTGATTAAAAATGTTCCTGCAGGTCTTGGCGAGCCTGTTTTCGATAAATTACACGCCGAATTAGGAAAAGCTATGCTTTCAATCAATGCGGTAAAAGGTTTTGAGTACGGAAGCGGATTTGAAGGAAGCACCATGTACGGAAGCGACCATAACGATAAATTCAACAACGACGGTTCCACAAAAACGAACTTTTCTGGTGGTATTCAAGGTGGGATAAGCAACGGTATGGATATTTATTTCAACGTAGCATTTAAACCCGTTGCGACACTTATTCAGAAATACGAAACCATCGATAAAGAAGGAAACACTGTTGAAATGCAAGGTAAAGGACGTCATGACCCATGTGTTGTACCACGCGCCGTGCCTATTGTTGAAGCTATGGCAGCCTTAGTGATAGCCGATTTCTTCTTAATTAATAAGATGTATCATTAGAAGCTATTTCCCGCTTTACACTATATCTTTTTTGTGCTGATTTTGTTTATTACTAGACTTCATGTGTCTGCTAATATCTAAAATCAGTACTTCATTCGAGTTTCGGAATAGGCACAAAAAAGGATGCCGTTTCAATCGGGGCTAGGCTTGTTTGCGAATTTTGAGCCTTAAGCCACGTTTTTGCTATCGTGCTGTTTGATGTCGTTTAATACCACTTGTTTTTTAAGCTGTTCTTCTTCAATATCATAATCATCTTGAAGTCCGAGCCAGAATTTAGCTGAATTACCAAAATATTTACTCAGGCGCAATGCTGTATCGGCGGTAATTCTTCGTTTTCCTTTTATAATTTCCGAAATCCTGGTTTGCGGTATTTTTAAATCTTTTGATAGGCGGTAAGCCGAAATTTCAAGAGGTTCAAGAAATTCAAAGTTCAAAATCTCGCCAGGATGTATGTTATTTAGTTTTTCCATGTTTTTTTTAGAGATTGATAGTTTTTGTACGCTTTAAGTTAAAAAAAATCTATAAATATTAGGTTGTTGATTAATAGATAATTATATCATTTTTGTGTGACCCTGAAACGAGTTCAGGGTGACGTTTGTACTGATAACAAGACTTAGCGATTATTCTTTACGTTTAATTACTTTTTGTTTTTATAATTAATAGGTAAATTAAACCTAATTCTTCTTTCAATTTAAAATCAATTCAACCCAAATTCATAGATTTATAAGGTTTAGAATTCTAAAATTTTCAAAAATACTTATCTTGGCAGTTGATAAACCACCAAAATAGCATATGAAAAAATTAGCACTGCACTGGAAGATTATAATTGGAATGTTTTTAGGAGTCATTTTTGGCTTTATCATGAATTCCATTGATGGCGGTAAAGGTTTTGTAACCGACTGGGTTGCGCCTTTCGGGACCATATTTATAAATCTTCTTAAACTCATCGCAGTACCTTTAATTTTGGCGTCTTTGATTAAAGGGATTTCAGATTTAAAGGATATTTCCAAAATAAGATCAATGGGTTTACGCACCCTCGGAATTTATATAGCAACCACTTTAGTGGCTATTGTTATCGGTTTGAGTATCGTAAACCTGGTAAAACCAGGAGAAGGTATGCCACAAGACACCATTGAAAAAATTAAGCTGAAATACGAAAATGATGCAGGTGTTACCGATAAGTTAATGAAAGCCAATGCTCAAAAAGATGCTGGTCCATTACAAGCGCTAGTTGATATTTTTCCAAGTAATATTTTTCAATCTTTTGCAGAAGCTTCTATGCTTCAAATTATATTTTTCGCATTATTTGTGGGTGTTTGCTTGTTGTTAATTGGAGAAAAGAAAGCCAAGCCTTTGGTAGATTTCTTTGAATCGCTAAACGATGTGGTCATGAAAATGGTTGATTTAATCATGCTTTTTGCGCCTTATGCCGTATTTGCATTATTAGCAAACGTTATTATTGCTTTCGACGACGTGGAAATCCTGATTAAACTTGTTTTATATTCTCTTTGTGTTATTGGCGGATTATTACTTATGATTTGTTTCTACCTCCTTTTAATTGGTGTTTACGTAAAAAAATCGCCAATGTGGTTTTTAAAACAAATAAGTCCGGCGCAATTATTAGCCTTTTCTACAAGTAGTAGCGCAGCAACCTTACCTGTAACTATGGAACGTGTTGAAGAGCATTTGGGTGTAGATAAAGAGGTGTCTGGGTTTGTTCTGCCTGTTGGCGCAACAGTAAATATGGATGGTACGAGTTTGTATCAAGGGATTGCTGCAGTTTTTATTATGCAGGTTATTTGGCCTGATGGTTTAACTTTTTCTAATCAATTGGTGATTATCGCAACGGCGTTATTAGCTTCTATTGGAAGTGCTGCAGTACCAAGCGCAGGTTTAGTAATGTTAGTGATTGTGTTGGAATCTATAGGCTTTCCTGCAGAATTATTACCAATTGGAATCGCATTAATTTTTGCCGTCGATAGACCTCTAGATATGCTAAGAACGGTGGTGAATGTTACTGGTGATGCTACAGTGTCTATGTTGGTAGCGAAATCTTTAGGGAAATTACATGACCCGAAGCCTGAAAATTGGGATGATGGGTATGAGGCTGTTAAGTAGTGGAGTAGCTGTGTGGAGAGAAGTGGTTAAGTAGTGAGGTGGCTGTATATAAAAGTAGAATAGTAGTTAAGTAGAGCGGAGTGAAAAAGTAGCTAAGTGTTAATACGTTAAATTATGTCTGATAAAATAAATATTGTAGAACCTGTTGTTTCTGTAGAATGGTTATTTCAAAATAGGGATGCTTCTAATCTTATTATTTTAGATGGTACCATTGCCAAGGTTTTTGATGAAACTTCAGAACAAATTCCAAAAGCTCGATTTTTTGATATTAAACAGAAGTTCAGCAATGTGGCTGATCCTTTTCCTAGTGCGTTTCCTTCTGAAGCTCAATTTCAAGAGGAGGCGTGTCAGTTGGGCATCAATAATGACTCGGCTATTATAGTTTATGATGATAAAGGGATTTATTCAAGCGCCCGTGTTTGGTGGTTGTTTAAAGCTTTTGGATATGAAAATATAGCGATTTTAAATGGTGGATTCCCTGAATGGAAAAAAGCCAATTATGTTTTGGAAAAAGCAACTGCATACAAAGGAGGGTTAGGTGATTTTAATGCAGAATTACAACCTGGTTTTATGCAGTTTTTTAAGAATGTTAAAACGGCTTCAGAAAACAAATCGCATACCATTATTGACGCTCGGGCTTCCGAAAGATACCAATGTAAAGTTCCTGAACCTAAAGAGGGTTTACGTATGGGTACCATTCCTAATTCGGTGAATTTACCATTTACAGATTTACTTTCCGAAGGGAAATTAAAATCTAAGGCAGACATAGAAAAAGCATTCCAAAAACTAGCTAAAAAAGATGAGCCTATTATTTTCTCATGTGGCTCGGGTATTACGGCCTGTGTTTTGGCATTAGGAGCTACTATTTCAGGGTATAATAATATTTCGGTTTACGACGGCTCATGGACCGAGTGGGGGAGCTTGGTAAGAGAATAAGTTACTCTAAGAATTTACTTTTTAATTTTGGCGTAGGAATCATACAAGCCTCCTTTTTATCATACCACTTATAACGGTTTTTGGCTATAAAGTCATAAACCCAATTTCTGACAAATGCGGGAACGATTAAAAATACACCCATTAAATTTCTAGGAAAACCAAGTTGTGTAGCGATTTTTAAGGCTGCCGTAGATTTATATTTAATACCATTTTCGGGAGAATACAGTAAAATGGAATCGGTTTTATTCACATCGATATTATAGGCTTCAATAATTTCTTTACCAACAGCGCTTTGTAACGCGGTAAACAAAAACTTGTTTTGATGGTCGTGTTTTATAACATATTGCACTGAACTGTCGCAAAGGTTGCAAACCCCATCAAAAAGTATCAGTTGTTTATGTTTTGGTAAATCGATCATTTTTTTGCTTCAACCAGTTCGAGTTGATCCATGCTTACATTAGTCGTAAACATACCGTAATTCACAACAGCTTTGTTTTTTTCAATCTTATCTATAGTACCAATGGCGCGGCCGTCTTCCATGCGAACACGGTCTCCAAGCTTTAAAGTAGGCTTAGGTTTAGGAGCGGCAATAGCTTTTTGTTTCGCTACTTTTTTCTTTTCACGAATCACTTCAACCTTCTTTTCAGCTTCTTGTTTTACCTTTTGTTCTTTGGCTTTAATAACCTTTTTCTGCTTAGCTGTAACCTTTTTGCGTTTTGAGTTTTCTATCTGAACCACTTTAAAAAGCTCCGACATGAGTTCACGCTTTTGTTTGTTTTCGAAATACTTTTCAGCAATATCATTAACTTTTTGTCCGAGATAAATCAAGCGCTGATTACTATCATACAATTCTTGATAGCTTTCAAGTTTCTTCTGAATTTTAGCGTTTATTTCTTCTAACTTATCGGCTTCTTCAAGTTTCTTCTTTTCGTTTTGCTTTAAAGATTGTCCTGTTTTTTCAAGTTTAGAGCGTTCTTTCTGAAGTTTAGCAATGGTAGCGTCAAAACGGACTTTACTACGTTCAATCTTCTTTTTAGCACGGTTTATTAAGCCGTAAGGAATGCCGTTTTTCTGAGCAACTTCAAAGGTAAAACTACTTCCGGCTTGACCGATAACCAATTTAAAAAGTGGTTCTAGGGTACGTTCATCAAAAAGCATGTTCGCGTTGAGCATGTGCGGCATTTCATTAGCCAGAATCTTCAAATTGGAGTAGTGGGTTGTAATAATTCCAAAAGCTTCACGATGATAAAATTCTTCTAAAAAAGTCTCCGCTAAAGCACCACCAAGTTCAGGATCAGATCCTGTTCCGAATTCATCAATTAAGAAAAGAGTGTTCTTGTTACATTTTCTTAAGAAATAATTCATCTGTTTTAAACGGTAGCTGTAGGTACTTAAATGATTTTCAATGGATTGATTATCACCAATATCACTTAAAACTCTGTCGAACAAACAAACCTTACTGCGTTCATGCACAGGAATTAACATGCCACTTTGAAGCATCACTTGCAATAAACCTACCGTTTTTAAGGTGATACTTTTTCCTCCGGCATTTGGACCAGAAATAACAATAATTCTACTGTTTTCCTTTAATTCAACCGTTTGTGGAAATGTTTTTTGTCCTTTTTCTAAGTTGTTCAAATATAGAATAGGATGATAGGCATCTCGTAAATACATGCTTTT
Source organism: Tamlana sp. 2_MG-2023 (assembly GCF_030548465.1). Classification (GTDB taxonomy): domain Bacteria; phylum Bacteroidota; class Bacteroidia; order Flavobacteriales; family Flavobacteriaceae; genus Pseudotamlana. The sequence goes on from NZ_JAUOSF010000002.1 coordinate 183,209, forward strand.
TTCTTCAGACAATTCAGGAAGAATAGCATTCATGGATTGTGCGTATTTCGCTTTCGCGGAAACCACATCAATATTAATTAAAAAGTTTTGATAGTCTTCTAATAAAGGTAAAAACGGACGAATATAATCGGTTACCTCCTTTAAAATACGAACAATCTCTTCATGCTCTTCGTATTCTAAATTATTGAGTTCACGGGTATGCTGTAAAGTGGTTTCAGGTTCAATATAAACGATGCTCCCTGTTTTACTGCCTCCCATAATAGCACCTCTAACTTTACGGCGATACATGGCTTTTACGGCTAATACACGTTTGTTGTCTACTACAGATTCTCTAATATCATCAAGATATTCTAGACTGTGATAGGTGTTTAAAGCGGTGCTGAAACTCGCATTAATTTTACCTTTTACTTTATTAAGAGACTGGCGTAATTCAAATAATAGAGCCGATGCGTTGTCTTTAATATCTCCAAAACGATCAACAATAGCGTCTACTTTTTCAATTAGAAGTTTAGTAACTTCAATGTGTGAAGCAAACTGATATAGATTCGGGTAATATTCTTCAAATTTCTTTAAGAAAATCGCAATGTCATTCACAGTTGTAGACATAGCAACTATTTTCTTTAAACCATGAACTTCTAAAAAAGTGTTTTCAATGTTTAAAAGCTGTAGTTCTTTGGTAATCGCATCAAAACCATGGTTTGGTATACGGTTATCATTATAAAAAGAAGCCACATATTCGTGGGTCAATTGCAATGCAAAAAGAAGTTCTTCTTTCTTTTTATATGGTGAGATTTCAAGGGTTTTTTGATGGCCAAGTGGCGTAATGCAGTGCTCGCTAACTTGTTGTAAAACCGTTTGAAATTCTAAATCTTGTAATGTTTTTTGATGAATATGAATCATGCTTTAATATAGCCTCTAGGATTTGAGAATTGCAAAGTTAATCATTCTCTTTGAGATGGATTGGAAGAAAAGAATGCGTTGTTAGCTATATTTATTTACCACAGCATTTTTTGAATTTTTTACCACTATTACAGGGGCAGGGGCTATTTCGTTGTGTTTGATACACTTTCTTTTGTAAGTTTCTGGATGCCATATCTTGATTGAATATTTTTTCCAAAAGGGCATATAATTCCGGGTGTTTTCTTTTAAGTAGTTTAGGTCGTTCAAAAAAGTATTCACTAGTTACAGAAAAAAATTCGGCTCTATTGGTGCCGCCGTAAGGGTTTATATCTGATGTACCTTTATAAATCTCTTCAATTTCTTTGTTGATTAAGTCAATCCACGGGATGGCAAACTGTTTTTCCATAAGTACCGATGGAACACCATCAATTGGGCCTCCTGTTTTATCAATTAAATGGACAAACTCGTGGATGGCCGTGTTTTTCTTGTCTGTATCGTTTTTAAAACCAAGATGTAAGGCTTGTTTTGAAAGAATCATTATGCCGTTCATAGAGCCTGTGCCAACCATGCCTAAAACAAATCTATTTTCACCTTCTATTTTATAATCTTTATTAAAGGAATTCGGATAAATAAGTACTTCATTTATATTGGTATAGGTCCAATGGTCAAAGCCGAAAACAGGAATAACAGCACTTGAAGCTACAAGTATTTTATCGGTGATATTAACTGTTGTTTTTATACCGGTTACTTTGCAGTTTAGTAAGAATTCTTGAACTTGGTATTCAAATTTTGTTTGCTCAGTAGTGCTTAGTGTGTTGTAAAAATTTACTTTTTCAATTAATATAAATCGCCATGCTTCAGGAAATGATTTTGTTGGTTTTTTCCATTTATTATTGTTTTTATGTTTCCAGATAAAAAACAGGAGGGTAGAAATCAAAACAATAGAAGTTAGTAGAATCATATAAAACGAACTGTTTTTAATAGGTTAAAAAGATATAATTACCCATGAATCGTTTCGCTTTTGCCATAATTCTGAATCACCTTGGCTTCAAAATCAATAAGTTCCTTCCAACGTGTATCAACATCCACATCTTGACCGTATTGACGCGCAAATTTTAAAAACGTGGTGTAATGTCCAGCTTCACTAATCATTAAATCATGATAAAATTTAGAAAGTTCAGGGTCTTTAATTCTTTTCGAAAGTAGTTTAAAGCGTTCGCAACTTCTGGCTTCAATCATGGCGGAAAATAATAGCCTGTCAACCATACTTTGTACGCGGTTTCCACCTTTATTCATGAATTTATAGAGCTCGTTAACGTAGCTGTCTTTGCGTTCTCGACCTAAGGTGTAACCACGTTTTTTAATGATATCATGTACCATCTGAAAATGCTCCAATTCCTCTTTGGCTAGTTCAAGGAGCTCCGTAACTAAATCGGTGTGTTCAGAGTTTAAGGTAATTATGGTTATCGCGTTGGTGGCTGCTTTTTGTTCGCACCACGCATGATCTGTAAGGATTTCTTCAATGTTAGATTCTACAATATTTACCCATCTTGGGTCTGTAGCTAATTTTAAACCGAGCATGTGTTTTTATTTTTTTGTAAAAGTAGTTATAAACGCTGTATTTGAGGAATTAGCTAATGTAATTCCAAATGTTTTTAAACTTGGTAAGTTGTTTATAGGTGTTTAAAACAACCTGATGATCTGCTTGTACTAGCTTAGGATCTATTTTTAGTATGTTTTTAGCATGATATCTAGCGTGTTGGAGTATATCATTATCCTTTATAATATCAGCTATTTTAAGGTTTAATACACCGCTTTGTTGGGTCCCCATAATGTCACCCGGACCACGTAATCGCAGGTCAACTTCAGCAATTTCAAAACCGTCGTTTGTTTTGGTCATGGTTTCTAAGCGGGTTTTACTATCAGTACTTAATTTATGGCTAGTCATTAAAATGCAATAACTTTGTTCGGCACCACGACCCACACGGCCTCTTAATTGGTGTAGTTGCGATAAGCCAAAGCGTTCGGCGCTTTCAATAATCATGACTGAAGCATTTGGGACATTCACGCCCACTTCTATAACGGTAGTGGCGACCATAATTTGAGTTTCACCTTTTATGAAACGCTGCATCTCAAATTCTTTGTCTGCTGGTTTCATTTGTCCGTGTACAATTGAAATTTGATATTCAGGCATAGGGAAGTCTCTAGAAATGCTTTCGTAGCCATCCATTAAATCTTTATAATCCATTTTTTCGCTTTCCTGAATTAACGGATAAACGATATACACTTGACGGTCTTTTGAAATTTCATCGCGAATAAATCGGAAAACATTTAAGCGGTTTTTATCATAGCGATGCACCGTTTTTATAGACTTCCTTCCGGGGGGTAATTCATCGATTATTGAGATGTCTAAATCACCATAAACCGACATGGCTAAAGTACGCGGAATTGGTGTTGCCGTCATCACGAGAATGTGGGGTGGGATGGAAGCCCCTCCGTTGGAGGATTGAGGAGGGCCTTTCTTCCACAATTTACTTCTTTGGGCAACCCCAAAACGATGCTGCTCATCGATAATAGCGAGGCCTAAATTTTTAAATTTCACCTTGTCTTCAAGGATGGCATGTGTACCAATTAATATCTGTAATTCACCATTTTCGAGTGCTTCGTGAATTTTTCGTCTTTCTGAAGTTTTACTTGAACCAGTTAATATTGAAATACTGATACTCAATTTATTACACATATCAAGTAATCCGTTATAGTGCTGGACTGACAAAATTTCAGTAGGCGCCATTAAACAGGCTTGAAAACCGTTGTCAAGCGCCATGAGCATTGACATGAATCCTACAATGGTCTTTCCAGAACCCACATCACCTTGCAAAAGGCGATTCATTTGGGCATTGCTTCCTAAATCGGCACGAATTTCTTTTAAAACACGTTTTTGTGCACCTGTTAAATTGAAGGGTAATTGCTCTTTAAAAAAGGTGTTAAAATAGTTTCCCACTTTATTAAAAGGCAGTCCTTTTATCTTCGATTTATGAACTAAATTTTTAATAATTAATTGCAGCTGAATATAAAATAATTCTTCAAATTTTAATCGAAATTGTGCTCTGGAAAGCAGCTCCGGACTCTTCGGAAAATGCACGTTAAAAAGTGCCGAAGATTTGCTAATTAATTTCAATTCTGAACGTAAACTTTCAGGCAAAGTTTCAGCAAAATTTCCACCAGAATCTATAAATAATTGCTGCATGATTTTACTTAAAACTCGATTGCTAATTCCTCGGTTTGCTAATTTTTCAGTAGAAGGATAAATAGCTTGTAAAGCCGATCGTAAATTCTTTTCATGGTCCTCTAGCAATTCTACATCAGGGTGTGCGATGTTAAATTTTCCGCCAAAGGAGCTAGCTTTTCCAAAAACCACATAGGGTGTATTTCCTTTTAAGCGCTCTCGAATCCATTTTTGACCTCGAAACCATACCAATTCCATGGTGCCAGTGTCATCTTGAAAAGTAGCAACCAAACGTTTACCGCGTTTTTGAGCCACTTCTTTAAACCCTGTAATTTTACCAATAATTTGAACATCAGCATTATTAGGCTGCAATTCGTTGATTTTGTAATAACGCGTACGGTCTATATATCTGTTTGGAAATAAATTGATTAAATCTTGATAAGTGTGAATGCCCAGCTCCTTGCGTAATAAATCCGCTCGACTTGAGCCTACGCCTTTTAGATAATCTATGGGAGTTTGTAGGTTAATAGACATAATGGGCGAATTTAATCATTTTCATTAAAAATAAAACGTTTATTGAATTCTTAATATCTCCTTTGGTTTTGAAAATTATTAACGATAATTGGCAAGTCTTTATAAAATTTAGCTAAAAGCATTAAGTTTTAGTTAATAATTATATTGCAATGGTTAAATTTGTTGTTCTTAAAAATAGACGATTTTAAAGTTATATTGATTGATGAGAAAACTCAACGAATTTATATGGGAAACGCATGGTATTCATGCTGGTACCGAACAAGATCATGTTAAGCATGGTATCGATAAGTTAGAAGATATTATTGATAAAGCCATAGAAGCGAATAATCCGAGTATTACTTTTATTATTCACTCGCCACGTTTAACAAATTTTAGATATACTGCTGAAAAGGATACGAATGTAAAATTTATTCGCGGTAACAGATCGTATTTAAATTACCCAAAGCGTATTGCTAATTTGCGCAAAAAATATGCAGGGAAGATTAACATTAAATTTGGTGTTGAGCTAGAATGGATGGGGCCTGAAATAGGTTTACAATGGAGTCGCTCTAAGATTTTTCAAGCTGAAGATGCCGATTATGTTATTGGTTCAGTACATTTTGCTCCTGAAGGATTACCATATGACGGCTCTAAGGAGGAAGCGCAAGAATTACTGAAATTAAGAGGTAGTTTGGAAGCGTATTGGGATGGTTATTTCAACGAAATGATCCAAATGATTGAAAGTTTTGGAGATATGATTCAAATTATTGGTCATATTGATTTACCAAAACTAAATGTTGATATGCCTGAAGCTTTGGTGAATTTTGAAACGAGTTCACACCCATTGGCTAATAAATTCAGAACACTTTTAGAGCTTATTGCCGATAGAAACTTGTCTTTAGATGTTAATATGGCTGGGAAGTTTAAAGGTGTTGGCGTGTATCCGGTGCAGAGTATTTTACGTCGCGCGCATCAGCTTCAAATTCCAGTTTGTGTTGGAACAGATACGCATCACGTGCGTTATTATGGATTAAACTACAAGGAAAGTTTAGAGTATATTCAGGAAGCTGGTTATGAAAGCTATGTGAGTTATTCGAAATTAATTCCTGAAAACCGTACCATTTATGACGATCATGAATTAAAAGTAAAATATACGGTTTTAAATAAAGGGATTGAGTTGTTAAATCAGCGTTTAGATGAAACTGAAAGACGTATTATTCCAGACTTTTCGTTTGGAGGATCTTTTTTAGAGTTTGTTGATTTATATAAGAATTCTACCGGAATGGGTGATTATAACGCCATTCGTATCAGAAAATGGGGTAAATCGATAACGGTAACGGATGAAATTCCTAAAATGTCAGGAAGAAAGGTGAATGGGTTATTTTCTGAGCATTTAGATCAGCCAGGAGTGATTTCTTCGCTGTTTAATACATTAGCTTCGGAAGGGATTAATGTGGAAACGGCCCGTTTAAGATCAAATAAAAACGGTACTGCAGAAGCTTTTTTATCACTTAGCGAAGACAACGGAAATGTTAAAAGCGCTATTGATTTTATTAATGGAACCGATTCAGGAGTCTTTAGTAAACTTATATACCAAGAGAATGCTGAATTGCCAAACTATTACAGTCAAGGTGTTTATTTATTAGAAATGGATGGCGTTGCTTTAAACTTGGCTTTAAGTGAAAAAGTGATTCTTACTAAGCATAGAAATTCACCTGGAGTTTTACTGATTTTACTTTCAGCATTAGCTTCTAAAAACATCAATATCGCCGATTTAAGATTAGGGAAACTTAATGATATTGGGTATTCAGCTATAGCGGTAAAAGGAGATAGTAACGTGATTAAAAACTTGTTAACCAGGCTTGGTGATCAATACTTTGAAGCGAATTTAATTGAGTTTCATAGTTTTTAAGGCTTGTTCAATATATTTTAGAGGACATCTAACACTTCTACAAAAACACTTTCATCAAATTGAAAAATGAGATGGAAGTGTTTTTTTTTTTTTTGTTTTAATAGGTTTCTATGTTATTTAAGTTAACGTAATGAAACCCTTCAGGTTTTCAAAACCTGAAGGGTCTGACTAAACGTTCTAAAGTTTTTTTAAGGAGGTATCAGCTGTTTAATACATCTCCTTAATATTCCTAAATTTTATGTATTTTGGTATTTCTTTCAGCCTTCAAATTTATGAACAGAATCCTACTTATTATTGTTTTGTTAAGCACGGGCTTGACTTTTTCTCAGCAAACAAGTGTTGTTGACTTTAAAAGGGCTCAGGCTGAAATTTCTTTTGGAGATTTATTAGCTAAAGAAGTAAAAGGTGTGGTTGCTTACGAATTTGACGTTTTAAAAGATGTTGATTCTGTGTTTTTAGATGCTCAAAATTTTGAAAACATAACGGCTATTTTAGATGAAAATTTAGAAGTAGGCGATTACAATGGAAAACAACTAATTATCAAGAATGCTTTTAAAGCAAATACTTCTCATAAATTAGAAATCACTTGGGAGACAAGTCCGAAAAAAGCCCTTTATTTTATAGACTGGGAATATCTTGGGGGTAATCGTCAGATTTGGACACAGGGTCAAGGGAAATACACTAGTAATTGGCTGCCTAGTTTCGATGATATGACCGAGAAGGTGGAGTTTGATCTAAGCATCACTTTCGATAAAGCTTATGAGGTTATCGCTAACGGAAAACTAATAAATAAAATCATTTCTGGAGAAAAGGCTACTTGGGAATTTGATATGCGAAAACCCATGTCTAGCTATTTGGTCGCTTTTGCAATTGGTAAATATGTAAAAAAAACAACGCTTTCTCGTAACGGGGTGCCTTTAGATATGTATTATTATCCTAATGAAGATGGTAAATTCGAGCCAACATACAGGCATACGCAACGCATTTTTGATTTTCTTCAGAAAGAGATAGGAGTGCCTTATCCATGGCAAAATTATAAACAAGTGCCTGTAAAAGATTTTCTTTATGCTGGGATGGAAAACACGAGTGCAACTATTTTTTCAGATGCCTTTTTAATTGATGAAACTGCTTTTATTGATAAAAACTATGTAAACGTGAATGCGCATGAATTGGCGCATCAGTGGTTTGGTGATTTGGTTACTGAAACTTCAGGAACACACCATTGGCTTCAAGAAGGATTTGCGACTTATTATGCATTGTTAGCGGAGCGCGAAGTATTTGGTGAGGATTATTATCAATACAAGCTTTACGAGTATGCTCAAGAGTTGCTAGATCAAGATAAAGCAGGAAGAAGCACAGCGCTTTTAGATCCGAAATCGAGTAGTACCACATTTTATAAAAAAGGCGCTTGGGTGCTCACGTTGTTGTATGATAAAGTAGGGGAGAAAGACTTTAAAAAGGGTGTGAAAAACTATTTGGATAAATACCAGTTTAAAAATGTTGAAACAAACGATTTTATTAGTGAAATTGAAGCCTCTAGCGGCAAGAATTTGTCTGATTTTGTTGATGTTTGGCTTAAATCTGAAAAATTTCATTATGAAATTATTGAAACCTATTTAAGAAAGAACTTTAAGGGCTATAAAGCATTTTTAAAATTAGATTGTCAAGCTTCGAAGGTGAACTGTCAAGAATTTTTAGAATCTTCGGAAAACCCATATATCAATACAGAAGTAATTAGGCAGTTAGAAGGAAATGTTCCTAAATCGGTTTTTAACTTAAAATCAATTAAGGAACGACAGGCAATAGCGCAGTCTGTATCAACGATACCTTCAGGAATGAGAATAGATTACGAATCTTTACTTCAAGATAAATCCTATGCTACAATTGAAGCGGCATTGTATAATTTATGGAGTAATTTTCCGAATGATAATAAATTGTATTTAAAACAAACCAAAGGTGTTGAGGGGTTTAATGATAAAAATGTGCGCATTCTTTGGTTAACACTTGCTTTAATTACCGAAGATTTTGAACCTGAAAACAACACACGTTATTTTGAAGAACTCACTGAATATACGAGTCCGAAATACGGTTTTGAAATTCGTCAGAATGCGTTTGCTTATTTAAATCAAATTCGAGCTTGCAAGGCTGCGTGTCAGAAAAACTTAAAACAAGCTGAAACGCATCACAACTGGCAGTTTTCTAAGTTTGCAAAACAGCTGTTACAGGCAGAATAAGTTTCTTTATTTCAATCATAATTTTATATTTACAAATAAATAGTTCAATTTGAAAGCATTAGTAATTTCTGGAGGAGGTAGTAAAGGCGCATACGCGGGTGGTGTGGCAGAGTATTTAATTAAGGAAGAAAAGCGTAATTACGATTTATATCTTGGTACATCTACGGGTAGTATGCTTATTCCGCATTTAGCCGCTGGCAAAATTGATGAAATTCATGAGGTATTTACTAACGTTAATCAGAGCAATATATTTAGTGTAAACCCTTTTGTAGTGCGTAAAAAAGGCGATCGTGAGTTTGTATCTATAGATTTTATAAACTCCTTATGGCAATTTATTAAAATGAAGCGCACCTTTGGGGAAAGTAAAGCTCTAAGACGTTATTTCAGAAAGCATTTCACGGAAGCGTATTACGACCAAATTAGAGCAACTAAGGAAGATGTTGTTGTAACAGTTTCAAATTTATCTAAAAATATAGTTGAGTATAAGTCGATAAAAGATTTCACTTATGAAGAGTTTTGCGATTGGGTTTGGATTTCCTGTAACTATATTCCGTTCATGTCCTTGGTGAAAAAAGACGGCTTTGAATATGCCGATGGTGCCTTTGGCTGTGTAGTGCCTATTCGTGAAGCGATTTTAAGAGGCGCCACAGAGATTGATGCGATTATACTAGAATCGGAAAACATGCAATACAATAAAGTTCTGGGTAAAAACCCGTATTCATTGATGTTGAATCTGTTTGGGCATTTGCTAGACCAAGTAGAACGCAGTGACATCCTAATTGGTAAATTAGCTGCTAGAAATAAAGATGTTAAACTTAATTTGTATTATACACCTTCAAGACTTACTGAAAACTCACTAATTTTTAATAAAAAACTAATGACCGACTGGTGGGATAAAGGGTATAACTATGCTAAGGAAAAGTGTAAAGAAGCAAGATCCAACGAACTTCGAATGGATAAGTAGTTTTTTTATTTTGACTATTGGGGTTTATGTTAAGGTTTGGCCTCTAATTTGTTAACTGTTTATTTGTTTAACCGTGTAACTGAGACTGAAAACTGCGACTCAATTTGAAACTTTAACTAATTTCTAACCTTTAATATTTAACTTTTTCAACCATCAACTAACAACCAAAATAAACCAATATCTACCACAAATCAGAAACTTCACTTTTTATAAATGAAAGCGCAGCATCACTAGGCGATGGACGTTCCATCATTTCAGTTAAAATAACTTCTCTTAGCTTGTTTGCAGAATCTACTTTTTCAGACATATTCGCTTTTCTAATCAGTTGAATCGTCGCATTTTTAGCTGTTGAAATGATATTCCAGCATTTGTCACTAATATAAATTTGTTGCGATAAGTTGTGCTCAAACTCCTGTTCAATACTTTTTATAAGTAACGATTCGTAATCTTCTTTACTAGTGGTTATTGGTGTTGTTCTAACTAATAAATTAGAAGGTGAAATACGTTCTAAAAAGAGTGCCATACGCTCATAAGCTTGTAAACGTAAAGGCATAGTTTCTATCTGTAAATCTTTTTTTAGCAGAAAACGCCTTCTTCCATCTTCGTTTTTTGTGTGTTCTTTAAAAAAGTAATACGCAATACATCCTGTAATAATTGAAGGAATAGCAAATAAAAATAGGTCGATAATTCTTGAGACTTCCATAAGATGTGGTTAGTTTTTATGTTGTGATTTAGGATGATTGCCCAAATATAAACAATCTTTTAAATTTTGCATCCCTAAAAAAGGAACAGTGGTTTTTTCATAGGCAAATGTAGAGTGCAGCTTATTGGAAAGACTGTGGTCATCTATATTCATTTCAATATCACTCATAGTAAATTGGCAAGGATGCTCATACCCTGCGGCATGTGAAATTTCTATCAGTTCCTTTCTAAAAGTTTTAAAATACTGCGCCAGACGTTCTGATTTTAAAGGTGGATTGATGCCACTTTGCAGCCATTTACTTTGTGTTGCTACACCACTAGGGCAGCGATTTGTGTGGCATACTTGTGCTTGAATACAACCAATACTCATCATAGCTTCTCTTGCAACGTTAATACAATCAGCCCCCATAGCGAAGGCCATAGCGGCTTTGGCAGGAAACCCTAATTTCCCACTGCCAATAAATACAAGTCCTTCAGAAAGTCCTTTGTTTTGAAATAATTTATATAAGTCGCTAAAACCATAAACCCATGGTAATGAAACGTGATCGGCAAAACTAGGAGGTGCTGCACCAGTGCCACCTTCACCACCGTCTACAGTAATAAAATCTGGGCCCTTTCCGGTGGTAATCATTACGTCGGCTAATTCTTCCCATTGTTCTAGTTTTCCAATAGCCGCTTTTATACCTACTGGTAACCCTGTGGCTTCAGCAATTTTTTCAATAAAATCAACCATTTCAGGGATGTTAGAAAATGCTTTATGGTTTGGAGGAGATAGCACATCTTTTCCAACAGGTACGCCACGAATATCCGAAATCTCTTGGGTGATTTTAGCACCTGGTAAAACACCGCCTTTTCCGGGTTTAGCACCTTGAGAAAGTTTCACTTCAATGGCACGAATAAACGGATTGCTCTCAACCAGCTTTATCATTTTTTCCATAGAAAATCCGCCATGTTCATCACGAACGCCAAAATAACCAGTTCCAAAATGAAAAATCACATCACCTCCATGGCTGTGATGTGGCGATAAACCACCTTCACCGGTGTTGTGGTAAGCGCCCGCGATTTTAACGCCTTTGTTTAAGGATTCTATCGCTTTCGCGGAAAGAGAGCCAAAACTCATTGCAGATACGTTAATCACAGAAGCAGGTCGAAAAGGTTTACGTCTTTTATGAAATTCTCCTATGACTTTAGCACATGGTAAAAAAGTTTTATCTACATGGTTAGGGTGGTCTTCAGGAAGTTTAAACGCCATCATGGCATTATTGATGAAAATATGCTGATGCTTATAAATATCACGATCGGTACCAAAACCTTCATAGTTGTTTTCTTTTTTAGCTGAAGCATAAATCCAACTGCGTTCAATGCGGTTAAAAGGTAGTTCTTCACGGTTGTTGGCAACAAAATATTGACGCATTTCGGGGCCAATACTTTCCAGAAGATAGCGTAAATGACCAAAAATAGGGTAGTTGTGACTTATGGTGTGTTTCTTTTGAAAAAAGACATCGCGTATGGCAACTAGAGCAAGAATTATAAATAACCAGCCCCACCAGCTTAGGTTTGAAAAAAAATCTAAAAATGAATTCATTGTAAAAATACTATTTAAATCGTGTAAAATTTGTCTAAAAAGCTGTTCTCAAAGTTGTTTTTTATAATAGACTAATAATGAGAACTATAAATATATTTAGTGTATTTATCATGTTTTTTGTTTTTAAAGGTATTTAAAATTATTGTTTTTCATATGAATTGAATATATATCTTTATATCATGAAATTTAAATATATCGTACTCTTAGTGTTTGTCGTTATTTTAGTTATTATAGCGATACCTGTTTCTAATTACATAGTAAAAGGAAAAATAGAAAAGGGATTAGCTAATTTACCAGATCATGTGAGTGTTGAAACGGAAACGATTTCTGTAGATGTGACTTCGGGGACTGTTGAATTTAAGGATATTACTATTTCGGTAAATAATAAAGTTTCAAAGAAAACAGACTTAACGCTTAGCCTAAATTCAGTTTTAATAGAAGATATTGATTATATAGATTTTGTTTTTAGTAATAAGCTTAACATTGATGAGGTGGCTTTAGACGGACCACAAGTTACTTATTACAAAGCTGGTAAGAAAAAGAAACCGGAAGGGGAATACAGCATATCTGAAACACCAGAAGTTAACATAAAGGTCGTTAAAATTTTAAATGGACGTGCCCAAGTATTGGATCAGAACAATGACTCACTTTTGTTTGCAGTGAAACATTTTAAACTCAATATAACAGATGTTACGCATAAACCAAACATAAAGCATAGAATACCAGTAACGTTTCATGATTTTGATGTTATAGCTGATTCTATACAGCTTAATGTAGGGGAGTTTGATCGTTTATACATAGCAGATGTACACTTTAAAGAGCATGCTGCGCATTTCAAAGACTTGCATTTCAAAACGAAATACACCAAAAAGGAACTGTCTAAACGCCTTAAAAAGGAAAAGGATTATTTCGATTTAAAACTCGATTCGTTAAGGCTGGAACAAATTGATTTTGGTTATAAAAATGATTCTGTTTTTTATTTTCACACCGAAAAAACAAAACTACACAAGCTCGACTTAGTAGTTTATAGAGATAAATTGGTAGCTGATGATCTTACTACAAAACCTCTGTTTAGTAAAGTTATACGTGACTTAAATTTTGACCTTAATTTGGTTGATGTTGTTATTTTGGATGCCAAGATAAAGTATGAAGAACGTGTAAATCATGAAGGTGTTCCAGGAGAAATTTATTTTACAGATTTTAATGCCAATTTGACTAATGTTAGTAATACCTACTCAGAAGGAGAAAAAACGGTTATTAAAACAACTTCAAAGTTTATGGATGAAGCGCCGTTAGAAACCGATTGGGAATTTGATGTCAACAATATTTATGATCGTTTTCTGTTTAAAGCAGATTTAGGACCTTTCCATGCTGTAAATATAAATCAGTTTTTAGTGCCTAATTTAAACGTGAAGTTTGAAGGTGTTTTACATCAGACTTATTTTACGATTGATGGAACAGCATCTCATTCGTCTGTAGATTTAAAAACTAAATTTGATGGACTTCGTGTGGAGGTACTCAGAAAGGATAAGCACGAGAAGAATAAATTCTTATCGGCTATTGCTAATGTTTTCGTGCCAAAAACAACAAATAAAGGTGAGAGTTCTTTTTCTGAAGCGGTAAGACATGATATAGAGCGAGATAAAACAAAATCTATTTTCAATTTTATTTGGCTTAATATAAAAGAAGGTTTAATACACGCTAAAAATTAATTTGTTCATAATTATTCATTATTTCAGCCTATAAAAAGCCTAACAATGGTTAATTTCACGGCGTAAAATTGATGATGATTTGGAAAAATATTTAAGCCAGTTAAACGAAGCTCAATTAGAGCCTACAATACAGATTGACGGACCCATGATTGTGATTGCAGGCGCTGGTTCTGGAAAAACAAGAGTGCTTACTTACCGTATTGCTTATATGATGAGTAAAGGTATAGATCCTTTTAATATTCTATCGCTAACCTTTACCAATAAGGCAGCCAAAGAGATGAAAGAGCGTATCGCCTCTATTGTAGGGGCAAGCGAAGCAAAGAACTTGTGGATGGGAACATTTCACTCCATTTTCGCTAAAATATTACGTATTGAAGCTGATAAAATTGGTTTTCCGAGTAACTTCACAATCTATGATTCTCAAGATTCCGATAAGTTAATTGGTGCAATTATTAGAGAAATGCAGCTTGATAAAGATGTATATAAGGCCAAACAAGTGCGTTCTCGAATTTCTTCTTACAAAAATAGTTTAATCACGGTTCGTGCTTATTTTCAAAATGCAGAACTTAAGGAAGCCGATGCTATGGCTAGGCGACCAAGATTAGGAGATATTTATAAGGAGTATGTAGACCGTTGTTTTAAAGCGGGGGCAATGGATTTTGATGATTTATTGTTAAGAACCAATGAATTGCTAACGCGTTTTCCAGAGGTTTTAGCAAAATATCAGAACCGATTTAAATACATTTTGGTAGATGAGTATCAGGATACCAACCATTCGCAGTATTTAATTGTACGCGCTTTATCTGATAAGTTTCAAAACATTTGTGTGGTTGGTGATGATGCCCAAAGTATTTATGCCTTCCGTGGAGCAAATATTAATAACATTCTGAATTTCCAAAAAGATTATGACGATGTGAAAATGTTCCGTTTAGAGCAAAATTACCGTTCTACAAAAAACATTGTAAATGCGGCAAACTCTATTATTGACAAAAACCAAACGAAGCTTGAAAAAATTGTTTGGACAGCCAATGATGAGGGCGGAAAAATAAAAGTACACCGTTCTTTAACAGATGGTGATGAAGGGCGTTACGTAGCAAGTACCATTTTAGAGAATAAAACGAGTCAGAATTTAAATAACAGTGATTTTGCGATTTTATACCGTACCAATTCACAATCACGTGCCATGGAGGAAGCCTTGCGTAAACGCGGTATCCCTTATCGCATATACGGTGGTTTATCATTTTACCAACGTAAAGAAATTAAAGACGTCTTGTCTTATTTGCGTTTAATTGTAAACCCTGCTGATGAAGAAGCTTTAAAACGTGTGATTAATTTTCCGCCTAGAGGAATTGGTCAAACCACATTAGATCGTTTAGTGGTCGCAGCAAATGGTTATAAACGGACTATTTTTGAAGTGATGAAAAACATCGATAAAGTCGATATTAAAATCAATTCAGGAACAAAAAATAAACTTCAAGACTTCGTCACCTTAATAGAAAGTTATCAGGTTTTAAACCAAACAGCCGATGTTTTTGAACTGGCTGAGTATGTCACTAGAACCAGTGGCGTACTTAAAGAGTTTGGTAAGGATACCACCCCAGAAGGTGTAACACGCGTAGAGAACATCGAAGAACTCATTAATGGTATGAAGGATTTCGTGGAAGGTCAAATTGAAATTGCTGATGCCACAGGTTCTTTATCTGAATTTTTAGAAGATGTAGCGTTATCAAGTGATTTGGATAATGAAACCGAAGATGATGATGAGGTCGCTTTAATGACCATTCACTTAGCAAAAGGTCTTGAGTTTTCTAATGTATTTATTGTGGGCTTGGAGGAAGATTTATTCCCAAGTGCTATGAGTATGAACACTCGAAGTGAACTAGAGGAGGAGCGTCGTTTATTTTATGTAGCTTTAACACGTGCTGAAAAACAAGCTTATTTAACCTATGCGTTATCCCGTTACCGTTGGGGAAAACTCGTAGATTCAGACCCGAGTCGTTTTATAGAAGAAATAGACGAGAAGTATTTGGAAGTTTTAACCCCTATTGAAGAACGTCGTATTAACCCAATGCTTTCTGCTGATATTTTTGGAGATACCGAACCAAATAAAATTCGTTACAAACCAGCTAAGCAGCCAACTTTTGCTAAAAACAAAACGCCTAAAAAGGAACCTGAAAAATATGTAGCACCAACATCTAAAAACTTAAAGCCCGTAGCCAAAACGGCAGGGAGTGCTGCAAATTTATTTGATAGTAAATTAACCGTAGGTAATACGGTAAAACATATTAGATTTGGTACAGGTGAAGTTTTAAAAATAGAGGGTACAGGCGCCGATGTTAAAGCAGAAATAAAATTTCAACATGGCGGAACTAAAAAACTATTATTACGCTTTGCAAAACTTGAAGTTGTAGGTTAGAAACGAGGTTTTGAATGCATCGTCTTTCATAATTAGAAATTTAACGTTTAATTTGTATTACGAAGCATTACCTAAGTGACTATGGCTGATTTTATTAGAATATACGAAGAAAACCCCAATCCTAGAGAAATTGACAAGGTTGTAAAGGTTTTAAAACGTGGCGGACTCATAATCTACCCAACCGATACCGTTTATGGTTTAGGTTGTGATATTACGAACGTAAAAGCCTTAGAGCGTATTGCTAGAATTAAAGGGGTGAAACTAGAAAAGGCTAACTTTTCTTTTGTTTGTCATGATTTAAGCCATTTAAGCGATTATGTTAAGCAAATTGACACCGCTACATTTAAAATTTTAAAGCGTGCTTTACCTGGGCCTTATACGTTTGTATTACCTGGTTCAAAGAATTTGCCAAACCCATTTAAGAAAAGAAAAACCGTTGGTATTCGTGTGCCTGATAATGCCATAGCTTCAGAAATAGTTAGGCAATTAGGAAACCCAATCATTTCAACGTCTATTCGAGATGAAGATGAGGTGTTAGAATACACCACAGATCCAGAACTTATTTTAGAAAAATGGGATAACCTTGTTGATTTAGTGATTGATGGTGGTTATGGTGATAATGAAGCTTCTACGGTTATCGATTTATCTGAAGATGAGCCGCTCATTATAAGAGAGGGGAAAGGGAGTTTGGAGATATTCTAAATAGTTGTTAGTTGCTGGTTTTTGGTGCTTACTCGTGCGGGGTTGTTACATAGGAGCTACGCTGAGGTTTCACTGAGATGCACATAGAGGTTTTTAGACACAGATTTTTACAGATTATACGTATTAACAAAAAAAAGAGGCTGTCTTTTTCAGACAGCCTCTTTGAAATTTTATAAAACGTGCTACTTAATTACCAGCAGAAAGGTTTTTCATTTCTTTTTCAATCATGTCATAAAACTGATCGATTTTTGGTAATACCACGATACGTGTACGACGGTTTTTAGCTCTGTTTTCAGCAGTATCATTATCTACTAATGGAACATAGTCAGCACGTCCAGCAGCTATTAATTGAGCAGGGTTTACATCAAGTGTTTGTAATACTCTAATAATTGAAGTAGAACGTTTAACACTTAAATCCCAGTTGTCTAATAAAACACCGTTACCTTTATAAGGTACACTATCTGTGTGACCTTCAACCATACATTCGAAATCTGGTTTGCTGTTTACTACTTTTGCAACTTTCGCTAAAACTTCTTTAGCTTGAGCTGTTACATTGTAGCTACCGCTTTTGAATAATAATTTATCAGCAATAGAAATAAATACAACACCCTTTTCTACATTGATTTCAATGTCTGGATCGTTAATTCCAACTTCACGTTTTAAACTTGTTACTAAAGCTAGCGTTACACTGTCTTTTTGAGTTAAAGCATCTTGTAAGCGGTTAATTTTAAGCTCTTTTTCTTTAATGCTTTCTAATGTTTTTTCAATATTACTAGCACCCTTTGAAGATAACATAGTTAAATTATCATTGTTTTTACGCAAATCTGCTACTTGTTCTTCTAAGGCTTTTGCTCGCGCTGTAGATGTTGCTCTATCTTCTAAACAAGAGTTTAACTTAACGGTTGCAGAATTAAGCAAATCCTGAGTTTCCTTTTGTTTTGCTTGTAAGTCTGTAAATTGTTTTTTTGATACACATGAGCTTAGTATAAGCATTGCAGATGCACTAAGTAATAAGATTTTCTTCATAATAATGTTAGGATTAACTTTCTAAATTGTTAAACAAAAATATATAAAATTCGGCTGACATATACAATTTAACAAAACTTTTACTAAACACCTATAAACTAGTATAATTCTTTTTTTTACGTATGTAATAGTCAAAAACAATTGATGTTCTTGTGAAATATTTCATACGATGTTTAGTGGTCTTTCGCTGTTTTAACAACCGATTCAATTGCTTGTAATAACTAAAATGTGCTTTAATTATTGCAAGAGTGTGTTTTGGTTTTAATTCAGCAAGAAATTTTATGCCTGCTATGCCATCCAGACACATTCGAACAAGTATTATGCCAAACAAAAAGCCTTTTGCGTTTTTTGTTAACATGAATAGACTGTTTCTAAAATTAAGATAAGTTTTTTTAGGGTTTTGGTTGTTCAAAGTAGCTCCACCTACATGATAAACTTCAGAAGCTCCTACGTATTTAATTGAGTATCCTTGATTTTTTGCACGCCAACATAGGTCAATCTCCTCCATATGAGCAAAAAAATGTTCATCTAAACCATTAAGTTTGTTAAAAACACTAGACCTTATAAATAAACAAGCTCCTGTGGCCCAAAATATATTTGAATTATCATTATATTGACCTAGATCTTTTTCTATGCTTTCGAAAATTCGGCCTCTGCAATAAGGGTAGCCATATTTATCAATAAATCCACCAGCGGCACCCGCATATTCAAAATATGCTTTATTCTTAAAATCTAATATTTTGGGTTGTATAATTGCTGTAAACTCATCTTGAGAGAAAGCTTTCATTATAGGAGGTAGCCAGTTCTTAGTCACCTCAATATCACTGTTTAATAAACAAAAAACATCGGCCTTAATATGTTTTAAAGCATCATTATACCCTTTTGCATAGCCCCCATTCTCTGTATTCACAATTATTTTAATACTAGGGAAGTTGTTTTTTACAAAAGAAATAGAATCATCTGTTGATGCATTATCTGCAACATAAATCTGGGCTTCTTCAGAATATGCAATGATTGAAGGTAGGAATTGTTCTAGCAATGACTTTCCGTTCCAATTTAATATAACAACAGCTATTTTCATGAGATGTAATTAGGGATGTCTTCTAAAAAATTATAACATTCATTTTTAAAATCCATTTGACAATAATAATGATTAAGTCCGTTTGTAACCATTAAATAAGTGGCGTTTAATTCTAAATTATAACGTGAAATTTGATCGAATGTAGTTTGGTTTATAGTAATTTTTGGTGCTTTGCACTCTACAATAAGGTGAATACTTCCATCGGCATTAAAAACGACAATATCATAGCGTTTTTTTAAAGTATTGATGGTGAGCTCTTTTTCAACATTAATAAGCGATTTCGGGAATTTTTTAACGACAATTAGATATTGAACACAGTGTTGTCGCACCCATTCTTCAGGTTGTAAAATCACAAATTTTTTACGAATAGGATCAAAAATAGATACTTTATTTTCTTTATTTTTGAATCGAAACGAATATTCTGGAAAATTAAGTGCTTGCACAGTGTTTTGTTTGTTTTCAAAGTTAAGCTACAATATAGAAATACCAAATATCCAATCGTAATTGTTGTATTTGGTTATTTTTTAATCTGAAATTTTATTGATTTGGACGAAGTCAAACAATTAGTAACTGATATAAAAAAGGGGAATTTAAAACCTATCTATTTTTTAATGGGTGAGGAGCCTTATTATATTGATAGAATCTCCGATTATATAGAACAAACGATTCTGTCGGAAGAAGAGCGTGGTTTCAATCAAATGGTATTATACGGAAGGGATGTGAGCGTTGAAGATGTCGTTGGAAATGCAAAACGTTTCCCAATGATGGCTGAACATCAAGTGGTTATTGTAAAAGAAGCTCAAGATTTATCTCGAACCATTGAAAAATTTGCTACTTATGCTGCTAACCCACAGCCAACCACAATTTTAGTAATTAATTATAAATATAAAAAGTTAGATAAGCGAAAAGCACTTTATAAGGTCATTAATAAAGTAGGTGTGGTTTTCGAGAGTAAAAAACTTTATGAAAATCAAGTTTCAGATTGGATTAGACGTGTGTTAGCTTCTAAAAAGTATACCATTACGCCAAAAGCAGCACAGATGTTAGTTGAGTTTTTAGGAACCGATTTGAGTAAAATAAATAATGAATTAGAAAAACTTCAAATCATTCTGCCCAAAGAAACTGAAATCACGCCAGAACATATTGAAGAAAATATAGGTATTAGTAAAGATTATAACAATTTTGAATTGCGTAAAGCTGTAGGCGAGCGTAACACCATTAAAATTTATAAAATTGTGAAATACTTTGCCGAAAACCCAAAGGATAACCCCATGGTTGTTACCGTGTCTTTGATGTTTAACTTTTTCTCTCAACTTCTACATTTTCATGGTTTAAATGATAAATCACCACGTCATGTAGCTCAAGCCCTTAAAGTAAACCCGTACTTTGTGAATGAATATATTACTGCTGCAAAAAACTACCCGATGAGAAAAGTTAGTGCTGTTGTTGCGACTTTAAGGGAGTTTGATGTAAAAAGTAAGGGGGTAGGTTCCAATGCGGTTCCCCAAGGAGATTTGTTGAAAGAACTCATGGTTAGAATTCTAAATTAATTTTTAAAAGTTTATGATTGCAGAAATTCATGAAAGCTGGAAACCGTATTTAGAGAACGAATTTGAAAAGCCGTATTTCAAAGATTTAATGACTTTTGTAACTTCTGAATATGAAAATAATCAATGTTTTCCGCCAAAAGATCAAATTTTTAGTGCTTTTGACTATTGTACTTTTGAAGATTTAAAAGTGGTAATTATCGGTCAAGACCCTTATCATGGTTTCGGACAAGCAAATGGTTTGTGTTTTTCTGTAAATGATGGGGTTAAACATCCACCGTCATTAGTTAATATATTTAAAGAAATTGAAACTGACTTAAGCGAAGCTTATCCAATAACAGGTAATTTAGAACGCTGGGCGGAACAAGGGGTATTACTTTTAAACGCGACCTTAACTGTGAGAGCCCATGAGGCTGGAAGTCATCAAAAACAAGGTTGGGAAACTTTTACCGATGCTGTAATAAAAATAGTAAGCGAAAAAAAGAAAAATACAGTATTCTTACTTTGGGGAGGTTATGCTAAGAAGAAAGTCAAATTGATAGATGTTGCTAAACACAAGGTATTTGCTTCAGGACATCCGTCACCTTTAAGTGCTAATAGGGGGTATTGGTTTGGGAATAAGAATTTCAGTAAAACAAATCAATATTTAAACGAAGTAGAAAAAAAATCTATTCAATGGTAATTATTGCATTTTAAATATTTTGTGAATTGTTATTTTTTTCTGTTCTTTAAGCAAAAAAGAACATTATACCAGAACAAACGATATCAGTTAGAATTAACTTCCCGTAGCGGCTAACCTAGGAGCAAGTGTATTTATAGATCGCTCTGTCCTTAGAATGATAGGTTTTCTGTTTTTATGAGATGCTTTCTTAACTTTGTTGCAGCTAAATTTTAATAGTAAAAAATTAATGGCTACTAAACTAGAAATAATGATTGTCGTTGTAAGTATCATAGATAACTGAATTTAAACTTATTACAAAGCGCTGAAATTTACTATTTTGGGGCAGTAGTTGTTATAAGTTTTTGTCTGATGCAAAATTAATCAATAAAAGACTACACAGCAATACGTAGTTATACCTATTTATTTTTTTTGGGAAGTATTTAAAATTAAAGTTAAATATTTAGCATAATCTTAGAATATTAATTTTTTTTTGAGAATAGATATTTACTTTAAACCTGATTATTGCACTATGTATGTCAGAAAAAAAGTATTCTTTTGTGAAAACGTTAACAATTCCCCTCCTCCTCAGTGCTATTTAGTCTTATTTTCTTCTAGTTCTTAAATTAAATTTGTTGATTTCTAGCTTTTCTTCAGTTATAGGGTTTACAGTAAATACTAATTTGTATGTTCAATTTATTCATTCTGAATCAGAAAGCATTTACGCGTAATAAAAGTCATTTTTATTTCTGAAATATGTGTTTTAAGGAAATAAAAATTATTTTTGAACAAAATTAATGACATGGAAGAACCTAAATGGGTTACAGTTAAAGAATATGAAGACATTACTTATAAAAAATGTCATGGCGTTGCTAGAATCGCCTTTAATAGACCGAATGTTCGAAATGCTTTCCGTCCTAAAACAACAAGTGAGTTATACGATGCATTTTATGATGCTAATGAAGACGTAAATATTGGTGTTGTTTTACTTTCTGCAGAAGGACCTTCTACAAAAGATGGTGTTTATTCATTTTGTAGCGGAGGAGATCAAAAAGCACGTGGCCATCAAGGTTACGTTGGTGAAGATGGCTATCACCGTTTAAATATATTAGAAGTTCAACGTTTAATTCGCTTCATGCCAAAAGCAGTTATTGCAGTAGTTCCTGGATGGGCTGTTGGTGGCGGACATAGTTTACACGTGGTTTGCGATCTAACTTTAGCTAGTAAGGAACATGCTATATTTAAGCAAACAGATGCAGATGTTACAAGTTTTGACGGAGGTTACGGTTCAGCATATTTAGCTAAAATGGTCGGACAGAAAAAGGCTAGAGAAATCTTTTTCTTAGGTAGAAATTATTCAGCGCAAGAAGCATTCGAGATGGGTATGGTGAATGCTGTGATTCCTCATGATGAATTAGAAAGTACTGCTTACGAATGGGCGCAAGAAATCTTAGCAAAATCACCTACCTCAATTAAGATGTTGAAATTCGCAATGAATTTAACCGACGATGGTATGGTTGGTCAGCAAGTTTTTGCTGGTGAAGCTACACGATTAGCTTATATGACTGAAGAAGCAAAAGAAGGGCGTAACGCATTTCTTGAAAAGCGAAAGCCTAATTTTGATAAAAAATGGATTCCATAATGGAGAATGTTTCTACGTGGATTTCCGCGATGCGTTTAAGAACACTTCCTTTATCTGTTTCAGGAATTATTTTGGCTTCTTGTTTAGCGCAATACCATCAAGTTTTTAGCTGGAGTATTTGCATTATCGCCATTTTAACTACTTTAAGTTTACAGATTTTGTCAAATTTAGCGAATGATTATGGTGATGGCATAAAGGGTACCGATAATGACGATCGTATTGGTCCGCAACGTGCTATTCAATCGGGTAAAATATCACCCAAACAGCTTTTAAATGCGATTATAATTAATGTGATAATTGCTCTATTTTTAGCAGTATTGTTAATTTTTACGGCATTTGGCTCTGATAATTTTCTGCTTTCATCACTTTTTTTAGTTATAGGAATAGCCTCAGTCGTTGCAGCTATTAAATATACTGTAGGTAGCAGTGCTTTTGGTTATAAAGGCTTAGGAGATATCTTTGTTTTTATTTTTTTCGGACTCGTTAGTGTTATGGGGTGTTATGTGCTATATGCCAAAAACATAAGTGTTATAACGGTTTTACCAGCCATTACAGTGGGGCTTTTAAGCACAGGGGTTTTGAATCTTAATAATATGAGAGACAGGATTTCAGATAAAAAATCAAATAAAATTACTCTTGCTGTTAAATTAGGAGAAAAAAAAGTAAAAGTTTACCACAACATTTTAATTGTATCAGCTATTATTTTATCGGCCTTATTTGGTGTTTTATATTATACATCTATTTTTAATTTAATCTATTTTATAGCATATATTCCTTTAATTATTCATTTAAAAACGGTAAATAATAATAAAGATTTAGCGTTATTGGATCCAGAATTAAAGAAATTGGCATTAACGACTGTTTTATTAGCATTGTTAATGGGAATAGGACAATTGTTATAGAATTTTTGTAATTTAATCTTCTAATTTTAATAAGATGAAAATAACATTTTACGGTCATGCAAGTTTAGGAATTGAAGTAGACGATGTTCATATTCTTGTTGATCCATTTATTTCAGCAAACCCTAATGCTTCAGAAGTTGATATTGAAAACCTTAAAGCAGATTATATCCTTGTAACGCATGCGCACCAAGATCATATTGTTGATGTCGAAGCCATAGCAAAGCGCACGGGAGCTGTAATTGTTTCAAATTTTGAAATTGTTTCATATTATGAGAAATTAGGTATTGAAGGACATCCAATGAATCATGGCGGTAAATGGGATTTTGAATTTGGTACCGTAAAATATGTAAATGCCATTCATACATCTTCCTTCCCTGATGGCACTTATGGAGGTCAACCAGGAGGGTTTGTTATTGAAGGCGAACGTAAAAATATTTACATCGCTGGAGATACAGCTCTAACTTACGATATGAAATTAATTCCGCTTCAAACCAAATTAGATTTAGCGATTTTACCAATTGGTGATAATTTCACCATGGGTGTTGAAGATGCTATTTTAGCTAGTGATTTTATTGAATGTGATAAAGTTTTAGGTTATCATTATGATACTTTCGGATATATTGAAATTGATCATGAGGATGCTAAACGTAAATTCTTTGAAAAAGATAAAGATCTAATGTTACTAGGAATAAATGATTTTATAGAGCTATAACGCACATATTTAGCCTTCATTTATGTATCAAAAAATAAAATTGTTTTACTTCTTGGCCTTTTTAATTGCTATTCAATTCCCATTGAATGCACAAGAGAAAAAGCCAAAAGTTGCACTTGTTTTAAGTGGAGGAGGCGCTAAAGGAATAGCACATATTCCTGTTCTTCAAAAATTAGATTCTTTGGGTATTGTTCCTGATTTAGTTGTAGGAACTAGTATGGGGAGTGTGGTAGGTGGTTTATATTCCATGGGCTATTCTGGTAATGATATTGCCGAAATGATCACAGAACTAGATTGGAATCAATTATTAGGAGGCAGTGTAACCTTAGCCTTAGTAGGTAATGAGGAAAAAAGTGAGTTCAACAACTACTTAATAGGTTTAAATTGGAAAAATAAAAAACCTTCCATAAGTACAGGAATACTTAACGATCAAAACCTTCGAGAACTTTTAGCATTGCTTACGTATCCTGTGTATAGTATTCATGATTTTGACAAATTACCTATTCCATACCGAGCCATTGCAACTGATATTGTAAGCGGAAATGAAGTTGTAATAAAAGAAGGATCTTTACTAACAGCTATGCGTGCCAGTATGTCGATTCCTTCTATTTTTAAACCTGTAGATTATAAAGAAACTTTACTGGTTGATGGTGGTATTTTAAATAATTTCCCAACAGATGTCGCTAAGCAACTTGGCGCAGATATTATTATTGGTAGTGATGTAGGTGGTGGATTAAAAACTAAGGAAGAATTGAACAATATTGCTACAATTTTGTTTCAAACGAGTATGTTAGTCAGTAGTATTAAAAATCCAGAGAATCGTAAACTATGTGATGTTTTAGTAGATCATACACCTAATTTAACCTATTCGACAGGTGACTTTAATAGAAGTGCAGGGATTTATGAAGAAGGAAAGATCGCAACCAACGAGCAAACCGATCCGCTTTCAGAATTAGCCTTTAAATTAAGGAATTACGAGCAAAGACAAGTTAAAGTACCCGAAGTACCTGAACAGTTTGTATTAGATACGATTGTATATAAGTCTATTAGTAAAGGTAATTTAGAGTTGGTAAAATCTCGTGTAGATTTAGAGGAAAATAAGGCGTACGCTCCAGACGATGTTGTAAATGGTGTAAACAGACTTATGGGAACCAATCTATTCAATCAAATAGTAGTGATTCCTAAAGTTAAAGATAGTGTTTTAGGTTTAGAAATAAATGGGGTTGAAAACTCGAAGCATCAATTAAAATTGGCGCTTCATTATGATACTTATAGAGATCTTGGAGCCATTATAAATTATACAGGTAGAAATGTAGTAGGTGAAGCTTCTCGTACCTTATTCACGCTTGATGTTTCGGAGCAACCTAAGTTAAGGGTGCAGCACCAAAAAATATTTGGCAAAGAACACAAATGGTGGTGGCGAACAGAGTTATTGTGGTTAAAACTTAAGCAAAAAGTGTATTTTGATGGTTTTGGAGTGGATGGGATGAAATATAAGTCTCTAGCTTTTGACTTTCAGTTTAATAGAAACCTTATTGTAAATAAAAGTTATATTGGTTTAGGCTTGGCTTCTAATACGGTAAATTTAGAACCTCAAATTAGTCTTGCTACAGAAGATTCTTCAATTTTAGAAAACTATAAGTTTAAAGATATTGGTTTAGATTTTCACTTTAACTACAATAGCTTTGATGAAGTTTTTTACTCTAAACGTGGGACTTTTGTCCATGCTTCCATCGAGCAGTCTTTAGTTCATAAAGTGGATTTAAACTTTTCAGATGAAAGTGAAAACCTAAACGGTAACACTAATGGTTTTACTAAGGCAAATGTTGTTTACGAAAGACGTATACCTCTTAATGGGCTCTTTTCTATTATAGTTGGGGCGCAAGGCGCATTCACTTTTCAGCAGGATTTAACTGGTGATGATATTAGTTTTAGTGATTTTGGTTATGGTGCTAAATACTTTATAGGTGGAAATGTAACACGACCTATGCGGGATACTTTTGTTTTTGCTGGTTTAGATGAAGATGAGTTAACAGCAACTCAATTCTTGGCTTTTAATTTAGGAGTGCAATACCATCCCTTTAAAAAAGTATACATTCAACCACATGGAAGTTTAGCATCAGTAGGGTTTGACGAGTTTAGTAATTATGTAGATCATGCTTTTTCGCCTAAAGGTAACTGGGATGAAGCTCAAGAAACTAGTGCTGTCTTATCGGTGGGTTCAACATTTTCATACAACTCCTTATTAGGGCCTATAAATTTAGACGTTTCCTATGTGAATGGTTTAGATCGGTTTCGTGTGTTTCTAGGTATTGGTTTTCAATTTGGTAAATCTAATTAAGGTATATGACAGCTAATTATTATAAATATATTTTAGACTTCAAACAAGCTAGCGGAACTTCTCGAGGGGTTTTAAAACAAAAGGAAACGTGGTTTATAGTCGTAGAAGCTGAAAACAATCAAGGTGTTGGAGAATGTGGTGTTTTTAGAGGTTTAAGTATTGATGATACGCCAGATTATGAAAGTGTTTTAAAATGGACATGTTCAAATATTCACTTAGGTTTAGACATTTTACTTGGTAAACTTACCGAATACCCTTCCATTCAGTTTGGCGTAGAAATGGCTTTTAAATCTTTAGAAGCTGAAAATAAATTTGAATTGTTTCCTTCGGAATTCATAAAAGGAAATAAAGGAATTGCTATAAACGGCTTAATTTGGATGGGAAGTGAAGCTTTCATGAAACAACAAATTAAAGACAAAATTGAAGCTGGTTTTAAATGTATTAAAATGAAAATTGGAGCTATCGATTTTCAAACCGAAATCAAGCTTTTAAAGTCGATTAGAAAAGAATTTTCATCAAAAGATATCGAATTACGTGTAGATGCGAATGGGGCATTTCATCCTTCAGAAGCCTTAGAAAAATTAAAGGTTTTATCTGAACTCGATTTACACTCCATTGAACAACCTATTAAACAAGGACAAACAGAAGCCATGTCACAATTGTGTAAGGACACACCTTTGCCAATTGCTTTAGATGAAGAATTGATAGGTGTGTTTTCAGAAGAAGAAAAAAGGAGTTTGCTAAAAACTATAAATCCGCAATACATCATACTAAAACCAAGTTTGATTGGTGGTTTCCGCGGAAGCGATCAATGGATTAAAGCCGCAGAAAATCAAAACATTGGTTGGTGGATAACAAGCGCTCTAGAAAGTAACATAGGTCTGAACGCCATTGCGCAATACACTTATATGAAAAATAGTGAATTACCCCAAGGATTAGGTACTGGCGGATTATTTACTAATAATTTTGAGAGTCCACTACAAGTTAATCACGGTCATTTAAAATATAGCAAAACGATAAACTGGAATTTTAATTTAAAATAATATGTACATAGAACAGGCTTTTAAAGGTTTACACGAGTGGTGGCGCTATATAGTTGGTGTTTTAATAATTTTTTGTTCTTGGCAAATTATTGGAATGCTACCCTTGGTTGGTGCTCTAGCGGTTAAAACTATTGTAAGCGGAGGCGAAGCAAATATCTCTACCATACCAGAAATGATCGATTTACTTGGAAACAATATGTTTTTGTTTTTCATGCTGTTTTCATTTGCTGTTGGTTTGTTAGGCGTTTTTATTACAAGCGTGGGTTTTCATAAGTTGCCAATTGTAAGTTTAACAACTGTTAGAAAAAAGATTGATTGGTCTCGATTTTGGTTCGTATTTGTGCTTTGGGGGATAATTTCTACGGGGTTTATTTTTTTAGAATATTATTTAGCTCCAGAAGATTATCAGTGGAATTTTCAGTTGCAACCGTTTTTAGTATTATGTGTAATTAGCGTAATTTTTATTCCATTACAAACCAGTTTTGAGGAATATTTTTTCCGTGGATATTTGATGCAAGGTTTTGGCGTGATTTTTAGAAACAGATGGATGCCATTATTAATTACCTCAGTAGGTTTTGGGCTCTTGCATATTGCCAACCCAGAAGTAGAACAATTGGGGTATGTAATCATGATTTATTACATAGGAACAGGTTTGTTTTTGGGAGTAATGACTTTAATGGATGACGGTTTAGAGCTTGCTTTAGGCTTTCACGCAGCCAATAATTTGTTTACAGCACTTTTGGTTTCAGCAGATTGGACAGCCTTCCAGACCGACTCCTTATTTAAAGATTTATCAAACCCTTCAGAGGTCGGATTTATTGAAATATTTGTTCCTGTTTTTATTGTGTTTCCAGCGTTACTTTTTGTATTTTCCAAAAAATATAATTGGACTGATTGGAAAGGCAAACTATCAGGAAAATTAATAGAACCAGAGATAGAGAATAATATAAAAATGAAAAGTTATGATGCCGAATTATAGAAATGTACACAACAAGTTTAAGTTAGATAATGTAAGTTATAAACATGAAGATTTAATGGAGGTAGCTTATAGCTATGTCAAGGAAGGTCTGCCATTTCAACAAGAACTCGGACTCTTTTTATTAGATTGGTTAGATGATTATGATTATGTAGAAGTGCAGACTTCAGGTTCTACCGGGAAACCCAAAAAACTAAAAATTAAAAAACAAGCTATGGTAAATTCGGCCATTGCTACAGGTGATTTCTTCGATTTAAAGCCTGGATATAAAGTTTTACACTGTTTACCTTCAAACTTTATTGCAGGAAAAATGACGATTGTAAGAGCCATTATTTTAGGCTTAGAGCTGGACATGGTTCAACCTTCTGCTTTTCCTAGAATTGATTACGAAAAAGACTACGATTTTTGTGCTTTTACTCCAATGCAACTTAAAAACTTTGCTAAAGACTTAGAAAGTATTAAAGCTGTTATTGTTGGTGGAGGTATGGTTTCTAAGCATATTGTTGATCTCATTAAAGACAAAAAACCAATGGTTTATGAAACCTATGGGATGACTGAAACAGTATCTCATATTGCTGTAAGAAAACTTAATAATTTAGATGAAACTGAAAGAGTAGCTTACTTTAGAACCCTTCCTAATGTTAAAATTTCTACAGATGACCGTGATTGTTTAGTGATTGAAGCTCCGGCAATTTCAGATGAGACGATTGTAACTAATGATATTGTTAAAATTCACACATCAGACAGTTTTGAATGGTTAGGACGTTACGATAATGTGGTAAATTCTGGAGGAATAAAGCTATATCCAGAGCAAATTGAACGAAAATTACAAGGTAAAATAAAGGAAGATTTTTTCATTACTTCAAAACCTGATGATACTTTAGGTGAAAAATTAGTTTTAGTTGTACAGAGTGAAAGTAATAATTTAAACAACGATGTTTTTGCAGAATTAGGGAAATATGAAAAACCTAAAGAGATCATTCATGTAGCGAAATTTACTGAAACGTCTTCTGGGAAAATTCATCGTCAACGTACTTTAGAATCTGTTCAATAGTAAACTGTAACAAATTTCACTTTTTTTATACTTACAAGTAAATATTAATACATGAGCTTTATTAAACGCGTTTTATCAACATTAACAGGCATTATTTTATTTTGTATGTTATGTGTTATTGGATTAGTTATTATTGGACTTATTGCTGGTTCGGGATCAAGTGAAACCGTACAAGTGAAACCAAATTCAGTTTTAAATTTAAAGTTAGATTTTCCTGTCAAAGATTATGCAGGAAAAGTGGAATTTAAAGAATATTCATTTTTAAACGAGTCTAAGAAAAACGGCTTATTTAATATTATTGATGCTATTAAATACGCTGCTACAGATGACAATATCAAGGGGATTACAATTGAAAACAATTTTGTTGATGCTGGAATTACACAGGTAAAAGCTTTACGCGGCGCATTATTAAAGTTTAAAGAATCAGGAAAATTTGTTGTAGCTTATTCAGATGTATATACGCAAAAAGATTACTATCTAAGTTCTGTTGCCGATACTGTTTTTATTAACCCAGCAGGTATGATGGAGTTTAAAGGATTGTATTCAGAACGCCTGTATTTCAAAGATTTTCAGGAAAAATCTGGAGTTAAAATGGAAGTGGTACGCTTAGGGAAATATAAAAGTGCAGTTGAGCCCTTTTTAACCAATGAAATGAGCGATAATAATAGAGAGCAAATTACGGTTTACTTGAATTCTCTTTGGAAAGATATGAAAGCAGACATTTCGTTAAGTCGTCATGTTTCTGTTGAAAAACTTAATGTTATAGCTGATAGTTTGTTAGCTAGAAATCCAAAATTAGCAAAAACCTCAGGACTTGTTGATAAGATCGCTTATTATGATGAATACGTGAATGGTATGAGAAAAGCGATTGGAGTTAAAGAAAAGGAAGAACTTGAATCTGTTTCCATTTTAGATTATTCAAGATATGCTTCGACTAAAATAAAAGATTATTCAGCAAAAGATAGAATTGCAGTTATTTATGCGCAAGGTAACATTATTTATGGTGAAGGTGATGAAAATAGCATAGGTCAAGGGGCAATGAATAAATCATTAAAAGAAGCACGAGAAGATGATAAGGTAAAGGCTGTAGTGCTTAGAATTAATTCTCCGGGAGGATCGGCTTTGGCTAGTGAACTTATTTGGAGAGAAATAGAATTGACTAAAAAAGTAAAACCTGTGATTGTTTCTATGGGGGATTTAGCGGCTTCTGGTGGTTATTATATCGCTTCGAATGCTAATAAAATTATTGCAGAACCATCAACAATTACAGGAAGTATTGGCGTTTTTGGAATGTTACCTAACGGAAAGCAGTTGTCTGAAAATATGGGTATCAATGCTGAACAAGTAATTACAAACAAAAATGCTGTAACTTATAGTTTTTTCGAACCTTTAAATGAAGAACAACGCGCCTTTATTAAAGAAGGCATTATTGATATCTATGATTTGTTTTCTACTCGTGTAGCAGATGGAAGAAATCTTACTAGAGAGCAAGTTGAAGCAATTGCGCAAGGTCGTGTTTGGACAGGTGCTGATGCTATTTCTATTGGTTTAGTGGATGAATTAGGAGGTCTGGATTTAGCCTTAAAACGTGCCGCTGAAACTGCTGAGATTGAAAAATACAGAATTGACGAATATCCTGTTTTTGAAAAAGATTTAGATAAAATGCTACGCGAATATGGTTTGGTAAAAGCCAAAGAAACCATTCTAGAAGAAGAACTGGGTACAGAGAATTATAAGATGCTAAAAGAAATTAAAGCTATGACCGAGAAAAAGGGCGTACAGTTATTATTTCCTTTTAGTACAGAGATTAAATAAAGGGTTTAAAACTTGCCATTTTATTTTTTATACATTCATTTGCTGCATGCGTGAAACTATATGTAGGCCAATTAAAAACTACACATAAAGCGTATTCGAGAATTACTTTAAAATCAAAAAAAATGAAGTTTATGAATAATAGACATTTATTAAAAGTAGTTAAGGATAACTCAAAGTTGTTTGCAGACAAAGAAATTGTTTTTCACAAAAATGAAAACCGAAACAGCTGGGAAGGGTTAACTTGGAGTGCATTTAATCATCAAGTAGAGCAAGTTTCGAAGGCCTTAATCAATTTTGGAATACATGAGCAATCTAATATTGGAATATTTGCTCAGAATACGACAGAATGGATTATGGCCGATTTCGGTATCATGGGAATTCGATCAGTTACTGTACCGATATACGCTACAAATTCAAAAAAAGAAGCCGAATACATTATAAATGACGCCCAAATAAGTGTACTCTTTGTTGGTGATCAAGAGGAATTTGAGAAAGCGCAACAAATATCTGAAAACAATAAATTTTTAAAATTGATTGTTGTTTTAAGTCAAAAAGTAGATTTAAAAAATTACAACAACGCGGTTTATTTTACTGATTTTATTAATGCGAAATTTCCAAGTAGTATTGAAAAAGAATTAGAAAAACGTCACGTTAATTATCAATTAACAGATTTAGCCAGCATAATTTACACGTCAGGAACTACTGGAGAGCCTAAAGGAGTGATGTTGGACCATGGTAATTTCGCATCGGTTATAGAAGCTCATATTAAAGAGTTGGATGTCAATAAAAAGGATGTGTCTTTAAGTTTTTTACCCTTAAGTCACATTTATGAACGTATTTGGGTGTTTTTCTGTTTACATCAAGGTATTCAGGTGTATTTTAACGAAGACCCGAAGAAGATAGCTGATGTTCTTAAAGAAGTGAAACCAACCTTAATGTGTACGGTGCCGCGAATTTTTGAGAAAATTTTTAACGCCATTCAAGATAAAAGAAAGGAAGCTTCTCCAGCCAAAATGAAGCTCGCCAGTTGGGCATTGGGCATCGGGAATACGTATCATAACAAATGCCTTAGATTAAACAAAAAAGTACCTTTATCTATAAAAATCAAGTTTAAAATTGCCGATAAATTAGTACTTAGCAAATTACGTGATGTATTTGGTGGTAATATTAAATTCATGCCTTGCGGTGGTGCGCCTTTAGCTCCAGATATGGTGTCCTTTTTTCATTCATTCGGACTCAATGTGAAATGCGGTTACGGACTAACAGAAACCACCGCGACTGTTTCACTGTATGGCGATCAGTTTTTTGAGTTTAATTCTGCTGGCAAAATAATTAATGGTACTGAAGTTAAAATAGGTTCAAACAACGAAATTTTAGTGAAGGGGCCAGGAGTGATGCGAGGCTATTATAAGAAACCAGAAGCTACAGCTGAAGTTTTTGAAGATGGTTGGTTTAAAACCGGTGATGCAGGAAAAATGGATAAATACAATAATTTAATCATTACCGACAGAATTAAAGATTTAATGAAAACCTCTGGCGGAAAGTATATTGCACCTCAAAAGCTAGAAACCACTTTGGTTGGTGATGCTTTTATTGAACAAATAGCAGTAATAGGAGATCAACAAAAGTATGTCACGGCATTGGCGGTACCAAGCTTTGAAAATATTAAAAAATACGCCGAAGAGCACAAAATTAGTTTTAAAAACATAGAAGATTTAATTGCCAATACGCAAATTAAAGCCATGTTTGAAAAGCGCTTTGAGGACTTGCAAAAAGAGTTTTCAAGATTTGAAAAAATCAAAAAATTTACCCTACTACCAAAAGAGTTTAGTATTGAAGCTGGCGAAATTACTGCAACTTTAAAACTAAAACGAAAAGTCATTCAAGAAAAATACAAAGAGCTTATTGATAAAATGTATAAGGAGTAGTTTGTATTTATGTTATTATAACTCATCCGAAACAATCAATTTATATTCATTTTGACCTTTTAAGGTTAAATAAGGAAAAATGGATTGCATTAAAACTACCGAATATGTTGAGATTGATTTCTTTGTTAGTTTAGAGTGAAAAATTTCAGCATCAGCTATCCAAAAATCACTTAAAAGCTGAAGACGTTTATACAAATTTTTATATTCGTTAGGTAAAATTTCTTCTCGAATTAAATCGTTTTCAATTAATAAATTAAAAAGCATTGAGAATTGTTGCTCTCTTTCAGTAATTAATTTTGAATAATGAATTTTAATTTTTTTGTTCTCACGCATAATTTGAACAAAATCAAGTAGAAAAAAACGATATTCATAAAAATTATTCATCATTGTTTGAGAAATACTGACCAGTGATTTGAAAGGGTTTTTAAACTCTTGCATACTTGACATACTATTATCAATGCTTTTCACTAACTTAAAATACAAAGCTTCAATAATATCTTCCCTTTTTTTAAAATGATAATTTAAATTCCCTTGACTTATTTCCATTTTATTCGCTATTGTTCTAAGCGTTACGTTAGACAAGCCAAGTGAATTAAATAACTCTAAAGAGTTTTCTAAAATTATTTCTTTAGTCTTTTTCATTTTACAAAGATAAAAAATTAGTAACATTGACCTAATATTGAAACAAATTAGTACTTTTGACCTAATTTAAAATTAACTAAAAATGAATACTGAAAAAATTAGTAGTAAAATTGCGAGTTGGTCCTTAATGTTTGTTGGTATTGGGCATACAATAACAGATTTAACAAGCCGAAAAACGTCATCGCAAAATGACTTTATCATAAAAATGAAAGAGTTTCCTATTGAAGTGTTAGGAAGCAATGCAACTATTTTTTCTTTCCATCAAGGTTTCAGTTTAATGATGGGGTTATTACTTTTTGGCTATGGATTATTAAATATATTGATTTTGAGAAACAATCAAACATCACCAATTCCAGTCAACATTGTTTTCTTTAACATTGTAATTTGCTTAATTTCACTCGTTATATCTATTAAATATTTTTTCATAGTGCCAATTCTATTTATTGGTATTGCCTTTTTAGGATTTACAATTTCGTTAATTACAAAACGTATAAAATGAAAATTTCAATAATAGGAGGCGGAATAGGAGGCTTAACCACTGCAATTGCATTGAAACAAAAAGGTTTTGAGGTAGAAATATTTGAACAATATAAAGAAATTAAGAAAGCAGGTTCAGGTATAAATTTGGCAATTAACGCAATGCAAATCTATAAAAGATTAGGTATTTATGATGAAATCGCATCTTTAGGTAGTTACACAAATGCCTTATTTATTTCAGATGAAAAATTCAACATACTTTCTGAAATAAAGCTATTAAAAACAGAACAGGAATTTAAGACAAAAGCTTTTGCAATTCACAGAGCAGTTTTACATACCATTTTAGTAAATAAATTAGATGGTGTAAAAATTCACTTAAATAAAAAGTTAAAATCGTTAAGTCAGACAAATAATGAAGTGATTTTTGATTTTGAAGATGGAACAACATATAGCTCAAACATATTAATTGGAGCAGATGGAATTCATTCTGTAGTTAGAAAATCAATCATTGATAACACTGAATTACGAATGGCGAAACAAGTTTGTTGGAGAGGTATCGTGAAAACAGCTATTTCTAATAAATATGAAACCGAATTAAATGAATTATGGGGAAAAGGAAAACGTTTTGGTTTTGTTAAAATTAATAAAAATGAAGTGTATTGGTATGCATTAACAAATTACAAAATAGACTATAAAGTAGAATTTAGTAATGCAAATTTGGAAGAATTATTTTCAAATTTTAGTCCTGTAGTAAAACAAATAATATCAAAAACAGAGAAAAGAAATATCATTTTCAATGAAATGATGGACTTAAAACCAATGTCAAGCTGGCATCATAAAAATGTATGTTTAATCGGAGATGCATCTCACGCCACAACACCGAATTTAGGACAAGGTGCTTGTCAAGCTATTGAAACTGCTTTTGTAATTGCAGAATGTCTATCAACTGAAAATAATATAAATTTAGCATTTGAAAAACTGGAAAAAATAAGAAAAAAGAATGTCAAAAAAGTTATAAATACAAGTTGGATAGTGGGAAAAATAGCTCACTTAAATAACCGAATTGGAATCTTTTTGAGGAATAACATTATGAAACTAATACCCAAAAAAATCACTGAAAAACAATCGACTTCTTTATACAAACTGAATTATTGAAAATAACTCCAGAGTACACCGTGTAAAAAAACATAACTAAATTAGGCTTTCCAAGAGATTTTTGCTTGTTTACCAAATCCACCAAATTTTTAATTGGGCTTTTAGGTTTGACAAGTTAAAAACAAAATTAAAAATTTAGCTCTTTTTTATCCTTAAAAACAATTACCTTTTTACGCGCTACGTTCTATACACATAAACCGTTGGGCTTAATGTAAAAAAACATTTGGGAAATTGACAGAATTACAGAAATATATTACTTCCTACTTTGGAATCACAAACCGGAATATGGACAAAATAACATCCTTGTTTACGGAATCTGAACTGAAAAAAGGAGAATTTTTTACGAAATCTGGTCAATATTGCGAAAAACTGAGTTTTGTGCGAACTGGTTTTATACGAGTTTTTGCAAACGCTAATGATAAAGAAGTTACCCAATGGATTTCTACCAAAGGATATTTCATAACCGATTTGTATAGTTTCACTTTCAAACAGCGAGCAAAATGGAATATTCAAGCCTTAACGGACTGCGAGCTTTACACAATCGATAAATTGAATTACAAACTTTTGAACAATGTAGTTCCGAATTGGGCGGAAATGGAAAAACAATTTATTGCAGGTTGTTTCATTCAATTAGAAGATAGGGTTTTTAGTCATTTATCGCTTAATGCCGAAGAACGTTATGATAAACTTTTTGAGAACAACAAAGAGCTTTTTAACCAAGTTCCCTTACAATATCTCGCTTCAATGCTCGGAATGTCGCCAGAAACGTTCAGCCGAATAAGAAACAAAAAAAATTCTTGATTTTTGTCAAGAGCAAGAATTTGATTTGAATCGAACTTTGTCAGATAAATTAAAAATTATGGCAAAGCAAATTAAAACATCGATTACGATAAACGCAAGTAAAGAGAAAATATGGAAAATACTTACAGACTTTGAGAAATATCACGAATGGAACTCATTTATTAAGTCGGTAACTGGAGAAGTAAAAGTTGGAAACCAAATTAAAATAAAACTACAAGGAATGGCCTTTAAACCAATCGTATTGACTTTAAAAGAAAATACAGAATTAAAATGGCTTGGTCATCTTTGGTTCAAAGGACTTTTTGACGGAAAACATAAATTCAAACTGACCGACAACGGAAACGGAACGACTAATTTTGAGCAGAGCGAAATTTTTAGCGGAATATTAGTTAAATTATTTACCAAGAGTTTGGACAAGGACACGAAGAATGATTTTGATCAAATGAACAAGGAATTGAAATTACGTGCAGAAAAACACTAAGCACAACAACTGAGATAGTTCATAGCTAATTAGTTGCTTAATCGATGTTAAGGCATATATGAAAAGTCGCCAAATTTTTAAATTTGACGATTTCCACTAAAAAAGATAAATAGTAAAATTTAAAAACCTGGCTTGTGCTCAACCGAAAAATAAAAGCTATTTTAGACGCTACATTCCATATAGAGCAAGGTTACTCACAATAAAAAAAATCAAAAATGTTTAGATATATTATCAAAAAAAATGGAAAACATGGCTTTATAAATCAAGAAGGCCAAGAGGTTATTAAACCCATATTTGAAATGGTGTCGGAGTTTAATGAAGGGCTTGCTTGGGCTGTAATTGAAAAAAACGGAAAATGGTTTTCAGGTTTTATAAATGAAATAGGAGATTGGGTTATTGAGCCTACATTTTCTGGTTACGGCTGGTCTATGAACGAAACAAGTCTTTTTTCAGAAGGATTGGCGCCCATACAAGCCGATAACAAAAAAATGATGTTTATTAATAAATTGGGCGATCAAGTTACCGACCCAATATTTGATAATGCATATCATTTCTCTGAAAATCGTGCATTGGTGTCTATAAATGGCTTATTCGGCTATATAGATGCCTTAGGCAATCAAGTTATAAATTGTAAATATGGTGTAAATTCCGTTTTTGCACAAAACAGTAGATTTTCACAAGGACTTGCTGCTGTTCGCTTTAGTAGAGATAAAAACGGAAAGAGAAGTGAACATACTTTCGGTTATATAAATAAAAATGGAGATGTTGTTTTTGAGCCTGAAAATTATAAAGCTAATGCTTTTTCAGAAGGCTTTGCCATGGTTCATGATGGTTATGATTATTATTTTATAAATTTAGACGGAGAAGTGCCGTTTGAAAGAACATCTCAAACCGAAACAAGTTTCTCTGAAAATCTTGCCAATATTTATGACAATGAAACGGAATGTTTCGGTTATATAAACACAAAAGGCGCATGGGTTATTGAACCAAAATTCGTATCATGCTTTAGGTTTACAGAAGGATTAGCAGTTGCTAAAAGACCTGGTATGAAAACCACAGGTTATATAAACAAAACTGGCGAAATGGTGATTTCTGAAAAATTTAAAATAGCACTACCTTTTAAAAATGGACTTGCTTATGTTAAGGATAAAAAAAGAGAAGGTTACATCAATAACTTGGGAGAGTTCGTTTGGAAATCAAAATAGGCTTGATTAATATAAAACCCACGCATTCATCGTGTCAAATTAATAGCTAATTAGAGTCTGTTTTCATAAAACCTCGCGTCCCGATGGCTATCGGGATTCTATTAGCTTTGTACATGCCTGTCGGCAGACAGGTTTGTTAAATTAGGTGTTTATAAATAAGCAACAAGGCCTTAACTCATTAGCAATAAAAAAAATGAAAAAATATTTAATAACTATTTTACTTGTCATCTTAACAATTCAATTAGGAAAAGCGCAAGCAGACAAATTACAATGGTTAGATATTGAATTATCTAATTACGAATATCCTTTTCCTGTTAAAACGCTCAATCTAAAAATACAAGAACAAGATTTGATAATGGCTTACATGGATGTTAAGCCAGATAATTATAACGGTAAAAACATTGTGCTTTTCCACGGAAAAAACTTCAATGGGGCCTATTGGGAAACTACAATTGAAGCCTTAACAAAAGAAGGTTTTCGTGTAATCGTGCCAGATCAAATAGGTTTTGGGAAATCGTCTAAACCTCAACATTTTCATTACACCTTTCAGCAATTAGCTAAAAACACCAAGACTTTACTAGATACTTTGAACGTAAATAAAACAGCAGTTTTGGGGCATTCTATGGGCGGGATGTTGGCGACTAGGTTTGCCTTAATGTATCCTGGCATTACTGAAAAATTTATTTTAGAAAACCCAATTGGTCTTGAAGATTGGAAATTAAAGGTGCCTTATAAACCAGTAGAGTGGTGGTATAAAAATGAGGTTAAAAAAAGCTATGAAGGCATAAAGAAATATCAACTGGTTAATTATTACGACAATAATTGGAAGCCTGAATATGACGAGTGGGTAAATTTACTTGCTGGTTGGACATTAAATTCAGATTATAAAACCATAGCTTGGAATAATGCTTTGACTTACGATATGATTTTTACGCAACCGGTGGTTTACGAGTTTAAAAATATTACCGCACCAACATTACTAATTATCGGTACTAGAGACCGAACAGCATTAGGCAAACCCTTGGTTACAGAAGCAGTAAGAAAAACAATGGGCTTATATAACGAATTAGGTAAAAAAACTCAAAAGGCTATTCCTGATTCAGAACTGGTAGAAATAGAAAATGTTGGGCATTTACCTCATATCGAAAAGTTTGAAAGCTTTATAAAACCCTTAATCAAGTTTTTGAAAAATTAATTATTCTACTGCTGCATCTTCAAATAATAATCAGCAGAATTTTTACCAGAACCATACACTAAAAAGAACCCGCATATTAAAAGAGCTGAAATAGCTAAAAGGAGGTTATTTATATGCATTTCACCAGCAAAATTAATAAGGATAGCACCAATTAGTATTGGTAGTTGCGCCATGATTGCCCAGCGAGTTAGGAGTCCGAAAGCAATTAAGATGCCTCCAATTAAATGTGCAGGAGCTACATAATGAAGCACTAGCATACTACCAGCAAAGTTTTGAACAGGTTCAAAAAGTTTCATGAGCATTTCTGTATTCGACATAAAGTTTATGCCCTTAAAAAATAGAAATACACCTAAAGCAACACGAACCATATCTAGAGGCAGATAGGTATGTGCGTTAGCCCATTTGTTTAATGATTTTATCGTGTCCATGACTAAATTTGTTGATATTCAGTATATAAGATACGAAAAAAAGAGCAGTTTTAAAAATTAAACTTGTAGCACCCCCATGTTAAAAGGTTTTTCAATAGGGGCGTGATTGGCAGCTTCAACCCCCATGCTAATCCATGTTCTGGTATCTAAAGGATTGATAATGCCATCAGTCCAAATACGTGCCGCCGCATAATAAGGCGACACTTGATTATCGTAGCGATCTTTAATTTTGTTGAATAGTTCAGCTTCTTTTTCTGGCGTGATTTTTTCTCCAGATTTCTCTAAGGAAGCTTTTTCAATTTGAAGTAAAACTTTTGCTGCAGAATTTCCACTCATTACAGCAAGCTCGGCACTTGGCCAAGACACAATCAATCTTGGATCATAGGCTTTTCCGCACATAGCGTAATTGCCTGCACCATAACTATTTCCGATGATAATCGTGAATTTAGGAACCACCGAATTACTAACGGCATTAACCATTTTAGCGCCATCTTTAATGATACCGCTATGTTCACTTTTACTACCTACCATAAATCCTGTAACATCTTGTAAAAATACCAACGGAATTTTCTTTTGGTTACAATTGGCTATAAAACGCGTGGCTTTATCTGCGCTATCATTATAAATAACACCCCCAAATTGCATTTCTCCTTTTTTAGTTTTCACTAATTTTCTTTGGTTAGCAACAATTCCAACGGCCCAACCATCTATTCGTGCATAACAGGTGATAATGGTTTGTCCGTAACCAGCTTTATATTCGTCATACTCAGAGTTATCTACTAAACGCCTAATAACTTCATACATGTCGTATTGATCGGCTCGAGATTTCGGGATAATTCCAAATAACTCTTCAGGATTTTCCGCAGGTTTTTGAGGTTCTATTCGATTAAATCCAGCTTTATCATAATCACCTATTTTTCCAACAATATTTTTAATGGTTGTTAGCGCATCTTGGTCGTCTTTAGCTTTATAATCAGTGACACCAGAAATTTCACAATGCGTTGTCGCACCTCCCAAAGTTTCATTATCTATAGATTCGCCAATGGCTGCTTTTACCAAATAACTTCCAGCAAGAAAAATACTTCCCGTTTTATCTACAATAATAGATTCATCGCTCATAATAGGCAAGTAGGCGCCTCCAGCGACACAGCTCCCCATTACGGCAGCAATTTGAGTAATACCCATACTACTCATTGTAGCATTGTTTCTAAAAATTCGTCCGAAATGTTCTTTATCTGGAAAAATTTCATCCTGTAATGGTAAATAAACTCCGGCAGAGTCTACTAGATAGATAATTGGCAGCCTATTTTCAATAGCTATTTCTTGAGCGCGTAGATTTTTTTTACCAGTAATAGGAAACCAGGCTCCAGCTTTTACGGTGGCATCATTAGCAACTACAACACATTGCTTCCCTTGGATGTATCCAATTTTCACAACAACACCGCCAGAGGGGCATCCACCATGTTCTTGGTACATGTCTTCACCTGCAAATGCGGCAATTTCAATAGACTCGGCTTTGTCATCAAGCAGAAAATCAATGCGTTCTCTTGCCGACATTTTACCTTTGCTGTGTAATTTCTCAATGCGACTTTTCCCTCCGCCAAAACTCAGCTTTACAAAGCGTCGTTTAAGGTCTGAAAGTAATAGTTTATTGTGATCTTCGTTTTTATTGAAGTTAAGATCCATGTTTGTATAGTTATAATGCTAAGGACAAAAATAGCTAATCTCACTTAATGTGTGAAAGTAAAATTGTAATCGTTTCACTCATTTTATCAATTATACCAGTTGTTTTTAAATATAATTAGCGTGTCTAATAATTTACATGGTAATATATACCTTGGTAGATAAATTATTTTTAACTATATTTGATAAATATATAATTGATTATGAAAAAAGTAATAGCATTCGCTGGAAGTAACAGTAAATCTTCAATCAATAAGCAACTCGCTGTTTATGCAGGAAGTTTGTTAGAAGGTGTAGAAGTTAATATTCTAGATTTAAACGATTTTGAATTACCTCTTTTTGGTGTTGACTTAGAAGCTGAAAAGGGAATACCTGAAAAAGCGCATGAGTTTTTGGATTTAATTAAGAACTCAGACGGAATTATTTTATCCTTAGCAGAACATAATGGAGCTTATTCAACAGCTTTTAAAAATTTGTTTGACTGGATGAGCCGAATTGAAAGCAAAACGTTTTTTGGAAAACCTATGCTTCTGATGGCAACTTCTCCAGGAGGAAGGGGTGGTAAATCGGTTTTAGAAATTGCTAGAGGCAGGTTTCCTTTCCATAATGCTCAAATAGTAGAAGTGTTTTCTTTGCCTTTTTTTGGTGATCATTTCTCAGATAATAAAATATCAGAAGCTGGCTTTAATTCAGATTTAAT
Organism: Tamlana sp. 2_MG-2023; assembly: GCF_030548465.1. Taxonomy (GTDB): domain Bacteria; phylum Bacteroidota; class Bacteroidia; order Flavobacteriales; family Flavobacteriaceae; genus Pseudotamlana. The sequence continues at coordinate 225,567 of NZ_JAUOSF010000002.1, forward strand.
CAAGAAAATTGAAACTTTTAAAAATGTGTTATAAGTTATGGGAGATATTTCAAAAGATATAAAATCGAAGTTTCCAAATGCGAAAGTAAAGGCTTTAATTAATATTATTTACACGGCAAATTGGGTTAATAGCATTCAAAATGAATTTTTTAAGCCTTTCGGAATCTCCCCTCAGCAGTTTAATATTTTAAGAATTTTAAGAGGTGCAGGAGAACCTGTAAGCGTACAGACGATTAAAGAACGTATGTTAGAACGCTCACCCAATGCTACAAGACTCATGGATAAATTATGTGCTAAAAAACTAATTAATAGGCTGCCTTGTCCCGGAGATCGACGTGTGGTTCATATTGAAATCACCAAACTCGGACTTGGGTTATTAGAGGATATTGCTAAAGATTTTAATGAAGATTTATTAACGAATTTAAGCAATGAAGAAGCGACACAATTAAGTGATTTACTTGATAAAATTAGATAGAGTGTATCTAGTTTAAAATTTAAAAAGAAAAAACATGAAAAAAATAGTTCATAAAGCAGGTAGTAGAGGTTTTGCAAATCACGGTTGGTTACAGGCCAATCACTCGTTTAGTTTTGCAAGTTACCGCGATGCCAATAAAGATAATTTTGGAGCATTACGCGTATTAAATGATGATGTTATTGCTCCTAAAATGGGTTTTGGTACGCATCCGCATGACAATATGGAAATAATCACCATTCCGTTAAAAGGCGAGCTAAAACATAGAGATTCTATGCATAATTCGTGGGAATCTATACACCCAGGAGAAGTGCAAGTGATGTCTGCCGGAACCGGAATTCAACATTCTGAGATTAACGGGTCTCAAGAGGAGCACTTAGGCTTGTTTCAAATATGGGTTATTCCTGACACGCGAAATGTAGAACCGCGTTATGGTCAAAAATCTTTTAAAGAAGCGGATAGAAAAAATAAGCTTCAAACTTTGGTAACAACTATGGGAGACCATATGGAAGGGGCATTGAAAATTCATCAGGATGCCAAAATTTCACGAATTGATTTGGATGCTGGTCAAAGTTTTCAGTATAACTTAAAAAGTGAAAACCACGGTGTATATGTTATGGTCATTTATGGTAAAGCAAGCATTGAAAATGAAGTTTTAGAAACACGTGATGCCATTGGAGTGAGTGAAGTCGGTGAGTTTTCGGCGGAAGCCATAGAAGAAACAGCTCTTTTGTTAATTGAGGTGCCCATGAAATTTTAATCCGCTAGGTTCAAATAAAAAACAACTTTTATTAAGAAGCCAGTGATAAATCATTATGACGTTCATAATTAATGTATTTTTATCGTCTTTAATTGCGTTCGTTTCACAGTTTATATGGTTAAAAAACTTATCATTCTATTTTTATTGATTTCAAGTGTTGGGTATGCGCAGGCTCCAATTTTCAAAAAATTAGATACTTTAAATTTTGTTAAAATTGTCGATAAACTTTTTATAGATCATAATATAGATAATTACTCTTTACGTGTGTTTACGAACTATAAGTCGAAACAATTTCGGGTTAGTAATGATGATTTTAAGTCGCGTTATGTACCTAATAACCGGTATGGTGTGGGTGTGGGATTTGCTAGTAGCAAACTCTTAATTGATGTGGCTTTTAATATTAAAGGTAATGAAGATGTGACGCATCGATTCGATATGCAGGGGACAACCATAATTGGCAAGAAAAATTATGTCAATTTTTATCTTCAAACCTATAAAGGATTTAATGTTAAAAATAATTATGGGGCCGACCCTGTTTTTAGAGATGATATTAGGTCTTTTACCATGGGGGTAAATGCTTTACGTACGCTTCCTGAAATCGAATTTTCCTTTTCTAAATTAAAGGCGGGCTTGGATCATTTGGATAAAAAGTTTTATATCACTGGTGGTTTCGGGGCTTTTTGGTTTTATGATTATTTTTCGGCTGAAGATGATATTTTACCCAGTAGTGCCGAATTACTTTTTAATGAAGAAGCGCATATTAAACGGTATAATAGTACCGCATTAGGGGTGTTAGGGGGTGTTTTAACAGTTATTAAATTACCGTATGATCTCACTCTATCATGTAATCTGATGCCTGGAATAGGTGGCGTGTATAAGCATGTTACCTTGCAGGGCGGTACTTATAAGCCAAAAAACCATTTACTTTTTAAAGCCGATTATTCTATAGCCTTGGGGTATAATGTAGAACGTTATTATTTGAGCTTAATCTATGGTGGCGGTATCTATTCTACAGATTTAGGTTACGATAATAATTATAATTTCAATCTCACTAAAGCTAAATTGGCGATAGGCTATAAGTTATCAGGTCGAAGAAAAAAACAATAGTTTTAATCCCTATACAAGCAGTGTAGGTGCGATACTTTAGTCACTAACAACTACATTTTTAACACCACGACGTTTCCTTAGCACTATAATAGCAAAAGCGATTAACACACCAATACTTGCCATGGCAGCACCAACCCAATCAGCTGAAGTATAACCGTAACCCATAGCTATTGGGATCCCTGCAAAGTAAGCTCCAGAGGCATTACCTATGTTAAACGCACTTTGATTAAGTGAAGACCCTAAGGTTTCAGAACCTTTTGAAGCATTAATAATTGCCACTTGAATTGGGGTAGATAAACAAAAGGTAACGGTTCCAATTATAAAAGTCATAATTAATACAAGCACTTTATCTGAAGCTAAAAATGTATTTAGCGATAAGCATAAAACCATGCAAATAAGTGTGATGATAATGGCGTTAATAGGTGAGAATTTTTCAGCTAACTTGGCTCCTATAAAATTACCAATTACCATACCTAAACCAGCTAAAATCATAGCGAAAGAAACCATTTCAGGTGTATGACCGGCAACATCAGTAATCAAAGGCGCAATATAGCTGTACCACGCAAAGAATCCACCAGTTCCTATGGTGGTTAGTAATATAATGAGCCAAAGTTCCAAGCGTTTGAAAATTTGAAATTCTTCGGTGAATTTTGCTTCCGAAGATTGCTTTAATGCAGGCATCCAAAATTTGATACTCAAAACGGTCAAAATTCCAACGATACCTACCATGTAAAAGGAAACGTTCCAAGAGAAATGCTTTCCAAGAAAAGTCCCTAATGGCACACCTAGTAGGTTGGCAAAAGTTAACCCGCTAAACATGATGGCAATGCCTTGGGCTTCTTTACCTTGTCGTGATAATTTTCCAGCTACAACAGCTCCAATACCAAAAAAAGCACCATGAGGTAAGGCTGCTAAGAACCTTAAAATTATAAATGAGGCATAGCTCGTTGCAAAAGCAGATAGCGTATTAAATAGTGTGAACCACAGCATTAATATTAAAAGTACTTTATGAGCAGGCCATTTACTTGCTATAACAGTAAGTACTGGTGCACCTATAACAACGCCTAATGCATAAGCAGAAATAAAATGCCCTGCTACTGGAATGCTAATATCAAAGGCTGTAGCAACTTCAGGTAAGATACCCATAATCACAAATTCGGTTAAACCAATACCAAATCCGCCAATAGCCAATGATAATAAGGCTTTATTCATTATAAATTGAATTCATTAATATAAACAAGCGGCAAATGTAAAGTTTAGAATAGAAAGATTTTTTTATTTCGTAATTAAATAAAAGTTAATTTATATATCCGTTTTGTAACCTAAATATTGTATTTACGTCATTCCGAATTTATTTCGGGATCTCATAAAGCTGATAATTAATATATTGTGATGAGAACCTGAAATAAGTTCAGGTTGACGATAACAATTATGTCACATTACGGATAATCAGAAGTTAATTAATAAGCTTCTAATTTTACTAGGATTAAGTTGTGATGTTTCTATGTGTTCTCAGTTTTATTACTAAACTCGTATCACTTACATCACTAATTTCGCTTTATTTAAACTTCAATATCATAATCTTCATGTAAATTATTAAAAAATACTACTAAAAATGCGATATTTGTTTTTCAAATTTACGCAAGGACACGAAAGAATATCCAATTTAATTTAAAAGATAGGATCAGGAACTATAACGTTTTGTAACTTTATAATATAGCTAAGCGTTTAAACAGAAAATATATTATGGCAATGAATAAAAACACTGTGTTAGCATGGGCAACATGGATTATGATAATTGTAGGACTAGCTTTAATTGCTCTTGGAGCTTTTAGGTATAATGATGTAGCCGGCTGGGGATTTGCAGCAGTAGGAATTGGCTTTTTTGCAGTAGCATGGGTATTTAATGCGTTAAAGGGACGCGTTTAATTTGATTTAATAATTCAGTAAAATTTACAATTATAATGAGTGACGATAAAAAAATAATTTTTTCAATGTCTGGGTTAACCAAGACATTTCCTAGTGCTAATACACCTGTACTTAAAAATATATATTTAAGTTTTTTCTATGGAGCCAAAATTGGGATTTTAGGTCTTAATGGTTCTGGAAAATCTACACTTTTAAAAATTATTGCAGGAGTTGATAAGAATTACCAAGGTGACGTGGTTTTTTCGCAAGACTATTCAGTTGGGTATTTAGAGCAAGAACCTAAGCTTGATGATGATAAAACCGTAATGGAGGTAGTTCGTGAAGGTGCTGCTGAAACGGTTGCTATTCTTGATGAATACAATAAAATTAATGATAGTTTCGGTTTGGAGGAAGTGTATTCTGATGCTGATAAAATGGAGAAATTAATGGCACGTCAAGCTGTTCTACAAGATCAAATTGATGCTGCAAATGCCTGGGAATTAGATACCAAATTGGAAATCGCCATGGATGCCTTAAGAACTCCAGATGGCGATAAAAAAATTGGCGTATTATCTGGTGGTGAAAAACGACGAGTAGCACTTTGCCGTTTACTTTTAAAGGAACCAGATGTATTACTTTTGGATGAGCCTACTAACCATTTAGATGCAGAATCTGTACATTGGTTAGAGCATCACTTGGCACAATATAAAGGAACCGTAATCGCTGTAACGCACGATAGATACTTTTTAGATAATGTGGCCGGTTGGATTTTAGAGTTAGATAGAGGAGAAGGTATCCCTTGGAAAGGGAATTATTCATCTTGGTTAGATCAAAAATCTAAACGTATGGCGCAAGAAGGTAAATCGGCATCTAAACGTCAGAAAACTTTAGAGCGTGAGTTGGAATGGGTTAAACAAGGTGCTAAAGGCCGTCAAACCAAACAGAAGGCTCGTTTAAAGAATTATGATAAGTTGATGAGTCAAGATCAAAAACAGCTTGATGAAAAACTTGAAATATACATTCCTAACGGACCACGTTTAGGAACAAATGTAATTGAAGCTAAGGGCGTTGCGAAAGGTTATGATGACAAACTGTTATATGATAATTTAAACTTCAACTTACCACAGGCAGGAATCGTTGGTATTATTGGTCCTAATGGTGCTGGTAAAACAACTATTTTTAGAATGATTATGGGGGAGGAAACTCCAGATAAAGGTGAATTTACTGTTGGAGAAACAGCTAAAATCGCTTATGTAGATCAAAGTCATTCCAATATAAATCCAGATAAAACCATTTGGCAAAATTTTAGCGACGAGCAAGAACTTATTTTAATGGGTGGTAAAGAAGTAAATTCTAGAGCCTATTTAAGTCGTTTTAATTTCTCAGGTGGTGAACAAAATAAAAAAGTGAGTTTGTTGTCGGGTGGTGAACGTAACCGTTTACATTTAGCCATGACCTTAAAGGAAGAAGGAAACGTGTTGCTTTTAGATGAGCCTACCAATGATTTGGATGTAAATACACTAAGAGCCTTAGAAGAAGGTTTAGAGAATTTTGCTGGATGTGCCGTAGTTATTTCTCACGACAGATGGTTCTTAGATAGAATTTGTACGCACATTCTAGCTTTTGAAGGCGATTCTCAAGTTTATTTCTTTGAAGGTTCTTTCTCTGAGTATGAAGAGAATAAGAAAAGTAGACTTGGTGGCGATTTAATGCCAAAACGTATAAAATATAGAAAGTTAGTAAGATAACATATTTAAAACGCTCACTGAAAAGTGGGCGTTTTTTATTGATACAACTTCTTGTTTAAAATTACTGCAAAAGAAAATGATGATTTTCTGGTTTATAGGAAGCAGAAAAATATTGTATAGCCCATGGTACGATTTCCTTTTATGTTGAACTAGAAAGCAAAAAAGGCTATTTATTACGGTTATTTTATATGAGAAGAAGAATTGCTATCACCGTAGATATGGCCTTCAGTAAAATCTTGATATGGTTTTTTATCATCATCCTCATTTTCTTTATTCATCTTATCATTTAAGGCTTCTAAACGTTCGTTTTCTTTTTTAAGCTGAAAGGATTTCCGAAGGCCTATAAATAATAATATTCCAAAGAAAATAAATATAATAATTAATATATTTATGATATCTAACTGTTTAGCAAAGAAAAGTGATACGGTTTTGGTAGATAGTTGAATAAGTAGCATCAAATATGCAAATTAGGATGATTATCACGTCAAATATAGAGTAATTTATTAAGTCAAAGCTTAGTAGTTAACGTAGTTTTAAGACTAAGAGAATGAGATATCAGTTTTTTAATTTTTATAGTTTTAATATAATTATCATGAAAAATATAGATGCTTTTTTAAGAATTGTATTTGAGAGGAGTTAATCAACATATAAAAATTGACATAAGTGGCAAACAAGAATATAAGTAACATAAAAAGTACATTACTTTCAGACAATTATTACATACTCAAAAAATTTAGTTTTGATTATTTAATGTCGAATGGTGAGTGGGTCACTCAAATGCGAGAGGTTTACGATCGTGGTGATGGCGCAGGTATTCTTTTGTATAATAAAATCAAGAAAACGGTGATTTTAACCAAGCAATTTAGAATGCCAACTTATTTGAATGATAATAAAGATGGGTTGTTGGTTGAAATTTGTGCAGGTATGTTAGATAAAGACAATCCTGAAAAGTGTGTAATAAGAGAAACTGAAGAAGAAGTTGGTTACCGTTTAAAAGAAGTTAAAAAAGTTTTTGAGGCCTATTCTTCTCCTGGAGTTATGACCGAAAAAATGCACTTTTTTATTGGTGAATATACCGATGATATGAAAGTAAGTGAAGGTGGTGGAGTAGAAGATGAACATGAAGATATTGAAGTGTTAGAAATGCTTTTTACTGATGCCGTGAACATGTTGAACAGTGGAGAAATTAATGATACCAGAACAATTGTACTTTTACAATATGCGCAGATTCATAAGTTATTAGAGTAGTAAATAAAACCTTGGAGAGCATTGAAATCCAATAATAAATATATTTTTAAATCTGTGAGACTTGGTTTTCGTAATTGGGATAAAAGTGATTTGGAAGCGTTTTCAAAATTAAATGCAGATCCAGAGGTTATGGCATATTTTCCAAAAACTTTAACTAGTAAAGAAACTGCTGATTTCATTGAACGACTTCAAAATCATTATATAAAAAACGGTTATAATTATTTTGCCACTGAAATTTTAGAAACAGGAGAGTTTATAGGCTTCATAGGATTGGCTCATCAGAATTATGAAAGCGATTTCACACCAGCAACAGACATTGGGTGGCGATTAAAACAGAGTGCATGGAGACAAGGTTATGCCACTGAAGGCGCAAAAAAATGTCTTGAGTTTGCTTTTGAAACTTTGAAACTAAATAAGATCATAGCCACTTGTACGGTCCAGAATTTTAAATCGGAGTTGGTTATGAAAAAGTTAGGCATGAAGAAATTAACCGTTTTTAATCACCCAAACTTAAAGGAATACCCCGAATTTCAAAAATGCATTTGTTATGAAATTTCCAAAACCGACTATATATAAAGTGTTAAAAATTAGGCTTTTACAGCCTTAATAAAATCTGTTATTAAATAAGTAAGGAGTTTTCCAACTTGATTGGCTTTCTTTTTTGTTGGGAGGGCTTCACATAAATGTAAATAGGTCACTTTTTTTTGTTTCGAAAAGTGGTTTAAAAATTGTCTAGTTTGTTTAACACTAAATCCGCTAGGGGTCATGGCGCTACTTTGGATACCTTCAATAGCATCACAGTCAATTTCAATTCCAAAAGGGGCTTCGCAAATAAATTCGCTAGCACGGTTAAGTTCTTTTTTAAACTTTAACTCATTTCTTACCTCTAAAGCTTCAAATGTGTTGTATTTCGTTTGTTTTGAAGTTTCCAATATTTTAAAAATACCATCTGAGGTATAATTTTCATGTAAACCAAAAACAAAGTAATGATCGAGAAAACCTTCCGCGAAAGCGTAGCTAAATCCATTTCCGCTATGACGCCCTTCTTCAGTTCTAAAATCGGAATGGGCATCAAAATTAATAACATTCATAGTGTGACCTAAAGCTAAACTAGCACCTTTTATGTTTCCGTAAGCATTATTGTGTCCGCCGCCAATAACAATCGGTTTCTTACCAGCCAAAATAATTTGATAAATAACATGTGAGACGTAACTATCTATTTTGTCAACGAGGTTCCTTGCTTTTAGAATATCTTTCTTTTTAGAGGAGTTGAGTTTTTCTAAGGTTTTAAGTTCTGAAGAAAAATCTAAGTGTCCTAGAATTAAAACTTGATCTGCATGCGTAAAATCGTTACTCTGAATGTTTAATAGTGTTTTTAAAGTCGTTTCCCAAGTTTTTGAAGTTCCAGTATTTCCATGATTTGCAAAAACACCTACGTCTTCAGGCAGTCCTATGATTACAAATTCGACATCCAGATTTAAAAGTTGCTCGTATATATTATTGATGTTGGACAGCATTTTTACGTGTTGGCCAAACTTGGATTCTCCCAAGCGTTTGTTTAATAAGTTGTTACGTGTAGCATTGTTAAATAAAACTAGTTTATCCATGAAATTAGAGTTTATGTATTAAAAATACATGTTAATTATTTTATAACCTTAATAAACCAAATATTAAAAATTACGTTTAACTTTATCGAAATTAAAACAACAAAATTATGGAAAATAACAAAACAAGTTCTGGATTAAAAATTGCTTTAGGTATAGCAATTGTTTTATTTTTAGGAACAGCATTTTATACTATGAACCTTTATAAGCAGTCTAACGACGACAAAAAAGAGTTGGTAGAACAAAAGCAATTAGTAATGAATGATTTAAACGCTATGGCTAAGCAGTATGATGATGCGATTAACGAAAGCGAAATTACTAACAACAATTTAATTGAAGCCAGAGGACGTATTCAAGGTTTAATAGATTCTTTAAAAATTTCTGAAACGAACGTAAAAAGTTTATGGAGATATAAGCAAAAGTATGTTTCATTACAGAAAGAAATGGACGCTATCCTGGCTCAGAATGATTCTTTAAGAATTGAAAATTCATACTTAGCGACTTCATTAGATAGTACGCGAGTTCGTTTAGAGGAGCGTACCGTGTTTACTGATTCTTTATTAGTTCAAAACAATGCGCTAGCTGAAGTTGTAGAAAATGCTTCAATATTAAATACTTTAGATTTAAAAGGATCTGGAGTTATTGAAAGAACTTCCGGTAAAGTTATCCCTACTGAACGTGCTAGAAGAGCAGATAAAATTCGTGTTTGCTTTACAGTAGCTAAAAACGCTTTAGTTCAAGCAGGAGATCAAGAATTATATGTTCAAGTTATTGATCCAAAAAATAATACTTTAGGTCTTAACGAACAAGTAGAATTTGAAGATAAAATTTTAAACTATAGTATTATTAGTAAATTCAATTATGAAAATGCAAATTTAAATATTTGTGAATTCGTAGCTTTAAAAGGCGATGCTGATTTTGAAAAAGGACGTTACATTGTTAATGTTTTTAATCAAAAAGATTTAGTTTCAACTTCAGAGTTTACATTAAAATAGTATTACGCAATACACTTAAAGCCAAAACCTCAAATGTTAGTTTGAGGTTTTTTTTTGTCTTTTTTTATTTATGTCTTAGATTGCTAAATGTTACTAATTGTGATATTTTGTATATATTTAGATGAAATTTACACTTTATTATTTTGGTATGATCTCCCTCCCAATACCATATAAATAATTTTCAACTGATTACATTATGGATTCCAATTTTGTTTTTTTAAACACTTTTTTAGATGTCTCTGAAAAGACTTATAAACAGTTATTGAGTATATCTACTTTAAAGGAGCTTAAAGCGGGAACTCAAGTCTCTAAAACGGGAGAGGTGCCTACAAAAATTTACATGCTCGTTTCAGGAATGATGCGTGCTTATTTAAGTTCTGAAGAAGGGAAGGAGTACACTAAAAGCTTTTTTACACCATTTAGTTTTGTGGGGGCTTTTACAGGTTTAATTCAAAAAACACCGTCTAAATTAGTTTATGAAACTTTAACAGACAGTAAAGTGTATGAATTAAATTTTATAGATTTTATGACGCTGTGTAAAAATGATATTAATGTGAGTATATTATATAACAGGGTCTTAGAACATATTTTTATAAAGTATGAAGAGCGCCAATTGGAATTGATTTCACTGGATGCCACTGAGCGCTATTTAAAATTATGTAAAGAAATGCCTGATTTGGAAAGGCTAATACCGCAGTATCAGATCGCAACTTATTTAAGCATCACACCCGTGCAATTAAGTAGAATCCGAAAAAAGTTAAAAAACATTAAAAAGTAGGTTTTTAACTACTTTGTTATGTAGGTGTGCGTAGGGAAATGTTAAAATTTAAGGTTTTCTTAACATTATTAACAAATGTTAACACAAAGTTAACTTGTTAATTCTATATTTGAATAGTTCATTAAAAGGAAAACTTTTGATGGAATACCAACTAACTAATTAACCAACCATAAAAAAAGCAGGTAATTTTAATTACCTGCTTTTTTATTTATAAATTCTGAAATTATTATTTCAAACTTCCAACCATATCTTCTGGTTTTACCCAGGCATCATAATCTTCTGCAGAAACGTATCCTAATCTAACCGCTTCTTCTTTCAGCGTTGTTCCATTAGCATGAGCTGTATTAGCAATTTCAGCAGCCTTATAATAACCAATTTTAGGATTTAAAGCTGTTACAAGCATTAAAGAATTGTTCAATAAAGTATTAATAACCTCTTGATTTGGTTCAATACCTACGGCACAGTTTTCTTCAAAACTAACACAAACATCTCCAATCAATTGTGCTGACTGTAATACGTTAGCTGCCATAACAGGTTTAAACACGTTTAATTCATAATGACCTTGCAATCCACCAACAGACACAGCAACATCGTTGCCCATAACTTGTGCGCAAACCATTGTCATGGCTTCACATTGTGTAGGATTTACTTTTCCTGGCATAATAGAACTCCCTGGTTCGTTAGCAGGAATAATGATTTCTCCAATTCCTGAACGTGGGCCAGAGGCCATCATTCTAATATCGTTAGCAATTTTATTTAAAGAAACCGCTAGTTGTTTTAATGCTCCATGTGTTTCAACAAGGGCGTCGTGAGCGGCTAAAGCTTCAAATTTATTCGGAGCTGTTATAAATGGTAAACCTGTAAAGTCAGCAATAAAATCAGCAACCATTTCACTATAACCTGCAGGCGTATTTAATCCTGTTCCTACAGCTGTTCCACCTAAAGCTAATTCACTTAAATGTGGTAATGTGTTTTCTAAAGCACGTAGACCATGGTCTAACTGTGCCACATATCCAGAAATTTCCTGACCTAGGGTAATAGGTGTCGCATCCATTAAATGGGTTCTGCCAATTTTAACAACATTACTAAACGCTTTAGATTTATCGTTTAAAGTGTTTCTTAACTGTTTTACTCCAGGAATCGTTGTTTCTACGATTTTCTTGTAAGCAGCGATGTGCATACCTGTAGGAAAGGTGTCGTTTGATGATTGTGATTTATTAACATCATCATTAGGCTGAATTGTTTTTTCGCCTTCACCAATAACTTTTCCTGCTAATTGATGCGCTCTATTAGCAATCACTTCGTTTAAGTTCATGTTACTTTGAGTACCAGAACCTGTTTGCCAAATCACCAATGGAAACTGATCATCATGCTTACCTTCTAAAATTTCATCACATACTTGAGAAATTAAATCACGCTTCTCAGCATCCATAACACCTAATTTGCAGTTTGTGTGAGCAGCTGCTTTTTTCAAGTAAGCAAACCCGTATACAACCTCTAAGGGCATAGAAGCCGCAGGCCCAATTTTAAAGTTGTTTCTAGAGCGTTCTGTTTGTGCACCCCAAAGTTTATCGGCAGGTACTCGTACCTCGCCCATAGTGTCTTTTTCTATTCTATAACTCATTTTGAAAGTATTAAATTCTGTGTTGTAAAGTTACGGTTTTTACCAGTTTTTAAGAACAGTATTCATGTAAATTTTGGATTACTTTTTTAACATTTATATAACGATTTTGAACCCATTAAAAAATATAAAATAAGTAACTTAGCTTACATGAGTCACTTAGGTGGTTCGAGTGAATTAAAATAAACTAAATAGATAATATTATGGCAACAATTAGATTAGGAGATGAAGCTCCAAATTTTACGGCTGAATCTACAGAAGGCACTATTAATTTTCATGAATGGCTAGGGGATAGATGGGGTGTCTTATTTTCGCACCCAGCTGATTATACACCTGTTTGTACAACGGAATTGGGTACCGTAGCTAAATACAAAGCTGCATTTGATAAAAGGAATGTGAAAGTGGTTGCATTAAGCGTAGATGGTGTAGGTTCACATCATGGTTGGATTAAAGATATTAATGAAACACAGGAAACAACAGTTAATTTTCCAATTATAGCTGATGAAGATCGAAAGGTTTCAGAATTATATGATATGATTCATCCTAACGCAGATAGTAATCTTACAGTACGTTCAGTATTTGTTATCGGTGCCGATAAAAAAGTAAAATTGATGATTACATATCCGGCATCTACAGGAAGAAATTTCGAAGAACTTTTACGAGTTATAGATTCCCTGCAATTAACGGCTTATCACAAAGTAGCAACTCCAGCGAATTGGAGAAATGGTGAAGATTGTGTTATTGTTCCTTCTGTTGCTACGGCAGATATACCGAGTATATTCCCTAAAGGGTTTGAAGAAATTAAGCCTTACCTGAGAACAACACCGCAACCCAACTTAAATTAGTTGAAAACTCTGTTAATAAATTTTATATTGATTTTGTATAACAAAGGTCTTTACATTATATTTGCGACAGATTTTATAACCGACACTTTACATTATGTTTGATTTTGATCAATATTTAGGCTTTTTAGCATTTCTAACCATTTTAACTTTAGGTTTTTGGTTACTGATTTTTTTATTAACTTTTGTAGTACCTTACTGGATTGGAGGGTCTTTAATTGAAAAATTTAAAGAAATGAAAGAGGAAAAGAAAGCTAAGCGCAACGCTTAATAACATAATTTGATATAAAAAAAGAGCTTAATTTTAAATTAAGCTCTTTTTTTATGCGTTGGTTTTTCTGGAATTAACCTTCGAAATCATCATCGCCACCACCATGATCCATGTTATTTCTTCTTTTTTCGTGACTTTGTTTTTTCTGGTTGAACCTATAAATGATAGAAAGATTGACTTGACGTTGCCTCCATTGCAATTCGCTCTCACTTTCAAAAAAATCAGTTTCTGTTAGTGAGATATATTTTCTTGAGTTAAAAACGTCACGAACGTTTAGGGACGCTGTAACATGATCACCAATCTCCTTACTAAATGCCAAATCCATAGAGAAAACACCTTCTGTTGTGCTTTGTGCATTTGAATTCGGACCTCTATAATTCATATTTGTTTGCCAATCTATTTCCCCTGGTAATGTAACTTTACTGCTAAATCTAGCAAACCAACTATTGTCACTGTTGCCATAATCAACGCCATTAAACTCACCATCTTTTTTAAACTGAAAGTAATTAAAGCTAGTGTTTAACCTAAGCCATTTATAGGGGTTATAGAGTACACCTACTTCGGCACCTGTTCTATCATTAGATGATAAATTAATAGGAATAGTTCTAATGATATCAATTCCGTCAGACGTTTGTTGTCCAGTTTCTTCTTGTACACGTTCAAAAGATCCGGTTTCATGTTGATAATATATCGAAGTTGTTAGAGTCAAGTTATCCCATCGTTTTAAGTAACCAATATCGAAAGCACTGGAAAAAGCTGGTGCAAGATTTGGGTTCCCCTGAAACACATTCGTTCTACTAGATCGTGACGGGAAAGGGTTGATGTAATATCCTCTCGGCCTGTTTATTCTTCTATTATAACCAAATGTGATGCTTTCTTCTTTATTATCATCTTTTTTAGCCAGGTTATAAATAAGGTTTACGGTAGGGAATAGACCAAGATAATTATTGTTAAAATCTAGATCTATAGGAAAACCAAAAGCATCTTCCAATTCTTGATCTGTTAAGTGAGAATCAATAACACCTTTTAATTGCGTATTTTCTAGTCGAAGTCCTAAAAGAAATGAAAAATCGCCAAATTTTGTACCATACTGGGTATAAACTGCAGCAATATTTTCGGAGTAATCAAAAATGTTAGAAATGGTATCATTTATAAAAAAATCACCTGTACTAAGATCTTCTTGTCTTAGCGTATAATCTGTGATTTCATTTTGGAAGTTTCCTCTAAAACCAGCTTCAAACCTAGAGTCTTCACCAATGGGTAATACATAATCAGCTTGAATTAAATATTCTTTTTCTTTTTCAGTTTGGTTAATTTTTTCTTCTTGAAAAGGTTCAGGGTTCGTTTGATTTGTGACTATATAATTTTCATTAATATCAGAAAATTGTTCTTCATCTTTATTTTCAAATTGAAAATCGGCTGTCAATTCATGCCCTTCATCATTGAATTTAGTGACATAGTTTAATGCAAATTGTAAATTATTACCCGCTTCACTTTCTTTTTCTTTTCTAAGCGTTTCCTCTTCGAGAATATTCGAATTATATCTTTCACTATAGTTTAGAGACTCATCGTTATCTTCACCGTTTCTATAAAAAACACTTCCGGTAACTGTAGTTTTATCGGTAAGGAAATATTCCATACCCAAACTCGCGTTGTAATTACGATTTAAACGTGTAACTTTTTGATCTTCACTAATGTCCTCAAATTCTGGTGCAACTGTTTGTCCGTTCTCAATTTTATCAAAATAATGTGTGTTACTATTACTGTTTCTAGGTGCATCATAATAGCGAAATCCTAAGTTTGAGAATAGGTTGAATTTTTCAGTTCTATAGTTCAAATTACTAGATATTCCTGCGTAATCAGGATTTCCCCCAGAAAGTGTTACCGAGCCATTAAAACCAAGGGTTTCCTTTTGTCTTAGAATAATATTTAGAATTCCAGCGGTTCCTTCAGCATCATATCTAGCAGAAGGAGAGGTAATAACCTCAACACGTTCAATAGCTTCAGCTGGTAATTGGGCAAGTATATTAGAATCTCCAAAACCAGCCATTGTTGAAGGTTTACCGTTAATTAAAATTCTAACGTTTTCATTTCCTCTTAAACTGATAGCGCCTTCAACATCAACAGAAACAGAAGGGACGTTGTTTAAGGCATCGCTAACGGTTCCGCCTGCAGCGGTTAAATCTTTACCAATATTATATATTTTTTTGTCTAATTTAATTTGAACTGTGGTCGTTTCGGCAATAACTTCAACCGCATCTAAAGCCTCCATGTTGATAGCTAAGCTAATAGATCCTAAATCTAAATCGGTAGATAATTCTTTATTTGTTAGAGTAATTGTTGTGTATGAAATATATTCAATAGAAACGTCGTAAATACCCTTAGAAATAGGAATACTGAATTCACCATTTTCATTGGTGATGCCGCCTTCAACGATTTTATTTTCAGCAGTGCTAAAAAACGAAACCGTAGCATATTCCAGAGGTTGCTTGGTTTCTTCATCGATAACTATTCCTGTGATGGTTAACTCTTTCCCTTTAATAGATTTTTGAGAATAGCTAAAATTTGAAAAAAGTAAAAATGTAAAAAGTAATGGTATAAATTTATGCATTAATCGTGGTTTGTTTAGTAAGACCACAAATTTATACCATGGTTTAAAGAAGGATGGTTAATGTTATGTTAATAAAACGACCTGAGATTAGATGATTTTGCTAATGTTTTCAGGTGGTCTACCTATAACAGCCTTATCGCCATTAATGACTATCGGACGCTCAATTAACTTAGGGTTTTCAGCCATGGCTGTGATTATTTGAGCATCACTCAAATCTTTATTTTTGAATTCACTTTTCCAAATGGCTTCATTTTTTCTAACCAATTGAATAGGTTTAATGTCTAAGAGCTTGATAATGTTTTTTAACTCTTCTTCAGTAGGTATATTTTCTAAATATTTAACAACTTCAAAATCTTTTCCTGAATCTTCAAGAATTTGTAATCCGCAACGAGATTTGCTGCATCGGTTATTGTGATATATTTTAATCATTCGAGTATAATATTATAGTTTTCTAGTTGTGTTAAAAGTTTTTCGGAGGACGTAAAATGAATTCCGTGTATATCTAATTTATTAGCGGCTTCAATGTTTCTTAAATTGTCATCAATAAAAATGGCGTTTTCAGCTTTAATGTTGAATCGGTTTAAGGTAAGCTCGTAAATTTCCTTAAAAGGTTTTCGAGTATTTTCTTCTCCTGAAACCAAAATAGCTTCAAACCATTTTAAAAATTCAAATTTTTCTTGAGCAATAGGGAAGGTTTCAGCGCTCCAATTGGTTAAAGCAACCACTCTATACTTCTTAGAATCTATGAGTTTTTTAAGAATGTCAACTGTACCCTGGATCGCACCACCTAGCATCTTTTCCCAATGGCCATAAAACAAACGAATTTCTTTTTCGTATTCAGGAAAAAGTACTACACGATCTTCTGTGGCTTGATCTAAGGGATAGCCTGCATCTTGGTTTTCATTCCAATCGCTTGTGCAAATATTATCTAAAAACCAACGTGTTTTTTCTTGATCTCCATTGAAAAGGTCTAAGAAAACATATTCTGGATTCCAGTCGATAAGCACGCCTCCAAGGTCGAATATAATAGTGTCTATTTTACTCATAATTGATTATCATCTTCAACTTTTTGTCCCATAGTCATAAGATAAGATTTTAGAAACTCTTGAATATTCCCATCCATTACAGCATCTACATTCCCTGTTTCATGACCGGTTCGAACATCTTTAACTAATTTATAAGGATGCATGACATAGTTTCTAATTTGACTTCCCCATTCAATTTTCATTTTACCAGCTTCAATATCTTCACGTTGTGCTAGCTGTTTTTGAAGCTCAATTTCATACAATTGTGACTTTAACATCTGCATAGCTCTCGATCTATTATCGTGCTGAGAACGTGTTTCAGAACATTGTATTTGAATGCCCGTAGGTTTGTGTAAAAGTTGTACTTTGGTTTCTACTTTATTTACATTTTGCCCACCAGCTCCACTAGAACGTGCCGTAGTAATTTCAATATCAGCAGGGTTGATCTCTATTTCAATAGTGTCATCAACAAGCGGATAAACATAAACGGAAGCAAAACTTGTATGACGCTTAGCGTTACTATCAAATGGAGAAATACGAACCAAGCGGTGTACGCCATTTTCACCTTTAAGCCAGCCAAAAGCAAAATCGCCTTCAAGTTCTAATGTAACTGTTTTTATACCAGCAACATCGCCTTCTTGAAAGTTAAGCTCCTTTATTTTAAAACCACTTTTTTCAGCATACATTAAATACATGCGCATGAGCATACTGGCCCAATCACAACTTTCTGTACCACCAGCTCCAGCGGTAATTTGAAGCACAGCACTTAAACTATCACCTTCTTCTGAAAGCATGTTTTTGAATTCAATATCTTCTAAAAGAACGGCTGTTTTATCGTAGTGTTCCTGAACTTCTTCAGCGGTGTATTCACCTTCTTTATGAAACTCATAAAGTAAATCAAGTTCTTCTATAAGAGATTTAGCGGTATTATAATCTTCAACCCATTTTTTCTTGACGCGAAGGGTTTTCATAATGACTTCAGCGGCTTTTGGGTCGTTCCAGAAGTTTGGATCGAAGGTTTGTTCTTCCTCGTTTTGTATTTCTATAAGTTTGGCATCTATGTCAAAGATAGTGCCTAAGTTTGTCGAGGCGGGTATTAAGATCTTTTATTTGATCGGATGTTATCATGTAAATTTACTTTTGAACAAAAATAGGATTTATACTTTTAGTTGAAAGTAAAACAGGTGTTATTTGAGTAGTTTATCGAATTAATTAATACTGATATTCTTTTTTTAATTACTTTTTTCGAAAAATTAATATTTATGAAGTTAAGTATTTTGATTCCTATGTATAATGCAATGGAGTTTATAGGTAATACTTTAGAAAGTTTGTTGCATCAGGATTTAGATGCGTCTGATTATGAAATCGTAATAATGGACGATGGTTCGACAGATGATTGCACTGCAATTGTAAAGGAGTATATGAAAACACATAAAAACATAGTGTTACATACACAAAAGAATGCAGGAGTAGTACCAACTAGAAAACGGTTACATAAACTAGCAAAAGGGGATTTTATATATAATATTGATGCCGATGACTACCTAATTTATGATGCGCTAGGTAAAATATTACATATTGCAATAGAAAAGGATTTAGATATAATTGGTTTTGATATTTTAACAACGGAAGAAAAAAAACTGTTTACTTCCGATAAAACATTTCCAACCTCATATAATGTTACTACAGGAGTTGAACATTTTGCTACACATAACAATGTTCTTCAAGGAACTGGTTGGTATTTGATTAGTAGACGTTTTATGCTTGAAAATAAGTTAGATTTTGGAGATGGTGTGTATGTAATGGATATTTTATTTACTTATAGTTCTTTACTTAAGGCAAAGCGAGTGGTGTATTTAGATATAGATATACAACGCTATTTACAGTCTCCACAATCTATGCAACGTAACCCAAATCATGAACATACTAGAAAATTAGCTACAGAATATTGTAGTGTAATTGGAAAGTTAAATGTGTTAATTGAAAAAACCAAAAGTAATCCAGAGATTTTATACCAAAAGGCCGCAATAACCTTAAAGTCTATGACAAGCCATATGATATTTTTAATGTTTGCGTTAATTATCAAATCTGATATGAAAGTAAAGGAAATAGATACTTTATTATCAAGCTTAAAGCGAATAAATATTTATCCAATGAAAGGTTTGACGGAAGGAACCAATTATAGTTTAAAGTTTAAATCGGCCGTCTTTTTATACAACCGAAGGTATTTATTTTATCCTTTATTGTTTCCATTGCGAAAAGCGTATAAGAAGAGTTTGGTTAAACTGCCGATTTAGATTAAAATGTTAAAAGTGGAATAAACTATCAAAAGTTTAGCAATATTTGTTGAAATTTTTATTTTAAATTATTGTGATAATAGACTTAAGAAGCGATACGGTAACAAAACCTACAAAAGAAATGTTAGAAGCCATGATGCAGGCTTCTGTTGGTGACGATGTGTTTAGAGAAGATCCTACTGTTAATCTTTTGGAGGAAAAAATAGCCGGTTTATTTGGTAAAGAATCTGCGTTGTTCTTTCCTAGTGGTACGATGGCAAATCAAACAGCTATTAAACTGCATACCAACCCAGGAGAACAGGTTATTTGTGATAAATATGCACACATTTATAATTATGAATCGGGAGGAGCATCCTTTAATAGTGGTGTGTCGTGTAAGTTGATAGATGGAAATAGGGGAATGTTTACCGCCGAGCAAGTTTTAGAAGCTATTAATCCAGAAGATTATTATTATAGTAAAACCAGCTTAGTTGAAGTTGAAAACACCACAAACAAAGGAGGAGGGGCTTGTTGGGATTTTAATGAAATTTTAAAAATAAGACAAGTTTGTGCTGAAAATGGATTAGGTTTTCATTTAGATGGCGCACGATTATGGAATGCCATTGTTGAAACAAACGATTCGCTCTTGCAGTATGGTAAAGTTTTCGATACGATTTCGGTGTGTTTAAGCAAAGGTTTAGGCTGTCCAATAGGATCTGTTTTGGTGGGAAATGCCGAAATTATGAAAGATGCTTTGCGTATTCGTAAAATATTTGGTGGTAACATGAGGCAAGCTGGCTATTTAGCCGCTGCTGGAAATTACGCTTTGGATTATAACATTGAAAGACTAAAAGAAGATCATAAAAAAGCTAAAGAAATAGGTGAGGCGCTTACACAATTATCTAAAGTAAAGAGTGTTGAAGCCGTTGAAACGAATATTGTGATTTTTGAACTACATGATGACGCAGACGATAAAGCATTTGTTCAAAAATTAGCAGAACAAAATATTTTTATAATAGGAATGGGTAATAAAAAATTACGCATGGTAACACATTTAAATTATAGTGATACCATGCATAATAAGTTTTTAGAAATTTTGAAATCTAACAGTTTTTAAGAGACTGCTCAATAAAAATTAAGCTTCTTTTTCTACAACTTCCGCAGATGGAGCGTTGGTTTTAATAGATGCGATACCGTTTTCCATACCATCAGTCCCTGCGTACATTTGGCTTGTACCTATAATTTGTCCGTTAGCAGCTTTTATATTAAAATGAAACTTTCCGTTAGCAGCAGTTTTACGTTCAAATTTCGAGTCGTCTGCACAGTTTGTTTTTACAGATTCAATACCGTTTTTAGCACCAGATTTATCAGCATAACCCTGACTTGCTAAGATAATTTGACCATTTTTTGCTTTCAGATGAAAATAAAATTTTTCGTTGTTTTCACTTTGAAATAATTCGAACATAATTTTTGAAATTTAAGATTAGAAACTAAAAATAAGAGATTTATATTTATTTTACTATTCTCAGGAGTCAAAAAAATGTTAATAACACTGTTTTTAATTATTTAAACATATCCATTCCTGGGATATTCGGCATACCTTCCTTCGCAACAGCAGCTAATTCAGCCTCGTTTACACTAGTTGCTTTTTCAATGGCTTTGTTTAAAGTAAGAATTAGATAATCTTCTAATTGTTCTTTGTCTTCTAACAATTCGTCATCTATTTCAATAGATTTTATCGTTCTATTGGCTGTTAATGTGATTTTTAACTTGCCATCATTGCTAGATTCATCAACTAAAACGGTGTCTAAACGTTTTTTAGTTTCTTCTACTTTTTGTTGGGTTTCTTTAAGTTTTCCCATCATACCCATCATATCTCCAAACATATTTTTTTCTTTTTTTTTGATTGATACAAAATTATTAAAAATAGACTAAATTTAGTGTTAATTAATATAAAATGAAAAATCAACTCTTTATTCTATCCTTAAGCGTTATTTTTGCCCACTCTTGTAAAGAAAATGATAAGATGATAGAACAAAAAACTCAGGTACAGCCACCAGTTGCTAAGAAAATAGCTCACAAACTAAGCATTCATAATGATGATAGAACCGATAATTATTATTGGTTGAATAATAGAGAAAACCCTGAAGTTATTGATTATCTCAATAAAGAAAACGAATATACCAAAGCGATGATGGCGCATACTGAAGATTTTCAGAAAACGCTGTTTGAGGAAATGAAGGCCAGAATTAAGGAGGATGATACTACCGTGCCTTATAAATTGAATGGTTATTGGTACATCACAAAATATGAAACAGGAAAAGATTACCCGGTTTACGTTAGAAAAAAAGGAACTTTAGACGCGGAAGAAGAAATTTTATTCGATTGTAACGAAATGGCTAAAGATCAGGCCTATTTTAGTTTAGGTGGTTTGTCTATTAGCCCAGATAATACTATGGCTGCTTTTTCTACCGATTTGGTAAGTAGAAGACAGTATACCATCCAGATAAAAAACTTGGTTACAGGTGAAATTTATTCAGATGAAATAAAAAATACCACAGGAAGTGCCACGTGGGCGAATGATAATAAGACGCTTTTTTATACGATGAAGGATGAAGTAACCCTGCGTTCAGAAAAAGTATTTAAGCATAAATTACATACCGAAAGTTCAGAAGATACGGTGGTTTTTCACGAAGAAGATGAAACATTCAACACCTTTGTTTATAAGACAAAATCGAAGAAATATATTGTTATTGGTTCTTCAAGTACTTTGTCTGCTGAATACCGTTTTTTAAACGCCGATACGCCTGATGGTGAATTCAAAATTTTTCAAGAACGTACGGAAGATTTAGAATATAGTATTGCGCATTACGAAGATTATTTCTATATCATTTCTAATACTGATGGCGCTACAAATTTTAAAATCTCTAAGACTCATGAAAATAGTACGCCTTTAGAGAATTGGAAAGATGTTATTCCACATAGAGATGATGTACTTATAGAGGATCTTGAGATCTTTAAAGATTATTTAGTTGTTAATGAACGTGAAAACGGACTCAATAATTTAAGAATTATGAGCTGGAATGGCAAGGAAGATTATTATTTACCATTCAATAGTGAAACATATACAGCATACCTAGGTAATAATCCAGATTTTGATAGTGAAACGATGCGTTATGGTTATAATGCTTTAACATCGCCAAGTTCAGTGATAGATTACAACTTTAAAACCAAGCAAAGTGATATTAAGAAGGAGCAAGAGGTTTTAGGCGGAAACTTCAAAAAAGAGAATTACGAATCGAAACGAATTTGGGCTACAGCAAGAGATGGTGTGAAAATACCAATGTCTATGGTGTACAAGAAAGGCGTGAAGTTTGATGGTTCTGCACCTTTATTGCAGTATGCCTATGGTTCGTATGGGTCAACTATAGACCCTTCATTTTCAACAGTGCGTTTAAGTTTACTAGACAGAGGGTTTATATATGTTATAGCGCATATTAGAGGTGGTGAATATTTAGGTCGCGAATGGTATGAAAAAGGGAAGTTATTAACTAAAAGAAACACCTTTACAGATTATATAGATTGTTCGAAATATTTAATTGAAGAAAAATATACATCGAATAAACATTTGTATGCCTACGGTGGTTCTGCAGGAGGCTTATTAATGGGAGCTATAATCAATATGAAACCAGAATTATATCATGGTATTTTAGCAGCTGTTCCTTTTGTGGATGTGGTTACCACGATGTTGGATGATACGATTCCTTTAACAACAGGAGAGTACGACGAATGGGGAAATCCTAATGAAGCAGAGTATTATCAATATATGAAGACGTATTCACCATATGATAATGTAGAAGCTAAAGCGTACCCAAACATGTTAGTAACCACAGGATTACATGATTCTCAAGTGCAATATTGGGAGCCAGCGAAATGGGTTGCAAAATTAAGAGAATTAAAAACAGACTCAAATAGATTATTACTTTACACAGACATGGATTCAGGTCATGGTGGGGCTTCAGGACGTTTTGAAAGCTTAAAAGAAGTGGCTTTAGAGTATGCCTTTTTATTAGATTTAGAAGGAATGCATGGTCAGTAGAAAAAAATGTTTTATTTTTGTACGGTTTTAAGCTGTTTTGCTTTCAAATGGTAAGCAGTTACTAAAAAGGATTTATGGAACAAAGAAATCACGTTTATAACAACGTATTAGATTTGGTAGGTAATACACCACTTGTCAAACTTAATCGAATTACTTCTAAGTTTAATGGTGACTTTTACGCAAAAGTAGAAGCTTTTAATCCAGGACAATCTTCAAAAGACAGAATTGCGCTTTATATAATCGAGGAAGCCGAAAGAAAAGGCATTCTTTCTCCAGGCGATACCATTATTGAAACAACCTCTGGTAATACGGGTTTTAGTATTGCTATGGTAAGTATCATTAAAGGTTACGATTGTGTTTTAGCTGTAAGTTCTAAATCTTCACCAGATAAGATTGATATGCTGAAGACGATGGGAGCGAAGGTATATGTGTGTCCAGCACATGTTAGCGCCGACGACCCACGTTCTTATTATGAAGTTGCAAAGCGTTTACATAATGAAATGAAAGGTTCTGTGTATATAAATCAGTATTTCAACCAATTGAATATTGATGCACATTACCACTCTACAGGGCCAGAAATTTGGAAACAAACTGAAGGCAAGATCACCCACTTAGTGGCTTGTAGTGGTACCGGAGGAACTATTTCTGGAACCGCTAAATATTTAAAAGAACAAAATCCGAATATTAAAGTTATTGGTGTTGATGCCTTTGGTTCTGTGATTAAAAAATATCACGAAACAAGAGAATTCGACGAAAAAGAAATTTATCCATACAGAATAGAAGGTCTAGGAAAGAATTTAATTCCTGGAGCTACAGATTTTGATGTTATTGATAAATTTGTGAAAGTAACTGATGAGGAAAGTGCACATACAGCAAGAGAATTAGCAAGAACCGAAGGGATTTTTGCTGGTTACACCTCTGGAGCAGCAATGCAAGCCATTAAGCAATTAGGTGAAGATGGTACCTTTGGAAAAGATGATAAAGTCGTTATTATATTTCCAGATCATGGAGCAAGATACATGAGTAAGGTTTATAGTGATAAGTGGATGAGCGATCAAGGCTTCTTTGATAGTGTTAATGAAGCTGCCGCAGAAAGCATTCAATACATAAAATAACTTCAATTGGAAGTTTATGAAAGAGATGGTCTTTTGCTTTTTAAGTAGAAAACGATCTCTTTTTTTATTTTATAATAATTGAACGTATTTTATTTTATAATAATTGAACGTAAAAAATTATGTTCAAAGCTAATAAATAATTAATTTTGCATCAATTAACTTCAGACTAAAACTTACTTCTTTTTCTACTATAAATAGCTTTAATATGCTGTTGGTGAAAAGTGCTAGAGTTTAAAGTTATGTCTTAATTTTAATCGCAACAAGATTTATAATAAATGAGAGATTTATTTGATAAAATTTACAAGGATAAAGGACCATTAGGAAAATGGGCGTCTCAAGCTGAAGGATACTTTGTGTTTCCTAAACTAGAAGGAGAAATTTCTAACCGTATGAAATTTCAAGGGAAAGACGTTATCACTTGGAGTATTAATGATTATTTAGGTTTAGCAAATCACCCAGAAGTAAGAAAAGTAGATGCTGAAGCAGCTGCCGAGTATGGTTCTGCTTACCCAATGGGAGCAAGAATGATGTCTGGTCACACAGATTTACACGAAAAACTTCAAAATGAATTGGCATCTTTTGTTAAAAAAGAAGCCGCTTATCTTTTAAATTTTGGTTACCAAGGTATGGTTTCTACCATTGATGCTTTGGTTTCAAAGGATGATATTATCGTTTACGATGTAGATGCTCACGCTTGTATTATTGATGGTGTGCGTTTACACATGGGAAAACGTTTTACTTATAAGCACAATGATGTTGAGAGTTTAGAGAAAAACTTAGAGCGTGCTACTAAAATGGCAGAACAAACAGGCGGAGGGATTTTAGTAATTTCTGAAGGTGTTTTTGGTATGCGAGGAGAGCAAGGACGTTTAAAAGAGATTGTTGAACTTAAGAAAAAATTTAATTTCAGATTATTTGTTGATGATGCGCATGGTTTTGGAACTTTAGGAGCAACTGGAGCAGGAGCAGGTGAGGAGCAAGGTGTGCAAGCTGATATTGATGTGTATTTTGCAACATTCGCAAAATCTTTAGCTAGTACAGGAGCGTTTATCGCAGGTGATCAGGAAATTATTGATTACTTAAAATATAATTTACGTTCTCAAATGTTTGCGAAATCTTTGCAAATGCAATTAGTTGTTGGAGCACTTAAGCGTTTAGAAATGCTTAAAACAATGCCAGAGCTAAAAAATAAATTATGGGAGAATGTTAATGCATTACAGTCAGGTTTAAAAGAACGTGGTTTTGATATTGGAACAACACAAAGTTGTGTAACACCAGTATACTTAAAAGGTAGTATTCCAGAAGCCATGGCTTTAGTTCGTGATTTACGTGAAAACTACGGAATATTCTGTTCTATAGTGGTTTACCCTGTGATACCTAAAGGTTTAATTTTACTAAGATTAATCCCTACAGCAACACATACTTTACAAGATGTATCAGAAACTTTAGATGCTTTTGATGCGATTCGTGAGCGTTTAGAAAACGGAACTTACAAGCGTTTATCTGCAGCTGTAATGGCAGCAATGGGTGAGTAGTTTTATAGAAAAAACATATAAAGCATAAAAAATCCGATTCAATTTTGAATCGGATTTTTTTATGAATTTATTTAACTGTTTTCATTATATAAAAAATAAGGTACACTTCAAATTAAGAAAGTTCTTTTCTGAAGGTTTTTCTGCGTTTTAAAACTTTAGGGTCAAAATGCTTCCATATTTTCTTTATAGCTTCATTATCTTCTAATTCTGGTGTGCGATAACAGGTTTCAATACCACGTTTTTTAAAAGTTTCATAGTATTCATTAAAAATAACGGCATGAACCCCTTTATTTTGATACTCCGGATGAACCCCAATTAAATAGAAATCAGCTGTTTTACTATTTTTCTTTGCATCTAATATGTATTTAAAACCGAAGGGAAATAAGCGTCCTTTCGCTTTTTGTAAAGCTTCCGAAAAAGAAGGCATAACGATAGCAAAGGCGACTAATTCATCTTGTTCATCAACGACAAACTTGATGAATTCTGGGTTTATAAAACTAATAAATTTCTTCTTGAAATAAGCCTTTTGAATATCGTTAATAGCAACAAAGGAAGATAACGATGCGTATGTTTTATTGAATAAATCAAACATCTGATCCACATAAGGCATGACATCATCCGTTTTTGTAAAATTAAGCGCTCTTAAATTATAACGTCTCTTAATTATTTCTTGTGCTTTATAGAAGAATTCTGGCTTCACGTTTTCAAAAGGAAAAATACTTTCTATATATGTTTTTTCAACTTTAAAACCAGCGGCTTCGTAGTGTTTAATATAGTAGGGATGGTTGTACCATGTTACCATACATGAAATAGAGTCGAAACCTTCTGTTAAAACGCCAACCTTATCAAGGTTTGAGAAGCCTACAGGGCCTTCAGTGTATTCTAACTGATGTTCATTTCCTATTTCTGTTACTTTTTCTAAAAGAATTTTCGAAACTTCTAAATCATCAATAAAATCGAACCAGCCAAAACGCATTTTCTTTTGATTCTGACCATTAATTTCAAGCCAGTTAACGATGGCTGCTACTCTTCCAACTATTTCGTTGTCCTTGTAGGCTAGAAATAGACGCGCTTCAGCATCATTAAAAACAGGGTTTTCCTTTTTGTTAAATGATTTAATTTCCTGACTTATAATTGGAGGTGTCCAATATTTAGAGCCTTTATATAGTTTAAATGGAAACTTGACAAATGCCTTGAGTTCCTTTTTTGTTTTAACTTCCTTAAGTTTTATCATACTTTAATAACGCGTTTTACAGCGTGTTGAATCAATCAAAATCGATATCTTCTTTTTTTCTTTTTTCAATAGGTTCTGGCTCAGTGTCTTTTTTCTTTTTACCCGTATTGCCTAAATTATTAGGAGTGCCATTTTCTAAATCTTCAACATCATTACTCACGTTAGGTCTTTTGTCCTTATGGAAGTCCAATCTGTAAGATGCTCCGAAATTAACACTAAATACCGCAGGTGTATCTTTAGTATTGAAGGTTATGGCGCTATCAAGCTGAAGGTTTTTGTTCCATAAATAAGCCGCACCAAGCCTAAATAGATTGTCCGCGTAAAAATCACTCTTAATCCCTTGAGTCTCTCCAAAGATAACCCATTTGGTAGTTACGGCATGCGTTAAGGTTAAAATGTATTGAAAATCTGATTGATCAGTACCAATTCTATCTTTAATAAAGTTCATTACAAATACCCAACCACTAGCAAAGTTGTTTTGAGTGGCAATCATAACTTTCGGACTAAAACCTTCAATCCCTGTTGCTGTAAACGGATTGTCTGCCGAATCAATATTCCCTCCAACATAAACAGAAACTGCTGGAATTAATGACTTCCATTTAAAGGCTCGGTTTGCTTTCCAGCTGTATAAGTTGGGTTTTTCTTCCGGTTTATTTTTAAGAGGATCGAAAACTAAATATT
Organism: Tamlana sp. 2_MG-2023; assembly: GCF_030548465.1. GTDB lineage: Bacteria > Bacteroidota > Bacteroidia > Flavobacteriales > Flavobacteriaceae > Pseudotamlana. The sequence goes on from NZ_JAUOSF010000002.1 coordinate 253,497, forward strand.
TGGCACCAATGGTAAAATATTTAAAGTTAGATCTTTTGTAGTCGCTGTCGTAATCTGATACAAATTTCTGAGTGTCATTTTGGTAGGTGCCTTCTAAGCTAATTTCTAAAGGTTCCCAAAGTAAACCATATCGCGCAGCGAAATCTACACCAAAGCCAGTGGCTTCATAGGCAGCTGCAGGAGTTCGCTCTTCTTTATTAAAATAAGGGCCAACTTCAAATTGAACGACGTTGGTTCCTACAGAAAAAGCACTTCTAGACACTCCAGGTCTATTAGAATTAATCACTTCTGTGTATTGGCAAAAACCTTGGGTTGAGGCTAAACAAAATAAGATAATCAGCGTAGATTTTAGTAGGTTCATAGGCAGTGGTTCAAAAATTGTTTAATTGTCAAGTTATTAAACGCTGCCCAAATATAGATATTTTATACTTTTTTTATCATTTTTCGGCTTTTTTTCAGAAGATAGAATTGTATTTTTGCTATCAATTACAAATAATAGTTAAAAAATGGGGTTATTAAGAACCATACTTATAATTGCGTTAGTTTATTACGGTCTGAAAATACTTTCAAGAATTTTCGCGCCTTTTTTAATGAAATATGTTTCTAAAAAAGCTGAAGAACGTTTTGGAGGGCAATTTGGTCAGTTTCAAAGAGAACCCAAAAAAGAAGCTTCTAAAAAAGAAGGTGAAGTAACTATAGATAAAATTCCACAAACAAAAACTTCAAATAAAAAGGTAGGCGATTATGTTGATTTCGAAGAAATAGATTAATTTTCGCAATCATTAGAATTAAAACCAATTTATGCCATTTTCAATAAAAAAGTTTTTACCACACATATTAATACTTCTAGGTTTTGTTATTATTTCGCTAGCTTATTTTAGCCCTGTTTTAAAAGGAAAGGCGATTTATCAGAATGATATCGTTCAATTTATCGGGATGAGTAAGCAACAAACCGATTTTAAAGCTGAAACCGGCGAAGAAACGTATTGGACAAATAGTGCTTTTGGTGGTATGCCTACCTATCAGTTAGGTGCAAAATACCCACACAATTACATAAAAAAGTTAGATTTAGCACTTCGTTTCTTGCCTAGACCTGCTGATTATCTTTTTCTTTATTTACTTAGCTTTTATATCTTTCTGCTTAGCTTAAAGGTAGATTTTAAATTAGCTGCACTTGGTGCATTGGCCTTTGGTTTTTCTACGTATTTAATTATAATACTTGGTGTTGGGCACAATAGTAAGGCTCATGCCATAGCTTATATGCCATTAGTTCTAAGCGGAATTGTTCTAGTTTTTAGGAAGAAATACATTTGGGGGTTTTTGTTAACTGTTGTAGCGATGGGTTTAGAATTGGTGTCTAACCATTTTCAAATGACCTATTATTTAATGTTCTTGGTTATTGTGTTGGGGATCGCCTATTTGGTTGATGCTTATAAAAAGAATACACTGCCACATTATTTTAAATCTGTTGGTATTTTGGTTGGAGCAGTAGTGCTTTCAATTGCTTTGAACGCCACAAATATTCTAGCAACTCAAGAATATGTTAAGGAAAGTAAACGTAGTAAAAGTGAATTAACGATTAATCCAGATGGTTCACCAAAAATGGTGACTAATGGTTTAGATAGAGATTATATTACTCAGTTTAGTTACGGGATTGTTGAGAGTTTAAATTTATTCATTCCAAGATTTGTTGGTGGCGGTAATTATGAGGATGTAGGGAAAGATTCTGCTACATATGAAGCTTATCGTAAACTAGGGGCATCTACAACCCAAGCCTTACAAGAATCGAAACGCGCCCCTTTATATTGGGGAGATCAGCCAATTGTTGAAGCGCCAGCTTATATTGGAGCTGTTGTATTGTTCTTATTTGTTTTCGCCTTGTTTATAGTGCGTGGACGTTTAAAATGGTGGCTTGTAGGCGGAACGGTATTATCTCTGTTACTTTCTTATGGAAAGAATTTAGGGTTTTTAACCGATTTCTTTATTGATTTTGTGCCTCTTTACAATAAATTTAGAGCCGTTAGTTCTATCCAAGTTATTTTAGAATTGTGTGTACCAGCCTTAGCTATTTTTGGTTTGGTAAAGCTGTTTAATAATTCAATAGAAAAAGAAGAAAAATTAAATGCTTTAAAATATACAACGATAATCACTGGTGGACTGACTTTAGTTTTTCTATTGTTTAAATCGTCGCTATTTGATTTTGTAGGTATTAATGACGGACTCTATCGTCAGAATTACGGTCAAGAATTTATTGATGCTATAAAATCTGATAGAAGATCTGTGTTCACAAAGGATAGTTTAAGGACTTTGTTGTTTGTATTGCTTTCCGCTGGTGCTATTTTTATGTTTTTAAAAGATAAACTGAAAGAAAAATGGGTGATAACTGCTTTTTGTGTCCTTATTTTATTCGATTTAGTTGGTGTGGATAGGCGTTATGTGAATAATGATGATTTTGTTTCAGGTGTAAAAATGAGCAAACCGTTCCAAGCTTCAGAAGTTGATAAATACATCTTACAGGACACCACCAATTATCGTGTTTACGATTTGGTTTCTGGGCCTTCAAAACCTTCGTATTTCCATAATTCATTAAACGGTTATAATGCTGCCGAATTAAGACGCTATCGTGAGGTTTTCGATTTCTACATCGCTAAAAACAACATCAATGTGCTTAGTATGCTGAATACAAAGTATATTGTAGCTCCAGATGAAGAAGATAATGCGTATCCTTACGAAAATAACGATGCTAATGGAAATGCATGGTTTATTGATAATTTAAAAGCTGTTGATTCTGCTAATGAAGAAATTTTAGAATTAGATAGTTTAAACACGAAAACTACAGCTGTTTATTCGCCACACCAGGCTAGTCAGCACATCGAAATAAATAAGAAAAGTTTTAAAAATGATTCTACTTCAATTATTGATTTAGTGGATTTTAAACCTAATTATTTAAAGTATAAGTCTGATAGTAGAAATGATGGCTTTGTGGTCTTTTCGGAAATTTATTACGGCAATGGATGGAAGGTTTTTGTTGACGGAGAACCGGCTAATTTTATGCGCGTAAACTATATTCTAAGAGGTATGCCTTTGTCTGCCGGTAGTCATGTTATAGAGTTTAAGTTTGATCCAGATGTTGTTAAAACCGGTAGTAAAATTACACTTGCAAGTTCGGTTTTACTGGCTATTTTATTATTGGGTGCGCTGTTTTATGAATTCAGACGTAAGCCTGAGAATTCATTCAAAGCGTAAATCTGTGTTTTTTTACTTTTATTCAACCTGCATATTTAAATGAAGCAAAAAAAAGTGCTTATTATAACCTATTATTGGCCACCTGCGGGAGGTCCAGGAGTGCAGCGTTGGTTGAAATTCGTAAAATATTTACCTGAGTTTGACGTAGAGCCTATTGTTTACGTTCCCGAAAACGCTAACTATCCTTTAACTGACGAGAGTTTAAATTCGGAAGTTTCTAGCGCGTTAACAGTTATAAAACAACCTATTAAAGAGCCCTATAAATTAGCAGGTATTTTATCTAAAAAATCTTCTAAAACAATTAGTAAAGGAATTATTTCTGAAGAAAAAAAACAATCAGTATTAGAAAAACTTATGCTTTTTGTGCGAGGTAACTTCTTTATACCAGACGCGCGAGTAGGTTGGGTGAGGCCTTCTGTAGCTTACCTTTCTGATTATATTAAAAAGGAAGCGATTACAACTGTGATTACGACAGGGCCGCCCCATAGCATACATCTGATAGGTTTACAGCTTAAGGAGAAACTAAGAGTAAACTGGTTAGCCGATTTTAGAGATCCTTGGACCACCATTGGATATCATAAGCAGTTAAAATTAACTGCGACTTCAGAAAAAAAGCATAAATCCTTTGAAAAGCAGGTGTTAAACACAGCTGATCAAATAATAGTTACAAGCTTTACAACAAAGGCGGAATTTCAAAATATCACAAACAAACCTATAGAAGTTATCACGAATGGGTATGATGATGAAGGTTCAGTGTCTTTTGAGATGGATTCAAAGTTCACTTTGGCGCATATTGGCTCCTTATTATCAAAGAGGAATCCTGAAATCTTATGGCGTGCTTTAAGTGAATTGATTAATGAAAACATAGATTTTTCTGAAGATTTTCAACTAAATTTTATTGGAGAGGTAAGCGAAAATGTGGCTAATTCTATTAAAGATCATAATTTAAGTAATTATGTAAATGATGTAGGTTATGTTTCACATAAAGAATCTATTACATTTCAAAAAAAATCACAAATATTACTGTTAATTGAAATTGATTCCGAAGAAACCAAATGTATTATTCCGGGGAAGTTATTTGAATACATGGTTTCTAATAGACCTATAGTTGCTATTGGCCCGAAGGGTTGGGATGTTGAGAAAATCATAAAAGAAACCAATACCGGAAATTGTTTTAATTATAATGATTTTGACCATTTAAAAAACACTATTTTAGAGCATTATTATGCTTTCAAAAAAGGGAAGTTGCAAACACATCCGATAGGATTGCAAAAATATCACAGAAAAGCATTAACTAAATCTTTGTCAAAAATGCTTTAAATGGGAGTCGTTGCTATACAGTCTTTTAAAAATATCATTTCTACCTACCTGGGGTTCTTTGTTGGAGCTATAAATACATTATTTCTATACACCGAATTTTTAAGTGATGAGTATTATGGCATGGTTAGTTATATGTTATCACTAGCTTATGTAATAATGCCTGTTATGGCCTTAGGGATGCATAATACTTTGGTGAAATTTTATTCCTCATTCAAAACAAGGGTTTCGTTGAATAGTTTTTTAACATTGATGCTATTTTTACCTATGTCAGTTATTATTCCTGTGGTTATAATAACTTATTTCGGTTACGATGCTATTGCAGCCTTACTTTCCAAAAAGAACACAATTATTGAAGGTTATTTATGGCATACGGTATTTATAGCGATTGCTTTAGCTTATTTTGAGGTGTTTTTTGCTTGGGCTAAAGTGCAAATGCAAACTGTTGTTGGTAACTTTATGAAAGAGGTTTTTCATCGCGTAGGCACAATGGTATTGCTGTTTTTGCTCTATTTTAAAGTGGTTGATTTGGAGCAGTTTATGATTGGAATTGTTGTAGTTTATATGTTAAGGATGTTGGTTATGAAGATTTACGCTTTTAGTGTTAAATTCCCTGTAGTCACGTTTAAGCGATTAAAGAACATCGAAAGTATTTTAAAATATTCTTTTCTAATCATCATAGCGGGATCAATTGCTACCATTTTATTAGATGTTGATAAGGTTATGTTGGGGTCTTATGTTGACATAAAAGAAATTGCCTATTATAGCGTAGCAATTTTTATAGCGGCTGTTATTGCGGTACCACAGCGTTCGATGCATCAAATATTGATGCCGTTATCAGCTAAGTATCTTAACGATAGAGATTTTGAGTCGTTAGAGGATTTGTATAAGCGCAGTTCTTTAAACCTACTTGTGGTAGGTGGTTTTATCTTTTTGCTAATAGTTTTAAACATTAATGAGTTATACTATATTATACCAGAAGAGTTTAGTGGTGGTCTGTTTGTGGTGTTTATAATAAGTATTTCGAAGCTTTACGACACAGCTTTAGGAAGCAATAATGCTATTTTGTTTAATAGTGATTATTACAGGGTTGTATTAGTCTTAGGGGTTGTGTTAGTGATACTTATGATTGTATTAAATATGCTTTTAATTCCTGTATTAGGTATCAATGGTGCTGGTTTAGCAACATTTATAGCTATTTTTTTATATAATTCAGTTAAGTTATATTTTGTTTATAGGAAGTTTAAGATGTTTCCTTTTACAATTGATTCATTAAAGATAAGCGGTTTGATTTTAGTAAGTGTGTTGCTGTTTTATTTTTGGGAATTCCCTTTTCATCCTGTAGTAAATATTGCGTTGAAATCAACTTTAGTTGCTATTCTTTACGGGGGAGTGGTGTATCGTTATAATTTTTCAGAAGATATATCATCACTTATTAATCGTTTCTTGAAATTAAAATAAGATAACTTTTATGGAAAAAGAAAACCCCACAATGTTAAAGAAACATCTGCGGGGATTTCAATACTAACCAACCAAAAAAATCTTTAAGATCGTACTCTTGATGTTGTCGATCTTGTATTGTTGTTAGAACTACTGGTTCTATTTTGAGCAGTTCTTTGTGTTTTATTTTCTCTAGATTTAGTAACACTAGGTGTTTTCACCTTTCTCTGACTACTTTTAGCCAGCTGACTATTTCTAGTATTATTTACTGTTCTATTAGATATACGCGCATTTGTGTTATTTGGATTTTTTACTGTGTTTTTATTTTTGTTAATCTTAGTTTTTGAGTCTCGACTATTGATGGTTTTAGGTTTATGACTTCTCTGAGCTACTGTATTATTACGGCTCTTGTAGTTTTTATTAAGAGTACTCTTCCTGTTTTTTTCGACTCTATTCGTTGTTGTAATATTTCTGGAGCTTCTGTAAGCGGTCGCGTAACCTCGGTTCTTGTTTATGGTGTGTCCTCGTCTTGTTGCAATAGCAGTTCTAGGTCTGCTGTTGTTAATAAAAGGTCTAACATAACGATATCTAACAGGACGATAATGTGTTCTGTATGGTTTATTGTAAACAACACAGTAGTTTGGTCTAGGCGCTCGGTAGTACCTGTGCCATGGTCTGTAAATATATCCTCTGTTATAGATGTTTATGTATCCGACAGTGTATGAAAAATAATTATTAGCATTATAATAGACGTTTAAATTCCCTACTCGAGAAATGTTTCCAAAATTGTTATAAAAAATATTAATATTTCCTGCTTGTATAACACGTCCGTAGGCATCATAAAAGATTGGGGTATTCTCAACTTGTATAATGGCCCCATACTCATCGTATTGCACATAACTATTGTAATTGTATCCAGAATTAAAACTAATACTTGTGTTGCCTGCATTTATGGATACATTAACCGTGTTATTGTTTCTAAGAATATTGAAGTCAAACTGCCCATCAGGGAAAATTGAAAATTCAATATTGTTTTCTACAAAAATGAAAGATTTCCCATAGCCTCTGTTGTAATTGTTTATGGCTTCCGAATTGTCCTCATAAGCATGTGCTGCGTTATTTGTAAATAATGAAAGACATAAGCAAAGAAGTAAAAAAGACATGTTGCTTTTTAAACCGTTTAGTTTTGATTTTCTACTTTGGGGTTTTTGTAAGTTTTTCATAGTTGTAAATTTTAAGGTTAACAGTTAGAGTTAAACAAACAGCGTGCCATAAAATAGCTTGATGCTGTATTGTGTTGTTTTTTAGGATCTTACGTGTTTTGCGTTGTTGGTTTTAGAGAGGTTCGATAATCGAATTAGGGTGGTTTTAAATATTTATTTTGTGAAAAAAGCGTATTTTTAAACTTTCCAATGCTGTTAAATGAAAAACAAAGAAGTTTGTAAAAATTGCGAAAAGAAGTTCAAGGAATCTTATAGGTTTTGTCCGTATTGTGGACAACAAGCTAAGGATGAGTTAACTGTAAAAGTGTTGTTTTATAACACTATAAATAATTACTTTGCCTTTGATGCACGTTTTTACAAGAGTTTTTTTCCTTTGTTGTTTAAACCAGGTTATTTAGCAACCAAATTTATAGAAGGTAAGCGTTTAATGTATTTACATCCTGCGCAGATGTATTTATTTGTTTCTATTATTTTTTACTTTTTGTTTTCCTTTGTTCAAAGTGAGCAGGTTAGGAATTTAGATGTCGAGCTTAAAAGGAGCAGCCCGCTTAAAGTTTCTACTGATTATAACAAATCTGAAAAAATCATCGACTCATTAGAAGCTCAGTTTATTGATAATACGTTTGTAGCGGATTCCACTGAAGAAAGTTCTAGCCGTAATGATGTGATTAAAAACCATAATGTTATTGCTAATTTTTCTGAAAAACGGTTATCTACAATGTTGGATTCTGAAAGGGGTGAGCATCATGGGGTTTTGAGTTTTGATTTTAATATAAAACTTCTAGATTCTTTAATTGTGTCTAGAGCTCCTAAAGAAGATATCTTAACGCATATGGGGATGAGTGACAACCCTGGTTATTTTGAAAAACGCTTTTATACGCAAGCCTTAAGGTTTTATGAAACGAGAAGAGGAGGGAGTGTATTGCAAACTTTTTATGATGCGATTCCTATTGCCATGTTTTTTTTACTACCCGTTTTCGCGTTCATTTTGAAGTCATTTTATTTTAAACGTGGCTTATATGCGGAATATTTGGTTTTTAGTTTCTATTATTTCTCGTTTATCTTTACAGTGTTAGGCTTAATGTTATTGATTTACTTCATGTTTGATGTACCTAGTTGGGTGGATCAATTTTGTTATTTAACACTATTTGTTTACTTATTAATTGCTATAAAAAACTTCTATAAACAACGGTGGTTAACGACACTCTTGAAGACGTTTGCGGTAACCTTTATTTTTCTTTCAATCGTAATCCCTATAACAGTGGTTATTCTAAGTGTTTTTGCTTTTTTGTTTTATTAATCTTTAAATTCTTAATGTTTTGAAGGATTATGCATAAAATAAGGTTTTGAATACTTGTGTTTTTTTTAGTTTGCTAGTTTACTTGGTAAAACTCTGTTTTTTAATACTTTGAGTGTCTGTCTATAGTTTCAAAGTCTATGAATTATAAGGGTTGTAGGCGATTTGTCTAGTTTAAATCTAGTTTTAATTCTATTAATAATATTGTTGATGAGTTTGTATCTAGTTGTGAATTTGATAAGATATCACAACGAAAATTATATTTGGTAACACAATTTAACTAAATATTTAAGATTATGAAAAAAATTACTTTATTATTGATGGTGTTAGGTGTAATGGTCTATACCACAAATTTGACTGCTCAAACGAGCTATTCGGTGAGTATGAATGGTGGTACAACTTACGCTTCTAATCCTGGGGTTTTTGCAGATTATGATTGGAGTGGTGTTGGGAATTTTGTATTTGATAATACAAATAGTAGTGCCATAACTTTTAAAATTACTGATTATGATGCTTCTAACCCTGAAGTTGGGCCAGAGTTGTATATTAAACTATTGAGAAGTGGCATGGGGAACGGTCAGCTTGCTTGGGGTTCTGACAACACAACTAATTTGATGACTATTCCTTCTGCAGATTTCACAAATGGTGAAGCTACAGTTACGGTAAGTTTGCCTAATGGTACACTTCCTATAGAACAGACGGCTGACTATGAAAGCGGTTATCAGTGGCTTTTACAAGTATCGGGAGCTAATGGTGGCGGTGCTACATATATAAACTATGTATCTAAAATAGAAGAAGAAATTTTGAGTTCAAAAGATTTCAACAAAAACAAATTAGGAGCATTTTATAATGCTAAGCTTGATGCTGTTGTTGTTGATGATGCTCTAAGTGGAGACTATGCTATTTATGATTTAACAGGAAGACAAGTTGTAAAAGGTGCTATTTCTTCTGAAATTAGTACGTCTTCTTTAAAAAGAGGTATTTATATCTTATCAACGAAAAATGGTGCGTTGAAGTTTGCAAAATAAAACGTTGCGATTATGTGTCGAAAAGGAGCTCAAATTTGAGCTCCTTTTTTTTGCTTAATATTTTTTTTAGCTTAGGTGTCAGGGGTTGTAAACTATAGTTTGTCTAATAAGTATTTGGCGATTTTAGATTTTTTGTTTTTAACAATATCTTCTGGAGTGCCAGAGGTCACAAGGTTTCCGCCTTTTTCTCCGCCACTAGGGCCTAAGTCAATAATAAAATCGGCACATTTTATTAAATCAATATTATGTTCTACAACAATAATGGAATGTCCTTTTTCAATTAATGCATTGAAAGATTTTAAAAGCTTCTGTATATCATGAAAATGGAGTCCTGTGGTAGGTTCGTCGAAAATAAATAAGGCTTTCTCTTTGTTGTTTCCTTTTCCTAGAAATGAGGCTAGTTTTATACGTTGTGCTTCACCGCCAGAGAGGGTTGAAGAGCTTTGTCCTAAAGTCACATAACCTAAACCAACGTCTTGTAGCGGCTGTAATTTGTTTTTAATTTTAGATTGTTCATTTGCATCGAAGAACGCGATGGCATCATCGATGGTTAAATTTAAAATATCATCAATATTTTTTCCTCCGAAAGTAACTTCTAAAACTTCTTTTTTGAAGCGTTTGCCTTTACATGTTTCACATTCTAAATGCACATCGGCCATAAACTGCATTTCAATGGTTACTTCACCTTCACCTTTGCAAGTTTCACAGCGTCCGCCATCTACATTAAATGAAAAATGTTTTGCTTGATAGTTTCGAATGTTACTTAATTTCTGCTTTGAATATAATGCACGAATATCGTCGTAAGCCTTAATATAGGTTACAGGGTTAGATCTGGAGGATCTTCCTATTGGGTTTTGATCGACAAATTCAATGTGATTTATATTACTAAAATTACCTTCAAGCGATGAAAACTGTCCAGCTTTATCGCTAAAATCTGTTAGTTTTTTTTGTAACGCAGGGAATAGTATCTTTTTAACTAATGTGCTTTTTCCACTTCCTGAGACCCCTGTAATAACTGTAAGCATTCCAAGTGGAAAACGTACATCGATATTCTTTAAATTGTTCTCTCGAGCTCCAAGAATATCTACGTAATATTTAGAAGTTCTTCTTGTTTTTGGAATTTCAATATTTAAATCACCATTTAAGTATTTAGCAGTGAGAGACTGCGATTTTAAAATAGCTTTAAAATCGCCTTCAGCAACAACTTCACCTCCTAAAGTTCCAGCTTCGGGGCCTATATCAATAATGGTGTCTGAGGCTTTCATAATATCCTCATCGTGCTCAACTACAATTACAGTGTTCCCTAGGTCTCTTAATGCTTTTAGTACCACTATAAGCTTTTCGGTGTCTTTAGGGTGTAAACCAATACTTGGTTCGTCTAAGATATACATGGAGCCAACTAAGCTGCTTCCTAGGGATGTGGCAAGGTTTATTCGCTGACTTTCTCCTCCTGATAATGTGTTCGATTTTCTGTTCAAGGTTAAATAATCGAGTCCAACATTCGAAAGAAAAGCTAATCTGTTGTTTATTTCTTTTAGAAGTCTATTCGCTATTTTTAAATCGTATGCGTTTAATTCCAATTGATTAAAGAAAGCAGCTAGTTTGTCTAGCGGCATTTCAACTAAATCTGAAATCGTTGCGCCTGAAATTTTCACATAATTAGCTTCAGGTCGTAATCGCTTCCCGTCACAGGCTTTACATTTTGTTTTTCCGCGGTAACGCGAAAGCATGACACGGTTTTGAATTTTATAAGCCTTAGATTCTAACTCAGCAAAAAAAGAATTTAAACCTTCGAAATACTGATTTCCTGTCCAAATAAGTTGTTTTTGGGCTGCTGATAGCTCAAAATAGGGTTTGTGAATCGGGAAGTCAAATTTATGTGAATGGTTTACTAACTGGTCTTTATACCAGCTCATACTATCTCCTCGCCATGGAAAAATTGCGCTTTCGTAAACAGAAAGTCCAGTGTTAGGAATTACTAAATCTTCGTCTATACCAATTATATCACCGTAGCCTTCACATTTTGGACAGGCGCCATAAGGGTTATTGAAACTGAATAAATGGACGTTAGGTTCTAAAAAAGAAATACCGTCTAATTCAAATTTATTACTAAACGACCTTTGTTTATTATCGCTTAATGTTTCTACGAAGCAGGATCCCTTTCCTTCGAAAAAAGCAGTTTGAATCGCGTCTGCTAAACGGTTATAGAAATCTTCTTCGTCTTTTTTAATAACACGATCTACGACTAAAAGGATGTTGTCTTTTTTCGAGATTTTTTCAACTTCATCAATTCTTAAAACCGAATCATTAACCTTAATACGAGCATAACCTTGCTGATTTAGCGTTTTTAGTTTGTCTTCTATCGTTCTACCTTCTTCTAAGGTGATAGGAGCGAGCAGGAGTAGTTTTTCGCCTTCAGAGAATGCTTTTATGTAATTTATAACATCTGTAACGGTGTCTTTCTTTACTTCTAAACCAGAGACGGGTGAGTAGGTTTTTCCAATTCGAGCAAATAAAAGTTTTAAATAATCAAAAATTTCTGTGGTTGTACCTACTGTAGACCTTGGATTAGTTGAATTTACTTTTTGCTCGATTGCTATAGCGGGTGCGATTCCTTTTATATATTCTACCTTTGGTTTATTTAAACGCCCTAAAAACTGACGTGCGTAACTGGATAAGCTTTCTACATAGCGTCTTTGTCCTTCAGCATAAAGCGTATCGAAAGCCAAACTGGATTTTCCAGACCCAGACAAACCTGTGATAACAACTAATTTATTTCGAGGGATGACAACATCGATATTCTTTAAGTTATGCAATTGTGCACCTTTAATTATAATATTTTCTTTAGGGTTTACGTTGTCGATAGTAGATTTCATATGCTTTTTAAGGAGATAATCGTGCAAAGATACTATAAGTAATTGTACCTGAAAAGTGTATTGCATTTCCATGAATTAATAAAAAAAGCTATAAAATATTTTTATATTCGAGTTGAATGTTGTTATATTTGGTGATATTAATCATCATTTTAACAAGTTAAGCCTATAGCATAAAATTACTTACTAAACATTTTAACCTGAAACAACGAAGTTTACTTCGGTGTGTGAAAAAAGTAATTGATATGCAAAACGAACTTGTTACCGACGCTACCTTGGTGAGCAGTTATATAAAAGGAGATGAAAAAGCCTTAGAAACTCTTATAGTAAGGCACAAACAAAAAATCTATAGTTTTATTTATTCTAAAGTTTACGACAGAGATGTTGCTGAAGATATTTTTCAGGACACTTTTATCAAAGTTATTCGTACACTTAAGCGCGGGGCTTATAACGAAGAAGGTAAGTTTTTACCGTGGGTTATGCGTATTTCCCATAATTTAGTCATTGACTTTTTTAGAAAAAGTAACCGAATGCCAAAATTTGATAATTCTGGCGAGTTTAGTATTTTTTCTGTTTTAAGCGATACGAGTTTAAATGCGGAGAAAACTATTATAAAGGAACAAGTTGAAAATGACGTAAGACGTTTGGTTGATAAGTTGCCTGAAGATCAAAGAGAAGTACTGCTTCTGCGTATTTATAATGATATGAGTTTTAAGGAGATATCGGATAAAACTGGCGTAAGTATTAATACAGCTTTAGGTAGAATGCGTTATGCGTTAATTAATTTACGTAAAATAATAGATAAGCATAATATTGTTTTGACGAACTAGACAATAATTTAGTTTTTAAGCCGTTATCTTATAAAATCCCTTAAACATAAGACATGGCGAAAATTTACTCTGAAAATTCTATTAACAAGATGAATAATCTTGAACCGAAAGAAGAAACGGTTAATTTTCTTCTAAGTTACTCCAAGGCTTTAAGTGTTATTGATTGTAATAAAATGAAGTTTGAAGCGCTTCTAAATTAAGTTTTCGAAAGTCCTGAAATTTTAATTTCAGGACTTTTTTTGTTTATAGTAGTCACTTAAAACGGTTTGTCTACCTATTGTTTTGGTGATGATGTCTTTTTCTAAATCCCAGCCTCTTGCGGGTGAATATTCTCTACCGTACCATATAATTTGAAGATGTAAATCGTTCCAAATTTCTCTAGGAAATAGCCTTTTGGCGTCTTTCTCTGTTTGCACAACGTTTTTTCCGTTGGTTAAATTCCAGCGATACATGAGTCTATGTATGTGAGTATCTACAGGGAAGGCAGGTACTCCAAAGGCTTGTGAAATTACTACGCTCGCTGTTTTGTGTCCTACTGCAGGTAATTCTTCAAGCGCCTCTAAATCATTCGGAACTTCTCCGTTATGTTTATCGATTAGGATTTGTGACAGGCCGTGTATCCCTTTGCTTTTCATTGGAGACAAACCTACCGGTTTAATAATCTCTCTAATTTCTTCAACTGAAAGCTTAACCATGTCGTAAGGATTATCAGCTTCTTTAAATAAAAGTGGTGTAATTTGATTAACACGAACATCTGTACTTTGTGCAGACATTAATACTGCGATTAACAGCGTGTAAGGGTCTTTATGATCTAAAGGAATGGGAATTTCGGGGTAAAGATCGTTTAAGGTTTTTATAACAAATTCAACCTTTTCTTGTTTAGTCATAAATCGTATTTTTGTTAAAAATCAAAGTTAAGATTATGAAAACATTAAAACAAGGTGAAACCGTTCCAGATTTCACATCAAAAGACGAACAAGGGAATACGATTTCACTAAGTGATTATAAAGGAAAAAAGCTTATCGTTTTTTTCTATCCTAAGGCGAGCACACCAGGGTGCACAAATGAAGCTTGTAATTTAAGAGATAATTACGAAGCATTACAAGCCCAAGGCTATGAATTGCTAGGGGTTAGTGCTGATTCTGAAAAGAGACAAACAAATTTTAAGACCAAATATAAATTTCCGTTTCCTTTGTTAGCAGATGAAGATAAAACGGTAATCAATGCTTTTGGAGTTTGGGGCCCAAAAAAGTTTATGGGAAGAGAATACGATGGTATTCACAGAAAAACTTTTTTAATTGATGCAAATGGCGTTGTGGAACGCGTCATTGATAAGGTGAAAACAAAAGATCATGCTGCTCAAATACTAGAGTAAATCAAAAAATCCCGTAAAATTTCTGTTTTACGGGATTTTTTAAAATAGGGTACTATGTGTTTATTTTCTTTTTCTACTTAAAGTTAAAGGTTTTCTAGTGTAACCAAATAAACGGTAATCTTTAATGAGTTCTGCAGTGCCTTCAGGAACCATGTCTTCCCAGCCACGCTCTCCGTTGTTAATCATTTGTAATATTTCTCTAGAGAAAATGTTCATGATTTTAGGATCGTAATCTGTAATGTCAATTACTTTACCGTTATATTTAAAGAATTTATATAATTCTTTCATTCTTGGATAAACCTTCAAGTTCTCGCTTGTAATTAATTCCCCGGTTTTAGGGTCAAGCATTGGATATAAGTAAACTTTTAAATCTTTAAAGAATAATTTTCCGAAGGCTTCTAAAATTCCACCACTGATATGTCGGTAATATTTTTCATCGAAAATATCGACTAAATTACTAACGCCCATAGCTAATCCCATTCTCGCTTTTGTGTAGTTTGAGAAGTACTCAACCACCTTAAAGTATTCCTGGAAGTTAGATATCATAACTGAATGACCTATAGAGCACAGTAGATCTGCGCGATCTATAAAATCTTGTTCGTCAATTTCGCCTTCAGCACGTAAATTCGAGAGCGTAATTTCAAAAACGACAACCGTTTTATTAACATCAACCTTGTTTTCTTTAATAAACATGTCGTATGATTTCTCATACATAGCCATGTTCACTTTAGTTACCGGTCTAAAACTTCCGCGTAGCGCTAAAATATTTTTTTTGTAGAACACTTTTGCTGGTAAAACATTTGTGCCGTCTGGTCCAAACATTACGGCATCGGTCATACCATTTTTTACTAACTGTAAACTCATTAATCGGTTATCCACATTATTAAATACAGGTCCCGAAAAGTTAATAGTATCAATTTCTAAGCGGTCTTTATCTAAGTGATCATAAAGATAGCGCAGTAATTTTTTAGGCTCGTTATATTTATAAAACGCACCATAAATTAAATTTGTTCCAAGAATCCCTAATGTTTCTTGTTGCAGTCTGGCATCGGTTTCTTTGAAGCGTAGGTGTAAAATAATTTCATTGTATTCTGCTCCAGCTTCAACTTGATATTTAATTCCTACCCAACCATGACCTTTAAATTGCTTAGCAAAGTCAATTGTAGCTACAGTATTAGCATATGTGAAGAAAATTTTATTCGGATTTTTTTCACGGGTTAACCTGTTTTCCATCAGGCTCATTTCGTGAGCAAGCATTTTACGCAAACGGGCTTCGGTTACATAACGTCCGTCGTCTTCAGCGCCATAAATGGCATCACTAAAATCTTTATCGTAAGCAGACATCGCTTTTGCAATAGTTCCAGATGCACCACCTGCTCTAAAGAAATGTCGACAAGTTTCTTGTCCAGCTCCAATTTCGGCAAAAGTTCCGTAAATATTTTCGTTTAAATTGATGCGAAGTGCTTTAGATTTTAATGAAGGAATATCATCAAACTCTTTATCTCCTGTAATGGTAATTTCCATATGAAAACAAGTTATATCGTGTGATACAAAGGTATCAAATAAGTATAGCAAACAAAAAAATAACCTTATTTTTGGCTAAAAATTATCAAATTTTGAAAATAACGTTTCTCGGTACAGGTACTTCGCAAGGAATCCCCATCATAGGGAGCAACCATCCTGTTTGTAAAAGTGCAAACCCGAAAGATAAGCGTTTACGAGTGTCTGTTTTGATCGAATGGAACGACTATAATTATGTAATTGATTGTGGTCCAGATTTCAGGTATCAAATGCTACGTGCTGAGTGTTATAGAATAGATGCGATAATTTTCACGCATGAGCATTCAGATCATGTCATGGGATTGGATGATATTCGTCCGTTTTATTTCAAACAAGGTAACATTTCCATCTATGCGCACAAGCGTGTATTAAAAGCTTTAAAGAAGCGATTTGATTACATTTTTGCTACAAAAAATAAATATCCAGGTGCGCCGTCGTTAAATGTGCACCGTATAAAGAACAAATCGTTTCAATTAAATGAGGGGGTTGTTGTACCAATAAAAGGGATGCATGCCGATTTGGAGGTTTTTGGTTATCGGTTTAATGAGTTTGCATATTTAACTGATATGAAAACAGTTTCAGAAAAAGAAATAGAAAAATTAAAAGGAGTGAAGGTGCTGGTGGTTAATGCTTTGCGAATTGATGCACATCATTCACATTTTAATTTAGAAGAAGCTTTAAGTTTTATTGAAAAGGTAAACCCGGAAAAAGCTTACTTAACACATATTAGTCATTTGTTAGGATTTCATGATGACGTTGAAAAAGCGTTGCCAGATCATGTGTCTTTAGCTTATGATGGTTTAGAAATAACAATTTAAAATTTATAAAATGAAGCAAAAAATTTTCATGTATTTATTCGTCTTTGCGAGTTTACTCGTATTATTTCAGTATGTAAATGCTAAGAACGTATTTGAAGATATTGACAACAAACTGGTTAGTGCAAGAACGCAGTTAAAAAAATATAAAGATTCGGTAGCTGTTTTAAATAATGAAATGTTGAAAGTATCTCATTTTAATCTAGATAGAAATGAAGATGCGATTACTTACTTTGAAAATGAAGGTTATAAAATAGATGAGCTCATTCCCTTTATTAAAGATGAACTTTATAAGCTAAATGAAGTAAAAGGGGAACACCCACTTATACCGTATGCTTCCAGCGAAGGCAGAAAAATGATGCTGAATACCATTAAGTTGTTAAATCACAAATGGATTATTGCAGATTTTTCAGATGGTGAATTTTGGGGTGAATTGCTTTTAACTTATGAAATTACAGAAGACAGGGAATTAAAGTTCAATCTCGTTGAACATTTTCTTTACCCGCTTCAATAAACTTATTTCGTTTTATAAGCAGTGCCTTGCTGTTTTTTAGTTTCGCCTACATATGAGTATTCGTAAGTATAGGACGAATCGGTTGTGGTTAATATTTTTAAATGAATATCCTTGCGCTCGGCCATGTTTTTGGGGTTTATGGTTTTAAAAACGACTTCACAGTCATTTATCCAGCGTAGCTTAGAGGAATCAATTTTATTATCATAGGTCTCTACTTGAATGTTTTTATCTCGTTTAAAGGTAGATTTAAACACAACACCATCTATAGTAACTTCACTGTAAAATTCGCCAATTTGATATGGTTTGCAGTCTCTAGCTTTCTCATAGCAGCTACACAAAACGAAAAGTAAAATAAGGGGCAGGAATCGCATAAAATTGTTTTTAGCAAAATTAATAAAGAATATGCTTAATTCATGTAGTTTTTAAAAGTTCCGTCGGAATAAAAAATAACAATGCGATCAATGGTTTTATCTTCAGTAGGAAGGCTGTGTGTTTTGTGTACTGTAATTTCTTCAAAATTAAAATTTGTTTGCGGATTTTGAGATTTACGATTCTCAGGCTTCGGAAGTTTTTCTTCGCTCTGAGGAAATTCGCCTTTACCATTTAACAGCCAATATAAATTCACTTCAGGAAAAGCTGAAAGTATTTTAAGAACAAAATCTAAACTGGGTTTATTTCTTCCCGATAGGATATGAGAAATACTTGATCGCTGTACATCTATCTTTTCAGCAAAAGAAGAAGCGGACTCGCCATAATAATCCATGACTTTTTGAAGTCGTTTAATGAAATCTTCGTTGTTTACCATTGTAAATTGTTTTTTAATAAAACCCTGTTACAAATGTAATGATTTATATGGAATTATAGTTTAATAATGTAAATTAAGGTGTTGAAACGTGTAATTAATAGTTTAAATAAGAGTATTTAACTTACTGAAAAATAAATAAATAAACGTATTTAAGGATGTTTGTTTATAATTCTAAATTACCTCTGTTAAAACACTTTAAAAACCGTTTATAAATGTAAACTCATCGCTTGATTTGATTGTTTACATTTGTAATAAACTAAATGTTTACATTTGTAACCTAAATAAAAAGCATGAAAATAGAAGATATAAAATCCTTGTTTTTAAAATACAAAGCGGCAGACTTACATGGTCGATATATAACTAATCAACATATAGAACCATTACTATCTAAATTACCAAAAGAAGCTACTGTAAATATTATAGGACGTTCTGTTCAGGATAAACCTATATATAGTATAAAAATTGGTCAAGGGAAAAAGCGTTTATTATTATGGTCACAAATGCACGGAAACGAGTCTACAACGACTAAAGCACTTTTTGATCTATTAAACACTCTTTTAGATAATCAAGCAGCTCTTAAATACCTTTTTGAGGCTTGTACATTATATATTATTCCTATTTTAAACCCTGACGGTGCAGCGGCTTATACACGCATAAATGCTAATGCCGTTGATTTAAATAGGGACGCGCAGAACTTAACACAACCTGAAAGTCGCGTGTTACGTACTGTTTTTAATGAATTTAAACCTCATTTTTGCTATAATTTACATGGCCAACGTACTATTTTTAGTGCAGGAAATATAAATAAGTCGGCAACAGTGTCTTTTTTAACCCCTGCAGAAGATGAAGCTTGTACTATTACACAGCAACGAAAGGTTTCTATGGAGGTTATTGCAGTTATGAATGCTGCTTTACAAGAAGTGATACCAGATCAAGTTGGTGTGTACGACGATGCTTTTAATATCAATTGTGTAGGGGATACATTCCAGAGCGAAAATGTACCAACCATATTATTTGAATCAGGACACTATCATGAAGATTACGATCGTGAGAAAACACGAGAGCTTATTTATATAGCTTACCTAACATCTCTAAATTACATCGCTAAAAACGATGTTACAGGTGCTTATTATAAGCCTTATTTAGACATCCCTGAAAACGAGAAACTCTTTTTTGATATTATTATTCGAAATGCCAAGGTAAATGGAGTAGTAGTTGACTTAGGAATCCAGTACCAAGAGTCGTTAAACGGTAAAATATTAGAATTTATACCTAAAATTCTAAAAATAGAAAAACTTGAAAGGTTTTATGGGCACAAAGAAATAGAAGCTCATGGTAATGAAGTACTTAATGAAAGCGGGGAGCAGTTAGAAATTGATAGCGAAAACGTTTTAGTTCAAATAAATGGTGAAAAAGTGTTGTTGAAAACAAAATAAATCACACATTTTATATATTATCTTTAAAGAAAATGTATTAATTTTGCTTTATATTTAAGAATAGTTAATTATGGGTAAAATAAAATTAGACGAAATAGATCATCAAATTCTTGACATGTTAATAGATAACACAAGAATTCCATTTACAGACATAGCGAAAAAATTATTAATTTCTGCAGGAACGGTTCATGTACGTGTAAAAAAGATGGAGGAATCGGGAATTATTAAAGGTTCGTCATTAATGTTAGACTACAAAAAATTAGGGTATTCTTTTATAGCCTATGTTGGAGTTTATTTAAACAACACCTCTCAAACAAAGTTTGTTTTAGAGCGTATTAATGAGATTGCTTATGTAACAGTAGCACATATTACTACAGGAAAATTTAATATCTTCTGTAAAATTAGAGCTAGAAGTACAGAGCACGCTAAAGAAGTAATCTTTTTATTAGATGATATAGAAGGTGTTTATAGAACAGAAACAATGATATCGTTAGAAGAAAGTATTAACGATAAAAAACGTTTAATGCATTCTATTTTTAATGAAATGTAAGTTGTAAAACATTTAGAATTTATATAAAAGCCCTTTTTAAGGGCTTTTTTTATGTTCTTAATAGAGTAAATTGGTCACTCATCTAATCTAATATTAACGTAATATAAATTCATGTACATTTGGTTGTAATGTTAAAAAGACACCCAATTTATCTATGAATATATTAGTTACCTCTGCAGGAAAAAGAGTTTCCTTAGTTAGAGCTTTTCAGAAGGAATTAAAAGCATTAACCCCAATAGGAAAGGTTTTTGCCGCAGACTGCAACATACAGCTTTCTGCAGCTTGCCATGTTGCAGACGAGGCTTTTCGACTTCCTCGTGTGGATGAAAAAACTTTTTTAAATGAATTATTAAAAGTTTGTTTAAGTAATAATGTCAAGCTTATTATCCCCACAATTGATACCGAATTAAAGATATTAGCCGAACATAGCGAACTTTTAGCTGAAAATGGTATTATAACCATAGTGTCTTCTATTGATTTTATTAAAATTTGTAGAGATAAGCGTAAAATGAGTGCTTTTTTCACGACTCACGGCATTGATATTGCGAAGGAATATTCAAAAACAGATTATGAACTACCATTATTTATTAAGCCATTAAATGGGAGTAGGAGTGTTGACACTTTTGTAATCTTAAAGGAAGAAGATCTTACCGATTATCATTTTAATAAAGAAAACTTAATGTTTTTAGAGTATTTAGACCACTCTGAATACGAGGAGTTTACCTGTGATCTTTATTATAACAAAAATAGTACCTTAAAATGTGTAGTTCCGCGAAAGCGTATAGAAGTTAGAGATGGAGAGGTTAATAAGGGGATTACAGATAAAAATGTACTGGTTGAATATATTAAAACACATTTGAATACAATAGAAGGTGTAAAGGGCTGTTTAACAGCTCAGTTTTTCAAACATAAAAAAACTCATAAAATTTATGGCATTGAAATTAATGCTAGGTTTGGTGGTGGATTCCCGTTATCCTACCTCGCCGGTGCGAATTATGCTAAATGGATTATTGAAGAGTATTTATTTAATAAACCAGTTGAAAATTATGATGGATGGGAAGATAAATTGTTGATGCTTCGATATGATAATGAAGTTTTAGTTCGTAATTATAATGAATAAAACGGTTTTAGTGTTCGATCTGGACGACACATTATATAAAGAAATAGACTTTTTAAAATCTGCCTATAAAGAGATTTCAAATTTGATAGCTTCTGTAACTCCTGTGAGCTCATCAATTATTTATAATCAAATGTTTAGTTTTTATGAAAATGATTTAAATGCTTTTGAGGAAATTTTAAAATATTATAAACTTGAGAAGTTTTCAGCTTTAGACTTAGTTCAAATATACAGGAATCATGAACCCTCAATTTCTCTAACTAAAGATATTCAGGAGTTATTGACTAGGTTAAAAAAACATACATATAAAATTGGCTTAATTACCGATGGAAGAAGTGTGCAACAACGCAGTAAATTAAAGGCTTTAAATCTTTTAGACTATTTTGATGATATAATAATTTCTGAAGAATTTGGATCTGAAAAACCGAGCTCATTGAACTTTGAATATTATGTAAACAAGTATGGTGCTGATTTTAAATACTTTTACGTGGGTGATAATACTAAAAAAGATTTCATTGCACCAAACCAGTTAGGCTGGACGAGTGTATGTTTGAAGGATGTTGGGCAAAATATTCATAACCAGGATTTTGATATTTCAGAAGAACAAAAACCAAAACATCTTATAGAAAGTCTTGAATCAGTTGAGACACTTGTGCTTTATGGTTCGTTAAGTTAAATGTTTTTATCTCTTACAATGTGAAGCGGGGCTTGTATTTCATTTAAATCTACAGACACATCACTTGAAGAAAGTACTCTATTTGCGGTTTTAAGTAAAATTTTAAAATCTAATTGCCAAGTTAGGTTTTCCACATAATAAACATCATATTCTAGTTTTTTGTCCCATTCAAGGTAGTTTCTACCATTTACTTGTGCATAACCTGTAATTCCTGGTCTTACCTGATGTCTCTTCTTTTCAGTTTTAGTGTAATAGGGTAGGTATATGGGCAAAAAAGGCCTGGGACCTACCAGAGACATGTCTCCTTTCAATACGTTTATGAGTTGAGGGATTTCATCTAAAGACGTTTTTCTTATAAAGTTTCCAAATTTAGTAACACGTTCGGTATCTGGTAATAAATTTCCTTCTGCATCCTTTTTATCTGTCATGGATTTAAACTTAATGATTCTAAAAATATGTTCATTTAAACCAGGACGTTTTTGATAGAAAAAGGGATTCGACTTATTTGTAATGAGAAGAATGAGGTAAACAGTTATGAAAACGGGTGATAAAACTATTAGGCCAAAAAAGGCACTTGAAAAATCAAAAATTCGCTTAATAAATAGTTGGTACATTTTTTATTGGATGAATGGTTGGTAATATAGTGATAGAAAACTCACTTTAGTGACTGGTATTCTTTGAGTAATGATTTCCAAATCACTTTTCTTTCGAAATTGTCAATTATAAATTGTCTTGATTTTATTCCCATGGCTTTAGCTTTTTTAGGGTTGTCTAAAACAGTTTGCATGGCTTCCTGAAGTGCTTCAGTATTTTTAACAGGAATAATGAAACCGGAAATGTTTTCTTTAATAATTTCATTACAACCATTGATATTTGTTACTATTCCAGGCAATTCCATGGCTCCTGCTTGAAGTACAACATTTGGAAACCCTTCCCGGTAACTTGGGAATACTAAGCAATCAGAAATTAATAAATAAGGTCTTACATCATTTTTCCAACCCGGGTTAATAATGTTTTTATTTGTTGTAATTGCTTGTAAAGTTTCTGGTTTTAGAGGATCTAAATCACTTTCAAAACTTCCAACAAGGAGTAATTTGATGTTTTTTTGTTTTTTTGATAGCTCCAAAAAGGATGCGACTAACTCATTTATACCTTTGTCGGTAACCAGTCGTCCTACAAAAACAAAAACAAAATCGCTTTCCTGAATATTTAGGTCTTTTCTTAGATTTTTTAAGTTATTATTGAAAGCTGGCGAAAAATAACTAGTGTCAATGCCGTTTGAACTTCCATTTCCTATAACTTTTAATTTATCTTTTGATGTGAATTTTTGATCTAAAATAATATCAAATAACCCGTTGGAATTAGGATATACCTTTGTAGCACAATGATATGTTAGTTTTTCAACCGTATTTAAAACAAGTCGTTTAAAACCTTTCGCTTCTAATAAAGGCATGCCAGCAACGGTATGCAAGCGGTGAGGTACACCAGCTAATTTAGCGGCCAACATAGAAACGGTTCCAGCTTTGGGGGTGTGAGAATGGATTATGTATGGCTTTTCCTTTTTTAAAACTGAATATAACTTCCAAACACTTTTTAAATCTTTTATAGGGGTAATTTGCCTAGTGAGCTCTATAGGAATCATAGGGATGCCTTCCAATTTTGAAACCGCATCTATGTCATTTTTATTTGAAGAAGAAATGCCTGTAACCTCAAAGTGATTAGACATAAATTGAGATTGACCAGACAGCAATATGTTTAAAGAGTAAGGCACTGTAGTTACTCTAAACAATTTTTTTTTCATGTTTTTTTGTGCTGAAATTCAGAGCCTGAAAGTATAAAACATAATTAATATTTAAAAGTAAATTAAGGTTTCATTTATAGATGTAAAGTAGGCTGATTTTATTTTGCTGAAATAAAGTGTATTGTAGTTTGTCGATTATTTCATTGTTTTTTCTAAGTATTGAAAATCAGTCTATTATTTGGGGGACGAATGAAGGTTATTGGATGCTGGTACAGATTGTTTTTAAAATATTTTTAATTTATAAATACATTAAAATCAGTGTATTAAAGTTTTTTTTTGTTCCTTTTTTAAAATAATATAATCCAAATTGTTGATTAGGCCGTAGCTCTAAGAGTGAATAGTATTAAAAAAAGATGTTTTTTATCTATAAAAAAATACATTTAATCGATTTTTTGATTAAAAAAATGTATTTTGCCGATAATAAATAGTCTTTTAACGATATTTTAAAAAAGATTTTTAATCAAACTTAGACATTATTAATTGCATTGCCACAAATCATTATCTTTATGAAAACAACCTTTAACCTTATGATGCTTACTGTTTTACTATTATTAGTCACGACATCATGTAACAATGAAGACCTTTTTGTTGATACGAACTCCGAGGAAATCGAAGTAATTATAACCGAAGAAAAAGAAGAAGGAATAGAGCTGAATGAAAATGAGTTTACATTTATTCCTGAACGTTGGGGGATTGTAGAAGGTAAAGTTAGTGATGATGTAGCTAGAAGCAACCGAGATATTCTAGAAGCGATGATGATAAAAGCAAAATCTAATGGTATTACGACTTTTAAGATAGATAAAATGGATGCCTATTTTAAAGTTGATGGACCTTTAAATGAAGGAACACCAGAAATACATGCTATTAATATTCCTTCTGACTTTAAATTAAAAATGACTAATGATACGCATTTAAGGATGCAGCCTAATGGACATTTTAGGCCGACTTTATTGGGTATTTCTAATGAAAATAATATTACTATTCAAGGTGGTGTTTTACATGGCGATCGAGAGGAACATAATTATAACTCTGGTTATGTAGATTCTGATGGAGCGACAGGAGGATCTCACGAGTGGGGGCATACTATGAGAATAAAGGGTGGTAAAAATATTGTAATTGATGGCGTTGTATTTCAAGATGCTACTGGTGATGGTTTAAATATCTCTAGTATATATCATTATTTTGATTCGAGACATATTAGAGCAGAGAATATTACAATAAAAAACAGTAAATTTTTAAGAGCGAGAAGAATTAATTTGTCATTAACCAACTGTGAAAATATTGTTATCCAAGATAATGAATTTATCGATGGAGGAGTTGATATGGCAAAATCGAAAGGTACATCTCCGTCTTGTCAATTTAATATTGAGCCTGTTAGAGAAAGAGATGCTAATAATAACCTTATAGAGTATGAAAGGGTTAATAATATATTTGTTAGTGGAAATAAAGGTATTATTTCAGGAAATTACTCAGGTGGAGGAGGTTTCTTTGTCTCTCACGGTAACGGACCTATAATTTTTGAAAAAAACGATTTAGATTCTGGAATTGGGTTTGCGACTGCAGATGGTGTTATTATAAGAAATAACATTGCTAGAGGGAGTATATCGGCAGGTAAAACAGATAATTATAATCGTGTTGATTTTGTTTTTGGTAATGAAGTTTATGAAAACACCGTTTATAATGGAGTGTATGTAGGAGGAAATGGCGTCTTATTAAGAGATAACTATATTGAAGGTGAAACAGGTATTTATCTAGGTGCAGGTGGTAAAAATAGTAGTGTTGGAGTGTCAAATTCTGTAATTAAAAATAATACAATAAAAGCCTCAGATAGAGGAATTATATCTATAAATACTACAACTAACACCATAATTGAAGGAAATAAATTGGAGATGCTTTCAGGTAGTAGTTTTGCGCTTAATCTTAATAATGCATGGACAGGGAGTGGTAAATCTAATTATGTCGTAAATAACAATGAAATTACTGGTACCAGAGGAAATGACTCAGGAGCTCATGCGAGCATAATAGGTGCTAATTCAATAGAAGTAACGAATAATAAATTAGGATGTGTTATTATGAATCAAAGTCAAAACATTCTTTTCAAAGGTAATACGATTGATGCAGAAATCAATAAAAACGGGTTATTGTTTAATTATGATTGTCAAAATTCTACTTTTGAAGAAAATAAAATTATAATCTATACCTCAAAAACGCCACTTAATATTAAGGCCATTGAAGTAAAGAATGGCGTTAACTTGTCTTCAAGTGTTTTAATTAATAAAAATGATACTATAGAGCGATAATATCTATGATGAAAGATAGTTATTTTTAAATGGTCTTAGAGTTAAAATTAAATGCATTAAAAAGGGTGTTACAGTAACAAAACTGGACAATATGTTGAGGGTTAGAAATACAGAGCTATTTTTTGATTAAATTTCTAAATGTTTGAGTTGCTCGGAAAAGTAGAAAATGTTTTAAAAAAATTTTTCGAAATAGGTTTTTTTGTTTGTGACTTACCGGGTAATTAACACTAAACAAGTTGTCCTTTTTTAATTTTGATTTATAGTCATCTATTCTTTTGTATGAATATTTGTTCTTAAACATCATATAAAAGGCATTGATATTAACTAGTGTTAAGCGTTCATTAAAAAAGGCCTCTGTTAATGGATCTGTTGCTTTTGATTGTAAGGCTTGAAATGATTTAATGCTTGATAAAATAACATGAAAATCATTTAAATACTTGTTTTTCATCGTAGCACTATTATTTCTTGTAATTGAATTTGATGATTGTAAAAAGGCAGTACAGATATTATTTACGGCTTGCATTCTTTTAGCATAAAAAAAAGCTCTGGTGTTAAATTCGAAATCTTCACCGTATATTTTATCTAAAAAAAATAATTTGTTCTCTTTTAAAAATTCAATTGAATATAGTTTGTTACAAGCGGATCCACCGTATTTAATCTTACTATAGTATGTTATGCCTGTGTATATTTCTCCATGGCTAGACATCGATAGAGAATTAATTATTTCATTATTTTCTGAAACAATATTAGCACCAAACTCTAGAATTTCTAAGTTGTTTTTATTAGCTAACTGTAAGAGTTTGGAGATGGTGCTGGGTAATAACCAATCATCTGCATCTAAAAACAAGATAAATTTGCCTACAGCGTGACGAATACCAGTGTTTCTGGCCCCTCCTAAGCCTTTGTTTTTTTGAGAAATAATTTTAATATAAGGATATTGAGACGCTAATTTTTTTGCTTTTTCTAAACTGTTATCTGGTGATTCATCATCAACCATAATAACTTCAAAAGTGTTATCGGCTAAATTTTGTGAGCTAATGGAGTTTAAGCATTTTTCTAAGTATTGCTCAACATTATACATTGGGATAACAAAAGTGATATCTTTCATAGTCTATAATTATTCAGTATAATATAAGGAAAACATTAAATAAGTAAAGCCAAAATAAGCGAGAACGATTTGACCTATTACTAAATGTTGATATTTATGATGCCTTTCTTTTAAAAGTGGATAAATTATAAGTACTGCCATTAAAAACCAAGATAAGTAAGCAAATCTATTTGAAAAGGCTGCACGAATAACTAAAATCCAAAATGCATTAGAAATAAGGTATGTGTTTAATAGTTGATTATATAGTTTATCATCAAACCCTTTTTTTAATATATAATAAAACCCAGCAATTATTGGGAATGAACTATAAAATAGAAAGTCAAATCTAAACTTTGAACTGCCATCTCCATTACTTAAATAACCGCCTAACCGATCGTCTGCAAAACCTAAGGTAGCAAACAGGTTTTCCCAAAAACCTCCTAAGGCAATAGAGCAAGGGATAGCTAAAATCCAAAACATTAGATAGATTTTTGGATTGTTGTATAAAAAAGTAATAGAAAAGGCAAGCACGGGGAGAAGCATGGTTTTGTGAAACATTGTAGATAGCACTAAAAGCGCTATCATGACAATTTTGTTTTTATAAAAAGAAACTGCAAGTAAAAAAATAGAAGTAGCTATTCCATTTCTTATTCCGTTAACGCCATAAGCCCAGAAAGAAAAAGAAACGACTAATAATAAGAAGCTGTAAAACCAATATTCCTTAAAAAAAATCTTTGATACACGAAACATTGGGTAAATGTATAAGGTAGCACAAAAGAGAAAGAAAATATTAATAGTCATGATTGAGGAGCAAAACTTAGTGAATAGTTCGAAAAACACATCTTTGTCTGTTTTTAATTCGCCGCCTACTTTGTAATAATTAAAAGTTTTAGCATAAGTTGCCATATCACTAAAATGAATGCCACTAATAGGTCTTAAACCAATATATAAGGTCAAAATGATTAAAATTGTGTACCCTAGACTATTTATGTAAACAATGTTTTTAGGGTTATCAATTTCTAATAACCAGGAATGTATTAGAGTAAATAATACGATGGCTAATGATATATTTATATAATATAGGTAATACTCATCTAAAGGAATAAATTCTATCATGAACTCCGCGTGTTTTATGTTATTTTACAATTTTACTATTAAAAAGATCTAACCACTTTTTCATTACAATTTCATTCGTATAATCTAGGACCGTTATAGATGACTGTGCTCCAAGTTGTTTTCTTTTAGCTTCATCTTTTATTAAAAGAATTAAAGCTTGCGCCAGTTTCTTGTTATTTAAATATTCGACTAATAGGCCGTTTTCTTGATCTTTTATAATGTTTCTTGGCCCATTAGGGCAATCAAAGCTTACAATTGGCAATCCTACGCACATGGCCTCAAGAAGTACCATTGGGTAACATTCAGTTAAAGAGGACATGACATAAATGGAAGACTCTGTCATTTTTTGATTTATGTTGTTGGTGCTACCTTTCAATAAAATAGAATCATTTAAATTTAAGATATTAATTTGATTCTGTAATTCTTGCGTGTAGACAGGGTCACCTTCGCCATAAATTTCTAATTTCCAGCCTTTACAAATTGGTGCAACATCTTTCCATGCAGATATTAGATGTTCAAATCCCTTCACGGGAGCAATACGTCCTGCACTAATTATTTTTTTATTTGTTAATTGAGATTTTTCAGTATATGTTACATCTTGCCCGTTTGGGATTACCGTTATATTTTTAGAGGTATAATATTGTGTTTCATCTGGTGTTAGTACAACTAATTTATCATACTTAGACTCGAAATAATCAGTAATTCTATATTGTATTTTTTTTAATATATTTTTATTTTTATTTCGAGCTAAAAAATCAAAATGTTTTGAAGAATGGAATTCTTTAATTTTTAAAGCTTTTCCTGCAATTAGTGGAATAAAATAAAATCCAAATTCATAATTACAAACTACAATAACATCAGGATTAATTTTTTGAATAGTTCGCTTTAGCCGTGTATAATGTTTGAAAAATAATTTAGAATTTTTAGGGTTTAAATAGCTTATGTTTCTATTGTATCTAATATCTAAATCATGTAATGTAACATTTTCTGGAATTTCATAACAAGCCGGATTATTTCCTTGTTGAAAAGTAATGATGTGTAAATCATAGTTAGTGTGAGTACTGAAATATTTGAGTTTATTAGAAAGCACACGCTCTAAACCCCCATGTAAATAAATTTGATCTGTATAATAAATAATTTTCATTTTTCTTTACGAGTTTTTTAAGTTTTTTAACTTAAAAATAGTTTTTACGATGCTTTCTTAATTAGATCTTGAAACAATAAATCCCACTGAGGTACTATTTTATCTGGAAAATACAAACCAGCTTTTTGTCTTGCATTAATACCCATTTCGTGACGTAAATCTTCATCTTGGATTAGCTTTTCAATTTGAGCAGCAAAACTTTTGGTGTCTCCATTGTTTACTAAAAAACCATCCTTATTATTAGTAATAATTTCCTTTGGACCACAAGGGCAATTAAATGAAACACAGGGTACGCCATAAGCCATAGCTTCAATTAACACCATGCCAAAACCCTCAAAGCGAGAAGGCATGACATAAATGGAAGCATTTTGATAAACTTCTCCAATGTTTTTTACAGGCTTAAAAAAAGAAACGCTAGAATCGACACGTAATTCTTTAGCTAGTTTATGGTATTTATTTTCTTTATCGAAAGCACCATAAATTTCTAGTTGCCAATCAGGGTGTCGTTTTGTAACAATTTTCCAGCTTTCTAAAAGTCGGTCGTAACCTTTTTGATAACATTGTCTACCAACAGCTAAAACCGTTTTATTGTTTAAGTTAGAGATCTCTTTGGGATAAAAAGAAAGAGGGTTATTGATTACTTGTATGTTATCGAGGTTCCATTCGGATAAATTATCTTTGGTAAGAACAATAAATTTATCAAATTTTTTTGCTCCTAAAAGCATGAAATTCTCGGTTAATTTTTGCTTATAGATACTTAAAAGTGAAGTTTTTTCAGCATTTAAATTTATAACCTTAGAAACATGTCTTTCGTATATTATAGGGCAACTATTCTTGAGAACAAATGGCAAGGTAAATGCTTTTAATCCATCATCACACACAGAAATTATATCTGGATTTATTTTATTTACGACAGTTTTAAGTTTTGTAATATACTGGTAGATATACTGGAATGGATTTCCTTTAAGTTCAAGGTCATGATATATTATGTTTTCATGAAATTGGTAAAATAAATCAGTTTCCTTTTGATTTAAGGTAATTATATGTATTTCGTAATTAAAAACATCTATTAAATAACTGGTTTTAATAGATAAAACACGTTCCAGTCCTGCGGCACCACAAACTTGATTGGTTATGTATAAGAGTTTTTTCAATTTTATAAATATATATTATTAAATATTATGGTGTCTTAAAAGCTTGTTTTTAAAATACATTTGAACTTAATTTTCAGTATGAGTTATTTGTTTATCAATTGTATTTCTTTATTCAATTATAGAACGTTATTATTAATTTTTAGCGCTGTGGTTAAAAAGTTTTTTGAAGCAGAAATTAATTCATTTAAAGATGTTTCATTGTAATCATAATTCATGTTCTCGAAGTTATGTAATTCAATTTCTGTTTTGTTATCTATTAATAAATTTTCTAAATGAATTGATTTTAATAAGTCCTGCATGCGAGTGTTAATTTTGTCGAATCTATTAAATACGACAAATTTCTTTTGAAAAATTATAGAAAAGCAAACAGCATGAAATGAATTTGTAATAACATAATTTGCATTGTAAATCAAGTTTAAAAATTTATCAGGCCCTTCCATATGGTAGTTCTTATCGGCGTAACTTATATTTTTGTTTATTGTAACTATATTCCAATTATTTTGTTTTTTTAAACTTTTAGCCAACTTCATGATTGAAGCGTTTGAATCAAAGTCATATATAAAGATATAGGGCTTAGATATTTTTTTTATAGTCATTAAATCTAACCATGAACTTTTGTCAATGAGAAAAACGGGATCCAAAACATGTTTAACATTGGTTATATCTAAATCATTTAAAATTTTTACAGCAGAGGTTTCCCTTACTGAAACAGCGTTTATCTTTGAAACTTTCTCTTTAACAAATGGTTTAATTGATTCCTCTAATTGATCAATGGCAAAACTAGCAGCGTAGGAGACTTTTAATTTTTCTTTAGGAACAAAATCTAAATAAAATGCTGGGTCTTTTCCGTTTTCAAAAAAAGAATTCCAAATTTGATCACTACCACATATGTAAGCATCTGCAAAAGGTAAATCAGACTTTAATTCGTCATTGTTTATGTAAATTTTATCTGTGCTCTTAATATGTTTTTTCGAAAATTTATCAAAGTTTTTTTTACGTTTCAATGATATTATTCTGGAAGGAGTTTTTAGTGTAAGGTATATTGTTTTAAGTATCTTGTTTTTATTGAAATAAGCATTACTTATTCTAAATATATTAGAGTGACTACTTAAGTAGCTCGGTTTGTAATTAATTGTTTCAGCTTCATGACCAAGAATTTCCAAGTACTTAAGCAGAGCAAATTCCTGCAATGTTGCTCCGTAATTATAAACCTCATGACAAGTTATGGTTTTAATCTTCATTTTTCAGGTGTTTAGTATTTTGTTAATTTTTTTCAGGGATGTTTTTGTGCTTTCATTTTTTCTGATAGAAAGATTATATGTGGTTTTTTTTACGAAATCAGAGTTAGTTATAAAGTATGCGATACTCTTAGCGATTTCTGCAGGAACCATTTCACAAATTAAACCAGTTTCTTTATGCTCTATAATGGTTGAAGCAGTTTCAAAATTAGTGGTCACTATTGGTTTATTTAGAATTGTTGCTTCTATTACCGATAAACCCAGTCCTTCGAAAATTGAGGTTTGTGCATAGATATCACAGGATTTTAAGTATGGATATGGATTTTCTTTGTAACCTAATAAAATAAAATGATCTTGTAAATTTTTCCGTTCAATGTGTTTTTCTAACTTTTTTCGTTCAGGCCCTTCTCCAATGACATACCATTTTATATTATGGTTTGATTTTAAGAGAAGCGAACAAGCTTCAATCGCTAAATGTAGGCCTTTAGCAGAAGCAAGTCTTCCTATGGTTAAAATGTTTTTAACTCCTTCGGTATTTTGAAATGGAGTAGATAGTAAGCTTTGTTTTTGGATAATTCCTTCGTCAGATATATCCTGAATAATATTAATTGGGAGTGACTGGTCTATAGTCTGTAATGCAAGCTCTAACGATTTTTTATTTTCATTAGAAACACAAACCACCTCATCAAAATTATTATAAAATTTGAAATCAAAATTAATGTTATATCCCGCTTTATTATAATCTGTATTCATCCAAGCAATTTTTTTATTTGCTTTAATATTTTCTGAAACAAAATATGTCGAAAAGCCTTGGTTATAGGCTATCGCTATGTCATATGTTTTATCAATTTTTTTATAATTATGTCGATGAAATTTCCAGAAAAACTGAGCTGGATGATACTTTTTGTTTAAAAATCGAGAAACTCTGTATTTTAGTCGTTTTGTTAAATTTTGATCATTAGGATTGTTTGCGGTCTTGATTTTTTTTATATTAATTTCCTTTGGAACAAATTTTTGAAATTCTCCCCCTTCAATTACTAAAAATAAATCTAAGTTATAATTTTTGTAATCTATATTTTGCAATAGAGTCACAAGGCTTTTTTCTGCTCCTCCGCAATGTAATGACTCAATAACAAAAACGATATTTTTCATTTATTTATACGCTTAGTTAACTTTGTATTTCTCTATAAATGCATTTTCATCCGAATAAAAATCGTTAATCCGTTCTTTTATAGTAGTTTCCTCCCAGTTCCACCATGAAATTTTATTTAAACTATCAATTTGACTTTTTGAATATTTGTATTTAATAAGTTTAGCAGGTGATCCCGCTACAACAGCATAATCAGGAACATTTTTGGTGACCACAGAGTTTGCCCCAATTGTAACTCCGTTCCCTATTTTAACACCTGGCATAATGTAGGATCCCATTCCAATCCAGACATCATTACCTACATAGATTCCTTTTTTTTGTTTAACGTCTTGTAAAACGGAATGCAGTTTGTTTTTTTTGTCTAACAGCTCATTTTTGAATAAATTATTTATTAACGGGAAATTAGTAATAGTTGAGGCTGTATGGTAACCTTCGTCAATTATAAATCTTACATTATTTGCTATGCTACAATAATTCCCTATAATTAGTTCGCTGTTTGTCCATCGCCACACTAGAGCTCCATTATCATAAGTTTTATTTCCAATTTTCGAGTGTTTATCATTTTTTAAAAAGATGAAATCGTGAATATTTAGAGCTTGATTATAATCTATTCCTAAAAGTCTCCACAAAATGATTCTAATTTTGTGTTTCATTTCGTTCCTTTTTTTAAATTTAAATTAATATATCTAGTAAATCTTGTTCTGGAGTTAATTCTTGTTATGTAAATAAATAGGGGAAGGGAAATAAATGTGATTAGAAATATTTTAAAGCTAAATTGATTTAGAATTAACGGGGAATATGTAATCAAGTAGATTAAAATAAAATGTAATAAGTCGCAAATATTATTTTTGTTATTTTCTATAGACCATATGTTATTAATTTTCAACATTAAAATTTCAGTTTTTTCAAAATAGGATTTAATGATTCCTTAAATAGCTCCTTTTCAAACGGTATCATTCCTAAATTATAAATTAGAAAGGCGTATGTTACTGTATAGCAAATTGCTTTTGCTAAAAAATTAAACCATCCATTTCCTGGAATATATCTAACGGCTACGCCAATAATGGAAATTAAAGCTAATGTTAATATTGTTTTACTTAAGAGTTCTTTGAAAAATCTAATAATATTTAGGCCAATAACATTGTTGTAATAGAAGTTCATTATATTTTGGGCAATAATCCAGCCTGATAACGACCCTGAGATTAGACCTAGTGCTCCGTATGGTTTAGCTAAAAATGCTCCTAAAGTAGCACCAAGAACAAGGAAAGTTAAAGATATAATTGCCTTAAAGGCGAGTTTACCTTTAGCTTCTAAAATTGACGTTCCAAAACCTTGTATTAAAGGTAAAGTATAAGCCACCATAATCAACAGGGCAATAAGCCAGACTTCGTGGCTACCTTCTGGGCCAAGTTCATTTCCAACCCATAATTCTACAAACTGATATCCGAATAAAGCAAAAGCTCCAAAAATATACATTAGAACGATAAAAGAGATTCGTGCTATTTTAATCATCATAGATGTTAACTCCTCTCCGGAGGCATTGTCTACCGTCATTTTTGTTGCACGAGGAAGGAAAACACTAGATATTGCTGAAGAAAAGGCTCCGTAGTATGATCCTAACATTATTCCAATACCATATATTGTTAGAACTTCAGGTACTGAGATACGTCCTAAAATCCAATGACCAACTTTCCACTGGATAATTGCCACAAAAGAAAAAATAAAAATCCAAATTGAATAACTAAATATTTCTTTTAAGTACTTAATAGAGAATTCGTGCAGTTTGAATCTTACTTTCAGTTTAACAAAAACATAGTAAGCGTTAACACATATAAAAACAATATTAAAAGTAGTGTCTATAATAACAATTGCAATAGCTTTTCCGCCAAATAAAAGAATACCAACAACGGTAGCACTTCTTAAAATGTATCGTATGATTTGAAGTTTTTTTGGAAAAACAAAGGATTCATACCCATAACAGATTCCTGGAAACGTTCCTCCAGGTAGACTAATTGCTAAATTAAAGATTAAAAGTATAAAGATTGTTTTTGCAATATCAATTTCATCTAATGTCATTTTAGTAAAGTAGGTATCAATGTATCTATAAAAGGTGACACCTACAATAACAATAATAAGGGAAAGTACACCATAAATTATCATGGTTATCGCTAGGAAATTCTCCTCATCCTTTTTATTTTTTTCAGCGCGATATTTTGCTACAAATCGAACTATGGTATTGTTTAATCCGAGATCTAAAATAGAAATTGTGCCTATTAAGGCTCCAATAGTTGTATATATCCCATATTCTACTTTCCCTATTTGATTAAGAATAAAAGGAGTAAGAAACAGCCCAACAACATTAGTTAGAAAAATTATTATGTAATTTAAAGCAGCTCCTTTTTTTAATTGACTCAAAATATTAAGTTGGTTTAGTTAATATTTATGGTTACAATCTACCATCTACTTTACTATTCAATATGCCTTTTACATCATAAAGTACTCCATTTTTATTAATTAAAGTATTTAAATCTCTGTCTAAAAACTCCTTATGCGCAACTGTTAAAACTACTGCATCAAATTTTGTATTTGGTAATGCTTGAGTTGTTTTAAGGTTGTATTCATGGTCTACCTCCGAAGGGTTTGCCCATGGATCGTAAATTGTAATATCGGTACCGTAAGTTGCTAATTGTTTAATAACATCAACAACACGGGTGTTTCTTACATCTGGACAGTTTTCCTTAAAAGTGATTCCTAAAATTAAAATTTTAGATTTTTTAATTCGAATATCTTTCTGAACCATAAGTTTTACAACTTCAGAGGCTACATATTGCCCCATGCTATCATTAACACGTCTTCCTGCTAAAATAATTTCTGGATGGTATCCAACTTCTTGGGCTTTTTGTGCCAAATAATAAGGGTCGACTCCAATACAATGACCTCCAACCAAACCAGGTTTAAAAGGAAGGAAGTTCCATTTAGTTCCTGCTGCTTCTAACACAGAATGAGTATCAATATCCATAAGGTTGAATATTTTTGCTAATTCATTAACGAATGCAATGTTAATATCTCTTTGCGAGTTTTCTATAACTTTCGCGGCTTCGGCAACTTTTATAGTAGGAGCAAGGTGGGTTCCTGCAGTAATAATACTAGCATAAAGGGCATCTACTTTTTTACCTATTTCTGGGGTAGATCCCGCTGTTACTTTTAAAATTTTATCAACAGTGTGCAGTTTATCTCCAGGGTTAATACGTTCTGGAGAATAACCTGCATAAAAATCTTCATTAAATTTTAAACCGCTAATTTTTTCAAGAACCGGAACACATTCGTCTTCAGTAACTCCAGGGTACACTGTTGATTCATAGATTACGATGTCTCCTTTTTTTAATACCTGAGCAACTGTTTCGCTAGATTTATACAAAGGTGTTAGATCGGGCCTGTTATTTTTATCAATAGGGGTAGGAACGGTAACTACATAGTAATTACATGTTTTTAAGTCGTCTAAATTTGCTGAAAAATAGAGACCATTATTATCATTGATTTCAGTTTTTAAGACGGCTTTCAATGTTTTAGAATCTACTTCTAATGTGAAATCGTTACCTTCAGATAATTCATCAATACGTTTTTGATTAATATCGAAACCAACAACGTCATATTTTGTAGCAAATAAACGGGCTAGAGGTAGTCCAACATATCCTAGTCCTATAACTGCAATTTTATCTTTACTCATCTTTTACTTTCCTATTGAATAATATTCAAAACCTATTTTATTCATTTCAGCTTTATCTAAAATGTTTCTACCGTCAAAAATAAAGGCAGGTTTTTTCATTTGTTTATATATTTTTTTCCAATCATAGCTCTTAAACTCATCCCATTCGGTCATTATAGCTACAGCATGCGCATCATCTAAAGCTTCATACGGCGAATCTTTAGACACTAGAAGCTGTTTATTTTCTTCTGGAGAACGCGTGTTTAAATAATTTAAATCAGATTGGATTTTACTTTCTAGAACTTTTGGGTCGTAAACGGCAATTTCCGCCTGTTCATTTAATAAATGATCGGCAACATAAATTGCGGCTGATTCTCTTGTGTCATTTGTATCTTTTTTAAAAGCCCAACCAAGCATTGCTATTTTTTTTCCAGACACCGTGTTATATAGTGTTTTTATTAAATGGTCTGAAAAACGTCTTTTTTGGTGGTCATTAAGAATAATAACTTGTTCCCAGTAATCTGCAACTTCATTTAAGCCATAGCTTCTGGCTATATAAACCAAGTTTAAAATATCCTTTTGAAAACAAGATCCACCAAAACCTATAGAAGCTTGTAAAAATTTAGAGCCAATTCGAGAATCCATTCCTATTGCTTTAGCGACTTCATCAACGTTAGCTTCAGTGTGTTCACATAATTCTGAAATAGCGTTTATTGAAGATACACGTTGTGCTAGAAAGGCATTAGCTGTTAGTTTAGATAATTCTGAAGACCAAACGTTAGTTCTTAAAATTCTGTCTTGTGGTACCCAGCTTCCATAAATATTAGCTAAACTTTCTATCGCTTCTTCTGAATCACCTCCAATAAGCACACGGTCTGGACTTAATAAATCTTCTACAGCGGTACCTTCAGCTAAAAATTCAGGATTTGATAAAATATCAAAATTCACATCACTTCCAGTGTTACTTAAAATACTTTTAATGGCTTGAGCAGTCCTTACCGGAAGGGTAGATTTTTCTACAACAATTTTATTTGTTGTAGCCACTTTTGCAATGTTTCGAGCACATAGCTCCACGTATTTTAAATCTGCAGCCATGCCTTTTCCCTTACCGTAGGTTTTAGTAGGGGTGTTTACCGAAATGAATATCATCTCAGATTCATCAATAGCTTTGTCAATTTCAGTTGAAAAAAACAGGTTTTTACCTCTAGTTTCTTCTACAATTTCGGCTAATCCTGGTTCGTAGATTGGTAACTTTGATACATCGCTATCATTCCAAGCAGCAATACGTTCTTCGTTTATGTCTACAATGGTAACTCTTAGATTAGGATTTTTTTTAGCGATAACAGCCATGGTGGGGCCTCCAACATATCCTGCACCAATGCAACAAATTTTGTTAATTTTCATTTTTATTATAAATTATTCCAATACCAATTTACGGCTTCTTTAATGCCTTCGTTAATATTAAATTTGGGGTTATATTTTAATAGTTTTTTTGCTTTTTCTATAGATGCAAGAGAGTGGGGGATGTCTCCAACTCTGTTGTCACGATGTTTTATCTCTATATTTTGAATTTCTTTATCAAATTCAGATAAATGCTTTTTTAATAGTGTAGCTAATTCTAAAAGAGTGGTTCTGTCACCATAAGCCACATTATATACGGTGTTCAAGGCTTCTTGGTTCGTGGTAGTTAATGATAGAATATTCATTTGAATAACATTATCTATAAAAGTGAAATCTCTAGAATAACTTCCATCACCGTTAATAATAGGAGATTCATTATTGATAAATTGCTTTACAAATAATGGAATTACGGCTGCATAGGCACCATTTGGATCTTGTCTTTTTCCAAACACATTGAAGTAACGTAAACCAATAGTATCCAACCCATATGTTTTTTGAAAAATATCAGCATATAATTCATTTACAAACTTTGTAATGGCATAAGGCGATAACGGCTTACCGATAACATCTTCAACTTTGGGTAATGCTTCATGGTCACCATATGTTGATGAGCTAGCTGCATAAACAAAGCGTTTCACGTTAGCATCTCTTGCAGCAACAAGCATATTTAAAAAACCAGAAACATTAACGTCGTTTGTCGTGATAGGGTCGTTAATTGACCTCGGTACAGAGCCTAAGGCAGCTTCATGTAACACATAGTCTACATGTTTACAAGCTTTATGACAATCATCAAGTTTTCGAATATCTCCTTCTATTAAGGTAAATAGACTATTATCCAAAAACGGAGCGATGTTTTCTTTTTTTCCTGTAGAAAAATTATCTAAACAAACTGTTTTTATTTTATTAGTAAGGAGTGTTTCACAAAGGTTAGAACCTATAAATCCTGCACCACCTGTAACTAGAACAGTTTTATTTTGTAGATTTTCAAACATTAATTTGGGTTTTTTTTTAATATCTCGAACAAATATGAAAAAAAATAATTTACAACAAGATATTATTATACTAAGTAGGCGTTTTTAACGATAAAGTGACTTTATAACTAAAGAATCTACTTTAAACGGTAAAAATGGCCTTTTAGGCTTGTTGTAAGCAATCATCAAAGCACACTTGTATTATTATTTTTTCGAGGTGTTTTATTTATGAATTTTCGTTTACAATTACCGTAATATTTCAATAATCAAAGATGTGAAAAAAACACCATAGTTTAGCACTAAAGTATAGTAAAACTAAATATACATAGTAAGAACTGTTGTGTAGCTTTTACATTAATGATAATTGCTGAGCTATCACTTTTTAATATGTACAATTTAAAAATGAATTTATTATTCGGTTTCTGTTTTCGTTTAAAAACTTTTTTTTCAGTTATAAAATATCTAAAAAGGTAGTTAACCGATTATAATAATGCTTTTAGCGAAATAAGTTAATAGAAAGGTTAGGACATTAAAACAATTACTAAATTTACATTGTAAAAATTCAAAATTGAATTGATTAATAGCATATTAGTTTAATTGTAATAATGATTTTAAGGAACAGGTATTTTAAACTCTCTCGTGATTCATAGTATTATATATAATGTAACTATGGTTTTTTAATTTGAGAATTACAATTAGCGTTATTAATAAATTTAAGATTTGATTTTATTATAAAAGGGATTCAATCACATTTTTTATTAAATCAAATTTCATAGTGTAAAATTACTGTGACAGGTAATTTATGGAAATAATTGAGTAAAAATTAATTTTGAAGATTTAAGTTATTAATGTTAACGAAAACGAAAATATATTTATCCTCTCCACATATGGGAGGTTCTGAGCAAAAGTTTGTGTCAGAAGCATTTAACACTAACTGGATAGCTCCTTTAGGGCCTAATGTTGATGGTTTTGAAAACGATTTAAAATCATATTTAGGAAATAAAAAAGAAGTAGCTGTATTAAGTTCTGGTACCGCTGCTATTCATTTGGCATTGGAAATATTGAATGTTACCAGTGGAGATGAAGTTTTATGTCAAAGTTTTACTTTTTCTGCCTCTGCCAACCCTATTATTTATCAAGGAGCAAGACCTGTTTTTATTGACAGCGAAAAAGACACTTGGAACATGTGTCCAGAATTGTTAGAAATTGCTATTCAAGATAGAATTCAAAAGTATAAGAAACCAAAAGCTATAATAGCCGTTCATTTGTATGGCATGCCATATAAAGTTAAAGAAATTAATGCGGTTGCTGAAAAATATAATATTCCAGTCGTAGAAGATAGTGCTGAAGCTTTAGGAAGCACTTATTTTAATAAAGCTTGTGGGACACTTTCAGATATTGGAATTTTATCTTTTAACGGAAATAAAATAATTACGACATCAGGTGGGGGTGCTATGATAGTTAATAACCTAGAGCAAAAAGAAAAGGCTATTTTTCTTTCAACTCAAGCGAGAGACAATGCTCCTCATTATGAACACTCAACTGTAGGCTTTAATTATAGAATGAGCAATGTGTTAGCAGGTATAGGTAGGGGGCAGATGGAAGTTCTTGATGATCGTGTTCAAGCTAGACGAAATAATTATGAATTCTATAAAATGAATTTAGAAAAATTCGATTCCATTGAATTTCAAGAAGAAGTTGAAGGTTTTTATGCAAATAGATGGATTACGTGTATAAAAACAGATTCATTCTCTAAAAGAGAACAAATTAGACTTACTTTACTTGAAGATGATATTGAATCTAGACCATTATGGAAACCAATGCATCTCCAGCCGGTTTTCAAGGATTGTTTACATTTTACAAATGGCGTGTCTGAAGATTTATTTGACAAAGGCCTGTGCTTACCAAGTGGTTCTAATTTAAGTCAAGAAGATTTAGATAGAATTATGGAAAATATTTTAAAAACTCCAAAATTATGATTAAGAATTACGCATCTCTCCTTTCTCATAAATACGCCTCAAAATGGCTTGTTTTTGGCATCGATCTCGCATTAGTGTTGTTAACATTTTTGGCGGCATATTTTATTCGATTTAATTTCACATTAAATTTTGACATAGAACACCTGTTAATACAGTTACCGTTTCTTTTGGTGGTAGCCTCTTTTAGTTTTTTAATGGTTGGTTCATTTAAAAGTGTCATAAGACATACTGGTTTTACCGACGTTATAAATTTGTTTAAATCCATAGCCTTAATGGCTAGTTTTTGTGTGATGTTAGTTTTTCTTAATAGAACAACTGGCATTATGCCAAGTTTTACGATTCCACTTTCTATTATTGTTATGCATGGTTTATTAAGCTTTGTATTGCTAGCAGCTAGTAGACTGGTTTTTAAAATAGGATTTAAATACTTAAGCTGTAATTTAACAGCTACCAAACGTGTTTTAATTTATGGAGCAGCCGATTCAGGTATTATAACTTACAATGCATTAGTGAGTAATCCTAACACAACTTTTCAAATTGTTGCTTTTATAGATGACAATCTCAAGAAGAGTGGAAATAAAATTAATGGTGTCCCTATCATAAATGGAAGCCTAATTACGAATTCTTATATAGAGTCAAATACTATTGATGAAATCGTTGTAGCATCACAATCACTAAGTACTGATAAACTTATGTTTTTGGTGGATAAATTAATTGATTCTGATGTAAAAATAACCAAAGTTCCACCTATTGAACAATGGATAAATGGAGAATTAAGCACCAAGCAAATTAAGCAAGTTCAAATTGAAGATTTGTTAGGACGTGCACCAATTGAAATTAATAATCCGAAACTCAACAATGAGTTTAATGGAGAAACTGTTATTGTTACAGGAGCTGCAGGATCTATTGGGAGTGAGCTAGTGAAACAATTATCAAATTTTAACATCAAGGAGTTAATATTGATAGATCAAGCCGAATCACCACTTTATGAGGTTCAGCAGGACCTAAAAAGAGATGGTAAACATAATTTTATTGCTATAGTTGCAGATATTAGAGATGGTTTGAGACTTGATGCTATTTTTCAAAAATATAAACCAACCATGGTATTTCATGCAGCTGCTTATAAACATGTACCATTAATGGAGCAAACGCCTTATGAGGCCATTAAAATAAATGTAAATGGAACAAAGATTTTGGCTGATACTGCATCACGTTATAAGGTTAAAAAATTTGTTTTTATTTCTACTGATAAGGCAGTAAATCCTACTAGTGTTATGGGGGCAACAAAACGTATGGCAGAAATGTACATAAGTTGTTTGCAAAAACAGAGTAAGACGAAGTTTATCACAACACGATTCGGTAATGTTTTAGGGTCAAATGGATCGGTAATACCATTATTCAAAAAACAAATAGAAAAAGGAGGCCCTTTAACTTTAACCCATCAAGAAATTACGCGATATTTTATGACTATTCCAGAGGCCTCTCAATTGGTTCTTGAGGCTGGTACCATGGGTAAAGGAGGTGAAATATTTATATTCGACATGGGGGAGTCTGTGAAAATATTTGATTTAGCTAAAAATATGATTAAGCTATCTGGTTTAAGGTACCCAGAAGACATTGATATTAAGATAACAGGGTTGAGACCTGGAGAAAAATTATATGAAGAATTATTAGCTAATGGAGAAAATACACTTTCAACATATCATAAGAAAATTATGATTAGTAGAACGAGGGAATTACAATATGCTAAAGTTAAATCAGAAATTGAAGAATTATGTATGATAAATCGTTTTCAAAATAATAATATAGTTCTGAAAATGAAAAGATTAATTCCTGAATACAAATCGAATAATTCAGATTATGAAAGATTTGACAAACAAGTTCAGCATTATAAAAAAGCTAAGAATTTATTGAAAGATGGTTCCGGAAAAACGTATAAGAATATATAAATTTTATAAAAACCCCAAATAGTAACATTATGAAAATATCGGTTTCGGTTAACAGATTAATAGTACTTATATTAATTTTAGGAATTACCTCTTCTTGTACAACAAAAAAGGATATTGTATACTTTCAAAATGCAAAAAACTTTGAAAGTGTGGTCGATACCGATACTTTTAACGCTAGACTAAAAACGGGAGATATCCTTAATATTTTTATTTCCACCTTGGATTTATCGGTCACACAACCCTACAACCTAGTTGAATCAACTAACGGTAGGCAAGGTGAAGGCGTAGCCCTAGATTACCTAATCGACCCTGACGGGAATATCGATTATCCAGTTTTAGGTAAGGTTAAGTTAGTGGGTTTAACTATTGAAGAAGCAAAAGAGGTCTTTAAAAAGAAATTT
Organism: Tamlana sp. 2_MG-2023; assembly: GCF_030548465.1. Classification (GTDB taxonomy): domain Bacteria; phylum Bacteroidota; class Bacteroidia; order Flavobacteriales; family Flavobacteriaceae; genus Pseudotamlana. Next base: position 296,996 of record NZ_JAUOSF010000002.1, read on the forward strand.
GAAGAAGGGAAATTATTAAAAAATCCCGTTGTTATTATTAGAATAAAAAATTATAAAATTTCAGTCCTAGGTCAAGTTAATAAACCTGGTGTTTATCCAATTTCTGGAGAACGTGTAACCATCTTAGAAGCGATAGCGAGTGCAGGAGATTTAACTATTACAGGAAGAAGGGATAATGTTTTAGTGATAAGGGATTTTAACGGTTCAAAAACGTATACAAGAATTGATATCACAAATAAGGAATTATTTAATTCGCCAGTATATTTTTTAACTCAAAATGATGTAGTATATGTACAGCCAAATACAAAAGGGATAAGTGCAGGTTCTGGTGATGCGAGAATAGGTTTAGTAGCATCATTATTAGGACTAGCAATAACTATTGGGCTTTTAATACAGAATTAAAATATGGGTTTAGAGACGAAAAATGTTGCTTCAAAAGAAGAAGCTAATAAATTTGATTTTAAAAAAGCAATATCAACCTATTTAAAGCATTGGAAATGGTTTGTATTGAGTGCATTAATAGCTTTCGGAATAGCCTATTATATTGCGAAAAATAGAGTGCCATTATATTCTGCTACATCAAAAATAATGCTTTTAGACAATAAATCCGGGCAGGGCAATGCTGTTCTTCAAGATTTATCTCTTATGTCTAATGAAGAAAACTCTATGGTTAATGACGAAATTCAAGTCATTAAATCCCGTAAGTTACTTGGGAATGTTGCTGAAAAATTAAATTTAAATATAACATATCATATTCTGGGCAGAGTAAACGAATATGAATTATATAAAAATACGCCAGTTGAAATTAATTTTTTAGCTTCTGATTCAATTATTCAAAAAACTAATAGTCAGTTTTACCTTCATATTATTTCTGATTCCAATTTCGAATTTAAATTATATGAAGATGACATATCAAAAAAGTATGCTTTTGGTGAGTCTATACCAACTTCATTTGGAGATATTATTATAACGCCTAAAGGAAATATTAAGGGGGCTATTGATTCTAATATAAGAGTTTCGATTAATTCAATAGAAAATATAATAGGAGAGTTAACGGGAGGTATTAATTTAGCGCAATCGGGAGAAGGGTCTAAAATTGTAGATGTCTATATGGATGCTCCTAATGTCCATAAATCAATTGATATTATTAACACCCTCATAGATGAATATAATTTAGCTACAATTGAAAAGAATAGAATTAGAGCTGAATACACATCGAACTTCATTGATGATAGAGTAGAATCATTAACTTCCGATTTGGTAAGTGTAGATGATAGTATTGTAAAATTTAAGGTGCGTAATCAAATTACAAATATCTCTTCAAAAAGTGGTATGTTATCCACCAATAGTATGTCTAGTGAACAAGAATTACAAGAAATGAACACTAAACGAAATATGTTAGAGTATATGTTAGGGCTATTGGAAACCAATACTTATGAAATGATACCTTCGAATTTAGGAGTTGGGGATGCTTCAATTAGTGGATTAGCAGTTCGATACAATGAACTTTTAGAACGTAGAAGAGTTTTGTTAAAAAGTGCTGGAGAGAATAATTCTGTTGTGTTGGAGTTAGACCAATCTTTAAATTCTATTAAGAAGAATCTAATAGGCAGTGTAAATAATAATATTAGAACATTAAGCATACAAAGTAATAGTATACAGAACCAATTAAGTAGCCTAAATTCAAAAATTTCATATGTCCCAGCTCAAGAGAGTAAATTAATTTCTATCCAAAGAAGACAGAGCATTAAGGAATCTTTGTATCTATATTTATTACAGAAAAGAGAAGAAGCAGAAATTTCTCAAACAACCACATTGCCTAGTGCGAAAATAATTGATTCTGCCTACAGTTTAGGAAGGCTTAAAAATAGTAATACCCCTTTATATTTTGGAACAATGTTACTTGGTTTTTTAATTCCTTTTGGATTCATCTATATTATGACTTTAATGGATACTAAAATTCATAATAAAGAAGATTTAGAGAATCACGTAAAGACGATGACTGTTTTGGGAGAAATACCAAACATAAAAAGCACTAGTAATAGGCTAATAACGTATAATGATAGATCTATATTATCGGAGTCTTTTAGAATAATTAGAACCAATTTTGAATTTCTAAACCGAGATGTAAAGGCTCAAAAATATCGAAATGTTATTTTTGTTACGTCTACAATTAATGGAGAAGGTAAATCTTTTGTAAGTGTGAATACAGCCTTAACATTAGCCAATACCGGTAAAAAGGTTTTGTTAATTGGTTCAGATTTAAGAAATCCACAAATTTTTTCTGCTATTAAAAAAGATAAGAGTGATGTAAGAACTGAAGTTGGATTATCTGAATATTTATCAAATTACAGTGTTAAATTAAGTGATACAATCAATACGCGGGAGGTAAATAAAATTAATATTGACATTTTATTATCAGGTCAAATCCCCCCAAATCCTGCAGAACTATTAATGGATAAAAGGTTAGAAGAGTTGTTTGATACGGTTTCAGAAGCTTACGATTACGTTGTGGTAGATACAGCTCCGTCCATGTTAGTTACGGATACTTTATTAATGCATAAATATGCAGCACATACGCTTTATGTTACACGTGCGGGTTATACAGAGAAAAGAATTTTAAATTTCGCGAAAGAATTAAAAGAGGCTAATAAGTTGAATCATATGATGTTGGTAGTAAATGATGTTAAAGAGGCTAACTTTGGTTATGGTGCAAAATATGGATATTATGGTACTCCAGAAAAGAAAAGTTTCTTTAAGCGTAAAAAGAAAGCATAGCACGAATTGTTGAATTTTGGCTAGTTTATCATAAAAAAAGAGGATTAAATTTAAATTTAATCCTCTTTTTTTATGATTTTCAACTTTAAAGTATAGTCTGAAAATTATTTAGCATAATAATCAAAAGCGTCTATAATTATTTGATCATCAACCAAGCAATCAATTTTATGTTTACCTATATCTTCTAATAAAACGAAGTTGATATTACCATGGTTGTTTTTCTTATCATATTTAAGCAACTCAATTATGGTTGCATGTTCGTTTTTATCGATATCAACTTTGCCATAGTAACTAGTAAGCAATGATTTTATAGCATCTGTTTTCTCCATTGGAAAACCAACTAGTTCACTAGAAATATAACATGCTAAAATCATACCCACAACAACAGCTTCACCATGAAGTAAAGTGGTTTTATTAGGGCTACTTAAAAAATAAGATTCTATAGCGTGTCCAAGAGTATGACCAAAATTCAATGTTTTTCTTAGTCCGTTTTCAAAAGGATCAATTTCAACAACATTTTTCTTAATTTCAACCGATTCATGAATTAAACCATCTAAATCATCTAAAGATAATTTAGATAAGTCTTCAAATTTGCTCCAATAGGACTGTCCAGTTATGAGTCCGTGTTTTAGCATTTCAGCTAAACCAGATCGCATTTCGTTTTTTGGTAAGGTATCTAAATACTTTGTATCTATTAAAACTAAATCGGCACTGCTTATTACACCAATTTGATTTTTTAAATGGCCTAGATCTACACCTGTTTTTCCTCCCACGGAAGCATCAACCATAGAAAGTAGGGTAGTCGGCACATTAACATATGAAATACCACGTTTAAACGTGCAAGCAACAAAACCTCCTAAATCGGTAATTACGCCACCACCAATATTTATAATTAAACTTTTTCTGTCTGCATTTAAATCTGAAAGTGTATTCCAAACGCCAACACAAGTATCTATGTTTTTGTTTATTTCTCCAGATTCAATTTCAATAATTTCAATAGTTACTTCAGTTTGTAATTGTTCTAAAAAAAGCGGTAAACAGAATTGATGTGTATTTTCATCAACTAATATAAAAATTTTAGAAAAGTTATTTTTTACTAAGTATTCATTTAATGAAGAATAGCATGTGTTATTGAAATGAATTAGACTATCATTTGCAGTAATAGAGTCCATAAATATTAATTATAATTTAAGGACGTGAAATTAAGGAGATTTTATATAAAATGATAATTAAGCTATAATTATATTTCAATCAAATTATACCGATGAAATTACACATGCCTGTTCTGAAGGAATTCAAGAGATACAGCAATTTTTAAATATAACTCAACAATATTAATTTTATACCTTCAGGTGAGTCGTTGGGAGATATTGATTTTAATTTACTGAAATCGAATGCTTTTATTTTCTCATCTTTCGAAGATTCTACTATAAACACATCTTTTATACCTGATGGTTTCAAGCGCTCCGAATCGGATATTATATCTTCATGTAGTTTTTCTCCAGGACGTAATTCGGTGATTTTAATTGAAACCGATTTCGGGTCTATAGAATAATTAAAGAGTAGGCGCGCTACTAAATCACTAATTTTAATAGGAGCTCCCATATTAAAAGTAAATGTGCGCTCGTGTACGTTTTCAATTTCAGCAATTTTTAAAATTAACTGACATGCTTTGTGTTTACTAATAAAATATCTAGAAATACGCTCGCTAGTTAGGATGATGGGCTGGCTTAATTCTATTTGTTTTTTCAATAAAGGTACTACTGAGCCATTAGACCCTATGATGTTTCCAAATCGGGTATTGATAAATGTGGTATTCGAAACTGAATTCAAGTAACATAAATAATTTTCACTAATACGTTTAGATATTCCCATGATATTTATCGGGTTAACCGCTTTGTCTGTTGAGATAAAAATAAATTTATTTACATGGTGTTCTATTGATAGGTCTGCTAGTGTTTTAGTTCCAAAAATATTATTTTCTACAGCTTTGTATGGGTTTTGCTCTAAAAGGGGCACGTGTTTATACGCAGCTGTATGAATAACAATTGAAGGATTAAACACGGTAAAGATGTTTTTTAAGCAGCTTCGTTGGTAATATCTAGTAGCTTAAAAACAACATTAGAAGTATTTTCAAATTCTAAGTCTTTAATTAAATTGTAAAGTGGAGATTCAGCAAAATCAATTAATATAAGTTTCTTGAATGTGCTCTTTGCTAATTGTTTAGTAAGTTCGCTTCCAATAGTTCCAGCGGCTCCTGTGATTACTATGGTTTCTTCAGAAAAATTAAAGAATGGAATTTCCTCTGGAGTGGTTTTTATAAAAGGGAAAAGTCCTGACTCTGAAAGCAATTCATCAATAATTTTGGCGTTAGGAATATTCATTGAAGCAATATTTATAAAAATTACTTAGTAATTACTTTAACTACAGTAAGCATAATTAGTTTCAGGTCAAAAAAGAAATTTCTCTTTTTTATATACTCCTTGTTGTATTTTAATTTATCTGGAATTATAGTTTCTATAAAGAATTTTTCAGGATCTTCTGCTTTTTCAAGAAGTTCAACCTCATTTCTATATTTTAGAGAAGCAAGACCCGTAATACCCGGTCTAACTTGAAAAATCCGCATATCATCTTCACTATAAAAATTAACGTAATAACGCAATTCAGGTCTTGGTCCTACAAAACTCATGTCTCCTTTAAGGATGTTGATTAATTGCGGAAACTCATCAATCTTGTAACGTCTTAGTATGTAACCAGCTTTGGTTATTCGTGAATCATGATTTCCGAGTGTTAACAATCCCTTGGAATCGGATTGTATACGCATGGTTCTAAACTTATAAATATTAAAATCTTTGTTGTTTTTCCCAACACGGCTTTGAACAAAAAATACGGGACCAGGAGAATCGAATTTAATAAGAATAATTATTATTAAAAATATCGGAAATAGAAGTATTAACCCAATTAAAACAAAAGTGAAGTCAAAACAACGTTTTATCATCTTACTTGATTAGTTTAATACTTTTAATTGTAGCAATACTGTCGCAATTTTCAACAATAAGGCTTATGTCTTTATCATTAACTTCACCTTCCACAGCATAGTAGCCACAAGGTTCTTGTCTAGGTTTGCTTTCTGAAAAATTGATATCTCCTTTTTTTAGTACCCAAAGCACCTCTGTTGAATCTGTAAGTTTTTGATTAATGACAAGGTTTGCTTCAGAACTATATTGAATTTTTTTGGTGTTGATGTTTTTCAGAACTCTAGCATCTGGACCATAACTACATGATGTTTTTTTTCCGCTTAAAAAAAAAGCTAATAATACTAGGCCTATTGAAAAACCACCAAGATAGTAGCCAATACGTTGAATAAGTTTCATTTAATAGATAGAGTTGAGCGCAATAAAATAGGTGATCTATTAAAATATAAGTAAATTGATATCACTATATTTTAAACCGAACCATTCACCAACAGGTTTGCTTGTTAAAATTCCGTGGTAAAAATACAACCCATTTTTTAAACCTCTGTCTAATCTTAAAGAATTTTCAATTCCGCCATCTTCTGCAATTTTTAAAAGGTAAGGCGTAAATATATTACTAATTGAAACAGAAGCAGTACGGGGGTATCTAGCCGGGATGTTTGGAACACAATAATGCACGACATTATGTTTTACAAAGGTAGGTTGTTTATGAGAGGTGACCTCGCTGGTATCAAAACAACCTCCCATATCAATACTAACATCAATGATAATGGCTCCTTTTTTCATAGATTCTACCATAGTTTCGGTAACTACAATAGGCGCTCTGTTTGTTCCTCTAACAGCTCCAATAACTACGTCACAGCGTTTTAATGCTTTTGATAAATTTTTTGGCTGGATGGTTGAAGTAAACAATGGACGACCAAGATGGGTTTGTATTCGTCTTAGTTTTGTAATGGAATTGTCAAATACTTTTACGCCAGCACCTAAACCTAGAGCACTTCTAGCTGCAAATTCGCCTACAGTTCCAGCTCCTAAAATAACTACTTCTAAAGGAGGAACACCGCTTATATTACCAAACATGAGTCCGTTACCATTTTTAGTTTCCGATAATAACTCCGAAGCTATTAAAACAGAGGCAGTTCCAGCAATTTCACTTAATGATTTTACGGCAGGGTAACTACCATCTGTATCTCGTATAAACTCAAAAGCTAAGGCGGTTATTCGCTTTGTTGCTAAGGTTTCAAAGTATTTTTTAGATTGTGTTTTTAATTGTAGGGCTGAAATTAAAATGGTTTGCGGATTAATCATTTTAATTTGATCTAGAGTAGGAGGTTCTACTTTTAGAATCATTGGGCAGGAAAAAACCTTTGCTGTATCTTTTGTTATTTCGGCCCCAGCTTCACTATAGTCTTTGTCTGTAAAATTAGCACCACTACCAGCCCCAGACTCCATTAAAACACGGTGACCATTACTAACTAAAGCATAAACGGCATCTGGTGTTAAACAAATTCTTTTTTCTTGAAAAGCAGTTTCTTTAGGTATTCCTATAAAAAGCTCTCCTTTTTTTCTGAAAATCTCTAGAGTTTCTTCCTGAGGAATAAGCTGCTGCTTAGTAAAAGGTGATAATTGTTTAGACATTATTGGTGCGCTTAATAAAAATTCAAATTACAAATAAATTTGCTATAGAACCTTCTAAACTAATAAATTTGTTCGTTTAGTAGTTTATATTTTTTTGCAGAAGATTATAACAGGATGTCTAAATTTCAACGGTTAATACTTGATTGGCAAGTTTTCCTTTTAATTCAATTTTAAAATACGACTATTACTACCATCGCTAGTAATATGTACTTCGTCAAAGGTATCAAACAAACTGGCATCTACTTTTTCAGGCCATTCAATGAGTTTCCAATGATCAGAATCTAAATAATCTTCAATTCCAAAATCATAGGCTTCTTCGGTGCTTTTTAAACGATATAAATCAAAATGATAAAGCTTGCCTTCCTTTAAATTGTATTCATTTACAATAGAGAAGGTTGGGCTGCTCACTTCGTCTTCGCTACCTAAACTTTCTACTATTTTCTTTATAAGTGTGGTTTTACCAACGCCCATTTCACCATAAAAAAGAATAGTTTTAGTTTTTGAGTTGCTGATGACTTTTTTAGCTACTTCCTCAATTTCAGTTAGATTATAGGTTATTTCCAATATTGAATAATTTAAAGAGTGTAAAATTAATAATTAGTTTATGTAAAACCTAAAAAGAAACCTTGTGCAATTTTCTATTTCGGATTAAAAACAGCGAAAGGAATAATCATTTCTTCCAGAGAAACACCACCGTGTTGGTATGTGTTTCTAAAATAACTCACATAATGATTGTAGTTATTAGGATAAGCAAAAAAGGAATCACCTTTTGCAAAAATAAAAGAGCTACTCATGTTAATCGCTGGCAGATGTAAATCTTTCGGGTTTTTTGCAACCAAAACTTCTTTTTTATCATAAGTTAAGCTTCTGCCAGTTTTGTAGCGTAAGTTTAAACTGGTGTCTCTATCTCCAACTACTTTTGATGGATTTTTTACATTAATTGTACCATGATCGGTAGTTAATATAAGTTTAAAGCCTAATTGTTGGGCTTGTTGAATCATTTCTAATAATGGTGAGTTTTTAAACCAGCTCAATGTTAAAGACCTGTAAGCTTTGTCGTTAGAAGCAAGTTCTTTTATAACTTCCATTTCTGTTTTAGAATGTGAAAGCATATCTACAAAATTGTAAACAATCACAGATAGGTCGTTGTCTTTAAGAGATTTAAAATTCTCGGCTAATTTTTTGCCTGATTTTAAACTGGTAATTTTATGATACTCATGATTTAAATGGGATAAGCCTAAACGCTTTAATTGTGTTTCTAAAAAATCGGCTTCATGTAAATTTTTACCGCCTTCATCGGTGTCGTTTTTCCAATACTCTGGAAATAATTTTTCCATATCAGAAGGCATTAAGCCTGAAAAAATAGCATTTCTTGCATATTGTGTAGCAGTAGGTAAAATGCTGAAAAACGCTTCTTCTTTTTCCTTTTTATAGTAGTTGTTAATTATAGGTTCGAAAACTTTCCATTGATCATAGCGTAAATTATCAATAACAATTAATAATGTTGGTTGTTCTTTACTAATTTCAGGAACAATTTTTTCTCTAAATAAGGTATGAGACATAATTGGCGCGTCGGTATTTGGTAGAAACCAATCTTCATAATTTTTTTCAATAAATTTACCAAATTGTGAATTGGCCTCGCTTTTTTGAGATTCTAGAATCTCAAACATCCCAATATCTTCAATTTCCTCAAGCTGTATTTCCCAATAAATAAGTTTCTGGTAGAGGCTATACCATTCTTCATAAGAATTTACCATGGACAAATCCATCGATATTTTTCTAAATTCTTGTTGGTAATTTGAGGTTGTTTTCTCTGAAATTAGTCTAGAATGATCTAAATTCTTTTTTAGAGAAAGTAGAATTTGATTAGGATTTACTGGTTTTATAAGGTAATCAGCTATTTTATTTCCAATAGCTTCCTCCATAATGTATTCTTCCTCACTTTTGGTAATCATAACTACAGGAAGGTTGTCCTTTTTTGCTTTTATTTCATTTAAAGTTTCTAGTCCCGTAAGCCCAGGCATGTTTTCATCTAAAAAAACGATATCGAAATTTTCTTCATCTAAAACATCAATAGCTTCTGTGCCACTTTTGCATTTGGTTACTTTGTAGTTTTTCTTTTCTAGAAATAGAATATGAGGTTTTAATAAATCAATTTCATCATCCACCCAAAGTATTTTTATTGTGTTCATATAGCTATATTTGTAAATATTTAATTGTAAAATTTAAAGTTTGAATAAACTTAAAATATTAAACGACCCAATTTACGGATTTATTACGATTCCTAATTCGCTAATTTTCGATTTAATTCAGCATAAATATTTCCAGAGATTACGTAGAATTACCCAAATGGGAATGTCGTACTTGGTTTATCCAGGAGCACATCATACGAGATTTCACCATGCTATTGGTTGTGTTCATTTAATGCAACAAGCGGTTAATGTACTTCGTTTTAAAGGGGTTAGCATATCAGAAGAAGAGGAGACTGGCTTGTATGTAGCGATATTATTGCACGATATTGGTCATGGACCTTTCTCCCATGCTATGGAACATAGTATCGTAAATAATGTATCCCACGAAGAGATTTCATTGCTTTTTATGGAGCGTTTGAATGTTGAATTTAACGGAAGTTTAACGCTAGCCATTCAAATTTTTAAGGGTGAATATTCTCGAAAATTTCTATTTCAGCTTATTTCGAGTCAATTAGACATGGATCGTGCCGATTATTTAAAAAGAGATAGTTTTTATACCGGTGTAGCTGAAGGAAACATTAATAGCGAACGTTTAATTACGATGTTAAATGTTGTTGATGATGAATTAGTTGTTGAGGAAAAAGGCATTTATAGTGTTGAAAAATTCATCATTGCCAGACGTTTAATGTATTGGCAGGTTTATCTTCATAAAACAGGCTTGGTTGCAGAGCAGTTGCTAATTAGGGTTTTAAAACGTGCTAATGAATTGCATGATTTAGGGCGTGATTTAAAGGCAAGTAAAGCATTAATGTATTTTTTAAATAATAAAATCTCTACAGATAATTTTGACGATAAAACTCTCGATGTTTTTTCACAATTGGATGATTATGATATTATTTCTGCCATGAAGGAATGGCAATCTCATGATGATTTTGTGTTGAGTGAATTATGCAAAATGATTATTAATAGACATTTGCTTAAAATTAAAGTTAGAAACAAAAACATTAAGAACCAAAGTCTTGAAAAACGCACGGAAGCTTTAATGGAATCGTATAAAATCACTAAGGAAGAGGCACAATATTTTGTTTTTTCAGGGCAAATTTCTAACCAAGCGTATCATATTAAAGATAAGCGTATTAATATTTTACACAAATCAGGGAAAATACAGGATATTGTTAAAGCTTCAGATCAATTAAACTTAAAAGCTTTGTCCAAACCAGTAACTAAATATTATATCTGCTATCCTAAGGATAAATTTTAACACATTTTTTCCTATTTTTGCACATTATAAAAAAAACATCAAACTTTAATAGTGAAATTTACAGCAGAACAAATAGCGGGAATACTTGAAGGAGATGTTGAAGGAAATCCTAATGTTGAAGTATCAAAGCTTTCTAAAATTGAAGAAGGTTTTGAGGGCGCATTAACGTTTTTAGCAAATCCAAAATATAAACATCATATATACAGTACAAAAGCTTCTATTACGATTGTAAATAAGAGCTTTGTACCAGAACATAAGGTTGAAACCACTTTAATTAAAGTGGATGATGCTTATCTAGCTTTTTCAAAAATTTTAGAATATTATAATTCTGTTAAACTTAATAAAGTAGGGGTAGAAAATCCTTCATTTATTTCAGAATCTGCAACATATGGTGACAATCTTTATGTTGGAGCTTTTAGCTATATTGCTGACAATGTGGTTTTAGGAGATAATGTCAAGATTTTTCCAAACGCATATATAGGAGAAAATGTAGTGTTAGGAGATAATACCATTGTATTTGCCGGAGCTAAAATTTACTCTGAAACCATTATCGGTAAGAATTGTGTTATCAATTCTGGTGCTATTATAGGTGCTGATGGATTTGGTTTTGCGCCAAACGAAGAAGGTGGGTATAGTAAGATTCCTCAAATAGGAAATGTTATTATTGAAGATTTTGTTGATATTGGAGCAGCTACCACGATTGACAGGGCTACTTTAGGTTCAACAATTATTAGAAATGGTGTCAAGTTGGATAATCAAATTCAAATAGCACATAATGTTGAAGTTGGAGAAAATACAGTCATTGCTGCTCAAACAGGTGTTGCTGGCTCCACTAAAATAGGAAAACATTGCCAAATTGGAGGGCAAGTTGGTATTGCTGGACATATTACTATAGGTAATAATGTTAGGATACAAGCACAATCGGGTATTGGTAGAAATGTAAAAGATAACGAGATGCTTCAAGGCTCTCCTGCAATAAAACTAAGTGACTATAATAAGGCCTATGTTCATTTTAAAAATTTGCCTGCGATAGTTAAAAACATAAACGATTTAGAAAAAACAAATGGGAATAGTTAATACTGAAATCAAACAAAAAACAATTAAAGACAGTGTTTCTTTAAATGGTGTTGGGTTACATACAGGTAAAAACGTAACCTTAACTTTTAAACCAGCAGAAGCAAATACAGGATTTGTATTTAAGCGTATTGATTTAGAAGGTGAGCCTGTAATTCAAGCGGATGCAAATTATGTAACTAATACACAGCGCGGTACTTGTTTAGAGAAAAATGGCGTTATTATTCAAACATCAGAACATGTCTTAGCCGGATTAGTTGGTTTGGATATTGATAATGTTGTAATTGAATTAGACGCTTCTGAGCCTCCTATTATGGATGGGTCGTCTAAATTTTTTGTTGAAGCTATTGAAAAGGCAGGAATTGTTGAACTTGATTCGTTTAGAGAAGAATTTGAAATCACAGATATTGTCTCTTATATCGATGAGGATAGTGGAAGTGAAATACTTATTATGCCTGCAACTGAATATCAAATTACTACGATGGTAGACTTTGGTACAAAAGTTTTAGGTACGCAGAATGCAACGCTTAATAAAATTTCAGATTTTAAAGAGCATATTTCTAATTCTCGTACTTTCAGTTTTTTACATGAAATTGAAATGCTTTTAGAAAATGGCTTAATTAAAGGCGGTGACTTAAATAATGCTATTGTTTATGTAGATAAAGCATTATCACCAGAAACTTTAGAGAAACTTAAAGTGGCCTTTAAAAAAGACAGTATTAGTATTAAACCTAACGGAATATTAGATAATTTAACGTTACACCATCCTAATGAGGCTGCAAGACACAAGTTATTAGATGTTCTTGGTGATTTAGCACTTGTTGGAACACGTATAAAAGGTAAGGTGATAGCGAATAAGCCAGGGCATTTTGTAAACACACAATTTGCTAAAAAGCTATCAAAAATTATAAAAAACGAACGTAGAAATAATGTACCAAATATAGATTTGCATGCAACGCCTTTAATGGACGTGAATCAAATTATGGCCATGTTACCTCACAGACAGCCATTTTTGTTAATTGATAAGGTGTTCGAACTTACAGATAATTATGTTATTGCTCAAAAAAATGTGACCATGAACGAGGAGTTCTTTAAAGGCCATTTTCCAGGAGCACCGGTAATGCCAGGCGTATTAATATGTGAAGCCATGGCACAAACAGGAGGCATACTCGTTTTAAATACGGTACCAGACCCAGAAAATTATTTAACCTTTTTCATGAAAATGGATAATGTTAAATTTAAGCAAAAGGTGGTTCCAGGTGACACTTTAATCTTCAAATGTTCGTTAATTACACCAATTCGTCGTGGAATTTGTCATATGCAAGGTTATGCTTATGCAAACGGTAAGCTTTGTGCAGAAGCAGAATTAATGGCACAAATTTCTAAAGTAAAATAAATTATGAATCAACCTTTGGCATATGTGCACCCAGGTGCAAAAATTGCAAAAAACGTTGTAATAGAACCTTTCGCAACCATTCACAATAACGTGATTATTGGCGAGGGCAGTTGGATAGGAAGCAATGTTACCATAATGGAAGGTGCTCGAATTGGTAAGAACTGTAATATATTTCCAGGTTCAGTGATTTCAGCTGTTCCTCAAGACTTAAAATACAATGATGAAGATACCACGGTTGAAATTGGAAACAATGTAACCATTAGAGAGTGTGTGACTATCAATAGAGGAACAACCGACAAAATGAAAACTGTGGTTGGTGATAATTGTTTAATTATGGCATATTGCCATATTGCACACGATTGTGTGGTGGGAAGCAACTGTATTTTTTCTAACAATAGCACCTTAGCAGGACACATTTCTGTTGGTGATTATGTTGTTTTAGCTGGTATGACAGCTGTTCATCAATTTGTATCTATTGGTAATCATGCTTTTGTTACAGGAGGTTCTTTAGTAAGAAAAGATGTTCCGCCATTCGTTAAAGCAGCTCGTGAGCCTTTATCTTATGTGGGAATTAATTCGGTAGGACTAAGACGTAGAGGATTTACAACAGATAAAATTAGAGAAGTTCAAGATATTTATAGAATTCTCTATCAGAAAAATTATAACAATACGCAGGCTGCAGAAATTATAGAAGCAGAAATGGAGGCAACTCCAGAGCGTGATGAGATTCTTCAATTTATTAAGAATTCACATCGAGGCATTATGAAAGGATATTTTAAATCAAATTAAATAAATGGCAACTACATCGGATATTAGAAACGGATTATGTATAAGGTATAATCACGATATTTATAAAATTATTGAATTTTTACACGTAAAACCAGGGAAAGGTCCTGCTTTTGTAAGAACAAAACTTAAAAGTGTTACTAATGGGAAAGTTATAGATAATACTTTTTCCGCTGGACACAAATTAGAAGACGTTCGTGTTGAAACTCATAAATTTCAATTTTTATACAATGATGGGGAGTATTATCACTTCATGAATACTGAAGACTATACCCAAATTCAATTAGTTGAAGCTGCATTAGATAATCCAGGTTTAATGAAAGAAGGCGAAGTGGTTACAGTGATTATTAATTCTGAAGATAATGCACCGCTTTCTGTTGAAATGCCTGCTAGTGTTATTTTAGAAATTACAGCTACCGAGCCTGGCGTAAAAGGAAACACAGCAACAAACGCTACAAAACCTGCTACTGTTGAAACTGGTGCTACTGTAAACGTGCCACTTTTTATCAATGAAGGTGATAAAATTAAGGTAGAGACAGACAAAGGAACTTACAAAGAACGCGTTAAAGAATAACACACTTTGAAGTTTCAAAATCCACACTCCTTAAGTCAAATTGCAGATTTAATTCAATGCGAATTTATTGGTAATCCGGATTTTCCTGTTCTAGGTATGAATGAAATTCATGTGGTTGAACCAGGGGATATCGTATTTGTGGATCATCCGAAATATTATAATAAAGCTTTGGAATCGGCTGCTACTATTGTTTTAATAAACAAAAAATTAGATTGTCCTGAAGGGAAGGCTTTGCTTATAAGTGACGATCCGTTTAGAGATTTCAATAAATTAACACAACATTTTAAGCCGTTTAGAGCTTCAAATGCTGCCATTTCAGACTCTGCTATAATTGGTAAAAATACTGTTATTCAGCCCAACTGTTTCATTGGAAATAATGTAGTGATAGGTGATCATTGTATCATTCATTCCAACGTAAGTATTTATGATGATGCTATTATTGGTGACCATGTAACGATTCATTCGGGAACTGTTTTAGGGGCTAATGCCTTTTATTACAAAAACCGTCCTGAAGGCTATGATCAACTTAAATCAGGTGGTCGAGTCGTGGTTGAAAACCATGTAGATATTGGTGCCGCATGTACCATTGATCGTGGTGTAACAGGAGATACAACCATAGGTGAAGGATCAAAGTTGGATAATCAAATACAAATTGGACATGATACGGTTATTGGTAAGAAGTGTTTAATCGCTTCACAGGTTGGTATCGCTGGCTGTGTGATTATTGAAGACGAAGTGACTATATGGGGGCAGGTAGGTTGTACTAGTGGTATTACAATTGGTAAAAAAGCTGTAGTGCAAGCCCAATCAGGAATTAGTAAATCTTTACCAGGAGGAAAGGTTTATTTTGGTTCTCCTGCCGAGGAAGTTCGTGTTAAACTCAAGGAATTGGCAGCGATACGTCAGATTCCAAAAATATTAGAGATTCTCAAATCAAAAAAACTGTAATTTTCTATAAAAAGTTAATTCAAAAAATTACATTTGTTTTTTAATATATTAACAATTAATTATCACTTATGAGTGTTTTAGTAAATAAAGATTCAAAAATTATTGTTCAAGGATTCACGGGTAGTGAAGGTACTTTCCACGCTAGCCAAATGATTGAATACGGAACCAACGTTGTTGGTGGTGTTACTCCAGGTAAAGGAGGGCAAAAACATTTAGATAAACCTGTTTTCAATACGGTATTAGAAGCTGTTGAACAAGTAGGAGCAGATACTACTATCATTTTTGTACCGCCAGCTTTTGCTGCTGATGCTATTATGGAAGCTGCTGATGCTGGAATTAAAGTGATAATTACTATTACAGAAGGAATTCCTGTAGCAGATATGATTACTGCTTCAAGTTATATTAAAGGAAAAGATTGTCGCTTAATTGGCCCTAACTGTCCAGGTGTTATTACTCCAGGAGAAGCTAAAGTTGGTATTATGCCAGGTTTCGTTTTCAAGCAAGGTAAAGTAGGTATTGTTTCTAAATCAGGAACTTTAACTTATGAAGCAGCTGATCAAGTTGTAAAACAAGGTTTAGGAATTACAACAGCTATTGGTATTGGTGGAGATCCTATCATTGGAACAACAACAAAAGAAGCTGTTGAGTTATTAATTAACGATCCAGAAACTGAAGCTGTAGTTATGATTGGTGAAATTGGAGGACAATTAGAAGCTGATGCTGCTAACTGGTACAAAGCTAGTGGAAGTAAAAAACCTGTAGTAGGATTTATTGCTGGTGAAACAGCTCCTGCTGGTCGTACAATGGGGCACGCAGGTGCTATTGTAGGTGGTAGTGATGATACGGCACAAGCTAAAAAAGCAATTATGAGAGAGTGTGGTATTCATGTAGTAGATTCTCCAGCTGAAATCGGTAAGAAAATTGCTGAAGTTTTAGGATAATACATAAATCAAATACGATTAAACCTTGCAAATCTTTGTGAGGTTTTTTTATTTGAAGCCATTTGTATTTCCTATATTTGAAGTTAACACAGAAATTATTAAAAAAGATAATTTGCTGTAATCTGAAACCTGTTATTTTTATATAATAAATAGTTTTTCACTGGATTACAGAGATTTTAAAATTATAAATAATGAAACTATTAGAAGGTAAAACAGCCATTGTAACTGGTGCTAGTCGTGGCATTGGTAAAGGAATAGCTCAAGTTTTTGCGGCTCAAGGAGCGAATGTCGCGTTTACATACAGTTCGTCTGTTGATGCAGCAAATGCATTAGAAAAAGAATTAATTGCTTTAGGTGTAAAAGCAAAAGGATATAAAAGCAACGCAGCAAGTTTTGAGGAAGCTCAAACTTTGGCTGCAGATGTGGTTAAAGAATTTGGATCTATAGATATTCTAGTGAACAATGCTGGAATTACTAAAGACAATCTATTAATGCGTATTTCTGAAGAAGATTTCGACACTGTTATTGAGGTGAATTTAAAGTCTGTATTCAACATGACTAAAGCTGTTCAACGTACCATGTTGAAACAACGAAAAGGATCTATCATTAACATGAGTTCTGTAGTTGGTGTTAAAGGAAATGCTGGTCAAACAAACTATGCAGCATCTAAGGCTGGAATTATAGGTTTTTCTAAATCTGTAGCTTTAGAATTAGGTTCAAGAAATATTAGAAGTAACGTCGTTGCTCCAGGTTTTATCGAAACAGAAATGACAGCAAAATTAGATGAAGCTGTTGTTGATGGTTGGAGAGCTGGAATTCCATTAAAACGTGGTGGTACACCTGAAGATATCGCTAACGTTTGTGTGTTTTTAGGAAGTGATATGAGTGCATACATTACCGGACAAACACTAAACGTTGATGGTGGTATGTTAACTTAAAAAATAACTTCTTGTACTTTTAATGAGTTCAGAAACATTATTATACATAATACTTGCTGGAATTATAGCGCTACTCTTAGCGCTATTTCAGTATTTTAGAAAAGGGAAAAACATGTCTAAATTGAACATGTTTTTTTCTTTTTTAAGGTTTATTTCTATTTTTTCCATTTTATTGCTCATTATCAATCCTAGTTTTGAGCAAATTCAATTATCTGTTGAAAAACCAAATCTTGTGGTTGCTATAGATAATTCTACTTCCGTAAAGCACTTGAAACAAACTAATCAAGCTAATGAGTTTGTTGAAGGTATTAAAAATAATAAGGCATTAAATGAAAAATTTAATGTTGACTTCTATACGTTTGGTGAACAATTAAAGGTGCTTGATTCGGTGAGTTTTTCTGAAAAGCAAACCAATATCCACAAGGCTTTTAAGCAATTATCTCAAGTATATAAGCAAACCCAATCCCCAACGATTTTGATTACAGATGGGAACCAAACTTATGGTAACGATTATCAGTTTATAAATAGCTTTTATAAACACCCCATTTATCCGGTTATATTAGGAGATACGGTGCGTTATACAGATTTAAAAATTCAGCAATTAAATGTTAATCGCTATGCTTATTTAAAAAATGAATTTCCTGTAGAGACGATTGTCGTTTATAAAGGTCATAATGATGTGAATTCTAAATTCGTGGTTTCAAATAATAGTGGAGTTGTTTTCTCAAAAGTTCTTAAATTTTCTAAGGATGATAATTCCAAGATTATGCATTTTACTATACCTGCAAGCAGGGTAGGTGTTAGTAAATATAAAGCTGAAATCAGGCCTTTAAATAATGAGAAAAACATCATAAATAACGCTAAAAACTTTGCGGTTGAAGTCGTAAACCAAAAAACTAATATCGCTATTGTTAGTGATTTTTCGCATCCAGATATTGGGGCGCTTAAAAAAAGTATTGAAAGTAATGAACAACGTTTCGTTTCCATTTTAAAACCTAACGAGGTTATTTCTCAAATAAATGATTTTCAGTTGTTTATATTGTATCAGCCAAACAATAGGTTTAAAATAATTTTTAATGAGTTTAAAGCTTTAAACAAAAATCATTTTACGATTATTGGGGCGAAAACTAACTTGAATTTCATTAATAATAGTTTGGAAAACTATCAGCATGATATTACTAATCAGAAAGAAGATTATCAAGCTGAATTAAACACTAAATACAACCCATTTATAATAGAAGATATAGGATTTGAATCCTTTCCTCCGTTACATTCTAATTACGGGAGTATCCATTTTGATCACCCTATAGATGTTATTTTAAATAAAACGGTTCATGGTGTTTTAACTAACGAACCGCTGCTTCTTACCTTTGAAAATAATGGCAGACGAGAAGCATTGTTATTAGGAGAAAATATTTGGCAATGGCGCGCTCATAGTTATTTACAAAACCAATCGTTTCATGAGTTTGATGATTTTGTTGGGAAATTAGTGCAGTATTTAGCTTCAAATAAGCAAAAAAGTAGATTAAATGTAGATTTTCAATCATTTTACGATGGAAACAATCATGTAATAATTAAAGCAGAGTATTTTGATAAAAACTATGTGTTTGATGCCAGAGAAACACTTGAAATAGCGGTTACTGAAAAAGAATCAAAAACTCAGAAAACCTTTCCTTTAATTTTAAAAAACAATCATTTTGAAGTAGATTTAAGTGGTTTAGAGCCTTCGGTATATGATTTCACTTTAAAAGCTAAAAATGGAAACGTTTCACAGTCAGGAAGTTTTGAAATATTAGAGTACAATGTGGAGCAACAATTTTTAAACGCCAATGTTTCAAAATTAGAACAATTAGCAGTAAATAGTTCTGGAACACCTTATTTTATTACTAATTCTTCAGGAATATTTAACGAATTATTGGGAGATACCCGCTATATCCCAGTACAGAAAAGTAGTAGAAATACCATACCTTTGATAGATTGGAAATACTTATTAGCTATCATTGCTTTAAGCCTTGGAATCGAGTGGTTTTTAAGAAAATATAACGGATTAATTTAAATAAATAATTTATAGAATGGACAAATTACCTAAAGTAGCATTACCTTTTATTATCGCAATCGTCGTACTGGTTGTAATCATTACAAAATCGGCAGTAACAATCGATTCTGGTCAAGCAGGCGTATTATATAAAACCTTTGGAGGTGGTGTAGTTACCGATGAAGCACCTATGGGAGAAGGCTTTCACATTGTTGCGCCTTGGAACAAAGTATATGTTTACGAAGTACGTCAAATGGAATTAACAGAGCGTATGAAAGTGCTTTCTTCTAACGGATTAGATATTCAGTTAGAAGCAACAGCTTGGTATATGCCAGAGTTTAAGGACTTAGGTAAATTACACCAAGAAAAAGGAGCGAATTATTTAGATCGTGTTTTAAAGCCAGCTATTCGTTCTGCAACTAGAAGTGTCGTTGGAAGATATACGCCAGAACAAATTTATTCATCTAAAAGAGACGCTATTCAAGCTGAAATTTTTGATGAAACTAAAAAAATTGTAGATGATCAATTCATCAATTTAGTTGAAGTTTTAGTACGTGACGTGACGTTGCCAACGGCTATTAAAGACGCTATTGAACGCAAATTAGGGCAGGAGCAAGAATCTTTAGAGTATGAATTTAGATTAGTAACTGCTGCTAAAGAAGCTGAAAAAGTAATTATCGAGGCGCAAGGTAAGGCAGATGCTAATAGAATTTTAAGTGCTTCTTTAACTGATAAAATTCTTCAAGATAAAGGTATCGAAGCAACTATTAAATTATCTGAATCACCAAATAGCAAGGTCGTTGTAATAGGTTCAGGAGATAGTGGTATGCCTATTATCTTAGGAAACTAAGCACTGCTAATTAAAAAAATCAGTATTTCTAAAGATCTGTTAGAAATTATTGAATTTTATAGAATGAAAAATATAGATAATTTAATTTGTTAAGAAAAGCTTCTTAAATTTGGAATTATCCATATAAAATACTGATATTTGTATCAGTAAAAAATAAGATTATGACCTTTATTCATTTACATCATCATTTCAAAATTTGCAATCAAGCGAAGTGAGAATGTATTGAGTAAATTTAAATATATTTTAAACCCGTTTGAGACAATCAAGCGGGTTTTTATTTTTAAAATGCCAACAAAAATTGTTTCAAACTCATAAAACCAATATAATGAGTAAATTAAGAATTGCAGTACAAAAGTCGGGTCGTTTAAACGAAGATTCGATGAGAATTTTAAAAGACATCGGTATTTCAATCGATAATGGTATCGACCAATTAAAAGCCTCGGCACGAAATTTTCCTGTTGAAGTTTTTTACCTAAGAAATGGAGATATTCCACAATATTTAAAAGATGGTGTTGTAGATGCCGCTATTATTGGGGAAAATGTTTTAATTGAAAAAGGAAACGGTATTAATGTGGTTGAAAAATTAGGTTTTTCTACATGTCGCGTTTGTATTGCAGTACCAAAAACAACAGAATACAATTCTATAAAAGATCTTGAAGGTCAGCGTATTGCAACATCGTACCCGAATACAGTTGAAATGTATTTAAAGGAAAATGGTGTAAAAGCAAACCTTCACATTATTAACGGTTCTGTAGAAATCGCGCCAAATATTGGCTTAGCGGATGCTATTTGCGATATCGTTTCTAGTGGAAGCACGCTGTTTAAAAACAATCTTAAGGAGGTTGAAACTATTTTAACTTCGGAAGCTGTTTTAGCAGTATCTCCAATTTTAACCGATGAAAAACAAGCTATTTTAGATACTATTCAATTCAGAATTAAGTCTGTTTTAAAGGGTAGAGATTCTAAATATGTGTTATTAAACGCACCAAACGATAAGGTTCAAGATATCATCAATGTATTACCAGGCATGAAAAGCCCGACGGTTTTACCTTTAGCAGAAGAAGGGTGGAGTTCCATTCACTCTGTGATTAGTAAAAATGAATTTTGGGACGTTATTGACGACCTTAAAGCTAAAGGTGCTCAAGGTATTTTAGTTTGTCCTATTGAAAAAATGGTACTGTAAATAGTACGGTTTTTTAATTCCCACGAAAGTGGGAATCTCATGGTATGTATTACTAATCATGACATAGTTTAGTTTTAAGAGATTTCCGCCTTCGCGGAAATAGAAAAAATGTTTTATTATGCAAATCATAAACAACCCTAATCGTGACAGCTGGTCGGAAATTTTAAAGCGACCAACGCAAACAGTCAATGATATTGAAAGCACTGTCAATGAGATTTTTAAGGAAGTTTCAGTTGATAAAGAAATTGCTATAAAAAAATACACTTTAAAGTTTGATGGTGTTTCGTTAGATTCTAATGTGGTTTCTTCCGAAGAAATTCAAGAAGCTATTGCTTTGGTTCCAGAAAAACTTCAGAAGGCTATAAAATTAGCGAAATCTAATATCGAACGTTTTCATGCAGCACAAAAAACATCTAGAATTGATGTTGAAACGACTAATGGTGTCTCTTGTTGGCAAGAAAAGCGTCCGATTCAAAAAGTAGGATTGTATATTCCTGGAGGTACTGCACCTTTGTTTTCAACGGTTTTAATGCTAGCTGTTCCTGCTCAAATTGCAGGTTGTAAGGAAATTGTTTTATGTTCTCCTCCAAATAAAGAAGGCAAACTAGCTCCTGAAATTTTATTTGCAGCACAACTTTGTGGCGTAACCAAAATAATAAAAGTAGGAGGGATTCAGGCGATTGCCGGAATGACTTTCGGAACGGAGTCTATTCCTCAAGTTTATAAAATATTCGGACCAGGAAATCAGTTTGTAACAGTAGCCAAACAATTGGCTACGAAATTTGGTGTAGCTATAGATATGCCTGCAGGACCAAGTGAATTGTTAGTGGTTGCCGATGATTCTGCGAATGCTTCATATATTGCTTCTGATTTATTAAGTCAGGCCGAACATGGCCCTGATAGTCAGGTGATTTTGGTGTCTACTTCAAGAGCAATCATTGAAGAAGTTTCTAAAGAAGTTGAATCTCAGATAGCCGTTCTTCCGCGTAAAGCGATTGCGGAAAAATCTATTGCTAATTCTAAGCTTATCTACATAGAAAATGATGATTTAGGTTTAGAGTTAATTGATGAATATGGTCCAGAACATTTTATCATCTGTTCAAAAAACGAAGACTTATACATCAATGGTATTAGTAATGCAGGCTCTGTATTTATTGGTGATTATACTCCTGAAAGTGCTGGAGATTATGCTTCAGGAACCAATCATACCTTACCAACAAACGGATTTTCAAAAGCATATTCTGGAGTGAATTTGGACAGTTTCATGAAGAGCATGACCTTTCAGAAAATATCCAAAGAAGGTATTTTAAATATTGGAGAAACGATTGAGCTCATGGCAGAAGCAGAAGGTTTACATGCACATAAAAACGCGGTAAGCATTCGATTAAAAGATTTAAAATAAACTTATTCCTGTGCAGGCAGGAATCTCATGAACTAAGTTCAAAACATGAACATGACTACAAATTTTAACCTAAATAACATAACCCGCCCAGTAATAAAAGCCTTAAAACCATATTCGTCTGCAAGAGATGAATTTCAAGGCAATAGCGATGCCATGGTGTTTTTGGATGCCAACGAAAATCCGTATGAAAACGGTGTTAATCGTTATCCTGATCCGCAACAACGTAATGTAAAAGGCTTATTGTCTGAAATAAAAGGTGTTTCTACTAAAAATATCCTTTTAGGAAATGGTAGTGATGAAGTTTTAGATTTGATTTTTAGAGCTTTTTGTGAGCCAAATCAAGACAATGTTATCACTTTACCACCAACTTATGGGATGTATAGTGTATTAGCGAATATCAATGCGATTGAAATTCAAGAAATACAATTAGATGCGCATTTTCAGCCAAAAGTGGATGCTATTTTAGAAACAGTAAACGAAAAAAGTAAATTGTTGTTTTTATGTTCGCCAAACAATCCTACCGGAAACAGTTTTGAAGCAGCTTCTATTTCTAAATTAATTGACAATTTTAAAGGCATTGTTGTTATTGATGAAGCTTACATTGATTTTTCTAATGAGGAAAGTTGGGTGAGTAGGTTAGCGGAATTTCCTAACTTGATAGTGACTCAAACACTTTCGAAAGCCTATGGTATGGCAGGTATCCGTTTGGGGATTTGCTATGCTTCCGAGGCCATTATTTCAGTTTTAAATCGATTGAAACCACCTTATAATGTTAATGAATTAACACAACAAAAGGCGATTGTTCAACTTCAGAATAAAGAGTTAACAGCACAACAGATTAAAAGCATTTTAGAAGAACGTAGCCTTTTAATTGAAGCTTTAAAAAAGGTAGATTATGTTTCGGAAATCTATCCTTCTGATGCCAATTTCATTTTAGCTAAAGTGGATGACGCTACAAAACGTTACAATCAGTTAATTGAAAAAGGCATTGTCATTAGAAATAGAACAACCCAACCAGGTTGTGAGAACACCTTAAGATTTACCGTAGGAAGACCTGATGAAAATAAAATATTAATAGAGACTTTAAAATCTATATAATGAAAAAAGTATTATTTATAGACCGTGACGGCACTTTAGTTTTAGAGCCACCAGTTGATTATCAGTTAGATAGTTTAGAAAAACTTGAATTTTACCCGAAAGTATTTCAATACATGGCGAAAATTGCCAGTGAATTGGATTATGAATTGGTGATGGTAACCAACCAAGACGGTTTAGGAACAGATTCTTTTCCAGAAGACACCTTTTGGCCAGCCCAAAACAAAGTGATTTCTGCATTTGAAAAGGAAGGGGTTGCATTTGCTGATATTCATATAGATAAGACTTTCCCCCATGAAAATGCTGAAACACGTAAACCAAAAACAGGATTATTAAAAAAGTATTTTTCTGAAGATTATGATTTAGAAAACTCTTTTGTTTTAGGTGATCGTATCACTGACATGGAATTGGCAAAAAACTTAGGAGCCAAAGGGATTTACCTTTCTGAAAACCCTGAATTAGGAGCCGATGAAACTGAAGCGTCACAGCAAGAAATCAACGATTGTATTGCTTTAACGAGCACCGATTGGAAAGAAATCTACGAGTTTTTAAAATTAAAAGACCGTGTTGCTGAAATCACAAGAAATACCAACGAAACACAGATTTATATCAAAATAAATTTAGATGGTTCAGGAAAAAATGATATCGATACTGGTTTATCATTTTTTGACCACATGTTAGATCAAATTGGTCGCCATGGCGCGATGGATTTAACTATTAAAGTGAATGGTGATTTGGCTGTAGACGAGCACCATACCATTGAAGATACTATGATTGCCCTTGGTGAATTATTCAATAAAGCACTTGGTAATAAATTAGGAATCGAGCGTTACGGATTCTGTTTGCCAATGGATGATTGTTTAGCACAAGTTGCAGTTGATTTTGGTGGTAGAAATTGGTTAGAATGGGATGCTGAATTCAAAAGAGAGAAAATAGGAGATATGCCAACTGAAATGTTTTACCACTTGTTTAAATCATTCACAGATGGCGCAAAATGTAACCTAAATGTAAAAGCTGAAGGTGTAAACGAACACCATAAAATAGAAGGTATTTTTAAAGCCTTTGCTAAAGCTATGAAAATGGCAGTAAAACGTGATTCAAATAAGATGTTTTTACCATCAACAAAGGGGATGTTATAATCCCCCTAACCCCTAGGTGGGGGAATACTGTTGCTAAAGACAAATTATAAGAAAATAAAAATAATGAGTGAAAATAAAGATATGAGTGAGAGTTCTTCCCCTTCGGGGAAGCTAGATGGGGCCTCAGTAGTAATAATAAATTACGGCGCAGGAAACATTAAAAGCATACAGTTTGCTTTTAAACGTTTGGGCGTTGATGCTATTTTGTCAAATGACCCAAAAGTGATTAAAGCGGCCGATAAAGTGATTTTTCCTGGAGTAGGTGAAGCGAGTTCAGCAATGAAAATGTTGAAAGAAACAGGATTAGATACTTTAATTCCGCAATTAAAACAACCTGTTTTAGGCATTTGTTTGGGAATGCAACTGCTTTGTAAATCTAGTGAAGAAGGTAACACAAAAGGTCTTGGCGTTTTTCAAACCGAAGTAAAACGTTTTTCAAATGACGTGAAAGTACCGCAAATGGGTTGGAATGTCATTAAAGATTTAAGATCCGATTTGTTTAAAGGCATCAAAGAAAACGAATACATGTATCTTGTGCACAGTTATTATGCCGAGCATTGTAACGAAACGATTGCCAAAACAGATTATGGCCTAAATTATGCATCCGCTTTACAGCACAATAATTTTTACGGCGTGCAATTTCACCCAGAAAAGAGCAGTACTGCAGGTGCGAAGATTTTAGAGAATTTTCTAGCACTTTAGTGATAGAAAAAACCAATAACTAACAACCATCAACTAAAAACCATCAAATGAGAATAATCCCAGCCATAGATATTATAGACGGAAAATGTGTTCGTTTAACCAAAGGTGATTACGATACTAAGAAAGTATATAATGAAAACCCTCTAGAGGTTGCTAAAATGTTTGAAGCCTCTGGAATCGAAAATTTGCATTTAGTAGATTTAGATGGGGCTAAAGCACAACACATTGTAAACTATAAAGTTCTTGAGCAAATAGCTTCAAAAACAAAGTTAAAAATTGATTTTGGCGGTGGTTTAAAGTCTGATGAAGATTTACATATTGCTTTTAACTCTGGCGCTAAACAAATTACTGGAGGAAGTATTGCGGTTAAAGATCGTGAAACTTTTGAGGGTTGGATTTCTAAATATGGTAGTGAAAAAATCATTCTAGGAGCAGATAGTAATGCAGGCAAAGTTGCCATTAGTGGTTGGCAAGAAGATAGTGAAGAGGAGTTACTTCCGTTCATTAAGGACTATCAAAAGAAAAGTATTAAATACGTGATTTGTACAGATATTTCTAAAGATGGTATGTTAGAAGGGCCTTCATTTGATCTATACAAACAAATTATCACAGAATGTTCTAATAGTAGTAGTGGGCAATCCATAAAACTAATAGCTTCTGGCGGAATTTCAGAAATTGGAGAAATACCAAAATTAAGAGATTTAGGTTGCGAAGGCGTTATTATTGGTAAGGCGATTTATGAAAATAGAATTAGTTTACACCAATTAGAAAGATACGTTTAGAAGTATTGTTTTTTCTTTTTCCGTGAAAGCGGAAATCTAATTAAAGTAGATAAAGATTTCCACTTAGATGGAAATACAAAAAAAAATAATAAATGTTAACAAAACGAATTGTGCCGTGTTTGGATATTAAAAATGGACGAACTGTAAAAGGTGTGAATTTTGTAGATTTACGCGATGCTGGCGACCCTGTGGAATTAGCTAAACAATATGCAGAACAAGGCGCTGACGAATTGGTGTTTTTAGATATTTCAGCAACTTTAGAAGGTAGGGGCACCACTTTAGATATGGTTTTACGCGTTGCAGAACAAGTTAATATTCCGTTTACTGTGGGTGGCGGTATTTCTTCTGTAGAACATGTCGATGCCTTATTACAATGTGGAGCTGATAAGGTTTCTATAAATTCTTCAGCTGTAAAAAGACCTGAACTAGTAAACGAATTATCAAATAAATTTGGAAGTCAGTGTGTGGTTGTTGCTATTGATGCAAAACAGGTGGATGGCCAATGGAAAGTGCATTTAGCAGGAGGAAGTATTCCAACAGAAATTGATCTGTTTGAATGGGCTCAAGAAGTGGAACAACGTGGTGCAGGAGAAATTTTATTTACTTCTATGAACCACGATGGTACTAAAAACGGTTTTGCCAATGAAGCTTTGTCAAAGTTATCTGAAACACTAAATATTCCTATTATTGCTTCTGGAGGAGCAGGGAATGTGCAGCATTTTATTGATACATTTGTAGAAGGGAAATCGGATGCCGCTCTAGCGGCTAGTGTTTTTCATTTTGGTGAAATCCCAATTCCTGAATTAAAGAAAGAATTAAAACAAAATAATATAGAAGTTCGTCTTTAAGACAGCTTAAGTTTACTGAATATATTCAGTAATTTTTAAAAGAAATTATCATGACTATTAAATACGACGCGCAAGGTTTAGTTCCAGCCATAATTCAAGATGCTATAACGGGTAAAGTTTTAATGTTGGGTTATATGAATGCGGAATCATATGAAAAAACTGTTGAAACAAATCAAGTTACTTTTTTCAGTAGAAGTAAACAACGCCTATGGACAAAAGGTGAGGAAAGCGGTAACGTTTTAAACGTTGTAAGTATTAAAAATGATTGTGATAACGATTCTCTTTTAATTCAAGTTAACCCTGCCGGACCAACTTGTCATAAAGGTACAGGGAACTGTTGGGGAGAAGATAATAATTCAACGTATGGTTTCTTTTCAACTTTAGAAGATGTGATTGCTGAACGTGTAGCTAATAAAGATACTAACAAATCTTACGTAGCCAGTTTGTTTTCAAAAGGCATCAATAAAGTCGCTCAAAAAGTAGGCGAGGAAGCTGTGGAAACCGTGATTGAAGCTATGGATAATAACGATGAGTTGTTCCTGTATGAATCGGCAGATTTATTGTTTCACTACTTAATGTTGCTTCAAGCAAAAGGATTCACGCTAAAAGATATTGAAGCTGAATTGAAAGGGAGACATAAGTAATTTTCCAATTTGAAAAAGTATTTCTACGTTTTTAATATTCAGTATTTAGGGTATCGTTTTCACGGATGGCAAAAGCAGCCAGATGTCAAAACTTTACACCTTATGGTAGACAGAACACTTAATTTTATTTTAGAAGGTAAAAAGTTTAAGAGTTTAAGTTCAGGGCGCACCGATGCCATGGTTTCGGCGGAATCTGCGGCTTTCGAGCTTTTTGTTCATGAGCCTATTGAAGACCAAGAAGCATTTTTAGAATTGTTTAATTATAATCTACCCCAAGACATCCGTGCTTTAAGTATGCGTGAAGTTGATGAAAAATTCAACATCATCAATAATTCCAAAATCAAGGAATACTTGTATTTATTTGCATTTGGTGAAAAATGTCATCCCTTTTGTGCACCAATCATGACCACAATTCTAGATGATTTAGATATTGAACTCATGAAGGAAGGCGCAAAACTTTTTCAAGGTGAACATTATGTGAAAACATATTGTTACAAACCTACCGATAACGGTATTTACAATAGAGAGATTTTAACTTGTGAGATTGTTGAAAACACGATTTATACCGCTAATTACTTTCCGAAGAAAACCTATTTATTAAGAGTAAAGGGTAAAGGTTTTATGAGAAATCAAATACGATTAATGATGGGGACTTTAATCGATTTAGGCAAAGGGAAACTTAGTTTAGAAGATATTCGAGTGAGTTTATTGCCAGACAGCACGGTTAAAATGAATTATATTGCACCTGCTTCTGGGCTTATCTTGAATAAAATAGACTTCATTTAATTCACATTCACAAAGCTATTATTTCTTAAAAGCTTTAACAGCTCACGTTTTTCTTAACATAATTTAAGTTAATACATTCTTAATAGGGTTAAAGCCTGTTAAATGTTTTGATGTGTCTCGTTCGTCCTTTAGTTTGAATGGAGAACGAACAAAAAAAACAAAACATTATGAGTTATTTAAATTTAAAAGACGAAGATACTTTAAAGGTAGTTGTAGAATTAAACATTCTATTAGCTAATTATCATGTTTATTATCAGAAACTTAGGAGTAATCATTGGAATATTCTAGGAGAAAACTTCTTTGATTTACATGCTAAATTTGAAGATTTATATTCAGATGCTCGAATCAAGATTGATGAAATAGCAGAGCGTATCTTAACTTTAAGATACCACCCTATGAGTAAATTAGAAGAATACTTAAAGGTTTCATCAATTGAAGAAGGTGCTTCAACTAAGAGTGATTCCGATATGGTTGAAGAAACCTTAGACGATCACAAGAAACTTTTAAAGCAAATGTCTAAAGTGATTAAAAGTGCCAATGAGATTTCAGATGAAGGTACTGTTGACTTAATTGGTGGTTATATTAGAGCGTTAGAAAAATCGAGTTGGATGCTAAATGCTTGGAGTAAAGAAACTAAAGACAACTTAAAAGAAGCTACTGTCGAAATGAGTTAATATTAATTTTTATGAGTTAATAATTATTTTATAGTGTAAGTTATATTTTACTAACTTTATAAAAGTTAATAACCAAGGAATAATTTAATAGTAAGTTATTCATTAAAACTTAAAATCAAAAATTATGTTACGATGGACTATCACATTTGTTATTATTGCTTTAATCGCTGGAGTATTAGGCTTTGGTGGAATTGCAGGAGCATCAGCTGGAATTGCTAAAATATGCTTCTACATATTTATTATACTGTTCATCTTCTCTTTATTAAGAGGTGTTCTTAAAAAATAAACAAGTATCATTTTGAAGTCTATAATAGTATGTGTAAACGTATTTATAGCATAATTTAATAATCAAACTTTAAAATTTATATTATGAAAAAAACGATATTAGCGTTAGCCTTATTATTTACAGTATCAACTGTATTTACAGGTTGTAGAGATGAAAAGAGTACAGGAGAAAAAATTGAAGAAGCAGCGGAAGACACTGGAGACGCTATTGAAGATGCGGCTGATGATGTTGGAGATGCTGTAGATGATGCTGTAGACGAAGTGGATTAATCCATTTTAAATACAAGTAAAATACAATGTTTTTTCGTTGTATAAAGATATTAAGAAATGCCCCGAATTACTCGGGGCATTTTGTATTTTAGAATATTATTAAAAATTAAAACATATGAGTAAGTCAGTGCCAAAATCCGTTTTTAAATTTCTTAGTAAGCTAGAAAAAAATAATAATCGTGATTGGTTTAATGAAAATAAGCCTGAATTTAAGGCGATTGAGAAAGAGGTGAAAGCTTTTTATAATTCTGTTTATGAAGGTTTAAATAGCTATGATGAAATTGATAAACTCAAAGTTTTTAGAATTTATCGCGATGTACGTTTTTCAAAGAATAAATTACCTTACAAAACGCATTTTGGTGGATCATTCCATAGAACAAAACCACGCTTGAGAGGTGGGTATTATTTACATATTCAACCGAATAACGAAAGTTTTATTGCAACAGGTTTTTGGGAACCTGCTAAAGAGGATCTTTTAAGAATAAGAAAAGAATTCGAAGTGGACGATGTTGAAATCCGTGAGATTATTGAAGATAAAAAATTTAAATCTGTTTGGGGAGAACTCGTTGGCGATGAATTGAAAACCGCTCCTAAAGGCTTTAACAAAGAGCATAAAGCCATTGATTTAATAAGAAAAAAACAATTCATTTTCGTTAAAAAATATAGCGATGAAGAAGTGTTAAATCCTAATTTTTTAGATGAAATAACCAGTGCATTTAAAACCATTCGCCCATATTTTGATTATATGAGCGATGTTTTAACTACAGATATAAATGGAGTTTCAACTATTGATTAAACCGCTGTTAGCAGCTCTGGTTTATCAAATAATTGTATTTGGCTTAATAAGCGATCTTTAACAAGGTTCATCATACGTTTGTTAAGCGCTGAAGAGTTTTCTATATAAAGTTGGTATTCCTCAACAGTAAACTGTCCGATAATCATGCCTTTCATGGAATTCCTAAGTTTCATGTCACGTTGAATGGCATTTTCAATGTAAGACATGCGTTTTTCCAAAGTAAACCCATGGAAAACAGATTTGTGTTTTCTAATGTAATTTTTAAAAACTTCTACAAGTAAATCATTTTGAAGTTTGATGATTGGTCTCAAAACTAAGTTCTGAAAGCGCTCATCACTACTCATGTTTTCTTTAATCGTTTCGCCTAAAATCTCAGGTCGAATGTTAGTCAGATTTGATTGTCTAGTGTTCATTTTTATGGAGATTTTACTTAAAAATAGAAATTATTCGAGCTGTTCATATTAATTTAACTTTATACTTATCAACGAGTTTATTAACATTCAAGAATTTCATACCTTTAGAAACTCTAAATAATATCGTGGTTTTCGGCTGTTTTGTTTGGTTAAAACACATATTATTTAGCAGGAATGAATCGTCTAGATTTGTTCGATAAAAAGGAATACAAAAATTAACACATAATTATATAAGATGAATTTTCATACAAGAAAATGGATTAAACCTGAAGATTTAAATGCAAACGGAACCTTGTTTGGTGGCCGCTTATTAGATTGGATTGACGAAGAGGCAGCGCTTTACACCATTATTCAATTAGAAAACCAAAAGGTAGTAACAAAATACATTAGTGAAATTGATTTTAAGGCTTCTGCAAGACAAGGCGATATTATCGAAATAGGGATTACCCCTGTGAAATTTGGAAGGGCATCATTAACCTTAAGTTGTGAGGTAAGAAATAAAATGACAAGAGAAACCATAATTACAATTTCTAACATTGTCATGGTAAATCTTGGACCTGATGGCAAGGCCAAACCGCATGGAAAAACGGAGGTAGAATACGTAAAAGATAGACTTCAATAGGGGCGTTTGAAAAAAACAATCAATTTTGAGAATTTGTTGAATAAAATTCAATTTATAATCTATCCACTAGTAATTTTATAAAAATTAAATAACAAAGGGGCTTTAAGTTTTAAATACATGTAATAAAACATAAATTTGTAAGTCTTTATAGGCTTTTAGGCTTTAAAAACGCCTAAGTTAAAAGCAACTTTAATACAAAATATAATATTTATGAGTAAATCATTGTTTGACAAAGTGTGGGATTCACATGTTGTAAGGAAAATTGAAGATGGTCCAGATGTGTTTTATATCGATCGTCATTTAATTCATGAAGTAACAAGTCCTGTAGCATTTGTTGGTTTAAAAAGTAGAGGTTTAAGCGTATTATATCCAGAGCGTACTTTTGCGGTTGCCGATCACAATACACCTACAATTAATCAGCATTTACCTGTTGAAGATCCTTTATCTGCTAATCAATTAAAAACATTAGAAAATAACGCGAACGAATACGGTATTAGTCACTGGGGCTTAGGGCACCAAAACAATGGTATTGTTCACGTTGTAGGACCAGAAAATGGTATTACACTTCCAGGAGCTACTATAGTTTGTGGAGATTCACATACATCAACTCACGGTGCTTTTGGAGCGATTGCTTTTGGTATTGGTACTTCGGAAGTTGAGATGGTTTTGACAACGCAATGTATCATGCAGCCAAAACCTAAGAAAATGCGTATTAACGTAAACGGAGCATTGAGTAAAGCGGTTACCGCTAAAGATGTTGGTTTATATATTATTTCTCAATTAAGTACTTCTGGTGCAACAGGTTATTTTGTGGAGTATGCTGGTGATGTTTTTGAAAACATGAGTATGGAAGGTCGTATGACAGTTTGTAACTTATCTATCGAGATGGGTGCACGTGGCGGTATGATTGCTCCAGATGAAAAAACTTTCGAGTACATTAAAGGGCGTCCAATGACTCCAAAAGGTGCAGATTGGGATAAAGCTATGGAATACTGGAAAACGTTAAAAACCGATGAAGGTGTAACGTTTGATAAAGAGTTTACTTTTGATGCTAGTGATATTGAACCCATGATTACTTATGGTACAAACCCAGGTATGGGAATGAGTATCTCTAAAAACATTCCTACTGCTGAATCTGTTGAAGGTGGAAAAGCAACTTATGATAAGTCTTTAGCCTACATGGGTTACGCTGAAAACGATCAAATGATTGGAAAGAAAATTGATTACGTATTTATTGGTTCTTGTACCAATGGTCGTATTGAAGATTTCCGTGCATTTGCATCTATTGTAAAGGGAAGACAAAAAGCAGACAATGTAACGGCTTGGTTAGTTCCAGGATCACACATTGTTGAAGCTAAAATAAAAGAAGAAGGTTTATTAGCTATTTTTGAAGAAGCTGGTTTCGTATTAAGAGAGCCAGGTTGTTCTGCTTGTTTAGCTATGAATGATGATAAAGTGCCTGCTGGAAAATATGCAGTAAGTACATCAAATAGAAACTTTGAAGGTCGTCAAGGTCCAGGTTCAAGAACCTTATTAGCAAGTCCATTAGTGGCTGCTGCAGCTGCTGTTACTGGCGTTGTAACAGATCCGAGAGAACTTCTATAATTAATAATTAACAATGAATAGTTAAAAATTAGAGTAAAGGATTTAAAACTTTTCACTTTTAACTTTTCACTTTTAACTTAAAATAATGGCTTACGATAAATTTACAACACTAACAAGTACTGCAGTTCCTTTACCAATCGAGAATGTAGATACAGATCAAATTATACCAGCACGTTTTCTTAAAGCAACAACTCGTGATGGTTTTGGAGACAACTTATTTAGAGATTGGAGATATAACGGTGACGATACACCAAAAACAGATTTCGTATTAAACAACCCTATATATAGTGGTAAAATTCTTTTAGGAGGAAAAAACTTTGGTTCTGGTTCTTCTAGAGAGCACGCTGCTTGGGCGGTTTATGATTATGGTTTTCGTTGTGTAGTATCTAGTTTCTTTGCAGATATTTTCAAAAATAACTGTTTAAACATTGGAGTTTTGCCAGTTCAAATTTCTCCTGAATTTTTAAATGAAATTTTTGAAGCGGTTTACGAAGATCCTAAAACAGAATTAGTAATCGATTTAGAAGCTCAAACAATTACATTACCATCATCTGGTACTCAAGAATCATTTGATATCAATGGTTATAAAAAAGGTAACATGTTAAATGGTTTTGATGATATTGATTATCTACAAAGCATGAAAGGTGAAATTGAAACTTTCACAGAATCACGCCCTTTTTAGAGCATGAGTTTGAGAAAAATAGAAATAATGGATACGACATTACGCGATGGTGAACAAACCTCGAGTGTGTCGTTTTCTGCTTCTGAGAAATTAACAATTGCTAAGCTTTTATTAGACGAATTAAAAGTTGATCGCATTGAAATTGCTTCAGCTCGAGTGTCCGATGGAGAACTTCAAGCCGTTAAAGATGTTACAAAATGGGCTGCAGCAAACAACCATTTAGAAGCTGTAGAAGTTTTAACCTTTGTAGATAAAGGAGTTTCTATAGACTGGATGATTGAGTCAGGAGCGAAGGTTCAAAACCTGCTTACAAAAGGTTCTTTAAACCATTTAACACATCAACTTAAAAAGACGCCTAGTCAGCACTTTGAAGAAATAAAAGAAAACATTACTCTGGCTGAAAAGTACAATTTGATTACCAATATTTATTTGGAAGATTGGAGTAATGGGATGCGTAATTCTAAAGCTTATGTTTATGAGTTTTTAGAATTTCTTTCTACACAACCAGTGAAGCGTATTATGCTTCCCGACACATTGGGAGTTTTAACTCCTGAAGAATCTTTTAACTTCATAAAAGAAATAAAGGAAAAGTATCCAAACTTGCATTTCGATTTTCACGCACATAACGATTACGATTTAGGTGTCGCTAATGTGATGGCAGGTCTAAACGCCGGAGCAGATGGTTTGCACTTAACGGTAAATGGTATGGGCGAGCGTGCTGGAAATGCACCTATGTCTAGTACCATTGCTGTGATTAACGATTTCATGCCCCACCTTCAAATTGGTGTCAATGAAAAAATGTTGTATACAGTAAGTAAATTAGTTGAAAACTTTTCTGGTTTGGTTATTCCTTCTAACAAACCAATTGTTGGAGCAAATGTTTTTACTCAAACAGCTGGAATTCATGCTGATGGAGATAATAAAAACAACTTGTATTTTAGTGATTTGATGCCTGAACGTTTTGGCAGAACACGAAAATATGCTTTAGGAAAATCTTCTGGCAAGGCAAATATTCAAAAGAATTTACAAGAATTAGGACTTCAACTTAATGACGAAGACTTAAAGAAAGTAACGCAACGTATTATCGAACTTGGTGATAAAAAGCAAGTTGTTACGAAAGAGGATTTACCTTATATTATTTCTGATGTTTTAGATAGAACTTACGAAGAAAAAGTGAAGGTGAACACCTATGTACTTACGCATTCGAAGGGGTTAAAACCTACAACTTCAGTATCCATAACTATTGAAGGTGAAACTTTTGAAGTTAACGCTCAAGGTGACGGACAATTTGACGCTTTTATGAATGCTATTAAGAGTATTTTTAAAAGTGAAAAACTAATCGTTTTACCAGATTTAATCGATTATGCGGTTAGAATCCCACCAGGAAGTCGTTCAGATGCTTTATGTGAAACCATTATTACTTGGAAAAGTGCTGAAAAAGAATTCAAAACACGTGGATTAGATTCAGATCAAACAGTTTCAGCTATAATAGCTACTGAAAAAATGCTGAATATTATTATTAACTAAAAAATGACCAAACACTAAAGTTTTTAACTAAAGTGAATGGTAATCATATAAAATAAAACAAAGACTAAAATTAATAAAAAATGAAATTTAATATAGCGCTTTTAGCCGGAGACGGAATAGGACCAGAGGTTATTGATCAAGCAGTAAAAGTAAGTGATGCTGTAGCAAAGAAATTCGGACATGAAATTACATGGCAACCTGCTTTAACAGGTGCTGCTGCAATTGATGCAGTTGGTGAGCCTTATCCAGATGCAACGCATGATATTTGTGCTGCTTCAGATGCCGTTTTATTTGGAGCTATTGGGCACCCGAAATACGATAACGATCCTTCTGCACCGGTAAGACCAGAACAAGGTTTACTTAAAATGCGTAAAAAATTAGGTTTATTTGCTAACGTGCGTCCTACTTTTACTTTCCCATCTTTATTAGATAAATCACCTTTAAAACAAGAGCGTATTGAAGGCACTGATTTAGTTTTCTTAAGAGAATTAACTGGAGGAATCTACTTTGGCGAAAAAGGTAGAAGAGATGGAGGAGAAACAGCTTATGACAACTGTGTTTACACAAGAGCTGAAGTACAACGTTTAGCGAAAAAAGGTTTTGAATTAGCCATGACACGTTCTAAAAAACTATGTTGTGTTGATAAAGCTAACGTTTTAGAAACGTCTCGTTTATGGAGAGAAACGGTTCAAGCTATGGAAAAAGATTATCCTGAAGTTGAAGTGAGTTATGAGTTTGTTGATGCTGTAGCGATGCGTTTAGTACAATGGCCAAATAGCTACGATGTGTTAATTACTGAAAACTTATTTGGAGATATCTTAACCGATGAGGCTTCTGTAATTTCAGGATCTATGGGATTAATGCCATCGGCATCTATGGGAACTGATATTGCTTTATTTGAGCCAATTCACGGTTCTTACCCACAGGCTACAGGATTAAACATTGCTAACCCAATGGCAACAGTGTTATCTGCTGCTATGATGTTTGAAACAGCATTTAACTTACCAGAAGAAGGAAAAGCGATTAGAGATGCTGTAAATAAAGCATTAGCTGAAGGGTTTGTTACTGAAGATTTAGCCGATGGAGGAAAATCTTATGGAACAAAAGAAGTAGGTGATTATTTAGCTAAAAACATCTAGATTTAAAATACACTTATAAAATTTTAAAAAGCCTGCTACAAGTTTATTGTGGCAGGCTTTTTTGATGTTTATACCCAATGTCTTTAGGATAAAATTTTACTAGGTTCTGGTAAAATCATGGCATTTTATGATAAATGAAGGCTTTACTTTTATAAAAGATATACTAGGCAGTTATTGCCTATTACTAAGTTATATTTTATTATGAAAAACAGGATACTACTACTACTACTACTACTATTTAT
The DNA here is from genome assembly GCF_030548465.1 of Tamlana sp. 2_MG-2023. Classification (GTDB taxonomy): domain Bacteria; phylum Bacteroidota; class Bacteroidia; order Flavobacteriales; family Flavobacteriaceae; genus Pseudotamlana. The sequence goes on from NZ_JAUOSF010000002.1 coordinate 334,218, forward strand.
AATGTTAACCCAAGCGTTATCTGCTACCGAGTATTACGTCTCAAAAAATGGAGCCGACTCTAACAATGGATCGATAAACAATCCATTTAAAACAATACAAAAAGCTGCAGACATCATGGTTTCTGGTGACATCTGCTATATAAAAAGAGGTGTGTACCGCGAGCAAGTTACCGTAAAAACAAACAATATTACCTTTATAAATTTCGAAAACGATAAAGTTGTTATTACAGGAGCAGATTTGGTAACGGGTTGGGTAGTTAGTAGTCAAGGAGCTCGAATTTATGAAACCAACTTTACAGGTTCGGAATCTGATTACACCATGCTTTTTATAGATGGAGAAAGACAAGGAATGGCGCGTTGGCCAAATAATTTAGGAGATGAAATGATGATGCCTGAAGATAAAACCACTGGGTATGAAGATTGTCAGGTTTTTACAGGGGTCGAAGGTCAAAAAAGTCGTCAAGTTAAATTTCCAAACATGTCTGGCTTTGCAGATGATTTTTTTAAAGGCGGAATATTTAGAGGTATTAATGGGAAAAAATGGATAAACCCAATGGGAACTATTACGGCATCTTCAGGCATAAATTTAACTGTTGATGCCATAACAGATGGTTGGATAGATAATAGTGAAAAAATATTTACAGATAGTGGTAAAGGATTTGGATTTATATTTCATTTAAATGCTTTAGATAGAGAAGGAGAGTGGTTTCAGACAAACAATAAAATATATTTAATGCCACCAGCAGGTAAAAATCCAAACGATTTACAAATTTCAATAAAAAATAGAAAGTGGGGATTTGTCTTAAATAATCGTAATAATATTACAATAAAAGGAATCTCAATTCATGCCGCTTCTATAAACATGGACAATACAGACAATGCTAGGATTGAAGATTGTTCGATACAATATTTACAGTCTTTTTTAACAAGGTCTGGTTATGGTGTGTCTAAGCTTCAAGGCGGGGTATATGTTAATGGGGATAATAATACAATTAAAAACTGTTATGTTGCGCATAGTTGGGGACATGGGATTTATGTAGATGGTGGAAATAACAACAAAATAGAAGGCACAAGGATAGAAGACATTGGTTGGATTGCTCAATTTACATCTTCACTACAAAACTATGCAGACGGAACAATTGTTACCAATTCCACTTTTGGATCTACCGGAAGGTTTCATATTCGAACCAATGGACAAATTAATATAACTTATAATGATTTGTATGATTGCATGAAAATGGGGCAAGATGCAGGTTCTATTCAATGTACTAATGGTAGTGATTGGGGGGTGCCTTTAGATATGAAAGGATCAGAAATTGCATATAACAGAATACATGATTCCAACACACTTACCGATGGTAAAAAGGAATTTGTTTTAGCATTATATCTTGAAGGATGTTATAATTACACGGTACATCATAATTTAATTTACAATTTTATTACCGATGAAGTACCAGATGGAACATTTGCCTATTTAGGACCTCGAAAAGCTAAAATTACAGATTGTTTTTATTATAATAATACTGTTTGGAATGTAGATTGGGCGGTTCGTGTTTGGAATAGAGATAATGAAGGAGACGTAGAAAACATACATTTTTGGAATAATATTATTGATAGTAGAGCAGCATATCAAGAAACGAAAAACACAACATCATTATTTGCTTTAATGGATTTCTCTAATAATTACGAAGACGTAACAGGTACTGGAAATACAATTTTTGAAGATGCTCCAAACGGAGATTTTAGACTTAAAAGTGGTGTTGCTCCAATTAATTATGGAAAAATAATACCAGGGGTTACAGATGGTTTTTCAGGTCATGCTCCAGATGCGGGGGCTATTGAGTATGGAAGTGATTTTCCTGCTGTTGGTTCTACGGTTAACAAGTCCATTTTTGATGGTGGTGATTACTTAACGGAGGCAGGAAATGAAAATATTGTTCCTGCTATTAGTTTTTTGAATCCACCAACCGAATATGAACAAGCATTGATTATTCCTGTAGAAATTAATTATAATTCGGATAAAGAAAATGAATTAGTTGCTGTAATGCATGCCCCTAACGGAACTTGGCTTGGTAATACACGTATTACAGTACAGGCCGGTAAGAACCAAAAGGCTTCCTTAGGTATAAAACTAAGTGAAATCCCTAAACAAGCAACGAATTACAAAATTACAATTTCTATTAGGCCTGTAAAAGGTAATGCCGCTTCAAGTTATGCTTCAGAATTTAACTTAGTTACTATTAAAGCAAATACATTACATGTAGAACCTATAAAAGTAAATGAAAGAATTATTTTTCCAAACCCGGCGCAAAATCAATTAAACTTTAGTAAAAAGGAGGCTTGGGTAATTAAAAATATAACGGGTGAAATTGTGTTAAGTGGTAGTACAGGTAGCGCTGATATAAGTACGCTATCTAATGGGATATATTTAGTTTATCAAAATGGCATAATTTTTAAATTGGTTAAAAAATAGGGCAGTTATTAAAATTGTATCCAATTAAATCTCTTACAATGGGGTAAGATATTGTTAGGTTTAGGTAAAATAATAGAATTCAATAGGATGTGTAAGCTGTAGTTTTATATCACAACTATTCATTAACTAATAAAAACACTTAAATGATGAAAAAATTACCTAACACAAAACTTTTATTTTTGGCTATTGCTTTAATTGCTACAGTTAGTTTTAATGCACAAAACCTTGTTTATGATTTTGACACCAACACCCAGGGATGGACAGCTGGCGTTGCTACTGGTCCTTGGGCATCGGCGTTTGCAGGCAACCCTTCTGGAGAATTAGAGATGACTTACCCTGCAGATTCCAAAAACGCGGTAATGTATGCTCCCGATGAAAATGGTGCAGCCGTTGGAGAAATTGACGCCGATACTTATAGTTATTTTAAAATCATATTCAGCAACGAATCTACCGAAATCGATTTACTAAGAATACGAACAGGACAAGACGATGGTGCTGGTGGTTTTACTTGGTCGAATGCACATGAAGAAGACATCACTACTGATGCCCCTGGTACTTATACCACTAAAACTTTTCAAATTTCGCATGCAAATTATAATGGCGATGTAAAATTTCAAGTTATTTTCAGAAATAAAGCAAATGGAGCATTAACAGATGGTTCTAGAGTTTTAATCGATCAAATAACACTTTCTGACAATACTTTAAGCACCAATAATGTAGCATCTAAAATAGTTCATGTATTTTTATCTAATAATACCTTATCGGTACCAACACCTGCTAAATACCAAATAATGAGTATTACAGGAGCGGTAGTTGCTCAAGGAGAAGGGTCAAAAAGTATTCCTGTATCTGGTTTAGCTTCAGGATTATACATTTACAAAACAGCAGAAGGATTTGCTAAATTTGTAAAATAAGAGAAATTTATTATTTGTATACCTAAGAAAGCTTGATTACAAACTGTAATTAGGCTTTTTTAATGCTTTAAATGGAGAATTATTAGGCACATTCTGAATTTAACCAAGTTTTAAAATACATACTTCGAGGTTTTTGTTTACCTAAATTCACAATAAAACCCTCGTATTTACAAGGGTTTTGAATATTATGAATGTGCATTTTTATAATTTAGATTTTAAACTTTACAGGTTAAAATCTATTACAAACGTTGTCTGTTTGTATTATTTCTTAAGGTTTACGAAATAATCGAAAATCTCAGGGACATTTCCATTACCCATATCAGCATTTACTGCAGCCGTAAGGTTAGCAGAAGTTGCTTTAGCAATATCAGAAACAGATCCTAAATCTTCCATCATCTGTACAAAGTAACCTAAATCTTTATTAGCGTTTGCAATAGAGAAACCTAAGTCACTTACATTATCAACTGCATAGTTTTTACAGAATTTCATGAAAGGAGAGTTAGATGGTCCAGCAGACATGATATCAAATAACTCTTGACCATCTACACCTGCTAATTTAGCAGCTGCAAAAGCTTGAGACATTGCTACCACAGTAGTCATTCCCATAAAATTATTGATTAATTTCGTTGTATGTCCAGCACCTAAAGCACCTAAATGGAATACGTTTTCACCTTGTTCGTCAAGCACTGGTTTTACTTTCTCAAAAGTTTCTTTGTCGCCAGCAGCCATGATGTTTAATAAGCCATCTTTAGCGTGAGCAGGAGTACGACCTAGAGGTGCATCAATCATTCCAGCCCCTTTTTCAGCAAGATCTTTTCCTATTTTACGTGTAGAAGCAGGAATCGACGTTCCGAAGTCTATCAAAACAGCACCTTCTTTAACACCTTCTAGAATACCGTTTTCACCATAAACGATTTTTTCAACTACAGCAGAAGTCGTTAAGCAGAACATGATGATATCACTCTTTTGAGCTAATTCTTTAGGAGAAGCCGCCTCAGAAGCATTACCGCGAGCAATAACTGTTTCAACAGCGTCCTTATTAAGGTCCATAACTATTAATTCGAAACCTCTTTTTTGAAGGTTTTCAACCATGTTTGCGCCCATAAGGCCGAGTCCGATAAACCCGATTGTCGGTTTTTTCATATTATTTATTTAAATATATTACATTTTGTTGCAAAGGTAAGCATTAACGTAATTATTTGAAGGTACAGATGGTTCTTTTTTTAAAAATTAAAGTTAAAATAAATACTTTAATTAACTGATTTTTAACCTTTACGAGATTTGTTTTTTGTATACGGTTATGATTTGAAGTCTTATATTTTTCATTAATTACATCTTCGAAACCCTTTAAGATTAAAAGTAAAATTTGAGATAATTACTTTTCGAAAATAAAAAAAGCCTTATGCTGAACATGTGCATAAGGCTTTAAATTTGTAAATATAGTTTTACTAAAAGTTAATTATTTAAATGCTTAGCATAAAATCCTAACATAGCTTTGTAAAGATCTAATCTATTTTCTTCTTTATGAAAACCATGTCCTTCGTCGTATTTAACCATGTAAGGAACATCAAAACCTTTAGCCCTTAAAGCTTCAACTATTTGATCGGATTCATCAATATTTACTCTTGGGTCGTTGGCACCTTGAACAACAAAAAGAGGTTTTTTAATTTTTTCAATTTGATAAGCAGGAGATACTTCTTCCATTATAACTTTCTCTGAAGCCACATCTTCATCATACCAAATTTCTTTCATGATTTTTAAATAAGGTTTCCAATATGGTGGAATCGTTTTCATGAATGTAAATAAGTTTGAAACGCCAACATAATCGACACCACAAGTATATAAATCAGGCGTTTTTGTTAAACCTCTTAAAACGGCATAACCACCATGACTTCCGCCATAAATAGCAACGTTATTTTTGTCTACCCAGCCTTTATCAATTACGAATTGCAGGCCATCTTCAACATCGTCCATGGCTTTTCTACCAATTTGTTTGAAACCAGATTCTAAAAAGGCCTTTCCGTAACCTCCAGAAATTCTAAAATTAACTTGCAATGTTGCATATCCACGACTTGCAAATAATTGTGCTTCTGGGTTAAACCCCCAAGAATCCCTAATACCTTGTGGTCCGCCATGCGGGTTTACAATTACAGGAACTTTTTTACCTTCTACAGCTGCTTTAGGTAAAGTGATGTATCCATGAATATTTTTACCATCTCTACTTTTAAATGATATAGGGCGCATAACCGCCATATCTTCTTCCTTAAGATTTGGCATTAAATTATAAAGTAATTTGAACTCATCTTTTACTGCGTCGTAAGCATAATACGTTCCATATAATTTGTCACTTTGAAGGAATATTAAGTATTTGTCTTCCTCATCGGTAACTCCAGCTATAGAATAATTATAGTCAGGAAATTTTGAAGTCATTTTTTTGTGTAATTTTTTGTAATAATGACTTACAGGTACAATTTCTTGTTTTTCACCTTCAAAAGCAAAATAATCTAATTCATAACCTCTTTTTCTTGATAATCTTAAACCAGAAACATCAAAATCTTTATTTGAAAATAGTTTTTTAATAACCTTATCTTCTTTTAAATCATATAAATAGATTTCTGTTTTATCACTTTCTAAGTTTGAAACGACATAAGCATCATGTGGGTTTTCGCTAGCATAATTAAATGAAGCAATTCTGAAGCTATCCTTCCAATTTAATTTCTTTTTAACCTCATAATGCTCTCCGTCGGTGGTGTAATATAAATCGATATTCACACCATCTCGAAGTCTTGAAAAACCTCTTAGTTTTCCATCTTTATCAAACTCGTAACCATCAATAGGGTTTTCAGCATCATCATTTTTATATAACTGAACCATTTCACCTGTTACAATATTAATTTTATAAGGTTCAAATATTTGAGGATTATTCTGGTTCATAGAGATAATCATGTGTTCTTTATCTTCTTTTAAACCATTTAGAATATTCACTTTTACACCATCAAAAGGTGTTAATTCAACCTGATTGGTGCCATCCAGATTTACAGCAAATAAATGGTAGTTTTCATTTCCACCTTTGTCCATGATATAAACCAATCTATTATCATTAGCCCATCCAAAACCACGAATCAATTCTTCTTCTTCTTTAATAACTAAAGTAACTTTATCGTTTTCAAGGTTTTTTACATAAACATGATTTTTCGCATCATCGTCTTTTTCTTTATAGGCGAGGTAGGCTCCGTTTGGCGAAAAAGAAAAAGAACTCGCTTTTGGTTTTGCAAAGTAATCTTTAACAGAATATTTATAATTACCATCACTAAAATGCTCTAGTTTGTCTAGTTCGGCATCCGAAGTAGGTAGGGTAGTGTTCCCAGGAAGTGTTTTTACAGTTTTCGTTAAAACTAACGGTAATTCTTGTCCGCTCTGAAATAAAGTACCATCAAAACTATTATTTTTGAAAGTACCGACATATTTCATCGCAGCTTGATTAAATTTTATAGTTAAAACCTGATCTTCAAAAGTAACTTCGTCCATTGGAATATCGGACGCACCTTGTGAAGGACTATCCATAGTACTTGTTAGCCCAGAATCTTCCTTTTTAATATTGAAAAGTAAAGGGATTTCGGTTTCTTGAACTGTTATTTTTCCTTTCCATGCTCCGGAAATGTCTTGTGCATCTGTCTGTGTAATCATACTTAGAAATAAGAATAAAGCACTGCTTAATTTAAAAATTGTTGTTTTCATTTAAAGGTGTAAATTTAAAGATTCTATAATAGAGTGAATTAATTAATTTGGAATGATTAGAAGCAAAAAGTGACTTTTTGTTACATAATTTTCACTAAAAAGCGCTTTTTTTATTATTTACTATAAATATATCGCTTTTTTAGATAATATTTTTTCATGTAAACACGTAATTAATTCCTTAATACTCTTTTGCTTAGTAGATTCTAAAAAATCCTAGAATAATTTTAAGAGCAATCATGCATGATAAACGCTCTAAAGATGTTATTTTTGCACGTCATAAAATTTTTAGCATGTCGGCAACAAAAGCGGAATTAGAAGAAAGAAAAGAAGGGAAAGATTTATACAGTTACCAGAAAGGGGCGATAGATAAAATATTTAACGCCTTTGAGGAATCTCCAGATGATTATCATTTGTTATATCAATTACCAACTGGTGGGGGTAAAACTGTTATTTTTTCTGAAATTGTTAGACAGTATTTAAAGCATCACAAAAAAAAGGTTTTAGTGATGACACACCGTATTGAGTTATGCCGACAAACCTCTAAAGTTTTAACCGAATTTGGTGTTCATAATAAGGTCGTTGATAGTAAAGCGGATTTAAGTGATCAGGCAGATTTCAGCTGTTTTGTTGCCATGGTTGAAACCTTAAACAACCGTTTAAATGATGATAAACTTGATATTTCTGATATAGGTTTAGTTATTATTGATGAAGCGCATTACAATTCATTTACAAAACTTTTTAAATTTTTTAGTCAATCTTTTATTTTAGGAGTAACAGCCACACCATTAAGTTCAAGTATTGAGTTGCCAATGACCGATAATTATGACGAACTTATTGTAGGTGAAAGCATTGAATCCTTAATAGATAATGGTTTCTTAGCGCGAGCTGAAATGTTTACTTATAATGTAGGTTTAACTTCGTTAGTTGTAGGGGCTAATGGTGATTATACTGTTAAATCATCTGAAGATCTATACACCGATAATGATATGTTATCTAAGCTTTTACAGGCTTACGAAGAGCGTGCAAAAGGGAAGAAAACTTTAATATTTAATAATGGTATTAACACATCACTGCATGTTTATGATACTTTTAAAAGAGCCGGGTATCCTGTTGCACATCTAGACAACACTAATAGTAAAAAAGAGCGTGCCATGATATTAAAATGGTTTAAAAACACGCCTGATGCTATTTTGACATCTGTGAGTATTTTAACTACAGGTTTTGATGAACCAACAGTTGATAGCATCATCTTAAATAGAGCAACAAAATCGTTAACGCTTTATTACCAAATGATTGGTCGTGGTTCTCGTATTTTGAAGAATAAAAAAACCTTCTCGGTTATAGATTTAGGGAATAATTTCCACAGATTCGGACCTTGGGGAGAGGATTTAGACTGGCAGCGTATTTTTAAATCGCCTACTTATTACTTAGATTCTATCTTAAGTGATGAGGATTTAGAGAGTAATTTCAGATATGAAATGCCTGATGAATTACGAGCTGAATTTGGAAAGTCTAAAGATGTGTATTTCGATATTCAAAAAACATATGTAGATTCTATTAGAAATGGCGAGTCTTCAAAAGTTGTTTTAGAGCGTTCTATTGAGCAGCACGCTAAAATATGTATTGAAAATAGTGAGGATGTTTATGATGCTTTAGCCTTAGCGAAAATGTTAGGGGACGATATTGATTTTAGAATTCAGCGTTATACAAAATGCATTAGTAAAAGTACTTACAACTTTGTAGATTGGTTAAAAGGGGATTATAGAAAAAAACTTAATTCATATTTACGTTCTAATTTTGATGAAGTTTTTGAGGAAATTCATGGATTTCCACCAGAAGATTAAGCTCTAACTATAAATTATAACACATAATAATTGTAGCATACTTAAAATAAGGTTTATCTTTGCAGTATTATTAACTCATTAAATCTGTACGATTAGATAAACTATGGCAAAATCGCAAGTTACCTTTAACAAAATTGAAAAAGAAAAGAAACGTTTAAAGAAACGTGAAGAAAAGCAAAAAAAGAAAGAAGCTAGAAAAGCTGAAGCTAAAGAAAATCCACAAGGGATTCAATTTGCTTACGTTGATTTTAACGGGAATTTAACTGACACCCCACCAGATCCTGCAATGCGAGAAAAGGTTGAAGCTGAATCTATTGAATTAGGAATACCTAAGAAAGAAGACAGAATAGAAGAAGAACCAGCAGCAAAGGAAGGAAAAGTGTCTTTCTTTGATCATTCTAAAGGTTTTGGTTTTATCATTGATAGTATTAATCAAGAGAAGTATTTTGTACACGTTAGTGGAACATTAGAACCTATTGAAGAAAATGATAAAGTGACTTACGAATTAGAACGTGGTCAAAAAGGAATGAACGCTGTTCGAGTTAAAAAGATTTAACTTTTTCTTATAGCGTAGTTTCAAACTACAAGATCCAATAACATTATATGAGTGCATCGCGTAAAACGATTCTTATCATTTTAGCTTTTTTTGCCATTTATGTTATTTGGGGTTCTACTTATTTGCTTAATAAAATAGCTGTAACTCATCTGCCGCCTTTCTTTTTGGCATCAATGCGCTTCGTTACTGCAAGTATTTTAATTTTTATTATAGCCAAAATTTCAAAAATTAGCTTAAAAATTAGTTGGCCGCAATTAAAAAATGCGGCTATAGCTGGTTTTTTGTTTTTAACCTTCGGAAACGGTGTAGTCGTTTGGGCTTTAAAATATGTTGATAGTGGCTTTGCGGCACTTGAAATTTCAGCACAACCACTTGTTGTCCTAATATTATTACGTATCCTTCAAGGAAAACAAATTTCGTTAATGTCTTATGTAGGTGTTTTTTTAGGTTTTCTAGGCATCTTTCTATTGGTTGGTCAAAAAGAACTTTTAAACCAAGAAGGGCAAATAATTGGTATGATCACTATTTTATGCTGTATGATCAGTTGGTCCTACGCTAGTATTTTTGTGGGTAAAGCCGATTTACCCAGTAATCATTTTGTAAATACAGGATACCAGATGCTTTCAGGAGGCCTTTTTCTGGGTATCATAAGTCTTATGTTGAATGAGCCTTGGTCTGCACCAAAAGTATGGCCAGAAAATGTTCAATGGGCGATGTTAGGCTTAATTTTATTTGGAAGTCTTGTTGCTTTTACAGCATTTAATTTTCTGCTAAAAACAGTGTCCCCAGAAAAAGTTGCAACTTCAACTTATGTAAACCCAATTATAGCCCTAATTTTAGGCTGGTGGATTCTAGATGAACACATTTCATTTCAATCTATTTGCGCTGCAGTTATTCTTTTAACAGGCGTGTATTTTATAAACTCAAACCGTAAATTTAAATTTAGATCCATTGGACGTTAAAAAAGCACTACAATTTATGCTAATTAGTACATTAGCTTTCACATGTATGAACGGTATCGTAAAATATTTAGCCCATTTTGATGCTTTTCAAATTGTGTTCTTTAGGTCTATAAGCTCCTTGTTTTTTACATTCGGATTTCTATTAAAAAACAATATTCCTATTTTAGGAAATAAAAGAAAACTGCTAGTTTTAAGAGGTTTAGTAGGAGTCACTTCAATGGCTTTGTTCTTTATGTCTACTAAATATTTACCTATTGGTACAGCGGTTTCATTACGCTATATGGCACCCATTTTTGCTGCTGTTTTTGCTGTTTTGATATTGAAGGAAACCGTAAAACCTATACAATGGTTATTTTTTGTTGCCGCATTTATAGGGGTTATTATTTTAAAAGGTTTTGATACCACTTTAGATAGTTACGGACTTATTTTAATCTTAGTTTCGGCTATTTTTAGCGGGTTGGTTTATGTAGTTATCAGTAAAATTGGGAAAGCAGATCATCCTGTTGTCGTTGTTAATTATTTTATGATAATATCTACCATTACTGGTGGTCTCGTAGCCATGTTTAATTGGACAACACCTGTAGGCGTAGAGTGGTTAATGTTACTTGCACTTGGTGTTTTTGGTTATTTCGGTCAGGTTTATATGACCAAAGCATTTCAAATTGCAGCAACCAATCAAGTGGCGCCTTTAAAGTATTTAGAAGTTATTTTCACCGTATTATTTGGGGCTTTTATCTTTGGTGAAATTTATACCTTATGGAGTTTGTTAGGTATTGCTATGATTATTACAGCATTGGTTTTAAATGCATTGTATAAAGGTGGGAAATAAACAATTACTTTTTATTTAGTCGAAAGTTAAATAATTATAAAACCATTTGAACCTGCAGAAGGAATCAAGTGTTTGCTTGCTGTAAAGAATAGAAAAAAACCAACTTTTAGTTCTCGTTAATATTTTAACCACAAAGCATACGTGAAAATTCAATAAATCTATTTTGCGCACTTTTTATTAGAGTGTTTTTTAGTTAAATCTTTTAGAATTTTACAGTATTTTCTTTTAAAGAAAGATGACTTCGTGTAACTAGTTCATTCCTAAAAAGATATGTAATCACCTTGTTTCTTTTATAATAAAATCATAGATTTCATATTTACGAAATCTACAATAAATAACAAAAAATACATGTATTAAACGGTGTTATAGCGAAAATTCATTTTAGTATTGTTAAAAATAGGTTGTTTTTTTATTAAATATGCATCCCTAAAAACTGTTAAATAAAATTACTTAAACCATTTAGTAGTTTGTCCTTAAATATTTATTAAATTTAATGAATTGTCGGAGACTATTTACTAAAATATAAGATTTGAAAGAAGCTATTAACTTGCCATTGTTTTCATCATATGAATTCGATTCTAGATTTTATGATGAATTATTTGCTAAAAGAGAAGATGTAAGAAGTATTTATAAAACGTTGTTCGAACTTTTTGGTACTTATTCTGTACCTGAATTTAACCGACTAAATGTTCAAGCAAAAGATTCCTTTTTTAATTCAGGAATTACATTTCAAGTTTATGGAGAAAATGAAGTCAATGAAAAAATATTTCCGTTTGATTTATTTCCAAGAATTATAGATCATAAAGAATGGGAGACTATTGAAACTGGGGTTTTACAAAGAAGTAAAGCTTTAAACCATTTTCTTTGGGATGTTTATCATGATCAGAAAATTATAAAGCAGGGTATAGTTCCAAAGGAACTCATAGAATCTTCAGTTAATTTTTTACCTGAAATGGTGAATTTTGATCCCCCTGAAGGTGTTTATAATCATATTTCTGGTACAGATTTAATAAAGCATTCCGATGGCAAATATTATGTTTTAGAAGACAATATTCGCTGCCCTTCAGGGGTAAGTTACGTAATAGGTAATCGAGGCGCTGTAAAACATGCTTTATTCGGTGTTTTCAATCAGTATAATACACATACCGTAGTCAATTATGGTTCTAAGTTATTAGACACCATGCAATCTGTTAAACCTACAGGTGTAGATAACCCTGTTTGTGTTATTTTAACTCCCGGCGTTTACAATTCAGCTTATTATGAGCATTGCTTTTTAGCCAAACAAATGGGGATTCTATTGGTAGAGGGGCGTGATCTATTTGTTGAAAATGATTTTGTTTACATGAAAACCATTTATGGTATTGAAAAAGTAGATGTGATTTACAGACGTGTAGATGATTTGTTTATAGATCCAAAAGTCTTCAAAAAAGATTCTGTTTTAGGGGTTCCTGGATTGTTTTCAGTTTATTTAAAAGGTAATGTGGCACTAGTTAATGCACCAGGAACAGGAGTAGCAGATGACAAAGCTGTTTACACTTACATGCCAGAAATTATTAAATATTACTTGGATGAAGAACCTATTCTAAATAATGTTCATACCTACCATTGTAGTCGTAAAGACGAATTGAATTACGTACTTGAAAACATTGATAAATTAGTAATTAAACCAGTTGATGAATCTGGTGGTTATGGTATTTCCATAGGAAATAAACTCACTAAGGAAGAAATAGAAAAAGTAAAAGAGACCATAAAAAAAGAGCCTCGAAAATACATTGCTCAACCTATCATGTCGTTGTCAACACACCCGACTTATATTGACGACACACAGTCTTTTGAGTCGAGACATGTGGATTTAAGAACCTTTACTTTATTAGGGAAAGATGTTGACTTTGTGTTAAAAGGCGGACTTACCAGAGTCGCGCTTAAAAAAGGAAATTTAGTAGTGAATTCATCTCAAGGGGGCGGGTCTAAAGATACTTGGGTATTAAAAAAATAGAATATATATGTTAGCAAGAGTAGCAAATAATTTGTTTTGGATGGGGAGATATATTGAACGATCTGAACATATTGCACGATTTTTAAGGGTAAATTATTTTTCTTCATTAGATGCACCAGATGAATTATCGCAGTCAAGACAATTTGTATTGCGTTCTATTATGTACATGGCTGCAAACGAAATCATAGATTCTGATATAGTTTTGGGTGAAGAAGAAGTCTTATTTAACGTTGGCTTAAACCATGAAACACCTTATTCAATAGTAAACGGGTTTGTTAATGCTCATGAAAACGCTAGAAGTGCTAGAGATTTAATCTCTAATGAACTGTTCGAAACCATTAACCGAATAAAACACGCTATAAAAGGGTATCCTGTAGAAAAATTAGTTAAAAGTCAACTGTATGATTTTACGATATTAGTGGTTGATGCCACTTCTGAAATTAAAAGTAAAATTGAAAGTACACTTTTACATGATGAAGTTTATGCTATTATCATGCTAGGTATTAATATTGAACGCGGATTGCAAGTAGCTAGAATTATTAATTCTAAAGTAAGTGATGCAAGCACTGTTAAAAAGATTTATGGTGATTTAGTAGATGGTAATTACCAATGGGCAACTTTGCTAAAATGTGTTTTGGCTTACGACATGATGCGCAGAAGTTATAAGAAAACACCTGAAAGAACCAACACTTTAGAATTTTTAATACTTAACTCCAAGTGTCCACGATCGATTAAAAACTGCCTAAATCAAATGAATAACTATATTTGTATGATTTCTAAGCAGCACGAAAAACCTGTGAATTCAGCTGCTTTTCTAATAGGAAAAATGACTTCTCAATTTGAATATAAATTGATTGAAGAAATTGATAATAATTTAGAAGATTTTATGGCACAGCTAATCGAAAAATTGGCTGAAATTGCTGTGAAACTAGAGGAAGATTATTTCGACATTTCACATACACTGGATACTAAAAAAGTAAAGGCTTAATTTAATTATAACCAGAGCAATAATTAATACTATTTTATTGTTTTTGAGTTTGTTGCTGAAGCCCTAATTCTTTTGCTGGTCTTAAATCTACTGAGATTTCCATGTCATTCTTTCCAGTTGAATAGATAACTCCCTTTAATGGTGGTACATCAAAGTAATCACGCCCATGAGCCACAACAATGTGTTGATCTTTTGGCACTTGGTTATTTGTAGGATCAAAATCTACCCAACCATATGATGGAATAAAAACAGAAAACCAGGCATGAGAAGCATCGGTACCAATTAATTTTTCTTTGCCTTCCGGCGGAAGTGTTTCAATATATCCACTTACATATCGAGCTGGAAGCCCCATAGAACGTACACAAGCAATTGCCACTTGAGCAAAATCTTGACAAACACCTTTTTTAGCTTTCATAACTTCATCTAAGGGAGTTGCTATATTTGTAAATCCTGAAACAAAATCAAAATCTATAAAAATACGCTGCATGAGTTCATGTGCAGCTACGTATAGTGAACGTTTAGGCCTAAATGAAACCTCTGCATATTTTTTTATTTCAGAAGTTGTTTTTGAAATCAACGGAGAGAATAATATAAATTGTCTTGCATTGATAGTGTCATTATCAATACCCTTTAAAAGCTTTATTGCATCCTCAACCGTAACTTTATCTCTTGCCACAGTATCTTCTTGTGAAACCTGAGCACTAAAATCTCTCGCAATTTTACTTCGAGATGTTACAACTAATTCTTCATGGTGCTCTTGAATTGAAAATGAAGCAACTGTATTACCAAAAAAATCTACCCGTTCTGATAATTCAGTTGGCATCGGACTAATTTCTAAACTGTAGTCCAGTAACTTTTGACCTTGAAAATCTTTAGGCTTTAAGGTTGCTAAATTATGACAAAATGAAGCGCCATGTTCATATTTGTATTTGGTTTTGTGCCAGAGATCAAAAACTACCATATTAATTCGTAATGTTTCGGTTAACCAATTGCTTTTGTTGTTGTGAATGATTGAAATACGTATCAGAAATCGCCATAGAAGTTACATGAAATAAGTCGCTTAACTCAGATAATAAACCATCTAGTTTCAAACGTATTTTTGATTTTTCATCGATATATAAAACTTCTTCTAATGTTATTTTTTGTATTAAATTCAATGCTTTTTCTATACTTTTTTGACAATTTGTGGCTTCGCTATTAGCGTTATTGTTAGGCAGTTTATTTATATCCTTTTGTAATCTGCTAATTTGATAAGTTAAAGACCTTGAATATTCATTATCTAAAAGCAATAATTTTATTACGTTTTCAATACTTAAATACGATTTGTAACTGTACCTGTAAATATTTAAACTTTCATGGCTTGACAATAGAGATTCCAGAATTTCATATTCTAAATCTTCATCGTGAGTTACAACAATTAGGGCTCTAAATTTTTCTATGGTGATAGAAGCTTCTTCCAGTTGTAATCCAATAAAGTAGAGGAGGAGCCCCTGTTTTACCATAATACTTTCTTCGGTAAGTGCCATAAAAGCAATAAGTCTAGTGATAATTTTGTCAAAAAACTTAGTTAGTGCATAGATGCTATAATTTTCCTCAGCTTTGAAGTTTTTCCAAATTTTATCAATACTATCAAAAACACGCCACATGTCTTTCGACCATAAATTTCTTAATGTATAATAGGAACCATTGAAACTCTGTAAACTTTGAGCAAAACTTCCAATACGTTTATCATCAATAACAACAGAAATAATTTCCTTTAAAGGATCTTTCAGCATTTCTTCAGATTTATCTTCATCGAAAAAACCTGGAAATGTTGAAGTAATAGTGGTAATTGAGTGATATAGTATATTTAAACTTTCAGAATCAGGCTGATATCTATTTGTGTATTGCACATTCGTCATTTGGTTTAAAACCATTCGAATGTACCTTGCCGTTAAAAGTGTTCTTGCAACATATCTCCCTGACCAAAACAAGTTTTCAGCCGTATTACTAGGTACATCATTAATACTAATAATGTTATTAGGAGATGTTTTGTTCCATGAGTAGAGGTGTAATTGATCTTGGTTTTCTTCACCAATAACCCAAAAATCTTTACTTGTACCACCACGTTGGTTAGAAACAAAAAGTTTCTCACGTTCTGCAGCAACTCGAACTAGTCCTCCTGGCATAACGCTGTAGTCGTCACCTTTAGCAATAGAGAAGGTGCGACATAATACTTTACGTGGTTCTAGTTTTTCATTTACAAAATTTGGAGCTGTAGAAAAATAAATTTTTTCTTGAGCTACATATTGATTTGGATTGGCAAGTATGTTTTTTTTAAGTTGTTTTAATTCTTTTTTATTTAAAAACTCACAGAAAATGATGTTTTCACGTTGTGATCTATCAATTTTCTTAACCACAAAGGAGGTCAGATTTTCAAAAACGTGATTACGTTCCTTTTCTTGTCCGCACCACCACGAAGCTATTTGTGGTAAAATCAATTTCTCGTTCAGGAAATATTTACAGATATTATCCATAAAAGGAATTAAACCAGGGTTTTCTAAAACACCACTACCAATAGGGTTTACAATGGCTACATTTTGCAGTCGTACCACTTCTAATAAACCAGCCACACCTAAATAAGAATCTTCGCGTAGCTCTAAAGGATCCATAAAAGCATCATCAACACGACGTAAAATAACATCAACTTGTTTTAAGCCTTTTAAGGATTTCATCCAAACTTTCCCATTTCGAACCACTAAATCATTGCCTTTAACCAATGGGTATCCAAGGAAATTGGACAGATAAGAGTGCTCAAAATACGTTTCATTATGAGGTCCCGGCGTTAAAACCACAACAGTAGGGTTGTCTATATTATCAGGTGCCGCTGTTAATAGTAATTGATTAAAATCTTTGAAAAAATTAGAAGGTTGCTTAACATTAATATTATCAAATATTTCAGGAATCACTCGGCTTTTGGAAAATCTATTCTCTAAAGCATAGCCCATACCAGAAGGCGCTTGTGTACGATCATTTACCACCCACATACGTCCGTCAGGACCACGAGCCAAGTCAACGGCATGAATAGCTAATTGTTTCGCTGTTTTATATTGAATTTGATCACAAGATCTTAAAAATCCACGATGTGCATAAATAACTTCTGGTGGTATAATGCCATTTTTAAGTAATTTACGCTCACCATAAATATCTTTTAGTACGAGGTTTAGTATTTCAGAACGCTGCTGAATGCCTTTTTCTACCAATTCCCACTCTTTTTGTTGAATGATGAATGGGATGATATTTAAATTCCACGGACGATGTAATCCATTAGGGTCGTTATATACGTTGTATGTGACACCATTTTCTGCTAAAAGCCAGTCTATTTCAGACTGTTTTGAAGCTAGTTCTGTGCTACCAATTTTCAATAAATTATCCAGCAGACTTTTCCAATCAGGTTTGATGGTCATGTCTGAAGTTAGTAACTCGTCATATTTACTAAAATCTTTAAAATAATTTTCGAATATGATATTTTCCTTTGTCTCCATTAATTGGAATCCTTAACTCTTATTTTTTTCTTAAATCCAGTGTGTAAGGGAATTCAAAATTAACAGGCAATTCTTTGTATTTAAAACGTTTAGAGCTTCCTTTTTCTTCAACACTTCTATTAGGATTATCGGTATCTGGATTTATTTCTTCCACAGGTTCTATTTCACCTTGTGTATGACCAAATTCCCAGAAACGGTTAATTCTTCTAGATTCTGCTTCAAAACTATTTACCGGATACGACTCGTATGATCTTCCTCCTGGATGTGCTACAAAGTAGGTGCATCCTCCAATAGAACGTCTGTTCCATGTATCAACAATATCAAATACTAAAGGCGTATCCACTGGAATCGTAGGGTGTAATGCAGAGTAAGGATCCCAAGCTTTATACTTGACTCCGGCTACATATTCACCTTGTACACCAGTGCTTTTTAATTGAACTTTTACACCGTTGCAAGTTAACACAAATCTTTCATCTATGAAATTAGAAACTTTAACTTGAAGCCTTTCTAATGAAGAATCTACATATCGCGCTGTTCCGCCGCCTGTCATCTCTTCACCCAGTACATTCCAAGGCTCGATACCGGCTCGTAATTCCATATGGATTTTATTGATTTCAACCATACCATGTAGAGGAAATCTAAATTCGAAAAATGGATTAAACCATTCTTCTTTAAACGCGTACCCTGCACGATTAAGTTGTTCAACAACATCTTTGATGTCTTCACGAACGTAATGTTCTATTAAAAATTTATCATGTAATTCAGTACCCCAACGTACTAAGTTATGCTCGTAAGGTTTTTTCCAGAACCAAGCTACTAACGTTCTAACCAGTAACATTTGGGTTAAACTCATTTGTGGGTGTGGAGGCATATCAAAACCACGTAATTCTAAGATACCTAAACGTCCTGAAGATGAATCAGGAGAATAGAGTTTATCGATACAGAATTCTGCACGGTGCGTATTACCAGTAAGGTCTGTTAAAAGATGCCTGAACAAACGGTCTGTTAACCAATAAGGCACCTCACCATCTTTTGGAATTTGCTCAAATGCTATTTCTAATTCGTATAAGTTTTCCATTCTAGCCTCGTCAATTCTTGGCGCCTGACTTGTAGGTCCAACGAAAGCTCCTGAGAATAAATAAGTCAATCCTGGGTGATGTTGCCAAAAGGTAAGCAAACTACGAAGTAAACTAGGTTTTCTTAATAGTGGACTGTCCTTTGGAGACACACCACCAAGAGTGACGTGATTTCCACCACCAGTTCCGGTATGCTTACCATCAAGCATGAATTTTTCAGTACCTAAGCGTGATTGCTTTGCGAGATCGTATATGGTAAATGTATTATGGCATAATTCTTCCCAGTCTTTAACCGGGTGTACGTTAACCTCAATAACCGCAGGATCAGGTGTGATTTTTAAAGACTCTAATCTATTATCTTTAGGTGGTTCGTAACCTTCTAGAATAACAGGAACATTAAGTTCTTTGGCTGTCATTTCAATAGAAGCAATGAGATCTAAAAATATTTCGGCAGATTCAAGAGGGGGTAAAAATAAGTACAATTTACCTTCTCTAATTTCGGCACACAATGCTGTACGTACAAAATAATTAGGTGTATTTTGGTCTATACCATTTGTACAATAATCATTATAGCGTTCTTTTACAATATTTTTAAAGCTAGGAAGTCTTCCTTTTATTCCAAATAGTTCTGGTTCATAAATTGGAAAAATTTCATGTTCTGGCTTAGCCTCTAATGAAGCTAGCGGTAAACGTAAACCAATAGGGGAGTCGCCAGGTGTTAAAAAAAGATGATTTCTTCTAAAAGTCCAAGCACTAGTAAACCATTTATTTTCTGTTTTATTTAATGGTAAAAGATATCCGACAGGGGTAGAGATTCCGTTTTCAAAAATCTGGTTGATTTTTTTCTTTGCCAATTCACCGTCTTTATCATCTTCAGGATTATAATCAGTTGGTAAATTTCCCTGTTCATACAGATAGTAAAAAGGATCTTCGTAAGTTGGTTTTATATGTTCATTAGTAACGCTTAAGTATTTTGTAAGCGTTTCTAAGAATAATTTATCGGTGTATTGAGGCACAAAATAATCATCAACATAAGTTGCTAATAGGTTTTTATTGTACCAAATAGGTCTTCCATCCTTTCGCCAACAAATTTCAATTTGCCATCTTGGTAAAGGTTCACCAGGATACCATTTTCCTTGCGCATGATGCAGAACACCTCCTTTTCCGAAGGCATCATGTAACTTTTTAGATAAATCTTTGGCTAATTTACGTTTTAGAGGTCCGTCGGCTGTGGTATTCCATTCAGGAGATTCTAAATCGTCAATAGAAACAAAGGTAGGTTCACCACCCATGGTTAAACGAACGTCTCCTTTTTGAAGTTGCTTTTCAACTTTATTTCCTAATTTATAAATAGCTTTCCATTGTTCTTCTGTATAAGGCTTTGTAACACGTGGTGATTCAAAAATACGTGTTACTGAATTTTCAAAAAAGAATTCAGTTTCGCAAACATCTGTAGCACCTGAAACGGGAGCAGCACTTTCAAACGACGGCGTACAAGCTAAAGGTATGTGACCTTCGCCAGCTAATAGGCCAGAGGTTGCATCAAATCCAATCCAACCAGCTCCTGGAAGATAAACTTCCGCCCAAGCGTGTAAATCGGTAAAATCTTCTTCGGGACCAGAAGGCCCGTCTAAAGATTTTTCATCAGATTTTAATTGTACTAAATATCCTGATACAAAACGGGCTCCGAAACCTAAATGACGTAATGTTTGTACAAACAACCAAGCAAAATCTCTACAAGAACCGTTTTTGCGTTCTAAAGTTTCTTCACAAGATTGAACACCAGGTTCCATCCTTATATTATAACTTAAATATTCATAGATCTTTCTATTAATATCAATTAAGAAATAAATGGTTTTTCTTGGCGTGTAGTCTATGGTTTTAATGAAATCTTGAATGAGCTTACCTTCATCAGTGATCTCTAAATAAGGTTGAAGTTCCTTTCTAATAGTATCTGAATATTTAAAAGGAAATTCTTCAGCAGACTCTTCAATAAAGAAATCGAAAGGGTTAATCGTTTTTAAATCGGCTATAATTTCGACATCAATAGAGAGCTCATCGGTTTTGTCTGGAAAAACTAAACGTGCCACATAATTACCAAAAGGATCTTGCTGCCAATTAAAAAATTGGTTTTCTGGTTTTATCTTGATGGAATAAGACTCTATTGGGGTACGTGAATGGGGAGCTGGCCTTAGTCTAAAAATATGAGGTGATAATGATACTTTTCTATCATATTTGTATTTTGTTTTGTGCGAGATTACGATTTTTAATGCCATATGTTATTCTACTAATGAAACGTTTAAACGATTTTGGTTTTATGATTAAAAATGAAATACCATGTGCAATGAACATAATATTCTTTGATCCTAAAAAACAAATAAAACCATGATCTCTAATTTAGGAAGATATGGTTTAATATCATGCGGAAATAACAAATAAAATACGCTTTATATTTTACAAATTGATATTTTTTAGATGAATAAATGAATTATCTATAATAGGCTAAAAAAAAACATTAAAAACAACATTAATTATTAGCGACTGTTTTTAAATATTCAAATTTTATCTAAAATAGGTAAACTTCAAATAACACCTTGTGCTAATCATATTCTTTAAATACCTATTAAACAAAATATAATAATACAATGGGAAAGTTGGAATAAACAATAAAGGGTTTTTACTATACATTGTTATTTTAGTACGGTATACATAAATTAAAAGTTTTTCTGGAGAAATAAGATAGCTTTTAACCATTTTTATTTTTCTTTTTAGACCTACCGAGATATTCATTTTGTATAGTTCTTCTCCAGAATCATTATTTCCAATATTATCATAGAATCCTTTAGAGATTTCTATCGTTCGTTTTAACTTTTTTAAGCTAACAATAGTATTCAACTTTAGGGCGTAACGAGTCATGATTTTTTCAGAAAAAGCCAAACTATAGCATATGTTTTGAGATTTTTTACACAAATCTTTAAATACTTCGAACATAAATTCCTGAGTATCTTTCATATATTCTTCGTATACCTTCTTTTCAGACTCCATGAATTTCTCAACGACATACTGTTCAGGGTTATTATTATAACTCATAGCAGTACCATGTGGAGCTTGACATAAATATTCATAAAAATCGGTGTTAGCCATCATTGTTGTGGCACTGAAATTATCAAATAAATTAACCTCAAAATTTAAGCCTCGTTTATAGTTATTGTATTTAGAAATCGCATCATTTAATTCATGTCTAAATTCACATAAACCAAGATAATACCCATTAACTTGAATATTTTTTCCAAAATAGTCATACAATGCATCTTGAATTGTTCCACCCCATCCAATATCAATAATATTTAAGCCTTCTTCTTGGTAATTTACACCAAAAGAAGCTAAGTAATTATTAAAAGCTTCACGTTGTTGATCTCTGTTAGCATTATAATATTTAATGAATTTTGGATTTATCTTTAATTCCTGAAATGTATCAGAATTAAAGAAATCATTAATTCTTTTTTCAGCTTGTCCTTTTTGGTTTAAGTCGTTAATTATTTCACTTTTTTCTAATTCACTTAAACTGAAATTGTTTAAAAAATTTTTAACTGAAATATTTTTATAACGTACTTTATAATACTCAAATGTTTCTTCTTCAGCACAATTTAATCCAATTTGAAGTGTGGATTTTCTAGATACTTTAAGATAGTGTGTGTTTATAAATGCTCCACCTTTTACATGGTTTATCTCTTGATAATAATCAAAAAGTTTTTTTAAATAGAAACCTTCTCTAGCTAAGAAAAACAAGTTTCTTACTCCTTTATTCAGGCTTTCTTGATATAACTTTTCAATAAAAAAGTTAAATAATATAATATAATCGCTATGCGGTGGAGCTTTTTTCGTGTTGCAAGTTTTATAAATATTCTTAATTAATTTTGAATATTTCTTGTTATCGTTACCAAAGGCTAATCGTTTTTGTTCTTGTTTTTCCTTTTTATTAGGTATGAAAAATCCTTTTATTCCAAATTTTTCAGCATGTACTATGTCACTTTCATAATTATCTCCTATCATGATAGCTTGTTCACCTTTTAATTGAAGTATTTCTAATAAGTGGGGGTAAAGTCCGCCTTTATGTTTACTATAATTTCGAGCGGCTGAAACATAAACACCATCGAAAATAGATTTTAAATCATGAGCTGCTATAAGGTTTTCTATGAGAGATTCGTTGGTGTAAAAATCGGAGACACAGTAGATTTTATAGCCTTCTTTTTTCAGATGTTTTAGGGTTTCTACGGTTTCGGTGTTTAGGTACTGTGTTGAAAATTCTGCTGAAAACTCTGCTTGCTCACTGATTTCTAAAAATTGATCAAAACTAGTACAATTCCCTAATGAGTAATTATTTTTAAGGCGTGTGTATATTTCTAATACAAGTGTATTATATGGAAATTCACCTCTAAATATGTTAAGTTTTTCCTCTAAATATTCAGTAGCCTGATTTCTAGTGTAATATAAGTCATCAATTTTTAATGGTATATTAAATTGTTGTATCATTTTTTTAGCCCATAACCTGATTACAAAATTTGGGTGAACTGTACGGTGAACTATAGTGTCAAAAAAATCGGTAAAAATATAATCTACTTTATTGTTTTCTGATAAAAATCGTGTAATTTCTTTTCTCATAATTTAATATTTTCATCATATAAATAAGCCAATTTCTTAGATGCAGACTTACATTATTGTATTGTAGTATTTAAGAGGGATTTTATTTTTTTTATCTAAAATGTGAATATTTTAAATAGATCGTTTTCCTTATAGATTTTTTTATCATGCGATTCAATCGAATATAATAATACAAAGGAAAAGTAGGGATGTAGTAATGTTTATTCTTTCTAAAAAGTGAAAATTTGGTAAGCAAAACGTATTTTACTAATTTTTCAGGGGATATAACATAACTTCTAATAATTGGTAAATTCTTTTTGATAGCCTTTCCTAATGATAACTTATAATTATCATCTCCAACCGTAATATTACCAATACTATTACAAAAGCCTAATGACAAATCACTAAACCGTTTTAATTTTCGTTTTGTAACCAAAGTGTTTATTTTTAAAGCGTAGTTCACTATGATTTCATCTGCAACTTGGGTTGTATAACATATTTTTTTAGTTGCTGCACAATAATATTTAAAAACATCAAACATAAAATCCTGAGTTTCTTTTATATACTGCTCGTAAATTTTCTTTTCAGACGGATCAAAATATTCAATTGTATAATTATCAGGAATGTCTTGATAACCAATAGTACTACCATGTGGGGCTTGACTTAATTGTTCATATATTCCTGTGTTTGACATTAAAATTTCTTTGTTAAAACCACTATATAAATTAGCCTCAAAAATTAGCCCTCTTTTACGCTTGTTTGAATGATTATTTTGTATAGCATCTCTAAATTGCGTTATACCAAGATAATAACCGTTTACACTAACCTCTCCATTGTAATAAGCATGTATTTTGTCTTGCATGGTACCCAACCAGCCTACATCTACAACCGTTATTCCTTCTTCTTTAAATGGCGTGTTGAATGATGCCATGTAATTTGTAAAACCTTTTTCTTGACTTACTCTATTGGCTTCGTAAGAGGTTTTAAAAAGTATATTCGCTCTGATTTTTTTATATTCATCAGTTTCAAAAAAATTGATAAGAGTTGTGTTAGAATTGGAACAATTTAAGTCTTGAATTATTTGATCAATCAGATCATCTGAAAAATTAAAATTTTGAAGAAAACTATGTACAGATAGGTCTTTGAAGAACTCTCTAAAATAGTTAAAGTTTTCTTTTTCAAAAGGCTTGTATGTTATCTGAAGTGCAGATAAGCGAGACATTTTTAAATAATGTGTTTTAACAAAATGACCATGTTCTAATTTGTTAACTTCCTGATAATAATCAAATAATCGTTTTAAATACAGACCTTCTCTAGCAAGAAAAAAAATGTTTTTTATTTTTTTATCTAAACATTCCTTATATAATTTTTCTGTAAACCGACTAAAAAAGATAATATAATCACTGTATGGTGGCGCCTCTTTAGTATTACAATTGTTATAAATGGTTTTAATTATTTTTTTATAATCTTTCGCATCATTACCAAAGCGAAGTCTTTTTTGTAATCGTTTTTCTGGTTTGTTCTCAATATAAAAAGATTTAATTCCTGCTTTTTGGGCATTAGTAAAATCACTTTTATAATTATCACCTATCATAATTACTTGATTTGCTTCTATTTTTAGCTTCTCAAGTAAATATGGATAAATCTCTCCATGGTGTTTACTGCATTCTCTTTCAGCTGAAACATAAATATCCTTAAACAAGTCTTTTAAACCATGTTTTTCTATTAATTTCTTTAATAATGTTTCATCTGAATAAAAATCGGAAACACAGTAAATAACCATGCCTTTTTCTTTAAGGTACTTTAGGGTTTCAACAGTTTCAATATTTAAATACTGTATATCAAATTCACAATAGTATTCGATCTCTTTACTGATGGAAACAAATTGCTCTAAACTTTCACAGCTTCCAAGCGAGCTATTATTGTCTAACCTTTTATATATTTCAGCAATAAGTCTATCATATGGTATTTCTCCTGGGAATAAATTGTATTTCTCTAATAAGTAAATATTAATTTCATTACGTGTAAAGTATAATTCATCAATGGTTAGAGGAATGGAAAATTGTTCTATTAATTTTTTAGCCCACAATCTTAAAATATAGTTTGGGTGAACCGTTCTGTGAACTAAGGTGTCAAAATAATCTGTAAAAATATATTTTACACCACTAGTTTCAGAAATGAAATTAATAATCTCTTGTCTCATTTAGGGCATTGGTTATAAAAAAACAATTCTAATGTCTATACAAAATTAAAATTTGCACTAGGCGGGAAAACTTATCCAAAAGAACGAAACTAAATGATTGGATAAAGAATAAAATCGTCTAAATACAAATTAATTAGTTGTTTTCGGTTTTAAGTGAAATTTCAAGAACATTGATTTTTTTTATTAGTCATTCCACCATACTACAAAGTACTTCTGCTTTTCCCCATTAGGGAATTTTATCCAACAAAGTGGCGCTATTTTATTATTTATGAGAGTTGTTATCTCCTCATTAAAGCTTGAGTAAGTTAACCAATTAACATGACTAATAGGAGTTTGTAACCAATCTATTTTATGAGGAATAAAGAACTTACAATTTTCAAACATATTAATTCTGGAATAATGAATATAGTATCCATTTAAGCAGCTTTTGTTGAGTAAGTTGAACTTAGGTAGCTTTTCGTCATAAGGAACAAATAACTGTGCTTTAAAGTAAACATATTGAGAGAGTTGATTAGTATTTACATTCAAATCGACTAAAGCTTTCGTTGCTGAAGGGTTTTTAATCAACGGTAATTGTTTATCTCTTAGTTTAGTGAGTTTTTTAATTAGTGAGTCATTTCTATTTGGTCCAACCCAATGTTCAATTTCTGTATTACCCTGAGTTGGGTCATACAAATAGAATTTATATACAATTTCAAGATGAATAAGTTGCTGGTCGCGTTCTAAAATGCAATCAATTTCACCAATAGTTTGTTTATTTTTCTGGATTTGGAGGTTCTCCAAGCGTATGTTAATATTGTCGTATTTGTCTAATTCTGAAAATACAAATTGTTCAACACGCTTTCCTAAACGTGCATTTGGTGTTTCTTTCGCTTTAAATTGAACTATAGGTTTTTGTGGTAATTCTAACTGATATATCCCCATAACACTATGACTTTCCCAGAGTAATGGCGTATTGAGGTATCCTTGAAATTGCAGTTGTAATTGGTTTGAATTATAGCTCATGGTTCATCTAAATTTAGATTAGATAATTCGGAAATCAACTTTTTATGCGTAAATTAACATGGTGTATTTTGATTTTCAAATCAATAATTAATATCAAAAGTATAACTTGTAATTTTTGTAACTATGAAAAAGATTTTAAATAAAGCATTAAGTAGCGTTTTGTTTTTAATAATAATGGCTTGTGGATCTTCAAAAACACCTCTATCACAAGCGGAGATGGATACCTTAGAAACCCTTATCAACAAAAAGAATTTCACTATTGAATCAGATTGGGCGCACCCAACCGCAAGTATGGCTATGCAGCAAGCTTCAAGAATGTTGGGGCCTGGAAATAATCCGAGCTCCATAAATTTAATAAGTAACAGTAATTTTTTAACGGTTTCTGGTGATAGTATAACCTCTAGTTTACCTTATTTTGGAGAAAGACAAGCCGGTGGAAGTTATGGTGGTGGTGATAGCACTATTGAATTCAAAGGATTAATGAAGAATTATAAAGTAGAACAAAAGAATAATTCTAGTATTGATATTTCATTTGAAGCTAAAAGTCATTCTGAAAATTTTAGGGTTAGGATTAATGTGTTTCCAAACCTAAAAACAGATATGATGTTATCGGGGAATACTCGAACGGTTATAAGATATACTGGCGAATTATCACCTGTTTCTGAAGAAAAAGAAACTGTAAAAAAATAATTTTTCACTAGAAAAATCTAACAAAAGAAATAGATTTAGCATAAGTTTTTTTATGAAACCTACCAATATTCTAAAGGTCTATAATGCATTAAAAGAACCAATTAAATAGGTGGAAATAAATAACGTACACCGATAATTTAATTACAATATTAAGCACTTGCTCAAGTTATTATGCAAGTGCTTTTTTATGCTTCATATTATTTTCTACACTTATTATTAAATAGCTTATTGCTTTTTTTAATTCAGTATTTTATCGTGTATTATATGGTTCCATCGATTTTTTTATGAACCGATAGGATATTCCCTTAATTTATACATACACAAAATAAACTCTCATGAAAAATATTATCGGACTATTAGGCATTTTTTTATTTAGTACCTTTTCTAATCTTCAAGCCCAGGATACCATTTATATTACTGGGAATAAAGTAGAGAACTATAAAAAAAGAAGTCCGATTTATGATTATTCTGAAAAAAACTTGAATAATACAGATACCATTCCTGGTTACCTCACTCAAAATAATAAACTTAAAATTACAGGAACAATTTATGAGAGTGATGGTGTAACGATAGCAAGTAACGTATTGCTTTTTATTGAACAAAGTGATGAAAATGGTGATTTCCAATTGCGTAAATACAATAAAAAACGCTACGTAAAACATCGTGGATGGGTAAGAACCGATGATAAAGGACAATATAAACTTTACACCTTTATTCCTGGAAGTTCCATGTACGGAAATGATCCTAAACAAATTCACCCGATTTTAAAAGAACCTAATAAACCAGCATATAAAATAGAGCCTTTTCTTTTTGATGACGACCCTCGGTTAACGGATAAATGTCGTGAGTTGGTAGAACAGACCAACCCTAGAAGAATTTTAAAGCTTGATAAAAAAGAAGGAGTCTATGTGACAACAAGAGACATTATACTAGGTGAAGAAGTAGCTATTAAATAATCATCCGTTTTTATGACGTTTTGAAATATAATATTTTATTGTTTAGAATTCCATTAAGTTTGTAAACTTATGGATTCACTTACTCAAATTGTTTTAGGCGCGGCCGTTGGCGAAGCTGTTTTAGGAAGAAAAGTTGGTAATAAAGCCTTACTTTATGGGGCTATTGCGGGAACAATTCCTGACTTGGATGTATTGGCTAGTCATTTCACAGATACGGTTTCTGCTTTAGAAATTCATAGAGGTTTTACACATTCCATATTGTTTTCCATAGTTTTCGCACCTATTTTTGGTTGGCTGGTCTCCCGATATGAACGTTATAAAGATATCAAAGGCTGGTCCTGGTTGTTCTTTTGGGGTTTTATTACACATCCGCTATTAGACGCCCACACCACATGGGGCACTCAATTATTTTGGCCTTTTGATTTACGTCTGGCTTATAAAACCATTTTTGTAATAGATCCGTTGTACACCTTGCCTTTTTTACTATGCTTAATTTTAGTAATGTGCTATAAAAGAACTTCTAAAAAAAGGAGATTTTATAATCGTTTAGGACTCATCATAAGTTCTGGTTATTTGCTAATTACCATTGTATTAAAGGGATTATCTTATACTAAGTTTGAAGCCGCATTAAAGACACAACAAGTTGAATATTTTGATCTTGACACACGTCCGTCACCATTAAACACGGTATTATGGACTGCTAATGTAGACACTAAAGACGCCTATTTAGTGGGGTATTATTCTTTTTTCGATACCAAACCTATTACGTTTTATCGTTACCCGAAACATCATGAATATTTAGGTGATTTAGAAGAAAACACGAAAGTTAAACGCATGATTGCAATTTCTAATGGTTGGTACACCATCACTAAATCTCAAGATAATTTATATTTTAATGATTTACGCTTCGGAACTATGGGAATAAAGCCTAATCCCAACCAATTTGTATTCAAATATGAAATTCAACAAGCTTCAGATGGTACAATCAAGTTTATTGAAACACCAAAGAATAGAGAAGATGCCAAAGGACTAATATCTGAATTATGGCAACGCATTAAAGGCAATTAACCTTTTATTTCATTTTAAAATTATAAAAACGAACTCAATTTACTTGCTGTTAAATTTATACAAGCAAATAATAAGCATGTATTAAATACCGGTACCAACTAAACTGTCGTTATCTTTGCGGAAAATTTTTTCCATGTTAAAACAATTTTCAGATTTAGGTGTTCATGAATCCTTTCAAAAAAGCTTATTAGATTTAAGCATATCGAAACCTACAGATGTTCAAGAAAAAACCATTCCTGTAATATTAAATAAAAAGGAAGATTTGGTTGTTTTAGCAAAAACAGGAACAGGAAAAACAGCTGCTTTCGGGTTACCATTATTACAGCTAACCAACACAAACGATGTAAATATTCAAACGCTTATACTCGCACCAACCAGAGAATTAGGCCAACAAATATTTACGAATCTTCATGCTTTAGCTGCCGAAAATCCTGAAATAAAAATAGCTTCCATTTGTGGAGGGACACCCATAAAACCTCAAATAGAACTATTAAAAGATCCTACGCAAATCGTAGTGGCTACACCTGGTCGTTTAGTCGATTTATTAAAACGTGAAGTCATCAATCTTAATCATTTGAAATACTTTGTTTTAGATGAAGCCGATGAAATGGTTACTGCATTAAAAGAAGAAGTGGATACCATCATAAAAGTCATTCCTAAAAACAGAAGAACCTTCTTGTTTACGGCAACAATGCCTGGTACCATAAAGCAATTGATTCAGAATTACATGTCCAAACATGTGGTTCAAATTGAAGCAAACATGGAAACTACTGGTCACCAAGGCATCGATCACCAATATGTGGTGGTTGAGCCCATTGAAAAATTAGACGTTTTGCTTTATTTCTTAAATTCAAGAGCAGGGGAGCGTGGTATTATTTTCTGTAAAACAAAAGCGGCTGTAAATAAATTAGCTAAAAATTTAGCCATTAATAAATTTTCTTCTGGAGCTTTACACGGTAGTTTGTCACAAGGTATTCGTGATCGTATTATGGGACAATTTAGAGAAGGTCATATTGATATTTTAGTAGCAACCGATTTGGCTGCTCGTGGTATTGATGTTAAGGAACTATCATATGTGGTTAATTATCATTTACCTGATACTTACGAAGCCTACGTACACCGAAGCGGAAGAACGGCTAGAGCGGGAGCAAAGGGACTTTCCTTAACCATCCTACAGGAAGAAGAAGTGGTTGATATTGCTGAGTTTGAAGATGAATTAGGAATCACTTTTAAAACCTTTGAAAAGGCAGATGCACAAAGTATTGAAGAAAACAATACCTTATTATGGGCTAAAAAAATATTTAAAACCAAACCCAATCGTGAGGTTTCAGAAGATTTAAAATCTCAAATAAAAACTATTTTTCATCACTTAACTAAAGAGGAATTGGTCGATAAAATATTGGCTCATTATTTAGCTGAAAACACAACCGTACTACCAAAAGAAACCGTTTCTAAAAAGCGTAAAAAGCACTAATAATACATGGCAAACGAGATTAAAAATCAGCAAGATATTTTAGATAAACTGAATATTGAAGCTTTAAACCCCATGCAAGAAGAAGCGCTTGCGGTTATGGAAGTTTCAACGAACACCGTGTTATTATCTCCAACGGGTACAGGAAAAACATTGGCTTTTTTGTTACCATTACTGAAGGTTTTAAACCCTGAATCGGAAGACATTCAAGCTTTAATCATTGTGCCTTCTCGAGAATTAGCCATTCAAATTGAGCAAGTCGTGCGTTCTATGGGCTCTGGCTATAAGGTAAATGCGGTTTATGGCGGTAGACCTATGTCCAAAGATAAAATTGAAATTAAGCACAATCCCGCTATTTTAGTAGGTACACCAGGACGAATCTTAGATCATTTTGATAGCGATCGTTTTTCAAAAACTAGTATAAAAACGCTTATTTTAGATGAATTTGACAAGTCTTTAGAAGATGGTTTTGAAGAAGAAATGAAAGCGATTATTGGTCAGTTAGCAAGCATTAATAAACGGATTTTAACTTCAGCCACTCAAGGTGTGAAAATCCCTGGTTTCGTAAGATTAGATAAACCTGAAATTGTCGATTTTCTGAAAGAAAAAAGAAAATCTCAATTAGCCATTAAAACAGTTATTTCCCCTGATAAAAACAAACTTAAAACCCTGTTGCAATTAATGCAACATATAGGAAATAAACAAGGCATCATTTTCTGTAATTTAAGAGATAGTATAGGAGATGTAAGTCGTTTTTTAAAGCGCAATAAAATTAGTCATACAACTTTCTCTGGAGGCATGGAGCAAAAAGACAGAGAGCGTGCTTTAATAAAGTTTAGAAATGGAAGTTCTCAAGTACTATTAGCTACCGATTTGGCTGCTAGAGGTATCGATATTCCTGAACTTAATTATATCATTCATTATGAATTGCCACGACATGAAGAGGAATTCATTCATAGAAATGGCAGAACAGCCAGAGTTAATGCCAAAGGCACAGCCTATATTTTAAAATGGCAGGATCAATTGTTACCAGAGTTTATTAAAGATGTAAAAGGCATTAATATTTCTAAAAAAGCTGAGTTTATTCCTCAATTTTGGGAAACTTTATTTATTTCTGGAGGTAGAAAAGATAAAATTTCAAAAGGTGATATTGCTGGCTTATTTTTTAAAAATGGTAACATTAACAAAGATCAACTGGGAATAATTGAGCTAAAGCAAGACTGTGCTTTTGTTGCAGTACCTTTATCTATTGCCAATGAGTTGGTTGAAAAACTAAACAATTCACGATTAAAGAAAAAAAAGGTACGTATTACCATTCTGTAAACACCTAATATTTAGTTGAAATTTAAGATGGTACATCTATTTTTTACATGTACTTTTGCCGCTTCAAAAATAAAATTCTAAAATGAAGCGTATTAACGAATATAAAAAACTCTTTGGAGTTGAAAACGAGATCGAATTAGGTACTTTAAAAAAGAGTTACCGCAATTTGGTTAAAGAATGGCATCCTGATAAATTTCAAGATGGTGACGCTTTAAAAGAAGAAGCTGAAATTAATAGCCGTAGAATTATTGATGGTTATCATTTCTTGGTGAGTATGGCGCCAGAAACTTTAGAAGCAAACTTACCAGCTTACACCGAAACAATTAACAATTCTGGTATTGCCGATTATCAGCACAAAGGACAGTTGTTAGAAATTACATTTTTAGATGGCTCTACTTACGAGTATTTTGGCGTGACTAAACAAGTGTATATTAAAATGATAAATAGTGGTAAGTTAAATCGTTTTGCTAAACGTTCAATCTATCCTAATTATAAATATCGCATGTCGAAGCGAGAGCTTTAAAATTAATAGAGTTAAAAAAGGTTGTCCATTTCAGACAACCTTTTTTAATTATTACTTTATTTTCTGCTAGTTATTACTAGAAATCACATTAAGGATTTCATTTTTCTGAAGCACACCAGACTGTCTCCATACTTGCTTACCGTTTTTAAATAACAACATCGTTGGTACACCACGTACTTGATATTTTGTTGCTAGTTCTTGATTTTTATCAACATCTATTTTAACAATAGAGACGTTGTCACCAAGAGTATCTTTCACTTCTTTTAAAATAGGACCTAATGTTTTACAAGGTCCGCACCATGTTGCAAAGAAATCTACAAGCACTGGTTTGTCTTGATTTATTATTTCTGAAAACTTACTCATAATTATAACTTTTAAGCGATTTGACTCTAAAGATTAAACACTTTTAACTCGTTCTAGTTTATCAAGTACAGAAATAGACAAACGGATGATACAATTTGAAATACAAACTAAATCATGCGGAACATTGGCATCAAGTGCAACAATATCTCCTTTTTTAAGATTTTGTTTTTCACCATTTGCACCAAAATCGATTTCACCATCAAACATTTCAATAACAATTGGAAAAGGCGCTTTGTGTTCCTTCATGAACTGTCCGCTTTTCATAACAATTCGAACTTCTTTGGTGCTTTCCGTTTTTAATAAAACAGTTACCGCTGGTTTTTCATTTTCTTGATAAGTAATATTTTCTAGTATGGATGCTTTTTGCATAATCTTTGGTATTAAATATTTCTTTTTATTAGTAAAAATTGGTCATTTAAGTTAATGTAAAAAAATAGACTATGAAAATAGGTTGAAAACTTTTATCCTAAATTAAAGAATACATATTACTGAATATGTTCAAATAAACAGCTTAAAGTGTCTTTCTAATCTTACTTTGATAAAATGTATTATTGAAAAGTACATTCTTTAAAAAAATAAAAGCTTGATGATAATCTTTAGTAGGAAGATTAAAAATATCATGGCCTCGACCTCGATAAGTGTAGAGTATAAAACTAGTGTTTAAACTGGCTAATTTATCTGTTATTTTTTCTGAACCTTCTAAAACAAAAAAGCCTTTTTGAAAGATAGTGCATGAATGGTGTGCTCCTTTACCATAGGGCACAATGGGATCTTTTTCACCATGATAAAAAATACCAGGAATACTATTGTGCTTCTCAATGGCATTCGTATCAAAAATAGCTCCAGAAATTGAAAAAACTGCTGCTATTTTTATAGCTTGGTGTCGAGCGGAATTGCTCATTAAATGTCTATTATAAGCAATATTTAAAATGGTTTCTGCACCAGCACTGCTTCCTGCCAAAACAATTTTAGAAGCATCGATATTAAAATCCGTTTTATAATCGGTTAAAAACAATAAGGCATCCATAACATCCTGAGCCCCTTTTTTATAAACTTGGAAAATTTCATTTTGTGGCACTCCACAACTCACACTAAGGCGACCTTGGGTTAATCGATAATCTATACTAGCCACATTATAGCCTTTGCGTGCAATGTTTTTCGCCATAGACACCATATAACTTTCGTTTCTCTTTCCGGTGTAAAAACCGCCGCCATGGACTAAAACCATCAAAGGTTTTTTACTTATACTATCCCTAGCAGGTTGATATATATCTAGTTTTAGTGTGTCATTCGCTTTAATCGCATAATTATATGTGCGTACATTTATTGAATCAAATACGGAATCGATATAGCGTGTTTGTGCACTTACCGAGTAAAAAATAAGGAAAAATAAAATGCTTAACCTGAATATTGGCATAGTTTGATTACTTCTTAATTTTGTTACGCTAATTTAAAGTGAATTTTTTATAACAGTTAACCTGTTAGGATTATATTGTGAAATCTAAATGTATTTTAAACTAAAAGAGGCTGCCTAAAAAGTAAAATTTTCGTCAACCTGAACTTGATTCAGGTTCTCATAATGATTGGTTATCAATATGATGTGATTCTGAAATCGAAGATTCAACGAAGTTAAATAAATTCAGAATGAAATACTTTAATACTTTTTGTACAGCCTCTTTAGTATTACTGCTTTATAATAAGCAGCATAATAACTTGTTGAAACCCTGAATCGAGTTCAGGGTGACGTTTAGGTGGCGTGAAACTAGTACGCCATTTTTACTATTTCTTCAACATTTTCAGGAGACAAGTCTTGGTGTTCTCCAAGGCCTGTCCAACCACGATCGGTAAAACGTTTTGAAATTTCTTCAGCAGTACCTTCATAATCTTTGGTATAATCTGATAATTTCGTATCGATTCCTAATTCATGGAAAAAGACTACTGTTTTTTCAATGGCAGCATGTGCTTTATCCTCAGTAGAGCCTTCAGTGATATTCCAAATGCGTTCGGCGTATTGGGCTAATTTCTCTTTTTTGGCTTCAAAATTAAATTTATAATGGCTTGGCGCAATTATGGCTAAAGTTCTAGCGTGATCTATTCCGAATAAAGCCGTAAGTTCATGTCCCATAGCATGTACTGCCCAATCTGTAGGCACGCCTTTTTGTATTAATCCGTTTAAAGCCATGGTGCAACTCCACATGAAGTTTGAAGCCGCTTCATAATCTTTAGGATCTGCAATCACTTTGGGAGCCACTTCGATAAGGGTTTGCATGATGCTTTCAGCAAAACGATCTTGAAGTAACGCACCAGCAGGGTAGGTCATATATTGTTCTAAAACATGAGTAAAAGCATCAGTGATACCATTAGCTAATTGGCGTTGCGGAATAGACTGAATCACCTGAGGGTCTAGAATGGAGAACTCAGGAAATAGGCCAGGACCACCCATACCTAATTTTTCTTTAGTTTCGGTATTGGTAATTACGGCACCAGAATTCATTTCAGAACCCGTAGCAGGTAAGGTTAAAACCGTTCCGAAAGGCATGCCTTTTTCAGTTCTAATTTTTTTACTCAAAATATCCCAAGGGGTATTGCCTTCAAATAACGCAGCAGACGATAAAAACTTCGTGCCATCAATAACAGAACCACCACCAACAGCTAGTAAATAAGTGATATTTTCAGATTTAATTACTTTTAAAGCGTTCATTAAAACGGCATATTCTGGATTTGCAGGAATACCACCAAATTCTACAACGTCATAGTCAGATAAAGCTTTTTTAACCTTGTCGTAAATGCCATTCTTTTTAATGCTTCCGCCGCCATAGAGTAGGAGGACTTTAGCGTCTTTAGGAATTTCATTTTCTAATTTTTCTATAGTGTTCTTACCAAAAATAATTTTGGTAGGATTTTTAAAATCAAAAGTGTTCATAATTTTCGTTTTTAGTTTGTTTAAATTTCAACAATCATTTTCCCTTTGTTTTTACCTTCAAATAAACCGATAAATGCATCAGGGATATTATCAAATCCATTTACAACGGTTTCGGTGTAAGTCAGTTTACCTTCAGCTAACCAAGCCGATAATTCTTTTATGGCTTCAGGGAATTTTTCTGAATAATTAGAAACAATAAAGCCTTGCATTAAAGCACTGTTTTTAACTAAAAAAGGCTGTACACTAACGCTTTTTGGAGTTTCAGTTTTGTTATAAACAGAAATAGCACCACATATAATAATTCTAGCAAATCGGTTAATATTAAACAACACAGCATCTGAAATTGGTCCGCCTACATTATCAAAATAAATATCAACACCATTAGGCGCTAATTTTGAAATTTCAGCATTCATATCTTCAGTGGTGTTGTAGTTGATTCCGGCATCAAAACCGAATTTACTTTTAAGCATTTCAACTTTTTCATCGGTTCCAGCAATACCTATAACATGAAGTCCGAGAATTTTTCCAATTTGTCCAACAACGCTTCCAACAGCTCCAGCAGCACCAGAAACCACTAAAGTTTCGCCAGCAACAGGTTTTCCTATTTCGTTTAAACCACAATAAGCCGTTAACCCTGTCATGCCTAAGATACCTAGATAAGCACTTAAAGGCACTTTAGTTCCATCAACCTTTAAAAGACCTTCACAAGAAGAAAGTTGTTTCGTTTTCCAATCGAGCATCCCTGAAACATAGTCACCTTCTTTAAAATTATCATTTTTAGAAGCAATAACTTTAGCCACCACACCAGATTGCACGGGTTTATTAAGTTCTAATGGTGCGACATAAGATTTTGCATCACTCATGCGGCCTCTAAGATAAGGGTCTACCGACACATAACTCGTTTCTAAAAGAACTTCTCCAGAATTAGGTTCTAGGTTTTCATCTTCAGTTATAAATTCAAAATCTGAAACTGAAGGTTTTCCTTGGGGTCTGTTTTTAAGTAAAATGCTTTTTGTTTTCATGTCTTTTATTTTATAACGGTTAC
Organism: Tamlana sp. 2_MG-2023; assembly: GCF_030548465.1. Classification (GTDB taxonomy): domain Bacteria; phylum Bacteroidota; class Bacteroidia; order Flavobacteriales; family Flavobacteriaceae; genus Pseudotamlana. Next base: position 371,329 of record NZ_JAUOSF010000002.1, read on the forward strand.
TAAATCTTCCATAGGTTTTCTAACTTTTACTAAGTTAACCAACCAATCGTTTTCTTCTTTTCTGTAGCCTAAAGGTAACATGACTGCACTACGTAATCCTTTTTCTTTTAAACCTAAAATCTCGTCAACAGCAGTAGGATCAAAACCTTCCAATGGTGTAGCGTCAACACCTTCAAAAGCAGCAGCGATGATCGCTTGAGAAAAGGCAATATAGGCTTGCTTAGCTGCGTGATGAAAATTTTCTTCCGCAGGTTGTTGCGGATAAGATCCTAATAACATCTGACGGTAATTTTCCCAACCTTCGTTTTTAAATCCGCGAATGTCATTTGTTAAATCAAACATGTAATTGATACGGTCTTCGGTATAGGTATCCCAAGCCGCAAAAATAAGTAGGTGAGAACAATCGGTAATCACAGATTGGTTCCAAGCCACAGGTTTAATTTTTTCTTTAATATCTTGATTTTCAATTAATATGATTTCAAAAGGTTGTAAACCACTTGATGTTGGAGCTAATCGTGCAGCTTCTAAAATACGTTCTATTTTATCTTCAGGAACAGTTTCACCGTTCATAGCTTTTGCTGCATATCTCCAATTTAATTTATCTAATAATTCCATAATTGTATCTATTTATTAATTCTATTTTGAAAGTGATTTTATATCGTGTGATGTAATAATTGATTTTGTTTGAGAACTTGAATTAGCCAAGTTTATCATCCCTTGAGCAATGGTTTCAGGTTCAATGACTCTATAGTTTTTTAATGGCCCGACGAACAAGGGTTGAATGACTTTAAATACAGCCAACCCAATCTTTTCTAGCGTTCGTTGTTCTTCACGTTCGCCCCCAATTAATGAAGGTCTTAAAACAAAGGTGTTTTTAATATTTTGCTGAAACACATCACGTTCCATTTCACCCTTAGTCTTATAGTAAAACACAGCACTATTAACATTGGCTCCCATAGCAGAAATAACCAAAAATGTTGAAATGTTATTTTCTTTTGAAAGTTTTGCTGCCGTTACCGGAATACCGTAATCGATTTGTTTGTAAAGGTTTTTGTCTGGTGTTTTACTAGATGTAGTGCCAATACAGCAATACACTTCGTCTGCAGTGAAATCTGTTTTAAATTGTTCTAATGCTAACAAATCACCTATAAACTGTGTCACTTTATTAGGAAGGTTTTCAATTTTAGAACGCGAGAACAGTTTGATTTGGCTGTATCTATCGTCTTCAATTAATTTTTGAAGTAAAATACCGCCTGTTAAACCGGTTGCTCCTAAAATGATGGCTGTTTTATTCATGTTATTTGTTAAGTTTTATACTATCCCAAGCGGCTTGATACGCTTCTTCTATTTGATTTTCACTTAATGTAAAGGCGGCTCTTTTTTGAACCGTCAATAAAAAGGATAAGGGATTTATTGAATAGGCATATAATAAATAATCGTCTATAGGTTTAATGATGCCTTCTTGTTTGCCACGAGCCCAAAGGTCGAGTAGTGGTTGTAAGTGTTTGATGCCTTCTTGTCTAGACGCTTCGTCTATAATTGGTGTATTATCACATTGCGCTAAGAAAAAAGCGTATTCACATGCTTTGAGTTTGAAATCAGCTATACGCTTCCAAATCATTTCAAAACTTTTTTCAACACAAGCATCTTCGTTATAATTTGCGAAAGCATATTTGGTGTATTCAGCTTTTACTTCAATGTAGGTTTGATTAACCAAATCCTGCTTGTTTTCAAAGTATAAGTAAATGGTTCCAGGCGAAACATTAGCCATTTTGGCAATTTTACTCATGGGCGTGGCATGGAAACCGTTGTTGTTAACCAACTCAATAGTGGCTTTAATTAAGGCATTGCGCTTGTCTGTACTTTTTTGATGTTGTGCCATGATTTTTAAATTAGAGTACAAAGGTATTAAGAAAATGAACGTTCATTCATTTTTTAACAAAAGTTTAGTTTTATACTTGGTTTTTGGTTATTAGTTGTTGGTTTCTGGAAATTTACTCTTGCGAGATTATTGCACGGAGCTACGCTGAGATTTCACTGAGATTCACAGAGAGTTTTTTAGACACTAATTTCACTAATTTTCACGAATGCTTTGCGTTATTCACCTTCGCGTCTTATGGGCTTTGGGAGAAATTATATTAGTTACTAGTTGCTAGCACTTTGGAGGTTATTACCGAAAACTATACTGAGATTTTACGAAAATTAACAAATTACTTAAAACACCAATAAAACCGGTGATCGAGCGGAGTCGAGATCTGTTAAAAACCTACAAACAAGAATAGCACAACCAAAACCTATGAATACAAAATCAAAAAGACACCAAGCATGATTCCAGCAAGTGGCACCAGTTTTTTACGTTTATTTTGTTCTTTGAAGATGAGTCCGCCCACAAGAACTGAGATTAAAATCTGACTACGTTTGATGGCTGAAAGCAACATGATTAAGGCTTCTGGGTCTTGTAGAGCCTTGTAATAGAAATAATAGGCAGACAATAATAGTACGCCAACAGCAGGAATAGACCAGCGCCATTTAAAAGCCTTTCGTTTTTCAGGATAAGGAAACCAGGTAATACTTAAAATAACCAGCAAGATTAAAACCACATAAAAGCTAAACCAAAAGATTAAGGTAAAAGGTGTTAAGTTTAAGTATTGAATTAAAAATTTATCATAGAGTCCGCTTGAAGCTCCTAAAAATGTGGCTGCTATTATAGCGAAAATCCATTTGTTCTTTTTGAAAACAATGCCTTCTTTTTTTCCAATTTTTGAATAGAGTAAGACTGAAGAAATTATAAGGAAAAAACCGAGCCATTGCAAGAAATTCGGATTTTCATGATAAATAAGTATCGCCCCAATAAAAGTAAAAAATGGCCCTGCCGAACGAATTGGTGTTACAATAGTAATAGGCAAGTGCTTTAAAGCTTGATACGCCAAAATCCACGATGCCGCCATGATGGCTGATTTTATGAATATAAAACCATGGAGGTTCCAAGATATGGTTTCGATGAATACACCATTTTTTTGAGCGTATTCAGGCGCATAAACAGATGTTAAAAATAAAGGAATAAGGAATAAAAAACCAGATCCTATCGTGCCTAAAAGTACTGGAAAGACTTCGTTTCCTCGAACAGCATGCTTTTTACATAAGTTATGTAAGCCTAAAAATAACGCGGCCAAAAGCCCTAAATACATCCACATGGGCGCGAAGATATGTTAATGCTCTTTTTTGAGGAACAAATTTCGTTTTAAATTTAGTCGCGAAGAGTTTCTGCATTGCTTTGTCTTCAGGATCATTCATTTACAGAAATTCTACTATTTACTGAATTTTAAAATTAATTTTTAATGTATTTTTGAAACCAAATTAAAATATAATTATGTTTTAATTTCTCAATAAAACCAACTAAAACCACCACTTTTATGTCAACTTTAGAGTCGAGTACCGAAATTAATATGAAATTAATAATCGCAGGTTTACTCGTGTTTTTTAGTATTATTTTCTTTGTTGATCTCCAACCAGGGGCACCAGAAGTCACTTATACGGCTGCAATTGCCTTTTTGATGGCTTTTTGGTGGGTTACCGAAGCTTTACCCATTGGTATTACGTCGTTTCTTCCAATTGTTTTGTTTCCTACGCTTGGCGTCTTAGACGGAAAATCGATTTCTGATGCTTATATCAATTACGTGATCTTTTTATTTATTGGCGGTTTTGTTATGGCTTTGGCCATGGAGAAATGGAACCTCCATAAACGTATTGCTTTAAAAATACTATCGGTAGTAGGAGGGAGTCCCTTTAGAATCATGTTAGGTTTTATGCTGGCCTCATCTTTTTTATCCATGTGGATGTCCAATACAGCAACAGCTATGATGATGCTTCCTATTGCTTTTTCAGTCACTACGGCTTTAGAAGAGGTTTATGGTGAAGGTAAAATAAGTTCGTTTGCAGCTGGTTTATTATTGTCTATTGCTCATGCGTGTTCCATTGGAGGTATTGCAACGCTAGTTGGAACACCGCCAAATCTATCCTTTTTAAGAATTTTTGAAATTATTTATCCCAACGCTCCTGAAATTTCATTCGGACAATGGATCACCTTTGCTTTTCCTGTAACCGTTATGATTTTTCTGTTTTCATTAGGTTTACTTTATTTTACCTACCGTCCGAAAGGACAAATAGAAGCTCTTGACAAATCGTTTTTTAAAGATAAATACGAAGCGCTTGGAACGGTAAGCGCTGAACAAAAACGGGTGTTTATATTGTTTGTTTCATTAGCATTACTATGGGTGTTTCGATCTAATTTAAATTTAGGATTCATAAGTATTCCTGGGTGGAGTACGTTGTTTAAAAACCCGAAATTTTTAAACGATGGCACGGTAGCTATTTTTGTTGCCATGTTATTATTTATCGTGCCGTCTTCTAAAAAACGAGAGGCTTTAGTGGATTGGAAAATCATGATGAAACTCCCTTGGCACATTGTCTTTTTATTTGGAGGTGGTTTTGCACTTGCTAAAGGATTTATCGACTCTGGGTTGTCTAGTTATGTGGGCGGACTATTAAGTGGCACTAAAGACATGTCGCCTATGGTGTTGGTGGGTTCGTTAACAGCTCTAATGTCGACGCTTACCGAATTTACATCTAATACAGCTACCACTGAAATGTTATTGCCTGTTGTTTCTGGCTTAGCTTCCGAGATTCATGTGAACCCTTTGTTAATCATGATTCCTGTGACTCTAGCAGCTTCCATGGCTTTTATGTTACCCATTGCTACCCCTCCAAATGCGATTGTTTTTGGTACCGGTAAACTTAAAATGATTCATATGATTAAAACAGGACTTATCATTGATGTTTTTGCCACGATAATCATTGTTTTAATGACCATTTTTTGGGGTACTATTATTTTTGATATCGACCCAAGTGTTTTTCCTGAATGGGCGGAAAATTCCGCGAAAGCGTTAAAGCATTAGTTGTTTTAATCACTTCAAAATTAAATCGAAAAACTAATTTGTTACTTTTTATCGAAATGAATACGGTACATGAGCTCTAATTTAAAAAGTGCTCCATCTTTAAAGGAATTATTTAATTCGGTTCTATTGTCATCAAAATAAAAAGGACCTAGAGCCATCTTAATTTTATCGTTTGAACCATAAACTCCGTAGTTTCGACGCACCGCATAACCTGCTTTCGTGTTTAGATAAAGTGATTTGCTAAGTTGAAACCTTAGATAAGCAAATGCTTCATTTGATACTTTGGAAACATAAGCGCCATCAGCTGTGTAGTCTTGTTCGGTTAAGTTGTAGGTTGTTCCTAAACCATCAAAGGTCATTCCTAACCAAATTTTATCTTTTAATCTGTAGTTGATATCTCCTGTGCTGGGTAAATATAAATTGGTTTCAAATCGCTTGTTCGGACTTAAATAATAGATACCAAAAAGCGGAATCATTAGAGGGCCGTATTTTTCAGTGTTGATATAAAAACCATATCGATACTTTAAATTTTCTCTTTTTTGTTTTGTAATCAGCGTTAAAAAAGCGATTTGTAAATTTTCTTTGGAGAACGAAATATGATCTGAAGCTATTTTAGGTATAACGTAAAATGTACCAGACCATTTATCATTGAAAACCTTATTAACACCTAGGTTTACACCTAAAATCTTTAAATTAGAATGTGAAGCATCCGAATCTAATTTTACTTTTGTTTTATTGGTAAATAATCCTGTTAGAAGTGTTGTTTTTTCATTAATAACTACTGGAAATTTAAGAGCTAAAGCCAATTCCTCAACAGTAGTACTACTATCGAAATCATCAAACTCATTTTTAGGCGTATTGGTATAACTTAATTTAGCAATATCAAAATGGTTTTGAGCATACCCTAAAACAACTGATAAACAGCATAAAAGGCTAAAAATAATCTTCATATGAAAAAAATAAAAAGCGAATATAACCTTTGTGTTAAAAAACGAGTGAACACCAGAGGTTTTTATTATAATAAAAATGCTTTTTACACTTAATCTTATGTTTCCTTAATTTTTCACTAAAATACAGATTCTAACATTTTAAAGGAATGGTTATAAATACCTAATTTAGACTTAACGTATAATTAAAAACTAATTAGGTTGTCTAAAAAAAAAACGAGACCTAATAGGTTTATAGATCTCGAATTTTATATGATTTATTTTTTGTTTACGGATTTGTAGACCACAATGCAGCACTTTTAAGCATGGCACGCCTTGGTAATTTTAATCCTGCGACAATTAATTCAGCAAAATCTTCAGGTTGTAAAACGCTGTCTTCAGAGTCTTTGTTTGCAATTCCTAAATCAACAGACATGTCTGAAACAATAGTACTAGGTGTGAGGGTGCATACGCGAATGTTATTTTTACGCACTTCTTTCATTAGTGATTCCGAAAGACCTATTACTGCAAATTTTGATGCTGAATAGGCTGAAGTCGTTGCATTTCCACTTAAACCCGCTGTAGAGGACACGTTAATAATTTCACCTTCATTTTTATCAATTAAATGTGGTAAAACTTCTTTAGTCACATAATACATCCCCATGACGTTAGTTTGAATAATTTGTGACCATTGGTCAACAGGCATATCATTCAAAGTGCCAAAAGCTGCAATTCCAGCGTTATTCACCAAAATATCAATACCATCAAGTGTATCTATAAGGCTTTTTATAGCTGGTTTAACAGCATCATAATCACTAACATCAAAAGCAGCGTACGTTGCTTTAACCCCGAGGGCTTTTATTTCGGCAACCGTTTCCTTTAGAACGGCTTCGTTTCTACCAGTTATAGCGACGTCAATACCTTCTTTTGCAAATGCTAAAGCTGTAGCTTTTCCTAAACCTCTGCTGCCACCCGTAATAATGGCTTTTTTTCCTTTAAAATTTGTCATTTTTCTTCTTTTAAGCGGTTTTTGTAAGTCTAAAACTTACATTGTTTTTTAAACTTCTAAGGTACAAATTAGCATGAAGTAGGCCATAGTTCTTATATCGTTTTAATGTTAATTTATGAGTTTTGGTGACTTTGTTTTTTGAAATTGAAAAACAGGAGAAAGAACCAGAACAGTAATTTACTTAAGTGTTGTACTGAAGTATATTTCTTGTTAATTTTTTATACATTGGCCTTTTTTTAAGACAATTACTACAACTCAATAGCTTTTATGTCAAATGTTTATAAAATCATTTTGGTACTGATACTAGTGCTTTCCGTAGGCCAATTTCTAAAGTCCCTATTTAATGATCGAGCCTTTCATAAATTAGAAACAGAATTAAAGCTTACAAAACAAAGTTTAGATTCTGCTTTATTTACAAATCAAAAGGCAAAATTTGAAATACAACAACTTCAAGTGGTTATTCAAGATTATCAATTAAAAAATGAGAAAATTCAGAATAAAATAGACATCATTAATTTAGAATTTGAGCGCTCTAAAGTCGCTACATTTAAACACCGTGAAGTCATTGATTCTCTATTAAAAGTGAAACAAGAACGTCTTATTATTCTAAAAGCAAAAGATTCAATATTCGATTAAAAACCTCTTATTTATGAAGCCAAATTTCTATATCATTTTGTTAATATTCTGTTTTAAATACGCGCTGTGGGCTCAAGAAAGCATCGCGGGAGTAACTGATACTACTATAATTCATGAAACTTACACCAAACAACTAGAAAAACCTATTGAAATTGAAGCTTCAATGCATTTAATTAACAACACCAACCGTTCGCTTTACGTATTTAACCCACCTAGTTTTCAGTATTTTCAAGAGTTAAGAACACTTTTGAATACCGAAACAGACGACCACATGATTAAAGCCATTAATGCTTATCACAACAGTTTTAGCGAAAACCAAAACCATTATCAAGCATTATACAACGCCTGTAATGAGAATCAAGCCTTATACAAAAGGAATATAACTGATTTAGAGTTAGGTTTAAAAGGCTTAGAATCTACGGTTGATACAACACAAAATGCCTTGCTTCAAGCCAACACCCATTTAGATAAAGCTAATGAAGAACTTAAAACTTATAAGAAAAAGCAATTTTGGAAAAACATTGGAAAGGTTGGAGCAGGAGTCGTTGTTGGCGTTGTTATAGGTGTTTTGGTAGCTCATTAATACGTTACTAACTTGAAATACCTTGGAAACATTTATATTTATATGATTGAAAAACAGATTCTTAACAAAAAATAATCAAACCATGCCAAACCAGATTAAACCGTTTGAAAAAATAGGGCTTTGCTTTAGTGGTGGTGGCTATCGGGCCACCTTTTATGCTTTAGGTATTTTATCCTACTTAGAGCAAATTACATATAAAGACCAAACCTTATTGAAACGTGTTAAGGCTATAAGTACGGTAAGCGGGGGGACTTTAACTGGAGTAGCTTACGCCAAAGCGGTACAAGCACCTGATTATAATTTCGATAGTTTCTTTAAAACTTTCTACAAGACGTTTACTCCTGAAAATGACCAACTCCTAGAAAATGCCATAGCAAAGCTGGAAGACGACACCGTTTGGAAGGCTAATCCGTATAAAAAAAGGTCACTCATTAATGCTTTTGCCTTAACTTATTCAAAAATGCCATTATTTGAAGGTACGTTTGAAGATTTTAAAACCGATGAAATCAAACAGCTAGAACAAGTCTGTTTTAATGCTACCGATTTTTCGTTCGGGCTCACATTTCGATTTCAAAACCATGGTTATTTTGGAAATAATCCATTGTATAAGCACAATCAGAAAGAAATTAATGCATTACGTTACCAAGTAGAACTAGGTGATGTTATTGCTTCGTCATCTTGCTTTCCTGTTGGTTTTGAGCCTTTAGTATTTCCAGATGATTATTTTAAAAATCAAAAGTCTACTGATTATAAAAATCTGAAATCTCTAGATCATTTTATTGATGGTATTGGCATAATGGATGGTGGCATTGCCGATAATCAAGGAATAGGGAGTATGATGCTTATTGATGATCGTATGAAAAATACCTTAGACCTCATTATTGTGAATGATGTGGGTAGTTTTAAAATGCAACCTTGGAAACCAGACAATACACAAATTGAAAAAAAATCAACGCTTAAACAGGTCGTTAATAAAATGCTTAAACACTTCACTTTAAAACCTTTATACTGGATTATTTTATTGCTTGGTTTAACACTCCTTGTTTTAAATAACATGCATGCCTTTGGAGTTCAAGCCTATAGCAGTCTTTATATTTTAGGTGGTATGATTTTAGGTGTCGGCTTGCTTTTAACACTTTTTGGTATAGTAGCTTCAGTGGTTAAAATGTCTGTATTATCCAGATTAAAAAGCATCTTTAAAAAGCAGGTTCCAGAACCTTTGTTAGATGATATTTTAACTTTTCAGAAATTAGATATTAGTTTAATTCAGCGCATGCTTTCTGAACGTTTAACTTCAGCAATGAGTATGATTAACGACGTGTTTTTAAAACAAATGAGACGTCTGAATTATGATTTATTTTACTCAAAAGATGCCTTAAAAAACAAACGTATTACAGCTACGGTTTATAAATTAAACGGACAAAAAACACCTTACAATAAAGGGAAAAACTACAACAAGGCTATTCCTGCACCTAGTAAAATCCTTGAAAATGTATGTTTAACCGCTTCTGAAACCCCAACAACTTTATGGTGGGACAAGGTAGATGTTACTAAAAATCGTATGGAAACATTAATTGCCTGCGGACAATTTACCATCTGTTATGAGCTCATGGACTATATTTTAGACTTAAAAAAAGATTATGAAAATTTATTTGTCGATTTTCCTGAAATAGCTAAAATGTATAAATCTTTAGAAACCGATTGGGAAAATTTCAACAAAAATCCGCTCTGGTTAGTCAACCAACTCAAGCCCTAATTTTGTAAATACATTTTATATTGTATTTTTATTTTTTAAACCAAACCAATGACCAAACCCATAGGAGACTTACACTGCCACCCTTCATTTAAGCCTGCAAATAATACTGCGATTAATGATATCTGGACATACAAGAAAAACCCTTGTACCAAAAGCTTGTTTAAAGGCGTACTAGGCTTTAGCCTAAGACGAATATTGGTCAATCAATTTGTTAGTGATTTAGCTACATACACACAATCGAATTTAGATCATTGCCATGACGGCCATAACCGACTCTTATTTTTATCTATTTATCCTATTGAAAGGCAGTTTGTCAAGCCGAATAGGCCCTTTCAATCATCAACTTTCACTCAACGATTTATTTTAGGACAGGTTTTTGGAATTAAACTGAAGTTACATCTAGATTCTAAGATATTTCAAGTACTTACAGGATTTTCAGAAGTGAAGGTCACCGAATATTTGGATAGTGCTCATGAATCTGATGAAATTGATTATTTTGATAACGATTTGGCTTGTGAATACTCCTATCTAAGTGAAAGTCATAACACTGCATCGCCAAATGAAACGTATGAAATCAGCCCAAGCTTTAAAATGGTTTCTAATTATGAAGAATATGCCGCTTTAGACAACCAAAATACGATTGCCGGAATAGTTACGATTGAAGGCATGCATGCTTTGGGAAAATACAAAAGAACCGATTTATTTGGAAACACCTTAATTGATGAGCTTTCAGAATCAAATAAAAACGCGCTTCAAAACAGTTTCATCAATAATGTGAGGCGTATAAAGGACAGGGCTGAGTTTGAATTCACACCCTTTTTCATCACATTCGCACATCATTTTAATAATCTACTAACAGGACATTCTAAAAGTTTTGGTGATCCTAAAAATAAAGCCCTTCCAGGTTTCTCCAATGTATTTAATCAAAAAGCGGGATTAGATCTAGGTATCACAGCCTTTGGCAAGACCTTAATCAAGGATCATCTACTTTCAATAGCTAACGGACAACGTATTCTTATAGACACTAAACACATGTCATTAGAAGCCAGAAATGATTATTTCAACATTGTTAAATCTCTTAGAGAAGCTGGTGATTCCGTACCCATTATTATTAGCCATACCGCGATAAATGGGATTTCTACCAGGGCCAGAGCCGCCGAACACCCAGATACCAATCAACTCGATAAAAACTCATACATAAGCCGTTGGGATATTAATATTACCGATCAAGATATTAGAGAGGTTTTTGATTCCGATGGAATTATTGGAGTCTGTATGCATGATGGTCGCATGCCAGGAGGGAAGTTTAAAGCCTTAATGAAAACCTACAAAAAGCGATTTACAAGTGGAGAAACTTTAAATAAATTGCATACACAAATGTTTTTAACAAATGTATTTCACATTGTAAAAGTAAATTTAGAGCATATTAGAATGCATAATTGTCAAAACCCAATGCATATTATTGATGAAGTTAACGCATGGAAAACCATTTGTTTAGGCTCTGACAATGATGGAATTGTCGATCCTTTTGATAATTTTAATTCAGCAAAAACTTTAGAAACATTTAAAAATCGTGTAGCAAGGTCTATTGAACTTAATTTTGATCCGCTTTGGAGAAAATTTAAAATCCTTAACATTAAGGAGACTTCTTATACCGTTTTTACGGAAAATGAACTCCAAGATCTCATGTTAGGTTTGTCAGCTGAAACTATTTCAGATATGATTTTCTGTGACAATATTGATGCTTTTTTAAAAAAGTATTTCACCCGAAACTATCTCGAGAGTGGTGTTTTAAATCACACCGAAGCCACTGTTTAAATAGTCAGGGTTTGGAAATTACTGGTTACCAATTTTTTAGCTTGTCATATATTTCCCGTATCAGGTGAAACAAATGCTCAGCCAACATTTCAACCACATAAGCGATATTTTAAAGTGTAAACTGAAAAACATCGCTTTTTTTGTAATGCCAAATAAACATTTCGACTATTTACATCGAGATATTATTATCTCTCTTAAATAAAAAGAAAGTTAATGAAAGATAAATTAAAAATTGATATTGTTTCAGACGTGGTTTGCCCATGGTGCACCATCGGTTATAAGCGTTTGGAAAAAGCTATTAATGAACTCGGCGTTCAAGATCAAGTAGATATTGAGTGGCAACCTTTTGAACTAAACCCCAATATGCCTGCGGAAGGTCAACTCATTACAGAGCATATTGCAGAAAAATATGGTTCAACACCAGAAGAACAAGAAGCTTCTAGACAACGAATGACTGAAGTAGGTGAGGAGCTCGGTTTTAAATTTGATTATTTTGAAGGCATGAAAATGGCAAACACTTTTGATGCCCATGTTTTACTGGAATACGCTCATGAATTTGGTAAACAAACCGAATTAAAAATGCGATTAACCACAGCTTTTTTTAGTGAACGCCAAGATGTTTCAGATCGTAACGTTTTAAAACAAGCATTATTAGACGTAGGCTTAAATGCCGAAGAAGCTATGGCTTTATTAGACAACGATGAAGCCCGTTACAATATAAGAAGCAAACAAGCGTTTTGGCAAAATGCCGGAGTACAATCGGTGCCAACTATTGTTTTTAATAAGAAAAGTGGCGTTACCGGAGCACAGCCAGTAGACGTTTTTAAAGAAGTCTTAACTGATATGCTTAATAAGTAAAAAACAACTGTTTAATGACTTTAGAGTCATAATGTTATATCAATTGATAATAAATATATGATCAAAAAAATATTATTGTTTGGTCTACTTTTAATGACTTTTCAGTTATTTGGTCAAAAGTATACTAGGGCAGAAGTCCGTAATTCCATTCAAGAAAACCCTACTTTTTCTATTCATCATGATAATTATATCATTACGGGGATTCCAACGAATACAGATATCAATTCAGACACCGCTGATATCAAATATCAAATAAGTTTTAAGCAATTAATTAGTCGGAAACCATTAGTATGGGACAGTTATATGTATGTGACCTATACACAAAAGGCGTTTTGGAATATATATAAGTTTTCAAGTCCGTTTGAAGAAATAAATTTTAATCCATCCGTAGGTTTAGCGAAGGTTATTTATGATAAAGATGACCGTGTAAAGGGGTTGGCGTCGGTCATGCTTAATCATAATTCCAACGGTAGAGATAGTATATACTCAAGAAGTTGGAACAGTTTAAACTTTAAATATTCAACAGCTCTCAATGAGAAAACACTGCTAAGTGCCGAACTTTGGGCACCTTTCATGTATAAAGAAGGAAATCCAGACCTTTTGGACTACATAGGTTTAGCTGCTGTTACTGTTTCCCGGAATCTAAATTCAGAAAAACTAATTTTAGAAATACAAGCAAAAAAAGGACTAGAATGGGATTGGAAAGGCTCTGTAAGATCGCGATTGTATTACAATCCGTTTAAAACAAAAAATCAATACTTAATGCTAGAATGGTTTGCAGGTTATGCTGAAAGCCTCATTGATTATGACCAATTTACTAGTATGGTAAGAGTTGGTTTTGTTGTAAAAACAAATGAATTAGATTTCTTAAGGCAAAAAAACTAATTCTCCTGCTTAATTGACACCAATTTAAACGCATTGAAGGTCAAAATATTAAGTATAGAGCACAAATACATTGTTTCAAATTCATAAATTTGATTAACTATCAATATATTCAATTATGCTCGCATTATACCAGTTATTACTTCAAATCCCAATGGGAACACCAAATCCAGACGACAATGAAAAAGTGGATTTATCAAATCCACTTGAGGTTATCGTTTTTATTGTGATTCCTATTGCAATTATTGCGCTTTATTTTTTTTGGAGAAGAAAGAAGAATAAGTAGTTGTTTATAATTTAATTGGCAACAATATACAATCCGTAATTTAAATGAAAACCGAGAATTTATTAAAGCAAATTGATTTTATTAAAGAAATTGATAAAATAAAATATATTCAAAGACGGACAAAATTATTTAATAGCGATAGAAATGAAAATGATGCCGAACATAGTTGGCATTTAGCTATGATGGTAATTGTTTTAAGTGAACATTCAAATTGCGAAATTGACCTATTGAAGGTCATAAAAATGGTCTTAATTCATGACATTGTAGAAATTGATGCTGGAGATACTTTCTTGTACGATCAAAACAAAAATCACGAAAATACCGCAGAAGAATTGAAATGTGCGGAACGGATATTTGGAATGTTACCAAAAAAACAAGCACAGGAATTTATGCAAATTTGGGCTGAATTTGAAGACGGTAGTTCGAACGAGGCGAAATTCGCAAAATCAATGGACAGACTTGAACCCTTATTACAAAATACCTCAAATGACGGAGGAACGTGGAAAGAATTTGGAGTTAAATATCAATCAGTTTATGATAAGCAAAAAATAATTGAAAATGGCTCAAAAGGGTTGTGGAATTATGCCGAAAAACTAATTGATGAAAGTGTTGAAAAGGGCATATTAGAGCAATAATACTGTTGCCAATATAATCCGAATTTTTAATTCTTTTTACACGTTAGTTTGATATACGGAACCGTTAAAAAATTCTCGACTGCACTTGAACACCAATACTACTGATGCTTCGTAAAAGTGTTCGAGCGCAGTTGAGAACACTTAATCAAAAGTTATTTATTTCTCTTTCTTTCCTGGCTTAGTATCAAGTTCGATATTCTCTATAGGTTCTTTCTCTGTTTTTTTTTCTTTCTTTAATTTATCCCCTTCATGCCTGTCGTTCGTCAAAGGCCTAGCTGTTCTAGCACCAGGGAAATCTAGGTTTTCTTTAGCAACCTCAGGTTCGTTAGCTGTTTTCTTAACGATTTCATTATTATCTGCATTTTTGTTTAAATGTTTGGTGTTTTTTTCTGAATTATTATCTGATTTAGTCATAATTTTAAGTTTAAAGATTTTACTCAATTAAACTTAATCATAAGAAACCCTTCGGATTAACTTAAACCATGAAATTTTTGATGCTAAAGCTTACTGAAAGAACTACATCATAAAAAATATATCTGTTAAACTGTTATTTAAGTGTTTTAGGAGAAGTTTAAGACAATTCTTTCCTTAAAATATTTTTATCCTATTATCTTTAATGAATAACTATAAAAAATATAAACACATGAAAACGTTATATGAAGCAACCACTATTGCTACTGGAGGAAGAAAAGGGCGCGTAGAATCTGAAAATAGTCCAGTTAATTTTGACTTATCAGTACCTAAATCTATGGGTGGTGATGGCGGAGACGGTGCAAATCCAGAACAGTTGTTTGGTGCAGCCTATGCAGCATGTTTCGGAGGCGCTTTACAAGCCGTAGCACAAAATGAAGGTATTGACATTGATGATAATGAACTAAGTGTTACAGCTATTATCGGGTTTTGCAAAGATGATGACGGGTTTTTCCTAGAAGCCACTTTAGATTGCTACATCCCAGGAGTAGATCTTGAAACTGGAGAGGACTTAGTAGAGAAAGCCCACGAGATGTGCCCTTTTAGTAAAGCAACACGCGATAATATCACGGTTACCTTGAATTTGCTTTTGGACGAATAGAATCATACAAAAGCTTTGAAAATATGTCAGTATTCTGGTAAAAATATTAAGTAAGAGCTAAAGGGATTTAACAATTCCATAAAACTAAAAAAGTGAGTTAGATTTTAAATCCAACTCACTTTTTTATTAAACAAATCGCTTTAATATTACTCTTCCAGTTTCCAGGTTCTTACCCAATCAATCTTCATTGTATTTATGGTGTTATCTTGTAAATCTGACTTTGGAGGAAGACCTCCTAACCAAGTTGCTTCATTAGTCCATAAATCGAAAATAATTTCCAATTCTCTGGTAAAAAATCTTTCCTCATAATAAGTTCCGTCTTGATCTTCACCAACTACCACACTACCTGCGGGTTCGCCGTCTAGATAAAATTGTATATTTCTTTCATCTTTCCACCATACACCATAGGTATGATAATCTTCATTCCAACCCACATTTCTTAACGGATTTGCTTCAGATAAATCAGATCTCATGAAATTACCTTTATTTCTAATTTCTTTAGGTTCTAAATTATCGTCTGCATGAAAATATTGAGAATTCATTTGTTCAGGGAAAACATCTGCAGAACAACCAGAACATGAGGGTTTTGAGTTATTTTCGATAACATCTATTTCATCTCTAAAGATGCCTCCACCGCCTTCACCTTTATTTAGCCAAAAGGTATTATAAGCAGAAATATGAGCCGTTTTTATTCTAGCTTCAGTATACATAGGGTAACTGGTTTCTGCCTTAGAATGGATTCTAGCAGTTTGAAACCACCTTCCTTCAGGGTTATTTTCATTCAAGCTTGCTTTAATCCATAAATTACCATCCGTAACACCTGAGTTTTCTGCCGAATTAGACATGAATACTGGAACGCCATAATTCCATACAGAATGAAACCACTTACTAGAGTCCCAAGCATCAAACTCATCAGACATAGCTTCTAATTTAACCCAAGAATAACCTTCAGGAGTGGTGTCATCAATAGAAACAAAAGAGGGGTGATTAGGGTTTATATTTTCAAAATCTTTGGCTGTAGGGCCTTCAATTTTTACAACTGTAATTTTTACAACTGCTGTATCGGTATCACCATCAGCATCACTTAATTCATATGTAAACGCATCTTCTCCAAAAAAACCTGAATTTGGTATATATTCAAAAGTACCATCTGAAATTTCAGTAACCGAACCATTTGTTGCGCCTTCAGATAAACTGTAATTATCATCGGTTCCTCCATCGGTACCCAAATTGTCATTTCCAGAAACATCAATTTGGTTCTCTGCGCCTGACCCACTATCTTGTATCACTTCTAAAGCATCATCTGAAGCCATGGGTTTACCATCTACGGGATTTGACTCTGAATCAGAATCAGAATCAATGCAACTATAAAAACTTAAACTAAGGCTAAGTACCAATGCTAATCGCGTAAATTGTATTAAATTATTTTTGTGTATCATCTATTAAAATATTTTAAAAATCGATATGCTACAAAATTACTACTACATTCTTGTTACCTATAGCTCAAATACTAGACTTAAACTACACAATAATTTAACTGTATAGTAAATGTTTTTGAATCTATAACAAATTACTCAAATGCCTATAAAGCAAATAGAGCACTATCACTTGTAGAGGTAGAGGTGAAGCCTTATGTGTGTGAATTCCAACTGCTATTGGCTGTTTTAAGAGCTTATTATGGTTTTCTATATTTTATATATTTGTTAGGTGGCACAAATAAAAGTGTAGTTGTTTTATTTCCTATCATAAACCATAAAATAAAAATGAAAAGTATTTGTAACCAATTAAGTAGAAAGAATAAGTTTAGGGTTAATTCTCTTTTAGCCATTATAATGCTTTTAATAGGACAAGCACTAACAGCTCAAAATGTAGTATATGTTTATGGCGATATTTCTGCAAAAGGAAAAGTTCCTTCAGGTGAAAGCGAACCTTTTCATCAAATGCGATTAAACGACAAAGGAAGGTATGGCATGAGCCAATTTAAAACTGCCATAGCAGAAACAGGTTTACATATTACCGAAGTCTATGATGCAGCAACAACTTTTGATGCTAGCTTCTTAAAAAATGTAGATGTTCTTATCTTAGGTTCTAATCAAAAAAAGTTTTCTGAAACAGAAATTAATTCCATTCATAAGTGGGTAGAACAGGGTGGCGGACTCATAGCTTGGTCGGATAGTGCTTTTGGTGGTCACTATGAGCATGTTGGATTAGCGAATACTTTGGGAAGAGATTCTGATAATCAAATTACCGAAGCTTTTGGTATGCATTTTTTAACCGATAATGGCGCTGGAAACTATTTAATTACGACCTACACGAAAGATCATTTTATCAACAATAACAACAAAGATGGTGGCGTTCGTTTTAGAGGGGAAGGGGTTAGTTTTGTACGGGTTAGTCCGCCCGCAATCGTTCTGGCAAAAGCACAGGACCATGGTTTAGGCGGACAATTACGAGTAAATAAAGTAGATGGCGTTTTTAATCCAGAAACCGATGTTACGCTTGCAATTGCAACTATTAAGAAAGGAAGGGCTTTAGGTTTGTTTGATAGAAACATGATGTGGAATGCCGGTGATGGCAGCCAAATAACACATTCAGATAATAAAGAATTTGCACAACGCATGGTCTTATGGGCAGCTGGAATTGAAGATAACTCCAGAATCCCTAAAAAAGATACATCCAAAAAAACAGGAATCAATTTACCTCCTAAAGTTAGTGTTCAAACAGATTATGATTCCAAAAACACAGTAAGTTTTATTGCCGATATTGAGGATAGCGATACAGATAATATATATCCAGAGATTACCTGGGTTGTAAAGAAAGGTCCAAAAGTCACTTTTGAAAACAACAACCCAAACACAAAAACTCCTGTGGTGACATTATCTGAAAAAGGAACTTATTTATTTATGGCCATCATTAGCGATGGGGAATTTAAGATTACCAAAAGAATAACCATAAATAAAACCGAATAATTAAGGAAGCTATTCTGTGATTTTAAACTAATCATAACAAGCTTCACACTTACCTTGAAGCAATATTTGAGAAACCTCTACTTTTCGATTAGGAATATCAGGAATAGGAACATTAATTTCTAAACATTCGACTTTACCACAGCTTATGCATTGAAAATGAGGATGAACATCCTTATGAACAGCTGATGAGCAATTGTGACATTTTGCATACCATTTATGGCCATTTTTACCTAAAAAGGAGTGCACAATACCGTCGTCTTCAAGTTTGTTCAAAATACGATAAACCGTAGTTTTATTCATATCTAATTGAAGTCGTTCTACCAAAGTAATAACAGATATAGCACTTGAATCTTTACTAAATTCATGGAGTACGACCTCTACCGATTTTGTTTTTCTTAAAACACCCATAGTGCAAAGATAATGTTGCTGTTCTGTATTAGCAAAAATACACCTTCAAATTTAACGCAACTAAGTTGCAACAATGATTATTAATACTATATTTGCAACTCAGTTGTATTAAATAAAATAATGATCGTATTAAAACAAAAATCAGATAGTATAGGTGCTATAGCGAGCGCACTTTGCTTAATCCATTGTGTAGCCACTCCAGTTATTTTTATAGCACAAAGTTGTGCTGTTGCTTGTTCCCATGAAAACACTCCAACTTGGTGGGGTCTTATAGATTATTTTTTCCTAATCATTTCTTTTTTTGCGGTATATCGTTCTACACAAACTACCTCTAAAAATTGGATGAAAACAGCACTATGGTTAAGCTTACTGGCCTTATTCATGGTCATACTAAATGAAAAAATGGCTTGGTTTCATTTAGTTGAACAAATAATATATTTACCTGCTATCGCCCTTATAACCTTACATTTATACAACAGAAAATATTGCCAATGTCAATCAGATAAATGCTGTGTAAATGAAGGATAAAGAACAAATCCAGATTGAGGGTGATAATCACTTTTCTACAAATATAGAAACACCTTTGCGCGCTGATGCTTTTGATAAATCAGACAATGAAAAAATAAAGAACATACAATATCATTTTAAAATGATAATGGAAGAAATGGGGCTGGATTTAACCGATGACAGCCTATCTGGAACACCATATCGTTTTGCTAAAATGTATGTAAAGGAGTTGTTTTATGGGCTAAATCCGGCTAACAAGCCAAAACTTTCCACTTTTGATAATAAATATGGTTATAAAAAAATGTTGATTGAGCAGAACATTACAATAGATTCTGCTTGCGAACATCATTTTTTACCCATTGTAGGTCATGCTCACATTGGGTATATTCCAACCAAAAAAGTTATTGGTTTGTCTAAAATTAATCGTTTGGTTGATTATTATTCTCATCGTCCGCAAGTACAAGAACGCCTAGCCATTCAAATATTAAATGATTTACAAAATACATTAGAAACAAAAGATGTTATTGTAATGATTAACGCCAAACACCTTTGTGTATCCTCTAGAGGCATCAAAGACAAAAATAGTTTTACAACCACTTTAGAATATGGTGGTTGTTTTTCTAAACCTTCTACTAGAAAAGAATTCTTAAAAATAATAGGACAACTAACATTTTAATAAAAAAATAAAAATCAAATCATTAATGAAACGTAATTTAAAACCCAATCACTTTTTATTTGTAATTCTAATAACTGTAATCTTTTTTTCTTGTAGCAGCGATGACGTAGAAATAGTATCAATTAAACCTATTATTTCTAATGTAGAAGTGGGGTTAAATGATAATGAAATAGGCGTCGTAGGTCGTGATTTTCACCTAAATGCAAAAATAATTGCAGGTGATAAAATCGATTTGGCTCAAATAAAAATAGAACCTATAGAAGGAGAAAGTTACGCCAGCCCTTGGAATTTTGAATTGAATTGGGATGAATATAAAGGCGTGAAAAATGCCACGATCCATAAACATTTTGACATTCCTGAAGATGCCGTAGAAGGATATTATTCTTTTACAATTATTGTTAACGATGAAAATGGGACAACACTAGAAGAAAAAAGAAACATTACCATTTATAAGGCAGAAAACTTGCCTGTAGACCCTAAACTTACAGAATTTACAGTTGCAGCACGAAGTGATAGTTACAGGGTCTTGTATATTCATACTCTAGGGGGCTACCGGGATCCGGAAACTCAAGAATATGGCAATTACAATGTTTACATAGATAATGCTGAAACACTCGATGTAGCAGTGAATCTTAGCGGAATAAAAGATGATGGACAAATATATATATTATTAATTAATAAAAAACATAATCATAGACCTGAGTCTATAAGTAGTATTGATTTTACTAAATCAATAGTTGTAGATGTATTTGAGCATACTAATTTGGAGCAAACAGATCGATGGAGTAATATTAATTTTGAACGTCCTAATTTTCCTAATTTGTCGAAATTACTAATAGGTGCTTCAGTTGATAATAATTTACCAAATCCAAATAAAATTTCAGATGTTAAAGGATGGGAATCGGGAGATTATTATGTAGGGTTTATTTATAAAAATACAACACACAATATAAGTTTGTTTCATTATATAGAAGTTGCATTATCAATTTAATCATTTTGAATAAAAACGGTGTTTGTCAAATTTAAAGGGTTAATACATCATTTTTTTTACGATATTCATAAGGAAAAGTAATATGTTGATACTATAAAGTCAGTTTATAAAAACAACAAAGTTCAGATGAAAAATGCGGAAGCGATTATAACCGTTGTTGGATTTTTAGGAGCAGGAAAAACCACCTTATTAAAATATCTCATAGAAAGCTTCAATAAAAACGGTTGGGAACCCTTTGTCATTCTTAATGATTATGAGAATGCCAATATGGATGCGCAACAATTTGCAAAGCAGGTTGGGTTGAATAGCATCAAGCCTTTAAGTGGGAGTTGTATTTGTTGCAGCGGCATCTTAGAACTAAGAAACACGGTAAACCGAATTCCTAAAAGGGAAAATGGCATCACTTTAATTGAGGCCAATGGTACATCAGATGCCTGTTCGTTAATGGAGTTTCTTGGCGTAGGACTTAATGATCGCTTTTTACCACCCATTCAAATTTCGGTTGTTGATGTTAAAAACTGGCAAAAACGTGGGGAACATAATGAATTGGAAGCTAATCAAATTCAAGTGTCTTCATTACTGGTTTTAACACATCTCGAAAACCTTTCCGAAGTTAGAAAAACTGAAGTAATTAAGGCGTTAAAAACACTAAATCCGACAGTGAAAATCATTCCTATGAATGACTTAGATGTTTTATTGCTTCCAGAATTACTACCTTCTAAAAACAGCTCTCAAAGGTTAGACCATCAAAAAGCACATTGGGCATCATGTTCGGTCGATTTACCAAACTTACCTAACAAGGATAGTATACACAGAATTTGTAAGGCATTACCAAAAAGTATTTTGAGAGTCAAAGGCTGTACAAAAATCACTTCAGAAGACAATTACACCTATTTTGAACGTAAGCCAGATGGCGAGGTTCACGTGAGGCCTTTTAGAGGCATACCAATAACAGGCTCTAAACTTCTAACTATTGGACCAGGTAGCGAACCTTTTGCTCTAGAAAAAGTTATTAAAGCTATATTGAAGGATTGAGTTGTTGGTAATAACCTAGGGAAGTTGTTTATTTAATAAAATTAAAAATGATATACAGTAACCATCTTACATTTCAATATGAAAAAAAAGGAAACCTGTTTAGTTTTCCTAATATCACCTTAAACGAACAAGAAAACCTGCTTATTCTAGGGAAATCGGGGATTGGTAAAACAACACTTTTACACCTCTTAGCTGGTTTATTAAAACCTACCGAAGGCAACGTTATCATAAATGACACGGACCTTCATAAATTATCTAACAATCAATTAGACAAATTTAGAGGAGAAAATATAGGTTTGGTTTTTCAGAAAAAACACGCGATAGGGTCTTTAAACGTGCTACAAAATTTGCAAACACGTCTTTATTTCAGTAAAAAAAAGGTTAAAAATACAGCCATTGAAGACTTGCTAAAACAACTGGATTTATACGATTTTAAACATAGTAAAGTCACAGCGCTTAGTGAAGGTCAGCTACAACGCTTAGGCATTGCATCTGCTGTGATACATGAACCTCAAGTGATTTTGGCTGATGAACCCACTTCTAGTTTGGACGATGAAAATTGTGATATTGTTATGAAACTCCTCATAGAACAAGCTGAAAGAACAAAAGCCAATTTAATAGTAATCACGCACGATTATAGAGTAAAATCATGCTTCCAAAACCACATCATTTTATGAATCTTTGGAAAATTAGCATACAAAACATTAAATCTAAGCCACTTTATACGGTTTTAAGCGTTGTTATTTTAGCACTAAGTATCATTCTGCTTTTAGGTATTCAACAATTGAAAAATTCTTTTGAATACCAAATGGAAAATAATTTAGGTGACATTGATATGGTCATTGGCGCTAAAGGGAGTCCGCTGCAATTGGTTTTAGCATCGATACTTCATTTGGATAATCCAACCGGAAACATCTCATATCATGACGCCAAAAAAGCCAGTAAAAACCCTTTGATTAAATTGGCTATACCTATTTCCTATGGTGATAATTATAAAGGCTTTAGAATTGTAGGCACTACCAAAGCTTTTCCAAACCTTTATCATGCAGAAATAGAGCAGGGGCTACCTTTTGAAAATCCTATGGAAGTGGTTTTAGGTAGTACTGTTGCGGAACAATTGGGACTTAAAATCGGTGATAAGTTTTTAAGTTCTCATGGCTTAGCGGAAAATACTGAAGACATACATGATGATGAATTAACGGTTGTTGGCATCTTAAAACCCACACAAAAAGTTATAGACCGCTTAATAATTACCAGTTTACAGAGTATTTGGGATGTTCATGATCATGATACTCATAATGATGGTACTCATGGAAAACATGATGAACATGAGCACGAAGATGATCATGTTCATCATAACGAAAATAATCATGTAGACGATCATTTAGACGAAGACAAAGAAATAACGTCTTTATTGGTTTCCTTTAGAAGTCCGACTGCTTTTTTAACCTTGCCTAGAAAAATTAATCAACAAACCAACATGCAAGCGGCCATGCCGAAATTTGAATTGAACAGATTGTATGAATTTACAGGTGTCGGTTTTAAAACAATCAGCATTATCGCTTATCTTATTCTTATCATTTCAGGGATTATCATGTTCACCAGCTTGTACAAAATGGTAAAAGAACGTACTTTCGATTTGGCCATTTTAAGAACCTATGGCGCCAGTCATTTTCAATTGATAAAAATTGTGGCTTATGAAGGTTTTACAATAGCTTTAGCCGCATTTGCGATAGGTTTTGTGTTCGTGAAAGTAGGCTTTAAATATGTTTTTAAAGTGATGGATGCCAGCGATAAAGTGTATATGCTTCAAGAATTGCCCCATCAAGAAGTGCTGCAAGTTGGCCTTTTAGTGTTTATTATTACCGCGGTTTCTGTTTTATTGGCCATATATCCCATATTAAAAATGAACATCTCAACAATTTTAAGTCATGAAAAATAAAATCTTACTCACAATCACGTGTTTAGCTTTTTTCCTAAGCTATAGCCAAGAAAAAATTACTTGGGAGCATTTGGCAGAAGTGACTTATACCGAGAAATTTTTTCCTTCTTACGATGATTATTTTTTGTACCCAGCCTTTTCAACAACTATGAAGTCATTATCAGGTAAAAAAGTCACTATTTCAGGATATTTTTTAGATGTAGACCCTAATGGGCAGTTATTTATTTTATCTAAAGGCCCCATGGCTTCATGCTTTTTCTGTGGGGTAGGTGGTCCTGAAACCGCTATGGAACTTCAGTTTAAAACCAAACCCAACTTTAAAACAGATGACGTTGTGAGCATCACGGGAATCTTAAAACTCAACAAAGATGATGTTGAACATTTTAATTATATTTTGACTGAGTGTGTAGGGCGGTTAGTGGAGTGATGCGCTACGTTATGCCTCACTTGATGCGGCACTTCATTAGCGATAACTAGGCTTGGCTTAAAAGTTGGACTCTTTTCATATGAGTTCACATCATAATGGTATCAACAAAGCGTTACACTTATTTAGAATTAATTTTATGTCAGAAAATTTCAGAAGCTGTTAAACAATTAGCAAGCTTAAAATACAATAAAAGAAAAATGAAGATGATGACAAAAGAATATTTACTACAGAATTTTAATAATATAAAAGACTTACCCTTAACAAATAGAGTGGTCATGGCACCAATGACTAGAAGCCGAGCCAACAATGAAGGCAACGTTCCTACAGACGATTTACATGGTTTGTATTATGAACAAAGAGCGTCTGCAGGATTAATTATTACAGAAGGATCTCAGGTATCAAAGCAAGCGGTAGGCTATATAAACACACCCGGTATCTATAGTAAAGAGCAAGTTGAAGGTTGGAAAAAAGTGACAGAACGTGTTCATAAAAAAGGAGGTAAAATATTTATTCAACTATGGCATGTTGGGCGAATTTCGCATCCCGATTTTCATGATGGTAATCTACCTGTAGCGCCATCCGCTATTAATGCTGATACAGATGTTTTTACACCTGATGGCATGAAAAAAACGGTGACACCAAAGGAAATGACCAAAGAAGACATCAAACAAACCATTGAAGATTTTAAAAATGCCGCTTTAAATGCGGTAGAAGCAAATTTTGATGGTGTTGAAATTCATTCTTCAAACGGTTATTTATTCCATCAATTTTTTAATAAAACCTCCAATAAACGCACCGATGAATATGGTGGAAGCATTGAAAATAGAGCCCGTTTTTTCTTTGAAGTTTTAGATGCTATTAAATCAGTAATAGCCGAAAAGAAGATTGGAGCACGTTTCAACCCATCATTACATGGCACCTTTGGAATGGAAATGGACGATGAAACCATACCAACATTTGAGTATATTATAAAAAGATTAAACGATTATAATTTAGCATATATTCACTTATCAGAACCTTTCACTGATGTTTCTAATATATCTTATGCTGTCGAAAACATTGCAGAACACTTTAGACCTCTTTACAACGGAACCTTAATGATTAATGCAGGTTTTGACGAAGATTCAGGTAATGCGATTATAGAAGAAGGAAACGCAGATTTAGTCGCCTTTGCTAAACTCTATATTTCAAATCCAGATTTGGTAGAACGGTTTACACTGAATAAAGAAATGGCTGAATGGGATGAAGATACCTTTTACGTTCCAGGAGCCAAAGGATATACCGATTACCCTAGAGCAACACCAGAACTTAATAGTATGAGTAGCGATGTTTAAAAAGTAGAGTATAATTAAGCATAATAAAAAAGGCTAGATAATTTACACTTAAATTTATCTAGCCTTTTTTGTGAGCTGATGCGCTAGGTTTTTTATAAAGTTCTCACAATGAATATGCTTGACATAATCACTATAATATATGTCTGCGACGTTGTATCTGCAATTATGTAAAGGGCTATTATGCTTATAATTGTGAATTATACTATAAAGTTTTGGGTTATAGCCTGTCCCGAACTTTTTTCGGGATAACTTGAGCTTTGGTTAAAAGCGAAAGTTGTTACTACTGTTTCTATAAAAATTTATTCTAAAAGTTTCTTCTGCAATGTTAATGGAACACTTTTTAGGCGACGACCCAGGAGGGAAGCGTAATGTGTGTGGAATGGTTTATAAATGTTAAAAACTTTGTTTTACTTTACGATTTTCCCTCACAATAATTCCTACAATATTTTGTAGATTTAAACTCTCCCTTTGAAGTATTAATTTGTACATATTTAGTGTTTATTAAAAAGATGAATAAACTGGTAATTTAAACAAAGTTCTTTTTAGAACGAAACAAGAATATTAAAATGAGTGTTAAATATAATTTTATAGATAATAAACCTATTGGAAAAGATTTATTTGAAGGAAAGTCTCAAGAAAGAATAGCAAATGTTATAATTGATATTGTCAAAGATAATAAATTTAAGGTTATTGGAATTGATGGTGGTTGGGGAACAGGAAAAAGTAATTTGGTAAAAATAGTAGATGACCAATTACCTAACCATAAATTCTTTGTATATGATGTTTGGGGACATCAAGAAGATGAACAAAGAAAAGCAATCTTAGTTGAGTTAACAGACTTTATTACAGATACGAAAAAACCTCTAGTTGCAAATAAAAATGAATGGAAAGATAAATTAAAAAAGCTTTTAGCTAAAGAAAAAGAAGTAACCACAATAAATAGACCTTATTTAAGTGTTGGGTTTATTCTTTCACTATTAGCGATTATTTATATACCTACAATAAACACTTTTATTAGAAAAAGTAATGGTTTTGAAAGTTTAGAAAAAGATTGGTGGAGAATTCTTGTAATCTTACTTCCTATTTTACTCGTAGTTATTATTTATTTTTGGAAAGTTGGATATCATCTTTTTGTTAGAAATGAAAAATGGTCTTCTTTTAAAATTGCTATGGAACAAACTTTCCAAGTATATACAAATAAGCAAGAAGAAGAAACCAAGATTGAAACAATTTCGGAAAACCAACCATCTGTTAGAGAATTCCGAAAATGGATGAAAGATATTGATAAAGATTTAAAGGGTAATAAATTAGTACTCGTATTCGATAATTTTGATAGGCTACCTAAAAAACATATACTAAGTATTTGGTCTGTAATACACGTTTTCTTTGCAGAGACAGAATATGAAAACATTAAAATAATTATTCCATTTGATAGAATACATATAAAAAATGCGTTTAAGGATTTAAATGGTGAAGCAAAGGATTATGCAAATGATTACATTAATAAGACGTTTGATATAGTTTATAGAGTAGCTCCACCAATATTATCTAGCTGGAAAGTTTTCTTTAAAGATAATTGGAAAACGGCTTTCCTAGATTTTAATGAGACCGAATATATAAAAACAGAACAAGCGTATGAAATTTTCAGACCTGATATTACTCCAAGAGAAATAATAGCTTTTATCAATGAAGTTGTTTCTATAAAATTATTAGATGATTCTATTCCTGACAGATATATTGCAGTATTTGTTTTGAACGAAGAGGAAATTATTCAAAACCCGTTAAAAGCTGTGACTGACTTGAGTTATCTAAAAGGCATGGAGTATCTTTTTATCGATGATGGAGATTTTCAGAAATACATTACTGCACTTGCATATCAAATTGAACCCGATAACTCGTTAGAAATAGTTTATAGAAAACAATTAAAAGATAGTTTAGCAAATGGTGATGAAGTAATATTAAAAGAGCTTTCAAAGACTAAAGTTTTCAGTAGAATATTGAAACCAATTATTGATGATATTGAAGATTTTAATAAACCAATTGAAACTTTAAAATTTATTGATGATGACTCATTAATTTCTGAATTAGAACTACAAGATATTTGGAACGATATTTATTTAAAAATAGACAGCTCAAAATTTATTCCAGGTGAGTTAGAAGACTATAAATTTACATTGTTGGATAAAATAAATGATGAGCATAAATCAAATTGGTTAAAAATAATTGTTAATCAATTATATACTTCTGATGAGGCATTTAACACAGCAAATTTTTCCGAAAGTATCGATAAGTTAGATAACTTTAGCAAAGAAAAAAATATTGACGTTGATGTTTTTTCTCATTTGAAAGTTAAAAGCGTAACTATTGAACAGTTAAAGTTATTAATTGATAAAAAAGAAGGCAAGTTTGAGAAATACAAAATTAATTGTTTAAAAGCAAACATAGAAAAGTATCTAACATCAATTACCGTAACTAATTTAGATGAAGCAAATTTTATTAATCATCTTAAAAATAAAACAGAATTCTCAAAATTCCACGAATTATTAAAAACATTTGTACCAAGTAATGCTGCTAACTCAAATATTTTAAAAGAAATCTATAGACTTTTAAAGGCAACATCTAATGAACCTATTCCAAACATATTAACGGACGCACAAGTTTATACATTAATGAATGGGGCAAAAATAGGGGATGACTTCTATAGTGATTTGGCATGTATGAGGATATTATTTAATTCTTCAAGTCATCCTAGTTATGCTGCAGTTTACAATAAAGCCTTAGACTCTGAGGATACTGAATTTCACAAAAAAGTTTCTGATAAGATTGAACACTATATTAGTCTAAAAGATTTACTAATAAATTCAATTCGTTTTCAAAACAACCTGATTAAAGCCATTATTCCTTTGATACTAAGCAAGAATAATGAAAACAGAATTTTTGATAGTAAAATGATAATTAAAAAACTAATTGATATATGCAATGCAAACGAAATTGAAACTGAAACATTATTTCGAGAAATTGATAAACATAAACTTGAAGAATATGATTTTGAATTTGCATTTGGTTTAAGTATTGAATTTTATAGAGCAGCAAAAGAAAGTAATTCAATAATAGCTAATCAAATTATTCAAATTTTTATTAAACATTTCAAAAATGCTAATGCCGAAGATTGGTCTGCAGCATTTGAAAATTTAAGTGGTAAACAAATTGAAATATTGCAGATTATTGAATTTAAAGATTGGAATAGTTTTGCTCTCGAGAAATTTAAAAGCAAATTAGTTCAAATAGTGAGCGATTCTGATAATGAAAATTTGGATAAAATTTTACCTTTAACTGCAAGTTTTGAAGATTCAGGAACAAACCTTGTTAATACATTTAAAGATTTAAGAGATTTATTCATAAAGAATAATAATATCTCTAAAGAGCACTTTATTAACTTCATTGAATTATTAATTAAATATGGGTCATTAGTTGACCGGTCTGCTGATGTTTTAAGAACACTTTTCAAAACTGAATTCCTAGATGATGAAAATTGTGTTAAATTAATGGCATCTCAAAGTAAGGAAATTAAAGCCTTAATTGATAAAGTTAAAAAATCTGAATCAAGTGATTTTATAAATGGAATTAAGGATAGAGGAACTATTAAAATCATTGAGGAATTAGCAAATTCGCTAAGCATCAAAATCCCTAAACCTAAGGCCGACGATAAAGAAAAAGAGTAAGTATTCGAATTTATTATGTAAAATAGAATCTCGATGTTATACTTGGCCTCATAAAATTTTGGCCAAAACAATAGGAGAAATGAGCCGTTAATTGTTTCCAAAATTATATGCAGCCTTGAATTTTTGCTTCTTTTGTTTCAAGACACTATTTTAAAGAATTGATTGAATATCAGTTTTTAAAATACTTTATAATGAAACATTAAAAAAAGATTAATTGAAGCTCAAAATATAACAAGTGCATAGAATTTTATTTTTTTAAAATTTATGCTCTTGTGGCAAGCTTACGAGAATCGTCTAAAAAATAATTTCTTTATCCTAATACAGAATATCAAAATTATGAAAATATGGTTTTTTATGATTTTTCTTAAGTAACCCGCGGAATAAGCTTGACATAAATTATTATCGATATAAAACACTAACGTGTAGTAGAATCTATAATTATATCAATATCGTTAAAAGCGCTATTACGCTATAGAAACTTCTCATTCAAGAAACCCGCAATAAGCTTGACATAATTACTATCGATATAAGTCTAAAGACATTATATCTGCAATTATGTCAAATAGCCCCAAAAAGGGCTATTACGCGTATTGCTGTGAATTGTACTATAATTTATATTATGTAAAATAGAAATTCTCAACACACACTCTAGTATTTAATTTTCACATTTAAATCATTCTACAACGAAATATCCCACTGCACTCTAAAACGCCATCCGTCAGAAGGTTCTATATGGCTACTTGCTTGTATTTGAAAATACGTGAATTCTGTAGTGAGTTTATTTCTATGACCATTAAAAAACCAGTTAAAGGCTAAACCAAATTCTTCTTCAAGGTCTTTCTTAAAATCTACATTCGGATTGTATGAACCGAATCGTCCTGCAACTTCCAACGGTTCTGGAACGAAACCAAAAATATTAGAGAAAAAATAACCGGCTTGCACATACATACCTCTCAAATCAGTTTCTGCATCATTAACGTTATCAAAAATTCTTTTATGATGCAACTCACTTTGCCATGAAAAGCCTTTATACTTAAACGCCGTTTCAATCAAGCCTTGATTTATGGTGTATTGACCGGAAACTCCATCTTGAAAACCTTCTAATTGTCCGCCACCAGATTGTGAAAATCGCGTATAAGGACTCGTGTTAGTCGCTGCAGCAAAAGCAATTAATGCCTCAGGCTTTGTAACATGTTCTAAATCTGATCCCGACATAGAAACTTCTCTTCCTAAGAAATTCCACTGTAAGCGTCCTACATACAAGAGTTTGTTATCGTCATTTTCAGTCGAGCCACGCCCCGTTCCAGTTAATAATGATAAATGATAGGTTAAATCTGCTGGAGATTCCTCAAAAAGGCGTCCGTAAAAAGAAATACCTTGCTGGCGATCCAAGGTAAATGGCCTGTTTATTATCGAACGATCCACCATTTGTTGTTTTCCTGAGGAAATCACACGCTCTCTGCTGTAATAAGTTTTCCATTGTCCGACTTTAATATTAAAACCCTTCCATTTTTCAAACATCAACCTGAAATCCAACAGATTAGATTGCGATAACTCATACTCAAAATAATACTTTAAATCTGGCGTAAAAGCATGACCTCCAATTTTTAAACGCGCTCGGTTAATTTTAAAAACCGTATTACTGGTAGGATAAATATCATCAAATGTTAAGGGATCTTGGTCACCAGGCGTTGCAAAACGAAATTGCAAACGCGATTCTATATGCAGTAAATGCTTGTTATCTGAAGTTTTAAATTGAAAGCCTTTATCGGTATATTTTATATCGATTTTCGGCATTGTTGTAGAATCTTTTTTAATCTCCTGTGCTACAATCTTACCCGCAAATAAAATTAAAAGAAACATTATTAAATTCTTCATTCCAAGTACCGAAAATTTTGCAGTCATAAACCTTATAATTAACTGTAAATTTATACTTAATGATCGAAATATTCAAATTTGATTTTTAATTAAGAAAACTGAAATATTTTAACAAAAAATACGCATAAATCTAACATTATAATTTATGTAATTATTAGAGTTAGCAGTATATTTGCACTTTAATTTTAAGCATGAAAGACAGTCAAAAATCTAAAAGCGAAAAATCACGGTTAGAGCTATTACATCAGTATTATAGCTACACGGGGTTCTATAGTTTTGTGTGGCAAGCTGTTAAAAAGGCTTTGCCCTACATTATTGGAGTTGTTGTTTTGGTTTATGTTATAAATCATTTTTTTGATATTAATGAAGCATTAACTGAAATGACAGAAATACTTCCTGCTTGGGGTGTATTGAGTTTTTTCTTTGTTTCTGAAACACTTCTCGGACTTATTCCACCAGAAATTTTTATTGCGTGGTCAGGTAAAATGCACAGTCCGTGGTTTTTCTTAAGCCTGTTAGCGGTTTTATCTTATGCAGGAGGGCTTCTAGCCTATTGGATGGGACGTACCATTACTAAAATCCCGTCGGTACACCGTTACCTAGAAGAAAAAATGGAAAAACAGCTGAAAAACTCTAGAAAATGGGGAGGGTTTCTAATCGTAGTTGGCGCCCTATTACCACTACCCTTTTCAATTTCTTGTATCGCGGCAGGTATTATTAAGTTTCCTTTTAGAGCCGTGATGCTTTACGGATCATTACGTTTATTACGATTTGTAATTTACGGATTGGTTATTTTTCATGCGCTGTAAATCCTTTAAAATCAGTTGTAACTAAATCGTTAAATTAACTTTATAAAGCAGAAAATTATGTTTTCATCCATTAATATTTTTAGACTTATTGCCCTTTTAGAAGGTATTTCATATATTTTGTTGTTATTCATAGCAACGCCAATTAAATACTTGGCCAACGATCCGCAATACGTTAAAATGCTTGGTATGCCTCATGGTTTGCTATTTGTTGCTTACGTAGCTATGGCTTTTATGTTTAAAAAAGAATTTGCTTGGAACACCAAACAATTCTTTACCGTTTTAATTGCTTCGGTCATTCCATTTGGAACTTTTTATATTGACAAGGTGTACTTGAAAAAATTAAAAACGAACTAAAAAAATGAACAGCTTAAAACAGTGCTTTTTTGATTACTTAATTTCTGTAGGGCTAGATGAAAGTATTGCTCAATATCTAAATGCTTTTGTGTTTTTCTTGGGCTTGCTCATTGTTATTTTTTTGATAGACTTTATCATAAAAAAAATAATCCTTCAAGCTTTTGCTCAATTATCTAGTCGTACTAAAACCAATTTTGATGATTTATTAATCGCCAATAAAGTACCACGAAACATTGCGCATATCATCCCTTTTATCATTGCCTTAAAATTTATTCCCGATATTTTTGAAGATTTCCCCGATTTTGAAATCATGGTAGAAAAAGGCTTGCAAGTCTTTGCTATTTTATTAACTCTTTGGGTGGTTAGAAGTTTACTAAATACATTAAAGGATTATTTAAAAACCTTACCACGATTAAAAGACAAGCCTATAGATAGTTACATTCAAGTCTTTATGATTTTCGCATGGACTGTTGGTGTGTTTTCAGCAATTGCGATTATGACTGGGATTCCATTCATCAACTTTATTACGGGTATGGGAGCAATTTCAGCCGTGGTACTTTTGGTTTTTAAGGATACGATTCTTGGTTTTGTAGCAAGTATTCAAGTAGCCATTAACGATATGGTGCGTATTGGAGATTGGATTACCTTTGAAAAATATGGAGCCGATGGTGATGTGATTGAAATTAATTTGGCCACAGTAAAAGTTCAGAACTTTGATAAAACCATTACTACGATTCCACCGTATGCCTTGATTTCTGATTCTTTTAAGAACTGGCGCGGTATGACCACTTCTGAAGGCCGACGAATTAAGCGTGCTTTATTGATTAAGCAAGATGGTGTTAAATATTTATCGGAAGCTGAAATAGCAGATTTAAAGAAAATTCAGCTATTAACTGATTATTTAGAAAACCGTCAAGCGGATATTGATAACTATAATAATACACACAACATTGATAAAAGCTTACTGTTAAACGGTAGAAACCTAACGAACTTAGGTGTTTTCAGAAAGTATATCGATTCGTATTTGAATAATCATTCTGCAGTCAATAAAGACATGATGATTATGGCCAGACAATTAGCGCCTACAACACAGGGTATTCCATTAGAAATTTATGCTTTTAGTAGCGATAAACGCTGGGCTAACTACGAATATATCATGTCTGATATCTTTGATCACCTCATAGCCGCACTACCCTATTTCGGATTAGAAATTTTTGAATTGCCTAGTCATTCAAGTTTCAACATCAAGTAATTAAACTTATAAATGGTGCGTCAGGCAGAATTCGTTTCAGCAGCTCACTATTTAATAATTATGGTTCATTAAAACAGTATTGCAATACATGTTTTAACCTAATGTATAAAACACTTTTCTTTAATTCAGAAGTCTAAAAACTAATGCTTATTTTCACATTTTAAAGACCAAGTATCATGCAAATAAACGACAAATCAGGAGTTAAAAGCTACCAAGCGGATTCAAAGCGCTATGACACGATGACTTATAAGCGTTCTGGGAAAAGTGGTGTGCTGCTACCAGCACTATCTATCGGTTTGTGGCATAATTTCGGATTTGTAGATAATCTTCAAAAAGGAAGAGAAATTCTAAGAACAGCATTCGATTTAGGAATAACGCACTTCGATCTCGCTAACAACTATGGTCCGCCATATGGTTCTGCAGAAGAAAACTTTGGAACCATTTTTAAAAACGATTTCAAAGCTTACAGAGATGAATTGTTTATTGCTACAAAAGCAGGTTATGATATGTGGCCTGGCCCTTATGGGAATTTAGGCTCTCGAAAATACCTAATTTCGAGTTTAGACCAAAGTTTGAAACGTATGGGTTTAGATTATGTTGACATATTCTACCACCACAGACCAGATCCTGATACTCCTTTGGAGGAAACCATGGGGGCTTTAGCTGATATTGTTCGTCAAGGAAAAGCATTATATGTTGGTATTTCAAATTACCAACCCGAAGAAACTCAAAAAGCAGCCGAGCTTTTAAAAGAATTAAAAGTACCTTTTATATTACATCAAGCCCGCTATTCCATGTTAGATCGTTGGGTTGAAGATGGTTTATTAAAAACCTTGGAAGATAATGGTGTGGGGTGTATTGCTTTTTCACCATTAGCACAAGGCATGCTTACAGATAAATATATCAACGGGATTCCAGAAGGATCTAGAGCTGCTAAAGATCTAACCTATTTAAATGAAGATATGGTGTCAACTAATCTGGACAAAATTCAAAAGCTTAATGCTATTGCACAAAACAGAGGGCAGAAACTTTCGGAAATGGTTATCGCATGGATTTTAAGACAACCACAAGTGGCTTCTGTTTTAGTTGGAGCTAGTTCTGCTAGTCAATTAAAAGAAAATGCTAAAGCTTTGGATAATTTGAATTTTACTAGCGATGAGTTGAATTTGATAGAGAAAATAATTGCCTAAACTTTAGTCTAAGCGGATATTGTTGTCAGTCAATTACTCTTTAAAAACAATGATGGTAGCCTTTACACCGGTCGCTAGGTTCCATTGGTTGTGTGTTACAACAGCACCCGTATCATCAACCACTCTAAATTCTGCAGTATTAGGTCCAGATTCGCCTTGATTTAAAGCTACAAAATCAATTTTATTAATTCCTGGCATTAAATCCAATTTAAAGCCTTTAAACGAGTTTGTTAAAAACACACGAGCATGAACTACGTCGTCGTTAACACGCACTTGAATGACGTCACCATCCATATAACCATGATCACGATAAACGACATTTACGAACAAAGCACTGCTTTTAAAATCTCCTAAAAATTGATCAACTGTACTACCGTTTCTCATTTCCATTTCTTCTTTACTAAGCTTTAAATGGTCTAGAGTTTTATTAATTTTATCGGCATACAACTCACCTGGATCACCAAATTCTTCATCTGAAAACATAGAAAATTCTTTTTTCGGAAATGGTAAATTTGGTGTTGGTTTAGGAAGATTTAAATCAGGTTCAGCCTTAATATCAGGCGTTTGAGGTTTTAAATCGGCAGTATCTTTCGGTGCTTCAACAGCAGGTATGCTAAAAGATTTATTTCTACTATCTATTTGAGCATAAGTAGATAGCGAAAATAAAATCATAAAAAGATATACGATATAAGATTTCATTAATCTTTTCTTTTTTTTTGTTTGAATTGAGGCATTATTACTGACAAAGATATTTTTTTCTTTGAAACACAGAAGCCCCAAGTTCATATTTAGTAGATGTTTAACAATTGTTTTGGTTGCTCACTCTTGCGCTTACTCCTCCTTTTCTACGGCATATTCAATACAAACCGTTCTTCTACCCCATTGTATTGCGGCTTCCACATCTAACCCCATATAAATATCAATATGATTTTTCCATCGCGAATGCATTTTGTCTTTTACAATATAATTCCCTTCTAGTCCTTCAATTTTAACAAGCGTATTATACTTTAATTCATTCTTTAATAAATCACGAGACACCGCAATATACTTTTGTCCAGGCTGCAATTCATCACCAAAGGCAGTAAGAACCGGATTAGTATTAGTTTGATTTGTAACCGAATTATAGGCTGAAGCTTTCACTGTTTTTGATATCCAGATATACGGGTCTTCAACCTGTTCAACCTGTTGATTTATTTTACAGTAAAAAATAATGAATAAAAGAATTAAAGTTGATAGTCTCAAAATAACGTTTTTATCGTATCAATATACACAATTAATAGTCTATTAAAGTTTTTAAAGCGGTTTCAAACCTAACTTTTGGTAAATATTGTTCTTCTAAAGGCTTTGCAAAAGGAATTGGGGTATCTAAACTACCCACACGTTTTACTGGTGCGTCTAAGTGCTCAAAACAATGTTCCATAATAAGTGCAGAAATATCACTTGAAATACTTCCAAATAGCGAATCTTCCTGTAAAATAATCGCTTTTCCTGTTTTTCTAACTGAATTAAAAATCGTTTCGGCATCTAAGGGTTGAAGTGTTCTTAAATCAATAAGGTCTGCTGAAATTTCTGGATGCTTCTCTATAGTTTCTAAAGCCCAATGTACCGCCATACCGTAAGTAATAATTGTTATTTGTTTTCCTTTTTTAATTACTGAAGCTTCTCCAAAAGGCAGTGTATAATAGTCGGTTGGAACTTCTTGACGGATACTTCTATACAATCCTTTGTGTTCAAAAAACAACACAGGATTAGGATCATTAATGGCAGTGGCTAATAAGCCTTTGGCGTCATATGGAAAAGCAGGATAAACTACTTTTAATCCAGGAGTTTTTGTAAACCAAGCTTCGTTGGTTTGAGAATGAAACGGCCCAGCACCAACTCCGCCACCGCAAGGCATCCTGATAACCACATCGGCATTTTGCCCCCATCTATAATAAGACTTGGCTAACAGATTCACAACAGGATTAAATCCGGATGATACAAAATCTCCGAACTGCATTTCAACAATACTTTTCATTCCAGCTATGGATAGCCCCATTGCCGTTTCAATAATCGCCGATTCACAAATGGGTGTATTACGAATACGCTCTTTTCCAAATTGTTCTAAAAAACCTTCAGTAATTTTAAAAACACCACCGTATTCGGCAATATCTTGTCCCATGATAATCAAGTCATCGTGACGTATCAAACTCTGTTTTAAGCCTTCAGAAACCGCATCAATAAAACGCAGCTCTTTTAAGTTTGAATTATTTTCAACTAACTCGAAATCAGTATTTTTAAAAACATCTATTAACTCTTTAGTTTCACTTGAAACAATATCTAATTCAGTAAAAGAATGCGCTAAATTATCATTTATATACTCGGTTAAATTTGCCTTTATTTCTTCAACAAGATCATCCGTAAGGACGTTTTTAGTTTTTAAAAATTGCTCGTAATTATCGATAGGATCTTTCGTTTTCCAAGTATCAAAAAGCGCTTTGGGAACATAATCGGTTCCGCTAGATTCTTCGTGACCACGCATTCTAAACGTTTTAAATTCTATAAGAACAGGTCTTTGGTTGTTACGAATACTTTCTGCAATTTCAGTAACTTTAGAAAAGACTTCAATAATATTATTACCATCTATAATATGAGATTCCATACCGTAACCCACACCTCTATCTGCTAAATTTTCACAATAATATTGCTCATTTGTTGGTGTTGACAATCCGTAACCGTTATTTTCAATACAAAACAATACAGGTAATTGCCAAACGGAAGCAACATTCAGAGCTTCATGGAAATCACCTTCACTGGTTCCACCTTCACCGGTAAACACCGCGGTTACTTGTTTTTTGTTGTTCAACTTACTGGCCAATGCAATCCCGTCGGCCACGCCTAATTGCGGACCTAAATGTGAAATCATGCCTACTATTTTATGTTCTTGAGAACCAAAATGAAAAGACCGATCACGCCCTTTGGTATACCCTGATGCTTTGCCTTGCCATTGCGAGAATAATCGATTTAAAGGCATGTTTCTAGAGGTAAATACACCTAAATTCCGATGCATCGGTAAAATGTATTCTTCATCATGTAAAGCCATAGTAACCCCAACCGATACCGCTTCTTGACCAATACCCGAAAACCATTTACTTATTTTACCTTGCCGTAGCAAAACGAGCATTTTTTCCTCAATTAACCGTGGTAATAGCATCTTTTTATACAGATCTATTAAGCAATTATCATCTAGATGTTCCGTATTATAAATCATCATTAATTGATACTTTTCTTTGGTGATAAATTAGTTTCTAAAGCATATCAAAGATACCATAAAAACTGATTTTATAAGGGCTTACAAGGGAAATGATGCTTTGCAAAATCTTTCAATGTTTTTCGTACATTTGTGTAACACACCTGAACACAATTGGACTTTTTATCTCTAATTTAAATGAAATAAAACTTATCCAGATGAGTTCATTATAAAAAAAACACCTCATGAACAGGATACCTAGTGTCGATTTAAAAGATTTTATTTCTAATGACGCTACTAAAAAACAAAACTTTGTAACAGCCATTGGTAAAGCTTACGAAGACATTGGTTTTGTGGCTTTAAAAGGTCATTTTTTAGATGAAACCCTTGTAGAAAATCTTTATAAAGAGATTAAAAATTTCTTTGATCTTCCTCTTGAAACAAAACAGAAATATGAAATTCCTGAAATTGCAGGACAACGCGGTTATGTATCCTTCGGAAAAGAAAGCGCTAAAGGTAAAAAAGAAGGTGACCTAAAGGAGTTTTGGCATTTCGGACAATATGTTGAAAATGATGAAGTACTAAAAGCAGAATATCCAGAAAATGTTATTGTAGAAGAATTACCAGGCTTTAATAAAACAGGAAAAGAAGCCTATCAAATGCTTGAAAAAACAGCCAAGTATGTGCTTCGAGCTTTAGCAATTCACCTGAAATTAGATGAAACTTATTTCGACGCATACATTTTGAATGGAAACTCGATTTTAAGACCTATCCACTACCCACCTATTTCTGAAGAACCAAAAGCTGCTGAACGTGCTGCTGCACATGGTGATATAAATTTAATCACCCTGCTTATGGGGGCTCAAGGTCGTGGTTTACAAGTACAAAATCATAAAGGTGAATGGATTGACGCTATTGCAGAGCCAGATGAGCTCATGATAAATGTTGGCGATATGTTATCCAGACACACAAACAACAAACTTAAATCGACTATACACCGAGTTATCAATCCGCCAAAAGAACTTTGGGGCACTTCACGTTATTCGATTCCATTTTTTATGCACCCCATTAGCGCTATGAAATTAGATGTTTTAGATGAATGTATTGATGAAGAACACCCAAAAGCTTTTGAGGATATTACTGCAGGTAAATTTTTAACCGAGCGTTTAATTGAATTAGGACTTATAAAATAAAGACGAAACGTAACAGATGGATTTACAAGACCAACTAAAGAATTTATTTCCCGATCATGAAGTTGAGGAAAGCCAAGCAGATACCAATGAAACTTCAGGTATTTGGATGCAAGACGATCCCATTTTATGTAAATATGAAAAACGAAAAGGCAAACCAATTACTATTTTAGATGGTTATACTGGTGCTACCGAAGATTTTAAAATTCTAGCTAAAGAAATTAAAACCAAACTTAGTGTTGGTGGTAGTTTTAAAGATGATAAAATTATTATTCAAGGAGATTATCGTGATAAAATCATGGAAATGCTGAAAGAAAAAGGCTTTAACGTAAAACGTGTTGGAGGTTAATATATGAACAAACAGCCGCTTCACATTACAAATGGTTCTGTTTTAACAGACATTTTAAATGAACTAAAAATTGAAGGTGATTTTCTAACATGGCAAGCCATGCTCTGTGAAGGTCCCACTATTGAAAATGTTTTTTCCGAAGAATTTTTAAAACTAAGACGTGCTTATTTTAAAGATTTTTATAATGTTGAAGTAGATAATGAACTTATTCATAACGAATTAGACAAACTCGATTATCCCGAGCGTTATTCTGAAATTGTGTTATGGTTTGAATACGATTTATTTTGCCACATCAACATGGTAGCAGTTATCAGCTTGATAAAACAAAAGAAAATCGACCTACCCATTTATTTGGTGAGTAGCGGACGCGAAAAAGGCAGTAAAAACTTAATAGGTTTAGGCGAGTTAAATTCAGAACAACTCGTGCAACACTACAAAAGTAAAGTTTTGTTAAACGCTGACGATCTTGACATGGCGCGTAATGTTTGGAGTATTTATTGTGGCGTTGACCATAATTTACTAAAACCATTAATAGTAAAAAGCTCCTCTTTCGATTATTTAAGTAACTGTTTAAAAGCGCATTTAGAACGCTTCCCCGATTCTGTAACAGGGTTGAATGATTTAGAAAGAAACATTCTTGAAATTTTAAATAAACACAAGGTCACTTCAAAAAATCATTTATTAGGTTACATACTTAATTATCAAGGTTATTTTGGCTATGGCGACTTTCAATTAAAACGTATTATTGATGAGTTAAGTGTATTTTATACGGTAAAAGAAGACCACCTAGAACTGAACCGAAAAGGGCTCCTAGCACTTCAGGATCAACATAATTTTGCTGAAGAAATAGAAAACGGTATGACCTATGGCGGTGTTAAAAAAGCAGCGTTTTATTTCAGTAAATCGGCAAACAAACTCATTAAATCTGTGCATTATGACGATTAAAGATTCTGAACTTATTTTAAATCAAGATGGTAGTATTTATCATTTAAATTTAAAACCAGAGCATATTGCAAACACCATAATATTGGTTGGAGATCAAAACCGTGTGGAAAAAATATCCAAGCATTTTGATTCTATTGAGTTTGAAACCCAAAAACGTGAATTTAAAACGCATACCGGAATCTACAAGGGCAAACGAATTTCAGTCGTTTCAACTGGTATTGGCCCAGATAATATTGACATTGTTTTAAATGAATTGGATGCTTTAGTAAATATAGATTTTGAAACGAGGCAACCTAAAAAAGAAATCACTTCATTAGATATTATTAGAATTGGTACTTCGGGATCACTTCAAAAAAATATTCCTGTTGATGCTTTTGTATTGAGTACATATGGCTTAGATATGAATGGTATGCTTCATTCCTATCAAATAGA
Source organism: Tamlana sp. 2_MG-2023 (assembly GCF_030548465.1). Lineage (GTDB taxonomy): Bacteria > Bacteroidota > Bacteroidia > Flavobacteriales > Flavobacteriaceae > Pseudotamlana. Next base: position 412,384 of record NZ_JAUOSF010000002.1, read on the forward strand.
GAATATTTCAAACCCAGATATCGAAAAAGCCTTTGCTTTACAAACCAATTGGAGTGTTAATAAAGCAAAACCAATCGTAATTCAAGGAAGTAAATTACTGGAGAAAAAACTAGAAAGCGATTTAACTCACAAAGGTTTAACGGCTACCGCTGGTGGTTTTTACGGTCCGCAAGGACGAGTTTTACGCTTAGCGGTTCAAGATCCAGATTTAAATGATAAAATGGATGATTTCTATTATGAAGGTATTTATATTTCAAACTTCGAAATGGAAACTTCGGCCATTTATGGTTTATCTAAACTTCTTGGACACAATGCACTGTCGTTAAACGCTATTATAGCAAATAGAGCTAACGGAACCTTCAGTAAAAATCCTTTAGCCACCATAGAAAAACTTATTATTTATACTTTAGATAAGTTGGTAGTATAAATTTAAAAAAATGAACTTAGATAAATTTTTCGTTTCTGAATTGATTCTAGAGAATCCTTCAATTTTATTACGCCCCCTAACCAGTGATGATATTGATATAATTGAAACCATAAGTTATAATAAAGCTTTAGGTGAATTTGGTGCTCGTGTAAATAATAGGCAAGATTTAGAAGGGTATTTTGATTTCTGCTTAAATTCTAAGAAAGAAAAAGAAATTTATCCTTTAATCATAATAAACAAAGAAAATCAACAACCAATAGGTTTAACCATGTTAGGTAGTATCAGTTTTCCGAATAAAAGACTAGAAATTGGGTGGACTTGGATTTCTGAAAAATTTCAAGGCACTGGTGTTAACAACATGTGTAAAAAGCTTCTACTTAATTATTGCTTTGATACATTAAACTTAAGAAGAGTAGAATTCAAAATAGATATAAAAAATATCAGGTCTCAAAAGGCGGTAGAAAAATTAGGAGCCGTAAAAGAAGGTTTACTAAGACATTTTAATATGCAATCTTATGGTGAAAGTGATGGCACCTATGTTTACAGTATCCTTAAAGAGGAATGGAAAAAAGAATAATTGATATTTTAGTATATTTATTAAAAACTTACAGATAAATTTTAAAGTTTATAATTTAAACTAACATCTTTCAAATAACAATAATCCTAGTTAATTAATATGAAAACAGTAAATATTGGTGGTGTTCCAGAACATTTTAATTTAGCTTGGTATTTAACATTAAAGGAAGGTGAATACAAAAAAGAAGGCATAAATTTAAGGTGGCAGGACTACCCTGATGGTACGGGAGCTATGTGCAAAGCACTTAGGTCTGGTGAAATTGATATCGCGGTTATCTTGACCGAAGGAATCATTAAAGACATCATTGCTGGCAATCCAAGTAAAATTGTGCAAACTTTTGTGCAAACACCTTTAATTTGGGGTGTTCACGTGGCTGAACAATCAAATTACAAGAGTATTGAAGATTTAAAAGGCACGAAGGCTGCTATTAGTCGTTATGGCTCTGGTTCGCATTTAATGACTTATGTAAATGCTAAAAACCATGAATGGGATTTAAAAACAGATTTAAATTTTGAAATTATTAATGATTTAAATGGTGCTGTTAAAGGATTAACACAAGGAAATGCTGATTATTTTCTTTGGGAAAAATTCATGACCAAACCACTGGTGGATCAAAAAGTGTTTAGACGCATCGGTAACTGCCCTTCCCCATGGCCTTGTTTCGTGATTGCAGCTCGTGAAGATTTTATAGAAAATAATAAAGCGGAATTAAAAGCTATAACTGATATTATTAATAATACCACTTCAGAATTTAAAGATATTCCAAGTATTGATAAAATGATTGCCAATCGCTATGATCAAAAAATTGAAGACGTCCAAGAATGGCTAAATCTTACCGAATGGTCCCAGGAAATGATTGATGAAGCTACGGTAATGGAGGTTCAGAAGCAGTTATTTGCTTTAGACATCATTCCAGAGATTGTATATTACTCTAAATTAACTTCAACTTTATAGTAATAGCTTATAAATATTCTTAATAACTTAAACTTTCTGCAACTAATAAGTAATACTATTAAGTTTACTCATAATATACTGGTTACTATGCTATTATAGTAGTTTGTGTTTTTAGACGCGTTTAAACCACGTGAATAGCACTCTAATTTTAACCAACTACTATCGCAAATCTCATAATTAACTTTTGGGTAATCAACTCGTTTTATATAAATTAGCGCCATACTAATTGGTTTACCAGTTAGGTAAACCAATTTTAAACTAAATTATAAAACCCCAAAACTAACGAGAATGAAACAAAAATTACCAAAAAATCACATGCATGCTCTGGTATTATGTATGATTTTTGCATTGGTTTCCTCCAGTGCTTTTGCGCAAACATTAATTCCCGCCGATTTAATGAGAAACTGCAGCCAATGGAAAATTACTAAGCCCGATGGCTCCGAGCAAAAACCACTTTGTGAGTACCCAAACCAATCCTATTACTATGTGAATGGAGATGAAGATGGCATTGTTTTTAAAGTAGTCATTGATGATAGTAATGGTTCAACAGCAAACTCGAATTACATTCGTTCTGAACTACGTGAAAGACTGCCAGACGGTAGTTTAGACATCTATTGGACAACTGCTGGAACACACGTTATCTATGTAGAACAAGCTATTACCCACCTACCAACCTATAAAAACCACCTAGTTGCCACTCAAATACACGGTGATAAAGCGGCGGATATTGACGATGCAATGGTGTTACGGTTAGAAGGTCAGCATTTATTCCTTTCCTTTAATGGTGGAGATTTAAGAAAAGATGTCACTATAAAAACAGATTATGCGCTTGGTACCAAGCATGAAGTGATTTTCGAAGTAATCGACGGAAAACATTATTGTTATTATTCTGAGGCTGGTGGTTTAATAGAGTTATATGATAGCGGTAGAACAAATGCTGCTTCATATCTTGTTAAAACTAACGTAGATGATGGCGGTAATACGATCACTCCTGCTAGAGATTATGTCATGGAAAGAACTTACGATCAATCTTATTTTAAAGTTGGTAATTATACCCAATCCAATTTAGGAAGAGAAGTTCAAGAAGCTACAGATGATGGTAAAGTTTACGATTATGACGCACCTAATTACGGTGAAGTTGTTGTTTACGACTTTAGTGTTAGACATGGAACCGTTGAAGATGGTGGAGATATAGGAGGAACCGACCCGCCTCCATCAGGGTCTGTTACACCTAGAGCAGACGAAATTACAATCATTGATGCCACGGCTGTTGGTACCGAAATAGGTACTGCTAATAACCCGAAAGACTATGTTAGTCCCCATTACGCTTATGATGGCGTTGTTGATACTGGATACTACTGGACAGGTGATGCTAGTGTAGAGCCTGAAGTCGCCATTACTTTGGATTTAGGCTGTAATCGTGATCTCACAGATATCGGATTGTATTTTTTAAAAGCAGAATCAAGAACAACAAATTTTGATGTTGCAGTCTCTCAAGATGGTATGAGTTTTAATACGGTAATTTCAAACCAAGATAGCGCATCCTCAGGGTATACAGTTGATGATGAACAACTTTTTGATTTATCAGGAAACAACGCGCGTTATGTGAAAATTAAAGGTAACGGAAATAGTCAGGCTAATTCTGGTTGGACAAGTTTTGCTGAGATAAGATTATATGGCGATAACGCCGATTGTTCAACTTTAAGCACGGAGCATGAAATTACTAATCAAGAAGTATTTTCGTTACACCCTAATCCAGCCAGCACGATAGTTAAATGGAATAACTTTAAAGATTTTGAAACCGTAACCATTTACAACTTAATGGGCAAAATTATTTTAAAACAAGTTGTTCAAGGTAACTCTATTGATGTTTCAAGCTTAAATTCAGGTTTATATATTTTTAAGTTTTCAGGAGAAAACGGAACTATAAACAAGCGTGTTATTATAAAATAAAAGAAATTATAGTGTACTTTAAAGAGGCCGTCTAAAAAGTAAAGTTTTCGTCAACCTGAACTTGATTCAGGTTCTCATAATGATTGCTTATCAATATGATGCGATTCTGAAATAAATTCAGAATGACGTACTTTAATACTTTTTGCACAGCCTCTTTTTGTAAATATATTCCACCTAAAAAGCATAGAATCATATGTTAATAAAATTCTAAAATGATTAAGAGCACCTATCAAATTATTACATTTGGCAAAATCCAAAATATACAATGAAAAAACTACTAATTTTAGCATTTGCTATTTCTGTGTTTAGCTGTAAAACAGAAACAAAGCCAGATTATATTTTAATTTCTGGAAAAATTACTAATAAACTACCTTCTGAAGTTTCTATCAACACACAAGATCGTTCTTTTTCTGAACCTATAGACGTTGCAGCCGATGGAACGTTCTTTGATACACTAACCGTTGAAAAGGGTGCATATGTTTTATATGATGGTAAAAATCCAGTCTTTTTACATTTTGAACCTGGTTATAATCTAAATATTAACTATGATGCTAATGATTTTCAAAATTCATTAGTAATCACTGGTGAAGGTGCTCCTGAAAACAATTATTTAGCTGAAAAACTAAAGAAAACTCGTGAATTAATGGGAGATAATGCTAGTTTGTATAGTTTGTCAGAGGAAGAATATAAGGTAAAACAATTAGCTATAAAAGAATCCTTACTTACGCTGTTAAATAATACCAAAGGGATTTCTGAAAGTTTTAAAGTTGATGAGGAAAAAGAACTTAATTATAACTATTTAGGGAGTTTGAATATTTACGAAAGAGCTCATGGTTATTTTACCAAAAACACAGATTTTAAAGTCTCTGACGATTTCTTAGACGAATATGAAGGTTTCGATTACGCTAATGAAGCTGATTATAATGCTTCACCTAGCTATAAGAAAATTGTTGCAGATCATTATGCTCTAAAAATTAATGATTACGTGACAAAGGATGCTTTAACACAAGAAGAAGCATTTTTTAAAACCGCACGCGACATTAATTCTGAAACGATTAGAAACACCTTTTTATTCGATGTTGCGAACCAAACAATTGTTCGCGCTAAAGACATAGAAGCTTTTTATAAAGAATTTATGGAGATTTCTACAAACGAAGAAAATAATGCCATAATAACAGAAAAATACAACCAGTTAACCGCGGTAGCTAAAGGAAAACCATCTCCTAAATTTGTTGATTACGAAAATTACAAAGGCGGCACAACGTCTTTAGATGATCTAAAAGGTAAGTTTGTATATATTGATGTATGGGCTACTTGGTGCGGACCATGTAAACGTGAAATTCCTTTCTTAAAAGAATTAGAAAAAACGTACCACGATAAAAATATTGAGTTTGTAAGTCTTTCTATTGATAAAGTTTCAGATCGTGAAAAATGGAAAAAAATGATTGAAACAGAAAATTTACAAGGTGTACAGGTTTTAGCGGATAATGATTGGAAATCTAAATTCGTTACCGATTACCAAATTCAAGGCATTCCAAGATTTATCCTTATAGATGAAGCAGGTAATATTGTAGATCCAAATGCGCCAAGACCATCAGATCCTAAATTAGTAGAATTATTTACGGAGTTGAACATATAACGTCTTCCTGAACTTGATTCAGGGTCTTATCCAAATTACTAAAAAAGCTGTTTTAGAAGTGAATTTTCACTTTTAAAACAGCTTTTTTATGTTAAAGACCTTAGTTTTTGGTGGTTATTCATCACTTTAAAGTCTCTATTATACTTCTACTTTGTTTTCTTCTTAGTCTTTTCTTTAGGTGCAGAAGTTTCTGGTTGTGTAGGTGCTTCAGGCGCTTTAAACAAGTCTAAAAACGCATCACCTAAAAACTCTATAATATGACTTGCTATTAAACTTTGAAACCCTAATTCCATAGCAGCAAAATCGGCCGATTTTCCATGTAAATAAGTACCAAATATCGCAGCAACACTTGGGTGATAGCCTTGCGCTAATAAGCCTGTTATAATCCCTGTTAACACATCGCCACTTCCGGCAGTTGCCAATCCGGGGTTTCCAGTTGAATTCACAAACAGTTTGTCGTTAAAAACAGTAATACTATAAGCGCCTTTAATAATTAAAATCACTTTATACTTTTTAGTAAACGCTTTTACCTTATCTAACTTTTGAAAATCATCCTTCCAAACGCCAATTAAACGTTCTAATTCCTTTGGGTGTGGTGTTAAAATGCTGTTTTCAGGAAGGTATTTTAATAAGTTCTTTTTCTTAGATAACATGTTTAAGCCATCAGCATCGATAACCAAAGGTGCTTTATTAGCTTTTAAAAAGGTCTCAAAAGCTTTAATGGTTTGTTCGTCTGTCCCCGCTCCTATTCCAAAGGCTATTACAGTAGGTTCAATGTTGTAATTAATTTTTGTTATTTTTTCCTCATCACTATCGGTAATCACCATAGCTTCAGGAAAAGAAGCTTGCATGGCGTTGTATCCACATTTAGGAATGAGTGTGGTAACCAACCCAGCACCAGCCGATAATGTTGCTCGGGCAGTTAAAGTCACCGCCCCAATCTTACCATAACTACCACCAATAATTAATGCATGTCCGAAATCGCCTTTATGTGAAAAGCGTTCTCTTGGCATATAATTTGGTAAAACTTCAGCCTTACCAATGAATTCGGCTTCTGTTTCTGTAGTTAATAGGAATTCAGGGTCTAATCCAATATCTAAAATCTCCCATTGAGCGGTATATTTTGCGGTGTCAGGTAAAAAGAAAATCAATTTAGGTGAAGCAAAACTTAAGGTGAATCCTGCCCAAACCACATCGTTTTCGTTTTCAACAGCTTTATCTGTAAACAATCCAGAAGGCACATCAACAGCCAACGTAAAGGCTTTACTTTTTCTGAAATGCATAAACAATTCTTTTACCCAATTGCTTACAGGACGGTTTAAACCGATACCAAAAATAGCATCAACAATAATGTCTTTTGGGCCAATCTCTGGAAAATCACCGACAGCATGAATCGGTTCTGGCCAAGACTTCGTTACCCCTTTTAACCTTTCATAGTGTGCTAAAAAATCATCACTTCGTTTATTACTGTAATCTACGATATAGGTTTTAACGTTGTAACCGTGGATAATCAAATGTCTAGCAATTACCAGTCCGTCGCCGCCATTATTACCAATACCACAGAAAATGTGTATAGGAACTTGAGCACCTTGCATGCGCAAATGCATCCAGTTAAAAATCTGAACTCCGGCGCGCTCCATTAATTCAACAGAGCTTATTTTTTGCCTTTCGGAAGTTAATTTATCACCTGCGTAAATTTGTTCTTTTGAAAATATTTTCATCTTGAAATTTTATTGTGGATTTTTCAGTACTTATTGAGGTTTGTCACTTTTTTTTTATGAAACTGGATTCAATATAAGAATACTGCAAAAAGGTTATTAAAGTTTTTTTATAACATTAAAAATAATACTTTTGAGGTGTACTATGTAATTATAATGAATCATTTCAGCCAAAATATTAACGCTATAAATTCCTTTTCAACAAGAGGAATCGTTTCTACATTTGGTACAACTACAAATATTACAACCCTTTGGGGTTGCTAATTACATATTCTTCGGACAACATTTGTGATTTTTTAAATCACAACAATTCAATTATTATTTTTAATTATCAATTCATTAAAAAATGAAGGTTTTAAAATTTGGAGGGACTTCAGTAGGTTCTTCAAAAAACATAAATAAAGTTATTAGTATTTTAGAAAATTACAGTGAAAAAGATACTGTAATTTGTGTGGTTTCAGCAGTTGGTGGGATTACAGATCAATTACTTTTAGCTGGAAAACAAGCACAAAATAAGGATCAAGCATTCTTAGAAACTTTTAAAGGCATTCAAGAAAGACATTTCGAAATTATAAAGGAATTAAATCCAAATAAGAGCGAAACCATTTTGAATTATGTTTCGGAGAAGTTAAACAGCTTAAAGAGTTTGTTAGAAGGTATTTTCTTAATTAACGAATTATCACCTAAGACATCAGATAAATTGGTGAGTTTTGGTGAATTACTTTCTTCGTTTATTATTGCTGAAACTATAAAAAACAGAGGTGGTTCTGCGGAAAGAAAAAATTCTCAAGAGCTTATCGTTACCAATTCAAATTTCACAAAAGCTGAAGTTGATTATAAAATAACAGATAAAAATTTTCAAGATTACTTTAAATCAGCACCTCAAAAAATAACGATTCTTCCTGGGTTTATTTCAAAATCTAAAGCAGGAGAACAAACAACTTTAGGTCGTGGTGGTTCAGATTTTACAGCAGCCATTATCGCTGCTGCTTTAAAAGTAGCACAGTTGGAAATTTGGACAGACGTTAGTGGTATGTACACAACGAATCCGAAATTGGTAAAACAAGCCTACCCTATCGATAAAATTTCATATCAAGAAGCTATGGAATTATCGCATTTTGGTGCAAAAGTATTGTACCCACCAACGGTACAACCGGTTTTAAATTTAGGAATCCCTATTCATATTAAAAACACGCTTGAACCAGAAGCTGTTGGAACCATTATTTCTAATGATGAAACCAATTCTGTAGCACCTGTTAAAGGAATTAGTAATATTAGTGACATTGCCTTGCTAACTTTAGAAGGTAGTGGTATGGTTGGTATTCCAGGCTTTTCAAAACGTTTGTTTGAAACTTTATCGCAAGAGAAAATTAATATCATCATGATTACGCAAGCATCTTCAGAACATTCTATTTGTTTAGGTATTGAAGAAAAAGACGCTGAAAATGCTAAAATTGCAATTGATGAGGAGTTTGAAAACGAAATTGCATTAAATAAAATTGAGCCAATCATAATTGAAACAGGTTTATCTATCATCGCATTGGTTGGTGATAACATGAAAAACCACCAAGGGATAAGCGGTAAAATGTTTAGTAGCCTAGGAAAAAATAATGTGAATGTTAGAGCTATTGCTCAAGGTGCTTCAGAAAAGAATATTACCGCAGTAATTGCTGAAAATGATGTAAAAAAAGCGCTAAACACTTTACACGAACAGTTTTTTGAAACGAACACAAAACAACTTAATGTATTCATTACTGGTGTTGGAAATGTTGGAGAGCGTTTGGTTGAGCAAATTCACCAACAAAAGAAATTCTTAAAAGACAACCTGAAAATTAAAATGCGTGTTGTTGGATTATCAAATTCAAGAAAAATGCTTTTTAAAGAAGATGGCATCGATTTAACCAATTGGAAAGCTCAATTAAACGATGGAGAAGATGCTACGTTACAAGGTTTTTTTGAAAAAACAAAAGGTTTAAACCTACGTAATAGCATCTTTGTGGATGTTACTGCGAATAAAAATGTAGCCGATTTATACGCACAATATTTAAGAGAAAGTATTGGTGTGGTGGCTTGTAATAAAATTGCCTGTTCTAGTGATTTTGAAAATTATAAATTACTAAAACGTTTATCATTAAAATATAATGCACCGTTATTATTTGAAACTAATGTTGGTGCAGGATTACCTATTATTGATACGCTTAATAATTTGGTAGCTTCAGGTGATAAAATAAAATCTATCCAAGCGGTATTATCTGGAAGTTTAAACTTTGTATTTAACAACTTTAACGATTCTACTAAGTTTTACGATGTTGTGAAACAAGCTGGTGTTGAGGGTTATACAGAGCCTGATCCAAGAATTGATTTAAGTGGTGTGGATGTAGCTCGTAAGATTTTAATTCTTGCCAGAGAAAGTGGTGTAGAAATGAATTTAGAAGATATTGATAACAAATCATTTTTATCTGAATCAGGTTTAAAAAGTGACACTGTTGAAGATTTCTATGAGACTTTAGTGAAGGATGAAGCGCATTATCAAGCACTTTATGCTTCCGCGAAAGCGAACAATTGCCAGTTAAAATATGTAGCCTCATTTGACAATGGCAAAGCGAACGTAAGTTTACAGGAAATTCCTGAAGGACATCCTTTCTATAACTTAGAAGGAAGCGACAATATCGTGATGTTCTACACGCAACGTTACCCAAAACAACCTATGATTATTAAAGGTGCGGGTGCTGGAGCCGATGTAACAGCCTCTGGTTTGTTTGCGGATATTATTAGAGTTGGAAACGATTAAGAATTAGCGCTTAAAAATTAAGAAAATGTTACACGAAAAAAATTCTAGTTTTTGTTCTAGCGCAGCCGAAAATTATTTGATAGATAGCATGAATGAAATAAAAGTATTTTCTCCTGCAACCGTCGCCAATGTGGCTTGTGGATTCGATGTTTTAGGTTTTTGCTTAGACAGCGTTGGAGACGACATGGTCATACGAAAAGTTGAAAAGAAAGGCATTCACATCACGCGAATTGAAGGTTTTGATTTGCCTTATGAAGCTGAATTGAATGTCGCTGGAGTTTCTGCATTAGCCATGTATGATGCTATTGATGTAGATTTCGGGTTTGAAATTGAAATCTACAAAAATATTAAACCAGGTAGTGGTATTGGAAGTAGCGCAGCTAGTGCTGTGGGTAGCGTTTTTGGAATGAACGAGCTTATTGGGCGTCCGTTTAACAAAACACAACTTACCGAATTTGCTATTAAAGGAGAGGCCTTAGCGAGTAAATGTGAACATGCCGATAACCTCGCTCCTGCTCTTTTTGGTGGTTTTACTTTAGTGAAAAGCATAAAACCATTACAGATTTTAGAGATTCCGTCGCCAGAAGATATTTACGCAACGATTATTCATCCGCAAATAGAAATTAAAACCTCTGAATCTAGAGGAATTTTACCAAAGGAAGTGTCTTTAGTTGATGCCATTACACAATGGGCTAATGTGGGTAGTTTGGTGCATGCATTACATACTTCAGATTACGATTTAATTAAAGATTCGTTACATGATGTCATTGTAGAACCGTATAGAAGCCAGTTAATCCCACACTTTTATGATGTAAAAACAGCTGTGCTAAATGCAGGTACTTTAGGTTGTGGAATTTCAGGATCTGGTCCTTCAATTTTTTCATTGAATAAAGGATTAGAAACCGCTAACAAAGTCAAAGAAGCCATGGAACGTATTTATTCGAAAACAGGTATTGCTTTCGATATTCATGTGTCGAAGATTAATACGAGTGGCGTGAAGGTTTTATGACGGAAGACGGATTGACAGAAGGGCTTACTCTTGTGTGTGAAAAATAATGACGAAAGACAGGTCACGGATGACAGAAGAGCTTACTCTTATGTGAAAAGGTAATAACAGAAAACGTGTGACGGGTCAAAGATATGAATATTAATGAAAAACATACAACCACATACGGAAACAATCTCCCGTCTTCGGTCATTGGTCACCGGTCAAAAAAGTAAAAATGGACAAATTTAAATTTGAAAAGCTTATCATTTGGCAAAAAGCCATGGATTTTGGAGAGGTAATACATAAACTCTCTTTGGTATTTCCTGATAAAGAAAAGTTCAACCTATCTTCTCAAATTTGTAGAGCATCAGATTCAATAGCCTTAAATATTTCTGAAGGTTCTATAGGACAATCAAATCCTGAACAGAAGAAATTTATAGGTTATTCTATACGTTCATTAGCAGAAGTTGTAACTTGTTTATTCAAAGCAAAAAGAAGAAACTATATTACAGAAATACAATTTACCGAATTATACGATGAATCTTATCATCTTATGAATATGATGAGTGCCTTTAGAAAAAATATAAATTAACAACAGAAACGATTACATTTATTAATATGATAATTAGTTTTGTAAAACATAAAAAATATACTTTTCAACTGAAACGTAAACAATCTTCCGTCTTCCGTCAATGGTCTTCGGTCAATAATTAAACATCAACAATCCCCCGTCTTCCTTCATCGGTCTTCGGTCAATTTCAAAACCATGAACTATTACTCACTTAATCATAAAGCACCAAATACAACTTTTGAAAACGCAGTTGTAAAAGGATTAGCACCAGATAAAGGACTTTACTTTCCGGAAAGTATCACGCCTCTACCTCAGTCTTTTTTCGACAACATTGATGATTTATCACATGCTGAAATTGCTTTTGAAGCGATTAAACAATTTGTTTCACCTGAAATTCCAGAGGATGTATTAAAAACCATTGTTGAAGAAACTTTATCATTCGATTTTCCTGTTGTGAAACTCAATGAAAACATTTCTACTTTAGAGTTGTTTCATGGGCCAACCATGGCATTTAAAGATGTTGGAGCCCGTTTTATGGCGCGTTGTTTAGGTTATTTTAATAAAGAAAACACGAATGAAGTGACTGTTTTAGTAGCGACTTCAGGAGATACTGGTGGTGCTGTAGCAAATGGATTTTTGGGTGTTAAAGGTGTGAATGTTGTGATATTATATCCTAGCGGAAAAGTTAGCGATATTCAAGAAAAGCAATTAACTACACTAGGACAAAACATTAAAGCTTTAGAAGTTAACGGAACTTTTGATGATTGCCAAGCCATGGTTAAGGAAGCCTTTTTAGATGAAAGCCTAACCACTAAAATGCAATTAACGTCTGCAAATTCTATTAATGTGGCCCGTTGGTTACCACAATTATTTTATTTCATGTTTGCTTATAAGCAATTACATAACGATCATGATAATATTGTGTTTTCTGTACCTAGTGGAAACTTTGGTAATGTTTGTGCAGGAATGATGGCACAAAAACTAGGTTTACCAATTAAACATTTTGTGGCTTCTAACAATGAAAATAATGTGGTAACACGTTATTTACAAAGTGAATTATACGAACCAAAACCATCAGTTCAAACCATAAGCAACGCCATGGATGTTGGTGCGCCAAGTAACTTCATTAGAATTCAAGAAATTTATAAAAATAACTTTGAGAGTTTAAAGCAAAATGTGTCTTCTTACAGTTTTTCAGATGATGAAACCAAAGAAGCGATGTTAGAAATTTACAATCAATATAATTATGTAGCAGATCCTCATGGTGCTGTTGGATATTTAGGTTGCAAATCACATTTAGAAAAAAATCCAAAAGCACATTGTGTGTTTTTAGAAACAGCCCATCCAACTAAATTCTTAGATGTTGTTGAAGAAGTGATTAAAGAAGAACAACCACTACCAGAACAAATTCAATCGGTTATGGGGAAAGAAAAAGAAGCCACAGTGGTTTCTAATTATAACGACTTAAAAGCGTATCTTTTAAATAAATAGAAGTTACTTATACAGACTATAAAACTCGTTTGAAATTTATTTTTTAAACGAGTTTTTTATTTCCAAAGCCACCATTCAGCTTTAAACCCTAAGTAATAACCCCATCTGTTTTCGCCTGAAAATTGTAGATAAGGTGAATACAAACTTTCCATGGCATAATCGTTATAACGGGCTACCGAGGCTACAAATCTTAAATGCGGACGTGCCCAAATGTCGCGCAAGCCTGTGGGTACTAAAACAGGAGCGACACTTAGTTTTACCATCGAAGCATAGGGATTCGTACCATCTTTTCGTTGTGAATAATGGAGTTCAGCCAACAAATGAAAATAATCCGTTAGAAAAAATTCATTCCTTGAACCGATAGTGAAATCCGTTTTCCGATTATAAACTTCCTTTTCGAAATAAGTGGGTGCTAAGTTATCTAAATCTGAGCCTCCTTTACTTTTGGTGTAAATAACATATCCGTTAAAAGTGTAATTATCAGAGATATTTAAAACCGTATGATTTACTAAAGCCAAGGAATAGGCGTTTTTAAACCGTAAACTATTTTCATCTGGAGCGCCAAAAGTGAGCCATGTTTTTGAGAGGCCTCCATCTCCCCCATTAGCGATACCAGCACCATAGCGTAAGGTGAAATCATTAAAAGAACCAGATTTGAGCTTTTTAAACTGCCTATGATATCGAGCACCGAGAACATAACCGTAATCTGAAGGATAATTAACAGCCTCTTCTAAATCGTCTTCAGTTTCATTAGATAAGCCATCATCTTCACCTTTTTCCATATGATGGTATTCTGCAAGCGCCGTAATACTATTAGCATCATCAATATTAAAATCATGTTCGCCAATAAAAACAGTGCGTTGCCTTAATGCTGCACTTGGTGTACCGGTTTTTATATTAAGATAAAAATATGGTGGTAAAGTAGAAGTAGTATCTACTGAAGCTACAAAAATTGTGGATAATCTACTATTTTTATATTCAGCGCCAACGCCTTGTCCAGAATGATCGTTAAAATAAAAATGATCGGCGATATGAACATCAGCGCCACGATAAATGCGTGAACCAATCCATATATTTAAACCAGAGCCTCTAATATTTCTAGCTTCAGCGTAGAGTTCTGGTAAAGCTAAGGTTAACCCTCCAACACTTGAAGTCGATGTATTTCCTATTGAAGTTAAACTTGTAGAATACGCTGATAAACGTATTTGAACATGAATTTCAGTGCTATCACCTTTTTGCGGTTTAAATACTAAATTAGGAACCAACTCTAAATAATCCTGCTCTTCTAGTCGGCCGCCAATACTTCCCATATTATTCAGGTTTAAGCGTCTACCAACAGAGCCGCCGTTCTCAAAAGACCAATCGACACCTACTCTTCCGTAAGATCCCAGATAAAAGTTTTTGTTCTTAGCGTACTCATAATTTATTTGGGAATGGCCATTAAAGGTCAAAACAACAAGAAAGGTTATTAGTATAAAATTTCTAAAAAAACATTCGTTTTTATCCGTTCTTGAGGGCGCGTTTTTTGTCATTTGTGAGGTTGGTTTCTAACAAATATACGAGGAAAGCTCTTTAATATCAATAGCCTTTCTAATATTAATCTTACAAATTATCAAGATGTTAATGACGCAGTTATAACATTATTAGAATAAGTTCAGCTCCAAATTCTAAACTAATCAGCTTAGTTTAAATTAGCTATTTCTCTAGTATGATTCTTTAATACGGTAAAGAGCGCTTCTTTATTAAAAGGTTTTGAAAGTATATCATCAAAGCCAAGGTTATCAAGTTTAGAAACGAATTCGGTACTTGGAATGTTAGCTGTAAAAGCAATAACAGAAATATCTGGCCTGATTTTTTTAATGTGTTCAATCGCTTTAAACCCATTCATTTTAGGCATTTCTAAATCCAAAAGCACTAAATTAATAGCTTTATTCTGTTTTACTTTTTCTATAGCTTCAATCCCGTTTGTAGCTTCTTCTATCTTAGTTACGTGTTTTTCTAGTAGCTTCTTAGCATACATCATGCTTACCATATTGTCCTCAACTAACAATATGTTTAAATTTAGTTTAAAGTCATCTGTAAAAAACACATCTTTCTCCTGTTTTTCAGGCACTAAACTGGTAAGATTTAAAGCTAAAGGAAATTGAAAACGAGACCCTTGGTTTACAACACTTTCAATATGGATTTCAGAGTGCATTGCTTTTATAATCGATTGAGAAATCGATAGGCCTAAACCTGTACCTCCATAAACAGGATTCTTCTCATTTTTTATTTGATGAAAGCTTTCAAATACCTTTGATAGATTTTTTGGCGCAATGCCTATTCCTGTATCCTCTACCACAAATTTAATAACAACTTGACGGTCGTTTAAATCTATAACTTCAGCAGAAAAAGTGATGCTACCCTGCTCTGTAAATTTTATAGCATTTGAAATGAGATTATAAATTACTTGAGCAATCCGCTTTTCATCCACATTCACAATAACCCCTTTTAACTTATAGTCTATAGAGGACTGTAATACAAGATTTTTCTCTTCCGCCTTGTTTATAAATGGTATTGTAATTTTCAATAGGAAATCATACAACACTTTTGGTGATTCAGAGAGTTCAAAAAGCCCGGATTCAATTTTATGAACATCTAACATATCATTTACCAATAAAAGCATATTGCTATTACAATGGTCTAATATTTCAAAATACCTTTTGTTTTTATTTTCAAGTGAATCGTTACCTAAAATTAACTGGGTAACACCATTGATGCTATTAATTTGAGTTCGCAATTCATGACCTAAATTTGATAAGACTTTAGTACGACGGTCCTTTTCACTTTCAGCATTTTCTTTGTCGAACGAAATTTTCTTTATGATTGATTTATTGTAACTTAATGCTTGCAAAGAGAACACCATCATAACGCCAAAATTAATAGCAGAATTAAGCATGAAACGGTAATGAATCTGTTCTTTTGTTAAGTCTGTGTAATATTCAGAATATAGAGGGGAGATTGAAAACGTAACAACTAAAAACAATAACATTATTACATACAGAATACTGGTATGTCTTTTAAAATACACCTCTCTACGGATGACATATGGTAGTGAAAAAAGCAATCCAAATTGAAACCAATAATAGCCAGACATGATGCCCTCTAAATATGTTAATCCCATCGTTGCACTGCCTAAAAATAAAAAAACAATATAAGGGCCAATGATATAATTACGCTTAATAACAAAAGCATAAACACTTATAGTAAAGCTTATAAGTGGCAATAAAATTAGAAAAAAAGAGGCTGTTAATCCTTTTTCAAAGCTTATAAAGGCATAATAAAAATTAAATAGTATAGCAGCCAAATAGATATTCAACGCCAACTTAAAAGAAGTTTTACGTTTTAAATCTTTAAATTTTAGAGTGTGAAGTGTTTGTGACATTGAGAGATAGCAATACTCAAAAATAAGTATAATAATATGTAAAACACAAACTTTAACTTCTTAGTTATCCGTAAAAATTATTCTGTTTTATTCTCATTATGTCTAAAATGAAGTTATTTTGTTATTAATTATAAAAATTATGAGTAATATCCTTTACTTATTATGAGTACTCTGATACAAATTTCATTATTAAAAGGAGTCCCTTTTTAACGGTATTTAACAAAAACACCTCACTTTAAACCAAATTAATTTCGATACTTTTGTGCAACAATCAAAATATATACCATGAAAAATATAGCCTTAACAGAAACTCACAAAGCCCTTGGTGCTAAAATGGTGCCCTTTGCAGGATACAATATGCCTGTACAATACGAAGGTGTCAATATAGAACATGAAACGGTTAGGAAAACCGTTGGTGTTTTTGATGTATCTCACATGGGGGAATTTCTAGTTGAAGGTGAGCATGCCCTTGAATTAATTCAAAAAGTATCAACTAACGATGCTTCAAAATTAACTATTGGTAAGGCACAATATAGTTGTTTACCTAATGATGATGGTGGTATTGTAGATGATTTGATTATTTATAAAATTAAAGAAGAAACCTATTTATTAGTGGTGAATGCGAGCAATATCGAAAAAGATTGGAATTGGATTCAGTCTAAAAATGATGTTGGAGCAACCATGAGAAACCTGAGTGATGATTATTCACTTTTAGCCATTCAAGGCCCTAAAGCCATTGAAGCCATGCAAAGCATTACCAGTCATGATTTAGCTGCTATCAAGTTCTATAATTTTGTAGTAGGTGATTTTGCTGGGATTGAAAATGTAATTATCTCAGCTACTGGTTACACTGGTAGTGGCGGATTTGAAATTTATTGTAAAAACAGTGAAGCGCAGCAAATTTGGGATAAAGTTTTTGAAGCGGGCGCTGAATATGGCATCAAACCAATTGGTTTAGCCGCTCGTGACACTTTACGTTTAGAAATGGGGTATTGCTTATATGGAAATGATATTGATGATACCACATCTCCAATTGAAGCTGGCTTAGGCTGGATTACAAAATTTACTAAAGACTTTACAAATTCTGAAGCCTTAAAAGCGCAGAAAGAACATGGTCCAGAACGTAAATTAGTGGCTTTCGAATTGGATGAGCGTGGTATACCGCGTCAAGGTTATGACATTGTTGACCATAACGGAAATAAAATTGGCGTTGTTACTTCTGGAACCATGTCCCCGAGCCTTGGAAAAGGTATTGGTTTAGGCTATGTTCCTCCTGTATTTACTGATATTAACAGCAAAATTAATATTCAAATTAGAAAGAACGCTGTTCCTGCAACAGTTGTTAAATTACCTTTTTACAAATAATTATATGTTGGACTATCAAGCCATTCTAAATGCTATTTATCATGATACAATTAACGCAAAGGATAAAGGCATTGTAGCATCCTACATACCAGAATTGGCTCATATTAACAGTGATACGTTTGGCATTCATTTAAGAACTTCAGAAGGTGAAACTTTTGGTGTTGGTGATTTTGAAAAACCTTTTTCAATTCAAAGTATATCTAAAGTTTTGGCTTTATCTAAAGCCATGTCGCTCATTGGAGAGGATATTTGGAAACGCGTAGACGTGGAACCTAGTGGAAACCCCTTCAATTATCTAGCCTTGATAGAAGTTGAAAATGGCATTCCTAGAAACCCTTTTATTAATGCTGGGGCTATAGTAATAGCAGATATATTAGTTTCTAATTTAGAAAACCCTAAAGAAGAATTCTTAGATTATATTCGAGATTTAACAGGTGATAACAGCATAACTTATAATAAAGATGTAGCCAACTCTGAAAAACTTACGGGTTTTAAAAATTACGCTACAGCCAATCTTTTAAAATCATTCAACAATTTAAACAACCCTGTTGATGTTGTTTTAGATTTCTACTTTCATCAATGTGCACTAGAAATGACTTGCAGTCAGCTGTCCAAGGCCTTTTATTTATTTGCAAATCAAGGAAGTTGTTTACAAAACAAAGCGCATATTACCAATCAGCAAGTAAAACGTATTAACGCATTAATGTTAACTTGTGGTTTTTATGACGAAGCTGGTGAATTCGCTTTTGAAGTTGGATTGCCAGGGAAAAGTGGTGTTGGAGGTGGTATCGTAGCCCTTTTACCTGAAAAATTCGTGATAACCGTTTGGTCTCCTGGCCTAAATAAAAAAGGCAATTCTAAATTGGGCATGCTCGCATTAGAGCAATTTACTACCAAAACCAAACTTTCTATATTTTAGAGATTTGTAATTTGATGGCTCATTTATGTTAAAGCGTGAAAACAAACATAGAATTTTAATTTTAGGTGCGAGTGGTTTCCTTGGAGGTGCTATTTATAAGGAACTCTGCCCCTATTTTAGAACCTTTGGCACTTACAATGTTAGTAATCGCACTTATGAAAAGAATAAACACTTTTTTCAATATAATTTCGAAGAAGATGATATTTACGAAATTCTTGATATTGTAAAGCCCACCATAATTATTTCTGCACTACGAGGCGATTTCTCAAAACAAGTCATGCTACATCAGCATCTTGCGGAATACGTGCTTCACAATAGTGTAAAATTACTCTTTTTATCTTCGGCAAACGTTTTTGATGCTTATAGTAAATTCCCGAGCTATGAACTAGATAAAACTTATAGTAACAGCATATTTGGCCATTTCAAAATAAAAATTGAAAATATGTTATTGCGCTTACCAAAAGAGAAGGTTGCTATTATTAGGCTTCCAATGGTTTTTGGTTCACAATCGCCAAGAATTCAAGAGATCCTTCATTTTTTTAAGGCAAATGAACCTATTGAAGTGTTCCCTAATTTGGTAATGAATGTCACGAACGATTCTAAAGTGACACAACAAATTCACTATATCATTAACCGAAATAAATCTGGTGTTTTTCACCTAGGAAGTGAAGATTTGGTGCATCATGACGACTTTGTAAAAGAGATTTTATCTTCTTATGATTTAGAGCAAAAAGCCATTTTCAAACAAGTTTATACTACTAATGAAGAGCGTTATTTAGCCGTGTTACCAAAATTCAATAAACTACCAAAACATCTGCGTCTTAAAAGTGACGATATTTTAAGTGAATTGAAATTATAGTTGATTAGAAACCTGCAATTACGTAAATTGTAGAACACTAAAAAGCGTACAAATTATGAGCAAACTTTCAAAACAAGATATTGAAAAAAGATTACTTCGATTACCAGACTGGGAATATTATGATGATGCAATTCATGGCGAATTCGAATTTGAAAATTTCAAAGACTGCTTTAGTGCCATGAGTAGAATTGCTTTTGAATGTGAAGCTTTAGACCACCACCCTAACTGGACAAACGTTTACAATGTTCTCACTATTTCATTATCCACACACAGTGAAAATGGCGTTACCGAAAAAGATTTCGATTTAGCTAAAGCCATTGAATATATCGTAGAGCCTGAAGAAGATTAAGGGGAATTATTTGTTTTTGATTTGAAGGTTTTTAAATTTGTCAAATAATACACAATCAGTTTAATTTAACACAATTCCTATTTCGATAGGATAACATATATTATTATGGGAAGAGCTTTTGAATTTCGAAAAGCAAGAAAGATGAAACGTTGGTCTGCAATGAGTAAAGCCTTTACACGTATTGGTAAAGACATTGTAATGGCCGTAAAAGAAGGTGGTCCAGACCCTGCTAGTAATTCACGTTTACGTGCTGTGATACAAAACGCAAAGGCCGTAAACATGCCTAAAGACAATGTTGAACGTGCTATAAAAAAGGCCAGCGACAAAAGCCAAGGTGATTATAAAGAAGTTATTTTTGAAGGCTATGCACCACATGGTATTGCCGTTTTAGTTGAAACTGCAACCGACAACAATACACGTACTGTAGCTAACGTTAGGAGTTATTTTAATAAATGTGACGGAAGTTTAGGCACTTCTGGATCGGTAGTATTTATGTTCGATCATACTTGTAATTTTAGAATTAACGCTGAAGGTTTAGACCCTGAAGAATTAGAACTAGAATTTATCGATTTTGGAGCGGAAGAAGTTTTTGCCGATGATGACGGTATTTTAATTTACGCCCCTTTTGAAAGTTTTGGAGCTATTCAAGCTGAACTAGAAAGTCGAGAGATAGAAATTTTATCTTCTGGATTCGAACGTATCCCACAAGTTACTAAGCCTTTAACTCCAGAGCAAGCAGCCGATGTAGAAAAACTACTCGAAAAACTTGAAGAAGATGACGATGTTCAAAACGTCTACCATACCATGGAGGAAAGTGGTGAATAACACATATATTAAAAGAGAGCTATTTAGCTCTCTTTTTTTTTACTCTTCTTCCATTTTGTTAGCTGCAATCACTTAACTTATATTTTTATAATTCAAAAAATTAAAAGTATTTGACACTCGTTTTACTTAAAAAACTCTATAGAAAAAATTCTACCTGTTTCTGTAGGATAAAACCTCTAAAATGATTTTGTAATTTATTCTAATAATCCTTTTTTATTAGTACTTTAGTTGTAACAACAACTAAACTATTGTGTGCTTATACCAAACATTATTTTGTAAAATCTATAATGACATAAACACACTAGCACTTTTTAAATGAACAACACATACTACCATGAAAGGATTATCCAAAAACGTAAAATGGGGCATTATCGGCTGCGGTAATGTCACAGAAGTAAAAAGCGGGCCTGCTTATAAGATTACTAACGGTTTTTCCATTGCTGCCGTGATGCGACGAGATGCTAACAAAGTTAAAGATTATGCCAAACGACATAATATCGATACGTATTATACAGATGCCGATCAACTTATAAATGATAATAATGTTGATGCCGTATATATTGCAACGCCACCAGATACACACAAATACTATGCTCTAAAAGTTGCTGCTGCAGGAAAACCATGTTGCATAGAAAAACCACTGTCACCTAGTTATGCGGAGAGTTTAGAAGTTTATAATGCGTTTAAATCTAAAGAAATCCCTTTGTTTGTAGCTTATTACAGAAGGTCTCTACCTAGATTCTTAAAAATAAAATCTTTTATTGATGCTGGTTATATTGGAGAAGTAAGACATATTACCACACACTTAAGCAAGCCTCCAAGTGAAACTGATTTATCTAAATCATATAACTGGAGAACAGATGCCAAAATTGCTCCTGCTGGTTATTTTGATGATTTAGCAAGTCATGAATTGGATTTATTTACGTTTTATTTTGGTAATATTACCGAAGCTCAAGGCATTAGCATCAATCAGCAACATTTATATTCAGCGAAAGATGCGGTTACCGCGAGCTGGTTACATGAATCGGGGGTTACAGGCTCTGGAACTTGGAATTTTGGTTGCAATGAGCACACTGATAAAGTTATGATATACGGCTCCAAAGGCACTATAAAATTTTCGGTGTTTCATGAAAACCCAATTATCCTAAAGTGTGAATCCATAAAGAAGGAAGTTTTTATAGAAAACCCTAAACATATACAATACCCCCATGTTGAAAATATGATGTATTATTTTGAAGATCCGACGAAAACGCATCCATCAACAGGGGAAACAGCCCTTCACACCAGTTGGGTTATGGATAAAATACTTGGTCGAATATAATAAGATTACCATTCTATTTAAATAATAAAAAACCTCAATACCACAAATATTGAGGTTTTTCTATTAAATACAATTGAGATCAGTAACTAGTTACATACTTTTAAGATGAAATTTAACCGAATGTCAGGTCGAGCGCAATCGAGATCCCATTTTTAACACCGAAAAGTTCTCGACTCCGCTCGAACTGTCAATAGTACTACATACAACATTCTCATTTTCAAATTTATATCGAGTTTAAAATTGTAAGTATTTATCTATATGTTACTATAGTGTAATTTGATTAATTCTTTATTCAGAATGTTTTAATGACTTTTTCAAAATATTAAACTGTTTTTCTGTATTTTAATCCTTATAAGAATTCAACATGATTTATAGTAAAAAAGCAATTGTTTGGGATTTCTCGATTTTACAATTAACCGAAAACAAGTTCTGGTGTCGAGGTGTTGTTCTGAAGGGAAACAAACCATGGCAGAACAAAAAAAATAATACATTAAGAAATGCTTTAAGTGTACTTAAAACGTATTTCAGGCCAGTATACGCAAATCAAGAAATTAAAATTCATTTACAAGGAAAAACGATTACCACAGAAACCGATGCCCGAGGTCGATTTGAAATTATATTGGAAACTAATTCCTTAGAAGTTAAAATCATGATGGATGATTCATACTTGAACATCGAAAATAATTATGTTACCACTTTTACTGCGCCTTCGGGATATTTAGACATAATTTCAGACATTGACGACACTATTTTGGTATCTAATACTTCAAATTTATTTAAAAGAATTAAAACCTTATTGTTTTTTGTTCCCGAAAAAAGAGATGTCATCGTATTTACACAAAAGATATTTCAAGAATGGCAAGAAGTAAATCCGAGACTTTTTTATGTTTCGAAAAGTGAAAGTAATTTATACGGTATTTTAACAGCTTTTATAAAATATAATAGCCTACCGAAAGGTTTGTTAATATTAACGCCTTATTTAAATTTTACGCAATTAATTAAAGGGTATAAACCTGAAAATTTTAAACTTGATGCCGTTCGTTTTTTAATCAAGAATACCAGGAGTGAAAAATATGTTTTGGTGGGTGATGATAGTCAGAAAGATATGTTCATTTATACAATCATTGCCAATGAGTTTCCCGAATTAATTTTAAAAATTTATATTAGACAAACGGGTAAAAAAGTTAGTAAAAGTCAAAGTCGAATGTGGCAAAACCTAACAGCCACAGGGATTTCTGCTTCATACTTTTTACCTGAACATGAAGATGCCGTTTTAGAAGAAATCAAGAAGTTAAAACTTAAATTAATATGAGATTATTATTTGTAGTCAATCCGATTTCCGGAGGTGTAAACAAGGAGCCTTTTTTAAAAGAAGCAAAATCTATTTGCAAAAACTACGGACTTGAATTTAAAATTTTTACAACTACAGGGGTTAACGACAACGAAGAATTGAGTAAGGTTTTAAAGCGTTATCATCCAAATAAAGTTGTTTCGGTTGGTGGCGATGGCACAACACTGTTTACAGCTATTAATTTACTAAACACAGAAATTCCTATGGGAATTATTCCTTTAGGTTCTGCAAATGGCATGGCTGTTGAATTAGGTGTACCTCAAAAACCCATTGAAGCTTTTAAAGATATTATCATGTCCAATATTATTGGTGATTTAGATTTGATTTGTGTGAACAAAAAGCATTATTGTATTCATATTGGCGATGTTGGAATTAATGCCACTATTGTTGATGGCTACGAAAAGGATGCAAATAGAGGCATGGCAACTTATGCAAAGTATTTTGTAGATGCATTAAGCAAAACAGAACCTTTTAAAATAGAAATTGAATGCAATAATGAAGTGCAGCATTATGAAGGCGTTATGTTAGGAATTTGTAATGCAAGAAAGTATGGCACAGGCGTTCCTTTAAGTTTAGAAGGAAATCCAATGGATGGCCTGTTTGAAATTGTTATCATCGAAAAAATTAATGCCAACGTACTCATCAAAGCAGGGCTTTCTAGTTTTGATGAGAATTTTTTAGATAGCCAAAACCAGACGCTTATTACGACATCAAAAGCTATAGTTCATTTTACTGAACCCCGATTACTTCAGTTAGATGGCGAAATTATCGGAGATTTTAAGACTTTAGAAATCAAAATGCTAAAAGGAGCCGTTAAACTAATAACAACTAAGTGCAATGTTTATTTATAGTACTAGCCTTTGGTAAAATCAACTAAAATACCTGTAAATCTTTAAAAGTTTAGACATTACTTTTTATTCTTTACATAAATCAATTTAAAACGCCCATTGGTTTGATCGCGTTGTTCTAACTCAAATTGATCTAAAGATTTAAATAATGGTGTTAATTTTTCAAAACCAAAATTACGAGAATCGAAATTGGGTTGTTTTTTTATAATTAGCGACCCTACATCTCCTAAAAACGCCCAGCCATCATCATCTGCAGAATCTTCAACAGTATTTTTCAGGAACTGAATAACCTTTGGTGTGATATTATATAAATTTTCTTTTGCTTTTGGAGCACCATCTGATGGTTTTTCAGAATCCTTCTTTAAAATTTCTAGGTAAATAAACTTATCACAAGCTACTATAAATGGATTTGGCGTTTTCTTCTCCCCCATCCCGTAAACAACCAAACCGGCTTCACGTAAACGTGTCGCTAATTTAGTAAAGTCACTATCTGAAGATACCAAGCAAAAACCATTCACTTTTTCTGAATATAAAATATCCATGGCATCAATAATCATCGCTGAATCTGTAGCATTTTTACCAGTGGTATAACCATATTGCTGAATTGGCGTAATAGCGTTTTCTAGAAGTATGTTTTTCCATTTAGCTAAATAAGGCTTGGTCCAGTCGCCGTAAATCCTTTTTAATGTTGGCGTGCCGTATTTAGCAATTTCCTCCATCATTTCAGAAATATACTTTGCGGGAATGTTATCACCATCAATTAAAACTGCAATTTTTGTGTCTTTTATCATAAGTTTTAAATATAAGTAAATTTGAAACCTTAATTAGGTTTTTGACTACTAATTTTTTTTAACTTTCATTTAAATGGTTTTAAATTAAAATATAAGTATTTTTATAGCTTATATTTTAAATAACCAAATTAAAAATCGTAATTGATACTATGAGTTTACCCAAAAAATCATTCAGGTTTCTCTGTCTCTTATTTTTGTCAATCTTTATTTTTTCTTCTCAAAACGCTGAAGCACAAAGAAAAAACAGAAAAAACAAGAAAGATAAAACAGAGACTTCGGCTGAATCATCTGAAAAAAAATCCAAAGAAAAATCTATTACCGAATTAACCAAATCTAGTGAAAAATCTGAAGGTTTATTTACCATTTATCAAGATTCAGTGAATGGAACAATAAAAATGTTGATTTCAGAAGATCAAATAGGTAAAGAATTTATTTATTTCAGTCAAATTTCTGATGGTGTAATGGATGCTGGCAGAATCAACAGAGGCTCTTACAGAGGGTCAAAAGTCTTTAAAATTGAAAAATATTTTGATAAAATTCAGTTTATAACACAGAATACATCATTCTATTTTAATCCTGAAAGCCCTTTAGCAAAATCTGAAGGAGCCAACATAAGTCATGGAACAATGGCTAGTATTAAAATTGATAGCTATGATAAAGATAGTGGACAATATTTAATTGATGTTAATGATTTGTTTTTAGATGAAACATTATCTCAAATTAAACCAGCAGCACGCCCTGGGCAATCTCCCACAGATTTTAAGCTAGGCAAACTAAGCAAGGATAAAAGCAGAATAAATGCTATTAAAAATTATCCTGAAAACACTGATGTGGCCATTGAATATGTATATTCGTCACCTTCTGTACTTAATAATGGTTCTGAGGCCGTGGCCGACGGAAGAAATGTGAGTATAAAAGTGCACCATAGTTTTATAGCTATGCCAAACAATACATATCAGCCTCGTTTTGATGATCCTAGAGTTGGTTATTTTTTAACCGAAGTAAACGACCAAACAGCTACAAATTCTACGCCATATAGAGATTTAGTTCACAGGTGGAATTTACAAAAGAAAAATCCTGAATTAGAAATTTCTGAACCTGTTGAGCCTATCACTTGGTGGATTGAAAATTCAACACCATTAGAGTGGCGTGAAACCATTAAAGCAGGTGTGTTAAAATGGAATGTTGCTTTTGAAAAAGCTGGCTTTAAAAATGCACTTGTAGTTAAAGTTCAACCTGATGATGCCGATTGGGATGCTGGAGATATTAGATACAATGTTTTACGCTGGACGTCTTCTCCAAAACCTCCATTTGGTGGTTATGGCCCTAGTTTTGTCAACCCAAAAACAGGTCAAATTTTAGGTGCGGATATCATGCTAGAATTTGTTCATTTTACAAATCGTGTATTTTACGATAAAGTATACAGTCTAGCTGCTTCGCAACAAGCTTATGATGGTAAAGCTTATAATTATGATGGAGATGAACATCATTCTTGTGCATTTTCAGATACGATGCATAATGATTTTATGTTTGCAAACGCTGTAGCTAGTGTTACTGGAGCTTCAGACTTAGAAATGGAAGGCATTAAAAAAGAATCAATGCTTGCGCTTATTATGCATGAAGTTGGTCATACTTTAGGCTTGAATCATAACATGAAAGCGAGTCAGTTGTTTTCGCCTGAAGAGCTTGCCAATCCCGAGTTTATTGAAGGAAAGTGTTTAACTGGATCTGTAATGGATTATGCGACTCTCAATATTACTAAAGACCGTAGTAAGCAAGGGCAATATAGTGACGTTGCAGTTGGTCCTTATGATATTTGGGCTATTCAGTTTGGATATACACCTTTTAAAACAGGTAAAGAACGTCATGATTTATTAAGTCAGTCCACTAAACCAGAGCTTACTTTTGGAAATGATGCTGATGATATGCGTTCTCCTGGGAAAGCGATTGACCCTAGAGTTATGATTAATGACCAATCAAATGATGCTATAACATACTCAGTAGACCGCATTGAACTATGTAATGCATTGATGAAAAATGTAAAATCACAATTCACCAATACCGATGAATCTTACCAAGAATTACGTCGTGTTTACTACCTATTAAGCAGTCAAAAAGCTGGAGCTGCAGGTGTTATTTCTAGATATATAGGTGGTGTTTATGTAGATCGTGCTATGGCAGGACAAGAAGGTGGTACTCAACCTTACACTCCAGTAAGTTTGGATGATCAAAAAAGAGCTATGAAGGCTTTAAATGATTATGTATTCGCTCCAGATGCTTTTAACGCTCCCGATGACTTGTATAATTATTTAGCGATGCAACGTCGTGGATTTAATTTTAGAACGCCTGAAGACCCTAAAATACATGAACAAATCTTAACCTACCAAAAGAATGTATTAACACACTTATTGCATCCTAATACTTTACAGCGTATTTCCGATTCAGAATTATACGGTAATGAATATCATTTGTCAACCGAAATGAACGATCTAAATGATGCTATTTTTAAAGCTGATATTTCAGGTAACGTAAATTCATTTAGACAAAATTTACAATTAGATTACACAAATATGCTCGTTGATATGTTGACGGGGAAAGACCGTAGTAAGTTTACAAATAATGCCAAATCGATGGCGTTATACAATTTGAAGAACATTAGAAATTGGGCTACGCCTTCTGGCAATATAGCTTCAAAAGCGCACAAACAACATTTAAGAACCTTGATCGATAATGCAATTAAGGAAATAAAATAGACGTTTTTTACATATAAAAAAATTAAAGCCAAGTTGATATCAACTTGGCTTTTAAATTAATTATATATTTTTTATAAAACTGATTTGAAACACATTATACTACGCATCTTAAAGTTTAAGTTTAAGAATACTTGGAAACTTTACCTTTTACATTATCGAAAAAACTGTAAATATATTTAAAGTCTTCTTCTATATTATCTGTTGGATAGAAAGGTTCTGAAACCAAGTTTTGCTTATTTTCATAATCGAGAGTAAACATAATTATTGGAACATTCGCCTTTTTAGCTATGTAGTAAAAACCTGTTCTGAATTTTTCAACTTTTTGTCGTGTACCTTCAGGGGCTAATGCTATTCTAAACTCCTCTTTATCATCAAATAATTTAGCAATGGCATCAACTTTATTTTCGTTTTCTTGACGATTTATAGGACTACCACCAACAGCTCTCAAGAACCAACCTAATGGAAAAACAAAAAGTTCTTTTTTTGCAATAAAATTACTTTTAAGCTGTACAACTGCACGCATTAAAACACCAATATAAAAATCGTGCCAACTGGTGTGTGGTGCAGCTATAAGAATAGCTTTTTTAACTGTATTTTTAGAAAAGTTTGTATTACCTATAATGCGCCACCCTAACCATTTAATATAAATTAACTTAGCTAGACTTTGCATGGTATTACATTTTTTGATAAAGTCCTTTTAATTTTTCTCTTGTGATGGTTTTTTGCCAGTTTTTACCAATCGCATTTTCCCAAAGTGGCTCAAGGCTTAAAGCAACATCAATCATAATATCGAACTCATCATTACTTAATTGTGCACAAATACTTTGAGGTAACTCAATGTTATGCTTTATTTTCATTTCTTTAAATAAAGCGACACCTTCTGGGTAAAATTCCTCCAAATGATCAAATACTACACAGTTTCCTAACCCATGTTTTGTTCCCAATAAATAAGATAAACCATAACTCATAGCGTGTGCAACACCTACTTGAGAATAAGCAATACTCATTCCACCGTGCCAAGACGCCATCATTAATTTTTCTTGAGCTTCTACATCTGATAAATCAGCAAAATCACCTAGGAAAATTTCTTTACATAAATCCAAAGACTTCTCGCCATAACTTTGACTGAAAGAGTTTAAATAAGAGCCGTTTAATGATTCAATACAGTGAATATAACAATCCATTCCTGTATAAAACCATTGATCTTTAGGAACTCCCTTTGTTAATTCTGAATCTAAAATAACTTGGTCAAATGGTGTGAAATCAGAATTTATACCTAACTTTTTCTCAGGACCGGTTAATACAGTTGTTCTTGAAACCTCTGCTCCTGTACCTGATATAGTAGGAATGCCAACATGATATATGGCTGGGTTTTTAACCAAATCCCAACCTTGATAATCTTTAGCCTCACCTTCGTTAGAAAGCATAATAGAAACGGCTTTGGCTAAATCTAAAATTGAGCCTCCTCCTATTCCAATAATCCCTGAAGGACGTTCTTTTGTATTTAAAATAATTTCTTCAACAAGCTCATCAACTTGAGTCGTTTTGGGTTCTTCTTTGGTAGAGATGAAAATAATTTTATCATCATAATATAATGATATCCTAGAAGTTAACTCTGTATTGTTTTTAAAAACATCATCTACCAGAAAAATAAAAGGAGCATTAACACTTAAGCGTTTAGGCGCTAAAATTTCATTTAACTGATTAAAACTACCTCTACCAAAAACAACTCTTGGCACCATTGGAAAGTTCTTATAACTCATTTAACACATTTGTTTTTAGAATTTTCAAAAATACTATTAATTTACCTTTTATAGCTGTAATTCTTATCAAATTATTGGACTAATTTACCTGAAACAATCATTACTCCAATAATGGAACAGAAATCTATTAAGCTAATTTAAAATATTTAAAATTTCACTTATAGAATCTATAGTTTTATAAGTTTTACCGTTTGTTTCTTCTTCTTTAACTTCTTCATGCGCCCAGGTGGTATGAAATGGTACATGAATAGCATGAGCATTGATATTGACCAAAGGTAAAACATCCGATTTTAAAGAATTTCCAACCATTAAAAATTCGGTAGGATCAATCTTTAAATGCTTTAAGAGCTTTGAATAATTGTCTTCCTTTTTGTCACTTAATACTTCAATGTGATGAAAATATTTTGTTAATCCTGATTTCTCTAGTTTCTGCTCCTGGTCAAGTAAATCTCCCTTTGTTGCTAATATTAATCTGTATTTTTTTGATAATACCTCTAACACTTCTTCAACACCATCGAGTACTTCAACTGGCATGTTTAACATGTTTTTACCAATATTTAGAATAGCTTCAATAGTTTTAGGTGAAACTGTTTTGTTTGATAGTTCTAAGGCACATTCTACCATCGATAAGGTAAAAGCTTTCACGCCATAACCATATAAAGGCAGGTTACCAATTTCCATTTTAAAAAGCTCTTGATCAATTTTATTAGGAGTTTCGTATTTTGATAGTAGCTTAGAGAATTCTACTTCAGCGTCTCTAAAATACGTTTCATTTACCCATAGTGTATCATCGGCATCAAAGCCAATAACTTTTATGTTTTTGTAGTTTACCATATTTTTTTGGCGCGTTCTAAATCTTCCGGCGTATCAATTTCAACACCTTCGACATCTGTTTCTACCATTTTTATACGCTTACCATATTCTAAATATCTAATGCATTCTATTTTTTCCGAAGCTTCTAATGGCAACATAGGTAATTTATAGAAATCTAATATAGCCTCTTTCCTAAATGCGTAAACCCCCTTATGCTTGAAGTATTTTGCTCCAGCATCCTTATCTCTCAAATAAGGAATTGGGCTACGTGAAAAATATAAGGCAAAGTTAGATTTATCAACGATTACCTTTACGGTGTTCGGGTTCTTTATTTCATCCTCATTAGTTATATGCACCATTAACGAGGCCAGATCGATACTTTTATCCTTATCTTCTTTAAACACTTCAATAAGTTTACGAAGCGATTCTTTATCTGTAAAAGGCTCATCTCCTTGTACATTAATAACAATATCCACGTCCATAAACTCAACAGCTTCAGCAATTCTGTCGCTACCGCAATCGTGTTCCTTCTTACTCATTATGGCCTTTCCTCCATTATTAGTAATCTCTTGATAAATAATATCACTATCTGTTACAACAAACACGTCATCAAACAGTTGAGTCGCTACAGTTGCTTCATAAGTTCTTAAAATAACTGTTTTACCTCCAAGGTCTTGCATGAGTTTTCCTGGGAAACGTGAAGCCGCATAGCGCGCCGGAATCATTGAAATTATTTTCACAAGTTTAAATTTTAAATTGATTTATGGTCATTCAATTTCAGTTCAAAAGTACTTAATTTTAAAACTATTCTTCAAAAAAATCATCTTTAAAACCAATTAAGTATAATTTTTCTTTAGCTCTGGTAACAGCGGTATAAAGCCAGCGTAAATAATCTTTATCAATACCATTTGGCAAATAAGGCTGTTCTACAAAAACAGTATCCCACTGCCCTCCTTGAGATTTATGACAAGTAATAGCATAAGAAAATTTTACTTGTAAAGCATTAAAATGTTTGCTCGCTTTAACTTTTAAAAACTTCTTGTAATTGCTGCCTTCGTTTTCAAAGTCCTTTAAAACCTCTTGATAGAGTCGGTTGGAACCCTCATAAGATAATGATGGCGTCTCACCTTCAATAGTGTCTAAAAGTAGTACTGTTTCAAAGGGTTGCATGTTTGGATAATCAACCATTCTTATTTTCACTTCAGCAAAACGAAATCCGTATAAAGCCTGGATACTAAAGATTTCTAAAACTTCAATAATATCACCATTTGCTATAAAGCCTGCTTCAGTAGTAGGTTTTATCCAAAAATAATTATTTTTAACAACCATTAAATAATCACCAGCAGATAATTCATTTTCATTAAAAAGAATGCGACTTCTTATTTGCTGATTATACAGGTTAGCACGTTTATTACTCCTTACAATAATGGCGGTTTCTTCATTACCTAGTTCACTGTACGAATCATTAATGGCATCCATAATCTCATAACCATCTACAAGTCTAACAATATCTCTAAAAGGACCTATTTCAAATTTAAAAGCATCAAAAAAAGAACTTGCCAAGGTTTCTCTCAAAACGGTGGCATTCATCAAAATTCCAGAATCTTGCTCTTGCCTTACCACTTCATCTAATTCCATTCTAGTGACCTCTTTATTATAATTTAAACTTAATATGTTCTCGTCTAAAGCCGGGCTTAAATCTAATTTCACAGGTGGTAATTGCGCTGTATCTCCAATTAAAAGCAATTTACATTGGTGCCCAGAGTAAACATACTGCATTAAGTCATCTAATAAAGATCCGTTTTCCATAAATTTAGATTCTCCGGGCGTATCTGGAATCATGGAAGCTTCATCTACTATAAAAATGGTGTTTTTATGCTTATTTGGTTGTAAAACAAATTTTACGCCACCTCCTTTTTCTTTTTTCGGAAAATAGATTTTTTTATGAATTGTAAAGGCTTCTTTTCCTGAATAATTTGAAATCACTTTAGCCGCTCTACCTGTTGGTGCTAGTAGTACTGCGCTCTTTTTAGCTTTCCATAAATTGGATACAATAGCACCTACAATAGTTGTTTTTCCTGTTCCAGCGTAACCTTTTAACAAGTAAAGTGCATTTGGGGAATTATTAAAAATAAATTCTGATAATTGTTGAAGAACAATATTTTGTTTTATAGTGGGATTAAACGGAAACTGCTGTTTTATAAGCAGATAAAATTGAGAAGCATTCATCTAAAGGGATCTGGGAAAATATTTTATTCAAAGATAGAAATGATTTTTACTCTCTTTGTTTTTACGGTTAAAAAAAAATTGTAGATTTGCTAAATACCTTAAAAATAATTTTTAATTAAAGAACATACTATGTTAACATTTATTCTTATTGCAGTTGCTGTAATACTAGTTACAATTGGCTTGATTAAGTTAATTGACAAAGTTATACCTCAAAAACTTAAACCTGTCTTAACTATTGCCCTTTGGATTTTAATTGGCTACCTAGGTTATTTAACATATATGTCTGTTTATGAGCCAATTCAATTTAATAAAGTAAAAAATAAACGTTACGTACAAGTTATTGAAAGTTTAAAAGATATCAGAGACTCTCAACTTGCTCACAGACAAGTTACAGGTAAATTTGCTGGAGATTTTGATCACTTAATAAGATTTATTGACACTGCAGAGTATACAATTACACAACGAAGAGACTCTACTATTCTTGATGAAGAAAAAACGAAATTATACGGCGTTGATTCATACAAAGAGATTGTAGTGATTGATACACTTGGTTTTGTTCCAGTTAAAGATTCTTTATTTAAATCTTCTAATAGATACAAAACAATGATGAATGTTCCTGTTGGGAAAGAAGGTGGTAAGTTTGATATGAAAGCTGGATTTATTGAGCAAAACGATATTAAAATTCCTGTTTTTGAAGCATCTGTGAAAAAACGTGTTCTTTTATATGATCAAAGCAATGACCTTATTATCCAAGAAAACCAAGTAATTTCTGTTGACGGTGTTAACGGTGATGCTTTAAAAGTAGGTTCTATGGACGAGGTTAATACAACTGGAAACTGGCCTAAAACATATGGCGCAAACGAATAACAGTTCTAACGAACTAACAAATATAGAATTGTCCATTCAACTAAGTTTGAGTGGACTTTCTTTTTGTATATTAAATCGTAATTTAAATTCAATTATCAATTTGGGTGAGTTTCAGTTTGAAAAAAAACTGAACCCTCTAGAATTATTGGATCGCTTAAAGGAATTATTTAATAATCAAAAGGCTTTATCTTACGACTTCTCTAAAGTTTCTGTAATACATGATAATGACTTATCTGCTTTAGTGCCACAATCCTTATTTAGTGAAGATTGTTTAGCTGATTATTTAAAATTCAACTCTAAAATCCTAAAATCAGATTATATCACTTTTGATACTATTTCTGAAAATGATAGTGTAAATGTTTATGTGCCAT
The DNA here is from genome assembly GCF_030548465.1 of Tamlana sp. 2_MG-2023. Classification (GTDB taxonomy): domain Bacteria; phylum Bacteroidota; class Bacteroidia; order Flavobacteriales; family Flavobacteriaceae; genus Pseudotamlana. The sequence goes on from NZ_JAUOSF010000002.1 coordinate 446,341, forward strand.
ACATCAACATAAACAATTTCATTTATGATAAATTTGGAGCATTTACCTTCAAGCATATTTCCACAGTTTTAATAGAAAATATACTTCAAATAGAAAAAAACAAGTTGAACACGCGAGTCTATATTCACGTGAGTACAGGTCATTTTGAAATTGTTGTCGTTGAAAATTCTAAATTAAAACTATATAACACCTTTACATACGGTTCTAAAGAAGATTTTATTTATTACATTCTATTTACTGCCGAACAATTAAATTTAAACCCAGAAACGCTTAAATTAGTTTTCTTGGGTCAAATTGAAAAAGGAGATAAACTTTACGAAATAGCATATAAATATATTCGAAACATTAGTTTTGGAAGTAGAAATGATACATTTAAATTTGAAAAACAGCCTAAAACAGGGTATTCAAACTTCACTTTAATAAACAATTTTTAATGCGAATTATATCAGGATTATATAAAAGTAGAAAAATTATTGCTCCAAAAAACTTACCTGTGCGGCCAACAACCGATATGGCTAAGGAGTCTTTATTCAACATTATTAATAACTTGTATTATTTTGATGCTATTTCTGTATTAGATCTATTCGCAGGTACGGGTAATATAAGCTACGAATTCGCTTCTAGAGGCACTGAAAACATAACTTGTGTTGATCAAGATTTTGGTTGTATTAAGTTTATTAACCAAACCGCAGAAGCATTTGATATGCCTATTCAAACGATTAAAAGTGACGTTTTTAAATTTCTTGAAAAGTCTAAAATTCAAGCAGATGTTATTTTCGCAGACCCTCCTTATGATTTTTCAGAAGAACAGTTCTCTAGAATTCCTAATTTAGTTTTTGAAAATGATTTACTGCTTGAAGATGGTGTACTTATTGTAGAGCATTCTAAACATACAGACTTATCAAACGTAAGTAACTTCTCCTATTCTAAAAGTTATGGTGGAAATATGTTTAGCTTTTTTGAAATTCCTGAACAATAAATTATTATACTTCGCTTTTTTTCAGTACATTAGAAGTGTTCCTAGGGTAAATTTATAGTGTATCACAAACAAAACTCATCAGACTTGATCATTTTTCAAGCATCAGTTTAAGTTTTTGTATTGTGATAAATGAGCACTAAACTAAAAAACCATTAAGCATATTAATGTGACTTTTTAAAGATTATAATTATTAGTTAGTCACTAGTTTTTAAATGATAAACCCTTCTTTAAATCAAAAGAAGGGTTTATTTATTTGTAAGTAAATCTATAAGCCGAATCCTGTATGTTTAGTATTTAATTTAGATTACTCTAAAAATACTAAACACCCTTATCATTTATCTGAATGTATAGTTACCCATACACTTTAGCTGCCTACCCTCTAGCATCAAACGTGCCGCCTTCTCCCGATAGTTATCGGAACGCTAGTTTACATGACATTGCACCACATAGAGTTTACCTGGTTTCACTACAGCATTACCTGTACATACTTTCTGTTGCACTTTTCCTAATCTCACGACTGGTGGTCATTAACCACTATGTTGCACTATGGTGTTCGGACTTTCCTCTATTCATTTTCATGAACAGCGATAAGGCGATTTACTTGCGCGCAAAAGTACATAAATTGTTAATAACTCCTATTAAATTTTAGCTTATGAATTCAGTTTTAAGCATTGAATTTTTAACTTTGTTCTTCTAAGATTTTTCAATGGAACATTTTGTTGTATCGGCGCGTAAATACAGACCACAAACGTTTAAAGACGTTGTTGGTCAGCAAGCTATTACAAATACTTTATTAAATGCCATTGAAAATAATCATTTAGCACAAGCCTTATTATTTACAGGGCCTCGTGGTGTTGGTAAAACAACTTGTGCCCGTATTTTGGCTAAAATGATTAATAGTGATGGAAAGGAAACTGGTGAAGAAGATTTTGCTTTTAATATTTTTGAATTGGATGCGGCTTCAAACAATTCGGTTGATGATATTAGAAGTTTAACCGACCAAGTTCGCATTCCGCCACAAGTAGGTAAATATAAAGTCTATATTATTGATGAGGTGCATATGCTCTCGCAAGCGGCTTTTAATGCGTTCCTTAAAACATTAGAAGAACCACCTAAGCACTGTATTTTTATTTTAGCAACTACCGAAAAGCACAAAATAATCCCAACCATTTTATCTCGATGTCAAATATTTGACTTCAAGCGTATTACAGTTAAAGATGCAAAAAATTATTTAAAATATATTGCTGAAGAACAAGGTATTACTGCTGAAGATGATGCCTTACATATTATCGCCCAAAAAGCAGATGGCGCCATGCGTGATGCCCTTTCGATTTTTGACAGAGTAGTTAGTTTCTCTGGAAAAAACTTAACGCGACAAGCCGTTACAGAAAATTTAAACGTACTAGATTACGAAACATATTTTACGAGTACCGATTTAATTTTAGAAAATAAAATACCAGATTTACTATTACAATTTAACAATACCCTTTCAAAAGGATTTGATGGACATCATTACATTGCTGGTTTAGCATCACACTTTAGAGATCTTTTAGTTAGCAAAAATCCAGAAACCATAGAATTGCTTGAAGTAGGAGATCAAACAAAAACAAAGTATTTGGAACAAGCTAAAAAAGCTTCCCAAGAGTTTTTAATGCAAGGAATTAATCTGGCAAACGATTGCGACCTCAAATACAAGACCAGTAAAAATCAACGACTTCTCGTCGAACTATGCCTCATGCAGCTTGCCTCTATCACTTTCGATGGAGAAAAAAAAAATGGTAAACATTACATAATACCTGCATCCTATTTTCAAAAGAAAGGCATCACTCCTATTCCTGTAAAAAAGGACATTGAAACTCCGAAAACTCAAACAACAGCAACTCCTGCAAAGGATGCTAGTAAAAATCCAGCAGCTTCATTCCAAGTAAAAGAACCGCCTAAGGTCGTTTTAAAGCAAGAGACAAAACGAACTTCTGGACTCTCACTTAGTAGTATTAGAGCAAAAAAGGAACACCAAATCAAGCAAATGGAAGTGGTGGTTGATGAAGAAAACTTGCCAACCGAAGCATTTACTGAAGAGGCGTTTTTAAAGGTATGGCATGAATATATTGGAATATTAAGAAAAGAAGGTAAACACAATCTAGCTTCTATTTTAGCCATTGATACTCCAAAATTAAAAGGAACAACAGCACATTTAGAATTTCCTAATGCTACCAACAAAATAGAAGTTGAACGTCAGTCATACGGTCTTTTGCTTCATATTCGTCAATCTCTAAGTAATTATGATATTTCGTTAGAGATCACGATCAATGAAGTCATGGAAAAACAATATGCTTATACCACAGTAGAAAAATTTGAAAAATTAAAGGAGAAAAACCCAAGTATTGACCTTTTACGAAAAACTTTTGATTTAGGTCTTTAACCTCTTAATTTAATTTTAAAACATAAAATGATGCTCGGACTAAAATTACCAACAGACCCTCGCTGGGTTAATATCGTAGAAAAAAACATTAAAGAAATTTTAACCGATCATGCATTTTGTGAACAGAAGGCAACGAGTACAGCTATTTCTTTAATTGTAAGTTTTCCTGAATATACCGATTTAGTACAAGAAATGACAGCTTTAGTAAAAGAAGAGATTAGTCATTTTAAAATGGTTCATGATAAAATCATTGAGCGCGGTTGGGTATTAGGGCGTGATAGACGTGATGATTATGTTATACAATTATTAAAATTTTTTCCTAAAGGAGGAAGCCGAACAACACAACTAACGCACAGACTGTTATACGCTGCACTAATTGAAGCTAGAAGCTGTGAACGTTTTAGATTGCTTTCCGAAGAATTAGAAGATCAAGAATTAGCAACTTTCTATAGAAATTTAATGGTTAGTGAAGCCAATCATTACACCATGTTTTTAGGTTTTGCTAGAAAATATGGTGATAAAAAAGAAGTTGATGCCAAATGGCAAGATTTACTTGATTATGAAGCTGAAATCATGAGTAACTTAGGAACTTCAGAATCAATACATGGTTAAAACTTGTAACCTACGCCTATCTGAAAATTATTATTTTTTGCATCAACGCCTGAATCGTCATCAAAAACATTTATAAGACCGTTGGAGTGACGTACATCAACAAATAGCGCTTGATTAATTCGATATTCAGCTCCTATAATTGAAGAAAAGCCAAAGTTAGCAGCCATATCATCAACTTCATGGATTTTCAATCCAATCTGTGGTCCTAAGTTGACATGAAAATTTTTAAATAGTTTAATGCCAACTAAAATCGGCATTTGAATATAATCAAATTGTAATACGTCGGCTTTTGACCCTTCGTATGAAAATTGAATTTCAGGAATAAGTGATATGGTTTTGGATAAGCCTATATCTGCTAAAAAACCAATGTAAACACTATTTCTATGTTTGTTTCCTGCTGGAACTTCACTTTTAAAATCTAAGCTAGAAATATTCATACCTCCTCGAACACCGTATTTTACATTTTGAGCATTCACATTCAGAGAAAACACTAAGATTACTGTTAATAAGTAAATATATTTCATAATTAAAAGGTTATTGGGGTTGGTTAATTATTTTAATTCGAGAGTTCTTCAAACAATTTTTTCCACTTTGGAAATATAGATTCAGGCGATAATCTTAAAATATTTTTACGAGCTGCAGCTCCCATATTTTTCCTAGTTGTAGGATTTTCAATGAGTTTAATCAATGATTGGGAAAAATTCTGAATATCATTGATTTCAACCAGATAGCCGTCTTCTCCATCTGTTATAAGTTCTTTTACACCACAAGGACAATTAAATGCCACTGCTGGAACACCACAGGCCATGGTTTCAATAAGAACTAATGGAAAACCCTCAAATCGAGATGAAAGGGCATAAATGGAAGATTCTAAATATACACTCATGATGTCTGAAACAGGTTCATGAAAATTTATATATTCAGAAACACCATAATCTTCAGCCATATTGATATACTTGGAATATTCATCTTTTTTTCCGTAAATATCTAGAGTCCAATCCTTATGAGTTTTAACCACTTCAGACCAACTTTTTATGAGAAAATCAAAGCCTTTTTGATGTGTATGACGTCCTACAGCTAATACCCGTTTATTTTCTAGTGACGCATAACTTTCAGGATAAAATATTAAGGGGTTACTAATAATTTCAATATTTTTTAAATATTTCCATTCTTCAATATGATCATCTGATAGTAAAACCACTTTATCATAACCTCTACCACCTTGATCTAGTAGAGCCTTTTTTACTTTATTAATAAACTGGGTTGGAATTGAATTTGAATTCTGAGTGTAGTTTACGCTTTTAGAGTTATGACGCTCATAAACATACTTAAATTTTTTACTTAAGAAATTAGGCATATAAAGCCCAGAAATATTATCGACTACTACGACTACAACATCAGGGATTTCATCTTCTAAAATCTTATTGACTTGTTTCATTTTTGAAACACCACCAATTAAAACATCTTTTCCTTTAGATAAATTGTATTTTTTAATAGCACTGTTGACATTAAAAAACGGCTTATCGCCTTCTTCTTCTAGGGCAATAACAACAATGTCGTAATTATATTCTTTTATGAAATAATCAGTTTTTATTGCAATAATGCGCTCTTGCCCAGTCGTGCCATTCAATTGATTAACAATATATAATAACTTCATCCTTTAGTAGTGTTTAAGCGATAGTTGGGGTATCGAATAATCTTAATAAAGACGAATATATATTATAATTATAAACACCTACAACAATAAAAGGTAAAGTGCAGAATTTTACTGTGTATTGCTAGAAACGGTGTCGTAATAAATACTTTTTATAACACCATCTGCTAGCCCAATTTTAGGAACATAGATATTTTTAGCACCGCTCCACTTCATGGCAGATAAATAAATGCGCATCGCTGGAATAATTACGTCAGCACGATCTTGGTTAAGATCTAGCTCTGAAATTCGTTCTTCGTAAGAATAACTTTGAAGTGTATTATAATAGGAACTCATATAGAAATACGATAGTGGTTTTCCCATCGCTTTTCCTGAGATTTTAAATATTTTATTGATGTTTCCACCAGAACCAATAACAGATATTTTTTCGTAATCTAAAGCGTTTGACGCAATCCATTCACGAAGTTCCTGCCAGGCTTCGTTCTTAACCATATCATTAAGAAGCCTAACGGTTCCTATTTTAAAAGATTTAGAAACAATAGACTTACCATGATCTATTACTGTAAATTCGGTACTACCTCCACCTACATCAACATACAAATAGGTCTTATTAGGGTCGATATATTTATTTAAATCGGTAGCTGCTATTATTGCCGCTTCTTCTTCTCCTTCAATAACATCAATACTAATTCCAGCATGATCCAATACCAAATCAACAACTTGTTTACCGTTGGATGATTCTCGCATCGCCGATGTGGCACAAGCCTTATATTTTACAACCTTATGAGATTTCATTAATAGTTTAAAGGCTAACATCGTGTCTAGAATACGCTGGGTATTCTCTTTAGATATTTTACCTTTTACAAAAACATCTGCACCTAAGCGAATTGGAACTCGAACTAATGAGTTTTTCTTAAATTGTACAGGACGTCCCTTTTGTTCAATAATATTTGAAATAAGAAGACGTACTGCATTTGAACCAATATCTATGGCAGCATATTTTTTTAATGAAAGCATATTAATTTTCTAATTTTTTAACATAATAATCGTAAAGCGCATACTGAGAACGAATTTTTTCATCATCATTTACGCGGTATTCATTTTCTTGTGAGTCATTTAATATTCTAGCCTTCACATTATCGTTCCAACAAATATTAAATGTTTCAATTATTTCTTGTTTGATGTCTTCATCGTAAATCGGACAGCTTACCTCAACTCTATTTTCAATATTTCTAGTCATCCAATCTGCAGAAGAAATATACACTTTTGGATTACCTTCATTTCCGAAAATATAAACCCTAGAATGTTCTAAGAATTTATCCACCACACTTATAACTTCAATGTTCTCACTCATTCCAGGCACTCCAGGAATTAAACAGCATAAGCCTCTAACAATCATCTGGATTTTAACGCCTGCACGACTAGCTTCATAAAGTTTATCTACCATATTGTAACTAGAAATACTGTTCATTTTTAGTCTAATAAGGCCTTCTTTACCCTGACGAACACTTTCAATTTCATGATCTATAAGTTTAAAAACTTCTCTTTTTGTGTAATGAGGAGATACAATAAGGTGCTTATATTTGTTAATCCTATAATTCGTTTTAAAGAAGCTGAAAATTTTGTCAACATCTTTTAAAATCTTTTGATTGGCTGTGAAAAGAGTATAATCCGTATAGATTTTAGCGGTAGATTCATTAAAATTACCTGTGCTTATAAAACCATAACGACGTATTTTTTTCCCTTCTTCACGCTCGATAACACACATTTTACTATGTACTTTAAGCCCTGCTACTCCAAATATTAGGTTTACACCTACCTCTTCCATTTGCTTGGCATAGTTTATATTAGCTTGCTCATCAAACCTTGCCCGAAGTTCTATGGAAACCGTAACCGTTTTTCCGTTTATCGCTGCATTAATTAAAGAACTTGCAATATGTGATATTTCCGCTAAACGATATATCGTAATTTTTATAGTTTTTACTTTTGGATCTAAAGCAGCTTCCCTTAAAAATTTTACGACATATGAAAATGTTTGATATGGTGCATGCTGTAAATAATCCTTCTTTGCAATGGCTTTAAATATACTACTTTGTAGGCTTAATCCTTTTATAGGCAAGGCTTCAATTTTATCATACAAAAGATCTGTTCTTCCTAAACTTGGGAATCCCATATAGTCTCTTCTATTATGGTAACGTCCTCCAGGGATGATACTATCGGTGGCATCAATACCCATTTTAGACATCAAAAACTGTAAGGTATCTTTATGAATAGTTTTATCGTAAACAAATCTAACTGGTTCTCCTACTTCACGATGTTTAACACTATCGGATATTTTATCTATAAAACTTTTACTTAAATCACTTTCAAAATCTAACTCCCCATCTCGAGTTATTTTAATCATATGTGCAGAAATACTTTTATAGTCAAAAATATTAAAGATATCACTCAAACAATGACGTAATAAATCATCTACAGCAATAATAAAGAACTTGTCATCCTGTTTTGGCAACACAACAAAACGATTTACCGCCTTCGGTATTTCGATTAAAGCAAATTGCTTTTTATCACCAGGCATTAACATTCTAACCGCCAAATAAGCACCACTATCTTTTAAATTAGGAAGTACAACCTCATCGTTAAGAATGATAGTAACCAAAGCTGGACTTACCTGTTTAAGGAAATATTCCTTAATAAATTCATGCTGAGAATCGTCAATTTGAGTTTCATTTATAAGGTAGATATTTTCTTCTCTAAGCTTCTTCCCTATTTCATATAAAATATCTAAACTTTCACTTTGCTGACTAATTACAATTTGAGTAATAATTTCAAGCAACTCTTTTGCTCTAATACCGCCAAGTTCGTTTTTTGCACCTTTACCTGCTTCAACAATACGTTTAACGGTAGCATAACGTACTTTAAAGAATTCATCCAAATTGTTAGAAAAGATTCCTAAAAAGCGAAGTCTTTCAATTAAAGGCACAGCTTCATCTGCAGCTTCTTGCAATACTCTAGCGTTAAATTGTAACCAACTTATTTCTCTATTAATGTAACTATTATTTACAGAGGCTTCTGTTTTTGTCATTCAGCATTGTTTTATATATCCTAAACAAATATATCGTATTTTGATGTAATAATGTTAACAAAAACACTTGGTAATTGGCAAAAATAGATGAGAATTAATGATAATTTAAGATTGGGACTTTATTATATTAATTAAGTATTTACTTTAAATCACGAGGAAATAATGTTTTAACAGTTTTACCTTGCTCTATATCATTCCAGTGTAAAACATCAAATTGTATTTTAACAAAACCTGCAGTTGGTACATTATCAATTAAAAGATCGCCATACGTGTTTACGAAATCTGTAATAGCATGGTTATGTCCAAAAATCATAAGGTCATCAATACCATCGTGACATGATTTTATAAAATCAATAAGATTGTATCCTGCAAAATCATATAAATCATAGTTATAACTAACAATGTTCTCATTAATTTTGAGGTTAGATAAAAAAATTTTAGCAGTGTCCTTAGCTCGTTTAGCATCACTACACACTAATTGATCGATTTTTATATACTCCTTAATAAGGTGTTTTGACACCAAATTAGCATCTTCTATACCTCTATTATTTAGTGGGCGTTCATGATCGATAACATTAAATTCCCAAGAGGATTTTGCATGTCTTACTAAAATTAAATTTTTCATAAAATATTAAGAATTACGGTTATTGTGCTGATTGTGATATTTAACAATTCTACATTGTTAATCGGTAAATACTCACAAAACAATAATAAAACTAACTCAAACACAAGATTTTTTCACAGAAATAAACTTAAGACGACAAATTACTAATAATTCCGTTTAACAACTTTTAACAAACTCTTAAACGAATATTTAAGTGATTTAACATTTTTTTTTGAACTTCTTTAGGCATATAGCTTCATTTGTCACACCTACAAAGTACTAGCTTATGAACCCAAACCGAACCAAACCAACCGTAAACTATCATGCTATAGTTTCTCTTCCCTCTTTTTTTAACAATAAAATAATATCACGGTTTCTGCTTAATCGCTTTTTTCTATGTCTTGAAAAAACAGAAATAAGTATTAAAAGCTAACCTTATAAACTAATATAACCACTTTATTAATGCAATATGAGAAATAATTACAATTGTATTTCGGTAGTCAAGATAAACAAAGCCTTTTTCATAGCCTTTTTTATTGCTATTCCTTTTTTAACTTTTGCTCAAATTGGTCAACAGGCAACTTCTATAAGAAAAGATGTTAAATTTAATTGGGTAGAACCTTCTCAAGTCACAAATGAGTCGCCGGCAACCATTAAATCTATTGAAGTTGGTACCACACTTTATAATACATTTGTAGTTCCTTCAGGGTATTCTCTTGACAGAGTTGGACCAGATGGACATGGTAAAAATCAAATTGTTAAAAATAATGTTGGTACCCCTATACTTACAACGAGTTCAGATGCAACTTGGAATGATAAAGCTCTAGACGCCTATAGAGATAAAAATCTTAACCATTATTTTATATCGGACCTAAATGGTTATGTCTTTTGTAATTCGTTTAATCTTGTTACTTCAGCTAGTAATAATGCCCAAAAACAATCACTTACTTATAGCCCAGCAATTCCATCAAATAACGGTGGTATTCTAGCAGTTACTGAAAGAGGTGGTAATAACTGTTTTTTTATTGAAGTTTATGGATACCCTGCTGGATCATCAGGAGGAACTGAAGTTAAACTTGGTGATACGTTTGTACGAAGTAAAGGAGATTATAGAAATTGTACAGGACCTTTTGAACCTAGATATGCCGAATCAGATTACTGGGGGTCAGGACGTTGTAATGGTAACGGACAGACTATTGCAATCGCCTTATTTTACCTGGACAAACTCGCTCCTACAGGCTCTTTAATAACACGAATTGAATTTACAGGAGCCTCTCGAGATCATGGTGATGGTAAGTTTTTTTTACTTCAAAAATATGCCGTAGATCAACAACTTATAGAATGTCTAGACAAAACATATAATGGTGATTTAAATGAGTTGAACAATGAGCCAAAAGGTTCAACATATTCTTTAATTTCTGGGCCAACGATTTCTGATGGTTCTACAGGACATAGTTTTACATTTAATCAAGACGGAACTTATAAATTTACGCCATCAAATAATTTTACTGGAGACGTAGATTTCACATACCAATTATGCCTACCGTACCCTAACACCTCGGTATGTGACACAGGTGAAGTAAAATTAAGCTATGTAGCACTTCCTCCTACACCAACATACCAAGTAACTTGTAATAATTCAAATGGTTATAATCTAGAAATAATAAATGCTACTGGAGCAAATACTAATGATTATGAATACTCTATTGATGGTGGAGCCAATTATCAAACAGGAACCACTTTTAATAATTTAACTGTAGGAACTTATGTAATAAATATTAAAAGTCTAAGTACTAGTTGTGACCTAGGCGGTGGAACAGTCACAGTAGTTATAGAAGATTTAGAACTAACTGGAACCAAAACTGATGTGACTTGCAAACAAGATACTTCAGGAGAAATTGATATCACCGTTTCTGGCGGACTTCCAGCTTACACTTTTAAATGGACAGGGCCTAATAATTTTTCTGCAACTAGCGAAGATATTTCAAACCTAGCCATTGGAGATTACCAAGTCACAGTAACAGATGCTAATGGTTGTGAAATAAAGGAGGATTTCAAAATTGAGGCTCCAGCAGATGTGACACTTCCAACCATAACATGTCCTACGAATGTTACTATAACAACTGATGCAGGTTTGTGTACAGCCTCATCTGTAGATCTAGGTACACCAAGCACTAATGATAACTGCTTAGTTTTTAGTATAACTAATGATGCTATCGAGCCATTTGCACTTGGAGATACAACAATAACTTGGACTGTAGAGGACAACTCAGGCAATAAAGCATCATGTATTCAAACTGTTACAGTAGTAGATAAAACAGATCCAACTTGGACTAATGAACCAAAGGATGCAACAGTAGAATGTGATGGAACTTCTGATCCGAACGGTGCTTTTGCTGCATGGTTAGTTTCTTTCAGCGGAACAGATACTTGCGGAAATGCCACGGTAACAAATAACAGTTCAGGATTAAGTGATTTATGTGGTACTACAGGAACTGAAACGGTAACCTTTACACTCACCGATGAAAGTGGAAACAAAATCACCAAAGATGCTACATTTACTATTGAGGATAAAACAGATCCAACCTGGACTAATGAACCAAAGGATGCAACGGTAGAATGTGATGGCTCTGCTGATCCGAACGGTGCTTTTGCTGCATGGTTAACTTCTTTCAGCGGAACAGATACTTGCGGAAATGCTACGGTAACAAATAACAGTTCAGGACTAAGTGATCTTTGTGGCACCACAGGTACTGAAACAGTAACTTTTACATTAACTGATGACTGCGGAAACAAAATCACCAAAGATGCTACATTTACTATTGAAGATAAAACAGATCCAACTTGGACTAATGAACCAAAGGATGCAATAATAGAATGTGATGGAACTTCTGATCCGAACGGTGCTTTTGCTGCATGGTTAACTTCTTTCAGCGGAACAGATACTTGCGGAAATGCTACGGTAACAAATAATAGTTCAGGACTAAGTGATCTTTGTGGTGCTACAGGTACTGAAACAGTAACTTTTACATTAACTGATGACTGCGGAAATACAATCACCAAAGATGCTACATTTACTATTGAAGATAAAACAGATCCAAATTGGACTATTGAACCAAAGGATGCAACAGTAGAATGTGATGGAACTTCTGATCCGAACGGCTCTTTTGCTGCATGGTTAACTTCTTTCAGCGGAACAGATACTTGCGGAAATGCTACGGTAACAAATAATAGTTCAGGACTAAGTGATCTTTGTGGCGCTACAGGAACTGAAACAGTAACTTTTACATTAACTGATGATTGCGGAAACAAAATTACCAAAGATGCTACATTTACTATTGAGGATAAAACAGATCCAACTTGGACTAATGAACCAAAGGATGCAATAGTAGAATGTGATGGAACTTCTGATCCGAACGGCTCTTTTGCTGCATGGTTAACTTCTTTCAGCGGAACAGATACTTGCGGAAATGCTACGGTAACAAATAATAGTTCAGGACTAAGTGATCTTTGTGGCGCTACAGGAACTGAAACAGTAACTTTTACATTAACTGATGACTGCGGAAACAAAATCACCAAAGATGCTACATTTACTATTGAAGATACAACAAGTCCTTTAATAGATAATACAAATACCTCTGACATTGAAATTATATGTGGAAAAGGTGATACTGAACAGCAAATTTTAGATTGGTTAGCTTCAAATGCTGGAGCGACAGCTACAGACAATTGCAGTAAAATAAAATGGACTCACGATTATAGTGGTGATGTAAGTGTAAAATGTAAATTAGGCAAAGGCATTGTAGTCAATTTTACTGCCGAAGATGAATGTGGAAACACAAGTTCTACATCGGCAATTTATCATATTAAAGATCTAATTGCACCTACTATTGATACACCAGCTACCGATTTAACAGTGGAATGTGATGGTAACGGAAATTTAGTTGATTTAAATAACTGGCTTACATCAAACGGAGGAGCTATTGCTACTGAGGATTGTTCAGTTATGACGTGGAGTAACGATTTTACCATGCTTTCTGATGAATGCGGTAAAACAGGTATGGCAACTGTAGCATTTACGGTAAAAGACGCTTGTGGAAATGAAACGACTTCTACAGCCACATTTAAAATTGAAGACACAAAAGTTCCAGCATTGCCTAGCACGCCTTCAGATGTTACTTATGAATGTATTGGTGATGTACCTGCCCCAGGAACTTTAACAACTACCGATAATTGTAGTGGGGATATTACAGTACTAGGTGTTGATAGTGTTAATGACACAGATCCGTTAAATATCATAATCACTCGAAGTTGGACTTTTGTAGATGCCTGCTCAAATGCATCAACTACAGCACAGATTATCACCGTTAATGATACCATTGATCCTATACTAACTTTACCTCCTAATGTAACAGCTGAATGTAGTGATAATTTATCACCTGTAGCATTTGGTATCGCTACAGCAACTGATAATTGTGATCCTAATCCAATTATCACATATAATGACGTTAGAACAGATGGTGCCTGCACTGGGACATTTACAATAACCCGTACTTGGACGGCGACTGACTTTACTGGAAATTCAGTATCTGCCGATCAGGAAATTTCAACATCTGATACTACTGCTCCAGAATTCGATCAATCTATTTTACCTCCCGATATGGTTGTAGAATGTGATAACATCCCAACTGCGGAAATATTAACAGCCACAGATAATTGCGGGCTTGCAACTGTTAAAATGAATGAGCGTAAAATTGATGGAAGTTGCCCTTCTAATTATATCATTCAGCGCACTTATACTGCTACAGACGATTGCGGTGTTTCTAGAAGCCATATACAAACAATAACAGTTCAAGACACAAAAGCTCCAGAATTTGTAGAAGCTCTACCGTTGCAAGCCATAACTGTAGAATGTGACGCTGTTCCATCTCCCGTAATTTTAACGGCTACTGATATTTGTGGAACAGCTTCAGTTACAGTTAGTGATATTAGAACAAATAACAGTTGTGAAAACAACTATACAATAGCGAGAACGTGGACAGCCAAAGATGAATGTGGGTTAACCACTACGCACACACAAATAATAACGGTTCAAGACACAACAGCACCACAATTTGTTGAGACTTTACCTGGCGATATTACTGTAGAATGTGATGCTATACCTGATGTTATTATTTTAACTGCAACTGATAATTGTGGAGACGCAACAGTGACCTACAATGATGTAAAAACCATTGGAAGTTGTATTAATAATTACACCATAGCGAGAACATATACAGCAACAGATGAATGTGGGTTAACAGCATCACACACTCAAATAATAACGGTTCAAGATACAACAGCACCTGTGCCATCAACATCATTTACAACCACTTTGGATGTAAGTTGTACAAACGTTCCTGAAATACCAAATATGACGTTTAATGATAATTGTAGCTCTAACATTATAATCGATTTTAATGAAACAAATTCATTTGATGAAAATGTATTTGTCGATTATCAAATTGTAAGAACATGGACAGTAACCGATGAATGTAAAAATGAAGCTACATACACTCAAACTATTAATGTTAGGCTTGATGAAATATTTACCGAGTTTGTTGCTCCAGACACCTGCTTCAATAATGGTATTGTAGACCTCTTTAATTTCATGCCTAAAAGTATAAATACCAATGGAACCTGGGAAATTGTAGAGGGTCAATCTCCTGCTAGACTCGTTGGAAACATATTCAACCCTACCATGATAAGAATGAGTGAAGATTTTCGTCCAGGAACAGATGGTATTAACTATAGGTTTAGATACACCACAACGGATAATGGTTGTATTAGCGTGAATGAAGTGGTTATGAATTTACATGCTGATTGTGTAGTTCTACCATGTGGTGAAGATGAAATCAAAATCTCCACAGCAATCACTCCTAATGGAGATGGTTATAATGATACTTTTGATATTAAGGGTATAGATTTATGTGGGTTTGTTGCTGAGGTTAAAATATTCAACAGATGGGGCGCTTTAGTTTATGAATCTAAAAACTACACTCTAGGGAGTATAGAAACATCAGGAGTACAAGGTGATTGGAATGGTACTTCTCCTAATTCATCTCTAGGCTCCAACGGTATGTTACCTTCAGGAACTTATTATTACATCATTAATCTAAAAAATAGCGGGATAAGTCCTTTAACTGGACCTATTTATATCGGAACCAAATAAAACCTAACCTATGAAACTTTTAAAATATAACATATTAGCTATTGTCTTGTTAAGCTGTACGTTGGGAGTTGCACAACAGTTACCGCAATTTACGCAGTATATGTACAACACCATCTCCATCAACCCCGCTTATGCTGGTAGTAGAGAAGCGTTAAGTATTGTTGGACTGCACAGAAGCCAATGGGTTGGTTTTAAAGGCGGACCAATAACACAAACATTATCTATAAATACACCGTTAAGAAACGACCGAATAGGTTTAGGCTTATCTTTTATGGAAGATGATTTAGGTCCGCAAAATTTCACATACCTATATGGCGATTTTTCATATTCAATTCCAACTGGTAAAAATGGAAAATTATCCTTTGGAGTTAAAGGTGGCTTTACACAATTTAGTTTTGACTCTAATTTCCGAGTAGATCCAGATAACCAAAACGACCCACTTATTTATGGTACAGAAGATAGATGGTCACCGAATATTGGTGCAGGTGTTTATTGGAGTACAAATCGATTATATTTCGGATTATCTGCACCAAGAATATTGAATACCGATTTACATAAAGAAAATGGTTATGAAGCTCTTGAACGTATTAGTTATTATTTTACAGGAGGTGTAGTTGTTGACATAAGCAAGCATTTCAAATTTAAACCAGCATTTCTAATAAAAGCAACTAATGGGGCTCCCTTGTCTTACGATTTAACTGCTAATTTTTTATATAACGATAAATTCTGGTTAGGTGGTTCTTATAGGATTAACGAAGAAACTGCTGCCATTGGAGGCATTGTAGATTTTCAAATATCTAGACAACTACGTATTGGATATGCCTATGAAAAACCAATTTCAGATATCGCAAGTTACACTACTGGAACTCATGAAATATTACTCATGTATGAATTTAAATTTATGAGTACTAAACTAAAATCTCCTCGCTACTTCTAACACTATCATCTATGAAAAATATAAATAACATATTTCTTTGTATCGCTTTATTTTTAAGTTTTTCAGTGTTTGCACAACAAGGAAAACAAAAAAAAGCAGATACTTTATTCAATAAATTTTCATTTGTAAAGGCATCCAAAGTATACCAAGAACTTATCCAAAACAACTATAACAAAGACTATGCTACGCGTAAGATAGCCGATTGCTATGCTTTATTAAGAGACCCTCGAAATGCCAACAGGTATTATAAAAGTGTTGTAAAACAAGAGAATGTCCCAGTTGAATATTACTATAAATATGCGCAATCGCTACGTGGTATGAAAAAATACAAGGAATCAGAGATTTGGTTGCAGCGCTACATAGATTCTGGAGGAGCTCCAGGCAATAATGATTTCACAAAAAACGTAAATTTTATAAGTAGCGTATTTGGTGCAAAACAACAGTATTTCTTAGATAAAGTAAGATTCAATTCAAAATATAGTGATTTCGGAGCTTTTGAGCATGATGGCCAAGTTTACTTTGCTTCTTCTAGAGACGAAGGTGTGACTACAAAAAGACTTTATGGTTGGAACGAGCAACCTTTCCTCGACATTTATGTAGCAGAGGCAGGAACAAGAAAGAATGTAGATCACACAAATAAACTACCTGGATCTGTAAACTCCATTTATCATGATGGCCCTGTAACCATTACAAAAGACGGAAAAACCATGTATTTTTCTAGAAACAACTTTACCAAAGGGGTTGAAAAAAAGGATAGTAAGGGTTTAACCAATATGAAACTCTATAGAGCACACCTAGTTGATGGCTCATGGACTAACATTGAAGATTTACCTATTAATGGTGATGAATTTTCTACGCAACACGCCGCGTTAAATAGTGATGATTCTAAATTATACTTTGCATCCGATAGACCTGGTACATATGGTGGCTCAGATATTTGGGTTGCAAATATCAATGTAGACGGTAGTATTTCAGATGTCGAAAACATGGGAGATATTATTAATACAAAAAATGCTGAAGGTTTCCCGTTTATAAATGCTGAAGGCGTGTTATTCTTTTCTTCTGATGGCCATGTTGGTTTAGGTTTAATGGACATATTTGCAACAATTAAAGGTGATGATGAAGATTCAATCGTAGATATTATAAACTTAGGTGTTCCTATCAATTCGAGCACAGACGATTTTGCTTTCACTATGAACCCTGATGGTATAACAGGTTATTTTGCTTCTAACCGCCGTGGAGGTCGTGGCAGTGATGACATCTATGCTTTTCACCGAGAACCTGTACTTCATGTTGAAGGTGTTGTAACAGATGCGATTAATATGACACCAATTGAGAATACTAAAATAACGCTGTACGATGAAACCGATAATGAAATTGCCTTTATGTTCACAGATAAAAACGGGTATTATCAAATCAATATAGATAGAAATAAGAATTATAAAATAGTTGCTAGTCAGGATAAATACATAGAAGATTATAGAAACTTTACATCAAAAAATCTTCAAACTGAACTGATAACCATTAACACCAATTTATTATTAAACCCTATTCATGATGTTGTTAAACTGGCAGAGTTAAATGATATCTACTTCGATTATGACAGTCATAATATTCGAGAAGACGCAGCATTAGAACTTGATAAAATTGTCAGTTTAATGAATTACGATTACCCTGAAATGGTTATAAAAATTGAATCACACACCGATTCAAGAGGAACATTAAGTTATAATGATAAATTATCCATAGACCGTGCTAATTCTACATACGAGTATTTAATTAATAAAGGCGTTAATCCTTCTAGAATTACGTCTCATGAAGGTTTTGGAGAACGTAAATTAACCAATGGTTGTGAAAATAGCACGAACTGTGAAGAAGCAGAGCACCAACTAAATAGACGTACTCATTTTATAGTCGTACAAATGGAATAAAAACCTTATTATATTTCAAAACAAAGCCATCTACAACTTTAGATGGCTTTGTTTTTTTTTATAACTTTCTACTAAAATCAAGGCGATAAGCGCTCAATTTTCCAATCGTAATCTTCTTGAAGCTTATAACGAATACGGTCATGAAGTCGGTTTGGGCGTCCTTGCCAGAATTCAATTTCAACTGGCTTCACTATATAGCCACCCCAATAATCAGGTCGTACAACATCCTTACCCTCATATTCGGTTTCTAATTCACGTAGTTTATTTTCTAGGAATTGTCTATTTTCAACCACCTCACTCTGATGTGAAACCAATGCACCTAATTGACTACCACGTGGCCTCGATTCAAAATAACCGTCACTTAAATTTTTTGCTATTTTTTCAGCCTTACCTTTAATAATGATTTGGCGTTCGGCACCATGCCAAAAGAAAGATAAACATACGTTAGGGTTGGCCTCAAGAGCTCTTCCTTTTTCGCTGTTATAATTCGTATAGAAGATAAAGCCCTCATAAGTATAGCGTTTAAGTAACACGACTCTACTCTTCGGGTAACCGTCTAACCCAATGGTTGAAACCGTCATCGCGTTAGTTTCATCTTCAATAAAGTATTGATCCACTTCGTGAAACCATTTTTGAAATAATTCTAACGGGTTTTCTGGGACATCCCTTAAAAGCAGGGCTCCCCGCTCGTATGACTTTCTATATTTACCTAAATCCTTTTCCATAGATTACAAATTAACGAAAAATATATTTTTTTTATATGAAAATTTCAGTAAAGACCTTAAATTTGCAAGTTATAAGAAACCATAATGAAATTTGAGAATTCCCCTCTAAGTGAGAGATTTAGTTTTAGCAAACTTGAATTACCCTTTGGTAATTTTTTTCTATGTGAAAATTTTATTATTTCAGAAATTTATGAAGGTGTACATTTTGATATGGATAAAATCATCTTTGCAGCTAAAGAAATTATTGCATTTTACGGCGAAGATGCAAAACTTGCTTACATATCTAATCGCACAAACTCCTATTCAACAGATCCTCAAGATTGGGCAAATATTACCGCGAATTCAAATCAATTAGTGGCGACAGCCATTGTTTCTTACAACCAAATGGGGCGTTTAAATGCCAATTTAGAAAAACATTTCTCTAAATTAGAAATGCACATTTGTTATTCTTTAGAAGAAGCTGTTACTTGGGTAAATAGTTTAAAAGTTTTAGCTTAAAACTCAAAAGTCTTTCCGTCTTCAGATAACTTTACATTGGCAAACACTTGTTTAGCTTCCTTTTTAAATACGTTTATATTATCGTATCTGGTTGAATAATGTCCTAGTATCAAAGTGCCTACATGTGCTTGTTTAGCTATTTGTGCCGCTTGTTTTGCTGTTGAATGCTTTGTTTTTGTTGCCAAGTGCTCATGCTGATCTAAAAACGTTGATTCATGGTATAAAACATCGGTATTTTCTATTATGGGTACGATGTCTTCCTTATACATCGTATCACTACAAAAGGCATAACTTAATGGTTTCGCTCCTGGTTTTGTTACCTTTTTATGATCAATTAAAACCCCATCCTCATTTTTTACGTCAAAACCTTGAACTAACTTTCTATAATAGGCAACGTCAATATTAGCTTCTTCAGCGGCAGAAACATTTAACTTACGATCCCCTTCTTTTTCTTTGAACAAATAACCATTTGTATAAATGCGATGGTTTAGTGGAATCGTGTGCACCTCTACTTTATCATCCTCAAAAATCAATTCTGAATCTTTAGAAGTCAACTCATGAAAATATAGGTTATAATTCGTCCATGAATCTGCTAATTTCATCTGAAGCACTACAATTTCCTTAATACCTTTCGGACCATAAATATGTAAATCTGTTTCGCGAGTAAGCAGTCTAAAGGTCGATATGAGACCAACCAAACCAAAAAAATGATCACCATGTAAGTGCGAAATAAAAACATGCTTTATGCGATTAAATTTAATTTTATGCTTGCGTAATTGCACCTGTGTACCTTCACCACAATCTATTAGAAACATGTGATTGTTAATTTCTAAAACTTGAGAGGTGGTATTGTTTAAGGTACGTGGTGTAGCGCTATAGCAGCCTAATATTGATAATTTCATTTAATCCCTTTTGGTTTGTATCCGGTCATGTAAAAGTGAAGTAAATTTTAAACGACAAATACGATAAGCATGAGGTTAGAACCCTAAATCACGTTCCATGTCTTCCATTTCAATAACATCATGAGCTTCTTGAAGTGTAGGCACTACAACAATCTCATCAGGAACCACGTCAAGGTCAATTTTGTTGGTCACGATAACAAAAGATTGCTTTGTGGCTCTATGTTTATTTGAAAGTTCTAAAAATTCAACAATATCTTCTTTTCCAAAAACCCCTAAAGTATTTAAAGCGACAATGATATTATTGTTTTTAAATTTAGGATATAAAGCTTGAATCTTTTTTACTAGTTCTATAACAGTAACTTTTTCCTGAGTAATTATAGAAGTATTTCCATTTTGGTCTAAAATCATAATTTACTGTTTTATTTTTGATGCTAATAAATATATAACGGCCATTCTTACGGCAACGCCATTTTGAACTTGATCTAATATAATCGATTGTTTTGAATCGGCCACATCACTGGTAATCTCCACGCCTCTATTTATAGGTCCGGGATGCATGATGGTAATCTCCTTATCCAAAGAATCTAGTAAATCTTTGGTGACTCCAAACTGCTGAGTATACTCTCTAGTAGACGGGAAATAACTAATATCCATACGCTCATTTTGTACGCGTAACATATTAGCTACATCACACCAATTCAAAGCCTTACGCAAATTAGTTTCAACCTTTACTCCAAGTTCATGAATATACTTTGGAATCAATGTTTTTGGTCCGCAAACCATCACTTCAGCCCCTTGTAATTGTAAGGCAAAAATGTTTGAAAGCGCTACTCTACTGTGTAAAATATCACCCACAATAACCACTTTTTTACCGCTAACATCACCTAATTTTTCACGTATAGAATACGAATCTAAAAGGGCTTGTGTTGGGTGTTCATGTGCCCCATCACCAGCATTTACAATACTTGCTTTAACATGTTTTGAAAGGAAAACTCCAGCCCCAGGATTTGGGTGACGCATCACCACCATATCCACTTTCATTGATAAAATATTGTTTACCGTATCAATTAAAGTTTCACCTTTTTTCACAGAAGACTGCGCAGATGAAAAGTTAATCACATCGGCAGACAAACGTTTTTCAGCCAGTTCAAAAGACAGTTTTGTCCTGGTAGAATTTTCAAAAAACAGATTGGCAATAGTAATATCTCTAAGCGAAGGGACCTTTTTAATGGGTCTATTAATCACTTCTTTAAAATGATCGGCGGTTTCAAAAATAAGTTGAATATCTTGTTCGTTAAGATATTTAATTCCTAATAAGTGATTTACACTTAATTCGCTCATCGTCAAAGTTAAAAGTTGAAAGTTAGACTGCTACGCTTAGGTAGCTTAAGCCTTAACTTTAGTTATTTATATTTATTGTTCAATTAAGTAAACGACATCTTCATCAGAATGATCATGCTCTTTCCAGTTTACTTTTACTTTTTCATTATTAATCACATCTACCTGGCGTCCACGATAATCTGGCTGAATTGGCAGATGTCTACTAAAACGGCGGTCAATAAGCGTTAAAAGCTCAATTTCATTAGGTCTTCCAAAAGATTGAATAGCCGTTAAAGCCGCTCTAATACTTCTTCCGGTGTATAAAACATCATCAATAAAGACGATATTTTTATCTTCAACTAGAAAATTAATTTTTGTACTATTGGCTTCAAGAGGTTTTTCGCCTCTTCTAAAATCATCTCTAAAAAAAGTGATATCTAAGTGTCCTAATTGAATGTTTTTAACCTTGTAATCATCTGTCAAAATTTTAGCCAATCTATCAGCTAAAAACACGCCACGCGGCTGTAAACCAATAAGAACCGTGTTAGAAAAATCGTGATGTTTTTCAATAAGTTGACAAGCCAATCGGTGAAGAATGATGTTTACCTCTTTTTCGTTAAGTAAAACTTTTTGACTCATATTATTATCCAAAACCTAAGTTGGAGAACAAAGGTAAGGCAAAATATTAGAAGTTGAAACCAATCACGTTAAAGATTATTTGGGCGCATCCCAAAAGGGTCGGGCTATCCACTATATCTTTTTCTCGTACCTCAAAAAAGGATGCCGCTGCTATCCCTTGCGCGTATTCACGTTCCAAAATATAATATTCGTTTTAATCCGATAGCGCGGACTTGTAGTCCGTGCCTAAATAAATAAGCTACAACACTTATTTACAACAAATACCGTTCAAAGCTTAAAAGTATATATAGAACTATTAAATTCAACCGAAAAACTTTATATAGAAGTTAAATAAAAAAGCCTCTATATCCCGATAGCTATCGGAACTATAAAAGCTTTCTCATTTATTGCTTACTCTTATGGGCACTGACTACAAGTCCGCTCTATCGGATTTGTCTAAATTATTTTTACTTACCCTAATACTTACTCAGTTCGCCATTAGTATTTAAACTAGCGTGAGAAAGGATACATAATATCCAGTAATTACACTTGTTCTCCATTTATCATTTTTATTGTAAATAGAATACAATTTATTAAACTTTTAGTCTTTGTTTTGACCACCAAGTATTACCCGAATAGGTGTATTAGTTGCTAAACAGTTTTATAATAGTTTCGTCATTAGAAGCAGTTGCTATATCACGAGCAGTCACGCCATCATTATCCTTGATATCAGGATTAGCTCCATACTTTAAAAGTTCTTCAATAGCGCCTTTACTCCCTTTATCGGTAACGATGTGAAGTGGTGTCTTACCCATACTATCTGATATAGACGTATCTGCACCACCTTTTAGTAGCGCTTCTCTGGCCCAACTGTTTCCTTTTATGGACGCCTGCATAAGTGCAGTAACACCATCATTGTTTTTATGGTTAACTTCTATTCCAGCATCAATAATACGTTTTATTCTACTATTCTCTTTGTCGTAAGCTTCAAGTGGGATAAGAAACCAGAGCAGGTTATTGCCACTATCATTAATATCATTAAGGCGATTCTCTTTAATTAGTTGGTCTAATGCTTCTTTAACCCCTAGAGCTGCAGCCATCTGAATCGGGGTAAACCCTTTTGAATATTCGGTTTCATCATTCATCTCAAAATGAATTTGAGCAAATGCAGGATAGGACTTACAGTAACTATTTGCCAGAGCATACTCCATTGGTGTTTCATCATATTTGCTCTTACGAGTGAATAACTCGGTATACTCTTTTAGAAGTAGAATATTTTCTGAGCTAATATCAGGATTCATTCTATTAATGATATTGTCACCTTTATTATTAATCAATGTAGGATCTGCACCAGCATTAATAAGCAGCGGTAGTAGTTTTTGGTTGTACTCATATGTTGCAAAGTGAAGCGGAGTATTACCCTCATTATCTTGTAAATTTATATTTTTAGTTGATTTTTCAAGAAGCGCTTCGAGTAGTTTTGGTTTACCTGCTTCAATGACTGCGTGAATTAGAGATCTTTTATTTTTAAAAACGGCATCGGGGTCAATCTCAATCAATTTCACCAGTGAATCAGAATCACCATTTTGTGCTGCTAATTGTAACTGCTCTGTTGTTATTTTGGCACCTGCTTTCAAGAGCGTTTTCATGGCAAACTCATTTTCATTTTCAAAAGTATAGTCAAGCATTGTCTTTCCCTTGCTATCTTTGAAATTGAGGTCTACTCCTGATTCTGCAGCCTTTTGTAGAACATATCCAAATCCTTTAATAGCGGCACAGTGAAAAGGACTTTCACCATTGTCCTCTTTAAGGTAGTCATATCCTGCTTCAATAAGTGGCTTGATACAATCTGCTTTACCTCCCTTTGTACAGTAGATGAGCGCACTAATATCCTTAGAAACCCTATGGTGTATATCTGCACCGTGTTTAATGAGTAGTTCCAGTATTTCGCCTTGATCATTTTTGATGGCATAGAACAATGGTGTGAACTTTGTTTCATCAATGTTATTTACATCAGCACCATTTGCAATTAATAGTTCTACAAGCTCTATCTTATTGTTTTCAATGGCCATGTTGAGTGCAACACTATCACGTGCTATTTTAGCATGTACATCTGCATTATTATCAATAAGACACTGAAGAACTTCTGGTGTTCCATTAGAAAAACAAGCGGTATGTATGGGCTGGTAGCCATCTTTAGATAGTGCGTGAATATCTGCGCCTCTCTCTAAAAGTAGTTTAACTGTTGAAAGGCGTGCATAGTTTACCGCCATATGAAGCGGACGAATACCTTCGTTAGATTTTGCATTAATATCCACAGCTTCGTCTAGAAGAAACGCAACTATTTCATTTTGACCTAACTGAGAGGCATAATGCAGTAAATGGGCTTTGTCTTCAAGTTTAGTATTAATGTCAAAAGCATTATTAATTTCTATTTTAAATTGTTCAAGGTTTCCATTTTCTATGAGTTCTTTTATTGTGGTATTATCAGTCATATTCACTATTTATTCTTAGTACATTATATGGTCAATATTTGCGTAAGCCTTACTACAAGCAACTCGCTCTATTTTTGTAACCATTCCGCATAGCTTACAAAAATTTGATTTATAATTTCAAGTGAAAAATGTGGGGACATAGGACCTTTAGTGTTATTCATGCTTTTCTAGATTTTTTTATTTATGTAATGCCGTCTACATCTGCGATTTCACTTGTTGTAACGGCATAGCTTCTTTATTGTCAAACTACTGTTTTTCGTTTATAAAACCTAAAACGAGTAGCTTTCCCTTAAACCACATCCTCAATTTTAAGTTCAACGGCTCCACAGGTATAACCAACTAAGAGTGTGGTGTCATCGATAAACTCAATAGAGTATCCACTCATCGAACCATTTTGTTTACCTTTTAGAGGTAGACGACATAATAACGCCCCCTCAATACCAACAATATCAACACAGGACGTATCTCGAAGAATCGCCACCAGAGTATTGTCACTTGAAATCGCTACAGCGAATGCTCTTTCATTAGAAAGCTTTTGTAGCTGCTCACCCTGATTGTTAAAAAGTAACGTGTTCGTGTTACTTAGCACGACGAGCTCCTTGTTTTTACTTATTGCACCACTAAGCACCCCGTTATTATCAGGTAGTGGAAATTTGTGTACCGTTTTTTTGAGTAGAAGGCACAATACTTTTAACTTTTTCGTTACTAATTAGTAATTCATGATCATTTAATGGTTCGAGTACAGTTACCCAACTACGCTTCTTCTTTTTATACACTTTAGAAAATTGAAGTGTTCCAGCTTCACAGCTATGCGCCGATATTTTGCCGAAACTTCCAGAGAATAGCGTATGGCCATCTTGAGAGAAAGATAGCGATTTTAACGAGTATATCATGTGGTTGTGCCCACTAGATTCACCGATGGTATGTTTGGTTGCTTCATCAACCAAAGCTTCAGGTTCTATCTTATCATCATCACCATAAAACACCCATTTCACGGCATTGGTTTTCATGTCTATAACGGTAATTTTGCTGTAATTATCTCCAAAAGCAAAATAGGATCCACAGGAAGAAAATGCCGTAGGGAATATCCGGTATCCGCTGTAAAACTCTTTTATCGTTTCTCCTTCTGTAGTCGTTAAGCGAACTGAATCGGCATTTATACCAGGCATGGCAAACATTTTACCATCTGAAGAGGTATTAATTTGAGCGACGCTGTCTCTAGCTTTTTCAAAGCTTATAAATTCTTTTGATTTGACCAGTTTTATACTGGACTCGAACGGAAGTGATGCGCGTATTTCATCAAGTTCTAAATATAATAATTCAGCCAATTCGTAGAGGTAACTTACGCCAGTGTCTGCGTACTTAGCACGTTGTTCACTTCCTCCTTCATGACTAATGTAGCATAGTTCATTGTCACTATTGTAATAGTACCAATTGTCATATTCTTGTATGGGTGCAAATGCGCGTTTAGCTTCTGGGAATTCAGAATGAACTTGAAAGGCACCAAAATGCAGACCCAAATCATCTTCTTCAGGAAACGAAAGTCCACTAAAAGCAGCTGACAATTCTTGGTATCGCTTAGGTTGTTTTGTATAGGAGTCACTCTCTTTCGGAGGATATATATATAGGCTATCTCCACTTTCCATCCTTACAACGAGAGTGCTTTCTTCCATTGAAAAACTTTGAGCGCCTTCCGTTATTACTTTTAATACGGCCTCACTTTCAATGTCTACAGCTAAAACTTTTAGTAGTTCGTAGAACGCTTCATTTGGTGAATCACTTTCGCAAATAGTGTTGAAGTTCATTGTTTTTTTATTTTGAATTAATACTCTAAATATTTTTATTAAAATGAATTGATTTTTTCACCAATTTTATATGATGATCTTTTCTTTTTTGATAGGAAGCCATCACTAAGTTCATGATATTACTTTTTTCTATTTTAACCCCATCCATAATCTGTATCGCCAAATACAAATTCTTTCATTAATCTTATAAAAAGCCCTCCTGTACCGAAAGCTATTTTATTTTGTTCTGGAAAATCATCATTATCTTCAACTGCTAATCCGTGATCTGCTATTATAATGACAGGCTCTCCTAAAGCATTTTTTCTTTGGTGATCCCAAATAATCCAATTCTGACCAGCTTCGCAAAATCCTTGGTGTATTTCCTCATCGCCTTCAAGTTCTTCTAACATAAATTCAGACGAAGGGCCTTCACCATCATATCCATAAAAATCTATAGCATCGGGCACGCCATCTCCAAACATTATGGTATTATGCATTTTAACCACTGTCATATAAGATTCTGGAACTGGAAGATTAGCATCTTGAAAATCATCTGTGTAAGGCGCTCCAAAAGTTATAGAAGCTTCGTCTTCATCATAATTTTCAAAATAAACCTTTAGTTCATCTTCATAGGTCACATTAATAATTTTAGTAGAAATTTCTTCTAGCATTTCAACACAGGAAGGTGTTAAAGCCCAAGGTTTAAAATAGGCTACAAATGCATTTGCTAACTCTTCTCCTTCTAATGAAGCTAATTCTTTTGGTGTCATAGTCTTTTAGGTTTAATATTTAAGGTATACAAATATCTTATTTCTTAGCTCCCTTTTTCACCCTGTTTTCCGTGAAAACTTGCTAAATATTCCATAAAACTATAAGCCATGTGCTTGTGTTCCGCTTGAGATTGGTATAATTTTACAGGTAACTGGCGGAAGTTATTGCTTCCGTTTACTCGCTTTTGCAATCGGATTAAATTTGGGGCATAGTGTCATCCACTACGTTAAATCGTCATGAGAATCAAAACCTTCAGGTGTTATAAAAATATAGCCTTTCATAAGCCTTCCTGTAAAGTCCATGGGCAAGCAATATTTCCTTTTCATGAATTGGGTTTAAAATTTCAGTTAACGCTCTTTTTATCAAAGACGTTTTGCCTATATGGGTTCCGATAGCGCGGACTTGTAGTCCGTGCCTAAATAAATACGCCACAACACTCATTTACAATAAATGGCCTTCAAAGCTTAATAATAAATACAGAACTATTAAATTTAACTGAAAAACTCTTTCCTTTTTTTAAACTTCCTGATGACTATAGACGTTAAACGTTAAATTAGAAAGCCTTTACAGTCCCGATTGCTATCGGGACTGTAAAGGCTTTCTAATTTATTGCTTACTCTTGTGGACACGGATTAAAAGTCTGCGCTATCAATGTTTATTTTTATTGTTGTCCGCGCTATCGGGGTTAATGATCTAAAGGTTCTCTTTTTGTGTGACGAACTCGTAATATCCTAATTTCATATTTTGTTATTTGATAAGTAATTCGGTAACTATAAACTTCAAAAGCTCTAATTGTGCCATCGTTATTTTTACGATACTTATCTAATGCATAAATCTCTGGATTGTATTTTAAGTTTTCTGCTTTGTCGAAGATTTCTTCACGTACTTTTATAGCAGATTGTAAAGATTCTTTTTTAATGTAGTTATACGCTTTATTCAATTGTTTTAAAGCTAGCTTTCCCCAAATAACTTCTACCATTGATTAGCTATTTTTCTAGCTTCTTCTTGCGTATAAAAATTACCGTTGTCAATTTCTTCATTAGCTTCATCAATTTCTTTATTATATTGCTCGATACTAATTCTTTCAAATTCTTCCGTTTCCTTATTTAGAATTGTTTCTAACTTTGTGAAAAGTGTTTCGTTTACAGAAAACAACTTTTGTATAAACTCGTATTTTCTTGCTTCTAAATCCATGTTTTCTATATCTTTATTATAACAAAGATACAATTTCTGCTGTATATTTTTAAGTCTACTATTTGAGACAGTCAGCGCTATCAACGTTTCTTTTTATTGTTGTTTGCGCTATCGGGTAATCAAACAGCTAGAAAACGCTATAATTCACTTTAGTGCACAAAAAAAGCCTCTCGGAAATTGAGAGGCTTTAGATTATTATTGGATTTCTGTCTTCACGGAAATGAGAAACTAATTAGTATCTAATTAAGATTTCCCGTCCATTTTATCTTTAAGCGCTTGTAGAGCGTCATTAGCATCACCTAAAGTTGGTTTTGCTTCTGCAGCAGCACTAGCAGCTTTCTTAACAGCAGCTTTTACGTTTGCAACTTCTTCAGCTTTAAAAATAGCTGTATGAGACGCTACGACACGTTTAAACTCTTTGTTAAATTCAATAATTTTGAATTCAGCAGACTCCCCTTTCTTAACTTTGCTACCGTCTTCTTTCTCTAAGTGACGAGAAGGTACAAATGCAACGATATCTTCGTTAAATTCGATTGTAGCTCCTTTGTCAACGATTTCAGAAATTTCAGCAGTATGCGTAGTTCCTAAAGCGAATTCAGTTTCATACTTATCCCAAGGATTAGCAGTAGTTTGTTTGTGACCTAAAGATAATTTACGTCCTTCAACATCTAATTCTAATACCACAACATCTAATTTGTCACCAACAGCGCAGAATTCAGATGGGTGCTTGATTTTCTTAGTCCAAGATAAATCAGAGATATAAATTAATCCGTCGATTCCTTCTTCTAATTCAACAAAAACACCAAAGTTTGTAAAGTTACGAACCACACCAGTGTGCTTAGAACCTACAGGGTATTTTCCAGTGATATCTGTCCATGGATCAGCAGATAATTGCTTGATACCAAGTGACATTTTACGATCTTCTCTATCTAAAGTTAAGATAACTGCTTCAACTTCATCTCCTACAGATACGAAATCTTGAGCAGAACGTAAGTGTGTAGACCATGACATTTCAGAAACGTGAATTAATCCTTCAACACCATCAGCAACTTCGATAAATGCACCGTAATCAGCGATTACAACAACTTTACCTTTTACTTTGTCACCAACTTTAACCTCTTCAGCTAAAGCTTCCCAAGGGTGTTTAGATAATTGTTTAAGACCTAATTGGATTCTTGATTTGTTTTCATCAAAATCAAGGATTACAACGTTTAATTTTTGATCTAACTCAACAATCTCGTTAGGGTGGTTAATTCTAGACCAAGATAAATCAGTAATGTGGATTAAACCATCAACACCACCAAGATCGATAAATACACCGTAAGAAGTAATGTTTTTAACAACACCTTCTAATACTTGACCTTTTTCTAATTGACCAATAATTTCTTTCTTTTGTTCTTCAATATCAGCCTCAATAAGTGCTTTATGAGAAACAACAACGTTTTTAAATTCGTGGTTGATTTTCACAACTTTGAATTCCATTGTTTTATTTACGTACTGATCGTAATCTCTAATTGGTTTAACATCAATTTGAGAACCTGGTAAGAATGCTTCAATTCCGAAAACATCTACAATCATACCACCTTTAGTTCTGCATTTTACAAAACCGTTAACGATTTCACCAGTATCATGTGCGTTATTTACGCGATCCCATGCTTTGATTACACGTGCTTTTCTGTGAGATAATACTAATTGACCAGTTGCGTCTTCACGAACATCAATTAAAACCTCTACTTTGTCACCAACAGCTAATCCTGGGTTGTAACGAAATTCGTTTAACGAAATTACACCTTCAGATTTTGCGTTAATGTCAATAATAGCATCACGATCTGTAATATGCACTACAGTTCCTTCTACAACTTCGTCATCTAAAGTGTCAACGAAATTTTCTGCTACTAATTTTTCAAATTCTTTTAATTGTAAATCATCAACTTCATCAATACCTTCTTGGTAATTGTGCCAGTTAAAGTCTGCTAAGAATTTTTCAGGATTTGCTTTTGCTTCAGATACAACTGGAGCACTTTTTGCTTCAGTTGCCTCAACTTCAGCTTGTTTTGCGTTTTCCGCCATTTTAATAAGTGATAATGTAATGTTGTGTTTTACAACTTATTACATTATATTTTGTATTCTGTATGCTTTGGAAGATTTAAGCGATTAACACACAGAAGTGTTATATAATTTTTAGTTTCATTCCTTTTATCTTTCCAACGACTCGCTAAAAGGAGTGCAAAAATACATAATATTGAGATAATTACCTAGAAATGATAAAATAATTTTAACTAACTGAAATTGAGTTGATTCATAATCTGTTTGAAAGAAAACAGTTACCGTCAAAATATAGCGTAATTCCAGTTAATTAGAACTAAAAGGAAAGTAGTTTAATCTTCTTTGAAAAATTAGAATAACATAAGTTATCAATCTTGATGATCCACTTTTCTAATTCTTTAAGAACCTGCTCAATACAATTTCAGTAAAATTGTTATTCTTTTTATCTGAATATTTTCTTATCTTGTTAAGGTTGAAAAATAACAATAACCCTTATATTAATTAATTATGACATCAAAAGAAAAATATCAACCCGTACTAGATTTAGGCGAAAAATTAGAAATTAAAAATGGAGAAGTTGCAGAAGCTGACGGCGTTTTAAAAGTAAAAGGTCAAGCCAAAACCCAATATGAGAAAAATATTTTATGGGATAAAATTAAAGAAATTGGTGGTGAAAATCCAGCAGACATTAAAGCTAATATTACCGTTGCTGATACGACTGTTTACCACAGACATACCGTTAAAAGTGGTGAAACTTTAGGTAAAATTGCTAAACAATATTATGATAACGCTTCAAAGTATCAAGATATCTTTAAAGCTAACTCTGATATTCTTAAAAACCCTGATTTAATTCACCCAGGGCAAGAGCTTATCATTCCAAATATATAGGTTAATCCCTCCTATTAAATTATAAAAGACGAATCTTAATTGGTTCGTCTTTTTTTTGTTATCTCGTAGAGGTTAAAATTTAGTCTCAGGAGTTCAGTATTTCAATTCGACAAACTAACTTTTAATTAAAAGTGAATAGTGAAAAATTAAAAGTGAAAAATTTGACGGGAGACCGAAGACAGGAGACGGAAGACGGAAGTTGTCGTTCCTGACGAAAGGTGGAATCGTTTAAATTGAAAACGGTTTAAGTATATTAAATATTAAAAGTTCACTTACTATTACACGATTCAACAAATAAACGTATAAATCGTTATGCAATTAAAAGTGAATAGTTGAAAATTGTCACTTTATATATGGAAATTCAATTTTTTCTCTGTGCGACTCTGTGTTTCTCTGCGAACCTCAGTGTAATAACTACAACTTATCACCTACCAATCCCAAAATTTTCTCAAACTGTTCCTCACGAGATAAATCTGAATTATCAAACTCGATAGCATCATCGGCCATAACTAGAGGAGAATCATCACGTGTGGTATCTAGGTGATCGCGGTCTTGAACGTTTTTTAGGACGGCTTCATAATCAACAGCATCTCCTTTTTCAACCAGTTCATCATAACGTCTTTGCGCTCTTTTTTCCGCGGAAGCGGTCATAAATAATTTCAGTTCGGCGTTAGGAAAAACAACGGTTCCAATATCACGACCATCCATAACAACACCTTTGTTTTCGCCAAGTTTCTGCTGTTGCTCCACCAGTTTTTTACGAACCTGTGAAACTGAAGCCACTGTACTCACAAAGTTTGAAACTTCAAGTGTTCTAATTTCTTTTTCAATATTAACACCGTTTAAATACACTTCAGCAAAACCCAAAGCCTCGTTAAATTTAAATGCGATATCGATATTTGATAATTGAGAAATCAATTCTTCTACTTTAAAATCCCTCTCATTTATTAAACCTTTTTGCATGGCATAATAGGCTACAGCACGATACATCGCACCAGTATCTACATACACGTAACCCAAATGTTTTGCTAATTGTTTAGCGACCGTACTTTTTCCTGTTGACGAAAACCCATCGATGGCAATGGTGATTTTTTTCATTGTAATTAATTAGGCTGCAAAATTAGGTAAAGAGGCAGAAGCAGGAAAGTTTTTTTTAATTTATTGAAAATCTAAAAACCGTTATTAAAAAATAGATTCCTCACAGCATCGGAATTTTAAAAACTTCAATCATTACAAAGCAATCTGTAATCCGAAGAAGTTGGCATTGGCAGCACTAGTATATTTGGCATACGTATAGCTAAAGCGCATTTTATTCATTTTAATAGAAAGTCCTGCTGAAATTCCAGAAAAGTTACGCTGATCTACAATTCTTAAATCCTCTCCCCTTCTGAAATTATAACCTAAACGTACATTAAAGCCTTTATCCGGAAAGAATTCGGCTCCAACAATAGTGTGTCTAATCACTTGCCCTAAAAAACCAATGCTTTCTTCAGTTTGGTTACCTTCTAAATCACTACTAGTTCGTGCTGGATTTGGTCTTGCTATAGGCCATTCTTGTAAGTTTTCTAAAGTAACATGCCAACGTATTGGCACATTATCTAGTTTTTGAGATACCCCTAAGGCCACTTCAAACGGTAATTTCTCATGAATATCGGCATAGGTTGTAATTTGAGTACCTATATTCCTAACAACTAAAGCTGCATTCAAGTCTAAACGCTCGTTAATATAGATTAAACCTAAATCTACCGCCACCCCAAATGAATTATACTGTTCTAATTTAGATGAAATAAACTTAGCATTAGTTCCGAAGTAAAAGTCTGAATATCCTAATTGTAATGCATAACCCAAGGAAAGAGAGGCTTCACTACCTGAAAATTCTCCTGTAGCATTACCATCTTCGTCGTAACCATCAAAAGAACCATAATTAATATAGTTCACACCAGCATGAAATGTTTGCACATGTCTATCGTAAGTATACGCGTAAGCTGCCGTTCCGTAACTAATTCCTCCTAAATAACTGGTGTAATTCACAGCCAACTGATTATCCATTTCCACGTTAATGGTTGCCGGATTAAATAAAGCTTGTGTAACATCGTAATCTACATTAGTAAGCACTTTACCTCCTAAGGCTGCTTGTCGTGGGGAAGAAACTAAGTTCAAAAATTGGTATGTGCTCTCTCCTCCAACTTGAGCAGTTGCGAAAGCACCAATTAATAAACAAAAAAAGAGGTTAATTTTTTTCAGCATATTTACGACACAAAGTAAGTAAATCTATCTTAAAACGACAGCATGTATTTTTTATTTTAAATCATAAAAAAACCTCGACGTAGACCGAGGTTTAAATTTGTTATGAAATTAAATACTTATAATTTCTTTGCGTTTTTTACTTTTTGATTGGTAACTGCTATATCGATAACGTCACTCATATCTGATACATAATGAAAAGTTAAACCTTTTAAGTATTCTTGTTTGATTTCTTCAATATCACGTCTGTTTTCCTCGCAAAGTAGAATTTCCTTGATTCTCGCACGTTTTGCTGCTAAAATCTTTTCTTTTATACCGCCTACAGGAAGCACTTTTCCACGAAGTGTAATTTCTCCAGTCATGGCTAAATTATTCTTCACTTTCTTTTGTGTGAATAATGACACTAAGGATGTTAACATCGTAACACCTGCACTTGGCCCATCTTTTGGCGTCGCACCTTCTGGAACGTGTATGTGTACATTATATTTATCGAAAATAGAAGCATCAATACCAAAACTGTCGGCGTTAGATTTAATGTATTCCATCGCAATGGTAGCCGATTCTTTCATTACTTTACCTAAGTTACCAGTAATGGTCATCGAACCTTTACCTTTAGATAGAATAGACTCAATGAATAAAATATCACCACCAACACGTGTCCAAGCTAACCCTGTAACTACACCAGCCACATTATTATTTTCATACTTATCGCGCTCCATTTTTGGTCCGCCAAGTACTTCAATAATATCTTCATTTGTAACTTTAATATTGTACTCCTCTTCCATGGCTATGTTTTTAGCTGCAAAACGCACCATTTTAGCCACTTGTTTTTCTAAACCACGAACACCAGATTCTCTAGTGTAACCTTCAACAATTTTTTCTAATTGAGGTTTACCAATTTTTAAATGCTTATCTGTTAAACCGTGTTCTTTTAATTGCTTCGGAAGTAAATGACGTTTAGCGATTTCAACCTTTTCTTCAATGGTGTATCCAGTAACATTAATGATCTCCATACGGTCTAATAAGGCTGGCTGAATGGTAGACAAGCTATTTGATGTTGCAATAAACATCACTTTAGATAAATCGTAACCCATTTCCAAGAAATTGTCGTAAAATTCACTGTTTTGCTCAGGATCTAAAACTTCTAGCATCGCTGAAGAAGGATCACCTTGATGAGAATTTGACAATTTATCTATTTCATCTAAAACAAATACTGGATTTGATGTCCCTGCTTTCTTTAAACTCTGAATAATACGTCCTGGCATGGCGCCAATGTATGTTTTTCTATGTCCGCGAATCTCAGCTTCATCACGTAAACCACCTAATGAAATTCTAACATATTCACGCCCTAAAGCTTCAGCAATAGATTTGCCTAAAGATGTTTTACCAACACCTGGAGGTCCATAAAGACATAAAATCGGTGATTTCATATCGTTACGTAACTTTAAAACCGCTAAATATTCAATAATTCTACGTTTTACATCTTCTAAACCAAAATGGTCACGATTTAAAACTTTCATAGCACGTTTTAAATCGAATTTATCTTTAGAAAATTCATTCCAAGGTAAATCTAAAAACAGTTCTAGGTAGTTACGCTGAATAGAGTATTCGGCAACTTGCGGATTCATACGTTGCATTTTAGCAATTTCCTTTTCAAAATGCTTTGCCACTTTTTCGTCCCATTGCTTGTTTTTAGCCTTAGCCTTCATCTCTTCAATTTCCTCATCATGACTTACGCCACCCAATTCTTCTTGAATGGTTTTCATCTGCTGATGCAAGAAATATTCACGCTGCTGCTGACTCATGTCCATTTGAACCTTAGACTGAATATCATTCTTAAGTTCTAATTTCTGAAACTCAACATTCATGTATTTCAGCGTCGCTAAAGCACGCGCTTTAAGATCGTTAATCTCTAAAAGCTCTTGTTTTTCTGCAACTGAAAGGTTCATGTTTGAAGACACAAAATTCACCAAAAACGAATTGCTTTCAATGTTTTTTATGGCAAAAGAAGCCTCACTAGGAATATTAGGATTCTCCTTGATGATTTCTAAAGCTAAATCTTTAATAGAATCTATAATCGCTGAAAACTCCTTGTTTTTTAAAGCAGGCTTCGCTTCAGCAAGATCTCTAATGGTAGCCGTCATGTATGGTTCTTCCGTAAGAACTTCTGCAACTTTAAAGCGCTTTTTACCTTGAATAATAACGGTAACGTTACCGTCAGGCATTTTTAAAACACGTAAAATTTTGGCGACTGTACCTGTTTCATGGATTTCTTTAGCTGAAGGATCTTCAACCGATTCATCCTTTTGAGCCACTACACCAATCACTTTTCCGCCTTTGTTGGCATCGTTAATTAGCTTTATAGATTTATCTCTTCCAGCGGTAATAGGAATCACGACACCTGGAAACAAAACTGTATTTCTTAAAGAAAGTATAGGTAAAGTTTCTGGCAACTCTTCGTTGTTGATCGCTTCTTCATCTTCAGGTGTCATTAATGGTATCAATTCTGAGTTTTCATCAAATTCCTGTAATGACAAACTGTCAAGGGTCATAAAATTAGATTTCTTCATATATATAATTAGGTCAATCTGTCATTAAAACAGAATTGATCATTTTTTTAATTTTAAACTTAAAAGCTTATTTACTTGGAAATCAACAGTATTAATAGAGATATCGATATCCAATATTACTATAAATTCAATACTTATGCCATACTTTTAAAATAGCTTTATAGTTTTTGGTTGCTTACTCTTGCGGGGTGATTACACAGAGCTACACTGAGATTTCACAGAGACTCACAGAGGTTTTTAGACACGAATTACACTAATTATCACGAATATTATGCGTTTTACATCTTTGCGAGAAATCAATTTAGTTGGTTGTTTATAGTTATTAGTTGATGGTTGCTTACTCTTGCGGGGTGATTACACAGAGAGACGCTGAGATTACGCAGAGACTCACAGCGTTTTTTGGACACGGATTTCACTGATTTGCACAGATTAAAAATTAGGTTTCGACTGCGCTCAACCCGACAGACTAAATTCCCTAAATAGCGTTGACCATTTTTAATTTTTCACTTTTCATTATTCACTATTAATTATTTAGCTAAATCTTCCCCATTTTCTTTAATACAAACAATAAAACAATAGGAAGCGCCAGTAAACCAATCATTAAAATATTAGTTTGAAATAACCATGGGGCTAAAAACAAAGTGATTAAATAACCGCCAACAGCACCACCAAAATGGGCATCATGACCAATATTACCAATTTTATTTTTCATCCCGTAAATAGAATACAATAAATACCCTATTCCGAAAAGGTAAGCAGGTATCGCTATTGGAATAAAGAAAAACATTAATTTCATTCCTGGCTGAAGTAATATGGCCGAATAAATAATTCCTGAAACTGCTCCACTTGCGCCAACAGCACTGTATTGGTATTCATTTTTATGAAAATAATAGGACAATAAATTACCTAAAAGTAAACTTCCCACATATATAATAATAAACTGCAGCGGGTTTAGCAGGTTTATAACGACATCTGCAAAAAAGTAAAGCGATAACATGTTGAAAAGTAAATGCTGCGTATCGGCATGTAGAAATCCTGAACTAAACATTCTAATCTTTTCACCACGCTGAATAGCACCGATATTAAATTTATATTTTTCAAAAAAACTAAAGTCCCCAAAACCTTTATAAGATATAATGACATTGGCTGCTATAATGATAATGGTTACTGGATTTAAATTGTCCATAAAGGATTTAAAGATTAAAGTGTATTTAACATATATTTGCGGTTACAAATCTAAAATTAATTAATGCATTTTCTAGCTTATATTATTGTTTATCCGATTTTGTGGTTAATTTCCATTCTACCTTTTAGATTATTATACTTAATTTCCGATGGTGTTTACATATTACTCTATCATATTATTGGTTATCGAAAAAAGGTAGTGACCGAAAACTTAAAACTTGTTTTCCCAGACAAACCTGAGGATGAAATTTTAGCCATTAGGAAAAAATTCTACAAGCATTTGTGCGATATGTTTCTTGAAATGGCAAAAACCATGTCTATTTCTAAAGCGTCCTTAGAAAAACGATTTGTTTTAAAGAATCCAGAAGCTATAAATAGATTTGAAGAAGTGAATAAAAGTGTCTTATTAATGTATGGACACTATGCGAGTTGGGAATGGTCTTCACAGCTTCAAAACTTGACTGATTTTCCTGGTTTTGCTGTTTATAAAAAGTTAGCCAATAAATATTTTGATAAAATGGTTCGTGATATCCGTTCAAAATTCAATACCTCTTTAATTAGCACTAGAGAAACTGTTGGTGCTATTACTCAGAGTGAAAGAAATGGGGTGAAAAGTGTTATTGCATTTTTAAGCGACCAATCTCCACGACTATCTAAAGAAGTGTATTGGAATGAGTTTATGGGGATTGAAGTTCCTTGTTTTACTGGCGCCGAACGTTTAGCCAAGAAATTAGATTTAGCCATAGCCTATTTGAAAATTACCAAAGTGAAACGTGGGCATTATGAAGCTGAAATTATGATGCTTTCAGAAAATCCAAAAGAATCTCCTGATTACGAATTAACCGATATGTTTCTTCGAGAAGTTGAAAAACAAATTTATGAAGCTCCAGAATTTTATTTTTGGACTCACAAACGCTGGAAGCATCGGAATAAAAAAGCGGAATAAGGAAAACTAAAAAGGGATGAAATTATTAAATTTCATCCCTTTTTTATGCTATTTAAAACAACAAATATACTTGTCTCCAATCGAAGCCGCTTCTTAAAGAAGCTTTACGCTCCTAGCTACAAAGTCTTTGCAATCTCACCCAATTCAGCAATAAATTTATCACCTAAATGATCAGCTTCTTCTTGAGATTTAGCTTCAGTATAAATTCTAATGATTGGTTCAGTATTACTTTTTCTTAAATGTGCCCAGCTTTCAGCAAAATCAATTTTAACCCCATCAATAGTAGTTAATTGTTCGTTTTTATAACGCGATTCTATTTCCTTCAAAATGCCGTCAACGTCTAAACCTGGAGTTAATTCAATTTTTTTCTTACCCATAAAATAACTTGGGTATGTTTTTCTTAGCTCACTAACGGTCATTTCTTTATCGGCTAACAAACTTAAAAATAAAGCGACACCAACAAGGGCATCACGACCATAGTGTGAATCTGGATAGATGATACCTCCGTTACCTTCACCACCGATAACAACCTTATTTTTTTTCATTAAATTCACTACGTTCACCTCGCCTACTGCACTAGCTTCATACATTCCACCATGCTTTTCGGTCACATCTCTAAGTGCTCTTGTAGAACTCATGTTACTAACTGTATTTCCAGGTGTTCTACTTAAAACATAATCAGCGCAAGCTACCAAAGTATATTCTTCACCAAACATCTCACCGTTTTCATCCATAAAAGCTAAACGATCTACATCTGGGTCCACTACAATTCCGAAATCGGCATTGTGCTTCTTAACGGCATCCGACAAATCGGTTAAATGCTCTTTTAAAGGCTCTGGGTTATGTGGAAATTCCCCATTAGGCTCACAGTATAGCTTTACTACTTCAACACCTAAACGCTCTAATAATAAAGGAATAGCGATGCCGCCTGTAGAATTCACACCATCAACAACCACTTTAAAGCTCTGCTCTTCAATGGCTCCAACCGTTACTAAATCTAAATCTAGCACTTCAATAATATGTAAGTCGATATAGGCTTTATTCTTTGTTATTTTCCCTAAACGATCAACATCGGTAAAGCTCATTTTGTCACTTTCAGCAATATCTAAAATTTTTGCACCTTCTACAGCATCTAAAAATTCCCCTTTCGCATTTAAAAGTTTTAATGCATTCCATTGTTTTGGATTGTGACTAGCAGTTAAAATAATGCCGCCATCAGCATGTTCCATAGGCACAGCGACTTCAACAGTAGGTGTTGTTGAAAGCCCTACATCAACCACATCAATTCCTAACCCAACGAGCGTGTTCATAACTAAATTCTGAATCATTTTTCCAGAAATACGAGCATCACGGCCTACTACAACCTTGTGTTTTTCCTTGTTTCTTTGCTGTTTCAGCCATGTACCGTAAGCTGAAGCAAATTTTACAGCGTCAATTGGAGTTAAGTTTTCTCCAACCAAACCACCAATAGTTCCTCTAATTCCTGAAATTGATTTTATAAGTGTCATAGTTATTTTTAAAAAATTGATGAACAAATATAGCATTTCAAAGTCGGAATACTAAAAAGGGAATTCGTAAATTTCACAAATGAATTATTTAGCCCACATCTATCTTTCTGGTGACTACGAACTGGTTACTATTGGAAACTTTATTGCCGATGGTATTAAAGGAAAAAAGTATCTAAAATTCCCTAAAGATATCCAGATTGGGATTCTCTTGCACAGACATATTGATACGTTTACAGATGCTCATAAAACGGTACGATTGAGCACTAAAAGGCTTCATCATAAATACGGGCATTACTCAGGTATTATAGTCGATATATTATATGATCATTTTTTGGCTAAAAACTGGAGTAAATATTCAGATATTCCATTGGAAATTTACACGGAAACTTTTTACAATTCACTGGAAGCTCATTACGATTTGTTACCATTAAACATTCAAAAACTATTACCGTATATGCTTGCCGATAATTGGTTATTGAGTTATGCTTCTATTGAAGGGATTTCACGTGTTTTAGATGGTATGAACCGACGTACTAAAAACCGTTCTAGTATGAATGAAGCCGTGCATGAGCTTCAAGAATTTTATGAAGAGTTTGAAACAGAGTTTTCGAACTTTTTTGATGAACTCATTGACACTTCAGCAGAAAAACTAACTGAGCTCCATGCGCTTTATTACTAAAAGTTTTCTATTTACAGGACTAATTGAGGTTGAAAATTTACAGATTTCGACAGACTACTAGTTTCAACGGATTATTTGTAAAGGCTATTGCAGCTTGTCGGTTTTCTTTTGTTTTCTTTTTTTAAGAGCCTGATATTTTATAATTTAGAAGTATCTCTAACGCGTACCATCCCTTAATCTATGCCTAAAAAATCTAAGAAAATAGTCAAAATTATAGCCGGAGTCATTATCTTTTTTACACTGCCTAGTTTGCTTTTTTTTGGTTTTGTATACTTTAAATACAA
Organism: Tamlana sp. 2_MG-2023; assembly: GCF_030548465.1. Lineage (GTDB taxonomy): Bacteria > Bacteroidota > Bacteroidia > Flavobacteriales > Flavobacteriaceae > Pseudotamlana. The sequence goes on from NZ_JAUOSF010000002.1 coordinate 487,433, forward strand.
TGAAGATTTACCCACAGGAGTTCAAGGTGAAGCCGCAGATCAACTGGCATATAAAATGTTAGATGCCTTGAATTACCAAGCCTATAAAAACACAACTTATATTGAATGGACTTTTAAAAAACGTCACCATTATAAATGGGATAAAAGCACAAACATTTGCGAAGTATTTTGGAAATCCTATCGCGTCGTTTTAGATTTAAATAATAACGACAACACAAAGGTTTATATTCAAAACTTCATACATACAGGTGAATTAGCGCCAGATCTTATTGAAACAGCCATAAAATACTTTAATAACGATTCTTTTTGGCTGGTAGCACCGTATAAAGTATTTGATAAAGGTGTTGAACGCCGATTAGTTAAAACAAATAATAAAGAAGCCCTTTTAGTTACTTATACTTCTGGTGGTTCAACGCCTGGCGATTCTTATTTATGGTTGTTAGACAACAATTACAAACCGAAATCCTTTAAAATGTGGACGACCTTATTACCCATTGATGGCTTGGAAGCTTCTTGGGAACATTGGACCACTACCGAAACAGGCGCTCAACTTCCAGAGTTTCACAAGTTGATGTTTCTAGGTTTGGAAATCACCGATATTAAAGGGTACAATTAACACCTCTCTTACCAAAATTAAAACCTGTGTATTTCAACGGATGCGACAAGTGTTAAAGTTAGTTAAAACTACAACATTTCGCTCTTATATATCAACCCTATATTTTAATACCCTAGTAAATGGGTATGGTTGAAATTTTGCCCTGACCCCATCCTAATTTCATAGCTCATAACCACAAACGCATCATAGAGATTCACTGTACCCCAAAATTAATATGGGTTAACATTTTAATGCAGTTTTTTAACTTTTGTTAAGGCCTTCTAAAGAGGCTTTTCTACTATGTTTTACTTCATTAATTTTAATCCAGAATTAATAAATAAACCTTTAAAACACGATATTATGAAAAATCTTTCTTTCTTATTTTTTTTAGCTTTTGGAGTTGCTTTTGCAAATAATACAAACCCTACAACTCAGAACGAAGTAAAAGTTGGTGACGAGTTAGTAATTAACAAACAAAATGCAGATAAATTTAATCATGTAGATTTTCCAAGGCTAAATTTTATTGTAAAACGTGGTGGAATTGCAAACTACAATAGTGTTGACGGACATGTAGTTCTTGTAAAAAATGTTGAAACTAACGCGAATGGTGAAACTAAAGTTACTTTAGAAAGTAAAAATGGTAAAAAGTTTTTCGGATTTTTAAATTCAGTAGATGCAGATTACAACAAAGCTCTAAACGCTGGTGAGTTATCTGTAATAAAATAAATAATTAAAAAGTTTTCACATTATAAGAATTAGTCCTCATTATATTCCATAAAAACTTTCAAAGGATTACCTTACTAAAAATAAGGTAATCCTTTTTTTATGACACCTATTTTCCACGCTGCCCGACAAACTTATGGTTATCAGATTTAAACAATACGTTAAAACTGGTTAAACTCCCATAAATTCTAGTAATATATTGCTGTAAATCAACCTTGTTTTGCTCATCTAAATCACTCGCATTAATACGCTGCTCCATAACACGCAAGCGATCTCTCACCATTATAATTTTATTAAAAAATTTATCAATTGGCAGCTCATAAGCCTTTAAATTACCATCGGCAGGTTCAAGAATTAACTTTCCACCCTTGTATTTATCGGCAATTGGTACAATTTCACTAACATCACTCCATTTTTTCAAGATACGTACCAAACGACTTTCCACTTCCGAAAAGCTTATAGTATCCACATCGCCATCTGCTGCTTCAATAACTTCAAAAGTGCTATCAATAGCAATGGTTTCCAATCCGTTTTCAATAAAAGTGACCCAGTAATATTCCGATGTTACGTTTGTAACGACACCTTTTCCAAATTCTGGATGATTTATTCGTGATCCTATTCCTAGTATTTTCATATGTTATGATTGTGTTTTAGTGTTCTAAATTTAACTTCATAAATATACTTCCTTCAGAAATAATTATATAAAAATTCAGAAGAAATTCTATGCTTAAATTCAATAACGCTTCCGCGGAAGCGCATAAAACTTCACAAGATTTTAACAACTAAAATTGTACCTTTGCACTTTTGCAAATTTATGAGTCAATTCAACGAATTTATTGAAGTTAAGGGCGCTAGGGTACACAATCTTAAAAATATAGATGTTTCCATTCCGCGAGAAAAACTTGTTGTGATCACAGGTTTATCAGGTAGTGGAAAATCTTCTTTAGCCTTTGACACCATTTATGCTGAAGGTCAGCGCCGATATATTGAAACTTTTTCGGCTTATGCACGTCAGTTTTTAGGCGGATTAGAACGTCCTGATGTTGATAAAATTGACGGTCTCTCCCCTGTTATTGCTATAGAACAAAAAACCACTAGTAAATCGCCACGCTCAACCGTAGGAACTATAACAGAGATTTACGACTTTATGCGTTTGCTTTTTGCACGAGCCAGTGATGCCTATAGCTTCAATACCGGCGATAAAATGGTGAGCTATAGCGATGAGCAAATTAAAGACCTTATTTCTAGCGATTTTAAAGGAAAACGCATTAATGTTTTGGCGCCTGTGGTACGTTCCAGAAAAGGACATTACCGCGAATTATTTGAGCAAATTGGAAAACAAGGTTTTGTAAAAGTTCGAACCGATGGTGAAATTCGCGATATCACCAAAGGCTTGAAATTGGATCGTTACAAAAACCACGATATAGAAATTGTTATAGACCGTTTGGTTATTGACGATTCGGTAGATAATGATAAACGCCTTTCTGAAACCATAAACACCGCCATGTATCATGGTGAAGATGTGCTTATGGTTATCGATCAAGACACTCAAGAAGCCCGTTATTTTAGTCGGAATTTAATGTGCCCGAGTTCTGGTATTTCATATCCAAATCCAGAGCCGAATAACTTTTCATTCAATTCCCCAAAAGGCGCTTGTGATAATTGCAATGGCATCGGAAACTTGTATCAAGTTAATAAAGATAAAATTGTTCCAGACGATACTATTTCTATAAAAGCTGGCGCATTAGCACCACATGGTCCAGAAAAAAACAGCTGGATTTTCAAGCAGTTTGAGACGATTGCACAGCGATTTAATTTCAGCTTAACAGATGCGTATAAAGACATTCCTGAAGCAGCCAAAAACATGATTCTTTACGGTGGCAATGAAAAATTCTCTATTGAAAGTAAAACCTTAGGTGTTACTCGCGATTATAAAATCGATTTTGAGGGCGTTTCTAATTTCATTGAAAACCAATACAACACGGCAGAATCGACCTCATTAAAACGTTGGGCTAAAGATTTCATGGATAAAGTTACTTGTCCTGTTTGTGAAGGTTCTCGATTGAAAAAAGAATCACTTTATTTCAAAATAAACGATAAAAATATTGCTGAACTCGCCAATACCGATATCGTTGAATTAGCAAAATGGTTCAGTGATTTAGACAAGCATCTTTCAGAAAAACAATTAAAAATTGCTGAAGAAGTTATAAAAGAAATTAAATCCAGATTACAGTTTTTATTAGATGTTGGTTTAGATTATTTATCACTCAATAGAAGCTCAAAATCCTTATCTGGTGGAGAAGCGCAACGTATTCGATTAGCCACTCAAATTGGTTCACAATTGGTTGGTGTGCTGTATATTCTTGATGAACCAAGTATTGGATTGCATCAGCGTGACAACGAAAAATTAATAAATTCCTTGGTAGCTTTACGAGATATAGGAAACTCTGTTATTGTTGTTGAACACGATAAAGACATGATTGAGCGTGCCGATTATGTTATTGATATTGGTCCTAAAGCAGGAAAACACGGTGGTGAAATTATAAGTATTGGAACTCCAGAGGAATTATTAACACATAATACGCTTACAGCAGATTATTTAAACGGTAATAAAGAAATTGAAATTCCTAAAACACACCGTGAAGGCAATGGAAACTTTATTGAGTTGAAAGGCTGTACAGGAAATAACTTAAAAAACGTTTCAGTAAAATTTCCGTTAGGAAAAATGATAGGCGTTACCGGTGTTTCAGGAAGTGGAAAATCTACTTTAATTAACGAAACCCTCTACCCTATTTTGAACGCGTATTACTTTAATGGCGTAAAAAAACCAATGCCTTATAAAAGCATTAAAGGTTTAGAACATATCGATAAGGTTATTGATATTAATCAATCGCCCATTGGTAGAACTCCTAGAAGTAATCCTGCCACATACACAGGCACTTTTAGTGAAATAAGAGCCTTGTTCGCTAAAATTCCAGAGGCCATGATTCGTGGTTATAAAGCAGGACGTTTTAGTTTTAACGTGAAAGGCGGACGCTGTGAAACCTGCCAAGGTGGTGGTTTACGTGTTATTGAAATGAATTTCCTTCCAGATGTTTATGTGGAATGTGAAACTTGCCAAGGCAAACGTTTTAACCGTGAAACTTTAGAAATTCGATACAAAGGAAAAAGCATTAGTGATGTTTTGAATATGACCATGAATGAAGCAGTAGACTTCTTTGAGCACATTCCTAAAATTCATAAAAAACTAAAAACAATAAAAGATGTTGGTTTAGGCTATATCACGCTAGGGCAACAAAGTACAACACTTTCTGGTGGTGAAGCGCAGCGTATTAAGTTAGCTTCTGAGCTTTCAAAACGAGATACAGGTAACACTTTTTATATTTTAGATGAACCCACTACAGGCTTGCACTTTGAAGATATTCGCGTGCTCATGATTGTTTTAAACAAATTAGCCGACAAAGGTAATACCGTATTAATTATTGAACACAACTTAGATGTTATTAAAACCGTTGACCATATAATTGATATTGGTTACGAAGGCGGAAAAGGCGGCGGAAAAGTAATTGTGGAAGGCACACCCGAAGAAGTTGCTAAACATAAAAAAAGTCATACCGCTAAATTTTTAAAAAAAGAATTACATTAGTCCAGTAATACTTGTTACCATGAACTGGTTTCAGGCTCACAAGTAAAAAATATTAAAAATATAAAAACAATATGAGAGCAGAAAAACACCCAAAAGGCTGGAATGAAATTAAAACAAACGATTCTTGGGCCATTTTTAAAATTATGGGTGAATTTGTTAGTGGTTTTGAAAAAATGAGCAAAATTGGTCCTTGTGTATCTATTTTTGGCTCCGCAAGAACAAAACCCGATCATAAATATTACAAATTAGCCGAAAATGTGGCTAAAAAAATTGTTGAAGGTGGTTATGGTGTCATCACAGGTGGTGGTCCCGGTATCATGGAAGCTGGAAATAAAGGAGCGCATTTAGCTGGCGGAACTTCCGTAGGACTTAATATCGAATTGCCTTTTGAGCAACATGACAATCCTTATATTGATGCTGATAAAAATTTAGATTTCGATTACTTTTTTGTTCGTAAAGTGATGTTTGTAAAATATTCACAAGGTTTCGTAGTGATGCCTGGAGGTTTTGGAACATTAGATGAACTTTTTGAAGCCATAACATTGATACAAACCCATAAAATTGGAAAATTCCCTATAATCCTTGTCGGAAGAGCGTTTTGGGCAGGTTTATTTGAGTGGATTAAAAATACACTATTAGAAACCGATGCTACAATTAGTGCCAAAGATTTAGATCTTATTCATTTGGTAGACACGGAAGATGAAGTCATTGATATTCTTGATGAATTCTATAAGAGCTCAGATTTAAGTCCGAATTTCTAAAGCCTAAAATCTTTAAGTATTTCAATCATAATCCATTAACCTAAATCATTAATCGTTGAGACTACGTTTTTACAATTGTTTTCTTTTCTTTTTCATTAGCCTGCTAGGTTTTAGTCAAAATAAAATTGACTTAAAAGCAGTTTTTGACGTGGAAAACAAACAGATAAAAATATCTCAAACTATTATTTATCATAATAATACAAATAATGAATTAGATCTTATTTATTTAAACGATTGGAACAACAGTTACTCCTCAAAAAACACACCTTTAGCTCAACGTTTGGCAGAAGAATATAAAGACGAATTTCAACTCGTTAAAGATGAAGATCGTGGTTTTTCAGATATTAATTATATCAAACAGAATGGGCAGCTTTTAGAGTATGAAATACTAAAAGACCAGCAAGACGTTATTAAAGTTTATTTAAAAGAAGCTTTAAAGCCTAACGCATCTTATGAATTGGAGCTCGATTATATTGTTAAAATCCCACATGCAAGTTTCACCCGTTATGGTATTAATGACTATGGTAATATCAGCCTTAGGTATTGGTACATTACACCAACGGTTTATGATGGCCAATGGCAATATTATAGCAACAAAAACTTAGACGACCTATTCATCCCTAAAGCGGATGTTACATTAGAAATTGAATATCCAAACACCTACGATTTAACTTCAGATTTAAATTTAGACAAACTAACAAAAACATCTGAAAATGAAATAATTGCATTAAAAGGAAAACACCGAAACTCTAACAAATTATTTCTTCAAAAGGACTCCGATTTTGACACCATACAAGCTGATGATTTATCAATCATTTCGAATATTGATGGTAAAGGTGTTGAGATTATAGATCAAGTAATAATCACTGAACGTATTGCTAAATTTATAACTGAAAACTTTGGTGAATACCCACATGAGCGCCTTTTACTAACTCAAATTGATTATGATAAAGATCCCATTTACGGATTAAATTTCTTACCAAAATTCATAAAAACACACCCTTTAAGTTTTGAATATGAACTAAAAATCCTAAAAATTGCCCTTTACAATTATTTAGAAAATACTTTATTACTTAACCCTAGAAAAGAGCAGTGGTTAATTGATGGTATACAAATTTACTACATGATGCAGTATGTAGATAAGTACTATCCTGACATGAAGTTTCTTGGTTCAATTTCCGATTTCTGGGCAGCAAGACCCTTTCATGCATCAGACATGATGTATAACGACAAATACATTCTAGCCTATATGATTATGGCTAGAACCAATAGAGATCAACCACTAACTATGGCCAAGGACTCGCTTTTAAAGTATAATAAAAATATAGCCAACAAGTACAAAGCAGGTGTTGGATTACAATATTTAGATGACTTTACAGACCACACCATGGTTGAAAGTAGCATCGAGTCTTTTGTGAAAGAATCTAAGTTAAAAAACACCTCGATTACCGAATTTGAAAATTATTTAAAGTCACAAACAGATAAAAACATCGATTGGTTTTTTAGTGATTATTTAGCGACTCGAAAAGTTATTGACTATAAAATTAAAAAAGTTAGTAAAACGGAAGATTCCATAACTTTAACCATTAAAAATAAGGGTAAAAATAACATGCCTGTGTCATTATACACCCTTAAAAACGACAGTGTTGTGGCTAAGCAATGGGTTGAAGACATTCCCGAGTACAAAACCATTACTATACCAAGGAATGAAGGTGATAAATTAGTTTTAAATTATGAAAACTCCATTCCAGAATTCAACTTAAGGGACAACTGGAAATCATTAAAAGGCGCTTTTTCAAACAATAAACCTTTACAAGTACGACTATTTAAAGATCTTGAAGACCCTAATTATAGTCAGGTATTTATCATGCCTATTTTAGAATTTAATAATATTTATGATGGTATTAATTTAGGATTAAAAGCATACAACAAAACCATATTACGACGTATGTTTTACTACAAAATAGCGCCACAATATTCCTTCGGCTCCAATGCCGTAACAGGCTCGCTTACGGTTTCAAAAACGCATAATATTCAAGATCGTAATTTATTCTACCTTAATTATGGTTTTTCAGGATCGTACAAATCTTATGCAGAAGATTTGTTCGTTAGACGATTAACGCCATCTTTCTCTTTGCTTTACAGAGACAACGAAGACTTTCGCTCTAATAAAAGAGGCGCATTATATACGAGGTTTATTGATATTCATAGAGATGAAGATGAGCGAAACCTCGTAACAAGTGACGAGCCTAATTACTCCCTTTTTAATACCCGTTTTGTCTATTCAAACGATAACCTAATTAACTTTTATAAGTGGTATGTCGATCTTCAGTTTAGTAAAGAATTTAGTAAGGTGTCCTTAAATTATGAATACCGACATTTATTCGAAAACAACCGTCAGATTAACGTTAGGGCCTTTGCCGGAACGTTTTTACGGAATGACAACGACCCTACTTCAGATTACTTCAGCTTTGCTTTAAACCGCCCAACCGATTATTTATTTGATTATAATTATCTGGGAAGGTCTGAAACTACTGGGATATTTAGTCAGCAATACATTCCTGCTGAAGGTGGATTTAAATCTAAATTAGAACCTGCTTTTGCCAATCAATGGATTACAACGTTAAACGCAAGTACTACATTATGGCGTTATATTTTACTTTATGGAGATGTTGGTTTGGTTAAAAATAGATATGAAGATCCTAAGTTTGTTTACGGCACAGGTGTACGTGTAAATTTAGTCACAGATTATTTCGAATTATATTTTCCAATCTACTCTAATTTAGGATGGGAAGTCTCTCAACCTAATTACGCTGAGCATATTAGGTTTATATTTACCATAGACCCCCAATCGTTACTCGGATTATTCAGAAGACGCTGGTTTTAATTCTCAAATATTAAAACATTATCAGTAAAAAGATGTTTTTTATCAATTAATTCTAATAAAAACATCACAAAAGTGATCTCTATTAAATTATTCACAACAACTTAAGCTATTATAAAATTGCAAAAAAGCTAAAAATTAACTACTTTTGCCGCAACTGAAAAATTCATGGCTTCTATGCAAACCTTATCCGATTTGAATAATAATCTATCATTCGAAGATTTTAAAACTGAAGTACTAAATGATTATAGAACGGCCGTAATAAGCCGGGAATGTAGCCTACTTGGTAGACGTGAAGTTTTAACAGGTAAGGCCAAATTCGGGATTTTCGGTGACGGTAAAGAAGTACCGCAATTAGCTATGGCTAAAGCTTTTCAAAAAGGCGATTGGCGTTCTGGATATTACAGAGACCAAACCTTTATGATGGCCATTGGAGCACTTACTCCAGAACAATTTTTTTCAGGATTATACGCCAACACCAATTTAGAATTAGAACCTATGTCTGCCGGACGCCAAATGGGTGGTCATTTTGTAACACATAGTTTAAATGAAAACGGAAGTTGGAAAAACTTAAAAGAACAATATAATTCTAGTGCCGATATTTCACCAACCGCAGGGCAAATGCCTCGTTTATTGGGTTTAGCACAAGCTTCAAAAATATTTAGAAATGTAAAAGGCATTAACGCCACTAATTTTTCTAATGCTGGTAATGAAGTCGCTTGGGGAACTATTGGAAACGCAAGTACAAGTGAAGGCTTGTTTTTTGAAACCATAAATGCTGCAGGTGTACTTCAAGTACCTATGGTAATTAGTATTTGGGATGATGAGTATGGTATTTCGGTACACGCTAGACACCAAACGACTAAAGAAAATATCTCTGAAATTTTAAAAGGATTTCAACGTGATAATGATAATAAAGGTTTTGAAATTTTACGTGTTAAAGGCTGGGATTATGCCAATTTGATGGAAACCTACCAAGAAGCGAGTAAAATAGCAAGAGAGGAACATGTTCCTGTATTAATTCATGTTACCGAGTTAACACAGCCCCAAGGCCACTCTACTTCAGGCTCGCATGAACGTTATAAAAATGCCGATCGTTTAGAGTGGGAATCAGACAATGATTGTAATGTAAAATTTAGAGCTTGGGTTATAGAAAGTGGTATTGCCACGAACGAAAGCTTAATTGAAATTGAACGTGCAGCGAAACGTGATGTGCGTGAAGCTAAAAAGAATGCATGGAACACTTTTTTAAGACCTATTTCAAGAGAACAACAGGAATTAATCGCTTTATTAAAACCGATTGCAAAACAAAGTGTTAATGGTGTTTTTATATCTAAAATCATTGAAACCTTAACGCATATTGACGAGCCAACACGAAAAGATTTACTCTCAAATGCTAGGCGTGTATTGAGGTATTTAGTTTCTGAAACTTTTGAAGAAAAACGTAAACTTCAAGTTTGGATTGATACCCTTTTTCAAAACACACAACCACGTTTTAGTTCACATTTATATTCTCAAACACAAGGATCAAATACGCGTATAAACGAAGTAAAACCTGCCTTTGATGATGGTGCTGAAATGGTAGATGCTCGTATTATTTTACGTGATAATTTTGATGCCATTTTTGAAAACTATCCTGAATCTTTAATTTTTGGTGAAGACACTGGAAATATTGGTGATGTAAATCAAGGTTTAGAAGGTTTACAAGCTAAGTACGGTGAACTTCGTGTGGCTGATACAGGAATACGTGAAGCCACCATTTTAGGGCAAGGTATTGGTATGGCCTTACGTGGATTAAGACCTATTGCCGAGATTCAATATTTAGACTATATCTTGTATGCATTACAAATTATTAGTGACGATTTAGCTACCACACATTATAGAACAAAAGGAAAGCAAAAAGCACCGTTAATTATAAGAACTCGTGGGCATCGTTTAGAAGGCATTTGGCATTCTGGTTCTCAAATGGGCGGTATTTTAAATCTTATTAAAGGTGTTAATTTATTAGTGCCTAGAAATATGACCAAAGCTGCAGGTTTTTACAATACCCTACTTTTGGGTGATGATCCTGCAATTGTAGTGGAGTGTTTAAACGGTTACCGTCTTAAAGAAAAAATGCCTAATAATTTAAGCTCAATTAAAACTCCAATTGGTGTTGTTGAAACCTTAAAAGAAGGTACCGATATTACTTTAGTGTCTTACGGCTCTACTTTACGAATAGTTCAGGAAGTTTCAAAGGAATTACTAGCAGTAGGCATTGACGCTGAAATTATTGATGTACAATCTTTAATTCCGTTTGATTTAAATCATGACATTGTAAAAAGTATTGCTAAAACCAATCGTGTTATGATTATTGATGAAGACGTACCAGGAGGTGCTTCAGCATTTATTTTAGATGAAATTTTAAACCGTCAGAATGCTTTTCAGTATTTAGACAGTGCACCAAAAACACTTACCGCAAAGGCACACAGACCAGCATATGGTAACGATGGTGATTATTTCTCTAAACCATCTTCAGAAGATATTTACGAAGCCATTTATGCGGTAATGCACGAAACAAATCCTGCTAAATTTCCTAAGTTGCGCTAAGCTGAAGATTGATTATTTTTTATTTACTATTGATTATTGGGTTCACGTTAAAGTTTAAACTGTATTACTGCAAATTGTTTATTTGTTTAATCGTGTAATCGTGAGGTAACTTTTAATATTTAGTATCTAACTTCTAATATTTTTAATTATTAATTTTTCATTTTTAACTATTCACTTTTAATAGCATAGCTGAGCGACTGTGGCTGTGACTGAAAACTGCGACTAAACTTTCCCATTTTCACTTTTAACTACGTACTTTTACAATTGGATTTGTAAAAACACACTTATGAAAGCCGTTTCGGTAAGAGAAATTAGAAAAGAACTAAAAAGCCTGACTTCGGAAGAACTAGAAGAACTCTGCTTACGTTTATCACGTTTTAAAAAGGAAAACAAAGAGCTACTCACCTATTTACTTTTCGAATCACATCATGAAGATGATTATATCGCAAGTGTAAAAAGTTATATAAACGAAGAGTTTGAAGCTATAAATCGTAATAGTATTTTTTACATTAGAAAAAGTGTTAGAAAGATACTTCGCAACGTTAAGAAATTTATACGCTATTCGGGAAATAAAGAAACCGAAGTAGAGCTCCTACTCTATTTTTGTGAGCAACTCAAAGCATTTAGACCATCTATATCAAGAAGTGCTCAATTACAAAACTTGTACAATCGCCAGTTAGACCTTGCTAAAAAAATTATAGGCACATTACATGAAGATCTACAATACGACTATAATTTAATGCTTGAAGACTTGTAAAATGAACGCGTTCGTAGCAAACTTTAATGTATACGCTATTGTTAGTCTCTTGTTTTCATAAATTTTAAAGAATTAATTTATGCGGGTCATTATAGAATGATTTGCAAAGTTTATATTTGCTTTCTTTTTAAGTTTTTAGAATTTAAAACCATAATTAAGACATTTAATCCATTATTAATATTATAAATAAAAAATGAAGCTATCCATACTTAAATTATTAACCTTAAGTTTAGTTGTACTAATTTCAAGTTGTTCAAGTGTAAAAGAATTAAACCACTGGACCTCTAATGATGTGGCAACTATTAAATCTCAAAACATCTTAGTCATTGTTAAAGCTAAAAAATCTCACATACGCGAATCTTTTGAAAAACAAATTACCAAACAGCTTAAAGCTGAAAATTTAAACGCGACCTCTAGTTATGAGCAATTCCCGGAATTAAATCCGAATGATACTTTAACAAAAGCAGAGCTAGCACAACTTAAAGAGAAGTTTCAAAAAGCAGGTTTCAATGGTATTGTTTTTAGTCGCGTTATAGGTGTGGAAAAATTAACCAATACGACAACTTCTGGTGGCTATGAAGCTGGTGCTACTTTAGGTGATTACCCATATTTATACGATATGGGATTCTACGGTTTTTACTCAAACACACTTCCAATGCCAAGTTTTGAAGGTGTTTACGAACCTATGGAAATACAAACCCAAACTGCTAACATCTATGTTTTAGAAACTGTGGTTTACAACTTAGATTTAGAAACAAAAAAACAAATGGTAGCTTCTGTAACCTCTAAGATAGAAAACGTTGAAACAGGTCATAATTTGGCGAAAAACTACGCTAAAACCATTGTTAACGGTGTGAAAAAGAAGTAAACACAAAGGTTAATGATAAACCAAATAAGCTGAATAAAGACATGGAAATTGTTACTTTATTCAGCTTTTATACTTTAAAGGATTATGGATATGATTTAAACTCTAGATTCAGTTTATCAGATATATTATGATTTTTTATATCCATTTTCTCAACTTTAGTTATATTTATACAAGCAAAAAACTATTAATTAATTTATACAACCCTTATTAAATCAAACATTATGAAAAAAATTACATTACTTATTCTACTTGTATCTTTGGTACCTTTGCATGCTGCTTTCGCTCAAAGTTTTGAAATAACCCCCTCTTATGGTACACAATTTGGAGCAAAATTAAATTACGGTTACGGATACTTACAAGTTGAAAATAGTGGACAAATTGGTATTACTGTTGGTATGGAAGTTCGACCAAATGTTGTTGGTGAATTAAGCTATTACCGTCATAGTACGCAATTAAACATAAAGGATATTGACTATGCTCCAAATAAATCTAGATTATCAGATCTTAATATGGATTGGTTTTTCTTAGGTGCCAATCATTATTTTGGTAGCAATGATTTTGTTAAACCTTTCTTGGGTGGCGGATTAGGTGTGGTTTTTGTAACGCCTGAAAATGAAAATAGAGCCATTATCGGTTATGATTTAGATAATTCAACACGTTTTTCATTCCTTTTTAAAGGAGGTGCTAATTTCATGTTAACCGAGATGATTGGGTTAAATGTACAAGGTAACTTATTTATTCCTATTGAGTACGGCGGATTTTACGTTGGTACTGGAGGAGCTGGAGTTGGAACACAAAGTACTATTGTTTTGGCAGGTTTAAGTGCTGGATTAGTATTTAAACTAGGCGCGTAAACAAAAGATATTTTAAATTTTTCTTACCTTTAAACTGGGAAACAACAATGTTTTCTAGTTTAAAGGTTTTTTATTTTAATACAGTAAATTATGAAAATTGTAGTTTTAGATGGTTATACGCTTAATCCAGGAGATTTAACTTGGGAAGGTTTGGAAGAATTAGGGAATTTAAAAGTATATGAACGTACACCTTTTGAAGATGAAGCTATTTTAAAAAACATTGGAGATGCCGAATTTGTTTATACCAATAAAACACCTTTATCTGAAGACGTTATAGCCAAAGCGCCAAATCTAAAATACATAGGAGTACTTGCCACGGGTTATAATGTAGTTGCTATTGAAGCTGCCAAAAAGCGAGATATTGTAGTAACCAATGTACCAGAGTACAGCACGATATCGGTAGCACAATTTACAATGGCCTTATTGCTAGAAATGTGCCATCATGTTGGTAACCACAACCAAGCGGTACAAGCTGGTGATTGGAGCAAAAGTCCCGATTTTTCTTTTTGGAACCATCCCTTAATCGAATTAAGCGGAAAAACTATGGGTATAATTGGTTTTGGTAATATTGGTCAGGCCACAGCTAAAATAGCGCAAGCTTTCGGATTAAATATCGTGACTTACAGCAGAACAAAATACCCTGAATTAGAGTCTGAAACCTGTAAATTCGTTTCTCTAGACGAACTTCTTGAACAATCTGACATTATTAGTTTACATTGTCCGTTGTTTGAAGAAACCAAACATATTATTAACAAAGATAGCATCGCTAAAATGAAAGATGGCGTGATGCTTATAAATACTTCTCGTGGTCCTTTAATTAATGAAGAAGATCTGAAAAATGCATTAAATGATGATAAAGTTTATAGCGCTGCCATCGATGTCGCTTCGGCGGAACCCATTGATCCAGACAATCCGTTGTTATCGGCAAAAAACTGCATCATTACACCTCATATTGCTTGGGCTCCAAAAGAAGCCAGATTCAGATTAATGCAAACTACGGTTGATAACCTAAGAGCTTATCTTTCTGAAAAACCAGTAAATGTTGTGAATTAGTTTTACAGCTTATTTTTGTGACTAACAGATTAATTGAACCTATACCCAATTCCGCGAAAGCGAAACCTAAATAAAACATTTAAGAGTTAATCGAAAACTTCTCTGTGCCACAAATTGAACCTTTACTGCGCTCGGCCTAATATTATATTAAAAATAAATATTAATTATTTGAGGCGACGTTATGCTATCAGGATAATTACAAGTGACTAAAATTAGTTATCAGAAAGTCTCATTACCTAAAGGTGTGAAATGTAAAAAACTTGTTCAGTTTTCATGAAATATCAATATAACTCTGATTAATAGTTACTAACAACTAATCTATTTTAGCATTTTTTAAACGCAGCGCATTAGAAATCACAGACACCGAACTGAAGCTCATGGCTAAAGCGGCGATCATAGGCGAAAGCAAAATTCCGAAAACAGGAAATAACGCACCCGCCGCAATTGGGACACCTATGGCATTGTAGATTAGCGCAAAAAACAAATTCTGTTTGATGTTACGCATCACTTTATCACTTAAATGTTTTGCTTTTAAAATTCCATGTAAATCACCTTTAACCAGAGTAATCATGGCACTTTCAATAGCCACATTAGTTCCTGTGCCCATGGCAATACCTACATCACTTTGGGCTAATGCAGGGGCATCATTTATACCATCACCCGCCATAGCTACTATGTTTCCGTTGTTTTGGAGATTCTTAACCTCATTAAGTTTATCTTCTGGAAGCATGCTTGCTTTAAAACGATTGATATTTAGCTCATTAGCCACCGCTTGCGCCGTATTAAAATTGTCTCCCGTTAACATCACGACGTCTACACCATTGTTTTGTAATGCTTTAATGGCTTTAGCGCTGGTCTCTTTAATTTTATCTGAAATAACCACAAAACCCTTAACTTCATTATTAATCGCTAAAAAGGACACGGTTTTGCCTTGTTTCTGGAATAATGCTGCTTTTTCTTCCATTTTGGAATCAATTGAAGCATGTACATATTCCATCATTTTAGGGTTACCTAAACTTATCTTTTCACCATTTATCATGGCTTCAACACCTTTACCGGTAACGGCACTAAAACCTTCAGATTTTAAGGTTTCTATCTGTTGTGATCTGCCATATTTTACAGTAGCTTCAGCAAGTGGGTGTTCGCTATTTATATTCAGTGAGACGATGTATTGAAGCAGGTCTTTTTCAGAAAAATTATTATTGAATGTACCCACAGTTTCCACTGTTGGTTTCCCTTCGGTAATGGTTCCAGTTTTGTCAATAATTAGAGTGTCGACCTGATGCATTTTTTCAAGAGCTTCGGCATTTTTTATAAGCACACCATTTTGAGCACCCTTCCCTACGCCTACCATCACAGACATTGGCGTTGCTAAACCCAAAGCACATGGGCAAGCAATAATTAAAACGGCAATGGCATTAACTAAAGCATAGACATAAACGGGTTCTGGCCCCCAAATGGTCCAAGCCAAGAAAGTTATTATGGAAATAAAAACAACGATAGGTACAAAATAACCTGAAACTTTATCGGCTAATTTTTGAATAGGTGCACGACTTCGGCTCGCCTCATTAACCATATGAATAATTTGAGATAGTAAAGTATCGCTACCAACTTTTTCAGCTTTCATTAAAAACGTTTGGTTGCCGTTTATGGTTCCGCTATTAACTTTATCATTATTGCTTTTATTAACAGGGATTGGTTCACCGGTAATCATTGATTCGTCGATTGTAGTGGTTCCTTCAATAATAACACCATCAACAGGAATTTTATCGCCAGGTTTAACTTTTAGAATATCGTTTAATTCAATTTTATCAATTGACACTTCAACTTCATGATCATTAACAATTTTAAGCGCCTTATTAGGTGCCAATTTCAGAAGTTCTTTAACCGCTTGATTGGTTTTACTATGTGCTCTGGCTTCTAATAATTGTCCGAATAAAACCAGCGTTAAAATAACGGTAGCCGCTTCAAAATAGACATGAACGATTCCGTTTTCGGTTTTAAACTGTGCCGGAAAAATATCTGGAAAAAACATTCCGAAAACACTAAATAACCAGGACACACCTGCCCCTATTCCGATTAGTGTAAACATGTTAAGGTTCCATGTTTTTATGCTCTTATAAGCACGTTCAAAAAACACCCAAGTCGCGTAGAACACTACGGGAATGGAGAGTATAAATTGTATCCAATTCCAATATTTTTGATCTAAAATAGCATATAGCGGATTATTAGACAGCATATCGCTCATGGCTATTAAAAAAATAGGAAGAGTAAAGGCAACCGCTATTTTAAACTTTTTTAGCAGCTTTTGATATGTTTTTTCTTCAGAAGACAAATCAGCTTCAACAGGCACTAAATCCATACCACAAATAGGGCAATCTGCAGGTTCATCTTCCAGAACTTCAGGATGCATGGGGCAGGTCCATTGACTCACGGCGCTTACCGTTACATTTTGCTGCTCAACCAAATCCATGCCGCAAACAGGACAATCGCCAGGTTTATCGTAAGTTTTATCACCTTCGCAATGCATTGGGCAATAGAAAACGCCATTACCTATGCCTTTGGGTTTGTCTATTTTTTTCGAATGGCTTGAGCAACAACTCTTTTCATTTATATTGTGAATCGTATAATTACCACCATCATCAAATAAAGCTTTTTGAAATGTTTCAATAGGAATATGGTTAACCATTTCGATAGTCGCTTCCGCTGCTTTTAAGTCAACAACCGCACTAGAAACTCCCGATACATCGGAAAGTATTTTTTCAACGTGGTTACGGCAACCGTTACAGGACATACCTTGTATTTTATATGTGTGTTTCATTTGTGCTGCTATATTTTAGATTGTTCCATGTACTCTTGCCATAGAATTAAAACGTATTTGTTTTTACTATTTTCAGTAATCCTCAGAAAGCCAAATTCATATACAAAAAGATAAACTTCTCCTTTCTGATTTTTCCAATAGTGCGTAAAATAGTTGGGGTTAAAACCTTTTTCTAGTAATAATTCGGCTCTTAAAGTTACTTTACCACCTTTGTTATATTCTTTTAATATTTTCCTGTTTAGTTTTAACTGATTGTCAACTTTATTATAAAAACGTTCGGGCTGCACTTTTGCTTGCTGATATTGATAGGCACTTTTGCATTGTACATCACAGAACTTTTTATCTGTTCTTCCGGTTAATTCACTTTTACAGTATAAACAATTGGTGTAAAACCTCATAATAATTAATTTATCGGTATAATATACGAATGTTATTCATATAAAACACCTTTAAGTCATATCTGACCTCTAATATTGCATAAAAATTAAAATTATGGAAAAAGGTAGAAGCATCACATTAAAACACCTTTTAATTAAAGATATAAAACAAATAGGTTTACAATTTACAACCGACAAAGTTATACATGCCCTTGTAAAAGAACTTCCCGATGTAAAATGGAGCAATGAATTTAATATGGCATATATTGTAAATACACCAGGAAATCTAGATCTCATTTTTAAAAAGTTTAAGGGCGTTGCCTGGGTAAATGGTCATTATTTTTTTGACAACAAACCTATTAATGAGCATAGTGAACCAATGGATATTACTTGGTTTAGAAACCGTGCTCTTCCTAAAGTTTACAGGCTTTGTCCTACCTCGTATTTAGACAAGCTCGAAATTAAAAAGTATGCCAACAATACCATAAAATCTTATATCGTCGCTTTTGAACATTTTATCAATTATTATCCAGATAAAGAATTGATTGCTATTAATGAAAATGATGTTAGACAGTATATTCTAAAATTAGTACAAGGTGGCAAATCGGATTCTTATATAAACATGTCTATTAATAGTATAAAGTTTTACTATGAATCGGTTCTTGGCATGCCTAATCGTTTTTATAAAATTGAACGTCCTAGAAAGGAAAAGAAATTACCTCAAGTACTTTCTAAAGAAGCCGTTTTAAGGATAATAGCTCATACCAATAACTTAAAACACAAATGTATTGTAAGTTTATTATATTCCTCTGGAATACGCCGTAATGAGTTGGTTAATTTAAAAATTACTGATATTGATAGTTCACGCATGCTAATTCGTATTCATGCTGCTAAAGGAAAAAAAGATCGTTACACACTCCTATCACATAATTTACTGAACGATTTACGAGCGTATTACAAGCAATGGAAACCAAGAACCTACATTATTGAAGGTATGTATGGTAAACAGTATTCGGCGCAAAGTATAGGACGTGTTGTTACGAATGCTGCAAAAAGGGCTAAAATCCCTATAACCGTGACTCCTCATATGCTTAGACATAGTTTTGCAACCCACCTTTTGGAAGATGGTGTGGATTTAAGGCAAATTCAAGTTTTGTTAGGTCATAGCTCTACCAAAACCACTGAAATTTACACACATGTAGCTACGACTGCTTTTAAGCAGATTAAAAATCCGTTGGATGATTAAAAACATATAAAAGATATATACCACATATATTTCATATACCTTATATTTGGGGATATATAGAACATAATGTTCTATATAGTATTGTTAGGGTACATTTAGAGAAACCAAAAATCAATGAGATTTACAATTTTACTAACTACTTTCCTTCTCTCGCAACTGACCTTTTCACAGTCAATAGCAAGTTTTAACACCAATAATACAAAATACATTGAGAACGTAAATTTTGCTCAAATTATTGAAAAAACGAGTTTTTATAATTCGGACGGAATTCAAACGGAAATTGAGCACAAGAATTTCAATAAATCAATGCAATTGACAAGCCTAAAAAGGTTCAATGATGAAAATAAATTGATTTGGCTAAATATATATAAATATGACAGTTTACAAAGGCGAGTGAGACTTGATAACAAAAGATGGATAAACTTAATCGGATATCAAACAAAACATACTGAATATAAATACGACTCAATCGGCAATTCTGTTCAGATAGATTATAATTATCAAAAACAAATTTCGAATATTGCCCAATATTTTTTTGACAAAGAGAAAAACTTAATCAGACTTGAGAACTTTGCCGGTAATGGTAGTTTAATTGGTTATGAAACAGCAAATTACGATTATAAAAAAAATATTGTAGCTATCAATCAATATAATAACAAAAACGAGTTAGTTAACTCCAATAATAGAGCAATAAGTCATTCTGGAAACAAAAAGCAAAAGTCTTCGAATAAATATAATGAACAAGGAGATTTAATATTTTATAAGAGAAATTGGAATGATAATGATAATGTTTGTTACACTATAAAATATAAGTATGACAAAAAAGGAAATTGGATTTCTAAAAAAAGATATAGCCATATACTGACTCAAAACGGAAAGTTGAAAAATAAAAAAACAAAAATGATTAAAACGAGAAAAATAAAATGTAGAGAATAAAAAACGTACCCTAACACCGTATATAATTTATTGCTAGGTTCTCGCCTACTTACGAAAATCCTCTCGGATTTTCTAGTCAGTTTATATTTGCTAAATTAGGTGATTAAAACCCGCAACAAACCATATACATAATCCGTTATAGCACATTCAAAAAATGACTGAAATTGAAGAAGATTTTCTAAATATTATTAATGATTTAAAAGATAAAATTGATCAGCCTACTAAATATAATAATAAAAAATCTGCGGGTTTAATAAGACAATTATTATTAGATGACTATCCACTCATCGACCAAGTTAATAGTAAACATAAACTAAAGATGTCTTTTAAAGTGCGAAAACTTAAAAATGCTGAACCTGGTATTGGAAAAATGATTATGGAGGGTATAGTTCCAAAGGAAATCACAAATGAATCAGATATTGAAACTATTAATAGACAAAAATTCTTAAAATTACGTTGTTTAATTCTTCACGAACAAATATACAACGTACAAGATATTATAAAAATTAATTCAAATGTTAGAGGCGGGATTCATTCAGGCAAAGCAAAAACTGAAAAAGAAAAATTAGCAGTTGAAATGATAAATACTGGACCTAAAATTGGATATAAAAATGGAGAGCCAGCTGATGTTACTTTAGGTTTAGTACATCCAATTGCTAAAATTTTATTAAAATCACTGGAAGAATTAGAATATAAAATAAAAAACGCGCTATAACACCGTGTATAAAACATAGCTAAATTAGGCTTTCCCAGAGGTTTTTGCTTGTTTCCCGAGTCCGCCAAATTTTTAATTTGGCTTTTACGTTTGACAATTTAAAAACAAAATTAAAAATTTAGCTCTGTTTTAGCCTTAAATATATTACCTTTTTACACGCTACGTTCCATACACATCAACGTTATGCGTAAGCACGAAAAACCACACTTCTAAATTATACCGAATGAAGAAAATTTTAGACTTTAAAACGTTGATAGCAATTATTGGTATCGCTTTACCAATAATTTTATTTATCGTTTCAAAAGATATAAAAGAATTATCTTTTAAAAATATAGCTGTAACTGAATTAGTTTCTGACAAGAAAATATCAGACGAATCAATTAAGGTGTTTTTTGATAATGAACAAGTATTTAACTTATATTCTATCTCATCCGTTTTGACTAATACTGGAAATGTTCCTATAATTAACTCAGAATTATTGAATTCTCTACACGTAAGCTTTCAAGATTCTGTTAAAATTTTGAAGTATACAATAAATACTAAACCATCTAATATAAAATTAGACAAAGAGTCACAGTCAAATAATACATTGATATTAAAGCCTGACTTACTCAACCCAAAAGACAATATTCATATTAATTTTTATGTTACATCACCAAACGAAAAAGTCCTTCCTAAAATTACATCTCGAATTGTTGGTGGAGAAATTTTAAACCTTAATATGGATGAAGATATCAGGCAAAAATCAGATTTTAAAAACAAAGCCTTTGCGAGTTTTGAAGGAACTATTTATTGGATGTCTTTGATATATACAATAATTTATATTTTTATTGTTTTCTGGGCTATTTATATCAATAAGGATATGAATTTAGACACATCTCTAAGCAAATTTTTGACGTTTTTCTTTATGAGTTTAGGGCTTATATGCTCGATATTATATCTGATTCAAACCAAATAAGCCTACGCATAACACCATGTATAAAACATAGCTAAATTAGGCTTTCCGAGAGGTTTTTGCTTGTTTACTAAGTCCGCCAAATTTTTAATTTGGCTTTTACGTTTGACAAGTTAAAAACAAAATTAAAAATTTAGCTCTGTTTTAGCCTTAAATATATTACCTTTTTACACGCTACGTTCCATACACATCAACGTTAGCTTTAATGTTGAAAAACCGCTTTACATAATGAATTGGAGCTCTGAACAAATTGAATTAGTTGAAAGTCGAATTCTTTTAATTAAACAACTAATTGAGGCTAAAGAACATTTCAGAGGTCGCGATAAAATAAAAAACTTACCTGACAGGTATTGGACGCATTCTTATAAAGATTATGCGGCTTTAAGGGTGTATCTTGCACTTACTTGTTTTGATATTTTAGGACAGCCAAATGATTGGATGGACTTTAATAGCTGGTTGCGAAGCAAAAAACGAAAAAAAGAAAGGGAAGAAATTATCGATAAAAGTTTAACTTATAATTATTCTGAATTTATTTTAAGTGTTAACAATGAGTATAATAAAATCTATGGTGTGAAAAGCTCTTTTTATAAATTTATTCAAGAAGTTTTAAGTCAAGAAAATAAACAAAAACTTTTTGATAGTATAAAGACAAGCATACAATTAACCCCTCGTATTGTAAAGCCAACTGGAACAACTTTAGCAACTGGAAGAGAAATAAAACTTCCAATTGAAAGAAAAGAAAAATTTCTATTTAATATTAGAAATTCATTTACACATAAAGGAGTTTCTATTGCTGATCCAGCTGGTGGAATTTTCGATAATGAAAAACCAAGTCTTTGGCCACCAGATTGGAAGCCTAAATGGGGATTTAGCGGAATACACAAGGAAACTATTAATGGAGATCTAATAACATTTTCTGTTAGGAGATGGCCATTTATTCTGATTGAAATAATTGAAGACACAATAAATAATAAATAGAAACACTAAAGCTAACACCGTGTATAATTAATTGCTCTGGTAGTTGCTTATTTGGAAAATTCCTTCGGAATTTTCTCGCGTTCGTTTTTGTTTACTAAATTAGTTGCTTAAACACGCAACTAACCATACACAAAACCGTTACCTGCAAGCTGAAAAAACATCGCGACCGAATGAATATTAAGCACTACGAAATTGAAATAGAACCTGCAAATCCCTTTGCGAATTGCAAATTAGATAGACAAAAATATTCAGGAATCTTAACCAATATTATCAACTCATATCCATATGGTTTTGTACTTGG
Source organism: Tamlana sp. 2_MG-2023 (assembly GCF_030548465.1). GTDB lineage: Bacteria > Bacteroidota > Bacteroidia > Flavobacteriales > Flavobacteriaceae > Pseudotamlana. The sequence goes on from NZ_JAUOSF010000002.1 coordinate 510,492, forward strand.
CTTGAACAATAAATGGGGAACTGGAAAAACTACATTTGTGAAAATGTGGGAACAGGAATTAAAAAACAACGATTTCCAAACTTTATATTTTAATGCTTGGGAAAATGATTTTGAAAACAATCCTCTCACAGCATTAATGGGAGAATTAAAAACACTTACAACAAAAGCAACAGAACCAGCCTTTAAAAAAACCCTAAAAAACGCATCTTCTCTAACTAAGCATATTGCACCAATAATAGCCAAAGCGATAGCAGATAGATACATTGACACAGAAGGAGTAAAAGACGCCATAATAGGAGTTACTAAAGGACTATCTGATGTTTTTGAAAATGAAGTGAACGAATACCAAAACAAGAAAAAAAGTATTTCGGATTTTCGACAAAGTCTCTCGGAATTTATTGCAAATACAAATGAAGGGAAACCTCTAATATTTATTGTGGATGAATTAGATAGATGCCGACCGAATTATGCAGTTTCTATACTCGAGCAAATAAAACATTTCTTTTCAATTCCAAATATTGTTTTCATCTTATCGATTGACAAGGAACAACTTGGTAATGCAGTTAAGGGTGTTTATGGAAGTGATGATATAGATGCTGATGAATATTTGAGAAGATTTATTGATTTAGAATATTCTATTCCAGAACCAGAAGTAGATGTTTTTTATAAATATTTATATGACTACTTTCAATTTGATGAATTTTTTCAATCATCCGAAAGGTCAAAATATCATGAATTAAAATCAGACAAATCAAATTTTCTTCAGACTTGTAAACTACTTTTTACAAATGCCAATATTCCATTAAGACAACAAGAGAAAATTTTTGCTCATTCAAGATTGGCTTTAAGAAGTTTTGAAGTTAATATGTATGTTGTACCACATACTTTTCTTTTACTCATATTCATAAAAATTAAACACAATGAATTTTATGAAGAATTGAAAAGTAAGAGTTTAAGTATAAAAGAGGTTCAAGATAAGTTTATATCAATAATTAAGGGTAAGATAAATGAAGAAACTGAAACACAATTAATGTGGCTTGAAATCCCTTTGATTAACGCCTACAATAATTATTCGCAAGAAAGATATCATAGAAAAATATTGTATGAAATAGATAAAGAAACTGGACAGAACAAAGCACTAATCAGTTCGATTATTAAAGAAAATTCCGAAATTGAGGTTATGCATATTTTAGAAAGTATCAATAGAGTTCGTGGTGTTGGCTCTTTAGATTTATCTCATTTCATCAAGAGAATTGACTTATTAGAAGATTTGAAAACATAGAAAGCCTGCAGGCAACACCGTATATGCTTTATTGCTAGAGTTCTCGCTTACTTACGAAAATCCTCTCGGATTTTCTATTCCGTTTGTTTTTGCTAAATTACATACTTAAACCCGCAACAAAGCATATACATAACCCGTTGGCAACAAGCTGAAAAACGAACTCAACGAAAACAAATGAACTCAAGAACAATCGAGAAAAATATTGGAAAACCGACAAAAATCGATTGGAAAAAACCGAAAGCAATTGGAAGTTCATCATTTTATCTAAAGTCTTTTAAAGCAAAAAATAATTCGACGGAATTTATAAAAGAAAACTCTAAATGTAGTTTTGAAAAATATTCAGGAGGAATTCTTTTAAGGTCAAACTTGTCTAATAAAACAAGTGCGTTGACAATAAAAGAATCGGAAATTGAATACATAAAATTAATACGTGGAAAAGAAAGCGTTGAACCTCTGACTTTATCACCAATGTGGATTATGTTGAAATTAGGAGTTTCTAAATTAATTGCGAGATATTTTAGAATTGTGCTAGGAGAATATTCAATAGAAGAAATGAAATTAAAAATCGAAACTGAAAATCAAAATATGGAATTCACGCAAAACGGATATATATTTGAAAGACAATTGAGTTTCTTTAAAAACCTGAACTACGGAGAAAAATTAATAATTGAAATGAACGAATAAAATAAAAATCGGAACGAAAAAAAGAAAGCCTGTTGCCAACAACATATATAATTTATTGCTGGCTAATTGCTTACTTACGAAAATCCTCTCGGATTTTCTTGGTCTGTAATTATTTACTAAATTAGTTGCTTAAACCACGCAACAAACCATATATAAACACGTTGCCCACAATTTAAGAAAAATGCAGAAATTCATTATAATTTTAGCTTTTATTACAATTTCTTGCAAAGGACAAACCGAGAAAACTACCTCGAATGAAAAGTCTTCGTCCGAAATTATTACAACATCGGAATTTAAATTAATCAAAGCTGAACATCAAAAAGGACTGTTGATTTTATTTCCCTGCTTCCCTTGCGACGCTGAAAACACATTAAACGAATTTAAGATTTCAGATATTAGCGTTAAAAATGGATTTTCAGTTTTGGCAATGAACTTAAACGAACTCTTGTATCTTAAACCAAAAGAGAAACAAGAATTGGCTGAACAACTAACGAAAATAATTAGTGAATATAATTTGCCAAAAAAGAACATATTTGTTGGAGGATTTTCGAGCGGAGGAAATGTGAGTTTAACTATCTGTGATTATCTCGTGAAAAACAAAAGTCAAATTCAACCAAAAGGCGTTTTTGTTGTGGATTCGCCAGTTGACCTTTTGGGACTTTACAAAACAGCAGAAAAAAATTTAAAACTCAATTTTTCGGAACCATCTGTTGCGGAATCAAAGTGGATTAAAGAAATGTTAGATAATGAGTTTGGAAATCCAGAGAACGGAATCACCAATTACGAACTGAACTCGCCTTATACATTGGAATCCCAAAATATTGAGAACCTTAAAGGTTTAGAAAAATTAAAAATCAGATTTTATATAGAACCTGATTTAAAATGGTGGAATGAACACGCAAAAAACGATTATAAAGATTTAAATGCTTTTTACATTCAAAAATTATCCGAACAGTTTAAAGCCGAGTTTGGAGAAAATAATATTGAGCTTATAAAAACAGAAAATCGAGGTTATCGAGCAAATGGGGAAAGACATCCACATTCTTGGTCGATAGTAAATGAAAAAGATTTAGTAAATTGGTTGACCGAATAAAAAAACTGTGGGCAACAAAGTATATAAAACATAGTGCGAGTCTTTGCTAACACGAAAGTTAGAGCATATTTGCAAGGTCGCCAAATTTTTAAATTTGGCTAATTGAGAAAAGAAAGATAATTAGAAAAATTTAAAAATTCGGCTTGTGCTAATCCGAAACGTAATCGCTCATTTTTCAGCACTACGTTTCATATACAAGACCGTTAGGCATTATTAGAGAAAACGATGAAATTTGAACCTACAAATACTAAAACGGATAAAATCAAATGGCTGATTTATATAGTAATTGGATTTTGTGCTTTAATCTATATTATCAAATACTCTGAATGGAATTTCTTTTTTAAGTTTTTAACTTCTTTTCTTTTAATTATAAACCTATTGTTTGATATCTATTATTTAACAAAGATAAAACCCTTTATTACGAATATTGAACTGAATGAATCCTTTCTAACTATAAATAGAATCAATAATAAAAGTAAGAAAACTCAATTATCGAATTTAAGATACTCAATTAGAAAACAAAAATTTGACAAACAGAAAACAGAAATTGAAATAAAAGAAAAAAAAGGGTTTAAATTTAAAACGATTGAAAGATTACACATAAAAAACTGGAATGAAATCTTTGAAATTGAACAAGAATTAGAAAATCATAAAATACCAAGAGTTGAATGGAAACCGCAAACTATTTGGAAGAAATATTGGGGGATTTTTATAGATTTATTTTTTCTGACTGTTGGAGATGGAGATATTGGAATGTATGATTACCAAGAAAGATTGAACAAAGAATCGAATAGAAATAAAATCAAAAACAACAATGCCTAACACCGTGTATAAAACATAGCTAAATTAGGCTTTCCGAGAGGTTTTTGCTTATTTGCCGAGTCCGCCAAATTTTTAATTTGGCTTTTACGTTTGACAAGTTAAAAACAAAATTAAAAATTTAGCTCTGTTTTAGCCTTAAATATATTACCTTTTTTACACGCTACGTTCCATACACATCAACGTTAGCAACAAGGCAAAACAAACATTGAGCAAACCAAGAAGAAAAATACAACCGAACGAACAACTGATTTTACATTCAGAAGTTAATGGAATATGTCCGCTTTGTCCGACAACATTAATCTATGAAAAAAACGGAAAGAACCAGAAAGGATTTGAGATTGCTCATATCTATCCATTAAATCCACTTCCAAAAGAAGTAATTCTTTTAAAAGATGAAAAATTATTGAATTCGGATTCAGACCACGGAGATAATTTAATTTGTTTATGTAATCCTTGTCATAAAAAATACGATAAAGATAAAACTGTTGAAGAATATCGGGAATTATTTAAAATAAAAAAAGATATTCTTAAAAGGAAAAAGGAACAAAATATTTGGTCTAAAACAAGTATTGAAATCGAAATTTTTGAAATAATAGAATTACTTGTTGCAAAAGATTTGGAATTTGAGAACAATTTAGAATATAGTCCAAAAACAATTGACAAAAAGACAAACGATACAATTACTGTTTTAACAAAAAGAAAAATACATCAAAACGTACAAGATTATTTTTATAAAATTAGCGATAAGTTTAAAGAATTGGATTTTATAGAACCGATGACCACAGAAGTTATTTCATCTCAAATAAAAAATCATTATTTACTACTTAAAAAACAAGGAAGCAATCAAAAAGAAATATTTGATGCAATGACAACTTGGTTACAAAAACAGACTAAACAAGATAATCGTGAAGCTTCGGAAATAATAATATCGTACTTCATACAAAACTGCGAAATATTTTAAAAATGATTTATCCAAATAAAAATATTCGTTTCGAAGAATCTATAATTTATAAGATGATATCCGTTTTAGAACAACGTGAAAAATTAACTATAAATATTCACGAATTATACAATGAAACTAAAACAAAATTTAAAAGTACAGACGAATTTATAATCTCTTTAGATGTGTTATATGCTTTAGATATGATAAATGTAGACTTTGAAAACGAAAATATAGAATATGTTAAAAGAAATTAAATGCGACAAATTTATTGAACCCGTAATTGAATTTAAGAATGGATTAAATTCAATTTTAGGAGATGATATTTCAACCAATTCAATTGGTAAGTCTACATTTTTGATGATTATTGATTTTGTGTTTGGAGGCAACACTTTCCTTAGTAAAAATTCAGGAAGTATTGAGCATTTAGGAGATTTCACATTCAAATTTAAATTTAAATTTGGTAAAGATAAATTCTATTTTTTGAGACAAACTGCAAATCCAGATATTGTAAGTGTATGTGATATAAATTATAATCCACTAAACCATATATCAACTAAAGAATATACATCACTACTTTTGGAAAATTACGGTATTAGCTATCCACAAACATCTTTTAGAGATATTGTAGGGTTATTTTCTAGAATTTGGGGAAAAGATAATTATAGTGTTGACAAGCCTTTATTATCCTTTTCAAAAGAAGCAGACGAAATTTCAATTTCTCGAATCATCAAACTGTTCGGTCTTTACGATAAAATTGTTGAGACATCTAAAAAATTGAAAGACAAAAAAGATTCAAAGAAATTTTTAACTGGTGCAATAAGAAAAAATTATATTCCAAAAATTACAAAGACCACTTTTGAAAAAAACAAAAGACAACTAGAAGGTATTGAAAAGGAGATAACAAATATTAAAGAGAATATTTTAAAATTCACATTAAACATTGAAGAACTAACGAACAAAGAAGTTATTGAACTTAAAGTTGAAAAAAGTAAACTTTTAAAAGAACAGTCACTCATAGTAAATAAAATTAAGCGCCTTGATTTAAATTTAAATCAAAAAAGAATAAAGAGTAAACACCTAGATAGATTATCTGCATTTTTTGAAAATCCCAATGAAGAAAGAATATCCGAAATAGAATCTTTCCATAATAAAATCAGCTCGATATTAACTAGAGAAATAAAAACAACAAAAGAGCTTTTAGAAAAAGAAAACGAACTTTTTAACCAAAGAATAGAAGCTATTGATTTCAAAGTTTCTGCATTATTAAGTAACGTTAGTAGTCCAAAATATATCGTTGACAAAATTTATGAACTTACGATTGAATCAAATAAATTGAAGAATGAAAATCGTTTTTATCAAGAAAAAATTGATATTACCGAAGAGGTAAAAGAAATTGAAATTGACATTGATGCTTTAATTGGAGATATTCTAACCGAAATTGAAGTTGAAATTAATAAAGAATTAATAGAAATAAACGAGAAAATCCACGTTAAAGGTAAAAAAACACCTAAAATAGAATTGGGAAGAAAATCATACAAATTTGACCATTCATCTAATACAGGAACAGGAAAATCTTACGCAGACCTTATTGAATTTGATTTAGCAATTTTAAAACTAACAGTACTTCCTTTTCTAATACACGATTCTATTTTATTTAAAAACATAGAAGATGTCGCAATAGATAAAATAATTGAACAATACTCAAATTTTGAAAATCAGATTTTTATTTCAATTGACGGAATAAACAAGTACAACAATAAATCTAGAAAAATATTGAAAGAATCAAACGTGTTAGAACTATCAAAAGACAGAAAGTTATTTAATAAAGATTGGAGCTAAAGCCCAGTTGCTAACACCGTGTATAAAACATAGCTAAATTAGGCTTTCCCAGAGGTTTTTGCTTGTTTGCCGAGTCCGCCAAATTTTTAATTTGGCTTTTACGTTTGACAAGTTAAAAACAAAATTAAAAATTTAGCTCTGTTTTAGCCTTAAATATATTACCTTTTTACACGCTACGTTCCATACACATCAACGTTCTACACCATTTGAAAACAAACACCTCTAATAACGATAAACGTATTTTCTATTTCCTAAAATTTGGGAATAAAGAAAATATGACTGATTTATTAGAAAACGGAACTATCTATTTTAATACAATCGAATACTTCAGAAAATTAGAGGAGCAAATCGCTCGTGGAGATAAATACGAAGGAACTACAAATATTAAGAATTATCACGAGTATGATAAACTGAAATTGACTCTGACAATTCCAGAAACAGGAAAAGAAATTGAGCTTAATCCCAATAAATTTCATTTACGAGAATTTTTGACCGAAATAAAAGGAAATTTATATTCAATGTATTGTATTAAATCACCTGATGTAATGGAATCGGATTATAAAATCGATCAAAGAGTTAAAGAATTTGGAACTCATTTTGTAATTATCAAAAACGTTGTGAAATTTTTAGACTTAATATGCGAAGAGATAGAAAAACAAGATATTTCTTATCGAGCAAAAATTGTCAAATATTACGAAAAAGAAAAGATAAACGGAGAAATAACGTTATTTGACAAATCAACTGAATACGAATATCAGAAAGAATTCAGAATAGTTTTATATACGAATGAAATAAAACCAATTGCATTGAAAATTGGAAATTTAACCGAAATTGCTGAACTTTTTGAGATTAAGGCAATTGACGATATGAAATTAGAATGGACGAATAAAAACGGTGTAGAACAACGTGTATAATTAATGGCTAGTTCTAGCCTACTTACGAAAATCCTCGCGGATTTTCTATCTGGTTTTTATTTGCTAAATTAGGTGCTTAAACACGCCACTAATCATACACAAAACCGTTACCTGCAAGCAGAAAAAAACCAACTGCATCAAAAAATATGAACAGCTCAATTGAAAATAATCTTCTTGAATATGTTAGAAAAATAGACAACGAAGGTGTTTTTAATAAGCACGATGAAAAATTAATCGCAGAAGATTTTTTTATGCGACTTTTTGAATTAATCTACGGTTGGAAAAGTCTAGTTAACTTAAACTACACGGAAAAGAATGCAGAAGGAATTGACTTGTATGATATCAAAAAAGGTATTGCTATCCAAGTCACAGCAATTCAGAGTAACGAGAAAAAAAAGATTGAAAAAGATACTGTTGAAAAAATACTAAAATATCACAGTTCAAAAAAAATAAATCAAATAATCGGCTTCTTTATTAGAGATAACAAAGCACTAGAAAAGATAAGTGAGATTGAACTTTCTAAAACATATGGTAGAAGAATTTCAATAAAAACAACAAGACAAATAATTGGCGATTTTCAAAAAATAATTTCTACAGAAAAGAGAAAAAGAATTGAAGAAATTGTCAAACAAGAATTATCTTCTGAATTTAATGGATTAAGTAATTTTTGTTCGTTTATACCATTTGACAAAGTCATAACATCAACGGAGTATATTACACCAGAAAATGCCATTTACTTTTCCGAATTTGAAAAAAAGAAAATCAAGGAGATTGCCTCTCTTTTTAATAAAAACAAAACCAAAGAGTACGCTATACTAGGAAACCCTTGTAGCGGAAAATCAACCTTTACAAAAGCAATTGTTAGAAATTTAATTCCTTACTACAAAACATATATTTTAGACCTTTCAAATCCCGATTTAAATTACTCGAAAAGAGATTTAATGATGGAGATAAATCAACTTTCCTTTTACCATTCAATTATAATTCTTGAAAATGTCCACGATAACGTAAACTTATTTAAAGAACTACGTCAAAAAATCGCCAGTTTTGAATGGATAAAAGGAATCTATATTTCAAGATATTATAACTCATTTAGAGAAGAAGACAAAAACTCAATTCTAAATGTCTTCAAAGACATATATCAATTTAGATATAATCCAGATTTTGAATTTGAAGAAAAAGTTTCAGGAATTATCGACAATAGAGTATATCATTTAAAAAAAGAATTTCCTGATTTTGCTTGGTACAAAGGAGATTTTAAAACCATCTTAAAAAACACAGATAGTAATCTATTAAAACTAAATATTGCAATTGAAACTTGGATTTCATCAAACAAAAAAGGTAAGAATCTTAAACTTGACCAAGTTAACAATGACAATATTTATTCCTACTTTTTTGATGCTCATAAATTAAATGAATTCAATACGGCACTTCTATTTCTGTATTCTTATTTGTTTAGCCACGATATTTCATTTTTAAGAGTCAAAGGAAAAAATGAAGAGTTTGCAAAACTTAAAGAAAAGGGAATTATAATAAACTACACTACTAGTGATTATTACTATTTTCCACATAAAGATTATGCAAGTTTAATTCATCTAACCTTAACTAAAGAAAAAGATTTAGAAACAAAAGATTTAATAGGATTACTCATTAATTATCTTGACAATTACAAAACTGAATCAGAGTTAAATATTACTGAAATAGTACTAAAATTGTATGCGTCAGGGCAATTCGAAATTGTGAAAGCACTATTAAATGAAACTAAAGTTCTTGAGCTAATTTCAATTAAATTCGATAGTAATATTCGAAATTATGAAGTATTTGAATTGCAAAAAATATTTTTCCATTCATTTGATATGCTGAACAACAAAAATCAATCAGCTTATTACTCTCTTATTATAAAGTATTACTCAAAATACAAACTTGAACTTTATATATCAAAAGATTATTCTGTTTATAGCAATTTGCTTCAAATTGCTAATCAATTAAATATAGAGTTAGGAAATATTATTAGAACACTCCGAACAAACGAGCAGGCAAATACAAATGCCATTTCGGAATTAACAATGCGAATTAGCAAAAAGAAAGCAACCCCAGAAACCGTAAATAGAATTCTTAATTCTTTTCATTTTCCTGAATGGCTATCTATGATAGAAAAATTGCCTACTCTTTCAAGAATCACAAACTCATTATCTGAATTAAATACTTCGCCTTTATCAAAAAAATTATTGCTCGGAATTATTAGACATTTAAATATTAAAGAACTTGTCAAAAAAGGAAATAAATTAAAAACTGTTCAAATTGGTAAGTCAATCAGAGAGTTAGAAAAAATTGATATTGCTCTTGGTACAACGATTGCAAAAAAACTTCTTGACCAATTATCATTGAATCTTAATACATCTAATACAAATCTATCAGATTTCGCAAAAAGTTTATCAGATTTATCATCAATTGCTCCAGATTTAGTGAATTTAGAATTGAAAAAGAGTTTTGACAATGGAATATTTTACAAATTACTTGAAAATGAACAAAGCTTAAGTAATATTTCAGCTAGAATACTTGAATTAAACACTACCATTGTTTCTGACAAAGAAATTTTTTACGAAATAATAAATCGATTTTTAATTTCTTCTAGTTTCAACATATTACTACAAAGCGAGCGAAATATAAACAGTTTACTAATATTCTATGAATTAGTAAAAAAGAATGAAATCGAGATTAAAGGAATTACACAAAAGGAACTTTTAGCTATAACAAAAAAACAAATATTAAATATTGATTTTGACGTTGCAATATTATCGAATCCTAAAGTATTAAACATTCAAGAATTAAAGGAGAAAGTAAAAAATGAAATATCAGCTGAATTACTAAACAAGGTTTTAGATGGTTCAAAGTTTACTGTTATGGAATCTTTATTCCTTGTTTTAACAAGGGTTGACAAAGAAAAAACTATAAACGCATTGAATATGTCAGATTTAAATATCCTTCGTAATTCAATGTGTCACAAAGAACTTAATATAAGTCAATCAACCGAAGTTCTAAATAAAACAAAGAATAAAACATTTGTAAATGATAATTTGAATTCAAATTTATTTTGCAGTAATCTTTTAGATAAATACTTAACAATACAACGAGCAGACGAATATCAATATGGAAGATTGAATTTTGGAGATTATTTAAAGGCTTTTGACTATTCTCTAAAAATTGATTTTAAAATAGCAATAAAACATTTTGAAAATGATTTTCTTAAAAAATTAAAAATATCGAATAACAAAAATCTTACTATTTCATCTTTGTTCCAATCTTTGAGAAGAATAGAAGAATTGACAGATAGTAAGTATAATAAAGAAATCAGAGCGTTTCTAAAACTTTACAAACCAAAATTCTTAAATGGAATTAAAAACGAGAATTTAGCAAAAACAACATCAGGACTTGTTGAATTAAGTAAATGTGATTTAAAAGATTTCGCAGACGAATTACTTTATGACTCAAAGAATGTTATTTTATTAAAGATTAAACAATTGAATGGAGACAAAATTTTAAATGCAAAAATATTTCCTGACATAGAAAAAATAGCAATTGGAAAAGCAAAAATCCTATTGACGGAAATAAAAGCCAGCAGGTAACACCGTATATAATTAATGGCTAGTTTTAGCTTGCTTACGAAAATCCTTGCAGATTTTCTATTTGGTTTTTATTTGCTAAATTACGCGCTTAAACACGCCACTAATCATACACAAAACCGTTGGCAGCAATTTGGAACAATCCCTTAAAATAATAAATAAATGCTAATAATTAAGTATTGTGAATAACCTTAAATTAAACTTCAATAAATGGATATAGCTTGGATTATTGTGAAATTTATAATTGCGAATATTTTACTGTTAATGATATCATCGACTTTGATTGGAATTATTTTTCGTGGAATATTTAAACCGAGAACCGATAATTCAACTAGTGAATATGTCGCTGAATTGTATGAAAAAAGAAGAAAAAGAGGTTTAACTTCTGCTATAGTTACTTCTGTTATAACAATTATTTTATTTTTTTATCTATATAAATATACTAACATCTATATAATAATAGGAATTATTTTGAACATGATTTCGAGAACAAAAGATTTATTAAATGAAATAAGAACTGGGATTAAGACAACAAAAAGAAACGTGTCAAATGATAGATTGGATTTGGTCCTAAGCATTGTGACTTTTTTAGGAGTTGCAATTTTTAATTATGGTCTATATTTGATGTGGATAAAATAAAAAACTGCTGCCAACATTGTATATAAAAAATTGCTATTTTTAGCTTAACCAATGTTAGTTGCTTTGTTTGCTTGCATCTGATTTTCCTTCGGAAAATCCTCGCACTCAAACACGCAACATTTCATATACGTAACCGTTATGTGCAACGTATCCACTCTGCTGAAAAGCATATAATCCCAAAATTATAACGTAAAAAGCAAAGCGCAATCGGACTAACTTACTCAGCCGATTTCGGACTTTAACGATACGAAACTGTTGCGACGGACTGATCCAAAAAACGGAAAATTTCTCATAAAATTTAGTAGTTTAAGAATCTGAATATTAAAATGTGATTACTCTGCTGGTTTCTGCACGAATCAAAACGCAACTGTTGTATCGCACTGTTTAGCTAAACGGCATATCTTTGTATAATAAAAGTGAATAAGATCGTGAAAATCACTCAAACTGGCTTACTCAAGCGGCTTCTGACCATTGCAATGCGCAACTGTTACGGCGGACTGACTTTCTGGGCGGCAAATTTTTGCGGAATTTAAGGGGTTTAATACGCAAAAAAATATCAATTTTCTCAACACAAAAACGCGGCACATAACAAAATGTAAAATTCATTGCTTACTTTAGCGTTAAGTTAATGTGCTGTACTTCTATCCAACTTCGGATTTCCAATCGGAAATCCTACTTTCTTAGTCGCAACGCACCTTACATGAGACCGTTGTGTGTAACGCCTCACTCCTATCTAAAAAGCTCGATTCCTTAATATCTGGCTCCAAAAAACTCTTATTTCCTCAAAAAATAACAGAACTAATTCTCCTGGAATCTAAGCGAAAACAAACTTTAAAAATATAGCGCAATCGGATTCTGTTCACTCATGCGGTTTCGGACACTAGCAGAGCGCAATTATGACGTAATTCGGACTTTTAGACTGCTAAAATATGCCTAACGGAGCTCTAAAAAACTGATTCTGCCTACTCAGACGACTTCGGACACCAATATTACGCAACTGTTGCGGCGGACTGAAAATCTTGACGGCAAATTAGTTCGTGACAAAAATGAAGTTTAAAATCAAAACGTAAGTTTTACGGCAAATCTCCCGCTAAAAACAAATTTAAAACCCTTAATTTTAGACGTTTAAAGCACAAAACAGATAAAAAAAGCGCTACACACAACACAGTGTAAAGTACATTGCTTACTTTAGTACTTCTAATAATGTGTAGTACTGCTATTCAAATTCGGATTTCCATTCGGAAATCCTAACTAATTAGCCGCAACGTACCTTACACGAGACCGTTGTACTGCATTTAAGAAAAACATTGTGCATAGAATAAAAATTCGAAAAATTGAATAAAATATATGTTTGAAACCATCCAAGAATTAATTACCAATCCGCTCATTGCATTTATAGGAGTTATTCTTTTATGGGGTTTATTTTATATTCTTTTTTTGAGAGCATTCAAATTGAAAGAAATAACTTGGATTCGATTAGAGTTCAGTTGGATTTTCGTTGGAGTATTTGGATTATTGTTTTTAGTTGCGGAAAATAGAAAAAACAGAAGTACAAATGAATTAGAGCTATACAGTAATTATGTGCAGTCTAATTTGTCTGACTTAAACAGTTATTCTGGAATTCCAAATCATTGTTTCAAGTATAATAACAGTGGAGTTTTACCTCAAAATGTATTCGACCTAAGACAAGCTGAACAAGACTCAGTTTGTAGCTGGATGAAAAGAATTCATCAAATTACATCAGAATCCATTGCGAACGATTATAGTTCATTGCCAGATTTACCAATTCTAAACGTCACAAATTATCAAACTTCGACAGATTACGAATATGTTTTAGTTTATTTCAACCGAATAAATGAACTAACTAAAAAAAGAGATGAATTAAGAAAAATAGTAAATGACACATTTTGGGAAGGTTATAAATATACTTTTGGTATTCTATTCTTAATTATTGCTTTTGCTATTAGATTGACATTAGTTAGCAAGAAAATTATGGACAAAAAAACGAAATGAATCAAACCTTAATTATAGCTATCTTATCACCAATTCTGTTAACTGTAGGCGGAATTATTTCTTGGATTATTAAATCTAAAAAAGAAGACGTCCTTAACTCAGAGGCTAAATCGAGAGAATTTAAGATAGAAACTTATAAGATATTATTAGAACCGTTTATTGCAACAATGACTTTTACCTTATCAGAAAAAGTTAAACAAAGAGAAATAAATAAGCTTACAACATTGGAATATAAGAAAGCTGTATTTGATTTAACAACATTCGGGTCTGATAAAGCGATACAGATATTTAATAAAATAATGCAGACCTTTTTTCATTCAGACATTTATAAAGATGAGAATGGTGAATACACTTCTGATTATGGAAACAGATTGATTGCATTACTCAGCGAATTATTGTTGCAAATTAGAAAAGACTTATATACTAAAAAGACTAAATTAAAACGATCTGAAATGCTTGAATTTATGATTACAGATATGGAACAAACGAAAGAAATTATTAACGAAATGAAGTTATAAAAACGCAGTACAACACCGTGTATAATTCATTGCTAGTACTCGCCTACTTACGAAAATCCTCGCGGATTTTCTATTCGGTTTGTATTTGCTAAATTAGTTGCTGAAACACGCAACGAAATCATACACAAACACGTTGTGTGTAACGCCTCACTCCTATCTAAAAAGCTCGATTCCTTAATATCTCGCTCCAAAAAACTCTTATTTCCTC
>NZ_JAUOSF010000020.1 GCF_030548465.1 Tamlana sp. 2_MG-2023
GTTCTAATCTAACTGATAGTCATGGTATTGTCTTGAGTTTTCGTTTAGGTGATGGTTTTAGCAGGCCTGATTAAGGCGTTTTGTTTTCTGATTTATAGTGTTTAAGATCAGGTTAAAATTGCTGTATTTTTATTATTCATTGAATTAAAAATTGTTGATACCCCTCATAAAGCTTCACTAGAAATAGTGGAGTTTTTTGTTTTAATTATATCTTGCGTTAGTATAATAAAGGCAATATGTATAAAATTCATATAGTAGATACTAATGGCGATCTAAATACTTTAGATTTTGAACCGAATACAAATCAAAATTTAATGGTATTTATAACCGATGTTTTAGCTGAAGATATTGGTGACTGTAAAGGGCGTGCGTGGTGTGGAACTTGCATGGTACAGCAGTTGGGAGGTGGATTTTTAACTGATAAAATTATTAGTGATGAGTATGAAATACTAAGTCGGTTTCCAGAAATGGCAAATATACGTTTAGCTTGCCAAATTTTTTTAAGTGCAGATCTGCATAACACCACATGGAAAGTTTTAGACTCTAGACAATTTATGTAGTCTCTTATTTTTAATCCACTTTATAAAAATAAAAAAGCCTAAAACATATGTTTTAGGCTTTTTCTGTGACCGGGCTGGGGCTCGAACCCAGGACCCTCTCCTTAAAAGGGAGATGCTCTACCAACTGAGCTACCAGGTCATTATTCCAAGCTAACAATTACGTGTTAGCGGGTGCAAATATAATATGTTTATTCAAAAAAACAATACTTTTTTTGAATAAATTTTTGTTTTTTTGCAAGAGAATAACCTATGTTTTTAGAAATCAAATTATAACGAGAAAATGATTATTGTACTAATAGGATATATGGCTTCTGGGAAGACGTCCATTGGAAAAAGATTAGCAGCTAAACTGAATTATACCTTTATAGATTTAGATGATCTTATTGAAGAAAGAGAAAATGCATCTGTAAAAGAGGTTTTTAAAAATAAGGGCGAAGTTTACTTTAGAAAAAAAGAAACAGAGTACCTTAAAGAGGTTTTAGGCATGTCTGGAAATATTATCCTTTCAGTAGGTGGCGGAGCACCTTGCTATAGCAATAATATGCAGGATATATTAGAAGCTGAAAACGCCAAAAGTATTTACCTAAAAGCAACTATTCCAACTTTAGCCGAAAAATTAATGCGCAAAAAAGCGAAACGTCCATTAATTGCTCATATTGAAACCAAAGAAGCAATGGCTGAATTTATTGGGAAACACTTATTCGAGCGTTCACCATATTACAGTCAAGCTGAAATTAAAGTATCCATAGATAACAGAACAAAAGATGAGGTCGTTGAAGATGTACTTTTAGAGTTATTCTAAAACAGCTTCAAAATTTTTACCTTCTAAAGTCACATGAACATGTTCTTTTAGGGAAGTTGATAAAGAGATACCCTTAAAATCTGCTTTTACAGGGTATTTTTTATGATTTCTATTTACGAGTACAGCAGTTTTAAATTGCTTTAATGGTACGTTTAAAAAGTGTTTTACACCATAAATCAAGGTTGTTCCAGAATTTAAAACATCATCAACTAATACTAAAGATTTATTTTTGTATTCTTCAGGTTTTAATGACGTGGTAATCTCTAACCAAGGGTGCTTTTTGTCCATAGAAACTTTACAAAGTACTGGCGAGATATCAGATATTTTTTGAAGCGCTAGTTTGAGCTTCTTAGCAAAAATATAGCCGTTGGTTCCAATGCCAGCCAAAATAACCTCGTTTTCATCCACATTGCTTTCATAAATTTGAAAAGCAATACGTCTAATTTTATGATTGATTTCGCTATGATTAAGGATTACATTATTCTTAACTGTCATACATTGTAAATTTAAAGGATAAAATTACTCATTTTTATTTAAGATTCTGTCTCCTCAATAAAATTTTCATCGGTATAATCGTCTATATCACGACGGTCTTTTTTAGTAGGTCTGCCAGTACCTTTTTTTCTGTAGTAATCTTTCGAGTACTTTAAAAGCTCCTGCGCTTCAAACTGCTCCTTAGGTGTAATATCGGTGCGGTAGAGGTCAACTATTTTAGCACCAACACGATTTGGAGGAATGTCATTAACTTTTAATTTATAGTTAATTTGATTTTTTCTTAATTCAACAGTATCTAAAGGGTAAACATCGCGACTTGGTTTTACAATTTCTTGGTTGATGCGCACCTGTCCTTTTTTGCAGGCCGTTGTAGCCAATGTTCTGGTTTTATAATATCTAACACACCATAAATACTTGTCTATTCGCATATAATTAATACTAAAACAACGTTAATCTTATTGTGCAAGAATATATTTATATCGTATCTTGCGGCTTCAAAAATAAGGAATATTGAACTTTATTTAGTATAAATCTGCTTACGATCTGTCAAGTTTGAATTTATATGTGTTTTTCTGTACTTTAATAAATGATTTTGAGAATGAAATTAATAAAATTAAGCTTGTTTGTGTTAGGTTTAGCAACCTGTTTTTTATCTTGTAAAAAGGATGATGATGATGATACTGTAACGGTAGAAATTAGAGACAGAACCGAACAACAAGCTGTAGATAAAGCATTACTACTTGATTATTTAGAAACACATTACTATAATGCCTCCGAATTTGATGGCTCTAACCCAGATCCTAAATCCCAAGATCTTGTAATTACTGCTCTTGAAGATGGCGATGTAGTGCCTACGGGGCATAGGTTATTAATTCAAGATACGATAACTAAGTATGTGAATTATGCAGATACCGATTACGAAATTTACTATTTAGATTTAAATAAAAACGTAAATCCTAATTCTTCGTCTCCACATTTCTCTGATAATGTTGTTACAAATTACACAGGATTTACTCTAGATAATGATATTTTTGATAGGTCTATTAATGGCTCATTTAATACAGATTTATTAAACCTAGTTACAGCTTGGGGAAAGGTGATTCCTGAATTTCATACGGCTGAAAGTTTTAACGAAAATGCTGACGGAACATCAAATTACGTAAATCATGGGGTTGGAGTTATGTTTGTGCCTTCAGGATTGGGATATTTCTCTGTAGGTAGTACAAGTATACCGGCTTATACTTGTATTGCTTTTGCTTTTGATTTGTTACAAATGTATGAGAATGATCATGATAGCGATGGCGTGGCTTCTTATTTGGAAGATATTAACGAAGATGAAGATTTTACTTATAATTCTGACACCGATGTTTTTGATGGTGATGATACAGACGGTGATGGTATTTTAGATTTTGTTGATACTGACGATGACGGCGATGGAGTCTTAACTATATATGAAGATATCGATGGCGATGGCGATCCAACAAACGATATTGGTAAAAATGGAATTCCTAAATATTTAGATCCAGAAGAAACAGAAGCTAATTATGATGTGGATACTTCATTATAAGGATAGTATAAACATGAAAAACCTCGCTTGGCGAGGTTTTTTTATGTTTATAATTTAAAAAGAAAGGTTTATAGTAGTAAAGATAAACTTAATATCAGTTGGTTAGAACGGGTGTCTAATCGCCCTTCTGTACCTCCAGGGAAATTGGAATTTATAATAGAAGCTTCATTTTTTGTAAAAGCACGTTCATATCTTAAATCAATACCAATTCTTTTCAAGTTAAAGCCTAAGCCAATATTTAGTCCAACAGTATAGTCTTTTTCCAATTCATTAATTGAAAGCGATTCAAAATCAGAATCTATAATGTATTGAAATGAAGGACCTGCAAATAGACTAAGCGGACCAAATATATCGATTCCAGCAAGCATGGTTCCGTCTATTTTTTGCATTTTAAATGCATTCTCATCATAATCTGTTTTTGTATTTGTATAAACTAGTTCAGGCTTAAGAAATATAAAACCTCCTGTTTTTCCAAAAACACCGATGTGAAAACCAGCATTAGCTGTTGGGTCTTTATAAGCGTTTTCAGCCGCATCAAAATAATCACCATTGGCATTGTAATTTAATCCACCTTTAACTCCCCAACCAGCATCTGCCTGAGCTAGAGATAGACTTGGGATTATAGCTATTAATAAAACAGAGAGTAATTTCTTTCGCACCCTTTCTTTCTTTAAACCTTTTTTTACTATTAATTTTAAGTTTGTCATATTCTATGTTTTTAGTTCAAATATAAAATCATTAACGCTGTTGGAACTGTATTATTTTCCTTTTAATACGATCGTTTTCATATTTCAGTTAATTATCTTTGCGCTCTTAATGATGGCATTCATTAGTTAAGTGAACATTTTTCTTAGTATTCATGTTCAAAAAAATAATAGAAATAAGATGAAGTTTGAAATAAACGCACAAGACCCACAGAGTAAGGCTAGGGCAGGGAAATTAACCACGGATCATGGTGTTATTGAAACCCCTATTTTTATGCCAGTTGGTACAGTTGGAACCGTTAAAGGCGTGCATCAACGTGAGTTAAAAGACGAAATTAACCCAGATATTATTTTGGGAAATACCTATCATTTATACTTGCGCCCGCAAACGCATATTATAGAAAAAGCTGGCGGACTCCATAAATTCATGAATTGGGATCGTAATATTTTAACAGATTCAGGGGGGTATCAAGTATATTCACTTTCAGCAAATAGAAAAATTAAAGAGGAAGGGGTTAAGTTTAAATCCCATATCGATGGAAGTTACCACACGTTTACACCAGAAAATGTAATGGAAATTCAGCGAAGTATTGGAGCTGATATTATTATGGCTTTTGATGAATGTACACCTTACCCATGTGATTATAATTACGCGAAGCGTTCAATGCACATGACCCACCGTTGGTTGGATAGATGTATAAATCATTTAGAAAAAACACCTTTAAAGTACGATTATAATCAAGCATTTTTTCCAATTGTACAAGGGAGTACGTATACCGATTTAAGAAAGCAATCGGCAGAATATATAGCCAATGCAGGCGCGGTAGGAAATGCTATTGGTGGTTTATCGGTTGGAGAGCCAGCAGAAGAAATGTATGCCATGACCGATGTGGTTTGTTCTATTTTACCTGAAGATAAACCCAGATATTTAATGGGCGTAGGTACACCAATCAATATTTTAGAAAATATTGCTTTAGGTGTAGATATGTTCGATTGTGTAATGCCAACAAGAAATGCCCGAAACGGGATGTTATTCACCGCACACGGTTCAATAAATATTAAAAACTTAAAATGGGCAGACGATTTTTCGCCTATAGATGAAATGGGAATAACTTTTGTAGATACCGAGTACACAAAGGCCTATTTACGTCATTTGTTTACAGTAAACGAGCTGTTAGGGAAACAAATTGCTACCATTCACAACCTAGGATTTTATTTATGGTTGGTTCGCGAAGCTAGAAAACATATATTAGCAGGAGATTTTAGAATATGGAAAGACAAAATGGTAAAACAAATGGCTAATCGTTTATAAGTAGCATGAAGATTTTAGATTGGTACATACTAAAACGTTATTTGTTTACATTTTTCATGATGTTGCTGCTCTTTATTCCCATTGGGATAACAGTGCATTTAGCAGAAAAAATTGGTAAAATTATAGATAACAAAGTGCCTATGAACGAGGTTTTAGTGTATCTTTTAGATTTTACCATTTATTTTGCACACTTATTATTTCCTTTATTTTTATTCTTATCGGTTATTTGGTTTACTTCAAAGTTGGCTAATAATACTGAAATTATCGCTTTTTTAAGTTCAGGAGTATCTTTTTATAGGTTTTTAAGGCCGTATATGATTGGTGCTTTTATCGTATCTATATTAGCGATAATTCTAGGGTTGTTTTTAGCACCTAAAGCTAGTGAAGGCTTTAATGATTTTAGTTATAAATATTTTAAGAAGGGAAGGGGTGTTGTTGAAAACACCAATGTTTATAGGCAAATTAATGACAATGAAATTATTTACGTTAGTAATTTTGATGTTAAAAACAGCATAGGTAATAACTTCACTTTAGAGCATTTTAAAGATAATAAACTAGAGTATAAAATTAGCGCTACTAGTATTCGTTACCTTGAAAAAGACACCATATATCAATTAACCAACTATGTAAAGCGTACTGTTGGAGAAAGAGATGATGAATTAGAAATAGTTAAAAGGAAGGACACACTTTTTGATTTTGATGTAGATGATTTAATCCCGGTTATTTATGCTGCCGAAACTAAAATGTACGGCGATTTAAAAAACTTTATAGCTAAGGAAGAGTCTCGAGGCTCTAGTAATGTGGGACGTTTTAAATTGGTGCTTTATAGAAAATGGAGCTTACCAGTATCAGTTTTTATTTTAACTATTATCGCTGTTGCTGTATCTTCAATGAAACGACGCGGTGGTATGGGAGTCAATTTAGCGGTTGGTATTTGTATCGCTATGGTTTTCGTGTTTTTCGATAAGGTTTTCGGGGTGATGGCAGAACAATCGGATTTTCCACCAGTAGTGGCCGTGTGGTTCCCGAATGTTATTTTTGGTATTTTAGCAATATTTCTGATGTCTAATGCCAAACGTTAGACTTCAAAACCAGTTACATCTTCATTTATTAGTTCTTATTGCTGGTTTTACAGCTGTTATAGGTGAATTAATTTCTATCGATGCCATTGCTTTAGTGTGGCATCGTATGTTCATGGCCTCAATTTTAATGTTTATCTATATTAAGATTGTTAAGGTAAATCTCCAAATTACAATGAAATCGTTAACGCGTCTTGCTTTAGCAGGCATTGTTATAGCATTACATTGGATCACCTTTTTTGGAGCTATCAAGATATCTAATATCTCCATTACATTAGCGATGTTTTCAACCGGTGCTTTTTTTGCTTCATTTATAGAGCCTATTATTTATAAAAGGAAAGTGGTTTGGTATGAAATAGTCTTTGGAGGCATTGTGATAATAGGGGTATTTATTATTACCCAAAGTGAAATGAAATACCTAAGCGGAATTTTATTAGGTATCTTATCGGCTTTTTTATCATCATTATTTGCTGTCCTTAATGGTAGCTTCTTAAAACAGCATAATGCCACGGTCATTTCATTTTATGAATTTTTAAGTGGTGTTCTCTTTATTAGTTTGTATATGCTTTTGTTTGGAAATGGTTTCTCTAAAGCGTTCTTTACATTAAGTTTATCCGATTTTAAGTATTTGTTCATTCTTGCCTCAGTTTGTACAGCATACGCATTTATAGCCTCCGTACATGTTATGAAAATTATAAGTCCGTATACGGTTGTGTTAACCTACAATTTAGAGCCTGTTTATGGTATTGCTTTAGCTGTGATTTTGTTTCCTGAAAAAGAAAAAATGAGTGCTAATTTTTATATTGGAGCCCTTGTTATTATTGGAGTTATTCTTGTAAATGCCATTTTAAAAGGGAGAAGAAAATTAAAAAGAAAGCGAACTTAACATCATAACATAATTAAAGTTTTTATATTTGCAGACTAACCTTTATTTAAAAAGTAATAACTAAATTCCTATGGAATATTTAGAATTTGAACTTCCGATAAAAGAACTTGAAGAGCAATTGCAAAAATGTGCAATCATTGGTCAAGAAAGTGATGTTGATGTTTCTGAGACCTGCTCTCAGATTGAAAAGAAGTTAAAAGATACTCAAAAAGAATTATATAAAAACCTGACGCCTTGGCAACGTGTGCAATTATCACGTCACCCAGACAGACCATATACCTTAGATTATATTAAAGCAATTTGTGGGACTTCTTTTTTAGAACTTCACGGTGATAGAAGCTTTAAAGACGATAAGGCGATGATTGGTGGTTTAGGTAAAATTGGAGACCAAAGCTTTATGTTTATTGGTCAGCAGAAAGGATTTAATACTAAAACAAGACAATATAGAAACTTCGGAATGGCAAATCCAGAAGGTTACAGAAAAGCGTTACGCTTGATGAAATCTGCTGAAAAATTTGGTATTCCTGTTGTGACTTTTTTAGATACACCAGGAGCTTACCCAGGTTTAGAAGCTGAAGAGCGCGGACAAGGAGAAGCGATTGCAAGAAATATTTTAGAAATGACACGCCTAAAAGTCCCTATTATCACTGTTGTAATTGGTGAAGGTGCTTCAGGAGGCGCTTTAGGTATTGGTGTAGGAGATAAAGTGTTCATGTTAGAAAACACATGGTACTCTGTGATCTCACCAGAATCTTGTTCTTCAATATTATGGCGTAGCTGGGAGTACAAAGAACAAGCTGCAGAATCTTTAAAACTTACAGCTTCAGATATGAAAAAATTGAAGTTGGTAGATGGTATTATTAAAGAACCACTTGGTGGCGCACATAGAAATCGTGAAAAAACATTTGAAACTGTAAGCGATACTATTTTAAAATCTTTTGAAGAGCTTAAAAAGTTATCACCAGCAGATTTGGTTTCAGAGCGTATGGATAAATATGCTAATATGGGGGTCTTTAAAGGCTAACCCTATTAAAACCAAAACGAATTAAAATCTGAAGTAATGCCAACTTCAGATTTTTTGTGCTTATTAACAAAATAATTTATTTATTAACAGCTGATTGTTAACGAGTAGTGAACAATCCTAAGCGTTAAAATTCATCAAAACACTTTCTTTTTAGTTACTTTCGCAGTCATGAAACAACCAAATCAAATATCTTCTTATAAAGTAGACAAAAGTACACTTATTAGCCTTGAAAAAGGCAAGATCCCCCCTCAAGCAATTGATTTAGAAGAAGTTGTATTGGGTGCTATGATGATTGATAAAAAAGGAGTAGATGAAGTTATTGATATTTTAAGCCAGGATGCTTTCTATAAAGAGTCTCATCAATACATCTTTGAAGCTATTTTTCAACTGTTTGAAAACAGTGAACCAGTCGACTTATTAACCGTTTCTACACAATTAAAAAAGAACGCGAGGTTAGAGGCAGCTGGAGGAGATTTTTACCTTATCGGATTAACAAATAAGGTGTCTTCATCGGCACATATTGAGTTTCATGCCCGTATTATTTTACAGAAATTTATTCAACGTAGTTTAATTAAAATTTCTAGTGAAATTATTGAAGAAGCCTACGATGAAACTAAAGATGTTTTCGATTTATTAGATACTGCCGAGTCTAAACTATATGAAGTTACCCAAGGTAATATTAAAAAATCCAGTGAAACAGCTCTGGATTTAGTAATTCAGGCGAAAAAGAAAATTGAAGAAATTTCTAATAAAGAAGGGCTTAGTGGTATTCCAACGGGCTTTCATAAGCTTGATAAATTAACCTCAGGTTGGCAGCCTTCCGATTTAATTATTATCGCAGCTCGTCCTGGTATGGGTAAAACGGCACTAACCTTATCCATGGCAAGAAATATTGCCGTAGATCAAAATATACCAGTGGCCTTTTTCTCGTTAGAGATGGCCTCTGTACAGTTAATTACACGTTTAATTTCTAGTGAAACGGGTTTGTCTTCGGAAAAATTACGTACTGGTAAATTAGAAAAACATGAGTGGGAACAACTAAACGTTAAAGTAAAAGGTTTAGAAAACGCACCTCTGTTTATTGATGATACGCCTTCACTTTCCATTTTCGATTTAAGAGCAAAAGCACGTCGTTTGGCTTCTCAGCACGGTATTAAAATGATCATGATTGATTATTTACAATTAATGACAGGTGGCTCTAACCATGGTGGAAACCGTGAACAGGAAATCTCGATGATTTCCAGAAACCTTAAAGCTTTAGCAAAGGAACTTATGGTTCCTGTAATTGCCTTATCTCAGCTGTCGCGTGCGGTTGAAACACGTGGGGGAAGTAAAAGACCTTTACTTTCCGATTTACGTGAATCTGGAGCGATTGAACAGGATGCCGATATTGTATCCTTCATCTACAGACCAGAATATTATAAAATTGACGAGTGGGATGATGAGGAACGTACACCAACCGAAGGGCAAGGTGAGTTTATCGTAGCGAAACACCGTAATGGTGGTTTAGAAAATATTCGTTTAAAATTCTTAGGACACTTAGGTAAGTTTGATAATTTAGATGAATACGATTCGCCGTTTGGAGATAATGAATTTCATTCTAAAATGAATGCCGCAGCAAACGATAACACCTTCCAATCTGATAATTTTAAAGCCAGTCCAGATCAAGCTTTTGGTAGCTCTTTCAACGACGACGACGATAATGAAGTGCCGTTTTAACGCTTAATATTTTATTAAAAGGTTTATTCAGCTATAATTTTTAAGTATCTTTCAGGTTATAACCGTATGAGTTTTGCCTTTTCGAAATTGAATGGCTTTGAAACTTCATCAACCTTAATTCTCAATTGAAAAAATTAATATTTACGTTACTCTTTATATTTCTAGGGCTTAATACCTATGCCTCATACATCCTGATTCCTATGGATGCTGAGAGTCAAAAAAACCACTTAAAAGCTTACGGAATTACTTATTGGACACTTAACAGAGACTTAAAAGTGAAGTGGCTGTTAAACTATAGAGGTGGTTCTTTTTTGCTACCCGATACCGAAGACATTCAAAGAGAGTGTCAAATTCGAGGGGTTTCTTTCGAAATTATTTCCAATGCTAAAACAGAAAGTATTCTTGAAAACATAAGCAGTCCGAGTGAAAACATGGAAGCTGTTGTTTTAGAAAAAGCACCTAAAATTGCGGTTTACACGCCTAAAGGAAAATTACCTTGGGATGATGCCGTAACCATGGTACTACAATATGCTGAAATTCCTTATGAAACCGTTTATGATGAGGAAGTTTTAAACGATGGTTTACTGGTTTTCGATTGGTTACACTTACATCACGAAGATTTTACCGGGCAATACGGAAAGTTTTACGCGCAATATCGGGCAACTTCATGGTATATTGATGAGAAAAAGGAGGCTGAAAATTTAGCAGAAAAATTGGGTTATCATAAAGTGTCGGAAGAAAAATTAGCCGTGTCTCTAAAAATTAGAGATTACGTTATTGGAGGTGGATTCATGTTCGCCATGTGTAGTGCAACTGATAGTTTTGATATTGCCCTCTCTGCTGAAGGTGTAGATATTTGTGAACCTATGTTTGATGGCGACGGTAGTGAATCAAATTATCAGAATAAGATTGATTATAATAAAACCTTTGCGTTTACAGATTTTCTGATAGAACGCAGTCCTATTGTTTATGAGTTTTCTTCCATTGATATGACTAGAAAACGCATGATTCCTAAAACAGCCGATTATTTTTCACTTATGGATTTTTCAGCAAAATGGGATCCTATTCCAACCATGTTATGTCAGAATCATACAGCTTTAGTAAAAGGGTTTATGGGGCAAACAACGGCTTTTACACGTGAAGAAATAAAATCGAATGTATTAGTTCTAGGTGAAACAAAATCAAACGGTGAAGCAAAGTACATTCACGGAATAAAAGGAAAAGGCTTTTTTACTTTTTATGGCGGTCATGACCCTGAAGATTATCAGCATCGGGTAGGGGATGCTAAAACGGAATTAGATTTGCATCCAACCTCTCCAGGTTACCGTTTAATTTTGAATAATGTTTTGTTTCCTGCTGCCAGAAAGAAAAAACAAAAAACATAGATATTCCAATTTTTTGCAGTGTTTACTACATGTCCATCTAAGGCTTAATTTTATAATGAACTAAAAGCATGTTTTTTATTAGTTCTCTTTTTTTTTGCGGCTATGCCAGAAGTAATGATAAAGTCTACCATTCAAATAAGATGTGTATACATGATTTAGAAAAATAATAGGTCTATGTACAGAATTCGATTATGAATGGCACCATGCGGTATCAAAAGTTTCATGACGATGTTTTTCGTGTTCATTTAAAAAAAAGTAACAAACTAAACACTGGTTTTCTAGCATAACTCTTGTTACCTTTTAGCATAAGGATTAACTTCAATATAATAGGATTTTAAGCAGTTTTCTCCGCTTTATTTTTTGCGCTTATCAAAACGCATAAAATGTCTTATTGGACTACCGTTTTGGCTTATTGGTCTACTCAATTCATTTTATACCGAGTACTTTTGCGCTTGTATAATTAGAATATATATAACCCCAAAAAACCTTACGTATGAAGAAAATTTTACTTTTTATGGTAGCCTTATCTGCTACTAGTACCCTATTAGCACAAGACATTGTGTTTAACGGTATCAATTATGAAATTACTAACCCCGACAACCTGACTGTTACGGTAACAGGACCTAATGAAACTTTTACTGGCGTTGCCAATATACCAGATACGGTTGAAGACGAAGAAACAAACACTGTATATACAGTAAAAGCTATAGGTGAAGATGCATTCCGTGAAAATCAAGAATTAACAGCAATTTCTATTAGTAATTTAGTAACAAGTATTGGGAGTTCGGCTTTCGTGGGCTGTACTAATTTAAAAACAGTAAACATACCAAATTCGCTTAAAAGTATTAATAAATCTACGTTTAGCGATTGTACGAGTTTGGAATCCATAAGCATTCCAGATTCAGTAACAGATATAGGATGGTATGCCTTTTACAATACGGGTTTAACAAGTGTTACCATTCCAAATTCAGTAACAACAATAGGGAATTACGCTTTTGAGGGAACAGCCTTAAAATCTGTAATTATTCCAAATTCTGTTAGTATTATTTTGTTTGGTACATTTAAAGACTGTGTAAACTTAACTTCTGTAACTATTCCAAACTCGGTAACAGACATTTATGATGAAGCTTTCAAAGGTTGTACTAACTTAGAAGCTATAAGCATCCCAAATTCAATAATAAAAATAAACAAAGGTGTTTTTCAGGGAACTGGTTTAACGTCTGTATTTATTCCAAACACTGTAAACAATATTGACGATTATGCTTTTAGTAACTGTTCAAACTTGTTGTCCATAACACTTGAGACAGCATCACCATTAACTATTAATGCCAAAATTTTTGAAGGTGTTAATGTACAAGACGTGGATCTAAATGTTCCTGCGGGTAGTGTATCTACTTATGAAAACGCCGCTGTTTGGGGTGATTTTAATATCGTGCAATCGCCAATAGAAACCAATCAAACATTTTGTGAAGCAACAACAGTGCTAAGTTTATGGCCTGCGCCTAGTGCAACCCTTAAGTGGTATGATGCTGCCATAGGAGGAAATCTTTTAAATGAAGATGATTTTTTAGTTTCTGGCTCTTATTTTGCATCGGTTCAAGATCCTAACGAAGTAGGAGGTAGAACTGAAGTGTTAGTAAGCGTAAATCCACTTCCAGAGTTACCTGTAGTATCAGGAACAGAAACTGCTGGTTTTTATGTAAGCAGTGATGATTGTATGGATTACAATGGTTTATACGCATTGGAGGGCGTTTTAAATGAAAAAAATAGTTACAGCTATACTCAAGAAGATGGTTATACCTATAAAATTAGTTTTAATGGCGAGAAATGGGTGTTGTATGATGATGGTTATTTAATATATCCTAATTTTGAAAATACAACAGTAACAAGTGATATGGTTCCACCAGTATCAGGATGGACTTCAGAATATTGCGTAGACGATTTAAACCTTTCGGCTTCAACATTTATGAAACAAGCATTTTGTCAAGGCAGTTTGGTTTCAGATATTCTTGTAACAGCTAATACAGATGTAAATTGGTATAATTCGGCAACAAGCACTTCTGTGTTGGATGTTAATACAGAACTTTTAAAGGGTACCTATTACGTGGCTACTGTTAATCCAACTGGTTGTGAGAGTGCACGTGTTTCAATTCAAGTGTCGGTTATTTCTGCACCAAATAGTCCCATTTTAGAAAACCCAGCTTTAGAATCTAGTATTTATGTAGATGGATCAAATGAACTTGATTTTGGTAATTTTGATTATGATGGGATGCAAAATGGAAAGAATAAATATATATATGCACCTGAAAATGAGGATGAACTTGAATTTGATGCTGATTTAAAACTTGAATTTTTTGTTGATCAAGAGGTTAGTAGATGGCAATTGTCAATAGAGTTTCCAAGCGAAGGACCAGGTGGACCCGGTGAACCAGCTTCTAATACTATGGTTATTTATTATAATGACACAGATACAGAGGGTGTTTTTCCACCAATATCGGGTTGGGTAGGCAATCCAGAATTAGAGGTTAACGGTACTCTAGACCTAAGGTTTAAAGAGGCTGAAATTACATATACTCAAAATAATACGGCAGAAGCACTCTCTGCAACTTCAAGCGGTACAGGTTTATTGTGGTATACCGAAGAAGATGGGACAGGTAGCACAGAAGCCCCAACACCAAGTACAGTTAGTGTAGGTTCTACATCGTACTGGGTAAGTAGCACTAACGATCTTGGGTGTGAAAGTACACGTAGTGAAATAGTTGTGACGGTAGAAGCTTCTTTAAACATTGAAGATAGTAGTGTGTTAAACAACACAAGTATCTACCCAAACCCAACTCATGATTATGTGTCAATTAACTTACCAAAAGTAGAAACCTCAAAGATTACTATTTATGATTTAAATGGGCGTTTATTATTAAATAGAATCCAAACCGATAAAACAATTGAAGTAGATTTAAGTCGCTACGAAACAGGTGTTTATATCGTAAAAATTCAAGTAAATCAAAATGAAATCACTAAAAGGATTTTAAAACAATAATAGGTTAGTACACTAATCTGCGTTTAAAAGCAGCGATTTCCTTAATCGGAGATCGCTGTTTTTTTTTGATTCATATATTATGAAAATTAGAGTCAGCATTATAAATTTGGGAATAGAATTTTTATAGATTATTTTTGGTTTTGTAGACATTTATTTTACTCAATAAATTTAGGAGTACTTTTAAATCTAAAATACTAATATGATTTTTGTCCAAAAAGAAATAAAATTAAAACCATATTCTAGAGGGTTCCATTTAATTACAGAGTATATTTTAAAGGCAATTCCTGAAATAAAGGATATAAAAATTGGCCAGTTGCAAGTTTTTATAAAACATACTTCAGCCAGTTTAACCATTAACGAAAACGCCGATTTTACGGTTAGGCAAGATTTTGAAAGTCATTTTAATAAAATGATTCCTGAAAATGCGCCTTATTACAAACACACTTACGAAGGATCTGATGACATGCCTGCACATATTAAAGCATCCTTATTAGGAGCTTCTGTTCAAATTCCTATCACAAACGGACGATTAAATTTGGGTATATGGCAAGGGATTTATTTGTGTGAACATCGTGATTATGGTGGGGCTCGCAGCCTTGTTGTTACAGCTTTTGGGAATTAATGAATTTATAGATTGAAGCCTAAATTGGTTGCTAGTTTTTTGTTTTTGGAAGTTACTTGTTTTCTCAGTATAACTCTATGTAACTTATTTTGTTTCTCGCGAAGACACAAAGACGCAAAGATGTAGAACGCAAAAAAATCTGTGTAAATCAGTGAAATCTGTGTCTAGAATAATTGGTTGCTGGTTTTTAATTAATAGTTTTTTGATGCTTATTCGTATGCTAATTTTTTACATAAAATCTTGAGTATTAAGCTATTGATTTTCTAAGTGAAACTCGGCGTAATAGCTTCTGGAAAATCTGTGAAAATCAGTGAAATCTATGTCTGGAATAACTGGTTGTTGGTTTTTAGTTAATTTTACTAGTATAGTGTAAGT
Source organism: Tamlana sp. 2_MG-2023 (assembly GCF_030548465.1). Lineage (GTDB taxonomy): Bacteria > Bacteroidota > Bacteroidia > Flavobacteriales > Flavobacteriaceae > Pseudotamlana. Next base: position 15,568 of record NZ_JAUOSF010000020.1, read on the forward strand.
TGTTTCTTTTCTCAGTGCAACTCTGTGTAACAGTACCAACTATCAATAAAGTAGAAAACTGCGTTAAGGATTGTAGCGGTTAGCTTTTGGCGAGGCGTGCATCGAGCCAAAACTAGTAGCGGAAAGCCTGACCCTTGGGGTAACGCCCAAAGTACCCACAAAAAAAAATCCGATTCTTGCGAACCGGATTTTTTATTAAGCGAATAATATGTTTTACAATAGGCAAAAAGCCTTATTTTACTTTTTCAATTACAGCTTTGAAAGCCTCTGGGTTATTCATAGCTAAATCGGCTAAAACCTTACGGTTTAATTCGATATCATTAGCTTTTAATTGGCCCATGAATTGAGAATAAGATAAACCATGTTCTCTGGCTGCTGCGTTAATACGCGTAATCCATAAGGCACGGAATGTTCTCTTTTTGTTTCTACGGTCTCTATACGAGTATTGCATCGCTTTGTCAACCGCGTTTTTTGCTACTGTCCAAACGTTTTTACGACGTCCGAAGTAACCTTTTGCTTGTTTTAGAACCTTTTTTCTTCTGGCTCTTTTTGCTACAGAGTTTACTGATCTTGGCATAATTTTAATGTGTTTTGTAGTAGGCGGCTAAATTGCTTACAGGTTTTTAGTCTACTTCTAGATTTTAAAACTTTAAACTTTTAACTCTTTTTTACTGGCCTAACTCCAGGGTTTATAAATTGTTTTAACCGATTAAAACCGATGTGTTTATTTTAAACGCATCATGGTTTTAATGTTATCCTCATCTGCTTTGTGTACCAAACCATCATGAGTTAACTTTAGCTTACGCTTTTTAGATTTCTTTGTTAAGATGTGACTCTTAAAAGCGTGCTTTCTTTTAATCTTTCCAGTACCCGTTATTTTAAAACGTTTCTTAGCACTAGATTTTGTTTTCATTTTAGGCATTTTCTTCTTCCTAGTTTATAATTATTTCGCTTAATTATTTTCACGCTGAATATGTGTTCAGCTTTTTGTTCTACTTTAACTAATGCTTATTACTTTTTTGGAGCAATAAACATCGTCATACGCTTACCTTCTAATCGAGGCATTTGCTCTACTTTTCCAAATTCTTCAAGATCGGTTGCTAATTTTAATAATAAAATTTGACCTTGTTCTTTGAAAATAATAGAACGTCCTTTAAAGAATACGAATGCTTTTAATTTTGCACCCTCTTTTAAGAACTTCTCTGCGTGTTTCTTTTTAAACTCGTAGTCATGATCATCGGTTTGTGGACCAAAACGAATTTCTTTAATGATAACTTTCGTCGCTTTAGATTTTAAAGCTTTATCACGTTTCTTTTGTTCGTAAAGAAACTTTTTATAGTCCATAACCTTACAAACCGGTGGGTCTGCATTAGGAGATATTTCTACAAGATCTAACTCTTGCTCATTCGCTATTCTTAAAGCATCACCTTTGGTGTAAATACCTATCTCTACGTTATCGCCTACTAGACGTAACTTTTGAGCAGTAATTTTAGAGTTAATTTTATGCTTGTCTTCTTGCGAAACCCTTCTTGGTTGCTGTCTTCTTCTAATTGCTATGGCCTTATGATTTTAAATTAAACTTATTATTTTCTAAAACGATTTCAACGTTTTTTTAATGTCTTCTTTTATTATTTCAGAGAAAGCTTCAACAGATATCATTCCTAGATCTGCGCCACCGTGCTGACGTACAGTGATTTTCCCTTCTTGTTCTTCTTGCTCGCCGATAATGATCATATAAGGATGCTTTTGCATTTCGGCTTCCCTGATTTTCTTCCCTATAGTTTCATTTCTATGGTCTACAAGGGCGCGAATTTCGTCATTTTCTAGCAAATTTAAAACTTTTTGTGAGTATTTTTCATATTTCTCGCTAATTGATAGGATAATTACCTGTGTTGGCATTAACCAAAGCGGGAAATTACCCCCTGTATGTTCTAGCAATAGTGCTACAAAACGCTCCATACTTCCAAAAGGAGCACGGTGAATCATGACTGGTCTATGAGATTCGTTATCGCTACCTTTATATGTTAAATCAAAACGTTCTGGTAAATTGTAATCTACTTGAATCGTTCCTAATTGCCAACGTCTTCCTAAAGCATCTTTCACCATGAAATCTAACTTCGGACCGTAAAAAGCGGCTTCTCCAGTTTCAATAACAAAATCTAAACCTTTATCGGTCGCGGCATTAATAATCGCTTGTTCTGCTTTTTCCCAGTTTTCAACATCACCAATATATTTGTCTGGATTTTCAGGATCTCTTACAGATACTTGTGCTGTAAAGTTTTCAAATCCTAAAGAACCAAATACATAAAGAACTAAATCGATAACATCTTTAAATTCTTTATCCAATTGTTCTGGCATACAGAATAAGTGGGCGTCATCTTGAGTAAATCCGCGAACACGAGTTAAGCCGTGTAGCTCACCACTTTGTTCGTATCTATATACAGTACCAAATTCAGCATAACGCTTTGGCAAATCTTTATAACTCCATTGTGCACTGTTGTAAATTTCACAGTGGTGCGGGCAGTTCATTGGTTTTAATAAAAACTCTTCATCTTCTTTAGGTGTTAAAATAGGTTGGAAACTATCTTCTCCATATTTAGCATAATGCCCAGAAGTTTCATAAAGTTCTTTTTGTCCAATATGTGGTGTTACCACCATTTCGTAGCCTGCTTTTTTCTGAGCAGCTTTTAAGAAATTCTCTAAACGTTCGCGTAAAGCAGCACCTTTTGGTAACCATAATGGTAAACCTTGTCCAACGCGTTTAGAAAAAGTGAAAAGTTCTAACTCTTTACCAAGTTTTCTGTGGTCACGTTTTTTTGCTTCTTCAAGCATTTCTAAATATTCGGTAAGCTCTTTTTGCTTAGGGAATGAAATACCGTAAACACGTGTTAATTGTGGGTTCTTTTCATTTCCTCTCCAGTAAGCACCGGCAACACTTAATATTTTAACCGCTTTGATAATGCCTGTGTTTGGAATGTGCCCACCACGACATAAATCGGTAAACGTAGCGTGGTCACAAAATGTAATGGTACCATCTTCTAAGTTTTCGATTAATTCTGTTTTAAAAGGATTTTCTTTATAAAGGTCTAAAGCTTCAGCTTTACTTGCCGAACGCATTTTAAATTCATGCTTTCCTCTTGCGATTTCAAGCATTTTAGTTTCAATGGCTTTAAAATCTTTTTCAGAAACAGTGTGGTCTCCAAAATCAACATCATAGTAAAAGCCATTTTCAATAGCCGGACCAATAGTAAGTTTGGCGCCTTTGTACAATTCCTCGATAGCTTGAGCTAAAACGTGAGCAGAACTATGCCAAAAAGCGGTTTTGCCTTCGTCTTCTCTCCAGGTGTATAAAATCAAAGCACCGTCGGTGGTTAATGGGGTAACGGTTTCAATAGTTGTACCATTAAAATTTGCCGAAATCACGTTTCTAGCAAATCCTTCACTAATGCTTTTAGCAACATCCATAGGTGTAACGCCTTCATCAAACGTTTTCACACTGCCATCAGGTAATGTAATATGTATCATAAAATATTTTAAAATCAGGCTGCAAAGATAATGGTATAAATAGAGAGACACAATATCCTTTGAATATATTTAAGTTAAGTATCATATTAGGTGTTTTTTTAGAGTAAAGGTTTATTGTATTCTGTCATATTTAGATCTGTATTATTTCCAAATAAAGCATTGTTATCAAATATTTGTGTGTTAAAAATGACACAATAAATAAGATACTATTCATTGCTATATGTTATTGTTTTTTCTTCTGAAGGTATAACAATACTTACTGTGTCTTCAAGGAATTTAATATCAGCTTTTTTGTTGACTGTAACATTTTCATGTAGGTCGAAGTCATATTCAGTAGGAAGTACACTTTTATAGGTGATTTGATTGTTGTTGGTTGTTTTTTCTAAAACAGTCCATTCAATTGGAGCAGCGTTATTAGAAGGAATAACTACAATCTTTAATCCATCTGTTTTTTTTAAAACATAAACAATACCATCGTTAGATGCTTTACCGAAGCCATTAGTTTCTTTTTCTAAAGCCGTATTAAACTTAAAAGAATTAATAACATCTCCTTCCGGGGTATATCCTAAATAGGCGGCATCTTGTTTAGCCTTATTCATTGTGCTAATTTCGGTTACTGTTTTTTTAATTTGGTCTTCAGATACCGTTTTACCTTTAGGAGTGTATATCGTATTCATTGAAAAATCTGTGCCTTTATTTAATACTAGAATGTCGTCTTTAAAATAAATAATTTTGAAAGCCATTGGAAACATATCATCGGAATCTGGTACTTTAATTTTAAAATGAAGTTCCTTTGATGTGGTATTGGCGGTCCAAGTTCCTTTGTATGGAGGGTAGACTAATACGCCGTCGGGTTTTAATTGGAGTTCGGCCGAAAGACTTTTGTTTTTTGTGATTTCATTGTCATTAAGGAATTCCCCAACGTAAATCCAATTTTTTGCAAATTCCGGATTTAAATTTTCAGTGTTTTGGGATGATATTGAATTTGAAAAACAAAAATATATGGCTATAAATAATTTTGTGACTGTAATTGGAGTTAAAAATAGTTTCATGTTGACGTATGTTTTAGAGGTGTATATTAGATCTATGTGTTTAAATATCAAGTATTAAAGGTAATAGTATAAATGGAAAGATGCAATATGTAAATTAAAAAAAACAAGACGAGTTAACTTAGTTGTGTTTGATTAGGTTCAAATGAATCTCGATTTTTTTTAGATAAAAAACTATTTCTATAGATGGGAGTGATTTGTCTTTCGGAGGAAGTCTGTATTACTCCATATATAATGATAGTATTATAACGAGGTATAATCCTGGATGAATATTTCGATTATGGCGTACAACTTCTGAAGCTTTTCCGCTTTCATATAATACGATTAGCTAGAAAGGGGGGGGCGAAGGAGTAATGTCTATTACATATAATATGTGTACAATATATGTGTAGAAATAGATTCAATAATTTTTAAGGCGTTATTAAAAGGACTTCTTAAAACCTTAGAGTCACTGTGAGGTGCTAACTAGAGCAGCATCAAAACGGTCTTCGCGCGTCGAGAAGCATTTCATAATAAAAGTAATTAGCCTTTTGGCGGAATTGTTTTCAGTACATATAATATGTATACTATATAATAAGGGATAGGTTCAATCACTTTTAAAGTTTTTAGAAGATTTCGTGGGAAAAGCATACCTCCAACACAAAAACAAGCGTCGAATTAATCTGAAGCAGACATGTTTTGGCTATTGTTACCCCAGTGTAAAGTCTTTTTTGAGTGATGTAAAGGAAAATTTCAGGCCTTTTTGATCATATTTCCACAAAACCCAACCAAAACAGAACCATTCAAACCAGCATTTTCTAGCATAAAGCATGACTATTATAAAAGGATTAATAGAGTAGGGGGAATCAAAACCCCAAACCACGCAAACAATCCAAAACTTTTTCAAGGCATAAATAACACATTTACTGCAAGTTAAAACGAATCAAAAAAAATAATCAAAAAAAGGCAA
>NZ_JAUOSF010000021.1 GCF_030548465.1 Tamlana sp. 2_MG-2023
TAATTCTCTTGGGGCTAGCCCCAAGAGAATTAAAAACAGTAATTTTAAACTAGTTTTAGAAAATTAAGCAGTTCTAATATGGGGAAGCTTACAGAACAACTGGATAGAAATAGCAGAATATCTTACGCATTGGATAGCATAAAAACTTGCCCTAATAATCGCTATATTTCATTGGGCAGTTAGTATTAAATTTAAGCAAAAGTGCTATTAATTAACCCACCAAATCTTTGATTTGGTTCTTAAAGAAAAAAAGAAAATAGAACCTAAGAAATATAAAAAGAGTAATTTACCACAAAACATTTGACTTTTTTCTCGTTTGCGGAATCGTAATCTGATTTAAAAAGTTTGCATAATAAATAGCTCACCGAGTTTACACCAACGCTGAAAACTTCAATAAGAATAAGACTAAATGAGAAAACAAACAGAATATTTGGTAATCGGAATTGGGATAGTTTCAATTTTAGCTGGAATATATGGAGGCGTTCGAACTGGAGAATTAATGGATTCTGTAAGTGGAGTTCTGATTGGAATAACACTAATAGGAGCCATAATTATAGAACGAAATAGAAAAAGTAAATCGAAATAAAAACAACGAAAGCCGTATATAATCTGTTGTAAGCCATTTAAACAAAACGAATGAAAAAATCATTTTTAGCAATAACTTTACTATTCTTATTTTTTTTCAGTTGTCAAACCGAGAAAAAAATTAATAAAAAAAAAGAATACTTGCGTTGGGTTGGAGATATAGAACAAAATAAACAGATTGACGAATTGGAATATAAAGTTTGCAATGGAGACGATAAAATTCTTCAATATTTCAATGTAGGTAAAGGACCAACTTATTTTGGAGAAAAATCAAGAATTTTAAATACATTCAAAACAAATTATAAATCAATAGCAGACAAAAAAGAAAATGGACTAATAAGAATACGATTTATTGTAAACTGTAAAGGGAAAGCAGGAAGGTTTAGAGTTTTACAATCGGATTATGATTATCAAGAAAAACAGTTTGACAAAGAAATCGTTTCTCAGCTTTTAAACATAACCAAAGGAATTGAGAATTGGGAAGTTTTAAAAATAAACCAAGTACCATTAGATTATTATACCTATCTAATATTCAAAATAACAGATGGACAACTAACAGAAATTTTACCTTAATGAAATACTTTAACTTTTTAATTGTACTAATTTCATTTTCAAGTGTATTTTCTCAACCAAATTGTGAAGCTTATAAATATTTTGGAGATACCTTAAAATACGAAGCTTGTAAAAAAGCAGAACAAATTAAAAATCATTATCAATTTTCTAAAAAATTTCAGAAAATTTTAGATGAATCAATATTGATTGATTCAACATTTGCATATGCTTACCGTGAAAAATCTGTCGCATATTTAAAAAGTGGAGATTTTATCACCTGGAAAAAGTTAATGGATAAAGCTGTTAAATTTGACTCAAAAGACAATCTTGGTTATCGAGGTTGGTGTAGATACCAATTCTTCCGAGATTACGAAGGAGCTATTAAGGATTTAGAGAAATTGGATAATTTAGTAGACTATGACATTGGACATTCCATAAATGGAACGTATCATTTGAACATTGCTAAAGGTTTGTGTTATAAAGGAATTGGGGAAAAAGAAAAAGCTATAAAAATTATTGAAAACCAAATAAAACTAAACGAAAAGGAAGATTTCGTTGGAGCATATGATTATTTACACCTTGGAGCGCTTTATTTAGAAACAGAAAGATTTGAAAAGGCAATTAATGTGTTTAAGAAACAATCACAAACAAATGAATTAGCGGAAAATCAATACTATTTAGCTTTGACTTTCCTGAAATTAAACAAACCTGACAAATACAAATCTTGTTTAGAAAAAGCAACGGAACTTTACATTGGCGGAAGAAAAATGTCAGACCCTTATTCAAACCCAATGGACAAAGTATATTTAAAAAACATAGAAGATGAATTAAGGACAGCTTACAATAATGACTATAAATAACAGCAAGTACGTACTACTTTAACATCTATTAAAAAAACTATTGCAATTACATTTGAGAATGAGATTGAAATAGATTCAATTATTATTTAAGCAGATAATGATGTACTAAAATAACAAAGTAATTAAACGTTATTCAAAACCTTTCAAACCTATAATTTAAGCCAAAATTACAATAGGCAATACACAAAATGCGAACTTTGCAATCCCTACCCTACCGCTTATAAAAATGTTAACCAGTAGATTAAAAAACACAATCGTAATGATTTAATACCTAAAAGTGGAAACAAAAAACTATAAACTTCAAGAAATAAAGCCTTCGGATATCAATAATATTCACAAAGGATTATCGAATCCTGAAATAACAAAATATTATGATGTACACTTTTCTACACTAGAGGAAACAGAAGTACAAATGCAATGGTATCGTACCTTAATAAAAGAAGGTACCGGAATATGGTGGGGCATTTATGATAAAACTGATAAGCAATTTTGCGGTGCAGGCGGATTTAACAACTTAAATAAAACGCATCAAAAAGCAGAAATTGGTTTTTGGCTATTAAAAGAATATTGGGGGAAAGGCATTTTAGCAGAAATCATGCCGAAACTATTTGATTTAGGTTTTACCCAACTAAACCTAAACAGAATTGAAGGCTATGTAGCTAGTAAAAACATAAAATGTAAAAGCGCCTTAGAGAAAATTAATTTTCAGTATGAAGGCACAATGCGAGAATGTGAAATTAAAAACTTAAAGAAAATAAACGTTGATTTTTATGCTGTTTTAAAAAGTGAATGGAATAAATAAACGATCGAACAACGAAACCATCCCATAAGAAAAACACCCAGTCAAACACACTACAAAACTAAAAGCTAACTGGCACTCACACACCATTAAACCAATTTGAAAAGGAGCTACCAAAAAGAATAAAAACATAGTGTTGTGACTAAAAATTATTATCACAATATTGGGTTTGCGCTAGCCCCTAGGATAAACAAAAAGCTTTTGAATCTGGATAAAAACTGGAGCTAGAGATAAAATATTAAACCCAACAATAACTCCATGTCACATTCTAAAATAACAAGACTTAAACCTCTAAATAAATTTTAATAAAATAGCTTAAAAGTTGAATTAATTACAGACTAAGGTAAAAAAAACACGACAACTAGCATTTTTTTAACAAAAAAAGTAAGACTTTATTTGTTAAAAAAATCGATTTTACATCTTAAAACATTACTCCAGACCGCGTCATTATTGAGGCGGTTTTATTATTTAAAATATTACAAAAACCAATGAATAAATAAAATACATTTGCCTCAACCAAAAAATCTACATATGATGAAAAAATTACTATTTATTTTATTTACTATTGTGCTATTCGGGAATACCGCCCAAGCGCAATTACCACACGTTTTAACCGACTACGAAGTCTATATTTATCAAGGTGAAATTGTTTTTTACGAAAGTTCTCACACCTCTATTATTATCCCTGAGTTTTTACAAGGGCAGACCATTACTAGTATTAGTGGCTATGCTTTTAGTAACGCCAATTTAACAAACGTTACGCTTCCTAGCTCAATAACGTCCCTTGAAGAGAATGCTTTCAGAAACAACCGATTAACAAGTATTTCAATTCCTAATTCGGTGACTTCTATTGGAGCAAATGCTTTTGCTGATAATCCAGGACTTACTTCAATTACTTTACCAATACCAACCGAAGCTGGAAGCTGGAATACTGGTGCTTCTGGTGCCACAGTATCGGATTTAGGAATAGCATATGGATATAGTTTTTCTAACCCGTACACACCAAACGATAATCAATTTAGTTTCGAAGATGGAAAAATTCTATATTATAATGGAAACCAAAAAAACATCAACATCCCAGAAACCATTAACGGCGAAACAGTAACCGCTATTGGTTCCTACGCTTTTTCTCATAAAGACTTAACAGGTATTACCATTCCTAATACGGTAACTTTAATTGAAAGTTCTGCCTTTAGAGACAACCTATTAACTACCATTACCATTCCTAATTCGGTTACTTTTATTGGAGGTTCTGCCTTTAGTAACAACCTAATAGAAACTGCTACACTTGGAAATGGACTAACCACTATTGAATATAATGCATTCAATAATAATCTATTAAAATCAATTGCTTTCCCTAATTCAATGTTAAACATCGACGGGTATGTTTTTAATAATAATGATCCGTCGTTTACTTCTTTTACTCTACCTACTCCAACTGTTCAAGGAAATTGGAACACAGGCATGTCTGGTGATCAAGTAGATTTAAACACAAAATTTACATTTATTGCCTCTAACTATGCCGCAACAGCTAATGATTTTGCCTTTAAAAATGGAGAAATTACAGATTACTACGGACCTGGAGGAACGATTATAATACCAGAAACTATTAATAATGAAACAGTAACTGTTATTAGTGATGATGCGTTTTATAATAAACAATTAACAGGAGTTACCATTCCTAATACTGTAACTCGTATTGAAGAGTATGCTTTTGACAACAATATGTTAACTGACGTTATTTTACCAAGTGCATTAACACATATTGGAGAAGATGCTTTTTACGACAACCAATTATCCAGCATTATCATACCTAATTCGGTAACATATATTGGTGAGTATGCTTTTGATGGCAATAACTTATCTGAATTCACTCTACCAACACCAGCAATCTCAGGAAGCTGGAACATGGGTAATAATACCTCTGGAGAGGTTGTAACAGATTTAGACGAATCGTACATTTATTCGTCTGGCAGCTATACCCCTTCTAATAAGGACTTTGAGTTTGAAAACGGTGAAATTACAGATTATTACGGTCCTGAAGGAAATATTACGATACCTGAAACTATTAATGGTGAAACAGTAACTACTATAGGTGAAGATGCTTTTTCCTATGCCGGTTTAACAAACGTAACCATCCCTAATACGGTAACTATTATTGAGGATGATGCGTTTTATAATAATGAGTTAACAAGTATTAGCCTTCCCAATGCATTAACCTATATTGGAGATAATGCCTTTGAAGGAAACATGTTAGATGCTATTATTCTACCAAATACAGTAACATTTATTGGAGATGAAGCTTTTTATGACAATAACATATCTGAATTTACTCTACCAACACCAGCAATCTCAGGAAGCTGGAACATGGGTAATAATACTTCAGGAGAGGTTGTAACAGATTTAGAACAGGAATATGCATTCAGCGTAACTAATTACACACCTACTGCTAATGAATTTAAATTTGAAAAGGGTGAAATCATCGCTTATTTTGGCCCTGGAGGAAGCATAATCATTCCAGAAACAATTAATGGTGAAACAGTAACTGCTATTGGTTATGAAGCCTTTTATGATAAACAATTAACAGGAATTACTATTCCTGATACAGTAACATTTATTCGAGATTACGCCTTTGAAGACAATATGCTAGATGAAGTTATTTTACCTACTAACTTAACCTTTATTGGAATAGGTGCTTTTTCTTACAACCAATTAGAAAGTGTTAATATTCCAAACTCAGTAAAAACGATTGGCGCGTATGCATTTGAAGATAATGCTTTAACAAGTGTAACTATTTCTAATGCTGTAACCTCTATTGAAAGAGGTGCTTTTTCTTATAACCAGTTAGAAAGTGTTCATATTCCTAACTCAGTAAAAACGATTGGGGCATATGCATTTATAGATAATATTTTAAAAAGTATTGCCATACCAGATGGAGTAACTTCCATTGACAAGGGTGCTTTTCAGTCTAATGAATTAACAAGTGTTAGCATTCCTAACTCAGTAACATTTATTGGGATATATGCTTTTGCATATAATGATGAACTGCTTACTTCATTTACTTTACCTACTGCACCAGTAGTTCCAAGTTATTTTGTTGCCGATGGTTGGGTTTCAGGTTCAGGTTCTACCCACGTAGACGGAGCAATAGTAAGCGACTTAAACGACTCTTATTCTTTAAATATAACCCAAAACAACGCTGTTTTAGTGAGTATATTAATAGAAAATGTAACCGGTAATTTAGACATTACTGGAGGTCATACAAACACATATAACAATGTGACATCGGTTAACTTTCTTGTTGCAAAGGGCGATAACTTAGTGTTAACTCCAGAAGCTGACGGGTATACTTTTAACCCAGGCAACTTAACGATTACTAATATTCAAAACTCTGTATCTCATGTTTTTAAAGCTGAAGAAGTGTTAAGTAGTGATGACATCACTGAAGAAACTAGTATAAATACTTTAAAAGCTTACCCAAATCCATCAAACGGTATGTTTACCTTAGATTTAGGAACAGTTGAACCTACAAGTATTCAAGTTTTTGATATGAATGGTCGTTTGGTAAAAACGTTACCTAACCAAAGTAAACAAACTGTAAATTTAAATGTTGATCATGGCGTTTATATCATAAACATCATGTCATCACAAGGATCAAAACAACTTAAAGTTGTAGTGACTCAATAAATTAATTTACATATTACATTAAAACTAAACCGCTTCAGAAATGAAGCGGTTTTTTTATGAAAAACATCCAAACCCGCATACCACAAACCTTCTAAGCACTACGTTAACAGTTGTTTTCAAGATGAACAAGTGCAATTACATGAAGCATCAGTTATATTTGGCATAAAAGCGCTTACTTTGTTAAATCAATTACCTTAAAAACCAATGCATATGAAGAACATATTTTAGACGCTATTAAAAACGCTTCTAGTGGAAAAATTGCCGAAGGCAATGTTGGCGGAGGCAAACAACTTCACCTCATTCCTCGTCCAAATGCAAAAATTATGACAAATAAAGTCGTCCATTTTGCCTTAGCGACCTCCCAAATAGACATATTTATAGCGCATCTAGAAACTTTAAATATGGATTACTCTGATTGGCTGAATACACCTAATAAAGACTACATTCGAAAAGACAATATTAAGCACAGGCTTACATCGAAGGGCTAAATAAAACCAAGGCCACCTGGTCGCAAATTAACATATCGGAATTAGAATTTAATCCTAATCTGAAACATGGCTATCGAAAAAGAACAGATCTTGAACCCGATTTAATAGATGCCATCGACAAAATGAAAAAGGCCAACCATATGGTGTAGGTATTTCCCATGTGGTGGTATGGCTCACCTGCATTGATGAAAGGTTTTATCGACCGAACCTATCTTCCTGGTATAACTTATCAACCCATAGAAGGCAAACCATTACCTAAAAAGCTCTTGAAAGGGAAATCGGCACGCCTACATGGTACGATTTTTTAATCATGAAAAGACCCGCTATAAATCAGTTCAAAAAAGGGACTTTACAGTTTTGCGGAATAAATCCTGTTAAAGTCACTTATATTGCTACCATTAAAAATTCAACTTCAGCCTTTAGGAGCAAATGGTTGAAAAAAGTATCTTTATTGGGAGAAGGTCTGCATTAACTTTTAGCAACGAAGTATGATTTTCTAATTCAACCTTTTCAATATATTAAAGTCATGAAAATTCAACTCATAATCTTATTAACTTTAATGTTTGCATGTAAAAAAAACGACGTAAACAATAATAAAATAATAAACGAACCAAATACCATTGTTCAGGATAGTTTGAAAATAACACAAAATATGCTTCTAGAAAAAAGTGATGCTACAAAAATTTTAGGTAAAGCTATTAAACAAGAAAAAATACTTCTCGATGATTTATACGGTGAATTTAGAGGAAATATTTATTATAAATATAGCGAACTAGAAAGACAGAGTAAATCCATATATATCGAAGAAGTTACTTGGGAAAAAGATGATAAGAACTACTTGACTATTTGGTATGAAGTAGAAAACAAAAAACTAATACCAAAAGCTTACTTGATTTGGGATAAGCAATCTGAATTTTAAACAGCATTTGTAACACCACATAAAGCGCATAATTGTTTTTCTACTCACCTACAAGCAAACAGGTTCGGTTATTTTTTCTAATTTAGTGTTTAAATCGTGCAACGCCTTCATATACAGATATATTGACAATAATTAGAAAAAAAATGAAAAGATATTTAATCACTTCCTTACTCATAATTTTGACCATTCAAGTTTCTAACGCACAACAGGAAAAACTAGAATGGCTGGATATTGAATTATCTAATTATGAATACCCCTTTCCTGTTAAAACGCTCAACTTAAAAATACAACAACAAGACTTAAAAATGGCTTATATGGATGTTAAGCCAAAAAACTACAACGGTAAAAACATTGTGCTTTTTCATGGAAAAAACTTTAATGGTGCCTATTGGAAAACCACTATTGAAGCCTTAACATGGAAGGTTTTCGTGTGATAGTTCCAGATCAAATAGGTTTCGGAAAATCGTCTAAACCCGAACATCTACACTATACATTTCAACTCTTGGCACAAAACACCAAAACATTATTAGATACTTTAAAAGTAGAAAAAACCGCTATTTTAGGGCATTCTATGGGAGGCACGTTAGCGGCTAGGTTCGCCTTAATAATACAGCATTTCTGAATGGTGGCTTGAACCTAACTCGGACGGACCTGGTGCTCATCAACACGAAGACAATGATGAAATATTTCATGGCATAGAAGGAGCTACCTCTGTACTTGTAGGCGACAAATGGTTTGAAGTTGGTAAAGGAACATTTTTAAGAATACCTGCAAAAACAATTCACGACTTTACAAATAGGTCAAATGAAAAATCAGGTTTGCTCAACTTTTTTATTCCAGGTGGATTTGAAAGAGATATGCCCTCTATTGTAAAATAGTTTAAAGAGAATGAATAAAAACGCAAAATATGCTAATTGGAATTATAATACGTGTTGCCGTAGGAGTCTTGTAAAAAATATTATAGAGATTTCGTTTAAGGAAGGACCAACAATAATTTAAGCAGGAGCACCAATAGATTTCATATTCCTTATTTGATTTTTTAGTTTTGCAGCAAAAAAGGATAAATGATTTGTGAATTAGAGCATAAAGATTTAAACAAATTTAAAACAACAAATATTTTACCTCAAACGCCTTTTTGGGGTCATTTAAAGAAAAACCAAGGATTTCTACCTAAGGGATTTGAGTTAACCATTTCTAAAGATCTGTTAGTTAGTGGCACCAATACCCTAGAAAAAATTGGTGAAGATATATTAGTACTCATTAAATATATTGACCAGAATACTTGTTTTGCCTATGTACCATACGGACCAAAATTAGAACCCACCTTTGAAAATCAAGGGGTTTTTCTAGAGCAATTATCAGAATCTATCAAGCCAAAACTCCCTAAAAATTGTATTTTTATTCGTTATGATTTGACATGGAAAAACCAATGGGCCGTGGAGAAAGACTATTTCGATAGTCGTGGAAATTGGATCGGTCCGCCCTCAACCAAAATACAGGAATACCGCGTTAACTTCAACACGGAACATTGGAATTTAAAAAAAAGCATTGAAGATAGCCTTCCTAAAAACACTTTTTTCTTGGATCTAACTTTAAATGAGCAAGATTTACTGTATAACATGCGCTATAACACGCGTTATAACGTAAGAAATGCTAATAAAAAAGGCATTAGAGTACGAGAATATGGTGTTGACTGTATTGGTGATTGGTACAAATTATACGTAGATACCGCAACTAGACATAACATGCCGGTTCAAAGTCAAGATTATTTTTCTTCCATTTTACAAAATCAAAATAATAGCAAAAAAGGCGTGAACATTAAAATGTTAATGGCTGATATTGATGGTGAATTTCTGTCATCCATGTTTTTAGTTTTATCAAAACAACGAGGAACTTATTTATATGGGGCATCTACATCTTATAAAAACAACTTAATGGCCAGTTATGCCCTGCAATGGGAATCTATAAAATTGGCTAAGCGTTTAGGATGTACAGAGTACGATATGTTTGGTTCGGCGCCTAACTTAAATCGGAGTCACCCCTTGCATGGCGTTCATATTTACAAGAAAGGATTTGGCGGCAACCTGTATCATAGAATGGGCTGCTGGGACTACCCTTACAATAAAAAAGTATACGATTTATATAGGCTAGAGGAAATGAAAAACATGCAGAACTAATATGTCTTCACGAGTGGTTTTTCCAAAAATTATAACACATATACTAGACCATTAATATTTCGTTTTTATTTCTCTATTTTTAAACTAAAAACCAAAAAAATTCCATGCTAGACTTTTCAATCAATCATATCGCGCTTTCCGTAAAAGATGTTAACGAGGCTGTAGATTTTTATCAAAGGGTATTGAGGCTAAAAGAAATTAAGAATACGGCTTCAGGTTCAAAAACCAGGTGGCTCATACTTGGTGAAGGCAAACAACTGCACTTAATTCCGCGTCCAGATGCTGAAATTAAAACCAATAAGGCCGTTCATTTTGCTTTAGCGACGTCACAACTAGACACCCTAATACAGCATTTAGAAACCTTAAAAATTGAATATTCCGATTGGATGGATACGCCTAATAAAAACTACATCAGGCAAGATAAGATTCGCCAAATTTACTTTCAAGACCCTAATGGGTATTGGATTGAAATAAACGATGATGTTTAAAACAAAACTCGTAGCCTTAATCTTTCTCTTTAGGCTTATACATCACGATCACCTGAATTACAATGGCCAAGAAAACCAATATAAAAATCTCAATTTGGGTAAATAATTCAACGGCATTTAGTGCACGTCTACTTATAGACGCCTGCCTACTCCCTTCACTAAGTTGAATTTTTGATAAATCGTCAAGGTTTGTTTTTAAAGCTTCGATGTGCTTCACTAGGGCTGTTTTGTTTTGCTGATTTGACTTCAAAAACTGATTTTCAGCAGTTACTAATAATTGAACATTATCTTTTAAATTCCTAAAAACCTCAGCTTCATCTCGTGTTAATTTTGTTTCCTCAAAACGAGAGACTAGAGTGTGCAAATGGTCGTTAACATTAGCATTTTCAGTAGTAAAAAAAGTAGAATCTGAAACTGCCACCGCGAGTTCCTTTTCCTGAATCGATTTAAGCATTTCAAAAATTAAATCGCTAGCAATAACGCGGTCTTCATAAATGGTAACCACCGAATCACGCACGCGTTCAAAATTATTCTTATCTATTAAATTGGTAGCCATAATGAGCACAAAAACCATTAGTATACCCAGAATCCATTTTAGCTTGTCATAAAACGTCATATTTTACCGTTTACTTTTTAGAAATTAATAACCTGACTTGCAAAGGTAGAAAAAAGCATGGATATTTTATTTCGTTCCCAAAAACCTACTAATTGTATTATTTATCAATAACAACTAAATTAAAAAATATTCAATAATAATTTGCCTTTAAATTCATTGATTATCTAACAATTCTTACACATATTTTCTTTTTTTTAGTATGTTAGCCCTTTAAACAACTAACTACAACTATGCGTACCTAACCATAAGCATAGTACAACCAATCAAGTTATGAAAAATACGATCTTAAGCATCTGTTTACTTTTTTCAGTCCAAATTATCTTTGGACAAGAAATAATCACCGACTTCTTTAATAAAACTGGAGATAAAAGTTCAATACCATCTGGTTTTGTTGAATTCAATCAGAAACTATTCTTCGCCGCTTCTACCGAAACCACAGGTCGCGAAATGTGGGTGTCTAATGGAAACCCAAATGAAGCGCATATACTGAAAGATATAAATCCAGGGTCAGAAATTGGCATTGAGGGGTACTTTTCCGATACTGCCGTAGTTATTAACAACACTCTATATTTCGTAGCTAATGACAACAGCTCAAATGGAGAAATTTGGAAAACAGATGGAACAACGAAAGGAACTGAAAAAGTAACAAACTTTTTAAATTCTAAAATTTCTAAACTTACTTTAATTGATAATCGTTTCTATTTTCTAATACAGAAGGACGACGTACTTCAAATCTGGCTAAGTGATGGAACTAAAGTGGGTACCAGAATCGTTAAAGACAATCTACCTATTTGGAATAGTCCAACCTTCCAAGGTAAATGTAATAGTACCTTTATTTTTACATTTCAACAAGAAGGAACAAACGATTCCAGGGTTTGGCGTAGTGATGGTACAGAAGAAGGCACTTATCCTATAACAGAAGGGTTAGATGGTAACGGAGGAAATTATGCTCTTAGCCAATACATTGAATTTAATAATGAACTTTACTTTGTAAGTAGAAATTATTTACATAAAACGGATGGGACTGCAGAAAACACAGTTGAAATTACAACATTACATGCGGCTTCTACAAGGTTAATTGACTATGCTGATGCTGTTGTAGCTAATGGAAAGCTATATTTCTCTTTTTTTGAAGCAGATTTTGGTAGATTATTTATATGGGAAACAGATGGCAGCAGTATTGGTAGCAAAATAATTTTTGATAACGAAGAGAATGGTTTTTTTGCACCCTCAAACCTACTAGGAGTTAATAATTCTTTAGTCTTTTTTGGTCCTAATGAAACTGGAAGCACATCTCTTTTAAGAATCAATTTATCTGATTATTCTGTTAACGAATTAATAGGGATTCAAGATGACCCTAATAACCAAGCATTTTTTGTTCCATTCTTAACCCAATCTTATATTCAATCTATAAATGAAGATAAAATATTTTGTTCTGCATATATTTACGGATCAGATAGGCTAGGCTTGATATCTGGCTTAACTGAAAGTACAACAAATAGTAATGCTGCACTTGATAATGTTAAAAATATCTACAACTTCCAGAACTCAATTTACTTCGCAGGAACGTCTGATTTGGAAGGCACTGAATTATGGAAATCGGATACAAATCATGAAAATTTTCAGCTATTAGATAATATCAACAAGAGTAGATATGGTCTGCCTGCCAGAAATAATTTAGTAGCGATAAATTCAAATTTAATTTTTAAGGCAAATGATGGAATAACTGGAGATGAACTATGGAGCTACAATGGTACAGAAGTCCTTTTATTAAAAGATATTAAAACTGGTTCTGAAACGTCCTTCCCGAGTTCATTTACATCCTATAAGAATAACATATACTTTTCTGCAAGAGACCAAACTCAAGGCTTTACATTGTGGAAAACAAATGGAACAGCAGCAAAAACAGAAATTGTAGACGGCGAGAATACCTCAGGAGCTAGTGTCCTAACCGTGTATAAAGATCTGTTATTTTTCACTATATATGACGGTCGTTATCACTTATGTAAATCAAATGGCAGCAATATAGAGGCCATAAAAGAGCTTGGCACTAACATCTATGGTAATCCAACATTTATTAACGAAACAAAGGTCTCAGGGGACTATTTATATTTTGTTAATACGAATACTGAGTTATGGAAAACCGATGGCACAGAGACAGGTACGACACTACTTAAAACCGCTAGTTCTTGCCGAAACCTAACCGATGTTAATGGTAAAATATTCTTTACAGCAACCGAGGAACATTCCACTGCATATCAACTATGGCAAACAGACGGTATGGAGACGAATACTAAATTAGTAAAAGATCATGACCCTGAACACTTCGCAGAAATTAAAGACCTTATTCCTTTTAAAGGATCTCTATTTTTTACCGCTATCTCTAATGAAAATGGGAAAGAATTATGGAAATCTGATGGTACAGAAAATGGTACTATTCAAGTAAGTGACATAAATCCAGGAAGTGAAAACGCCATTTCTAATCCGAACTTTTGTGTACTAAACGACGCGCTATACTTCAGTGCTACAGACGGAAAAAATGGTTTTGAGCTTTGGAAAACAGACGGAACAGAAGCAGGAACAAAATTAGTAAAAGACATTAATATAGGTTCAGGTGGATCCTTCCCTTCCGAACTTGTTGTCATTAATGACTTAATTTATTTTCAAGCCTATGATACTGCCCATGGGTTTGAATTATGGAAAACAGATGGAACAGAAGCAGGCACTATACTAGCTGCAGATATATACCCTGGTATTATCAGTAGCGCTCCAATCAACATCACATCTATAGATAACGACATCTTCTTTATTGCTGAAACTAGTAATAAAGGACAACAAATTTGGAAGCTACAATATGATACACTAAACACCAAACCAGAACTTTTAGGTGGGCTAGACACTACAAATGTTTACCCAAACCCTTTCATCAATCACATCCATTTTAATACAAACGCAAATGTTGGAGCCATTTCTATTTATAATTCAAACGGACAATTGGTTAGCACTCAAAAAGCAACAAACAACAGTCTTAATCTGTCACAATTCCCTTCTGGACTCTATATCATTAAATTTAATATAGACGGCAAAACTATTCACAAGAAAATTATTAAGAAATAAAACTCACTTAACCTAAAAATCAAACATCCATGCGCTCTTAGATGAGATTCCCAAACGACAAGAAGGCAGCAAACCTAGGAATTAGTATATTTGTGGCATGCAAATTCCCGAAGGAAAAAAAATATATTTTGCGTCCGATAATCATTTAGGCGCCCCAACAGCTGAAGCTTCACGACCACGTGAAAAGAAATTCGTAGCTTGGTTAGACGAGGTTAAACACGACGCCGCTGCAATTTTCTTGCTTGGCGACATGTTCGATTTTTGGATGGAATTTAAAAGCGTAGTTCCAAAAGGCTTTACAAGAACCTTAGGGAAACTGGCAGAAATTAGCGATTCGGGTATTCCAATTTATTACTTTGTGGGCAACCACGACCTTTGGATGAATGGCTATTTTGAAGAAGAACTAAACATTCCCGTTTACCACAAACCCAAAGAATTTACTTTTAACGATAAAACGTTTTTTATTGGTCATGGCGACGGTTTAGGCCCTGGCGACAAAGGCTATAAACGCATGAAAAAAGTATTTACAAATCCATTTTGTAAATGGCTATTTCGTTGGCTGCATCCCGATTTAGGCGTGCGTATGGCACAGCATCTTTCGGTAAAAAATAAATTAATTTCTGGTGATGATGACGCTAAATTTCTAGGCGAAGACAATGAATGGCTTGTACAATATTGCAAGCGTAAACTGGAAGAGAAACACCGCGATTATTTTGTGTTTGGACACCGGCATTTGCCTTTAAATATCGATTTAGAAAACAACTCAAAATACATCAACTTAGGGGATTGGATTAACTACTATACCTACGGTGTTTTTGATGGTGAGACTATGGCATTGGAAACTTATAAATAAAAAGGTTCTTTTCACAAATTTAAAGCCTATTATTAAACAAATCCTTGACGGCACTCGTTAAAAACGAGCGCTAGCATAAGGTTTGCGCGAAAATCTGTGGGAATCTGTGTAATCTCTGTCTAAAAAAAGCTCTGTGAGACTCTGAGAAACCTCTGTGAAAAAGCATCCAATCTCGAGTGCGCCTGTCTACCGATAGGCAGGCTCGAACACTGTTTTTAGCTGAAAATTTCAACGTCTTCCCAAGTCTTCCGTCATCGGTCAAAGTTTTCAATTCAACAATAAAACTTGCATTACTCTGCATTTTCATGAGCTTCCAAATCCTTAGTTAAGTCAAGTTTTCTAAACGATGGTGAAACAATACCTGTAGTAATTACGGTGAATAAGGTCATCGCACCTCCAAATACAACCGCTGTGGCAGCACCCATTAATTTAGCCGTTACACCGCTTTCAAAGGCTCCTAATTCGTTAGAAGACCCCACGAACATCGAATTTACCGAAGACACGCGACCACGCATATGATCTGGCGTTTTAATCTGTAAAATCGTCTGACGAATAACCATAGAAACCCCATCGGTGATTCCGCTGAAAAATAAAGCTAATAGAGATACCCAAAATATAGATGATAACCCAAATGTGATGATACTCAATCCGAAACCAAAAATAGCCACGAGTAACTTCATTCCGGCATTTTTACTAATCGGAATATAAGCAGTAATCAACATGGTAATAAATGCGCCTACTGCTGGAGCTGCTCTTAAAACTCCAAAACCCTCACTACCTACTTTTAAAATATCTTGTGCAAAAACAGGCAATAACGCAATAGCACCACCAAACAAAACGGCTACCATATCAAGCGTCATCGCACCTAAAATAGCTTTCGTTTTGAATACAAAACGCACGCCTTCTTTTAGACTTTCAACAACGGGCTCCCCTATTTTCGGATTTAAAACAGGTTTTCGGTCTATTAGAAGCAAAATAAAAAAGGACAGCATCACTAAGCCGAAAACAATACATAAAGCCCAATGCACGCCCATCCAACCAATGGCAAACCCACCAAAAGCAGGCCCTAAAACGGCAGCCATTTGCCAAACCGAACTGTTCCAAGTAGCGGCATTAGGATATACTTTTTTAGGCACGATAAGCGCCACTAAAGAAAAAATGGTAGGCCCAAAAAAGGAACGTAAAAACCCGCCAAAAAACACCAAAGCATACACTGAATATAGAATCGTATGCTTATCCCAACCAGCTACAATAACATCCCATGTTAATAAAAACAAGCCCAAACTTATCAGCGAAAAAGCCGCAATACAAAGCGCTAGTAGATTTCGTTTCTCCTTTTGATCGACAATATGTCCTGCAAACAAAGCCATAGTAAAGGCTGGAATAATTTCCATAAGACCAATAACTCCAAGTGATAGTGGGTCTTTAGTTAAACTATACACCTCCCACTCGATCACTATAAATTGCATCGTCCAACCAAAAACCAAAGCAAAACGGACCATTAAAAAAATATTGAATTCTTTGATGCGTAATGCTGCGTAGGGGTCTTTTTTTGCCATGTTCTAAATTCCTGAGAAGGCAGGAATCTCCTTTTTAATTAACACCTACAAGGTTTTTAAACCTTGTAAGATACTGTTGAATTTTATTTTAGGTTTCGCTTTTAATTTAAAATAACTCATTTTACTATTTGATATCCTTCAATCGCAACTGCAACGATACATTACCCTGCCATTCATTTTCATCAATAGCATAAATAGCAGAAAACGGCTTGCGGCTTGTAGCCAACTCTAACTTATCACCCAGTCCAAAACCAATACAAACAAACTGCTCTGAAGACTGTGGTTGTTTTACGGTTAATCTTAAATGAGTTTCGTCGGCACCAACACATTTTCCGTATCCGGTATCTGTTAGATTTTCGGTCATAAAAATGGGAGACATATTACTCGGGCCGTATGGTGCAAATTGTTTTAAAATGCGATAAAACTTAGGCGTAATCTCGTTTAAATCCAACTGAGCATCAATTTGAACCTCAGGTGTCAATAAATTAGGGTCTATAGTTTCAGAAACTACCTTTTCAAAAGCCGCTTTAAAGGCCACATAATTCTTTTCTTCAAGCGTGAGTCCCGCAGCATATTTATGGCCTCCAAACTGTTCAATATGTTCCTGGCACGCTTCCAAGGCATTGTAAACATCAAAACCTTTTACCGATCGTGCCGAAGCTGCTAATTTATCGCCACTCTTGGTAAAAACTAAAGTAGGTCTGTAATAGGTTTCGGTTAATCGAGAAGCCACAATGCCAATAACACCTTTATGCCAAGTTTCGTGGTAAACAACAGTAGTAAGGCGGTTTTGTTCTTTAAGAGCTTCGATTTGCTGAAGTGCTTCTTCAGTAATTTGTTTATCTGTTTCACGGCGATCTAAGTTATAGTCGTTAATTTCTCCAGCGTATTTTTCGGCCAAATCAGGATCTTGTTCAGACAATAAAGTCACCGCATAATTACCATGTTTCATACGCCCAGCAGCGTTAATTCTTGGAGCTACAATAAACACCACATCGGTAATGGTAAACTCCGTTTTATTCACCTGTTTTAAAATGGCTTGTATGCCAGGTCTAGGGGTACTATTTATAACCTGCAAACCAAAATAAGCTAAGGCACGGTTTTCCCCATTAATCGGGACAATATCAGCACCAATAGCGGTGGCTACAAGATCTAAATATTCGGTTAAATCTTCGGCTGTTTTTCCTTCTTTTGAGGCTAAAGCTTGAATTAATTTGAAGCCCACACCACAACCACATAATTCTTTAAAAGGATAATTGCAATCTTCACGTTTGGGGTCTAAAACGGCCACAGCATCAGGAATCGTATCGCCAGGTCTGTGGTGATCGCAAATGATGAAATCGATGCCTAAAGTTTTAGCGTATGCCACCTTTTCAATGGCTTTTACACCACAGTCTAACGCGATAATGAGTGTGAAATCGTTTTCTGAAGCAAAATCTATCCCTTTATACGACACCCCATAGCCTTCGCCGTAGCGATCTGGAATGTACGTATACACCAATTCATGTTTGGTTTTTAGGTAAGTAGACATTAATGCTACAGACGTTGTGCCATCTACATCATAATCGCCGTAAACTAAAATATTTTCATTGTTTTCAAGAGCTTTTTCAATACGTGCCACGGCATTATCCATGTCTTTCATTAAGAATGGATCGTGTAAATCTTCAAAACTAGGTCTGAAAAACTGCTTAGCTTCCTCGTAAGTTTCGATACCTCTTTGTACCAATAAACGTGCTAAAATAGGTTCAATTTTAAGGGTATCTGCTAAGGATTTTACCTTTTCAGAGGGTGGAATTGGTTTTAAAGTCCAACGCATTAATTAAATTCTGAAAAGTTAATTTTTATGAAAATGTGTTTGCACGTCTAATGCTGCAAATTGGCGAAACATCTCCATAACACCACAGTACTTTTCAACCGATAAATCTACCGCTCTTTGAAGTTTTTTTTCATTTAATTCAGCACCATAAAAATGAAAACTCATGATCACTTTATCATAAATCTTAGGATCTACATCGGTAAGATTAGCGTCGATATCTACTTTAAAATCATCAACCTTTAACTTCATCTTTTTAATTAATAAAGCCACATCTAAACCAGAACATCCAGCTAAGCCCGAAAGCATTAATGCCTTTGGTCTGTAACCTTCACCTTTTCCGCCGTTTTCTTCACCTGCATCTATAAATAAATTATGTCCTGAAGGGTTTGTGCTTTCAAATCGCATCTCGCCCAACCATTTTGTAGAAACCTGTACTGCCATTTTTTCTATTTGTTTTTTGTTGAAGAATCAAAAATACGACTTAAAACTAAAATGAAGTCATTCCCTACAGCATAATTCCACCGAAAAAGTCACAGAAATTTTATTCTAAAATCAGTTTTACACGTCGCCTCAACTCGGGCAGAACCTCAACCTCAAACCAAGAATTTTTAGTGAGCCAAAATCGATTTCGTGGTGACGGATGTGGTAACGGCAAAAATTTTGGTAAATAATCATTATAGTTTTTCACCGTTTCCGTCAAGGTTTTCTTGGCGGCCTGTCTTAAATAATATTTTTGCGCATACATTCCTATTAAAAGCACGAGTTCTACTTGATTAAGCTCATCAAAAAGGGCATCGTGCCACTGGGGCGCACATTCTTTTCGAGGTGGTAAATCGCCCGTTTTGCCTTTTCCGGGATAGCAAAAACCCATGGGAATAATGGCAAATTTACTGGCATCATAAAAATCTTCAACAGAAACATCTAACCATTTCCGCAGTTGTTTACCGCTGGGATCATCCCAAGGTATTCCTGAAGCATGCACTTTTGTTCCAGGTGCCTGACCTATAATAACGATTTTAGAATTTGGATGTGCACGAACAACAGGCCGAGGCCCTAGCGGTAAATGGTCTTCACAAATACGGCATTGCTTTATGTTTTCTAGTAACTGCTTCATAAGA
>NZ_JAUOSF010000022.1 GCF_030548465.1 Tamlana sp. 2_MG-2023
CTTGCTGTTGGATTTTCGGTATCGTTTACAGTAATAGTCTGTTCTACATTTATTGAATTTCCTGCTTCATCGGTAACACTGTAGGTTCTAGTGATATTGCCTGGGGTACTTTCAAGATCACTCACAAAAGCTACCGTTGGTGTTGTTGTACAATTGTCGACCGCATCTGTAACTACTGAAATGTCTTCCGAAGGAATATCTCCTGAACATGACACATTAACTGGCGAAGGATTACTTGCTGTTGGGTTTTCTGTATCGCTTACTGTTATAGTTTGTTCTACATTTATTGAATTTCCCGCTTCATCGGTAATACTGTAGGTTCTAATGATTGTTCCAGGGGTACTTTCTACATCACTTACAAATCCTACTATTGGTGTGGTTGTACAATTATCGACCGCATCAGTGACTACTGAAATGTCTTCCGAAGGAATATCTCCTGAACAAGACACATTAATTGGTGAAGGGTTACTTGCTGTTGGATTTTCTGTATCATTTACCGTGATGATTTGTTCGACGTTTATAGAATTCCCTGCTTCATCGGTAACACTGTAGGTTCTAGTGATATTGCCTGGGGTACTTTCAAGATCACTCACAAAAGCTACCGTTGGTGTTGTTGTACAATTGTCGACCGCATCTGTAACTACTGAAATGTCTTCCGAAGGAATATCTCCTGAACATGACACATTAATTGGCGCAGGATTACTTGCTGTTGGGTTTTCTGAATCGCTTACTGTTATGGTTTGTTCTACATTTATAGAGTTTCCTGCTACATCAGTAACACTGTAAGTCCTAGTAATAACTTCTGGATTACTATTTCCGTCGCTAACATCATCAACAAATGCTACCGTTGGTATTTCGCCACTATCATCAGCTTCGTCAGTAACGACGGTAATATCCCCTGTTGGAACATCTCCTGAACAGGATACATTGATTGGCGTTGGATTGCTGGCCGTAGGATTTGTGGTATCACTTAAGACGATTGTTAAACTAAAACTTTCCTCTAGCGCACCACAACTATTACCTGCATCATAAGCAAATAAAGTTACTGGGTAATTTGTGAAATCGGCATAGTTTAACACCTCGCCGATTTCAAAAGCAGTACCTGCACCACCTGTTTCTGTATAATATTTTTCATTTCCAGATAAATCTGTTCCTGCTATGGCTGGCAAGGTATAACCATCTACCTCATTGACATCTGAAATTGGACTTATTTCAGATGATGCGGCTACTTTACCGCCATCGGTGATGGTCCAACCATAAGTGTCCAAAATAGATTGACGTGCGACCTCAGCGGCACAATATTTACTGTTTCCACCATGAAATTCCACTCCTGATTGCAAAGTTTGTGTACTCCAACCATTTAATAAGGCGTCGTAATTAGTTGTAGATAAAGTAACATCTCTAAACATATTGGTCATATCTGTTACGCTTTCAACATCCCAACTGCTTAAATTTTGATCAAATGAAGTAACTCCATAAAACATACCTTTCATATTTGTAGCTGACCCTACATCCCAAGAACTGATATCTTGATTAAATGATGTGGCATCCCAAAACATGTATATCATATTAGTAACTTTTGAAACATCCCAACTACTAAGATCTTGATTGAAGCTTGATGCTGTCATGAACGTATAACGCATAGCGGTAACATTTGAAACATCCCAATTACCTATGTCATAATTAAAGTTTGATGCTCCATAAAACATATCTCCCATATTTGAGACCTGTGATAAATCTGGTGTATCTATACTAGTGTTTGTTATGTTAAGGTTGGAACACTTATAAAAAGCATAAGACATCGATGTCCATTCAATATCTCCCCATTGCTCAATAGTTAATATTTTTGCATTATTCCCTGCGGGTGATGAAAAAGGATGAAAATAAATTCTTGGGAAATCTCCCGAAATACTTACGGTATGAATACCTGCTGTAGCATAGGTATGACTCGCAATACCTGTTTGATTGTTTTCTATCGTACCATCTCCCCAATTTACCGTATAATTATAACCTCCACCTATAGTAGGAATGGTTATAGATTCGTTAGCTGTAGTGGTTTGCCATGTGGTAATAAATGCCGTTGCTGGATCTACTAAAGTGGTTACATCATTTCCACTAAAAACAGTCCCGTAATTACCAGCGTCATCTTCAAAAAACAAATAAATATCATAGGGCGTGTTGGCAGATAAGGATGAAATAACATGTTCTATATCTGTATTTGTTGTACTCATTAAGAAATCACCACTTTCAACAGCACCTGTTCCAGAAAGTATTTCGTCATAACTAATAGTACCTGTAGTGGTTCCTGGAAAAATAGCATAATGGGTGGTTCCTGTTTCTGAACTATTGGTGGCTAAGGTAAAACCTGAAGTTGTAAGATTCCTAACAACGTGTAAGTTTAAAGGATATGCATAATGATCACCTCCAAAAATCACATAAGCTTCACCGGTTTGTTCTGTACTGCCGCTAGGAATAGCACCAGGGTTTCCTACTATAAAATCTGAAATACCATCGCCATTGAAATCGCCATCGCCACTTATAGGCCTACCAATATTACTTGGCCCAAAACCAGGAATAACAAAACCATTTGTACCATTTAAAGTTGTTTCATCTATGGGGCTTGGAAATCCCGTTGTGCTACCAAAAACAACATAGGCATCTTTAGTCCCAGAATTTCCATAAACCGAAATAAAATCGTTAATGCCATCTTGATTGATATCCCCAATGGAAGCTGCTGTTAGGCTTCCGGGTAAAACAAAACCATAGGTACCATCGGATACACTACTTAATGGAACATGAGCTGGAAAAGGGCTAGCACCACTCCTTCCATAAATGGCAGCCTTTTCAGAGAAAAAATCATCAATACCATCATTATTAATATCACCTAAAGCCCCTGTAAAGGCTAAAAAATTCCCTCCTGTATGATCTACCGTAAAACCTTCGGTAATCGACATCACTTCTACATCTAATAATGAAGGAAACGTATTTCTTCCGTAAACTAAAAATGTTCTTTCTAAATGTGTTGAAAAGCCACTAGACCAATCTCCGATAATTAGATCATCGATACCGTCATTATTAATATCACCTGCTCCACCTACTAAAAAACCAGGTATTGAAGAATTAGAATACGTCTTAACCGCAAACCCATCAACACCGTTTAGCGAAGAGGCATTTATTGC
This sequence comes from Tamlana sp. 2_MG-2023, assembly GCF_030548465.1. Classification (GTDB taxonomy): domain Bacteria; phylum Bacteroidota; class Bacteroidia; order Flavobacteriales; family Flavobacteriaceae; genus Pseudotamlana. Next base: position 3,180 of record NZ_JAUOSF010000022.1, read on the forward strand.
AGCAGGAAAATTAGAAGTTCTCCCATAAAAAACCCATATACATTGAGAATAGCTTGCCCTTGATATAGCAAAATCATTAACGCCATCACCGTTAATATCCCCCACATTAGCAAGCTCATTACCAGAAGAAAAACCTTGTATTAAAAAACCATTTACCCCATCGGCATAATCAATATTAAAAGTAGCAGGAAAGGAGGTCGTTTTTCCATAGATGACCATAGCATCCCCTTCTGATAAAATAGCCAAATCATCAATACCATCACCATTTATGTCGCCTAAGCCTTCAACAGTTGAGCCCATACGTGTACTCCCTGCAATACCTTCAACAGCAAAACCATTAGTACCATTAAGTATTGTGATATCAAACGAAGCAGGAATACCTGTATTTGTCCCAAAAATAACATAGGCAGCACCAGCCAAACTTAGGCCATTCACATCTGCATTATTAACCCCAATAGCAATATCTTCGAAACCGTCATTATTAATGTCTCCAATAAATTTAGTTTCGGCTCCAAATTGAGATTGATCATCAATCCCAGGAATAATAAAACCATTTGCTCCATTAAGTGTCGTTACATCAAAACTTGCTGGATAAAATTGTTGTGTCCAAACAAGATTAGAATACAAACTAAATATAATAAGTAACCCCAGTACCCATTTGAATTCCTTATTTCTATTTTTTATGCTCCTCATTATCATATAATAATTTATAGGAAGCAAAACTATCGATGATTCAACTAAAGAATATCACTACAAATGGGGTATTTACAACCATGCTATACCCCTGAAAACAGGGGTGTAATTATCACTTAAAACGGCCTATTAATTTTGGTTTGTCATGCACAACTTTGTAACATGGCTCATTCATGTACCTGAGCCTGGCTTTCATTAAAAAACTAATACGTGTTAACTATTAAAATATCATGAACACAATTAAAACTGAACACATATGATTTGGGGCTTCGCTTTAATCTTGTTAAGCATTTTTGCGATACCATCACTATTGTTATGTGAAAAACCAAATGCTAATGAGCTTCTAGAACACATTGAACCTCATCAAGGATGGATTGGATTATTATTTTGTGTTTGGGGTGTTTGGGGAGTAACATCCTCTGTTTTAAACATAGATTTATTTTCTACATTTCCACTTTGGTGGATTACTTTATTAATTGGTAATATTATTGAAGTTGTTTTAGGATTTTTACTCGCGTTTGGATTAATTAATAAATACTTTTCAACTGAAATGGAAAGCGAAAAAAGAGCACTGTTAAGAAAAAAAAGAGCTCCAAAATTAGGTCGACTTGGTATTGTAGGTCTATTCGTGGGTGTTTGGATGACCGCAGCCTCCTACTTATTTCTATAATTATCAACTAAATAACCCAGAAAAGTTATTTATAGACAACTACAGCTAAGTTTTTAATTAGTAATTCAACTTTCTAGCAATTAAAAAGTAAGTAAAACAATTATAAATTCCAAAATTCGTAAATCGCTATATTAGGAAGTGCTATTTTTTAGTAAAATTATTAGTTTTGCCGTTATGCCTCGATTGTTTTATCAAATTATTATACTTGTTTGTTTTTGGTGTTCTAATACATTGCAAGCACAAAACATAAAGGATGTTCCTGAAGATCGTACTCAAAAATTTAATAAGAACTATAAAGAAGACGTAACTCAGGCATTCTCTTTACTAAATAATAACAAATCTGATGAAGCTTATAAAACAGCTCATAAACTTCTCAAAAAAGATCTTGACACCGTTTCTAAAGTCAATATCAATGTACTTTTAAGCTATTATTTTAATTCAAGACAATTAATAGACTCTTCATTATTCTACTCTAATCGAGCATTAAAATCCAGCAACTTAATTCAAAATGACTCCTTAAAAAGTAGACTACATAGCATTACTTACAATTTATTAGCTATCAACTACAAAAGAAAAGGCTTATTAGAAGAAAGTAAAAAATGGCATTATAAAGGTGTTGATGTTTCTCAAAAATATAACGACAATTCGCTTTACTATATGCATTTGCATGGTCTTGCCAACATCTATAAAGAATTAGGAGATTACGATAATGCATTAAAAACATTCGAAAAATGCTTAAACGCTAAAGATGAAACAGAAATTATTTACGGCAGCTATATTAATATCGGTGACATATATGCCATTCTTGAAGATTATGATGCTTCCAATACATATTATGAGAAAGCTTTAAAACTAAGTAGGGAAGACAGAAATTTTTATGCTCTTGCCGTTATAAAAACAAGTCTAGCCACAAATTATTACATACAAAACCATGTTGAAAAAGCACTTTCATTATACCATGAAGTGATTCTTTTGTCTGAAGATAAAGAGTATAAACAATTAGCTTTAAGTACACACCTAGCTATAGGTAGTATATATATTGATTTGGAGCAGTATCATGATGCACAGCTTGTTTTTTCATCTGGATTACACAATGCCATAGAACTTGGCTACTTAAATGAACAACAGGAAATTTATGATAATCTGAAAAACATTTTCATTGCTAAAAACGACTATAAATCTGCACTTGAATTTTCAACCAAATCTAATCATATCAAAGATTCTATTAACCAATTACAAAAAGATAAAGAGGTTAATGAAATAGAAGTAAAATACAAAACCTTTCAAAAAGAAAAAGAAATTAGTTTGCTTCAGGTCGAAAACAACAACAGAAAACTTGAAATTGAAAATAAAAATGAAGCTTTAAACAATCTTAAGCTAAGACAGGAGGTTGAAAATAAAGAAAATGAAAACAAACTTTTATCCTTTCAAAATGCTTCAGAAAAAAAATTAGCGGAAATCGCGCTGCTAAAAAAAGATCAGCAAATTCAACAAACAATACTTGAGAAAGAAAAAAGCGAAAAAAAAGTTATGTTATACTTTTTCTTGATTCTCCTTATTCCTATTATCGGACTGCTAGTTTTATACTATCAAAAGCTTCAAACACAAAGCGAATTAAACAAAAAGCAAGAAGAAATAAAGAAAAAAGAGATATCCTCGTTAATTACAGATCAAGAATTAAAATTAGTAAAAGCCTCCATAAAAGGCCAGAATAAAGAAAGAAAACGTATTGCCCAAGAATTGCATGACAGTATTGGTGGAAATCTAGCTGCCATTAAGCTCAAACTTAATAATGCCACAAATAGCCATGAGGTGCCCTTTTTAAACACGATAAATAAACAACTTGATGACACCTACGAACAGGTTCGCTACCTATCTCATGATTTAGTGCCAAAGCAGTTTAATGAAAATAATTTTTGCGAGGTTTTAAAAGAATACATACATAGTATTTGGGGCGCTAAAAGTACTTTTTCGGCCTATCCTACTGATAAAATTGACCTTTTGGATAAAAATCTTCAAATAGAAATTTTTAAAATTATTCAAGAATTAACCACCAATACGATTAAACACGCCAAGGCCACTTTTATCGATTTACAGATAAATCTATTAAAAAATGAACTCAGTATTCTTTTTGAAGATGATGGCGTTGGTTTTAGTCCAGAAGACCACAAGACAGGCATAGGATATAAAAATATTAAAAGCAGACTTAAGCAGTTTAAAGGCGCATTAAATATTGATTCTAGAATAAACAGAGGTACCATAATAAATATAGAAATCCCCATAATAATACCGGCTATAAATGAAGTATAATTTAATTATTGTTGATGATCATAAAATGTTTTTAGACGGTATACTTAGTATTCTAAACACAAATAATGCTTTTAATGTTTTATTTTCAACTACTAACGGCAAGCAACTTCTTAAATACATAGATATTAACCCTGAGGAAAAAATAGATCTCGTTATTACGGATATTTCAATGCCAAAAATTGATGGAATTACGCTAAATAAAAAAATAAAAGAAAAGCGATCAGACATCAAAACACTAGTGGTTAGTATGCATACCAACGCCGAAATGATTGATGAGCTGATCGCGCATAATGTTGATGGTTATGTACCAAAAAATGCAGAAAAACACGAATTATTACACGCCATTCAAACCATTTTGAAAGGCGAGAAATACTTCTCAGAAGAAATAAAAAGCATTTTTTTAGAAAATAAGTTTAATCAGAAACAACAAGAAGCCGTAAAATTGACGCAACGGGAAATTGATGTTATAACACTTATTGCTCAAGAGTTTACCACTCAAGAAATCGCCGACCAGCTGCATTTAAGCAAACACACCATAGAGAGCTATAGAAAAAACCTTATCGCTAAACTGGAGGTTAGAAACCTTGCAGGACTCACCAAGCATGCCTTGAAGATGAAGTATATTACGGAGTAGTTTTTTACTGTTCTGATAATTATGGATCAATCACAAAGGTTGTGTGAAGATTAAAATAGTTAGATCTTTCAAAAATTATTACTATAATTATACAATTATAGTTTTATATAATTCTAGTTTTCTACAATTATAAATCAGCAGATTTCCTTAAATTTATAGGCTATGAATAAGAAGGATCTTTCAGAAAGAGATATTTGCTCTAAATTTATAAATCCGGCTATTAAAAATGCGGGATGGAACATGAAAACTCAGGTAAGAGAAGAAGTTTCTTTTACTGACGGTAGAATCATAGTTCAAGGCAATCTATATACCAGAGGAAAAAATAAACGTGCAGATTACATTCTGTACTACAAACCCAATATTCCCATAGCCATTATTGAAGCTAAAGATAATAAAAAACCTGTGGGTTCTGGTATGCAACAAGCTTTGGAATATGCCGAAATACTTCAAATTCCGTTTGTATTTACGTCTAATGGTGATTCCTTTGTTTTTCGTGACAACACTAAAACCTCAGGGAGCATTGAAAAAGAAATTACTTTAGATCAATTCCCTTCACCCGAAGAATTATGGCAGAAATATTTAGAGTTTAAAGGAATAGAAACCCCCAAAGGACAAACCATAGTCGAAAAGGAATATTACGTAGACGATAGTGGTATGAGTCCGAGATACTACCAACAAAACGCGATTAACCGAACTTTAGAGGCGATTGCAAAGGAACAACAGCGTATCCTCTTGGTCATGGCTACGGGAACTGGAAAAACCTACACGGCTTTCAATATTATTTGGAGACTTTGGAAAACGGGAGTTAAAAAAAGAATCCTTTTTCTGGCCGATAGAAATGCCCTTTTAACGCAGACTAAAAACGGGGACTTCTCCCCTTTTGGAAATGATATCATGCATATCATTAAAAACAGAAAAATTGACAAATCCTATCAAATATACTTCGCCTTATACCAAGGTTTAACCAGTACCGATGACGCTAAAAATGCTTATAAAGAATTTAGCCCCGATTTTTTCGATTTAGTGGTTATAGACGAGTGTCACAGAGGTTCGGCTTCCGAGGCTTCCGCTTGGCGCGAAGTTTTAGATTATTTTTCTTCGGCAACACAAATTGGTTTAACCGCAACCCCAAAGGAAACTAAAGACGTTTCTAACATGTTGTATTTTGGAGAAGCTGTGTACACCTATTCGCTTAAACAAGGCATTGACGATGGATTCTTAGCGCCCTACAAAGTAGTGAGAGTCGTAACAAGTATTGACGACGGTTGGCGACCTACAGCAGGGTTAATCGATAAATATGGCAATGAAGTTAAAGACCGTATTTATAATTTAAAAGACTACGATAGAACCTTAGCGATAGATGAACGTACTGAAGTCGTTGCTAAAAAAATTACAGAATACTTAAAAGCTACAGACCGCTTTGCAAAAACTATCGTGTTTTGTACAGACATAGACCATGCCAATAGAATGCGTCAAGCTTTAATTAATGAAAACGCCGATCTAGTTTCTAAACATTGGAATTATTGCGTTAAAATTACTGGCGATGATGAAGTTGGAAAAGGAGAACTTGATAATTTCACCGATGTTGAAGAAAAATTCCCAGTTATAGCAACCACCTCAAAAATGCTTACTACAGGAATTGACACCAAAATGGTGAAACTCATTGTGCTAGAATCCAACATACAATCTGTTACAGAGTTTAAACAAATTATTGGTCGAGGCACTCGAATTAGAGAAGCTGAAGGTAAATTATTTTTTACCATTATGGATTTCAGAAAAGCTACGAATAATTTTGCACGACCTGATTTTGACGGTGATCCCGTTCAAATTTACCAACCGGGACCTGATGACCCGATAACTCCTCCTGATGCTGATACTCCTGACGAAGGAGATCCTACCGATCAGCCAACCCCAGACGACTTCCCGCCTAGCCAACCGAACGTTGATATTGGCGATACAGAAGATGATGAAGTAAAAAAATACTATATCAATCAAATTCCTGTTTCGGTTGTTCATGAACGTGTGCAGTATTACGGCAAGGATGGTAAACTCATTACCGAATCATTAAAAGATTACTCTAAAAAAAACATTACAAGAGAGTTCACCTCACTAGATCAATTTATTCAACGTTGGAATGCTTCTGATAAAAAAGAAGAACTCATAAAAGAACTCGCAGAACATGGCGTACTTTTAGAAGCTTTACGTGAAGAAGTAAACGTAGATATGGATGATTTTGATTTAATTTGCCATATCGCCTTCGACCAACCTGCTTTAACCAGGCAAGAACGTGCTAATAACGTCCGTAAACGAAATTACTTTGGCAAGTACAGCGAAACGGCACAAAAAGTCCTAAACAGTTTACTCGACAAATACGAGCAAGAAGGCATTGTATCTATAGAACAAGGTGCCATTCTTAAAGTAAAACCCTTAAACGAAATAGGTTCGCCTGTTGAGTTGGTGCGTGCTTTTGGAAAGAAAAAGGATTTTGAACAAGCGATAAAAGAATTAGAAAACGAAATATATAATATAGCTTAATGAGTAACATCACAACAAACATAAAAGGCATACGCGACATCATGCGTAAAGACACAGGCGTAGATGGCGATGCACAACGTATCTCGCAAATGGTATGGATGCTTTTTATGAAAATATTTGCCGATAAAGAAGAAGAATGGGAAATCACCATTGATAATTACGAAAGCCCAATACCAGAACCCTTAAAATGGCAAAACTGGGCAGCCGATGATGAAGGCTTAACAGGAGATGCCCTAATGGAATTTATAGAAAACGAATTGTTTCCTGCTTTAAAGGATTTAGACATTTCTATAAGTCCGCAAGCTAAAATTATACGTGCGGTTTTTGATGACACCTATAACTTTATGAAAAACGGAACCCTCTTCCGTCAAGTTATAAACGTGATTAACGAAATTGATTTTAACAGCACTTCAGAACGTCATGTTTTTAATGATATTTACGAAACCATTTTAAAAGACCTACAATCTGCTGGGTCTTCCGGAGAATATTACACCCCTAGAGCGGTCACGCAGTTTATGGTAGATATGATTAACCCACAATTGGGAGAATCTGTTTTAGACCCTGCCTGTGGTACAGGAGGTTTTTTAACCTGTTCTATTGAAGCTGTTCGTAAACAAGTAGACACGCCTAAAGACCGTGATATTTTACAAAATTCAATTCGTGGGGTCGAGAAAAAACCACTTCCCCATTTATTATGTACCACCAATTTAATGTTGCACGGTTTCGATTTGCCAGTGGTGCGTAGAGATAATTTACTAAGTAAACCTTATGCCGATTGGGGCGCTAAAGACAAGCTCGATATCATCCTCTCTAATCCTCCTTTTGGAGGGGTTGAAGAAGACGGTACCGAAACCAACTTCCCAAAAAAGTTTAGAACCAAAGAAACAGCCGATTTATTCCTGGCCTTAATCATTCGGTTATTAAAAGATAAAGGACGTTGCGCCATTGTCTTGCCCGATGGTACGTTGTTTGGCGAGGGCATGAAAACACGCTTAAAAGAAGAACTTTTAGACAAATGTAACCTGCACACCATTGTACGATTACCAAATGGTGTATTTAATCCATATACAGGTATTAGAACTAATGTTTTATTTTTTGAAAAAGGCACACCTACCAAAGAAGTTTGGTATTACGAGCATCCTTATCCCGAAGGTATAAAAAGCTATAATAAAACCAAACCCATTAATATTAAAGAGTTTGATGTAGAAAAAAAGTGGTGGAACAAACGTGTGGAAAATGAATATGCTTGGAAAGTTTCTATTGAAGAGATTAAAAAGCGTAATTATAATCTAGATATTAAAAATCCACACCAAGAAGCTGATAATTTAGAAAGTCCAAAAGTTATTTTAGAAAAATTTAGAACTACTGAACAAAAAATTTCTAATATACAGGACGAAATTATAAACGTATTAACTGAAGCTTTAAAGTAATATGCAACTACTACAACACTTTAAAGAGTTAACCATTCGTCCTAAAAATGTAAAAGAGTTAAAAAGCCTAATCGTTAAATTAGCTTTAGAAGGAAAATTAACTCAAAAATGGAGAGGTGAAAATAAAACTAAAAATACTGGTCTTGATTTATTAAATTCTATTAAAGTTTCTTCTAAAGATAAGATAGATAAACTAAGTAAACGGGATTCCGAAACAAAAAATGAAATTTTAGAATCATTTTCTAAAACTGACTTACCTAATAGTTGGACATTTTGTGTCTTACACGATTTAGCCAATTTTTGGAATGGAAAAGCTCATGAGAAAGGAGTTGATGAAAATGGAGATTTTTTTCTAGTTAATTCGAGATTTGTCTCTACAAATGGGGAGAGGTTTAAGCGAACGAATTTGGCTTTAAGTCCTTTAAAAATTGATAATATAGCTATTGTAATGAGTGACGTTCCAAATGGAAGGGCTCTTGCAAGATGTTTCCTAGTTAAAGAGGATAATAAATATACTTTAAATCAAAGGATTGGAGGAGTTACACTTTTTGAAGGTATTAATCCAGAATTTATGGTTCTAGTTCTAGATAGAAATCAACATTATTTAGATGTTAATGATGGAAAGAAGCAATCTAACCTGAAAAGGATACAAATGATTTCTTGTCCAATCCCACTCCCCCCCCTAGAAGAACAAAAAGAAATCGTAAACGTAGTAGAAACCCTTTTTAAAGAAGTAGAACAACTAGAGCAACTAACCGTAGAACGTATAGCTTTAAAAGAAGACTTTGTTACGTCTGCTTTAAACCAACTCACCACTAATAATGCCAACCAAGAATGGGCTTTTTTACAAGACCATTTTAAAAGTTTCTTTAATGAAACTACTAACATTAAAAAGTTACGAGAAACGGTTTTACAATTGGCTGTACAAGGCAAGTTAACGACAGATTGGAGAGCAAGTCATCCTGAACTCATTTCAGGATCACATCACGCTAGTCAACTACTAAAACGCATACAAGAAGAAAAAGCACAACTCATAAAAGACAAAAAAATAAAAAAGGAAAAAGCCTTACCGAAAATTTCGGAAGATGAGATTCCTTATGAATTACCTGATGGTTGGGTTTGGTGTAGGTTTCAACAAATATTTGACATACGAGACGGCACACACGATTCACCTTCCTATATTTCTGGACCAAATACTTACCCACTAGTTACGAGTAAAGATTTTAAAAATGGAGAAATTAGTTTTGAAAAGGCAAAAAGGATTTCAAAAGAAGATTATGATAAAATAAACTTACGTTCTCTAGTTGAAGAAGATGATATTCTTTTTTCCATGATTGGAGGTAATTTAGGTAATCAAGTAATGGTAAAAGTAAATACTGAATTTGCTATTAAAAATGTAGCACTATTCAAATATTATAAAAAATCTTTAAGCGTTCCCGATTATTTAAAAACTTTTAGTGAACATATAGCATATGCTGTACAAGAAAAAGCTAGTGGAGGCGCTCAACCTTTTGTATCATTAACTTTCTTACGTCAAATGTTGTTTCCACTCCCCCCCCTAGAAGAACAAAAAGCTATCGTCCAAAAAGTAAATGCTTTAATGGGTTTATGTGATAGGTTAGAGCAAGAAGTACAACAAAGCCAAGAGCATAGTGCACAGCTCATGCAGAGTTGTTTGCGGGAGGTTTTTGAGGGGGAACGTAAAATGGAAGAGGTATGAGTGGGTTTAGATTAATAGCTATTCGTCCAATGGATGACGAATACAGTAAACTGCTAACAAAAGGCGAATTATACAAATTCACATCAAGTTTTGAGATCCTACAAGACCCTGAAACAAAAGAAGTAATTGATATAAAACAAAATGAGAAATATAAGCAATTACAATCCCTATATAATATACCAAGAAAAAATATTGACGATCTAGATGTTTCTGTTTCTGCGATAGTTGGTAAAAATGGAAGTGGAAAAAGTACTTTACTTGAATTGCTGTATAGTTTCTGTTATATCCTTGCCTTTAGACGGCAAACATTAAGAAGTAAAGATTCTAAATCAAAAAAAGCCCTAAGAGATGGGTTAAAAATTGAAGTTTATTATTCTGAAGGTGAAGTGATAAATAGAATCCAATTAATCACTCAGAATATTAACAGATCTATTTTCAATTCAGAATCCAAAAAATGGGAAACGGTTCCTTTTGAGTTTAAGTCTTTCTTTTATTCTATAGTTGTAAATTATTCAATATACGGGTTAAATGAAGTTAAACTTCCAAGTTTGGGTGATCTCTTTCATAAAAATGATGGATACAAAACACCTATAGTAATTAATCCTTATAGAGAAAAAGGTAATATTAATATTAATAGAGAGTATTTTCTTGCACAATCAAGATTATTATCTAATATATTAACGTTTGGAAATGATGCAAATATCCTCGAAGGTAAAAAGGTAACAGGTATAAATATGTTATTTAAACCTGTCAATATAGATGTAATAAAATTTGATAATAATGAAAGATCATTTTCGGATGTTCTTTCTTTTTTTGAAGAGTTTTATAAGCAAAATATTATCGATTATTTTGCACCTTACTTCGAGAAAATTGGAGATTTAAATTTCACAAAAAAAGAACTAATCTTCTTCAAGAGTAAGCTTAATAAAGACATAAAAAACGGTAATAAAGGAATAGGCTATAGTTTTTTTGGAAAAGAAAAACCTAAATCAGAACAATCTCTTCCTAAAGAAATTCTTAGATATTACTTGTTTAAGTATTGTATAAAAAAAGTCTATAAAATTGCTCTGAATTATTATTCTGAAAATTCAAACATTATAACTTGGTTTGATAAGTTTTCAATAGAAGAATATCAGCCCAAAAATGATGATTATTTAGCAATAAAAAAGAAAGTTGAATATAGAATTCCAAAGCTAAATTTAAAAAATTTATTTAAATTAATTACTGCTGACAAGAGTCATATAACTTTGAAATTGAGGCAAAATTTAAATATGCTTAAAGGAAATTTGTTTGAGAATGTTAATTTTGGTATTCCAGATAATTCAATTAAAGAGAGCTCTTCTATTTATTCTGCTGAATTTGATATAGAGTCACTTTCAAATTTTGATTGGAAAACTTCTAAAAGAAATAAAATAGAAATGGAAAATGTTCCTCTTGGAATGTTTACGTTGGATCTTAAAATTAACAACAAGTATTTTCTTAACGATCTTAGTTCTGGAGAGCAACAATTAATACATTCCATTCATACTGTACTGTACCACCTATATAATTTAAACTCTGTTCATGAAAATGGAGCCACTAAAAGGGAATACGAATACAAGAATGTGAATTTGATTTTTGATGAAATAGAACTTTATTTTCATCCTGAGTTTCAAAGAAGTTTTTTAAAGGAATTACATCATTCAATTAGTTTGATGAATTTAAATCACATTTCAGGAATAAACATAATTTTCTCAACCCACTCACCTTTTATATTATCAGATATTCCGAATCAAAACGTGCTACATTTAAAAGTAAATGATGAAGGTAAATCAATTGCAGCAAATTTAAAAGAACAAACTTTTGGTGCTAACATTCATGATTTACTTGCTAATGATTTCTTTTTGAAAGACGGTTTTATGGGCGAGTATGCAAACAAACAAATAGAAGATACAATAACATATTTAAACTCAAAAATTCTGGAAATTAAATTAAGAGAATTAAAGGAGTTACAAAATAATAACAAATTAGACGAAGGTAAAAAAAGCTTAATTAAAACTGAATTAGAGAAAACTCAAAAAGAATTTGATTCACTAGAAGTTAAAAACGAGAACAGAGAATATCATCTTCAGCTTATTGAACTCATTGGAGAACCTGTTTTAAGAAACAAACTAAGTGAAATGGCAGCATCAATAATGCCTGTTGAAAATAAAAAAAAGTATTTAGAAGAACAGTTCAATATTATGGCTAAAAATGCAGGTGTAAATATTAATGACATTAAATTTGAAGACTAATGCTTTTTATAGATCTAGATTCAGACCATATTAAAGAAGCTTTAAAAGAGCATAAAAGAATAATCAAATGTAGAGTTTTCAGAAAATTAGACGTGTACTGCTTAAATAAAGACTGTCCAACATGTAATGCCCGTAAATTAAACTTTAAATCTTCATCGATTGAAAACAATATAAAGAACTATTTATTAAAGGACAGTCACTTAGAGGATCTGATTTGTGCAAAGCCAAGTCAGATGAAAAGTTTAAGTGATGATTTTTTTAAAGATATTTTGCCTTCAGCAGACTACAATCAATTAGAAAATTACTTTAAAACAAAAACTAAGAATGAGAAGGAAACTAGTTATCCAATAATTTTTAATCTATTTATTGATTTAGGAAAATTGTTTGATTACAATTTGTAAGCTTCCCCATATTAGAACTGCTTAATTTTCTAAAACTAGTTTAAAATTACTGTTTTTAATTCTCTTGGGGC
>NZ_JAUOSF010000023.1 GCF_030548465.1 Tamlana sp. 2_MG-2023
ACAATAATTACTATCCGTTTGGGATGCTACAACCTAACAGACATAAAGATTCTAAATCCTATAGGTATGGCTTCCAAGGACAGGAAACTGATTCAGAAATCAAAGGAGAAGGAAACTCTGTAAACTATAAATACAGAATGCACGATCCTAGGATTGGGAGGTTCTTTGCAGTAGATCCATTAGCGCCTGAATATCCACATAATAGTCCTTATGCTTTTAGTGAAAACAGAGTTATTGATGGTATAGAATTAGAAGGTTTGGAATACATCCATTATGCAATATACTTAGATAAAACAGGCACAAATGTTCTCAAGAAAGAAGTTATAGAGGATTATCGAAATATGAACGACTCTGAAATTCGAAAGCTTCATGGTAATTCTGCATCACATTTCTATCAAGCAAATTCACAGTCATATGGAAGTTTAGGAGAAGGTGTTGCGTTTACATATTTTGAGAAAAATGATAATGGAAATTTTGAAAGGAAAGAAACCAGAATGGAACAGACTCAAATCGGAGCAAGTTCTTTGATAACACATGGCTTATTTTATGGATATGGCTCTGTTACTGTAAATGGTCCAAGATTTGGAAAAGGAGTTGGTAAATATGATTTTGACGCAGAACCGATAGATATGGTAGACCAAATAGCAAAAATGCACGATTTTGAACAGGATATTCCAAGTTTTACTTCACACAAAGATTTGCAATTCATTGGTTCAGATATAAGATTAGTTTCAAGGTTAAAAAACTATCTTAAACAAGCAAATGAAGAAGGTTATATTGATCCCTATACAGGTAGACCTGCATCGGGAGAGGCTATAATTGCAGTAAATAACGCTATTGGTCATTTCGAACAAGAAATTAAATCAAAAAAGATTAGAATAGAAAAAGATTTTAAATCTGGCGATATAACGAAAGGAGAGTATAAAGAACTCAAAAGAACTATTAGAGATGCAGAAATTGAAAATTAGTGTTTTATTATTTGTAATTTTAACATCCTGTATAAGTCGCGAACTTATTTCTGTTACTCACGACAGTTTAGAATTTAAAAGCGAGTTTAAGAATGCAATTACTATTTCAAAACTTAAAGGTGTAAAATCAAAAAATAAAAAACCTTTATTTTATAATATTGATTCAACGGTTAGTTTAAGGTTAGATTATACATCGAAAAAGTATTCTATAGAGAAAAGAAGGATTGAATATTTTTATAAAGGCAGAAAATTTGATTATAAGAAAAGTATTGACTTTTTAAGAAAAAACAGCGGTTATTATTGGTTGTATGAAGGTGAAGGCTTTTCAAAAAAAACAGATACTTTTCCTTTAAAACTTAGTGTGGGTAGTTGGTTTAAAGTTACAGGCTTAATGCGTGAAAATGAAGAGTATTATTTATTTTTTCATATCAAATCAAATACAGATATAGAATATTATTCAGGAAAAATTAATTATAGTCCAATCTAAAACGTGCATTATCCCCCGCTAGCGCCTGAATCCTTTCGGGTGCCGGTTAAGATTGGTAGTCTAAAAGTTTGATAAAAGTAATCGTGCCCTATGCCGCGAGCGTCCCCTAGCTGTCGCTAGAGTGATCGCTCCCGCTAGTTTTCAAAACTAGTGGCGTTCCGAGTGATTAGGCTAGAGTAAGAAAAAATATTATATAAAAGCTGCTTAGAAATGAGTGGCTTTTCTTATTTTAGAAATTGATCAATTGATTGTAAAGGGATTACAATTCAATATTAGGTGGGATTACAATGTAATATGTAGTAGTAAACTGCAATACTACCCTCCTGTAGCTAGTATTTACTGATGGCGCTAGCTTGTTAAAGTAACGGCAAACTCAAGCATTTACTATTGACGTTAAAGGTTACTTTTTTTTTATACTCTTTGTTCATGTTGATTAAGATTATCAAAAATTATGATAACACTATATCCGTAAACAGCATCTATTTATTAAATGTTTTATCTTAGTCTTCTATTAACTATTAATTAATCTCATATAAAAACGACACATAATAACAGAATATATGAGTCATCCGTTTGGGATGCTACAACCGAATCGTCATAAAGATTCTAAATCGTATAGATACGGCTTCCAAGGACAAGAAAAAGACGATGAGATCAAAGGTGAAGGGAATAGTGTAAACTATAAATACAGAATGCACGATGCGAGATTAGGGAGATTTTTTGCCGTGGATCCGTTAGCAGGCAAATACCCTTGGAATAGCCCTTATGCATTTAGCGAAAACAAAGTAACTGTTCATGTAGAATTAGAAGGTTTGGAAGCAGTCTTCTGGGAATTTAAATATGATAACGATGGGACAAGAATTGGAGTTACTGAAGCAAGAAGAATTGAATCTAATACAGATAAGTATGTAAGTTTATATTTGATAAAAAACACTGACGGTAATTGGCATATTGTACCAAATGATTATAATAAATCTTTGTTATTAACGTCTACGGATGTAATCAGTACGTGGCAAGATGGAAATGCTAGTTATCAAAAAGCGATAGATGTGCATAATATGGGGGTTATTGGAGATTATGCAGCTACCATTTTTTATACTTTTGCAACAGCTCCAATTAGGTTTGGAAATGTTAAAGCACCAACTATTAATCGCTCAGCAAGTGTAACAAAGGGTGCGGCAAGAATTAGTAAGATTGAATCAGAATTAGCAAATGAAACTAGAAGAATAAACAAAAAGGCTGATTTAGATTGCGATTGTACAAATATAGCAAAGGATTTATCTAATTTAGATGGTGGTAAAGGAAAAATATTACAGATAACTACTTCAGAAGGAAATGGAGGGTTGACTGGATATCAATTAAACGGAAAAAACACTAAGACATTTAAAGGAAATGAATATGGCAATTCAGAAACTTTCAGCTTACATGAAATATACGTAAAAGAAGGACAAGTTTATGACCCGATGATGTCACCTAATCCAATACCGTTAAAAACATACAAGAAAATATATCAAGATTTGAATTCAACAGTAAAATTAGATTATACTCAACAATAAAATTAAACTTATGGAAAAGGATGTCAATAACACTTCAATGTATGAATGTTTTCAAGATGTAGGTATTCCTTTTGTTGCTTCCAGAGTAAGTATGTGGAGTAATGATAATAAATATGCTCGGGTTCCGTCATTTAGATTTTATTTTCAAGGATTAAATAAAGACGATATCACTTATAAAATCTTAGGCGACATTATTAAAGAATTTAAGGGAGAATTAACTTGGGAACTGTATACCAAAGAGAGTACTAGTAATTATAGTATAAAACCAATTAAATTTGGTAAGATTATTTCTAAGGAACTTATTGATAATGCAATTGCAGATATTCCAAATTTAATTAATTGGCTGAAAAAAAACTCCTTACGCTACCGATCATCTCTGACGAGTGGCAGTACGGAGTAAGCTCCAGCTGGCGCGAGCAAAACTAAGTAATTGCTAGCGCGAGCGTCACGGTCGTGCCGTTATAGATTGGTTTTGCATGGTGATTGGATAATAGTAAGAGTTACTACTATATAAAAGCTGCTTAGAAATGAGTGGCTTTTCTTATTTTAGAAATTGATCAATCGATTGTAAAGGGATTACAATTCAATATTAGGTGTGATTACAATTTAATACGCAGTGGTAAACTGCAATACTACCCTCCTGTAGCTAGGTAAACCGAACTTGTGAAATTGAGAAAGTTATTAAAATTGCATTAAGAGAAATAGCTTCTTTGGAAATAGAAATAAATCCATTAATAAAAATAACCTTTGGATATGATTACTACATGTATATAGAGATCTCCAAATCACAACAGGAATTGAGTTCTTTAGAAGAGAAAATTAAAGCTTTAGAGTTATTTATAACCTAATAGCAAAAACTATTATTTATTTAGGTAAATGTATTTTGAGATTAAAAACCATCCTAGATGATGCTAATATATTGATTGTTAGAGCTAGTTGAATGTAAAGTACTTGACAAATGTTTAAACAATAAGAAATTAAAATAAAAGCTACCTGAAAAGGTGGCTTTTATTATTTTTGAAAATGAAATAATATTTTAGCCTAATTTAGGAGAATAGAATATTAGGTAACTGTTACAATTTAATATGAAAAAGCAAACTGCAATACTACCGCTTTTTAAACAGTTTATCCGTGATTCTGAAACTGGAAAAAGGTTAAAGAAAAACGGAAGTAGAATCACTTCTGGAACTATAGACAATTATCGATATGTGTTACACAATCTAATAGAATTTTCTAACACTTGCAATTTTGATCTACGTATCTGTGATGTACAAAAATTAACCAAAAGAGAATTTGAATCTGAAAAAAACTACTGGAAAAAATTCTATCGAAAATTCTCTGATTTTATGTACAAAAAAGGATGTTACGACAATTATGTAGGTAGTAACATGAAACAAATACGTACATTTTTTAATTATTTAAACAATGAAAAACATCTAAATACAGGCGATTTTCACAAACTACTTTATGTACGAAAAGAAGAAGTAGATATCTTGGTGTTATCGCCAGATCAGTTAAAATTTTTAATCCATAATAAAGATTTTGAATCCAACCTTACTGGACCTGAAAAGCGGATAAAAGATATATTTGTATTTGGATGTACAACGGGGTTACGTTTTTCAGATATATTTTTATTAACCAATAAAAATTTTGAAGAGCAAAATGGAGATTGGTACTTGAAAGTAAAAAGCAAAAAAACCAAAGCATACAGTTCTACAAAATTACCATCTTACGCCGTAAAAATTTATCAAAAATATACCTCTAGAAGTTCAAAAACAATCTTATTTACCCCTGTAACATTATTTAACTTTAATAAAACACTAAAAAGCATAGGAGAAAAAGCCAGTTTCACAGCTCCTATTGAGCTTTCTAGAGAACGACAAGGGAAAACATATACAGTGCACAAAAACAATCAAAAAAAGCCAGAACGCTTTTGCGACAAAATGAGTTCACATATGATGAGACGTACAGCTATTACCACTCTATTAATTTTAGGCATGCCAGAGCATTTAGTACGGACAATTAGCGGGCATAGTGCCAATAGTAATTCTTTTTACCGATATGTACATTTTGCTCAATCCTATGTAGATAAAGAAATAGAAAAAGTACACGACAAGCTGAGCGATTATTAAAACAAAATAGCCACAATCTTCATAGGAAGGTTATGGTCATTGCTATTTTTAGCATAATGCAAAAAGATATTTGCGTTACAATTTTCACCTTTATTTACCCACTCTTTGTAGAGTGGGTGGTATTGCTATTATCTCTTATTCCCATCTACTTACTCAAAATGCTACTAGTTATAAAAACTAGAGGTAGCGATTACTCTAGCGACAGCTAGAGAATACTTCTCTTAGAGATCATAAAACCCAAAAAGCAAACTCCACCTAAACCAACAAAAGCCACCTTTTCTAGATAGCTTTTATTTTTAAATTATTTGTTTCTTACTGCCAATCTATAACGAGCCCGAGCCTCGCACTAGCCGTTACTTAGTTTTGCTCGGACTAGCTGGGGTCCAGACACACTTTTTTAGACACTACCAATAATTAAAAAGATATTTTACCCCTTTTTAACCAAACTACATTTTTATATCAAAAAAAAGCCAGAACATTTTTACTCGTTGTAGCTATTTTACTATGTTTCTCACTCTAACCCCACCAAGTTGGTACGGTACTAATTGCGAACTAGCTCTAGCGCATACTAGGACGAGCTGGGTGCAAAACAAGTAATTACAACGATATTTTAATGCTTTTTTATACCCTTTTTTTAACCAAATTACATTTTTCCATACAAAAATTTAGTCTTTATAGGTTGCATAAAACATAAAAAAAACAGCTACAAACTTAATGCCTGTAACTGTTTTTACCTATATTACTATACTCTCACGAAAAGTCGGGAGACATTTGCGCAGCTTTTCATTTTCAATTAATCACTCTTCGGAGAGCGGGGCTAAAGCTATCGCGCTGGTGATCAAAGGCTCGGCCTATCAAAAGAAATAAGGCTTGTTTTAACCATAGAATACTGAGCTAGAGATAGGTTTTATATTTATCCCTGTACACTACCATGGCATTAATTATAATCAATGGAACTATAATAAATAATAAACTCTGCAACTCATAATAGAATCTAGATTGACTAAAGAATTTAATTACAACAAAGTATCCAATAAAATAAATTAGAATCAAAAAAATAATCTTACTATAATAGTATCTGTTTTTTTTTATTTTGATGAAAAAAAATAAAATTATCAAACTAATAATAGGAACAGCCAATGTTGCGAATACAAAGAGAAATCATTTATTTTTTCTATTGAATTATAATATGATAAAAAAGCTATATTAGCTATAAGTACTAGCAATATTGAAGCTGATCTAATTAAAAATTGCCTATTCATCTAAGTCTTTTTGAAGTTCACTTGCAACATTTTTTCGTTTTTCTTTAGTATTGATATCTCCTAAATTACCACTAAAAGAAGAACTTCTATCTACATTATCTCCCGAATTAAACACTTTACCTTCTTTCGAAGAAGTGAAATTTACATTTACTTTTCCAGAATCATTACCTGTTACATTTGCAAAATTACCTAAAACTTCTAACCAAGACTGCGACTGTTTTTCCCTTGGAGAAGACCCCGTAAGGCCTAATAAAAATCCTGTTCCATAATTAGCCTGAGATACCCCTTCTATTTGAAAGGTTAAGTCTCCATTTTTATTTTGATCAATACTGAATGTAATAAAACCTCTCTCTACATGACCTCTTAAAGTTAAGAATGTTGCAGCAATTCTATTGTTTGTATTTTCTATTCTACCTACTTTAACATGACTATTATTTAAAGGACCAAATATGTCTATAGATATATTATCTCCTATTTTCATTTTACCTTCAGGAAAATCAGGGATACAAACTCTTAAATGAGTGTGATAAACAACAAACCCTCTCATTGTTTACCTTTGAGGGGTGTTGTTTTTTCTTACTCTTACCGCCACTAGCAAATGCTAGCGATAGCATAATCTAGGAACATCAGGGTTATTTTAATAAAAACCAGTCTTCTAAATCTTTACCAAAGCTAAATTCAAAACCTTTTCTATTAACTGTAAAATTACCGCTGGAAGTATTAACTGGTATCGTTCCAGAGTATCCATAGCCTTTTTTACTACTATTTTCAGTAACATTTACTAATACCATATTTTCTTCCCAATTCAAATACACCAATAAATAGTCGTAGAAATTATCATTTTTGTTAATGATATCAGGATTCATCCCAACATTATATTTACGTAGCACTGTTCCACAATAAAATTCATCTTTATAATCAATTCCCTTTAATGGTACTAAATTAATTTTATCCGTCATAATTCTTTGTGTATACTATTTTAAAGTTTAAGATCATGTCCTCCTGAGGTATCTGCAGCTTTAGTTTTGATTCCTTCAAAGTTCATTTCTCCCTGATGTTTACCTTTTTTATTTAAAACTTCAAAAGCTCCATGTTGAGTATCTAAAGCAAATAAATCACCATTTTCTGATTCATAAACATCTCTTCCATTATTTTCAGAGTACTTGTTATTCTTCTTCCATCCATTTCCATCCGCTACTCTTTTTCCCGCTGCTTTGTATTCTGCAATTCTTTCTTCTGCTGATAGTTTTCTTGCTTTGTTATAAAATTCATCAAAATTCTTAACGCCTCTACTACTAAAAAACCAATCAACAATTGCTCCTCCTTGCTTATTATCAAAAACTTGCCAAAACCCTTTTAATACCTGTTTTGTACTTCCTCCTGATATAAATGGAACAAAAATACCTACTCCAGCTAATGAATAATCTACAACTCCTGCTTGTGATCCATCAATAGTTCTCCCATCCATTATTACAGATACATCCTCTGCGTCAGTAAATCCTCCAAATTCTGTAAAATAAGAGTGAAAATAAATTTGCCAAGTAGGAATAGTAACAGGTTCTTCTCCTATTTGTATTAGTCTTGCGTTTCCTGCATCTCTTGCTTTCACAAGCCCTTCAGCATATTTATTAGTAGCAACAACTTTTTCCTTCATCGCGCTTGCAGCTTTCCTCATAATTTCTTTATCAGCATCAGCTGCCTTTGCCTGAATTCCTCCTTGAGCCCTTTGCCACTGTCTAAATCGATAATCTGCTCCTTCCAATCCTTCCAATTCAAATTTATCTATTAACCTATTCTCACTAAAAGCATAAGGACTATTCCAAGAATACATTGGAGCAAGTGGATCGACAGTAAAGAATCTACCAATCCTAGGATCATGCATTCTATACTTATAGTTTACACTATTCCCTTCACCTTTGATCTCATCATCTTTTTCCTGTCCTTGGAAGCCATACCTATAGGATTTAGAATCTTTATGTCTGTTAGGTTGTAGCATCCCAAACGGATGACTCCTAATATCCTGTTTTTTGGAGTCGTTTTTTAAGAAAAAAGGAGATTAATTAATATTTAATAGAAGACTAAGATATAACATTTAATAAATAGATGCTGTTTACGGATAATAGTGTTATCATAATTTTTGATAATCTTAATCAACATGAACAAAGAGTATAAAAAAAAAGTAACCTTTAACGTCAATAGTAAATGCTTGAGTTTGCCGTTACTTTAACAAACTAGCGCCATCAGTAAATACTAGCTACAGGAGGGTAGTATTGCAGTTTACTACTACATATTACATTGTAATCCCACCTAAAATTGAATTGTAACCCCTTTACAATCGATTGATCAATTTCTAAAATAAGAAAAGCCACTCTTTTCTAAGCAGCTTTTATATAATATTTTTTCTTACTCTAGCCTAATCACTCGGAACGCCACTAGTTTTGAAAACTAGCGGGAGCGATCACTCTAGCGACAGCTAGGGGCATACTAGGACGAGCTGGGTGAGGACAGGAACTTATTAAAAGACCCTGCTATGCTTAAAAGATTGAATGATATTTCTGCTTTCTCTAAAGCAGAGCAAGAGCACATCTTATTTGCTATTGATGCAATGATTAAGTTAGTTAAAATGAATAGCCTGTAAATAAAAAAGCCCTACATCTCTGTAAGGCTTCTCTAACTTTTTATCTATTTTCTACTTAACAGATAGTATTTTATCATTTTTCAAATAATCCAAGAGGCTATCAAAAAAAACATCTAACCCTGCATTACTTTTATCATCACAACTTTTTCCTACTCTAAAAAAATAAAAATCAAATTCTTCTTTATCGTACCCAGAGTTTTGGGATATCATATGGTAGCACAACTTATAGGATTTCTCGTCCTCTGAATTTGGGTCAAATGACTTTTCTCCTATCAAAAAAACATCATTCTTAGTAATATCAAAATTCTCCATATTCGCTAAGAGTATGCCATTTTCAGGAAAAACAAATCTTCGCTTATTGCCCTCAATAAAGTTTCCTCCATCCTTACAACCGTTCACAATCACATACCAATCGGCTGTTGGTTCTGAAAAAACATATTCGTTCGGTAACTCTTTGTTTGCACATCCTAAAAGCACAAACATAAATAATAACATACTAATCCGGGTCATAATCTGTCTGTACTTTATCGTTAGTAACATTCGTTCCTGTATTCTGATTTTTAGGACTTAAATTTGTGAAATTTTTATTCCAAGCATCTAATTCATACCAAGTACCATTACCTAAAGAAACTCCTTTAAAAGTGTCATCATCATTAAAGAGAATAAAGAAGTTAAATTGCTGCATTCTTTCATTTCCTGCACCGTTCAATTCAGTCATTGGACCTAAAGCTTCATTAAACATCCCATCTGGTCCAGACACCCCAAAAAACAGTTTATTACCGCCAACATCTGTAAGATATGTTTCATTAGAAGGAAATCTATCTCCTTTTATTAAACCTGTTACTTGAAATTTGTTATTGTTTGTCATCTGCTTGAATGTGATATCTAATTTCACATCAATGTCTGCAACAAAAGGTTGCATTATCAATAATGGTTCAGCATTGCCACCTGCATAATGATAATTTAGAGTTCCATTAGCATAATTGAAGCTTTCAAATTTTGCAGCAGAAAAATCTGCATCTCCAGTCCATAATGACCAAGAACCGTAAGCTTGCCTTTTTATGTCTGCAGCTCCAGTTAGACTTAAAGTAACCTTACTACCTATCCTAAACTTTTCATTAAGCTTTGAACCTGGATTTACTTTATCTCCAAAACCTCTATTCTCACCATCTCCGTGAAAACCACCGCCAAAATCATCAAAAGGTGCAAAAGCATAATTATGAATAGAAACTCTTTCCAACCCTTCTAATTCTCTGGAATCAATTACTCTATTTTCACTAAAAGCATAAGGACTATTCCAAGGGTAAGATTTCGTAAGTGGGTCTATTGCAAAGAACCTTCCAATACGTGGGTCGTGCATTCTGTACTTAAAGTTCACGCTATTTCCTTCTCCTTTGATTTCTGAATCAGTTTCCTGTCCTTGGAAGCCATACCTATAGGATTTAGAGTCTTTATGTCTGTTAGGTTGTAGCATCCCAAACGGATGACTCATATATTCTGTTATTATGTGTCGTTTTTATATGAGATTAATAGTTAATAGAAGACTAATATATAACATTTAATAAATAAATGCTGTTTACGGACAATAGTGTTATCATAATTTTTGATAATCTTAATCAACATGAACAAAGAGTATAAAAAAAAAGTAACCTTTAACGTCAATAGTAAATGCTTGAGTTGTCGTTACTTTAACAAACTAGCGCCATCAGTAAATACTGGATTCAGGAGGGTAATATTGCAGTTTACCACTACATATTAAATTGTAATCGCACCTAATATTCAATTGTAATCCCTTCACAATCAATTAATCAATTTTCAAAAAAAAGAAAAGCCACTTATTTCTAAGCAGCTTTTATATAATATTATTTCTTACTCTAACCTAATCACTCTGAACGCTACTAGTTTTGAAAACTAGCGGGAGCGATCACTCTAGCGGCAGCTAGGGGATTAAACCTGCTATTGATACTGCTAAAAGTATTGCAGATGTACTTGGTGTCACTGTAGATTTCTTGATTAGTGGTGAAGACGTGATTATGGATAAACAACTACTTCAAAAAATTAAGGATATTGAGAGTTTTAGCTATAAAGAAAAAGTAAAAGTTTACGAACTTATCGATATGGCGATTTCTTACCATAAAACTAAAAAAGCATATTCATAAAAAAACTACCTGTTACAGTAGCTTTTATCTTTATTTTATTTCTTACCCTAACCACTAAACCAAGCAGTGACGGTACCAGTTGCAAACTGGCACTAGCGATCACGGCATACTTGTGCCATCAGGGTTTTTTACTATTAGGTTATGAATAATCCTAAATCTTTAATTTTCTCTTCTAAAGAACTCAATTCCTGATTTGATTTGGAGAATTCTAAATACATATAGTAATCATAGCCAAAGGTTATTTTTGTTAATGGATTTATTTCTATTTCCAAAGAGGCTATTTCTCTTAATGCAATTTTAATAGCTTTCTCAATTTCAAAAATTCGGTTTATCCCTATAATCATACCGGAGTGTAATATATTGTGAAATTTGCTTAAATCTACTTGCTTGTTATTTTTTAACCATTTCTTATTAGTATACTTATACACATTTTGTATCCTAATTTCCTCTACTTCAAAATAATCGATTATTAAAAAAATACTTTGAATATATTTTTTTTCAATTCTTAGATATTCCTCTTCCGTAAATAAATTATCGTTGAAAAATTTACCAATGTCTGATATTGAGGTCCATTCCTCTTTTAAGTAAATTCCTTCAGAGCTTCTGTCAGTTGGATTATATTTTGTAATGGATAGTTTATCAATCATATTATCAATCATATTATCAATCATCTAGCTTTTTAGACAAATCTGCATTATAAGTTCCTTCTCGAGTTGATTTTCTTTTTAAATTTTCTGCTTTACCTCTAGCCTTTTTAAATACCCCTCCTTTATGCCCATCAAGATCTGGAGAAATAAACTCTTTTCCTTTTTTGAAAACTGGAGCTTTAAATCCATCTTGTCCTTTGTTTTTGAATAACTTAAAGCCTTCAGGAACTTTGATTGATAAATTCTTAGCAGCTTGTCCTGTACCTTGAATAAACTTTATAATTCCAGTTTTTGGATTAAATCCAGCTTCTACAGTGTTCTTCAAAACTTCCCCAGGTGATTTACCCTTCAAAATCACACCTACTGTTCCTGCTATAACCGCAGAAGATTCTATCTTTTCTTCTATTGTGCCGTTTGACATTACATCTTCATAATTATCAAAAGCATTTGATAGATTAGAAGGTAATTCGGCTAATCTCGCAGGAGTTCCTTTTAAATACTCCCAATTACCACCTGCATCTTCTATCATTTGTTGTTCCTCGGGTGTGGATGGTCGTATAGGTGCAATATTTTCAAGGAGTGTATTCATTCCTCGACCAGCTGCATTTACTTTAGATGCTGCTTTATCATTATACCAGTCATAGAGAAATGAAGAAACACCTAATGCTGGATTCTGATTGTGCATCGTCATATGAGTTTGAAATGAAAATTCTTCTAGACCTTCCAGCTCAATAAAAGCAATTAGCTTATTACCACTGAATGAATAAGGTGTATAATGCGGATATTTAGCAGCCAACGGATCCACGGCAAAAAATCTCCCTAATCTAGGATCATGCATTCTGTATTTATAGTTTACAGAATTCCCTTCCCCTTTCAGTTCATCGTCTGTTTCCTGTCCCTGAAACCCATACCTATAGGATTTAGAGTCTTTATGTCTGTTAGGTTGTAGCATCCCAAACGGATGACTCATATATTCTGTTATTATGTGTCGTTTTTATATGAGATTAATTAATAGTTAATCGAGAACTAAGATATAAGATTTAATGAATAGTTGATGCTTTCGGATAACAGTGTTATCATGATTTTTGATAATCTTAATCAACATGAACAAAGAATATAAAAAAAAGTAACCTTTAACGTCAATAGTAAATGCTTGAGTTTGCCGTTACTTTAACAAACTAGCGCCATCAGTAAATACTAGCTACAGGAGGGTAGTATTGCAGTTTACTACTACATATTACATTGTAATCCCTTTACAATCGATTGATCAATTTCTAAAATAAGAAAAGCCACTCATTTCTAAGCAGCTTTTATATAATATTTTTTCATACTCTAGCCTAATCACTCGGAACGCCACTAGTTTTGAAAACTCGCGGGAGCGATCACTCTAGCGACAGCTAGGGTTATTTTTTCATAAAATTCATAGTTGATTCTATATAAAATTCAAGAACATATAAATCCTTCGTAATTAATTTCATCAAAGGTGAATCCCAGTTATAATCTTGTATTAAATGCAATATAAAATTGCCTTCCAAATTCTCGGTTTCTCCATACCAACCAATATCGAAAATTAAATTTTTATTTTTATTTTCTACTTGAAACATATCTTCAAATAATAAATTTCTCTGTTCTTCTAATGTTTTTTCAAAAGATATTAAATCATTTTTGACAATCACTAAATGATTCAAATTAAATCCTTCTTTTTTTTGTAAATCATCCATCCGTATCATCAACTTTTTTCGTGTATTTTTCATAATCCCTTTTTGTAATAGGTGAAGCGTGAACCTCTTTGGTGCTAGGGGTCATTTCAACTCTCATGTATTGTGTTTCTTTACCAGCAGCAGCACCAATAGTTTCTTCTGCATCATAAACTTTCCAAGGCTTACCATTATTAACAGCAGTGCCATTTGACCAAGCTTCTTTTACTAAATCGTCAACGTCATCAAAATCCATATCATTATGGAATTTAGAAGGTCCATTTTTTGTGCTCTTAACAACACTTTTCCAAGCGTTAGCTCCTCTGGCATAATGCTTAAATCCATATTTTACAATTTTTAATTCACTAGCAGAAGTTTTTAATGCAGCTACAATAGCCGGGTTTTTCATTAAAAACGCAGGAGTACTTAATCCTCCCACTTTCATTGGAGCAAACATTGTTCCAACCACTACCACATCACTAAGCAAACCAAGAAATTCTTCGACTGGTGTGCCTTCTGGAACTATATATGGTCGTGACTCCATAAGAATAGATTCACCAGTTGCCGGATCAATTGCGTATCCCCATTTAATCCAAGAAGATGGGTTTTCTGGAATATAACCAAAATCTCTATATTGCTTAGCCATAACCCTAGCATAAACCTCCATTCTCATTTGCTCAGAAGTTCCTTGTAAAGCATAAGTCATAAGGTTTTTAAATGAAAAACCTATTTCCCTTGCTGTAGCTACAGTAGCTATAGCATAATCATCACCTCCTGGTAATTCATAATCCTTATATTCTAAACCTTCTAATTCCACTCCATCAATTACCCTATTTTCACTAAATACATATGGACTATTCCATGGATACCCACTAGCAAGAGGATCCACCGCAAAGAACTTCCCAATCCTAGGATCGTGCATTCTGTATTTATAGTTTACAGAGTTTCCTTCACCTTTCAGTTCATCATCTTTTTCCTGTCCCTGGAAGCCGTACCTATAGGATTTAGAGTCTTTATGTCTGTTAGGTTGTAGCATCCCAAACGGATAGTAATTATTGT
>NZ_JAUOSF010000024.1 GCF_030548465.1 Tamlana sp. 2_MG-2023
TCATAATACTGTTCAAATTTAAAAATTATTATTCTACTTTTAAACAGTTCGATTTTAGGGGAAGCTTACACTATAACACTAATAATTTAATTAGTAATATTCAATATTTTGGATACAATACGGATTTCAATGGTGTTACTGCTTATAATACTGACATTTCAAATAAAGAATTAGAAGAATATGAAAATAAATTAAAAAACAATCTACTATTAGAATATACTTTTGAGTATGACAATAATGGTAACCGAATTTTAGAAAAAAAAGTAAATTTAGAAAGAAATAAAATTTTGTATTTGCATTTATACGAGTATAATGAAAATAATTTGCTTTCAAAATTTATAGTAGATGATTATATTTTTGAATACACTTATAACGATTCACTTTTACTCATAAAAGAAAAATTAACTAATACAAAAACTAATGAAATACTAGAATCAATTTATCAATACAATAGTTCAGGACAATTAACTAGTAATATTTCGCATGGGGAATATGGTAATGGAATTTATCAAACTGATTTTGAATATAATGAAGACAACAATGTTATTATAGAAGCAAAATTTGATATCATAAATAATAAAAAAGAACAATATTATATTTCACAGCAAGAATATGACAAAAACAACCGAATGATAAAATGCACTTCACTTGGAGAATATCTTTGGATTAAAAATTATAGTTATGATGGATTAGGAAGACTTCTAAACTACACTAGAATTAGAACTTTAGATGACAAAACGTATGATGATTATCGTTATTTTTATGACAAAAATGGAGGTATAATAGAAAGCGTTTGGCATGATTTAATTAAACGAAAAATAGAATATTATTAAAGACAAACTGCTGGTAACAATATATAAAAATAATAAGGGTTTTGGCGCTTAATCCAAAGGTCAGTTTGTATTTACAAAGTCCGCCAAATCTTTTGATTTGGCTTTAGTACTAAAAAAGATAAAACAAAATAAAAAAATTTGGCTAAGTGTTTAAACGGAAATTAATTATTTCTAAACCCCGTACTAAGCATAGCCGAAAACGTTGTAATTTATAGTGACCCGTCCTGAATAAAGGCTACATAATTTAACACAATTATGTACAAAAAACACAAAGTAATTAGACAGTATTCAGAACCTTTTAAACTGAAAATTTTAGCCGAGCTTACTACCGGCAAACACACAAACATTAAAAAGAAAAAACATAGTTATTAGTATGACTAAAGAAAATCATTGCTACGAAAATGCGATGGCTGAGCGTGTAAACGGCATATTAAAAGATTGAGTTTTATCTCTACCAAACCTTTGATAACATAGCACATGCAAAGAGAGCAGCAAAAAATGCCATTAATTTATATAACGAAGTACGATTACACTTATCTTTAGATTATAAAACACCTAATATGGTATATCAATTATCAGCCTAATCCCGATAGCTATCGGCACAATTTTAGCCTGTAGCCATATTTCAGGACAAGACATTTGAGAAAAACGATGAACTTAACCAAAAAACTGTTTCTATTTTCAATAATAAGTGTTTTTACAATAAGCTGTAAAAAACGAAATGAATCAGAAAAAATTGAATCAACTATAACAGTTTCTGAATTAAAAATTAAGCAACAAAAACAAGATTCAATAATTAATAAACATTTAAAAAAAGGAGCTTGGAAATACCCATTATATTCAACTGAATGGCAATCTGAAATTGACAAAGGTTTAGAAAAGGATTCTACTATTGCTTATTTATGGCAACAAAAAGCAATGCCTTTATTTAAACAAGGTAAGTACGAAATCGGAATGGAATATATTGACAAGGCAGTACAATATGATAGACAACGATGGCAAGATTATAGAGCCTTTATAAAATGCATATTTGCAAAGACATATAGAGAAGCTATTAAAGATTTTGAAGATTATAAAAAGCGTTATGGCTACAGCTATGTGATGGATCATACTTACGATTTTCATATTGCTCTTTCCTATTTGCAACTCAACGAATTTAAGAAAGCGGAGCAAATTTTTAAAATTGATTACGAAAAACAACTTTCTGAACACGGAAAAGATTGGCTACATCCTGTAGATTTATTCTATTATGGGATTAGTAAATATGAACAAGGAAAATATCAAGAAGCTATTGAACTATTTGATTTAGCTCTTGAATTATATTCTCAATTTTCAGATGTACAATATTACAAAGCTATCTGTTTAAGCAAAATCGGAAAAGTAGATGAAGCCCAAAAATTAATAAAATTAGCAAAGATTAATGGAGAGAAAGGGTTTACAATTAATGAAGATAATGTTATTTATGAAAGATATCCTTATCAAGTAAGGTGGAACTAAAAAAACACTGCACAACAACTTGTATAATTAATTGCTTTGATTGTTGCCTACTGGGAAAATTCAATCGGAATTTTTTCGCGTTAATTTTTGTTTACTAAATTAGGTGCTTAAAATACGCAACAAACCATATACATAATCCGTTGTGTGTAAGTACAAAAATGGATATCCTAATAACAAAATTAAACTCAGTCTTACCTATTTCATTAGAAGAACAACTTTTAATGAAAAACAATATGCATCTAGAAATTATTAATAAAGGAGAAATTTATTCAGAACGTGGGAAAATTTGTCGAAAGTTAGGTTTCGTATTAGAGGGTGTATTTAAAGTGGTTAGAACTAATTCTAATGAAGATGAATTTATACAATATTTTACTACCGAAGGACATTTTGCTGTAGACATAGACAGTTTCACTAATAAAACACCTTCAAAAGAATACATAAAAGCGTTAACAAAATGTTCTGTTGTAACAATAACAGACAATTCCTTCAAATTATTTGAAAACAAAGTTGCTAATTTTTCAAAAATAATAAGTTTAATTAAAGAACAAGCATTACTTGAGAAATATAACTTAAAAAGCGAAATGTTTGTGGATGATGCACAAACAAAATACAAGAAATTAATACAACGACACCCATCAATAATTCAACGTATTCCTCAAAATCAAATTGCATCCTTTTTGGGTATTACACAATACACCCTTAGCAGAATAAGAGCAATAAATTAATTTTTTGCCATAGAGCAAACTTTTTGTTTGCTCTATACTCTAGTTTTATTCCAGAATAATAAAACTAGATAATGAACAAATTAAAAAACAAAACAGCAATTGTTACAGGTGCTTCAAAAGGTATTGGAGCTGAAATAGCAAAATCGATGGCTAAGGAAGGTGCAAAAGTTATCGTTAATTATTTTTCAGACCAAAACGGAGCTGAATCTGTTGTGAAAACGATTACTGAAAACGGAGGTACTGCAATAGCTATAAAAGCTAATATCACAAATTCAGAAGATGTTAAAATTCTATTAGAGGAATCTAGTAAAGCATTTGGAGAGCTTGATATACTGGTTAATAATGCTGGGGTATACAATTTTGAACCTATAGAAGTTGTAACCGAAAAAGAATTTTACCATCAATTTAACAATAATGTTTTAAGTACAATAATCTGTATTCAAGAGGCTTTAAAGAGTTTCAATAAAAACGGTGCTAGTATTATAAATATTAGCTCTATCGCTAGTGTTAAGCCAACTCCTATGTCTGTAGTCTATTCTGCAACGAAGAGTGCTGTAGATTCTATTACTCAAACATTATCAAAAGAATTAGGAGCAAAAAACATTCGTGTAAATTCAATTTTACCTGGTCCCACTCAAACAGAAGGAAATCAAATTGCAGGTACAGATATAGAAAATTTTGTAGTCGCAAATACATCATTGGGGAGAATTGGACACCCCAAAGACATTTCAGAATTAGCTGTCTTTTTAGCCTCTGATGATTCTTCTTGGATAACAGGACAAAAAATAGGTGTATCAGGAGGTTTTGAATAAAAAGTAAACAATGAGAAAATCAACAATAAAAGAAATAAAAGAACGCTTTGATAGTGATGTCGAAAGATTTACAAATCTAGATACTGGTCAAGTAGCTACAATTGATGCAAAAATATCTCTTGAACTTTTAACAGAAACTTCTAAAAGAATTGTACCTAATGCTGAAAACTTATTAGACATAGGTTGCGGAGCAGGAAATTATAGTTTAAAAATGTTAACTAAAATAGCTGACCTAAACTGTACTTTGGTTGATTTGAGCAAACCTATGTTAGATAAAGCAATGGAAAGAGTTTCTGCCAAAACAAATAACAAGGTGAAAACCATTCAAGGAGATATTAGAGAAGTAGATTTGAAAGAAAATAGTTTTGACATTATATTGGCTGGAGCAGTATTGCATCATTTGCGAGATGACAATGACTGGGAAACAACATTTACTAAACTATACCGCTTACTTAAACCAGGAGGTTGTTTAATGATTTCAGATTTAATAACTCAAGAAACCAATGCTGTTAATGAGTATATTTGGGAGCGTTATGGTGATTATCTAGAAAGTATAAGCGGAAAGGAATACAGAAAAAACGTTCTAGATTATGTAGAAAAAGAAGATTCACCTAGATCAATGACTTATCAGTTAGAATTAATGAAAAAAGTAGGTTTCAAAACGACTGAAGTTTTGCATAAGAATATGTGTTTTGGTGCTTTTGGAGGCATTAAATAAAACCTACACACAACAACGGCTATACTTAATTGCTTTGGTTCGTGCTACTTTGGGGAAATTGTTGATTTTCCCAAAGTTAGTTTTGTGCTTAAAAAGTTAAGTGCTAAATTGTCGAAACTAAACATACCCCAACCGTTGTCCAACAAGCTAAAGCCAGAGTCAGTTTTTTATCATAAAACAATTTTAAATTAGACTTAATCAGGAAATTTAGCCCAAATGAATTGAACAAATGAAAACAATTTTTGACAAGAATATTAGAGAAAAACTAATTGAAAGAATTGACAAAATCAGCGGGGACAATATAGCTGAATGGGGTAAAATGAATGTTAATCAAATGCTTAAACATAGTACTTATTGGAACAAGTGGGTTCTTGGGAAAGGAAATCACACATACAAACAAGCTTTTTTGGGTAAAATATTTGGAAAAATAGCTTTGAAGAAGATGATAAGAGATGAAAAGCCTTTTGACAAAAACATTCCAACTTCCGACCAGTTTAAAGTAAAGGAAACTGGGGATATCGAATCTGAAAAATCTGATTGGGTTTCATTAATAAAGGATTATGAGTTTTTTAACAATCCAGGCTTTATCCACGATTTTTTCGGTAAAATGACCAAGGAACAAATCGGAATATTGGTTTACAAACATACTGACCATCATTTAAGGCAATTCGGAGTATGATAATAATTAGCGGCATCAAATGTCCTCTACAGTTTTTGGGGTAATCAACTATCTGAACAAATTTTTGGGCTTAAAATGAATTTTTGGGTCTATAGGTTAATTTGGACAGCACTTGCCATTGAAATATTTTATGGTTATTTCAAAAAAAAGAAAATTAACTAATAGTTCCAAATTCTCACTCAAACGCAAAATTAAAATAACGTTGGATTTTTTAGCTCGTTTGCGGAATTGCTCTCTCAAACGGAATTGAAAATATTAACGAATTAAAACGCTGACCGAATTCACTCAAAAGCGGAATTTAATTGAATAATATAAACGCTGAAAAAACATCAAAATGGCAACACCGTGTGTAACTAATTACCTGGCTATAGCCTACTTACGAAAAACCTAACCAATTCTATAAATAGGCTTGTTTTTCCGATGTTAAGAGGTAAACACTTCCTTCCTAATATCTCATTAAAAATGTTCTACAATAGCCTAATGAAAGAAGAATATCTTAGAGATATATCTATCATCACTGTATATTTATAAGTTTTGTATAAATCTATTCAAAACAAGACGTTTTGCAAAGCGCTCTGGACCCTATATTTTTTAAATACAACCTTTACCGAAGCACGCCCAAACCAAACTAAAGCTTGACTGCATATTTTGCGAAGGAAATTGCTTTGTGTATAGGTGAGATATATAGGTAGGATCCTTATATTTGAAGGAAAAAGGATATGCTTTCTTTATTTTATTGTTGTAAACCATTTGAACCACAGATTTATGAATAGAATTTTAGTAGTATTATTTATATTAACTTTTAGTTTTTCTTGTAAAAACAATGAGAATGAAAAAACAGCTAATTCAGTAAAAACTGAATATCAAGAAATAATAAAAGATGACTATGTATTAAATAAATCTACTACAAACATAAAAGCTGTTTTAGTCCTTTTTGGTGGTTTTCCAGAAAATGCTGAAGACATAAAAAGAGAATTTAAAATACTTGAAATCGCAAAAAACAATAATATTTCTGTTTTATATATGAACTACAATCGAAAACTGTGGCTCGAAAAAAACGAATTATTACAATTATCTGAAAAGCTTGAAAACATTTTTAAAACGAATCAATTACCAACGGATAATATTTACATAGGCGGGTTTTCAAGTGGTGGAACTGTTGCTTTATTAATCAGTAATTTTATGACTAATGACGATTCTAATATAATTCCAAAAGGTGTTTTTATAGGAGATTCACCTATAGATTTAGCAGAATTATATAATACTGCTGAAAAAAATAATGAACGTAATTTTTCAAATTCTACAAAGGAAGAAAGCAAATGGCTAGTTGAAACTTTAGATAAACAATTTGGGAATCCAAAAAACGATATTTCTAAATATGAACTATATTCTGTTTATACTTCAAAAACAAACAATATTTTCAATATTAAAAATCTTAAAAACACCAAAATCAGACTTTATACTGAACCAGATACACTTTGGTGGAAGACAAATACAATGGCCGAGTATAAAGAAATGAACGCATACCATATTAAAAAACTTGCCGAATCATTGAATGAATTGGAATTTAAGAATGTTGAATATATTCCAACAAAAAATAAGGGGTATCGAGCTAATGGAGAAAGACATCCACATAGTTGGTCTATAATTGATAGAAAGGAATTAATAAACTGGATGTTGAACAAATAAAAACTGTTTAAAACACAGTATCCTATAAGCTATGGTTTGGTCAGTCCACACTTGGAAAATTCTGCGGATTTTCCAAAGCCAGTTTTTATTTGGATAGGTTCGTGCCGTAACACACCACATCTCATATAGGTAAACATTGCCATTCATTGTGGAACGAGCTCATAAAGAAAAAAGAAATTAAAGATCAATCGAAAAAAGTAAACAAATGTCCTTCTTGGTATTATAGCTGAATTCATTATATATGCTATAATTAAGAAAATAACATGGCCAATGGTTTCAGGTTAAAAACAGAATTAATAAAAAAATGAATCAAGAAAGTGATTTGGATAAATGCAGAAATTGCGAAGCGGAATTAACAGATGATTTTTGCCCTAAATGTGGTAGTCCAAAAACTCTAAGAAGAATTGATGGAAGCTATATTCTATCAGAAATAGTAAGCATTTTAAATTTTGATAAGGGAATTTTTTATACTATTAAAGAGTTAATTGTTAGACCTGGAAATAATGTTCAAACTTTCATTCATAATGATAGAAATAGACTTGTAAAACCAATAATATTTATAATTGTTTGTTCTTTAATTTATACCGTAGCTCAACAATTTCTAAAATTCGAAGATGGTTATGTGAGTGCTGGTGGATTTGGTGATTCATTTGTAAATAATATTTTTGGATGGATACAGAAGAACTATGGGTATGCTAATATTTTAATGGCTGTTTTCATTGCTGGGTGGATTAAACTTTTCTTTAGAAAACACAAATACAATTTTTTTGAAATTATTATTCTCTTGTGTTTTGTTATGGGTGTAGGAATGTTAATCTATACGACATTTGGGGTTTTGGAGAGCATTACTAAAATCAAAGTATTACAAATAGGAGCTATTTTAGGATTTATTTATACATCTTGGGCAATAGGACAATTCTTTAATAAAAAGAAAAAAGTGAGCTATTTAAAAGGATTATTATCTTATATACTTGGAATGATATCTTTCTATTTTATAGCTGTAATTATAGGATTGGGAATTGATTTAATATCAAAAACTTAATAAAACAACGAAATAGCAATAAGTAATTGCTTGTTCTCGCCTGCTTACGAAAAATCTTACGGATTTTTTCAGCTTGGTGTGTACTTGCAAAGTTAAATGCTAACCCATGACACTACTCATAGCCGAGACCGTTGCCATTCATTAACCAAAATAATATCTTTGAAAAAAATACAACATGAAAAAAGTTACCTTATTCATTTTTTTTATTTCTAACCTTTCCTTGTCTCAAGTAAACTTTACAGATGGACAAACTTTAATAGACAAAACAACGTTTTCTAGTAATGTTTCTGCATTAGCATCCGCAGATTTAAATAATAATGGTTTTTTAGACATTATCGTAGGTTCTTATTATGATAATAAAATTGTTTTCTATAAAAACATAAACGGAAACATACAGCACTATCAAAGAGAAGTTTTAGAATTTGATGCAGATAGGTCTCATTACTCTGAGTTCGACATTATTTGTAAAGATTTAAATAAAGATGGTTTTACAGATATTATTGTTACCAATAGTGATACCGACATCGTTTATTGGTATAAAAACTTAGGCAACTACAATTTTTCTTCAAAAATTATTATTGACAAAACGATAGACAAACCATCTGCCATTCTTGCAGAAGATATTGATAAAGATGGAGATATCGATTTAATTGTTGGCTCTAATAATGATGATAACGTAAGCTTACTTACTAATGAGGGAAACAACAATTTTACTTCTAAAAGAATTTTATTCAATACTAGTTACGGAGTAACAAAAATTAAATTAGCAGATTTAGACAATAATGGTTTTTTAGACATTATTAGTGGAAATGAGTCTGGCGTTATTTCTTGGGTGAAAAATATTGATGGTGAAAATTTTGGTGAAAAATTATATTTAGCAGGCGGTTCTGGTGATGGTTTTGATTTCGATTTTTTAGACATTGATAAAGATGGTTTTTTAGACGTTTTTCTTATTTCAAATTATGACGATAATATCAGCTATCAATTAAATGAAAATGGAAACTCTTTTTCTTACGAAAAACAAATAATAGGTAACACCGTAGAAGATTTTATAAATTTTAAAATAGTAGATTTAAATAAAGATGGCTTTAAAGATATTATAGCCACCACAAAATATTATAATGACATACTTGGTTGGTTTCAGCAAAATGAAGACGGTACTTTTACTGACTTAAAAGAGATTTCTTCTAGTGTTAAAAATGTAAAATATCTACTAATAGAAGATTTAGAAAACGATGGAGATTTGGAAATAATTACAGCCTCTTATAATAACAACGATTCTAAAAATCAAAAAATAGCAAGCTTCAAATATAACAGTACAGAAAATAGTTATAAAGAAACGATTATTGATTTTTATTTAAGTCCAGCAAACGTAGTAAAAATTGTCGATTTAGATAATGATGGTAAAAATGATATTGTATCTGGTTTTCAATCTGTTATTTGGAACAAAAACCAGGGGAGCAATACTTTTTCTTCTCAGATATTAATATCAGAAAACATTACTGATTTTATTACCGATTTACAATTTACAGATTTTAATTCTGATGGTTTTATAGATATTATAGTAAGTGCTACAAATGCTATAGAAATTTATAAAAATAAAGATGGTATTCATTTTGAACTCATAAAGAATATAGACATAAACGAAGGTGTAATACATATTGAATTAAGTGATATTAATGACGATAATTTAATAGATATTGTATTATCTCATAAAGCTGGAACAAACCCAATAAGTGTACTTTTTAATGATCAAAACTTTAATTTCCTACCAATAAAACCGGCTTACACTGCCACAAACAGCAACTACAAAGCGTATTCCTTTAAATGTGGAGACATGGATGCAGATGGCGATAATGATATTGTTGTTGGAGAAAGAGATAACTCAAGTCTCATTTGGCTAGAAAATGATGGTACAGAAAATTTTGAAAAACATACCATCGCAAATTCAATTGCTTGCGATGATATTGATCTTGGAGATGTAGATAATAATGGCACATTAGACATTGTTGCTTCTGGTGATAATGATTACTCTAACTCTGATTTTAATCTTTTTAGAAATACTACTCCTAATGAAACAGGGCTAACTTTCGAGCAAATTAAAATAGATGTACAAAGCCTTCAATCCGTAGTATTGGCAGACATCAATAATGACAATTATTTGGATATAATAGGTACTTCTTACGAGTATTATTCACCTTATGATGAAAGAATATTTTACTACCTTAATAATGGAAACCTATTTGAAAACGCTGTTAATATTGAAAGTTTAGGAACTACACAAAGTTTAGATAAAAATGCAGCTTTAGGAGACCTAAATAATGATGGAAAATTAGATATTGTATCTAGTTATTATTTTTCTAATAGCATAAAGTACTTTTTAAACGACACAACATTATCTACAAAAAAATTCATTTCTAATAAAGAGACTTTTAAAATTTTCCCAAACCCTAGCAATCATTTTATTTCTTGGGATACAACCTTAAAATTATCCAAAATTGAAATATACAATTCCCTTGGTAAAAAAGTTTACACAAACACGAACAAGCTAAATACAAATAAATTAAAAATTGATTTCCTATCAAAAGGATTATATTATATAACAGCTAAAGACAAAACAAAGAATAAATATTTCACAAAATTAATCGTAAAATAGCTCAAATTAAATAAAGAACCTTACAATGAAAATTAAAAGCATTAACTTATGCTAAGGAGAAAAACTCTGAAGAACGAAATCAGTTTAAAATGCTAACTTAAGCCGTGTGCAACTAATTACCTGGTTCTAGCCTACTTACGAAAAATCTAACCAATTCTATAAATAGGCTTGTTTTTCCGAAAGTAAGAGGTAAACACTTCCTTCCTAATATCTCATTAAAAATGTTCTACAACAGCCTAATGAAAGAAGAAAACCTTAGAGCTATATCTATCATCACTGTATATTTATAAGTTTTGTATAAATCTATTCAAAACAAGACGTTTTGTTAAGCGCTCTGCACCCAATATTTTTTAAATACAACCTTTACCGAAGCACGCCCAAACCAAACTAAAACTTGACCGCCTACATTTTGAAGGAAATTGCTTCTTTTATAGGTAAGACATATAACATATGTTTATATTTGGTGGATAAAGGGCATGTGTTCTTTATGTTATTGTTAGCCCACATTTTTACTCGGCTCATCAAAATTTAGTCCCTTAAATACTTTTTCCAAACTCCTACTCTATTCTTATCATAGATTCCTTAATTTCTTTCTCTAAAAATTTAATTTTAACAAAAAAATTAAATAACTATTAACTCCTGGAAGCGAAGCGAAAACAGAACTTTAAAATATAGCGTAACGGATTATACTCACTCAACCGATTTCTGACCCAGACAATACGCAACTGTTGCGACGGACTGATTAGCTGGACGGCATGTTAGTTCGTATAAAATTTGTGGTTTAAAACCAATATTACTCAACCGATTTCTGAGCCTAACAATACGAAACTGTTGCGACGGACTGATTAGCTGGACGGCATGTTAGTTTGTTAAAAATTAGTATTTAAAACTCTGATTACTCAAACGGTTTTGGATAATGGCAAAACGAAACTGTTGTGACAGATTAAAAATCTAAACGGCAAATCTAATTGCGAAGCAAAATCAGTTAAAAATGTGATTAATATTGCGAATCTAAACCTGAATAAACTAAACGTGGGCTAACAAAATGTAAAATTCATTGCTTACTTTAGCGTTAAGTTAATGTGCTGTACTTCTATCCAACTTCGGATTTCCAAACGGAAATCCTACTTTTTTAGTCGCAACGCACCTTACATGAAACCGTTGTAGTACATAAATCAAACTATCCTAACTATGCCATTAATTAATAAACAAATACCTCTTTTACTTTTTTTCTTTACTATTTTCTTTGCTAACGCCCAAGAAGAGACCATATATTACGGTTCACCTAGTACGCGTGGTGCAGAATTTCATTTTAAAGAAGACAATACGTACAACATTATATTAAAAGAAGGAACACACGGTAAATTTGATACTGGTAGAGAAACAGTTATTTATATAGATGATATTGGTTATGAGGTTGAAGGCTTCCATGTTACCGAAGATTATTCTGAGATTATTAAAGACAGTATTACCGTTAATTTTTATAGACGAGGTTTACATTCAGAAGATGATAATTATTACTTAGGCTTTAAAGCCAAGGGAGATGAAAACTTCACCTATTTAAATTTAAGTTACGAAACATTACTTTTTAATACTGAAAATGTTGATCCGTTTGCTTTTAACGGTTATTTGAGTGTTAAAATACCAAGAACAACAGAAATCCAATTTATTTTAAAAGATGAGGTAACAACTAAAAACGAAGAGAAAAAAGCAAAATACCTTATGAACCAATTTTCACTTTCAAAAAATGCGGCTAATGCTTATGTAGACCACCGAGTTATAGTGTAAGCTTCCCCTAAAATCGAACTGTTTAAAAGTAGAATAATAATTTTTAAATTTGAACAGTATTATGA
>NZ_JAUOSF010000025.1 GCF_030548465.1 Tamlana sp. 2_MG-2023
GATTTAAAGCCTCCCGTTTTATCGAGGATGAACTCGATGGATTCAATAGATTTTGTATCTGATTCTATAATGAAATAACTTTTCAAAGGCTATAAGATGTGGCTTTGAAATTATTGACTAATGAAGAACAGCTAGTATATTATTTGAATAAAAATTATATACAGATTAAATACTCATAGGTTTTAGTATTCTTCTAATTTGTGATTAGGTAAATAAAGTTTTTAATAAAAATTCATCCGGCAATGAATACGTATAAAGGTTTTTTGAATGACCTGAACCAGAATTTAGAATGTCTGGATCAGGAAGTTTTAGATGTTCTGACGCGCTCAGAAAAAGGCATAAAAGCGACAACTATTGTTATAGAGCGGCTTCGAGATCGTGTTGTTTTAAATGGTTTTTCTAAACAGGAAGATGAGAAATACTTTTTTAAACATATCAAGCCACAGGTTTTTAGTAAGCTAATATATTATGGTAAGCTTTTTAGTATAGAGAGTAAAAGACCTAGAAGTACTTGTGAAGCTCAAAAACAATATTTTGTAGACCATATAGATAAACTGCAAGATTATTTTAATAGAAACTTGGAGTTTTATCATTATTACCGAAGAGAAGATACCAGGTTTGATAATCAATATTTTTTAAGAGATAAGTTAGATATTCGATTGCATCCAGATACGTTTCACTTTTTATCAGATGAACAATTCTCTACAAGTCATGATCATTCAGTAGCAAGGATTATGGCTTACGATTTATTGATTGTTTATTTAAAAAAGGAAATCGAAAAACTGGAAGCTAATTTTGGAAGGTTAAGTCACGCAGAATTGAAAAGATCTAATCCAAGACTTTTTTGGACTGGAAATAAAGTGGATTTAATAGAACTCATTTATGCTCTACATGCTTCAGGTGCTATAAATAGAGGTAATGCCGGTATAAAAGAAATAGCTACAACTTTTGAAACCGTATTAGAAATGGATTTGAAAGATTATTATCGAACCTATTTAGAAATACGGTCAAGAAAAATTCGTCGCACAAAATTCATTGATAAATTAAAGGATTCATTAGACCAACATATGTTAGATTTGGATAGCTGAAAACACCCAACTTGGGTGTTTTTTTTGGTTAATGGTTTGGTGCGTTTTTTTTGTTTAGTGAAAGGATACTAAAGTGAAAGTTTTTTGATAACAAGGTCTATTTGTTATCAAACTGTGTCATAAATAAACACCAAGCATGGGTGTAACATGTGAATAATATAATTCAAAACTTTTCAGTTTTGTGAAACGAAAGTCAAATCAAAACAAAGTCGTCTAATATTGGTTTGTAAAACGAATTTGGCGGCTTTGTTTATTTAAAAAACAAAACAAATGGGTGTAAGAATTATTACTACAGATGATCTTCGAGATTTTAAAATGGAATTATTAGAAGAATTAAAAACGCTACTGACAAAAGATTCAGATTACAAATCCAAAAAATGGCTAAAGTCACCAGAAGTTCGTGAATTACTAGGGATTTCACATGGGACTTTACAAAACCTTAGGATCAACGGCACGTTACCATATTCTAAAGTAGGTGGTGTGCTGTATTACGATTATCAAGATATTGCCAAGGTTATCGAAAGCAACAAAATTCATAACACGTACTAAATTGTTACTGTTATTATGGAAGAGGTGAATTATATTAGACATCTGAATGCTGTTTTTATAGCTTTTTCAAAAGATGGTCGTTTAAATCCTACGCATATAAGTTTGTATATCGCGCTTTTTAACCTTTGGAATATGTATCATTTTCCTAAGGAATTTTATATCAATCGACAAGAAGTCATGGCCTTATCAAAAATTGGTTCAAAATCTACTTACCATAGATCTATAAAAGCCTTGTCTCATTGGAAATATTTGCAGTACAATCCATCAAAAAATAAGTTCAAAGGGAGTCAAGTCATCATGTTTCATTTTGGGACAAGTAGTAGACAAGAAGTAGACTCTAACGGTGCCAAAAGTGGTACAAGAAGTGAACAAGAAGTGGTATCTAAAAGAAAACATATACAAACAGTAAAAAACAATACAAATGAAAATAAACAGGAGTATTTAAATTTTAAAAATTTTTCAGGGCAACACAAACGAAACAGCAGTGTCCCATATCAGGACAACTTGAAAGTTTGTTCTGATAAAAATTATCACGAACCTTTATGAAACAGATCCAGCCACATATCATAATTGAGGATGATGAAAAGTATGTTCTAGGAGACCTAAAAGGGAATAGCATTACTTATGATTTTCAAAGTATCCTTGATTATTTATCACACAAGGGGCAACAGGAATATGGTACCTTGTTTAAAATTCATGAGGAGGATCGTGAGATTTTGTTTAAACTCTGTAATTATTTTATCAAAGACGAAGTCAATTGCAAACAATTAAATATGGATTTAAATAAGGGCATCTTATTAAGTGGTCCTGTAGGTTGTGGTAAAACTAGTTTGATGAAATTATTAAGATATATCGTTCCACATCAAAAGCCCTATAAAATTATACCTGCACGAAATGTTGTTTTTGGTTTTAATCACTTAGGATATAAAACTATAGAAGATTATGGCGATTCTGGATATGTGTGCTTTGATGATTTAGGTATAGAACCATTAGGTAGACATTATGGTAAAGACTGTAATGTGATGGGGGAAGTTATTTTATCGAGGTATGAATTGTTTTTAAACCATAAAGTAAAGACTCATATCACGACTAACCTTAATGCCCATGAACTTGAAGAGCGTTATGGTCAACGCGTACGGTCTAGAATGCGTGAGCAATTTAATTTAATAGCCTTTGAAACAACTACTAAGGATAAGCGACGATAGATCAATTATTGACGTGATTTAAACCACTGATAAAGGTTTTTATATAGTAATAAAATAAGACTTCGAATGGTTTTAATCAGTAGCGTGTAAGCGATTTCCATATCTTAATAATTTAAATAATTTATGAGTCCTAAAAGTATGGCTAGTGCCATCGCTTTAATGTGTTGTTTTCTTGAAAAATATAAGCCTTCATCCTTGTTGGTTATAAAACCTAATTCTAAAAGTATTGCAGGGTAATCGTGAATAGACTGTTTCAATAATCTGAAATTAGCCATTTTAATCCCGCGAGAGTTGAAGCTTAATTTATATTGAAATTCCCTTAAAATAGCAGCGGCCATTTTGGAAGTTTCTACGGCATATACCCCTTGAATTTCGGGTACAAACACTTCAATACCTTTGGCCGAACTAGCACCAGCATTACAGTGAATCGAAATAAACGCATCAGCTTTTAACTTTTTTGCCATAGCCATTCTATGGGAAAGTGAAATTAAAGTATCTGAGGATCTTGTGAGATGTAGTTCATAAGTGTTTTCGAAAAGTTGATGATTCCATTGTGATAGTTCTAATGCCATACTCAAAACAATATCTTTTTCTTGATCATATAATCCTACAGCACCAGAATCTATACCACCATGTCCTGGATCAATAACAATGATTTTTTTTAATGGTATTTCTTGAGTGATAAGTATACCTGTGTTTAATAAAATTAGAAGAAAACCGACGTTTTTGACTGTTGATTTAAAATATTTTATCATGATTTTGATGTTTTAAGCTGCAGAGATTCATACGATTTAGAGTAGTTTGATTTCAATTTAAATCAAACGAGTTTAAAAAATATTATTACTATAAATTACTGAAAATCAAGTATTTGAATATAAATATATTGTAATTTTATTGAAGTAAAAAAGTTGTTAACTAAAATAAAATTCACATGAAAAATGTAATGTATGTTATTCTGGTAAGCCTCTTGGTGTCGCAAAGTAGTTTTGCACAAATTGGAGGTATCGAGCAGTCCGTTAATGATGTATCTGATACTATCAGATCGATATTTCCTATCATCTTAGGAGTTATTTTCTTAATAGGATTTTTGTTTAATGCGGGACACTTCTTTGGCGAGAATTCTGATTTAAAAAAGGGAATTACTCGTGTTTTAGTGTTTGTACTCATAGCAGGAGCTGTAGTAGGGATATTTACTTATTTGATTGGCATCGTAGTATAACGGAACATAGTTACCAATGAAACAATTCAAGGTTTATAAAGACATTAGAAAGCAAGCTGTAATTTTGGGGTTATCATTGTCATTTTTCGCGCTATTGATGACAAGTGTGATTCTGTCTTTGCTTGTTATCATCTTTTCCTTTAGTCTTATGCTCATGCTAGCTGTGATACTTTTTAATACGGGCATGTATTTCATATTGATACATGTCTCGAAAGGACGTTCACGTCTGTTACTTAGAAGTGTCTTTCCTAAAATTATAAGTAATAAATACCTCAATATTATCAATTATGAATAGATTAAATCTTTTGGCTTACGAGCCTA
This sequence comes from Tamlana sp. 2_MG-2023, assembly GCF_030548465.1. Lineage (GTDB taxonomy): Bacteria > Bacteroidota > Bacteroidia > Flavobacteriales > Flavobacteriaceae > Pseudotamlana. The sequence goes on from NZ_JAUOSF010000025.1 coordinate 4,383, forward strand.
TTTTAGATATTCAGGAGCATATGGTATTTGCCAGTAACGGTAATGTTATTTTATGTTTTCAGTGCCAATTACCTGAAATTTATGCGTTGTCAGCATCGGATTTTGATGCTGTGCATGGGGTATGGTTTCAGGCGTTCAAGTCTCTGCCTGTTGGTACGGTTATTCATAAACAGGATATTTATATAAAAAGTAAGTATAATACAAAGCATTTACCGCAAGCGACGTTTTTAGGAGAAGCAACCGCTAATCACTTTAATGGTAGGGACTATCTAGAGCATCAATCCTTTTTATTTATTACGATGCCCCATAATAAGCGCATGAACATATCTAAATATGTCAATCCGTTTAAATCATCAACAAAGGATCATTCTATCCAGATTGACAGAAAGATCGACACTTTTAAATCGAGTGTGAATGATGCAGTGGCTTTTGTGAATACCAGTCGAAAAATACAGTTGATTCCGCTTGATGGTGCTAAAATTCGTCAATTGACACAATCGTATTTTAATGGTTTTAATGAAGACTGCTTAACGGACATTCGTTTGGATAAATCAAGTATCGGTATTGGTGATTTTCAATTTGATGCCATAGCGGTTAATCATGAAAGCTGCTTTGGAGAATTCGTGCAAAGTAGCAAAACCAACGATCGCTTTACTTCAGATGACTTTGTTTTTCATCAAGGATTCATTGATGGTTTAGGGTTAAATCTGAATAAAAACCATATCGTGAATCAAATTATTTATCTCGATGACAAGCAGCAATGGAGAAAACTATTAGACAATAAAATTGAAGCACTTAAAAAGAGCGCCAACTTCGGTACTCAAAATAAGGTAGTGCTTAAAAAGATAGAGGAGGTTGTTGCTCAAATTAATGAAGATGAATCATCAAGACTCATTAGGGGGCACCTTAATGTGGTGTTTTGGGATACAGATCAGGACAAATTAAAAACCACAGCTTCTAAAATTAAAGCTGAGTGCAAAGCTTTAGATATACTGCCCTATTATCCCAGAGGAGAAGAACGCAAACATTATGTTTTAAATTCCTTTTTTTGTCACAGTTCAAATTTTTCAAACGAAGATCTTTATGTGACTGATTTAAAACATGCACTGTGCTTGTTTATTAACAATACCAATTATATTTCTGATGACACAGGCGTGTTGTTTAATGACAGACAGTTTAATATTCCTATTTTAAAAGATGTCTGGGACGAAGACAAAAAAAGAATTAAAGCCAGGAACTTTGCCATTTTTGCGCCAACTGGTGAGGGCAAGTCATTTTTGGCCAATAATATTTTAAGGCAATATTTTGAAAGTGAAGTACGACTGGTCATTATCGATCTTGGAGGATCATATTCCAAATTTGCCAAATTATATCCCAAAGATCATATCATTCTCCGTTATGAGCAAGGAAAAAATTTAGGGATTAACCCGTTCTATATTGAAAATATTGAAGATGTGACTCCAGAACGCTTGGAGGATTTGTCCATTTTTTTGTTAGAGTTATTGGCTAGTGGTAACGATACTTCTAAAGCTGAAGAAGTGGCAATAAAAAAAATCCTAAGGCATTATTATCAACAGGCCCAGAATACGGTGTTTTCCTTGTCCGGATTATATCAATTTGTAGACCTAAAAAAAGATACCCTCCTAGTTGATTTGGGGATTCAAGAGCGCTACTTCAATGTTTATGATTTTTTACATGTGCTCTCGGAATATGTGGATGATGGACTATATAATTTTTTATTCAATACTGATGAAGATCAGACTTATAAGATAGAAGATAAGCGACTTATTGTATTTGAATTGGATGAAGTTCGAGACAATAAAGAGATTCTTTCCGTCATGCTCAAACTTATAAAATCGGCCATACAACGTACTATTTGGAGAAATAAAGCAGAGCGTGGTGTAATTCTATTTGATGAATTTGCCAAGCAGCTTAAATTTAAAAATGTATTAGAAAGTGTGGAATTTTATTATCAAGCTATTAGAAAGCAAAATGGGGCTATAGGAATCGTTTTACAATCTATAAATCAGTTGCCTAATAATGCAACATCCGCGAGTATCCTCGAAAACACGCAAATTGTATATAGTTTACACAATGAGAAAGGCTATGATGAATTGCAGAAACGCCTGAGCCTTTCTAGCCATGATTTGAATCAATTAAAGTCCATTCGGAATAATTTAACCGGCGAGCGGAAGTATACCGAAATGTTCATCAAAATAGGTAAAACAAGTAATGTTTTTAGACTAGAAGTCCCTAAAGAAGTATTTGCTGCGTACCTCACAGATGGGAAAGCTCATGAGCATATCATGTCGATTTACAGCGAAGTGAAGGATATGGAGATGGCTATAAAACAATATGTAAAAGAGCTTTAGAGAAATAATTAACTTAAATATATAGAAATCATGAACTACAAAAAAATCACCATAGTGCTCTTCGTTTTAGTATGTGTCTTGCTGCCTAGAACGGCTAATGCTCAAGGGGTTCCTGTATATGATAATACAAATTTTATCAGTTTCGCCAAGTCCATAATTGAGTCTGCAAAACAGACCTCCCAACTCCTTAAAACCGTTGATTTTTTAAAAAAACAAAAAGAACGAATTGAAAAAGTGAATGCGGTGATTAAGCAGTTGAATGCAGTGAAAGCGCTGTATAAAAATAATGAGAGGCTATATAATTTAATTCAAGATGATTTAAGAGCTATTTTAAATTCACCTCATATTAAACCTGATGAAGTGGTTCGAGTTTCAGAATCCTTTGATGCGATTATAGAGAAATCACTAGAAGATCTGGATTTTGTGTCCCAGATATTGACGAGTAATTCCCTTAATATGACAGATGCAGAACGTACACTGTTTTTAAAGGAGAAGGAAGAAGAGTCTAAGGAAATGGTTGCTGAAGTCACTTTAAAAGCCAAACGTTATAAGGAGATCATCGCCTTTAGAGATTTTCAAGAGCGTATTAATAATAGAGAAACGAATTATTAATATGGCTGGGATGTTTTTAGGTATAGGGTTGGAATATGTAGACGCTGTGTTTACAACGATTAAAAGTAGTGACTTTGCTACATATACTATTACAGGTATGAAAGCCTTGGCCATTTTGTTTTTCCTTATTAATATTTTGAAAAAATATAATGAAGGGGTGGCCAACCAAGAAGGCTATACTTGGGGATTGACTCCTGGGGAACTTGCTAAAAATTTTGCAGTTGTTATAGTCGTGATTTTCTCTACGGAAGTTTTAGCTGTTTTTGACGGGATTTTAGTAGCTATAGAAACACAATATAAAAACACGGCTCCAGCACTCCTTCCGCTTCAGCTACAAGATTTAGATATAGAAGCAGATGTGGGCGCAATGGAAGCCGCCAAAAAAGCCATGACTTTATTATATGAGGCTTTAATAAGTCCTCTTTTTGGTCTTAAGGTGGTATCCTTTGTATTAGCCTTGTTTTTATGGCTATTAGATCTCTTTATTTATCCTTTGTTTTTGGCTGAGCGTTATTTTTTACTTGGCATAATGCAAGCCTTTTTTCCTTTGGTCATTAGTCTTTCGGTTTTTGAAAAATTTAGAAGTCTAGGCTATACATTTTTCAAGTTGTATGTGGCTGTTTATATGTTGGTGCCTGCGTTTTTTCTGGTGAATGTGTTTGTGAATAATCTTTATACCGAAATCAATACTAATTTTTGGTCTAACTTATTTGGAACGGACTGGGGAAGCCACCTCTTTGCGCCTGTTATTGAATTAGGATCCATAGGCTTTATGGTGCTGCTCAAGTTTAAACTTTATAGGAAAGCAACTTCCTTCACCATTAGATTATTTACGAATTGATTTAACCATAAAATACACGCTTATGAAAACACCTTATAAAGATATTTACAGGGTCTTAAAATTAAACCGATTAGTTGTTATTTCCGTAATTATAGCTGCCACAATCGTTAGTGTTGTAGCTGTATTTTTGGTTGTAAAACAACACTATCATATGATAGAAAATGCCTTTGCCATTGAAACTGATGGCAGTGTCATACCGTTGAAATTAGTATCTCAGTATGAGAATCTAGAAGTGGAAGCCCTATCTCATTTAGAATTGTTTCATACTTACTTTTATGATATCGATGCGAGTAATCATGAAGATCAATTAGATAAGGCTTTGTGGCTAGGGAATAGTTCTGTTGATGCCTTATATAGACAGAAAAAAGCCGATGGGGTATATAATCGACTTTTACAGTATTCACTGGTGCAAAAGGTGTCGAGTGTGAGTTCTACTGTAAATATTCAACAAGCGCCTTATACCTTTGAAACAGTAACCGTATTCGAAATTAATAGAGGCTCCATAATAGATGCTTATGAGCTTACAACTACAGGAAAGTTGATCCATGTGGGGCGTAATTT
>NZ_JAUOSF010000026.1 GCF_030548465.1 Tamlana sp. 2_MG-2023
AGCCCCAAGAGAATTAAAAACAGTAATTTTAAACTAGTTTTAGAAAATTAAGCAGTTCTAAAATGGGGAAGCTCACAAATTGGCGAAAAAATTTCGGAGAACGATAAGAATTTGATTTTGGTAGGACATTCATTTGGAGCATCAATGATATTAAAGTTTCTGTCCGAAAATCCCGTTCAAACCGAGTTGAAAGGAATTTTTCTAATCGCTACACCTTATTGGAATGGTAATGATGATTGGATACAGGGTTTAATGCTTAAAGATAATTTTGCCGACAAACTGCCAGATAATGTACCGATGTTCTTCTACCATTGTAAAGACGATGAAGAAATACCATTTTCGCAACTTCAAGATTACAAAGAAAAATTAAATCGAGCGATATATCGCGAGATTGAGAAAGGTGGACATCAACTAAATAATGATTTGACCATAGTTGCTAAAGACATTGAATCATTATAAGGGAATTCAAATAAAGCCAGCCGCTAACATTGTATAAGCGTAATGCGGGCTAAAGTACTAAATTTGAACGAATTGAATATTAATAAACATATCGGCAAATTGAAAGTAAAGTGCTTCTAATCCCGCACTACGCTTATACTTGACCGTTACCATACATTTGTTGAAAAATCCGAAAAACCTAAAATACTCTCAATTGAGATTTCTTTAACATTAAATAATCAATTTTAAATTAGTTTCGATTTTAATTTTAAAATTTCAATCAATGAAAAAAGGCCTACTTTGCTTAACTTGTTTAATCACTCTTAATTCAATTTGTCAAGAAACTAATAAGGCTATTCTTGAAAAAACAATATCTGAATTAAATAAAATTGAAAAAGTTAGATACCTTTCAAAATCTCAAGGAACTGAGTCAGGGAAAATTTATCTTGACCAAACAAAAACCTTCTTTTTCGATTTCAAAAAGTCACCGAGTACTATACCAAGATTTCTCATAAATGATGATTCTGAACATGGGGTATTCATATATAATGGAAAGCGAAGCATACATACAGCCTTGGTGAATAATGAAAAAATTGCAGTTGTAAATGATTCACCTGATATCAATAACCCTTTATTATTAACTTTATACCCCCTTAAAAAAATTTTACCTGAAATATTAGTAGAGGAAAATATCATTATAACAAGAAAAAAAGACACTATAATCAATAATGAAGCAAACTACGTGATTGATTTGTCTTATAAAAATGGGTTTTTAGATTGGGATAAATTGGTTTTAAAAAATGGAATGTCATTTGATTCAAGATACTTACTAATCATTAATAAAAAAGATTTCTTACCTCGAATGATGACAATGAATAATGGTCCAACAGGAACATTAAGTAATACCTTTGAAAATTTTGATTTTGATTATATGCCAGATAGCAAAGTATGGGATGGGTCTTTAATTCCTACTGATTATCAAATAATGAATACGAAAGAGTTTCGTGCTTTACTTCAAAAACAATATTCATTAAATGGAAAACCGAAAAGTTCTTTTATAGGTAAAAGTATAGTAGAGTGCAAAATCCCTGACTTAAATAATAATAGTTTAGTAGACTTTTCAACATTCAAAGGGAATGTTGTTTTATTAGAATTTTGGTTTAAGTACTGTGGACCTTGTGTTAAGGCCATTCCCAAACTTAATGAATTGAACAAAAAACTTAAAAATGATAATTTTTTACTCTATGGTGTGGAATTTAATGAAGATTTTCCTAGGGAAAATCTTCAAGAATATGTTTCTAAAATTGGAATAGATTACCCAGTATTATATAAAGGAAAAAAACTAGCTAGCAATTATTCGGTTCAATCTGCACCCACGTTTATGATTATAAACAAAAAAGGAAATATCATCTATTTAGAGTCTGGATTTGACCAAGAAAAGATTGAAGAAATAATCAAAGATAATCTATAAAAACACATGGTAACACCGTGTAAAAATAATTGCTTGGTTCTAGCCTACTTGGAAAATCCTACGGATTTTCCTCTGGTTTATTCCATTTTTAGTAAGTTAGTTGCTTGCACACGCAACTATCCTTACACATAAACGTTATGCATTATTTGAGAAACACCGTTACTAACCAACATTTATGAACGAAAAAAAGACAAAATACTCGCAAAGGTATGTTTTAAGCTCATCGAATATAGACAAGCACGGACACGTTATTACGAAAGAAGCTTTGCAAAGTTCTCTCAAATTCATAAATGGAAAAAGAAAACCAAGATTGGGTCTTGACCATAATCGAAATTTTCCACCGATGGGAAGAATAAGTAATGGAGAAGTAATTGAAAAAGATGGAGCATATTATTTAGTTGCTGACCAAGAATATTTTGACATTAGTAAAACAGCAATATTGGAAAATGGATTGGAACTAATTGAAATGTCATTTTCTGATGAAAATTTTCCATTTATAGAGTGTGAATTTGAACCGATAGAAACTATTGAAGTTCAGATTGACCCAATAAATCTTGGTTCCTTTGAAAAAGGACAAGCATTTATAAGTAACCTAAAATCAGAATCGGACTTAGAAATTAAAGGCTCTGAATTTATTAGAAAATCCGAAATACCAGACCCTGAAATTGTTCTAAAATTAACTGAAATAATTGGAATTGCACTTGGAATAGGACTTAGAAAAATTCCTGAAAAATTAGGAGAAGCCATTGGAGAGGATTTGGTTAAATTCTACAATCTAATTGGAAAAGCTATTCGGAAATCTGTCAAAGAAATGATTCCTAAAAATAGACCGATTCACTTTGTTGTAGAAATTCCAATTAAGAAATCAAAAGTAGAATTAATTGTAACTACTCGAAATCCAGATGTTGCAATAAACGCATTTAAAAAAGAGGTTATTGAAACCTTGAAAAAAGAAGTGGAAATTTCTATCAAACAGTTAAAAGCAGAAAAAATTCAGTTCTTCTTTAACGAAGAAAACAAATGGGAAATAAACTATATTTTAGCTTCAGACGGAAAAGTAATTGGAACAAAAAAATCATTTAAAAAACGTGACGAATATTTCCAGAAAATGGTTGAAAAACAAAAAAAAAGAGATAAAAAAAACAATGCATAACACCGTATAAAAATAATTGCGGTTTAGTGCTTAATCAAAGGTAGTTGCATGTTTGTAACGTCTGATTTTCCTTCGGAAAATCCTCGCATACAAACCCGCAAATATTCTTATACATAAACGTTGCCCACAATTAAAGAAAAACTATGACATACATACAACCAGAAGATTTTTTAGGTTCTTTTACTTGCCCGCATTGTGGTACTATTGCGAAGCAAGATTGGCTGTCTCGCGATAGACATTTTGATACATACGGTGAACAACAAAACCGAGAAATTATAATTGGGAATTGTCAACATTGTAATGAAATAACTATATGGAGATATACTCAAATGCTCTATCCTGATACGGGAAATTGTCCATTTCCTAATTCTGAGATGCCGAATGATGTTAAAAAATTATATTTGGAGGCTGCATCGATAAGCAATAAATCTCCAAGAGGAGCTGCCGCCATTCTTCGTTTAGGAATTCAAGTTTTATGTAAAGAATTGGGCGAAAAGGGGAATAATATAAATGCAGATATTGGAAATCTTGTAAAAAAAGGCCTTCCTGAAATTGTGCAACAATCTCTTGATGTTGTTCGAGTAACTGGAAATGATGCAGTCCACCCAGGACAAATTGAAACTGACAATCCTGAAGTTGTAGGGCAGCTATTTGACTTAACAAATGTAATTGTAGAATATATGATTGCTCTGCCTAAGAGAGTTAGCGGAATTTATAAAAGTTTACCATCTAACAAAATAGATGGAATTAATAAGCGAGATGGGAAATAACTATGGGCAACAATGTATATAAAAAATAGCGCAAGTCATTACTAAAACTATGGTTAGGGCATTTTTGGAAAGTCGCCAAATTTTTAAATTTGACGATTTCTCAAAAATAAAATAAATAGTAAAATTTAAAAATTCGGCTTGTGTTTAGTCCGAAAAGTAACAGCTTATTTTCAGCGCTACTTTTCATATACGAGACGTTGCCCACAATTTGAAAAAAATTCGGACATTGATTGAAAATTTTAGAAATATAGAATATTTAAAGCACGGAAACGAAAGACAAAAACTCGCTTTTTACGAAATCAAACATCATAGAATTTTTGAAATACTTGAAAAATATAATCCGATTCTGACTGGAACTATTCCAATCGGAATTGATTTGCCCGAAAGCGATTTAGATATTATTTGTGAATGCGAAAATCATTCTGAATTCAAAAATTGTTTGACAAAGGAGTTTTCAGAAAAAGAAAATTTTAAAGTTTATTCAAAAAACCAAAACGGAATTGAATCAACTGTTGCGGAATTTAAAACCGACAATTTTTTGTTTGAAATTTTCGGACAAAATATACCAACCGAAAAGCAAAACGCTTATCGACATATGATTATTGAAAACAGAATTTTAAACGAAAAAGGAGCTGACTTTAAGAAGAAAATAAAAAAATTAAAATCTGACGGATTAAAAACGGAACCAGCTTTTGCCGAACTATTAGGTTTGAAAGGAAATCCATATACTGAATTACTAAAATTGGAAATAAAAACTGTGGGCAACAATGGTAACCGTTGCACAAGCCCATAAAAAATAGTATAACTATAATTAAAAACCGTCTTTAGAGACGGTTTTTATTTTTATACACTTAAAATTTCAGGTGATTTATAAGGTTTTAAAAAGGTATTAATAGCTTTATAAAAGGTGTTTTTGAGACTAAAATAAAGCGCAAGTACTCCTGCACCACTTTTAGAGCGTTTTTCTATAAATTTCATATACTTTTTAAGATTATAGGCTATCGCTGAGAGCTGCATGCACTTATTAGCTTGCTTGATTCCAATGGTATTTACCTTGTTTAAGCCCATAAATTGTGTCAGGGTGCCAAAGACAGGTTCTACGGTACTTTGCCGTTTTCCTTTCATATAGCGTCCTTGATTACTTTCTACTCGGGCTATATTCCGCTCGTATTCCTCTCGATAATATGTGACTGTAAATTTCTTTTCTTGAGCTGATTTTCCTAAACATGCTGTGCGGATTGGGCAGTCTATGCACAGCTGTTTTGATCCGCGATATTCCTTCTTTTTGGTGTTATTCTTTTTTTCAATAAACACTTTTTTAAAAGGTATGATTTTACCCTCTGGACAAGTGTAATGATCCTTGTCTTTATCATAAGTAAACCCATCTGGACCACCTTTATATGTACCATGAGGTGGTATAAAGCTTTTTAAACCTATTGCTTCTAGAAAAGCATAATTCTCACCGCTACTATAGCCTGTGTCTGCGACACAATTTTCCCAAACAAGTTGTGATTTCCAAAGCCGTTGTTTTACGCGATTAACTATATCTGGTAAGTGCTGACTGTCTTTACCGTCTGCATGGTATGCTTTTATATCGCTTATTACATGGTTTGCCGTATCTACAGTAAGCTGACTAAGATAATTTAGTTTTCTTGCTTTGCCGGGTTTAACACTAATACGTGCGTCAGGATCTGTGGGACTATAATGTGTTTTATTACTGGTGTAGCGACTGCCTTTAGCGCCGGCTCCTGGACGAGCATCTTGATCTTTTGCCCATTTGGTATTACGGCTTTTTATAGCTTGTAATTCCTTGTTAGATGCAGATAAGGTTTGCTGATTTTTATCTGCTTTATTTTCTTTAGATTGTCTTAAAGGCTTGTTTTTGTCTCGATTGCTAATGGTACGAATTTGGCGCAGGTGATGTTCTAAATCGTCTTCAGGAACTTTAAGTTCTAAAGTATCCATGGAAGCATTTGCTTTTACAGGAGCAGAATCGATAGTTTGGGTATGGCCAGCGACCATACCAGCTGATACGCATAATTCAAAAACCTTTATAAAAACAGATTCAAATACGTCTTCTGGAAATAATTGTCTTGAACGGCTAATGGTAGAATGCCACGGTAATTCCTCATCGATATCATAGCCTAAAAAATACAGAATATCTAAACGCATGCTGCAATGTGCAATAAGCTTACGATCACTAGTTATATTCTCTAAATACCCCACTAAACAAAGCTTAAAAAACACGATGGGATCGATGCTTTTTTGTCCGCTTGACCCATAGAATTTTTTGGTGGTTTTATAAAGAAAGTTAAGATCTATAGCTGTATGAAGCCGACGGTAGAAATTGTCTTCTGGCACACGTTCGCTAAGTCTAAATTGATTGAATAGCTTCTCTTGATAAGTCTTTTTTCCCTGCATATATAAAGATAAGAAATCAGACTTTTTTATACAATGTCATAAAACCTTTTTTCTTAACTTGTGCAACAGGCACACCGGCTATAGTTCATTGCTTCTGACTTTCCTCTCGGAAAGTCCTCGCAAATTTGCTATCTTCGGTGCACGGCGGAAAATCCTCGCGGATTTTCACGCAACGAAACCATAGCCCAAAACGTTAGCTTTAATGCTGACAAAAATTACGGATATAAATTAAAACAAAAAATTATGAACTATTTTTTAGCGATTGGACCTTTTCAACTAATTTTAATATTATTTTTTCTTCTGCCAACGATTATCGCTCTTATTGACATTGTAAGAAATGAATTCTCTGGAAACAACAAAATTGTATGGCTTTTAGTAGTTTTACTTGTGAGCTTTTTTGGAGCTTTTTTATATTTTATTTTTGGAAGAAAACAGAAATTACCAAAAACAAATAATACTAGTTTAACTTAAAAAAAACTTAACTCTTTAGCTCGTTTGCAGAATCGAAAACCGAATTGAAAACTCGAATTCTCACTCAAACGGAATTTAGCAAGTTTCGGAATTGTTCACTCAAATCTGAATAAAAAATACTGCGAAAATTGAGCAAGTTATCTGAATTAAAAACTGACTGAAAAAAGAAATCGGAACGCAAGATTGCGCGGATAAAAAAGCACTAAAAGCTAACACCGTATAAAAAAAATTGCTAGTTTTAGCTAAGCCAAAGTTAGTTGCTCGTTTGCTAGCTTCTGATTTTCCTTCGGAAAATCCTCGCACACAAACACGCAACTTTCCTTATACATAATCGTTGGTTGCAATTAGACCAACTAAAAACGAAATTATTAATCAATAAATTAAAAATTATGAAATCTTTAATCTTGACAATTGGACTTTTATTAAGTGGAAATTTTTTATTTGCTCAATATGACACTTACAACTACAATTCGTACGGACAAAAACAAAAGACTGGAACAAGCCAAAATAATTATAGTGGCGGAACAGATTATTACAACTATAATTCTTACGGACAAAAACAAAAAACTGGAACGGCTGAATCAAATTATAACGGCGGAGTAGATTATTATAACTATAACTCATACGGACAAAAACAAAAAGCCTCAACTTATGAGAATAATTATAATGGAGGAGTTGACCAATATAATTATAACTCTTACGGGCAAAAGCAAAAAGCTGCAACGTATGAACAAAACTACAACGGAGGAACGGATGTTTATGAATATAATTCTTACGGGCAAAAGGTGAAAACTGGAACTAATGAAAAGAATTACAATGGAGGAACGGATGTTTACAGATACAATTCTTATGGACAAAAAGTAAAAACTGGAACAGTTCAAAAAAACCCATACGGCTATTAATAACTGCAACCAACACCGTATAAAAATAATTGCGGTTAATTGCTAAAACAAAGGTAGTTGCGTTTTTGCTGCATCTGAATTTCCAAAAGAAATTGATCTTATGCAAATCCGCAACTATTCTTATACAAACACGTTAGCAAACATAATGACCCGTCCTGAATAAAGGCTACATAATTTTAAACATTATGTACAAAAATGACAAAGTAATCAGACGGTATTCAGAATCTTTTAAACTCAAGATTTTAGACGAACTTACTACCGGAAAAACAAACAAGTATCAACTAGGTAAAACTTACGGTATCAATCCTACTACAATCAATGAATGGATTAAAAAGTATAACCGTAAGGACCTGATGAACACCAGAATCAAAGTGGAAACTAAAGACGAAATTACTAGAATCAAAGCCCTTCAAAAGGAAATCAAACAACTCAAAGATCTCTTACTAAAAAAGGATTTAGATGCCTTGGTGCTAGACTCCTACCTTGAGGTGGCTGCCGAGCAACTAGGTTATAAATCGGTAAATGAGTTAAAAAAAAAGCT
>NZ_JAUOSF010000027.1 GCF_030548465.1 Tamlana sp. 2_MG-2023
GTTCTAATCTAACTGATAGTCATGGTATTGTCTTGAGTTTTCGTTTAGGTGATGGTTTTAGCAGGCCTGATTAAGGCTTTTTGACTGTAATACAGAGAAGCGCAAAGTTTACCGCCGGGTTACTCCTATAAATCGAATAACTCAGATGAATGGTTTATACTCAAAACTAATAATTTTACTAAAAAATAGCATTTCCTAATATGGCGATTTACGAATTTTGGAATTCGTAATTGTTTTACTTAGTTTTTAATTGCTAGAAAGTTGAATTACAAATTAAAAACTTAGCTGTAGCTGTCTAGAAATAATTTTTCTGGGTTATTTAGTTGATAATTATAGAAATAAGTAGGAGGCTGCGGTCATCCAAACGCCCACGAGTAAACCTAGAATACCAAGTCGACCTAATTTTGGAGCTCTTTTTTTTCTTAAATGTGCTCTTTTTTCGCTTTCCATTTCAGTTGAAAAGTATTTATTAATTAGCCCAAGCCCGAGTAAAAATCCTAAAACAACTTCAATAATATTACCAATTAATAAGGTAATCTACCAAAGTGGAAATGTAGAAAATAAATCTATGTTTAAAACAGAAGATGTTACTCCCCAAACACCCCAAATACAAAATAATAATCCAATCCATCCTTGATGAGGTTCAATGTGTTCTAGAAGCTCATTAGCATTTGGTTTTTTACATAATAATAGTGATGGTATCGCAAAAATGCTTAATAAGATTAAAGCGAAGCCCCAAATCATATGAATTGACTTTTTAAAGCATTCATTATTTTTTGCTTAGGAGTTACCATTAATAATTGTTTTATAATTAAATAGGGGCGAAAAGTTAAATATACATTTTACAAAGGTGTGCGAATACAGGTAAAATTAATAGACCATTTGTAGTGATAATTACACCCCTGTTTTCAGGGGTGTATCCTGGTTGTAAATACCCCATTTCTAGTGATATTCTTTAGTTGAATCTTCGATAGTTTTGTGAGCTAGAATCAAAAAGAAAATCAAAAAATAGTTATGCGTAATAAAAGTAAAAATAGAATTGGATATAAATCAAAACCTTGTATCATATTATGTTTCTTTCTGTTTTTTAATGTTTTTATTTCTTTTTCCCAGAGCGATCCTAATGTAGCGATATCTATAACTGATGATACACAGCGTTTTAGTGTGTATGGTGAGCAAGAGGCAGACGATTTAGGCGAATCAGTAAGTAATCTGGGCGATGTGAATGGCGATGGTATCGATGATATTGTAATTGGAGCGCCCGGTATAGATAACGGAACTGTATTAGGTGTAGGAGAGGCTTATGTGGTATTTGGAGCTACAGGAATAGCTTCGTTATCTATAGATATTAATAATTTAGATGGATCAAATGGTTTCACAGTAAGTGGGTTACTTGAAGAAGATAACCTTGGGGGTTCTGTTAGTAGTGCAGGCGATATAAATAACGATGGTATAAATGATATTTTAATTGGAAGTTCAGGAAAAGCCATTATCATTTTTGGAAGCACTTCTGGGTTTTCTGCATTATACACAGCAACCGATATTGATGGCATAAATGGAATTATACTAGATGGAAGTGGTGATTTTGGTGAAGCAGTTAGTCACCTAGACGATGTAAACGGAGATGGTGTAAGTGATGTTATTATTGGAGCTCCAAGTAATATAGCTAATGCTTATGTTTTTTACGGGAGTCCTACTATAGGACATACAGATGCTGCTTCACTTGATGGTAGTAATGGGTTTAAAATTGAAGGCTTCTCTCAAAGTAGCTCTGGATATGATTTTCGAGTAAGTCATGCTGGTGATATAAATAATGATGGAGTAGAAGATATCGTTTTAGGTTTTCCTGCTTATAATGAAGGGACTATGAGTTATTCAGGAAGAGTTGTAGTTATTTTTGGCAACAGCACAGGTTTTTCATCCGTTTTTAGTGTGTCATCACTAAATGGTACAAATGGATTTGTCCTAACCGATGATGTAGAATACGGTAGGTTTGGAATGACAGTGAATAATGCAAAAGACTTTAATGGCGATGGGATTGATGATTTAGCAATTACAGCTACAGAAAGTGCTTATGTTATTTTTGGTAAAAACACAGCTTTTTCTGCTATAGTTGATATATCTGATATCGCAGCTACAGATAAATTTGTTTTTAAATCTGGATGGTATCAATATACCGATCAATTATCAGGAATTGATGGGTTGTCAGATATTAATAATGATGGCATTACAGATTTAATCGTTTCTGTACCACACTGGTATGGCTATGCAAGAAGTGGGTCGGTTTATGTTATTTATGGAAGCACAAGTTTACCCGCTACATTGGAAAGCGGGGATATTATTGGTGTTAATGGATACCATATTTTTGATGATGTAAGGTATAGCCATAAAGGTTTTGGGGCTTCTGTAAGTCATGCAGGCGATTTTAATAATGATGGTATACCTGATTTTATAGTTGGGGAAAGAATGAATAATAGTGATATTTATAATAAAATAGGAGCCACTCATGTTTTTTTTGGAAATACGTTTGATGTAATTGATAGTGAGGTACCAACAATAACTTGTCCTAGTGGAACTCAGGAATTATATGCAAATTCGGTATTGCCTAATTATCTTATTTGCTTAT
Organism: Tamlana sp. 2_MG-2023; assembly: GCF_030548465.1. Taxonomy (GTDB): domain Bacteria; phylum Bacteroidota; class Bacteroidia; order Flavobacteriales; family Flavobacteriaceae; genus Pseudotamlana. Next base: position 2,627 of record NZ_JAUOSF010000027.1, read on the forward strand.
CTAGTGTAAGTGATAATAGTACTTATAATACAGATATGGTGTACACACAAACACCAGCCGCAGGCACACTATTTACCTCTAGCACTAATGTTGAAATAACAGTTACCGATAAATCAGGACATACAAGTTCATGTTCTTTTATGGTAAACTTAAAAACAACTACAGTAGAAATAGATTGTGCCACAACAAATTTTTCTGCAAAGAATTTAAACGGAACAAACGGTTTGGTTATTTATGGAGAAGACTCACATAGTTATACAGGGCATGATGTAAATACCGCAGGAGATGTGAACGGAGACGGCATAGATGATTTTATTGTATTAGCTAAAGGGGACACGGTTAATCATACGGGACCTTATAGTGGATACCATGCAGATATCTTTGGTGGAGTTTACATTATTTTCGGTACAAACAGTGGTTTTCCACCTAATATAGATTTAGAATATCTTAATGGATCAGATGGGTTTAAAATTAATAATGATAATTTACCTCATATTAGAACAAGTAGTGATAATAATTTCGAAAAAGCAGATACTGCTGGCGATATTAATAATGATGGTTATGATGATATCATACTGAGTAACCCTTTTAGAGATAGTGGATTTGGGCATGTATTTGTTGTTTTTGGAAAAGCTAGCGGTTTTACTCCAGATTTTGATCTAGCGACGTTAAATGGTACTAATGGGTTTACAATTGTTGGTACTGGTACTAATGGGTATGCAGGGATAGATATTGATAATTTAGGAGATGTTAACGGTGATAATATAGATGATATTATACTTACTAATGGCACTTATACAGGACACTCAGATTCTGGTAAATGTTTTGTTATTTATGGTTCAACATCCGGTTTTTCTACTTTATTTAATCTGTCTAGCTTAGACGGCACGAACGGTTTTATAATTACTACTGATGGAACAACCGCAGAAAACATAGGTCGTAGCGTTTCTGGAATAGGCGATGTAAATGGCGATGATATTAATGATATGGCTATTGGAGGTTCAAAAGATAGAAAGTTTGTTGTTTATGGTAAACCAAGTAGCGCTAGCTTTCCAAGCACATTTAATGTAGAAGATATAGATGGTACTAATGGTTTTGCTATAGAACATTCTGAATCATCTATAGGGTCAACAGTTAGTAATGCTAATGATGTGAATAACGATGGTTTAAATGATATTATTTTTGGGAATAAGTATGTTCTATTTGGTAGCAGTGCTTTTCCAGCGGTTTTCGATTTAGAAACTTTAGATGGAGCCAACGGTTTCTTTACTTCTGGAACGGGAAAAGTATTTAATGCTGCAGGCGATTTTAATAATGATGGTTATGATGATTTAATTTATGGAGATTATTCTTCTCAATACCTCATTTATGGTCGCGAAAATTGGGAAGAATCGGTTTCTACATCAACCAGTCCAGGTTGTTTATTAAAGATGACTTTATTTAATAGTAATTCTCTTGTATCTGGTTCATACGCAGGAGATGTAAATAATGATGGCATTGATGATCTTGTTTTAGGACATTATAACCCATATAGTCATTCATATAAAGTTAATGCGGATCCAGGTTTTGCTTATGCTATTTTTGGTAAAGAGACCCCAGATACAGAAGATCCTGTAATTGATTGTCCTGCTAATCAAATTTTAGCATCAGGGGAGGTACTTCCAGATTATACCGCTTTAGCTTCGGTAACAGATAATTGTGATTCATGCATAGTTATTACTCAATCTCCTGTAGAAGGAAGTGAGTACATTGTAGGTATGACGGTTACGCTTACTGCAACCGATAAAAATGGAAATTCCGTAGATTGTTCTTTTACTGTAAGCGAAGATTCAGATTCAGTAGATCCTACGGCCAGCAATCCAACGCCTATCAATGTATCCTGTTCAGGAGATGTTCCAACAGAGGATATTACAGTCGTTACCGACGAAGCTGATGATAGTGGCGAAATACCAACGGTAGCATTTGTTGGCGATGTTAGCGACGGAAATAGTAATCCAGAAGTTATTACAAGAACTTATAGTGTTACCGATGAAGCAGGAAACTCTATAAATGTAGAACAGACTATTACTGTAAACGATACAGAAAATCCAATAGCAAGTAATCCTTCGCCAATTAACGTATCATGTTCAAGCGATGTTCCATCCGCAGATATTGCAGTAGTTACTGATGCTTCCGATAATTGTACGACAACCCCAACTGTAGCTTTTGTTAGTGATGTAGAAAGTGTCTCTGGAACAATCATCAGAACCTATAGCGTTACCGATGAAGCAGGAAATTCAATAAATGTAGAACAGACTATTACTGTAAACGATACCGAAAATCCAACAGCAAGTAATCCTTCACCGATTAATGTGTCATGTGCGGGAGATATTCCTTCGGAAGACATTTCAGTAGTTACTGATGCAAGCGACAATTGTACAACAACACCAATCGTAGCTTTTGAAAGTGATCTAGAAAGTACCCCTGGAACAATCATCAGAACCTATAGCGTTACCGATGAAGCAGGAAATTCGATAAATGTAGAACAAATCATCACGGTAAACGATACAGAAAACCCTCAAATTGTTTGCCCGTTAGACATCACACAAACGGTAGATTCAGGATCACCAACCGCCGTTGTGACTTTTACTAGTCCTGTTGGTGCAGATAATTGTGCCGTGGATACCACAACTCAGATTGCAGGTTTACCATCAGGTTCAGCATTCCCAATAGGAACGACAACCGTCACTTTTGAAGTTAACGATGTTTCAGGAAATTCGACAACTTGTAGTTTTAACGTTATTGTTGAAGAAGAGGTTTCAGTGGATTGTAGTCTCACCGATACAGAAAGCCCAACAGCAAGTAATCCTTCGTCAATTAATGTGTCATGTTCAGGAGATATTCCTTCGGAAGATATTTCAGTAGTAATTGATGCGGCCGATAATTGTACAACCACACCAATCGTAGCTTTTGTAAGTGATGTTGAAAGTACACCAGGAATAATCATTAGAACCTACAATGTAAGCGATGAAGCAGGGAACTCTATAAATGTAGAACAAACCATTACGGTAAATGATACTATAAAACCTGAAATTGTTTGTCCGTCAGACATCACACAAACCGTAGATTCAGGATCATCAACCGCCGTTGTTACTTTTACCAGTCCGGTTGGTACAGATAATTGTGCCGTGGATACCACAACTCAAATAGCAGGTTTACCATCAGGTTCAGCATTCCCAATAGGAACGACAATTGTCACTTTTGAAGTTAACGATGTTTCAGGAAATTCGGCAACTTGTAGTTTTAACGTTATTGTTGAAGAAGAGGTTTC
>NZ_JAUOSF010000028.1 GCF_030548465.1 Tamlana sp. 2_MG-2023
AGGCAAAATCTTTCATTTTACTGCCTTTATAAGCAGGGATATAAAAGCTATATTTATAATTCCCGCTTTTCAAGTCATAAATGTCAATGACAGATTTCGAATTAAACGATTCTGAAGATTCATTTTTTGAAATAATATTGGAATTTACAAACAACCAGTTGTCATTTGTGTAAGTTTTTTTATTTACGATATATGGTGGTGAAGCTAGTTTTAAGGTTTCCTTTCCTTGATCTTTTATGCTTTCAACATGTAGTTTTGCTTTAGCATTTGAATCAATAGTGTTTTGAACAGATAACAACTTTAGATTGGAATCAAAAACCAGAAATTCATTTCGGTAGCGGTATGTATACAAGACAAGGTTGTTAGCTTTATTAAATTTTAATTCACCATCAGTACAAAAGAAACCATCTATTTGTTTTACTAAATTTATAGAAGGTATGTCTAGTTTTTTAGAGGGTAGGGTGAAGTTAGCAATGACTTGTTGTTTAAGCTCAGGTGCATAGGTCTTTAATAAAAAATGGGATGGTGAAACTGCAAGTAAATTAGTAAAAGGGGTATTTCCAAAATTTGTTCTAATAATTTTTTTAGTATCTAAATCATGTTCAAAAATGTTAGGAGTTATACCTTCAAAGAAGTACAGTTTATTATTAAAACATTGACTTTTAAGAGCTTTCCATGCTATAGGTCTAGGAGATTTAATATCAATGGAGTCCGTTTTAATTTGATTTTTATCCCATTGATAATGACTAAAAGTAAAAGGGGTATTGCTATATCCGATATATAGAGTTTCACGATCCACACCTGTAATATAGGCGGTAGCTCCGTTTAATGGTTTGGTAGTTAATTTAGTTAAATAATGGGGAGGAAAATGTCTGTAAAATTGACCTGTGTTATTATTAGTACGCCTCGATAAAAAATATAGCATACTGATTATTAGTAAGCTTGATATAATACTGCAGGCAATACATATTAGTTTAGTTTTCATTTAAGAATAATTAAAGAAGGAACAGGGGAGTTCCTTGTTCCTTCTGTTGTTAATTAATTAGGGCGATATGTAGGGGATATTACTGGTGTAGCGCATTGATTTAGGACATCTGGCTCATACACATTGAATTCACATGCCTCACCGGTATTTATTGGATTACAATTGGTAGGTTCACAATGGCTACCATCCTTTACATAATACTGGCTAAATGCATCAATAGAAGATGCGTTTTTACTGGCAAAAGCAGCTACAAATGCGAAAAGAAATGTAGCGCTAGCTAACATGATTTTTAATTTTTTCATGATTTTAAGATTTAAAAATTAGTCCTACTCTTTTTAAGGTTTTCGGTTCCCCTTAATCAACTGTACAATTGAATTTTTAATAACTTTTATATATAATGAATGTGTTTTAAGGTTGGAGCTGGAATCAGAATTCCAATAATCGCAAGGATGATGAATGAGATATTTAAGACCAAATGTTCCTGCCATCCTAGCTTGTCCAAAATTCCTCCACAGGAGCAGGGTACATATTCGCTAAAATTAAGGATGGCAAAAATGTACCAGGTAAACAAGCTCATTAAACTTAAACAGCCGTATAGAGCCACTAGCTTCAGTTTTGGAATTACCAACATGATTACTGTGATTAGCTCAATAGATGGTATCACCCAAGCAACCCATCCGGCAAAAGCGGTTAACAAGGGTGACTGTCCAAGTTGAATTTTAAACAAGGAGTAATCTAATAGTTTACTAATAGCAGCATAGGAAAACAAAAAGATGAACAGGAAACAGATGATCTCTTTTAAAAATATAGGGTAGGACCGGCGTCGTGTCATAGAAAGTTAAATTAAATGTAAAGCCGGAAGAAATTATGTGATGTAAAATTAGAGGATATATTAAATAGTGCGGTAGATGAAATGGATAAAAAAAATATATAATTTGTAAACTGTTATTTTAAAATTTAATGTAATATGTCTGGTATTAGAATGGGGGTTTTTTGTGTTAAATAAAGCCTTTTTTTCTGGCTTTTTCCAGTAACTCAATGTTTTCACTACCTTCTACATTAAAAACTTCTTTCAAATGCTGCTTTCTTTTAGCTATGGCAGCTCGAGATAAGGATAATTGATCGGCAATTGCAGAGAGAGAAGCACCTCTGGATAAATAATATAAGAGTTCTCTATCGGTTTTGTCTAAAATGAAATCATTACTAATATATTTTCGCATAGACTGAATAACTGTTTTACTATAATATGGTGGATCGAGCAATACCTTTTCAATAGCAAGTTCTAATTCTTCAGGGGTAAGGTCATTTTTAATAAGAAAACCATCTGGACTAATTTGTTCAATGATACTATGGATACGATAGTTATCATTAAACGTGGTTACTGTGACTATTTTAGTATTAGGGTGCTGTGTCCGTATTCTACTTCCTAGATCTTCTCCTGAAAATATGTTTTCTGATTCTAAGGAAGGCATCTGAACATCGAGAAAAACGACATCATAAGTGTTTTTAATTAGAGCAGTTATGGCCAGTTGAAAACTATGAGCGGTTTCAATTTTAAATTGAGTTTGCTTTTTCTTTTCTATGGTTTTAAAAGCACTTTGAAAAGAAGAAGTAATAAGCGGATGGTCATCGACTAGAAGTATGAGATAGTGATTGTTTGTCATAAATTACGTGGTTTTAAAGGTATGCTTATGGTTATATGTGTACCCTTTTTGGGGATGGATTTTAATTGATAAGTTCCATTCATTTTTTTTGTACGAGAAGCTATATTTTTAAGACCTATACCTGATTTTTTGATTTTGGTTTGACCTTTCCCATCGTCTGATACTTTTAGAATTAACCGGCTTTTTCGCTGTGTAAAGGCGAGTGAAAATAAGGAAGCTTCTGCATGCTTAAGGCAGTTTTGGAGACATTCTTCAATAATCTGGTATAGATTAACCTTAATAAAGTTGTCGACTTGTTCCCAAGGAATTTCGTCATCATGGTAAAAAGCATACTTGAACTTCCCGAGATGACTTCTCTTTACCATAAGATTTTCGACTAAAGCAATGAAGTCAATTGGGTGTTCTATGAGGTTGTGTTTTAACTCATGTGAAAGTTCTCGTATCTTTCTTTCAATATCTTGAAGTTCGTTCAGGTAAGTCTGGTGTTTTTGGGCACCCTTATTTTTATCTTCAACATTGAGGTATGACCAGGCCATCCTTAGAGCAAAAAGATCACTTAATATACTATCATGTAAATCTTCTGCTATTCGGATTCGTTCTTGGTTGCGGCCAAGTTGCAGCTTTTCTTGCTTTTGAAGTGTTAAACGATAAATTTGTTCGTTAGCATTTTGTTGATTGCTTTCTAATACAAGTAGTTTAGTTTTGGATCTTTGTCTTAAAATGAAAAAGACTAAAATGATACACATTATTAAGATAGTTCCAGTAAGAAAAACCCAAGCTACTCTGGCTGATAGTTCTTTGTTTCGAGCTATATATTGGTCAGTTTCATATTGAATCCTCATAAATTTATTACGCGTATGCCGTTCTTGAGTTTGGAATGTCTTATTAAGGCTAATGTATTGTTTAAGAAAAGTGCCTTTATTTTTAGAGTCGAGAAGAGCTAATAACTCTAATGATTCCAGAATATCTCTGTTGTTTTTTATTTTTTTAGATAAGAAATGTGCTTTGCGTGCCTGGTTTAGAGCCATGCTTGTGTCCTTCTGCTTAGCGTAGTACTCGGCTAAGTGAAATCGGCTCATGATAACACCTAAAATATCTTGCATGCTATCTCTAATATGAAGTGCCTCATAGAATGCTTTAGGGAGCATGTGGTTATCATTAATTTTGTATTTGCTGTAGGCTTTATTATCTGTAAGTCTAGCGTATAGTATAGGATCTCTTGCTCGTAAACCTTGTGTTTTTAAGGCTTTTTCGAAGTATGAAATAGATTGATTGTAGTCACCTTGTTTTTGATATATTAGGCCAATATTATTATAGCTGTCTTGTAAAAAAAAAGATTTGTCTTTTAGTTTTTCTAGGTGTTTTAGTGCTTTATTATGATAGGAGATAGACTTCTGAAATTCTTCGAGTTCTTCATATACAATACCAAGAAGGTTGTAACATTGATATAATTGTTTGTTTTTATTTAATGCTGTGAATATTTCAATGGCTTGAAAAAGGTATACTTCAGCACCTGTGTAATCTCTAAGTCTACATAAAATAAAAGCCATATTGTATTGCATACGTGCTGCTAAATATGTGTTACCTTTATTATTAAATAATTTTCTTGCCTTTTGATAATGATAATAAGAACTATCATAACTTAAATTTTTTAAATGAAAGGCTCCATATATCCAATGCATGTCTGCAATGTTATTGGTGTCCTTCATTTGAACAGCATGTTTCATGGCGCTATTTGCCGACTTTATAAAAAGTATAGAATCTCCATTTTTATGGCTTTCATAAGCAATGTCATTTAATTTTCTAGATGAAACAACCTGTTTTGGTGACTTTTGTCTATATTCAAAAGCCTTATGAAGTAGTGTGCTTTTTTCAGAAGTGCTAAGTTGGGTTGTTTTTATTTTTTGTATCAGGTACGTAATACTGTCTCCTTTTTTGTTTTCGACTTTTTGTTTTTGCAAACTGGTATCAGAACAATTTACTAAGATTAAGATCCAAAAGAGATTACAGAAAAGGAGTGAAGAAGAGCTATATATTCTAGTGGTAATCTTCACTTTACTATAGGGCTAAATTCTAAATATAAGAAAAAGCCTTTAACTTTGTAGGTTAAAGGCTGTAATTTGTGAAAGAATTTAATTTTTGTTAATTTTCATCCTCTTCATCTCTATCATTGTCAGGATGAGCACTGGAATCTCCACCTGTAGCAAAAGTATCAGAAGATGAGTTTTCTGCTATTTCAGTCGTTGGTGTACAAGAAAATAGGCAGCAAATAAGAAAAGATGATAATGCGAAAATTTTTATTGATATTCTCATAATATTAATGTTTTGGTTACACAAAAAAGATTTGATTCCAGATAGTGGTTTCACTGGAAAGTGTTATTGTGCACAATAGGAACATGAACTAAATAAGGTCATGTGAAAAGCTGCTTTCTATTACGAATTTATAAGGAGTATCCCGGTAAAACTTATAAAAAAAGCTTAGGTTTTGTGAGATGGTAATTTCTATGAGTGTAGCTAGTGAATCTACTAGTGAAGGAAACTAAAACCTAGTAAGATACCTTAGTTAGGGC
>NZ_JAUOSF010000029.1 GCF_030548465.1 Tamlana sp. 2_MG-2023
TCCAATTTCATTGCGATAATCTCTTCAATTGAAGCCATACGAATCGTATCTACTATAATTGGAGGTTGTATGTATCGCTCTGTGTAAAAAAGGTCTAATTTTATGGTGTTGGCAGAATCCGGTCCAATAAAGTATGACTTACCCATGCCTACGGGAATGTTTTGAAGATGATCCAAATAGGGGAAGGAGGTCTTTAAAAAAGTTTCGATGCTATCAAAATCTATTGAACCATACGAGGCGTCACTAAATAAATCAATGTCGATTGATTCCCGATGTCCAATTTGTAGGCTTAGCGCTGTTCCTCCCACTAAACGAAAGTCTTCCAGTTCTTTAGCAGACATTAAAAACTGTAAGCAATCTTTTAGTAATTTATTTACCGTATTATAATATAACATGCGGTTAAAAAAGCTCTATTTATGAAAAGTCCGATAGTGTTTCCGTGTATCCGATTGTACGGCTGTTTTTATTTTCTTTGATCCGTAAAAGCGTCTAATTTCATTTTGTTCAGCTTCATTACCGCGCTCAAAAATCCGCTTAATAACCGCTTTGTATTGCCTATTCCAATCAATTTTGGACATATCTGTATCCCAAAACAATGATGTTCTTAAAAGATTGAGATTGGGTGTTGGATGATCTAATTTTTTAGTTTCTTGTTCTATATCGAAATACGTTTGCAATAGAGCTAAAGTGCCTTGTTCTAAATCTAATTGTTTTTCAATTTTTAAAGCTAGTGCAGTGTTTAAACTCCTTTTTCCTTTCGTTATAGCATTCAGAGTTTGAGGGTATTCATTTACAGATAGAGCAAAAGGACGCTTGCGGAGCAAACGCTTCTTAAGGAGGTGTTCAATAACAAACCCTGGGTGAATGCCTTTATATTTCTCTATTAAATGGTTCATGTAACAAATATAAACAAATTTGTTTATATTTCATGAAGGTGTAATGTAATATAAATAGCTTACAGTTAGTTGATAATGTGAAAATGGATAATTTAAAAATAACTTACCTAAACCTTAAATTTCTGTATAATTAAAATTTTTAAGGACTTATAATATGCTTTTTTTCTTCGGGTAAGCTTTTCTTCATGCTTAATAGTTTCATCAACAATGGCAAGAAGTTCTTCTCTTTGTTTTAGAATGAAAAATATTAAATCACAGGTTAAAGGTTTAAAAAAATTATTGAAGAAATTTTAGTAAAAATAGTGATATAGGTGAAACGAAGCCTTTAGTCCAAGGTTTATTGAATTAGTGGCTGAGATTTAGAAGCCAATTTCTTTAAAGAAGTCAGATAATTTTATACCTCTAGCTTCGCAAATTTTTTTTACAGTATATAGAGAAATTTTGTAATCTTTATCGGAATAAATTCTTCTTGCGGTTTTTTCATCTATATTATGATTTAACGCAAATTGAGTTTTAGCTTGATCATCCCCAATCCATTTCTTAGAAATATATTCACATATTTTTCTTTCCAATATTCTCATACAAACAAATTAAGTATACGCATATGAAAAAAACTCGGACAATTGTCCGAGTTTGAGATATTTTAATTATATTGCATATTAAATATTACATTTGCAATTCTTCAAATAGAAAATATTAGAAGCAATTGCTTTGAATCTCGTCCTTGAAAACTGGTAATTTTTGCAACGAGATGATAAGTAAGATGCTCACGTCTTTAGGCGTGGGCTCACTTATTGTTGCAGGGTATACCAGTGCCTCAAGGACAATTTGATGAGTTCCATGCCTTTTTTATGTCTTTAGGTTATAACTCACATTTAAGGTTGTTTTTTTTGTAATAAATTAACCTTGGGTTAATTGAGTATTAGTTTTTAATAAATGCCTATTGAAAAAAGTTAAAATATACAAAGGGTTAAAAATTATCAAAGCACAATTCAATGTTGAGCTAACGGTATATTTTATCCTTTTTCCTAAAAAACCAAAGTGCCCGATATAAGGTACTACTCGTTGCAGGAGTGACGTCATGAAAATTACTGGCAAAATGTATTAGCACATCCATATAATACATGGCCTATTTTGGTACACGAAAACTCTTTTCTCCTGTAATTCACGATTCCACATAATCATGGTATCCAGCCATGAAACGATATTCCTTAAGTATGAATTTTAATCCTTACTCAGGTAAGGTATGCTTTGTATTAACTAAAAAAAGATGCCTATGAGATAAACTTTTGAATTAGTCACTAAGTAGATCCGGGTAGTTTCAAACCTGATAAAAATAACCCTAACGGTTTAGTGGGGCTACCTGGTTATACAAAAAAAACAAGTATTAACTATAAAAACTATTATTTATGAAGCAACTCTATCCGATAAATATGGCTAAGAGTTCATTTACTGGTTTACAGTAAAATAAAAACCTCCTAAATAAACTTTTGCAGGGTCTATAGGAGGCTTAATTAATCAAACAACAGAATTGTTTAATTCAAATCCAAAATTATGAAAAAATTACTACTAGATGTTAAGATATCGCGTATATTCTTTATCTACTTAATTCTATGTATACCATTGCTTTCTCTACTGTTTTCAGTGGCACCCTCTAATCAGAGATTTATTGTTTCAGGTAAAGTTGAGGATGCTCAAGGCATGCCTATTGTAGGTGTGCATGTTATGTCTAAAAACACGACTATTGGGGTCGTGACTAATTTCGATGGGCACTATAAAATAGAAGTATACCCAAGCGATACGCTGATATTTTCAGCATTAGGTTTTAAATCACTGACCAAGGGCGTAAATAACCAAAATCAAATCAATGTTCAGCTTGAAGAAGACATTACTGAACTTGGTGAGATTATGATTAATGCCGGATATTACTCTGTGAAGGAAGAGGAGCAAATCGGTAATATCGAACGTGTAACCGCAAAAGATATAGAGACACAACCAGTAGCAAATCCTTTAGCTGCATTACAAGGTCGTATGTCTGGTGTGTATATTACACAACAGTCTGGCGTTCCTGGAGCTGGTTTTACGGTTCGTATTCGTGGTCAAAATAGTATCACAAAAGGGAATGACCCTTTTTATATTGTTGATGGCGTGCCCTATATTTCGAGTACCATAGCCTCATTAGGTACTGCCATAGTTTCAAGTGCTAACCCATTAAGTAGTATCAACCCCGCAGATATTGAAAGTGTGGAAGTTTTAAAAGATGCAGATGCCACAGCTATTTATGGATCTCGTGGCGCTAATGGTGTAGTACTTATTACTACTAAAAAAGGAAAAGAAGGAAAAACGGAGGTTTCCTTTAATTTACAGACAGGAGTCGGTTCGGTCGCTAATAGAATGTCTCTTTTGAATACGCCTCAATACTTGGAAATGCGTAAAGAAGCTTTTCAAAATGACGGTACAACTTCTAATGAAAATAATGCGCCCGATTTGCATGTATGGGATCAGAACCGCTATACAAATTGGCAAGATGAGCTTATTGGAGGCACGTCTTATATCACAGATTCACAAGTTAAAATATCAGGCGGGAATAGTCAAACACAATTTTTGTTTGGTGGCAGTACTTATAAAGAAACCACTGTTTTCCCAGGAGATTTTGATTATAAGCGTTTTTCAATGAATCTTTCTGTGAACTATACCTCTGAAAATAAACGTTTTTCAAGTGCTATGAATGTGATCTATAGCGATGAAAATAGTGCGCTTCCAGATGAAGACCTTACTTACGCAGCGCTAACCCTTCCTCCAAATCTACCCGAGTTAATAGATGAAAATGGCGATCTTATTTTTTACAGAGGATTGACCAATCCTTTAAGGTCAACTTTTCAAAGATTTGATGCTAATAATGCAACATTCATTGCTAATGCCCAAATTTCTTATAAGCTTTTAAAAGGTTTAAAGACTAAAGCTAGTTTGGGGTATAATTCAATATTTAGAGAAGAGAAGGAAATACGATCTAGAAAGGCAACAAACCCTTTGTCTTCAACATTACCTTCATCTGATTTTGCTGATGCCTCCGTAAACTCATGGATAATAGAACCACAACTAGAGTACAACTACAGTTTTGGGAGTTTAACTTTGCAAACTTTGGTAGGTGCAACGTTTCAGCAGCTTGATCAAAATAGTAAATCGTTAAGAGCTTCAGGCTATATTAACGATGCGATTATGGAAGATATTTCTGCAGCGGCCGATGTAGATGTATTAAATGCTGATATTTCCCAATATAAATACCAAGCGGTGTATGGTCGCGTCCATCTGGATTTTAAAAAACGGTATTTTTTAAATTTTACGGCAAGAAGAGATGGCAGTAGTCGATTTGGAGAAAATAATCGATTTGCAAATTTTGGAGCGGTTGGAGCAGCTTGGCTTTTTTCAAAAGAAAAACTATTTGAAAGTGAAAAAGGCATTTTTAGTTTCGGAAAGCTTAGAGTTAGTTATGGGAGTACAGGTAATGATCAAATTGGAGATTATGGATATTTAGATAGTTATTCACCTACTAGTTTTTCCTATCAAGGTGTTTCTGGTCTTTACCCAACACGTCTTAATAATCCGAATTTTGGATGGGAGCGTAATAAAAAGTTTGAAGTAGGGCTAGATTTAGGATTCCTAAGAGATCGTATAATGCTTTCAGGTGTGTACTATAATAACCAATCAGATAATCAACTTATAGGCCTTCCATTACCAACAAGTGTTGGCTATTCATTCTTGCAATCGAATTTAGATGCAACAGTAGAAAATAGGGGGTGGGAATTTAATTTAGAAACTACGAATGTAAACACAGCAGACTTTAGTTGGGTGTCACAATTAAATTTAACCATCTCAAATACTATACTTGTAAATTATCCCAATTTAGAAACCTCTGCATTTGCCAATAGGTACCGGGAAGGAGAAAGTATGTTTATACAGCCTTTATTTCACACTATAGGCGTGAATTCGGACACGGGAATTTATGAGTTTGAGGATGTTGATTCAGACGGTGTTATCTCAGCCCCTAATGATTATCAATTTTTACAGGAAGTTAGGCCAGAGTTTTATGGCGGTTTTTTAAACACCTTAAGCTATAAGCGTTTGTCCTTAGATTTCCATTTTCAATTCAGCAAACAACTAGGTGCAAATTATTTAAGCACATTTTTCTATGGTCCAGGTAATATGAGAAACCAACCTGAAGCCGTATTAGATCGCTGGCAAAATGTTGGTGATGAGGCTGATTTTCAAAAATTCACAG